>CAZNJG010000005.1:0-218062 GCA_964573305.1 uncultured Opitutaceae bacterium
GCACAGGTGACTTTGACTCACCTAGTCATGGTTCGAATCCATGTCGGGCAGCCAATCACGGCATCGGGGCGTTTCAGACCGGCGGGCTTGGTGCGGGGGCGTCATCTTCGCCAGCGACGGCCGCAGGGATGTATTCCCGACGATAACCCTCGCTGATCGGTTTGCCGGTGGCTTTTCGAAACAGCCAGAACCAGTAGATCGGGGCGAAGAGATTGTATGATGCGATGGAGTACAGAATTAGGAACAGGGTTTGCCCGATATTACGTTCTGGAGGTCCGGAAACGCCGCGGCGAAATAGTTCTCCTTCCACAAACACCGTGATGAAGGGCATGGTCGCGGAGTAGTTCCCCGCGGGAAACGCGCAGTGCGGACATAACCAGCGCGGCGTCTCCTGCGGGCATAGGCAGGCCAGGCAAAGCGGAATGGCGTCACGCTGTTTGGCCGCGGCATCGATCTCGGCGGGCCAAGGGTCGGGCGTGGAGCCGGAGACTGGGAGTAACAAACGCGCCAGAGGACCGTTGAATCGTGGGGTACTCATTGAACAACTGATCGTCCGCCGCTGTGTGGAGTTTAGTTATTCGTCGCGCGTCGCCGGTGGCCTGATATCGGGCTCCTCGCGCTCGGCGCAGCAAGATCCTTGTTCGGTATAACATCGCAGACAGAGCGTCGCGCCATCCCAGGCATACGCGCCAAACTTGCCGCATTTGTCGCAGGGCAGTTCGGGATCCGCGGCGAAGCCCGGGGCATCGCTGCGGCACTGGGGCGGAGTGGTTTTGTCGTCGCTCATGGCGCGAGGGCTTGCGCGAGGTCGGCGATCAAATCTTCCGAGGCTTCAAGTCCGGTGGAAAGGCGAATCAATCCGTCGGTGATGCCCGCTTGATTGCGAGCGTCCGGCGTCATGCCGCGGTGGCTCGATGCGGCCGGACGCGTGACCAGCGTTTCCGGCCCGCCCAGGCTCACGGCGTGCACGATCAACGTGAGGCGGTCGATAAATCGTGCCGCCGCCCCGGCGCCTCCCGCGAGTTCGAACGACAGCACGCCGCCGCCATGCTTCATTTGCCGGGAGAAGATGTCGTTCTGCGGATGCGAGTGAAGCCGGGGATAATAGACGGAGGAAACGTCCGCCCGTTGGTCGAGCCATGCGGCGATTTCCTGTGCGTTTCGGTTATGCGTGGCCATACGGAGGGCGAAGGTCCGCAGGCCGCGGAGCACGAGCCAGGCTTCGAAGGCGTTCACCGTGCCCCCGAGATTTTTATGAATGGCGCGGTGTGCTTTGCTCAGCGGCTGACGCCGGATGACGCAGCCTCCGATGAGGTCTGCGTGGCCGTTGAGATATTTGGTCGTCGAATGCACGACCCACTCCGCGCCGAAGTCGAAGGGACGTTGGTTGAAGGGCGTGGCGAGCGTGTTGTCCACGATCACCGGAGCTGACGCGGCTCGTGCGCGCTCGGTCGTTGCTTGCAGATCGATGAGGCGCATGAGCGGATTCGAGGGTGTTTCGATCAACACCGCACCGGCGCGATCGATCGCGGAAAACCATGCTTTTTCGTCAACCGGATCGACGATTTCGACCGGCACCCGGTAAACCGATTGAAGAATCTGCAGCAGTTCAAAACTGCCTCCATAGATATCGGGATGGGTGAGCAACGGCCCGCTCCGTTCCTGCAAAGCGGAGGTGACCGCGCATAGCAGGGCGGCGTTTCCCGAACTGGTGATCAATGCTTCGGCACCTCCTTCCAAATCGGCGAGCGCGCGAGCGAGCGCATCGACAGTGGGATTGCCGAAGCGCGAATACGCATAGCCTTTTCGCACGCCGCCGAAGATTGCCTCGGCATCCTCCGTGGTGCCGAGATCGAAGATCGCGCTTTGGGCGATGGGGGGCTGCACGGCGTCGTTGGCGCCTGATTCCCGGGAGAGTGAACCGGCGCGGGCGCAACGGGTGGCCAGGTGCAAGGAAGCGGATTTCATGAGTGGGATGGGGAAGATGGATATTGCGATGCGACGATAGAGGTTATCCGGGCGGGCGCTTTGGCAACGTGGTCAAAATAAAAATCAAATTGCATCGGAGCACGATATAATTAGGGTGCCATCCAATTCGCTCTTTTCATCCAACATGCCTGCCAAGATCTACAACGACATCACGGAAACCATCGGCAATACACCCCTCGTGCGTCTCAATCGCACAGCCGCCGTCCACGGCGCAAAGGCAGATGTGTTGCTCAAGCTCGAGTTCTTCAACCCGCTATCGAGCGTCAAAGACCGCATCGGTGTCGCGATGATCTCCGCGGCGTTGAAATCGGGGAGGATCAACAAGGACACCGTGCTCATCGAGCCGACCAGCGGGAACACGGGCATCGCGCTGTCATTCGTCGCCGCAGCGAAAGGCATCAAGTTGATTCTCACCATGCCCGAAACGATGTCGGTCGAGCGGCGGAAAATTCTTAAGATCCTCGGCGCCCGCCTGGTGCTCACGGAGGGCGCGAAGGGCATCAAAGGTTCCATCGCAAAAGCGGAGGAACTCGCGGCGAAGATTCCAAACAGCGTCATACTGCAACAATTCGACAATCCCGCGAATCCCGAGATTCACCGCAAGACCACGGCCGAGGAGATCTGGAACGATACCGATGGGAAGGTGGACATCGTGGTGAGCGGCGTCGGCACCGGCGGCACGATCACCGGCGTCGGCGAAGTGCTGAAATCGCGCAAACCCTCCGTGAAAATCGTCGCGGTGGAACCCGACACATCGGCCGTGCTTTCCGGTGACAAACCGGGCCCGCACAAACTCCAAGGTCTCGGCGCGGGCTTCGTTCCTTCGGTGCTCAACACCCAAATCTATGACGAAGTGATCCGCGTAAAAGACACGGATTCGGGTCCTGTCAGCAAACAGGTCAACACACTCGATGGCATCCCAATCGGCATCTCCGCGGGCGCTGCGGTTTGGGCGGGTTTGCAGCTCGCGAAGCGGCCTGAAAACAAGGGCAAGCAGATCGTGGTGATCGTCCCTTCAGGCAGTGAGCGTTATCTCTCCTCGTGGCTTTTCGCGGACATCAGCACAGAGACGGACTCGATAGCCGATCTCCTCAGCTGATGACGGCCGCGGAAAAAACCGCAGGATTTTTCCTGCCGCGCTTCACGTCTTGCCAAGGCACGGCGGACGGCAGGGAATCGCGTCGATGATCATCCATTCTGTCTTCTTCTGGCTGAAACCCGAACTGAGTGACGCCGATCGTGCGGCGTTTTTTACGGGATTGGAAACGCTGCGCGGCATCGCGGGCGTGCAGACGCTTCACACCGGTCGTCCGGCGCCGATCCCTCCGCGTCCGGTGGTGGACGCGAGCTATACGGCGGCGTTGTCGATCACCTTTGCCGATGTGGCGGCGCACGATGCCTATCAGGCGGATCCGATTCACCAGAAGTTCTTGGAGAACTTCCGGCCGTGGTTCGCGAAGGTGCAGATCTACGACGCGACTGTTTGATGCGACGCCGGCCGGCGTCATGAAAATTTGGATACGCGCGCGGCCAGCCTGCCGCGCGTTTTTATTTGGATACTTCGAACGGCGCAAACAGCGCCTTCTGGCTCGGGGGAAAACGACCGTGGATGCGCACGCCGTCGTCTTCCTGCTCCTCGCTTTGCACGTGGCCGAGCGAGTGAAGCTTGGCGATGACATCGTAGCGTGAATGCGGGATGAAAAGTTCGGTGGCGCCGAATTGATCCGCGATCAACTCGATGCAGCGATCCTGGAGGGCGCCGAGATTCTCGCCGCTGCGGGCGCTGACAAAAAGACCGTCGGAGACGAGATGGCGCGCCCGGCGCCGCATGTCGTCCGTGGCACCGTCGTTTTTATTGAAAACCGTGACGATTGTGCGATCGGTGGCACCGAGTTCCTCGAGTACGCTGAGCGTCGTGGCGTGGTGTTTTTCGAAGTCGGGATTGGTGACATCGACCACGTGGATGAGGAAGTCGGCGAGAATGACTTCTTCGAGCGTCGCCTTGAACGCGTCCACCAGACGGTGCGGGAGCCGGCGGATGAAACCGACGGTGTCGGTGACGAGGAGCTTCTGATTTCCCCGCAGAAGCAGCTGTCGTGTGGTGGGGTCGAGCGTGGCAAAAAGTTTGTTTTCCGCGAGGACGGCTGCACCGGTGAGGGCGTTGAGCAGCGTGGATTTTCCCGCGTTGGTGTAGCCGACGATGGCCGCGGTGGGGACGGGGACGCGCAAACGTTTGTGACGTTGCACGCCGCGTTGCTGACGCACTTCGTTGAGCTCGCGTTTGAGACGGGCGATGCGATCGCGGACGAGACGGCGATCTTGCTCGAGCTGAGTTTCACCCTCGCCGCCCAAGGCGCCTTTACCGCGCTGACGCGAAAGGTGGGTCCAGGCGCGCGTGAGGCGTGGCAGCGAATACTCCATGCGCGCGAGTGCGACTTGAAGGACGGCTTCGCGCGTGCGGGCGCGATCGGCAAAAATATCGAGGATCACCTCTTCACGATCGATCACGGCGACGCCGGAGAGTTTTTCCCAATTGCGCTGCTGGGCGGGTGAAAGGGTTTCGTCGATGACGATCAGGTCGGCCTCGACCGCTTTTGCCTGGGCGATGAGTTCCTCGGTTTTGCCGCTGCCTAAAAGGGTCGCCGGTGTGGCTGTGCGGAGATTGACGAGTTCGCGGCCGACGATGCCGATGCGGAGATTCTCCACCAGTTCGTGCAACTCATCGAGGAGTTCGCCGGCTTCGCCGGGCTGCATCTGCGGTGTTTGCACGCCGATCAAGAAGGCGCGTTCGCAGCGTTTGGAGTCGTCGGTGGAAGGTGTTTCGTCGAGGAAGTCGGCCATGCAGGAAAGGCGGACGCTAGGTCGCGCGGCAGAGGAGTCAAATGAGCTGCGTCGCAACTCGGCATCCCGCGAACGGGAGCGGCTCAGGCTTTGATGCCCGAGGCGAGCAAGGTTTCAAAGCCCGGCTCGTGCGTTTCCCGCGCGACGACCGTGACATCGACTTGTTGAAAACCGGCTTTCTGAAGAAAGCGGTGCAATTCGCTTTCTTTGAAACCGAGCCAGACGTCCGCGTAGAGCTCACGGGCTTTTTCGAATGTATGGGCCTTGAGATCGAGCAGGAGAATCTGGCCGCCGGGCTTGAGGATGCGGAAGGCTTCGGAAACGGCCTTTTGCGGATGCTGCGCGTGGTGGAGCGCCTGGCTCAGGATGGCGAGATCGACCGAGGCGTCGGGCAGTGGCACGGCCTCGATATCGCCGAGTTTATAGGTGAGATTGGCGAAGCCATTTTTGGCGGCGAGTTCGGTGCCGACCTCGACCATGCGCGGCGAGTTGTCGATACACCACACGCGTTCGGCGCGGCGGGCGAGAAGTTGGGAAATGATTCCTTCGCCGGCGCCGAGATCGGCGATGGTGATGGCAGGAGTGAGGCGAAGTGCGAGGTGACCGATCGCTTCCCACGAGCGACCGGGGCAGTAATTTTTGCCGAGCTTGCCGGCGATGAAATTGAAGTACGCCTCCGATTGCTGGCGGCGGCGCGTGAGGATGCGTTCGAGATTCGCGCGGTCTTCGCCGAGCTCGGGTTGATCGGCGACCGCGTCGCACGCGGCGCGCACCAGGGCGAGCTGACGCGCGGCGATGGCGGGATGCAGGGAGTAAAATGCTTTTTTCCCCTCACGGCGATCGATGACCAGATCCGCCTGGCGCAACAACGCGAGCTGTGACGAGATACGCGACTGGGCCATGCCGAGAATTTCCTGGAGTTCCGCGACGGCGAGTTCCTCCTGCAGGAGCAGCGCGAGCAGACGAACGCGCGTGGGATCGGAGAGGATTTTAAGGGTGTCCCAAGAGGCGTTCATCGGCGGCGAGCGTGAAAGAACGCGCTAGCTTTAACAAGGGAGACCATCGTATTGGCCGCGAGTTATTGCTTTGCACTTTGCCCGTGCAACCGAGTTTATTCCGTCCGGCAACAATACTTATGGATACAACAACCAGCGAAGTTCCTCCGCCGCCGCCTCCCGCGGCTTCCTCCGAAGACAAAACCGTAGCGATTCTGAGCTACCTGACCATTATCGGGTTCATTGTCGCAATCGTGATGCATGGAAACAAGAAGACGAAGCTGGGCGCGTACCATCTGCGTCAGGTATTGGGAATTATTGTTACGGGCTTTTGCCTCGGCATCATCGCCATCATTCCGATTTTTGGATGGTTGGTGGCTATCATCGGCAGCATCCTCTTGTTGATCGCATGGATCGTGGGATTGATCAGTGCAGCCTCCGGCAAGCTGACGCCCGCGCCGGTGCTCGGCCAGTACTTCCAGAAATGGTTTAAGACTACCTTCGAGTAAGTCGAAACGAACGATTTTTTCCTCAGCCGTCCGGTTCGATCCGGGCGGCTTTTTTGTTGGCGCTCGCGGGTACTCGCCTCGGTGGCGGGCGAGAGATTCGGGCACAAAAAAGCCAGCGGTTTCGAGACCGCTGGCGTGAGTTGAGAACCCGACCTCTTACGCGTCGGCGTAGCGGCTGATGCTGCCGACGGTGTAGGTTTCCTCGGCGTTGCCGATCTTCACCTTGACGGAATCGCCGGTCTTTTTGCCGAGGAGGGCGAGACCGAGGGGCGTCTTGTAGGAGATGATGTTTTTATCCGGCACGCTGTCCCACGCACCGAGGACGGTGTAACGGACGGCTTTGCCGTTGCCGAGCGTGAGATCCACGATGGAGCCGACGCTGATCTGCTCGGAGGAGGCTTCCTTGAAATCGGTGATGCGGGCGTGGCCGAGCTCTTTTTCGAGGAGAGATTTTTGCGCCATCAGGACCTGCTGGTCCTGCTTGGCCATCTTGTACTCGGAGTTTTCCTTGAGGTCGCCGTGTTCGCGGGCGGTGGCGATGGCGCGCGAGTTTTCCGGGATCTTCTTGGTGACGATCAGCTCGTATTCTTCGCGGCGGCGCTCGTAGCTCTCGCGGGAAACGAGGAGCTGCTCTTCCTTGCTGTCGGCATCGGCGGCGACGAGCGACTGGATCGAGGGGAAGATTTTGATGAAGCGGGCGAGGAGCGATTTCTTGGTGAGTTCCTCGAAGCCCTGGTTGAGCAAGAGCGCGTTGGCGAGATCGCGGGCGGTCTCGGGATCGGCGGTGGAAAGGAGGTCGCCGATGAGCTCGGTGTCGTCGCTGAGGATTTCGGCGAGCGGGATGCGGCGGGCGTTGGCGGCCTGGAGCGCCTCGTAATCGATCGCGAAGAAAATGGCGCTGAGCAGGCGCGGCGTGATGAGGTCGTTGAGCAGTTTCGCGAACTTCTTCGAGTGGCGGTTCTTGATGATCCAGAGGAGAACCGGCGCGCGGAGGTTTTGCTCGACCTGCCAGCGCTTCAGCGAGGCGGCGAGTTCGTCGGCGTGGCCGTTTTCGACGAGGAAATTGATGCACTCGGTGGTGAATTTGCCCTGGCTGGTCTTGAGCAGGGTGAAGGCGATGTCGCGCGCTTCGATCGGGTGCGTCTCCTTCACGAGTTCGAGGAAACGGCTTTGGAACTGAACCGGAATTTTTTCTGCGGTGGCGGGCAGGTCCCGGACGTTGGAGATCAACGAGGCTTGCGACGGCTCGAGCGTGGCCGGATCGACGCCGAGAACCTTCGCGAGATCGTCGCGAACGGCGGCACCGTAGAGGCGCTGGGCGGCGTCGAGCTGATTGCTGTCCTTGACCGCTTCGGCAACGCCGGTGAGCACTTGATTGAGATCGCCGTGCGAGCTCTCCGCGTCGATGACGGCGAGCAATTCTTCCGCGAGGGCGATGCGGCGGCGGGCGGAGCGGGTGTTGTTGAATTGTTCGAGGACCTCATCTTCGGCGGAGACGGGCGTCTCGCGCAGGATGTAGCACTCGGTTTTCTTGGCGGGGATCGCGATGCGGGGATCCTTGGCGACGGCTTTCTTGGCGCTGGACCACCACTTCTTGAATTTATCTTCGCCGATGACCTGTGCGAGGGTGAGCTCGAGGTCGATGGCGGTGGTGGCGTTGTTGTCGTAACCTTGAAGCGCTTCGACGACGAGCTGCGCCGGTTGATTGGCGATCAATTGATTGATCGTATCCGGCTCGGTCTGTTTGCGCACGAGCAGGTGTTTCTCGGGGAGGATCTCCATGGTGCCGACGCAGAAGGCGGGATCCATGGGGTGATTCTTCTTCGAGTTAAAATCGATGATGAGTTTCTGCGTCGCTTCGTCGTACGACTTGATCTGTCCGAAGCCCCAGCTGCGGTGGATGACATAGCTACCGGGCGTCATGGCCTCCAGCTTGGCTTTGGACGCTTTGAGCGTCGGGTTTTTGGCGATGAGCGCAGAGACAGCTTCCGAATTCATAAGGTGAGATGGCGATTCTGAATTGTTCAGTTGAGGGGAGCGGGGGGGTGAATGTCAACCAACGCGTTTCCGAGGGAAAATGCGCGCGCGCGATCAAGCCTTCGCGCTTGCCAAGCGAGTCGGGCCGCGGAGTTTCACGCGATGATGAGCACTGCTGACGCTACCACTAAAACCACGCCTTGGGCGCTGGCCGCGCGATTGATTGCGCGGTGGATTGAGGGAGGCGAGCGAGTGGATGCGCTGCTCGAAACCTTGCCGCGTGGCATGTCCGGGCTCGAGCGAGGCCGTTGTCAGAATCTTTTCCTCGGTGCCGTGCGACATCGCGGGCGGATCGAGGCGCATTTGCGTGAGTTGGTTACACTGACTCCACGACCGCGCGTGCAAGGAGTACTTTTGCTCGCCGGCTACGAATTGATCGAGGGCGGCGATGAGCATCATGCGGCGCGCGTCGGGCACCACGCCGTGGAGCAGGCCAAGCGTCTCGCGAATCCGGCCGAGGTGCGATTGATCAACGCTGTGGTACGCAAGCTGGCGGCGGGCCTCGCAGCGGAACCGGTGCCGTCGGCCGACGCGCCGCCCGAGGAACTCGCGCGCTATTTTTCACATCCTGAATGGCTGGTGCGTCGCTGGCTCGACCAGTTCGGACGTGCGGAAACCCGCGCGTTGCTCGAATGGAATCAAAAACCCGCGACGGTTTATGCGCGCTGGCGCGATGCGCAGGCGGAGCCCAATGACGAAGAGCGCACGTGGCTGACGCCGACGGCGTGGCCCGCGTTCTATGAAGTGAAGCCGGGCAACTGGTCGAAGGTGGAGACCGCGTTGATGGCGGGCCGCGTTTATTTGCAAGATCCGGCCACGCGGCTGGCGGTCGATCTGCTCGATCCGCGGCCGGGAGAAACGGTGCTCGATTTGTGTGCGGCGCCGGGTGGCAAAAGTCTCGCGATGGCGGACCGCATGGGCGCGGGGATATTGGTGGCGGTGGATCTGCCGGATCGCGGCGAACGCCTGAAAGAAAATTTCACCCGCGTTTCGGGCGTGAACGCGCATCCGGTGGCGGGAGATTTTGCGGCGGAGGGCGAAGCGCTTTTTACGCGCCAAGGTATACCGGCGGAGTATGCCGCGGTGCTGATCGATGTGCCGTGTTCCAACACCGGCGTGATGCGTCATCGCGCGGATGTGAAATGGCGGCTGCGCACGGCGGATTTCGCGCAACATGCCGCTCAACAACTCCGCCTGCTGCTGGCAGCCGCGGCGCGAGTGGGACAGGGCGGTCGTCTGGTTTACAGCACGTGCAGCCTGGATCGTGAAGAAAATGAAGCGGTGGCCGAGGCGTTCGTTCGCGAGATGTCGGGGGCGTTTGTACAAAGCGATGCGCGGCTCGCGCAGCCGTGGAATAGCGGTCACGACGGGGCTGCGGCGTTCCTCTTCAAGCGCGTGAAATAACGGACAGCGATAGTCTGCGCGGCTCGCGCCAGGCGCGTCAGCGTCGGCGAGTGTTGTCTCCACGGACTGGATACAGATAAAAAACGCGCACAAAAAAACCGGCGCTGAGGGCGCCGGTTTTGGTGGAGAGAATTTTTTGCCGGGCTCAGCGCACGGTCACGGGGATCACGAGTTCGCGAACGCCGATGCCGGTGCAGAAGAGGCTGCCTTCGCCGGCACGTCCTGCTTCGATGCTGACGGTGACGGTGTTGGCGCCGGCCGGTACGATCACTTCCGGCATGATCACGCTTTCCGGAATGTCGGTCGTGATGTCGATGAGCAGGCCGCCCGCGGGAGCCGCGACCGGCGTGGTGAAGGTCAGATTGACCTTCTGTCCCTGTTTGAGAGAAAGCGCGGTCGGATTGACGAGCAGGGCTCCACCGGTTTGGCCGCCGCCGACAGCGGTGGGGGCGCTGACGCCGCCGCCCACACCATCCACGCGGAAGGTGCCGACTTCGGCCTGGCCGAGATCGCCGCCGATCGTGACACGGTAGTTGCGATTGGCTTCGACGGAGGGCACGTAGAAGCTCACGGCGCTGCCGGATTCAAACACAGTGCGGACGGGTGTGCCGTCGAAATGGACGACATCGGACGGCGTGAAACCGCGGCCGACGATGCTCACGCGGGCACCGACAGGACCACGCACGGCTTCGAGTGAAAGCACGTAGCGGCCGACGATGGTGGATTGATGAACCTGGGTGTAATCCTCACGCGTGCTGAGCACGCCGTTGTTACGGACCTGATAGGTGTACTCGAAGTAATACTTCAGCTCGGTCTGGCCGGCGGGGATCTGGTAATCGAATTCGAAAATATCCTCTCCCAGCGGGCTCTTCGTCATGCGATAGCGCTGGCTATTGATGATGATGCTCGGAAGCACCGTGCCCGGCACGTAGTTGGCAACCCGGGGCTTGATGCGGGCTGAGATCGTGTAGATGTGCGAGGGATTGGCGCGCAAACTGTTCGGCGTCAGATTCGTCACCGCCGTGGTATTACAACCACTCAGCAGAATGCTGGAGATGAGGCCGAGGCCGAGGAAGAATCGTCTCGCGTGGGAGAAACGGGTGTTTTGCATGTGGATTTTTCCGATTAAAAATCGAAGGCCAAGGCAACATAATCCCAACATCATTGCAATGAGCGAAATCACATCAGTACACGAGTTGCCGCGGGCCGTCGCTCCCGTGGGGCTGTACGTGCATGTGCCGTTCTGCGCATCCACGTGCGACTTTTGCGCCTTCTATCAGGAGAAGCCGACGCGAGAGTCGATCGATCGTTACCTTGCGGGAGTGGCCGGGGAGGCGTCGCTGGTGAGATGGGATGCTCCGGTATCGACGGTTTTTTGGGGTGGAGGCACGCCCGGACTTCTTTCGCCCGCCGATCTGATGCGGCTCGGTGAAGTGGTGCATCGGTGCTGCGGCGGTGAACGGCCGGCGGAGTGGTCGGTGGAAATGGCGCCTGCGTCCGTTACGGAAGCGCGCTTGCAAGCGCTCAAAGAAATCGGCGTCACGCGGATTTCGATGGGCGTGCAGAGTTTTCAACCCGAGTTGCTCGGCGGGCTCGGACGCCAGCATACGCGGGAGCAGGTCTATCGCGCCTATGACCGGATCCGCGCAGTCGGTTTTCAAAGTGTGAACCTCGATCTGATGTTCGCGCTGCCCGGGCAGGACGAAGCGCTCTGGCACGACGATCTTTCGCGCGCGCTCGCGCTGCAGCCGGATCATCTCTCGACGTATTGCCTGACGTTCGAAGAGGACACGAAGCTCTGGGTAAAACTTTCGCAGGGAAAAACGAAACTCGATCCGGAGCGCGAAGCCCGCCTCTACGAACGCACGTGGGCGGAGCTCGATGCCGCGGGATATCCGCAATACGAAATCTCCAACTTCGCCCGCCCCGGGCACAAGTGTCTCCATAATTTGAATACGTGGCGGATGCATTCATGGGTCGGCCTCGGCCCCTCGGGCGCCTCCCAGCATGCGGGCGAGCGCGGCACGAATATCGCCGATCTGGAGAAATGGCTGTCCTTCCTCGCCGGAGGCCGACGCGCGACCGAAGACCGCACCGTGCTCACTCCCGCCTTGCTCGTCGAAGATTCGCTGATCTTCGGTCTCCGCATGAACGAAGGCGTCGATCTCGCGGCATTGCGCGGCAAGCTGCCGGCCACCGCGGCCGCGGCGCTCGATGGATTGAGTGCGCAACTCGTCTCGGACGGACTTGCGGAAAACGAGAACGGGTGCCTGCGTCTCACCCTGCGCGGACGGCTGGTCGCCGACGCGATCGGTTCGGAAGTCCTGGGCGCGCTGACGGTGGAGACGACTGCATGAACGGATGCAGTGCGATACGTATCCATTTTTTGGATATGCCGCCGTTTGACGGCACGCAATGACGGGCGATTCTTTATCATGACGACACGTTCTCGGATTCCCGGATTTTTGGTGCTGATGTTCTTGGCGGTGATTGTGGCGCAGGCGCAGCGCACCGAGCTTTCCTGGCCGACCCCGAGCACGGCGTATTGGGAAGGCAGACCGTTCACGACATTCATCCAGCCGACGGCGTCGGGCGTGCCGGAATCCGGCTTGTACGGCTGCGTACGCAACGGCGGTGCGCGATTTCACGAAGGCATCGACATACGTCCGGAGAAACGCGACCGGCGTGGGGAAGCGACCGATCCCATCCTCGCGGTGCTGCCGGGCGTCGTGAGGCATGTCAGCCGTCAGCCGGGACACAGCAGTTACGGTCGCTATGTGGTGATCGAGCACGTCGATCAGCAGCCTGCGGTTTATTCGATGTATGCGCATCTCGCGAGCATCGCGCCGGAGCTGCGGATCGGCGCGCGCGTCGAGCGCGGTCAGGAAATTGCAATCATGGGACGAAGCGCCAGCGGTTATGCGATTCCCCGGGATCGTGCGCATCTCCATTTGGAGATCGGACTTCGCCTGACCGACGATTTTCAGGGCTGGTATGACTGGAAAAAATTTGGGAGTCGCAACGAGCACGGCGTGTGGAATGGCATGAACCTGCTCGGCGTGGATCCGCTCGATATGTACGATCAGTTTCGCACAGGCCGCGTCGCGAATGTCCGGGACTATTTTCGTGGACTCAGTGTGGCGGTGAAGCTGCGACTGGCCACGCGGACGGTGCCCGATTTTGTCGTGCGCTATCCGGCGTTGCTGACCAAGCCCCTGTTGCCTGAAGGGGAACTGGGCGGATGGGAAGTGAGTTTCGACGCGACCGGCGTGCCGGTTGCGTGGACGCCACTCTCCGTGATGGAAACGCTTTCGCTGCGCGGTAACGAAATCCGGGTGGACGAGGTTGATGAGGCCGCCTTGCGGAGCAATCGCTGCCGCTCACTCGTATTCAAAAAACGGGGACGCTACGAAATCGGCGAGGATCTCGAAAGCATCCTTCAATTATTGTTTCAGCTGCGGCGTCCCCTCTGAGTCGGGCACAATCGGCGCAGACGGCGACCATGTGAGCACGGATATCTGCGCGGGAGGTGCGGGGGCGGCGTCGTGATCGTTACCGTCGCGTTGTTCGGCGTGCTGCACGAGCATGTGAAGCTGGTGGCGTTTCTGCCACGCGGCGGAATCGTAGGAGGGCTCCCAAGCGCCGACGGAGCCATCGGTGATGAGGCGCTCGGCCCACGTCGCGCCGCTGCTGAGGTTGCGTGTGGCGAGGACGACGCGGCCATCGCGTGAGTCGTCGCGATAAACGAGGTGCAGGCGCTCGTTGTCCACGAGCAGAAGGCCGCGGGAAAGCGGTGGGCGCTTGGTGCCGCCGCCGGCGAGGGTGAACGCGGTCCTCGCCGCAGGTCCGGACGTATGACGCCAGTGGGCTCCATCATGATGGATGATCTGGAACTGCGGCGCCGCCCCTGCGGAGGGGGACCAGTAGCTCAGGAGATAAGGACGATGCTGCGCATCGATCGTGATGAATGGAGGGTTCATCAGATTGGAGTTTTGCGGGATGCGCGCAGCGTAGCCGGCGTTTGCGGCCGTGATCGGCAGCGCCTGCGACGCACCGTCGATTTGTATCCAGGTTTCCCCTACGTCGTCGGAGCGCGCGTAGGCGAGGTCGTGATTGGTGGCGACATCAGGGGTCTCGCGCCAGTTCCAGGCGAGATGAAGCGAGCCGCGCGCATCGACCGTCATGGCCCAGTAAGGGCTGCGTTTGCCTTCACCGCTGATGAGGTCGGGTTGGACGGTGCGCCACGTCTGCGTGGAAAGATCGTAGCGGTTGAGAACGAGCGAGCCCTGGCCGGAGCGGCCGTCGCGATAAAGAAACAGGATGTCGCCCGACGGATGCGCGAAAAATTGCGGGTAGGTGACGCGGGATTCGCGTTCACCGGTCATCGAGGACTTGGGGCCGAGCTCGAGCGAGCCGGGCGTCACGGAGCGGGCGTAGTTGAGCGGGTTGCCGTGATGATCCCACGAGACGTGCAGAAAGCCGGCGCCGTCGACGATGAGGCTGATGGAGTTATGCGCATCGGAAACATTGCCGCGGTGGGACGTGCGGGCGGTCTCCCATCCGTCGTTTGTATCCGATTTTAAACTACGCGCGGCGAGGACCATGAAACCCTCGGCGTCGTAATAGGCTGCGAACTGGCGGTCGCCGTGTGTGCAGACGGACTGGCGGATGTTGGCGACGACATTCACCGAGCTGCCACTGAATGCGTTGCCGGCAATCCGCGACAGCTGCGGCGAGGCGGCAAGCGTGGAGCCTAGGAACAGACTAAAACTGGCGGCGAGGAAACGCATGGGGCGGCGCGCAAGGCGGGAGTTTTCCAGACGGGATGACAGAAAGGGCAGGATTTGAGGAAGCGAGCCGGCGTGCGTTTGCGGAGCGTCGCGGCTTACTTGGCCTTCAGGTCTTTCGAGGTGGCGAGCGCGATGACGCGGCCTTGGTCGCCGACGGCGCAGTAGAAATGATAAACGACGCCGTCGTGTTTGATGACCCAGGGCTTGTGCGCGAAATCCTTGTCGTAGGGTTCGCTGGGTTCGACGAGATGCGGGCCGTCCCATTTCGTCCAGTGGATGAGGTCGTAGGAAACGGCGAAGGTGTCGAATGCCTTGGGTTGGTAGAATGCGCCGAAGTAGAACATCACCCAGGCGTCGCCGATTTTGGTGATCTGAGGATCGCCGCTGATGGCCCACGCGGACGTTCCGATGTTTGCGACGACGGGGCCGTGACCGAAGCGGCGCCAGTGGCGCATATCGTCGGAGATTGCGATGCCGATGGCTTCGATGCCGCGAAGCGGGGCTTTGCCATTGTAGAACATCACGAACGGCGCGCCGAGCGTGCGCTGGTCGTCGCGGATGACGGCGCTTTTGTAGAGTGTGGTGTATTCGAAGTCGCGGACGTCCGGCTGAGCGGGAGAGAGCACGGGGTTTTCGGGAAGCCGCGTCCATTCGCGGACCGCGGTGGGATCGTCTGTGTGCGCGAGGCCTATGGCGAGGGGATCGGGTTCGTAACCTTGGAGCGCGCCTCCGATGTAGGAGAGCCAGTACTTGCCTTCGTGCGTGCCGAGCTTGTGCGAGCCGCCCCAGGTTGTGTCATAGAGCGACACGCCGCCATCGGCCTGCCATGCGTCCCACTGGCCCTCGGCGGTGTGGGACAAAATCGTGCCGATTTTCTCCCAATTGAGAAGATCGTCGGACCGCGCGAGATGGGTCTGGTAGCCGGTTTTTCCCTTGATGGAAACGTACATCATGTACCAGTGGTCGCCGTGGCGGAAAACGTTGGGGCAATCGACGAGCTCATCGGGAGATTCTCCCTTGATGATGACGCCGTATTTGTAAGGCGTTTTGATCTCCTCGTAGATCTGCTGCATGACCGCGTTCTTCACGAGCCGCGGTTTTGCGGCGGGGAAGGGAATGACCGTTCGCTGCGCGGACGACGGCGCTTCCGCGGATGAAGAAGCCGCGCGGGAAAGCGGAAAGAATGCGAGTGAGGCGGCGACGGCGGTGATGGCGGAAAAACGGAGACGCATGGCGGAGGGAATTGGTCCGAAGATTCGTTATGAGCGGGTTGTCGAGTGCGAGGGAAATGTACCGCGGAAGGACGCGCTCCCGTGCGGGAAAGATGCAAAAATGGCGTGTGCGGAACCCGAAAAAAACTTGCGGACGCGGACGAAGAACCCGATGCACGAAGCCTCGCGGCTCGTTTGTCCGCGCGCTCGGTTTCTCAGCGATGCATGTGGAAACCTCGTTTTCGGTCCGAGTCGACGACCGGACGCAAAACATGAACGTCGCCTGGACATATCTCATCATCGCCGGACTGCTCGAAATCGTGTGGGCCATCGGCCTGAAATACACGGAAGGTTTTACGCGCCTGTGGCCGTCGGTTTTCACGATCGTTTTTATGCTGGGAAGTTTCTTCCTGCTCGCGCAGGCGATGAAACAACTGCCCGTCGGCACGGCGTACGCGGTGTGGACAGGGATCGGCGCAGTGGGCACGGCGATCATCGGCATGTGGCTGTTTGGTGAGCCGCGCACGGTGTTGCGCATCCTCTGCTTGGTGATGATCGTCGCCGGTGTGGCGGGATTAAAGCTGCTCAGCAAAACGAGCGCCTGAGCCGCGCATGGCAGGAAAAACGCTGCGCGCCAGTTGCCGGTGCGTGGGGATGTCGTTTGTTGCGCGCCATCCATGGATCTCGTTTCCGGCTGTCCATTCTGGATCATTAACAACGGCATCCTCGGGGTGTATCCGCCGCTGCGTGGCCATCTCGATTGCGAGGTGGCGATCATCGGCGGCGGCATCAGCGGTGCGATGATCGGCTATCGTCTCGCGGAGGCCGGTGTGAATGCGGTGCTGCTCGACAAGCGTGATATCGGGACCGGCAGCACGGCGGCGAGCACATCGCTGTTGCAGTACGAGACTGACCTCACGCTCGGGCAGTTGGGCAGACGAATCGGGGAGGAAAACGCGGTGCGTATTTATCGTTTGTGCCGGGGAGCGGTGCGGACGGTCAGCGGGCTGGCGCGCAAGGTGAACGCGGGCGATTTCAAAATGCGCGACAGTCTCTATCTGGCGAACGAGGCCCGGGAAGTAGCGGGGGTGAAACGTGAATACGAACTGCGACGGCGGCACGGATTTGGCGTCGGTTTCTGGACGCGAAAACGTATCCAATCGGAAACTACGCTGCCGCATCATGCAGCGATCGAGAGTCACGACGGCGCGGAGCTGGATGCGTTTGGATTGACGCATGCGCTCGTGAAATCGGCGACGCGGCGCAAGCATGCGTTGCGCGTGTTTGACCGCACGCTGGTCACGCGCTGGCAGAGGAAAGGCGCGGGTTTCGAGCTGACCACGACGGAAGGTTGGAAGGTGCGGGCGCGTCGAATCGTCGTGGCGGCGGGTTATGAAGCGCTGAATTTTTTCAGGAAGAAGCCCGCGGTGTGCCACAGCACCTACGCGATCGTGACGGAGCCGCTGGAGGAAGTAACGGGCTGGCCGGGGACGCGGCTGATCTGGGAGACGGCGCGGCCGTATATTTATGCGCGGACGACGAAGGACGGGCGGGCGATCATCGGCGGTTATGACGAGCCGTTTCGCGATCCACAAAAGCGAGACGCGTTATTACCGGCGAAAACGGCGGCGTTGAAGCGGCGGTTTGGGCAATTGTTTCCGAAGATCCGCACGGACGTGGCGTTTTCGTGGACGGGAACGTTTGCGGAGACGAAGGATTCGCTGCCGTACATCGGCGAGGCGCCCGGGAGGCCGGGAATTTATTTCGCGCTGGGGTATGGCGGAAACGGGATTATTTTCAGCACGCTGGCAGCGGAGATCATTCGCGACGCTTGTATTGGAGAAATGAATACAGATGCGGAGCTGTTTCGATTCGACCGGTGAGGGCGGAGCACGGAGCTTGGGGAAGGATTGACGGGACTGACAGAAGGAGAAGGGCGTGAGTGCTCATTCGCGCTGGCGGGAATCGATGACGAGGGTGACGGGCCCGTCGTTGACGAGGGCGACTTTCATCTCGGCGCCGAATTCGCCGCGGGCGACGGGGCGGCCGAGGGCGGTTTCCATTTGCGTGAGAAAAAATTCGTAGAGCGGGCGCGCGAGGTCGGGTTTGGCGGCGTCGTTGAAGGACGGGCGCGTGCCTTTGCGCGTGCTCGCGATGAGCGTGAACTGGCTGATGACGAGGATGCCGCCTTCGATGTCGCGGACAGAGCGGTTCATGAGTCCGGCGTCGTCGGGGAAGATGCGGAGCGCGGCGGCTTTTTCGGCGAGCCAGCGAGCGTCGTCCTCGGTGTCTCCGGCGGCGACCCCGAGGAGAATCAAGAGGCCGCGGTCGATGGCGCCGCACACGGTGTTATCGATGGTGACGCTGGCGGAGGAGACACGTTGGAGGACGAGGCGCACGCTGCTAGGGCAGCGTGCAAGGGCGAAGGGGCAAGGGCCAAGTGACAAGCCGCGCCGCCGGGCGGCGCGGAGATCGCAAAGGCCAAAAGCCCAAACGCCAGAGAAAACTCAAGTAGCAGAGGATCTCTGTCGCTTATGGCTTTGTTTCAGCTCCGCTCTGCTTCTTGGCGGCGGCGCGATCAAACTTCGCCTTCTCGAAGGCGGCTTTCTCTTTCGCGCGTTGCTCGTCTCGCAGGCGCTTTAGTTCGGTGCTGCGCTTTCTTTGGTCGATGATCGAGAGGACGACCTTGTCGTCTGGAAAAAGAGCGCGGACGTACTCGAAGAGATCGCTATCTATAGGATCGAAATCGTTCAGGTTGATGACGGTGTTGTCGCGGCTGAAGCGCATGATTTTGCAGCCGAAGCACAGGTCGGCGGTTATCGTGTCAGCACCTTTAGAGAAACGTACTCGCGCATTGTACAGCGGCAGACAGTCTTTCTCTTCCTGGCTCAGGAGATAGCTTTCGTTGCCAGCCAGTTTCGCGCTCACCCATTTCGCGCTCTCGGCAGGGACCAATTTGTACGGACCTTCTTTGGTCTTGTCGGTGAATTCTTCGCCGGGTGCCAGATCCGGATTGAGAATGCAGACTTCGACGCGATCTGGCTGCTTGATGATTTCTAGATTCTCAGCAGTTCGAAAAAGTTCGGCCACGTTTGAGGGGCGCTTTTCCGGGAGTGGAAACTTAGTCTCTTCAATAAGAAGCTCCCCGGCGTTTGAAAACGCGACGAGGAGCATGAATGAAAGAAGATACGCGGTGATCTTCATCTCCGAGTGTCTGATGCCATCAAACCATCGGCACGTGTGGTTCGATGTCGGCTTCGTAGTCGATTCCGGGGAGGCCGAAGCCGAACATTTTTAGGAATTCCGTGCGGTAGCCGGCGATGTCCGTCAGCTCGGGAAGGGTTTCAGTCGTGATCTGCGGCCAGATTTTTTTGACCTCTTCCTGGACGTCGGCGCGCATCTCCAAGTCGTCGATGCGGACGCGGCCGCCATCGTCGAAGTTTAATGCAGAGCCGTTGTACATCTGCGTGGCGAAGAGACGCTGGATCTGCTCGATGCAGCCTTCATGAGTGCCGCGTGCCTTCATGAGTTTGTAGAGGATCGAGATGTAGAGCGGCACGACGGGGATCGCGGAGCTGGCTTGGGTGACGAGCGCCTTGTTAACGGAGATGAAGGCGCGGCCGTAGCCGTGGGCCTTGAGCTTGGCGTCGATTTTTTTCGCGGCGCGTTCGAGGTCGTTTTTGGCGAGGCCGATGGTGCCGTTTTTGTAGATGGCCCAGGTGACTTCGGGTCCGATGTAGGAATAAGAAACGGTGGTGGCGCCGGGCGCGACGACACCGGCTTCGAGGAGGGCGTCGATCCACATTTCCCAGTCTTCGCCGCCCATGACCGCGGTGGTGTCGGCGATCTCGGTTTCGTTGGCGGGCTCGATGGTGACGTCGCTGACGATGCCTTTGTCGGTATCGACGGTTTTGTTGGTGTAGGTCTGGCCGACGGGCTTGAGGCAGGACTTGTGAACGACGCCGGTTTTCGGATGAGTGCGGCGGGGCGATGCGAGGGAGTAAACGATGAGATCGACCTGGCCGAGATCGGCTTTGATGGAGTCGATCGCCTGCTTCTTGATCTCGTCGGAGAAGGCGTCGCCGTTGATGTTTTTGGCGTAGAGTCCGGCGGCGCGGGCGGCGTTGGTGAACGCGATGGTGTTATACCAGCCGGGAGTCGCGGGGCGGCCTTCCTCGGACGGGCGTTCGAAGAAAATGCCGAGCGTGTCGGCCTGGCAGCCAAAGGCGGCGGTGATGCGCGAGGAGAGGCCGAAGCCGGTGGATGAGCCGATGACGAGGACTTTCTTGGGGCCGTTTTTGAGCGGGCCTTTGGATTTCACGTAGTCGATCTGCTCCTGGACGTGAGCAGCGCAACCGGCGGGATGAGCAGTGACACAAACGAAGCCGCGAACTTTGGGTTTGATGACCATGATTGAAGAGAAAAAGGGGAGAAATCGGTGGAGTGGGAAGGGGAAACTTGGCGAAGGAGGTTGGGGAAAAGAGAATGGCGACTGCGAAAATCGAAGACCTGATCGGAGAACACGCGTGGATCAAAGTGTGCCGCGGGCGACGACGGCGCCATGATCGGGTTGGGGAGAATCGCTTTTGCGTTCGCGAGTGAGAACAAAGGATGTCGGAGAAGCGATGCGACGCGTAGGGCGAATGGCGATACGGGCCGCGCGGGTTGTGCCGTCGTCCACTACGCAGCCCTCGCTCGGTGCGGAGTGCGAGGCGTCGGTTATCCAAAGCCGATAGATCTGATCGCTCGCGAGAGCGGGGAGTTTTTCGACAAAAAGCACGCCGTCTTGGGCGCCGGCATTCCAGACGACAAAGGCGAGTGCATCACTGTCATCAGGCGAAGGCGCGGCGAGACGCACGATTTGAGGAGCGCTCGCAGTCGCGGATTTTTGCAGATGGTCGATCGAGGCGCTGTAAAGGATGCGTTCGGCCTCGAGTTGTTGCGCGAGACCTTGCGATTCCGTGTGGGCGAGGTCGGCGTCGTGGCGATGCAATGCGTTTTGGGTGCGCAAGCCCGAGGTCTGCAGGGCGAAAAACGCAGCGACTAACGCGAGGACCGCGGCGACGATCCAGCCGGTCCAGACGGCCTTGGGGAAGGGTGCGCGATCAGTCGAAGGAGAAGGCATGAGAAAATATCGACAAGGCGGGCGCCGAAAACGACGCGAACCGGGCACGGATGGAACGGGTTGGCACGGTGCGGGCAACGTAATTGCGCAGCGTGGATTGGCTCCCAAACAGGGGCGTCAGAGCACCCATAATCCGATCAATCCGAGCACGATGAGCGTTGCGATGATAGCCATTGCCCGGCGCTCGCGGGCGGTGAGATGAAATAACATGGGGAAAACGGCGACTTTCCGGGGTGTTTGTAAAAAGACGAGGACTGTAGAAATAAATAGCAAACAATGATTTGTAGGAAACTCGGCGGTCTGTCCCGCGCAACACCGCGGCCCGCCGGAAGATGGGTATTTCTGTGGGTGATTTGCGGTTTTTGAAGCGAGTTTTTTCCAAATTTTCATGTGGCCACCCGTACCCCCGGTGCGTCTGTCTAGCCGACATCCGACATCTACCTCATATGAAAAACTTCCTCAAAATGTTCTCTGCCGCGGCGATTCTGGCCGCATTGTCTTTCACGAATCTCTGGGCGGTTGCGGAGGTGGGCCAGCCAGCGCCTGAATTCAGTCTCAAGGACCTCCATGGCAAGACGGTCAAACTCTCCGATCTGCGCGGCAAAACCGTGGTGCTCGAATGGGTGAACGCCGAATGCCCGTTTGTGGTGAAGCACTATGAAAAGAGCGGCAACATCCCCGGCCTGCAAAAGGCTGCCGCTGCGGATGGCGTTGTCTGGATCACCATCAACTCCGGCAAACCCGGAGCGCAAGGCGACTACGATGAAGCCAAAGTCGCGGAATGGATGAAAGCCACGGGTGCTGCTCCGGCCTCTTATTGCCGCGATAGCGATGGCACCGTGGGTAAACTTTACGGCGCGAAGACCACGCCGCACATGTACGTGATCACCGCCGATGGCACCTTGGTGTATAACGGCGCGATCGACAGCATCCGCTCGACCAAGGTGGAAGACATCGCCAAGGCGACCAATTACGTGACCGCCGCGCTCGGTTCGGTGAAGACCGGCCAGCCTGTCGCGAAAGCGGTGACCGAGCCCTACGGGTGTTCGGTGAAATATTAAGGCCATTCGGGGCCTTGTTCGCAGAACGACGTCGCGTGCGGCCATAGCCGCGACGCCTTTCAAAAAGCCGGAATGCTGATGTGCGTTCCGGCTTTTTTATGCCCGGAAAACAATATCCACCCGTGCCACCCGTGCCACCCGCGCCGGCTGCGTCGCGTTCACGGATAATATTTCCGCCGCGCTTTCACCTGCACGATGCGCTTTTCCGGGAGGATGAAAGCCGTGAGACAGCCGCCCATCGCGCAGGCGGTGTCGATGCCGAGCGACCATTTGAGTTTATACACGTCGGGACGCGGCGTGTGGCCATAAACCACGAACGGCGGTCCGCACCAGAAATCCGCCCACGGTGGCGCTTCGGGCGCATCGGCGCGTTTGCGGGGGCGGCCCTCGGCATCGATCACCTGGATGCGCGTGACGACGTCGGCCGGTTGTTTGCGCCACGGGATGTCGGGAAGAAAACCGCCGTGGACGAACACCATGTTCAACTCCTCGACGAAATGCGTGAGCGGCATCTGCTCCAGATACGTCCAGTCGGACGGACGGAGTTTCCCGTACGTGTCGGCATCGGTTTCGCGCAGCCCGGCGGTCGAGCCGGAATTGCGGACGTCAAGCAGGCGCAACTCGTGATTCCCGAGCAGGGAAATCGCGCGATGTTCGCGGGCCAGATCGATCACTTTGCAACTGTCCGGACCTCGATTCACGAGATCACCGAGAAGGATCAGCTGGTCGTCCGGCGTGAGCTCGAGGCGTTGGAGGAGTTCGGAGAATTCGGCATGACATCCGTGGATGTCTCCGATGGCGATGATGCGACCTTGCATGCGACTGCGCGTGGGAAATTGGCTAGCGTCGTGCAGTGCTACAAGTAAACAAGTGCCCCGATGGATCTGCCGTTACAGCCGCAAGCCGCCGCGTGTTTTCTCACGCAACAACCGTTTGTCGAAGGCCAGCGCGTGGCCAGTTTTCTGGTGCGCGGAAAAATCGGCGAAGTGGTGCGTTACGACGTGCTCGAAGCCGAGCGCACGAAGCTCGAAATCGAGGGTGTGGTGGTGTGCTCGTGGGTGCGCGCTTTCAAACCGCGCAAGGCAGGCGAAAACGCTGATCGTGAGCTGAAGCTCACCGCGGAAGCGCTGTTTCTCACGCTCGCCGATCCGGCGACGGAAGCGACGCCGGAAAATACACGCTTGGTGCAATTCCTCGCGCTCATGCTGGAGCGCAAACGCGTGTTGAAACCGAAAGGCCGTTCGCAGGATGGGACGAAGAACGTGTTCGAGCACGCGAAGTCGAAGCAGTTGTTCGAGATCGAAGCGGGCGAACTGAGTCCGGAATTCTTCGTGCAGGTGCAGGAACAACTGAGCGTGTTGGTCGGCGGATCGAGTTCGACGCCGAAAGCGGGCGCGGCCTGAGCGCGCTGAGGTTTCGAGACGCGAGCGCGCGTTTGATCCTTTTATCTGGCTACAAAAAAGACGCCGTCCCGCGAAGGACGGCGCCCGGCAAGCAAGAAGACGATCAGAGATATTTGTCGGTGACGGCGCCCTCGGAGGCGGTCGAAACGAGCTTCGCGTATTTCGCGAGCACGCCGCGGGTTTCCTTGGGCGGGAGCGGCTTGTACGCGGCGAGACGCGCGGTGTATTCGGCGTCCGGGATGAGCAGCGAGATCGTGTTTTTCACCGCATCGATCTCGATGATGTCGCCATTGCGCACGATGCCGATGGGACCGCCCTTGGCGGCTTCGGGCGTGATGTGGCCGACATCGAAACCGTGCGAACCGCCGGAGAAACGTCCGTCGGTGATGAGCGCGACATCCTTGATAAGACCGCGGCCGGCAACGGCGGACGTCGGCGACAACATCTCGCGCATGCCGGGACCGCCGACCGGACCTTCGTTGCGGATGACCACGACGTCACCTTTGACGACATCGCCGCGGAGGATGCCTTGGAGCGCGTCTTCTTCACCTTCGTAAACCTTGGCGACGCCTTTGAAGTAGAGACCTTCCTTGCCAGTGATCTTGCCGACGGCGCCTTCGGGCGCGAGGTTGCCGCGGAGCACGCGAAGATGCGTGGTGGCTTTGATCGGGTTGTCGAATGGGCGGATGATGTCCTGCTCGGTCGGATACGCGCCGTAGGGTTTCACGTCCTTGAGCGTTTCAGCGATGGTCTCGCCGGTGACGGTGAGGGCGTCGCCGTGGAGCATGCCGCGATCGAGGAGTTCTTTCATCATCGGGCGGATACCGCCGATACGAATGAGGTGCGCCATGCCGTATTTGCCGAACGGCTTCACGTCGGCGAGCAGCGGAACTTTTTCACCGATGACTTTGAAGTCTTCGAGGCTGAGCTCGACCTCGGCCGCGTGCGCGATCGCGAGGAGATGGAGGATGAGATTGGTGGAACCGCCGAGCGCGAGGCACACGACGATGGCGTTTTCGAATGCCTTTCGCGTGAGGATGTCGCGTGGTTTGATGCCCTTTTTGAGCATGTTCATGACGGCGGCGCCGGCGCGTTCGCAGTCTTCGCGTTTTTCTTTGCCGACAGCGGTCTGCGCGGAGCTGTTGGGCAGGCTCATGCCGAGCACTTCGATGGCGGAGGCCATGGTGTTGGCGGTGTACATGCCGCCGCAGGAACCGGGGCCGGGAATCGCGGACGACTCGATCTCGTGAAGACCTTTATCGTCGAGCTCGCCCTTGGCGTGTTTGCCGACGGCTTCGAACACGGAGACGATGTCGAGCGGCTTCTTGTGATCGCAATCGCCGGGCGTGAAACCGGGGAGGATCGTGCCACCGTAGATAAACACCGCGGGGCGGTTGAGACGCGCGATGGCGATCATCATGCCCGGCATGTTTTTGTCGCAGCCGCCGATGGCGATGAGTCCATCGAAGCCTTCCGCGGCGACCGCGGTCTCGACGGAATCGGCGATGACATCGCGCGACACGAGCGAGTAACGCATGCCCTGCGTGCCCATGCTGATGCCGTCGGTGACGGTGATGGTGTTGAAATAGACGGCCTTGCCGCCGGCTTCGTTGACACCTTTGCGCGCGTGCTCGCTGAGCTCGCCGAGGTGGACGTTGCAGGGCGTCATGTCGCTGGCGGAGGACGCGACGGCGATCTGCGGCTTTTGGAAGTCAGCATCGGTGAACCCGACGGCGCGGAGCATGGAACGGGCGGCGGCGCGGTCGTTGCCATCGACGACGACGGCAGAGTGGGGACGCAGCGGATCAGCGGGCTTTTGGTTGCTCATGGGAGAACGGAAAGATCACCAAACGGGGAAGGGCCGGGCAAGAATTGAAAACATGCCGGGGAGTGCAGTAGGAGTGCAGTAGCGCGATTTCCCTCAGGAAACAGCTGCGCGTTCGCGGTATAATTGGGGTTGCTTCACCCCGAGGGCGCCGCATTCACTGACCGGCTCTTCCGCATGGCTTTCAATCTGCAAAAAGTGCTCAAGGCGCTGCTCCTTTCCACGAGTCAGCCGCTGTCCGTTAAAGATATTCAGGCGGTTTTTGCGCGTTTTCATAACCAAGCTCAGCCAGCGAAATCCGAGGAGTCCGAGTCGGAAGCGCCGGCCGATCAGGCGAGTGCCGCGATTGAGGAGTCCGCTGAGGCCGAAACCGCGCCCGTCGCGGAGGAAACACCGGCGTCCGAAACCGCGGAAGTCGCCGCGGAGAGTCCGGCCGATTCCGATGCTGAAATTTATCAGGACGTTCCGTCGCTGATCACCGCGACGCAGATTCGCGAAGCGATGGCGGCCATCGCCGAAGAACTTCAAGCGGCCAGTGATATTTACCTGTTGATCGAAGGGCCGACCGGTTTTCGCGTCGTCACGCATCCGCGTTTTGCCCGCTGGATTCGCATCCTGCGCGACGAACCGCCGCCGGTGAAACTCACTCAATCCGCTCTCGAGACGCTTGCGATCGTCGCGTACCGTCAGCCCGTCACACGCACCGAGATCGAGACGATCCGCGGTGTGTCAGCCGAGGCGGGGTTGAACAAATTGATGGAGCGCGAACTCGTGTATATCACCGGTCGCGCCGATCTCCCGGGCCGCCCGTTGCAATACGGCACGACGGATAAATTCCTCGAATTTGTCGGCGTGAAATCCTTGGTGGAACTGCCCGCGTCCGACGTGCTTTCACCGCGCCAGATCGATGAGTGGTTGAAAAATGCGACCAATGTGAAGGCACCCTCCGACGCCGAGATGGGCCTCCCGCTCGAAGAAGGGGAAGGCGAGTCGCCGAATCTCGAAGCGGTGACGGTCGAACATACCGAACATCTCGACGCGGAAGTCGCCGCGGAGAATCCGCCGGAAGCCGAAGCTGCGCCAGCACCTGTTGAAACACCGGCGGAAGAAAACGATGCGGACAACCGCCCGAACAATCCGCCGCCCGCGGAGTAAAAGGAACGCTTCATGGACCTGACGCCTATTCGCGAAAAAATCGACGGGATCGACCGGCAGATCGTCGAACTGCTGAATCAACGCCTCACACTCGCGGCTGAGATCGGAAAATTGAAACGAGGCTCGGGCGGGCAGATCTACGTCGCGGAACGCGAAGACGCCGTTTTCCGCAAGGCGGCCGAACTCAATCGCGGGCCGATCAAAGATGACGCGTTGCGCGCCATCTATCGCGAGATCATGTCGGCCGCGATAGCGCTCGAACAACCGCTGCTCATCGCGTATCTCGGGCCGGAAGCGACGAACAGCCACCAGGCGGCGCTCAAGAAATTCGGCGCGAGCGTGAATTATCAGGCGTTCGCGACCTTCGCGGACATCTTCACCGCCGTGGAAAAGGGCGAGGCCGACTATGGCATCATCCCGATCGAAAATTCCACCGAGGGATCCGTGCGCGATGCGCTGGATCAGTTCGTCACCTCCGAGTTGAAGATCGTCGCGCAGTTGTATTTGGAAATCTCCTACACGCTGATCTCCAGGTCGCCGCTGGAAAAGATCACGAAGGTATATTCCAAGGATCAGGCGCTCGCCCAGTGTCGCATGTGGCTGCAACGCCATCTGCCGCACGCGCAGCTTGTCGATGCCTCCAGCACCGCACGCGCCGTGCAGATCGCGCGTGACGAGGAAGGCGCCGCCGGCGTGGCACCCGAGCTCGCGGCGAGCGTTTACGGCGTTCCCATCGTGGCGCGCAACATTCAGGACAAGATGAATAACACCACGCGCTTCTTCGTGATCGGCCGCAGACCCTCCGGTGCGGTGGGCAACGGGCGCGACATGACGAGCCTGTTGATCTCGCTGGGCGACGAAGCGGCGGCACACTCGGGCGCGTTGCTGAAGATGCTCAAGCCGCTGGCCGACCGCGGCATCAATCTCTCAAAGATCGAATCGCGCCCCAGCAAACGCCGCGCGTGGGATTATTATTTCTTCCTCGATGTCGCCGGTCACTACGACGATCCGTCGGTGAAAGAGGCCGTGGCCGAGCTGAAGCAATTCTGCACGATGGTGAAGTGGCTGGGCAGCTACCCGATCGCGGGCTGAACGCGCCAGGTTTTTCAAGGCGCTTTCCTCCCCAAAAAAAAGCGCGCCGCAACGGGCGCGCCTTGTAGTGGAAAATCAACTACGCTCAGGACAGCAGATGCTGCCACTGGTTTTCGCGCGCGGCGCGCGCGGCTTTGATCGCACCCATGGCGACATACCGTTTATAATCTTGGCCGGCGACACGCACGCGGGGGGACTCGAAGCCATCGTCGGCCAGCCGTTGCTGAAGCACGGTGTCGATGCCCTTGATCTGTGAACCGCCGCCGGTGACGACGATGTTTTGAAGAAGAGCGAGCACGCTGTCGGAGCTTGCGCGCGCGATCAGTGTGGTGAGCGCGGGATAGATTTTATCGATGAGCGCATTGCAGGCGTTGCCGATGGTTTCGCCCAGTTCCAGCGAATGGCTTTTTCCGCCGATCACCACTTTCACATCGAGCGGTTTTCGGATGGGACCGACGTAGGAATTCGCTTCCTTGAGCTCGCGGACTTTTTGGCGGGAGAGACCGTTGTGGGGATACGTGCGATCGAGTTCGTTCTGGATGAGCGTGTCGATCGCATCGCCGGCGAATGCGATGCTCGCCTGATCGTCGCGACCGGGGAAATAACCCTGCACCAGGCAGAGGTCGCTGGTGCCGCCGCCGATATCGATGAAGAGCGAGTTGATCACCGGATCGGCGTAGCCGGGCTGGCCCACGCGGGCGTCGTCGCGGAATCCAAGGGCCGCAAGGAACGGCTCGGGGATCAGCAGAAGCCGGTCGAAAACACCTTGAGCGCAATGACGGATTTCCTCGCGCGCATCGGTGTCGGTGTTGGCGGGCACGCCGATGACGGCGCGGAGTTCGGCCTGGCCGGAGGGATCGACGAGCTGGCGGATGTGTTTAAACAAATCGCGCGCGGCATCGGGGTGGGCGATGACGCCATCGGCGAGAGGGGCGACGAGATTGGCGTGAAGCTGATTTTTGAGCGCGTCTTCGCCGAAAAGGAGCGTGGCGTTGTCGGTGATGATGCCTTCCACGATTCCCTCTTTGACGTAGCCGACGACGCTCGGGATGACCTTGCTCAACACGATGTCGGAGCTGCCGGCGGGACCTGCGAGCACGCAGGATTTATTGGTGCCGAGATCGAATCCGAGGAGGATCGTCTTGGTGGCTGCGCTGCGTTTGGCAGTCGGTGCGGGTGGCGGGGTGAAAGGAGATGCGGTCGCCGCAGGGACACTGGCGGCGGTGTTTTTTTCGGTTTTTTCGAGGGTGGCGGAACTCATGGAGGTTTCTTCTACGATGGTTTTCGATGGGCGCCTCAACGCGGGCGACGGGTGCGTGCGTCGTGACGATCCAGATCGAGCATGCCATCGAGAAGATCGGCGATGCCCGGCGGATCGGCCGGAGCGGCGGGCGGAGACGAAGCAGGAAAGGGGGCTGGCACGGGAGCGGGCTGGCTCCGGGGCTGATGGGATCGCGTTTCGAGCGAAGCACGGAGGCGCGGTGCGAGGAGTTCCGCGAGCACGTGCGCATCGCTCACGCGGTCGGCTTCGCGTTGGAAAACAGGCTCGATATCCTCCTCGTGGATCGAGCTGGCGCCGTGTGCGTCACGCACGGCCTGCACGGCAAGCGCGAGCTGTTCCTCAAGCTGGGTCGCGCCCACGGGGGCGTTTTCGTGAGCGAGGCAAATTTCCCGGCAGCGCCGGGCGAGCTCCAGCCGCGGGAGATCCGCGGCAACAGAAGATGTGGCAAAAGCGACGGTCAAAACTCGGCGCGCTAGACCGGCCGGGTGCGGGCTGGTTCACGCAAATCGAGCGCAGCGTGCCGTTGAGCGCCGGGGGTTCCCGTGCATCAAGCGTTTGGAAAACGCACAAAAAAAACGCAGCCGGAAGAGGCTGCGTTGAGAGTGAAAGGGAATCGGTTGTCGATCAGACGACGGCGACCTTGCGGTGGGCCTTGTCGTATTGGACCACGCCGTCCTTGAGAGCGAAGAGGGTCCAATCGCGGCCGACGCCGACGTTCTTGCCCGGATGCAGCTTGGAGCCGCGTTGACGGACGAGAATGTTGCCGGCGAGCACGGACTGGCCGCCGAACTTCTTTACGCCGAGTCGCTGCGCGCAGCTGTCGCGGCCGTTGCTTGTAGATCCTGCACCTTTTTTATGCGCCATGGCGGGTAGCTCCTGTAATTAAGCGTTGATGGATTGAATCTTGATCACGGAGAGCTCCTGGCGGTGGCCTTGCTTGCGCTCCATGCCCTTGCGTTTCTTTTTCTTGAAAACGACGACCTTGGAGCCGCGCTTGTTTTCGAGAACCGTGGCAGTGACGCTGGCGCCATTGAGGAGAGGGGCGCCGACGCGGAAGGATTCGCCTTCGCCCACGGAGAGCACCTCGTTGATTTGAACGGTGGAGCCGGCTTCGGAATTGCGATAGCGGTTAACGATCAGGATGTCGCCCTCGGAAACGGCGAACTGCTGCCCCTGTGTTTTGATGGTCGCTTTCATAAAATAAAGGGGCGAACTAAGTGAATCTTAGTTCGCCCTAGCAAGGATATATTTGGGAAAAAGCGGCGTATGAAAGCGTATCAGGGTTGGGCGGAGGCTGGACGCTGCACGGCGGCCTCGGCTTGCGCGTTTTTCATGTCCACATCGAGGTAGTAGTGGTTCCGGCGCTTGTAATCGCTGGGATAGATGGAGCGGGTGAGGAGTTCCGCTTTGCGCTCCTCGACCTCGGCGGCTTTCTGGCGTTCGAGTTCTTGCTGGCGTTCGAGGGCGGCGAGACGGGCGGCTTCACGCTCTTCGGCTTCTTTTTTCTGACGTTCTTCCTCGGCGAGGCGCTCAAGCGCGATCTGGCGGGCTTTCGCCGCTTCGGCGGCCTGGCGTTCGCGTTCAGCCGCGAGGCGGGCGGCTTCGCGTTCGGCGGCGAGACGTTCGGCGGCGAGGCGTTCACGTTCGGCGGCGGCGCGGCGGGCGTTTTCTTCTTCCTGAATGCGGCGCGCTTCCGCAGCTGCCTGTTCGGCGCGGATGCGGGCTTGCTCTTCTTTCACGCGCTCGGCTTCACGCTCGGCCTGCAACGCGGCGAGGCGTTGGGCCTCGGCCTCGGCGGCGGCGCGTTGGCGCTCGGCCTCGGCTTTGCGCTCGGTCTCGGCCTGAGCTTCGGCGGCGAGGCGGGTCTGTTCTTCGCGCGCCTGTTTGGCTTGGAAGCTGCGGTAGCCAAAAAAGGCGCCGGCTCCGATGATGAGAAGAATGAGAACGGGAACGACTTTACGGTTCATAATGGAAATGACCTCTTGTGAGGGAGTTGGTTCAGGTTGAACTCCGCAATTCCCGGGTGGGCGGCGTTTGCGGAGGCAAAGGGAAGAGCGAACGAAACGGCTTCCGATAACGTCAAGCCTTGGCCATAAAGGAAATGCATAATGCACGCAAGGAGGACGTCGCCCGAGCCAGTCGCAGAAATTTCTTTAATGGCAGGCGGCTGAAGCCGCGTTGGCGGAAGTGAGGTGGAGGCGATGTAAACGGGACCCGGCCCATCCGTGACGACCCAGGCGCGGACCGGCCAGCGTCGCAGTGCGGCAGTCAAAGCCGTTTCGAGCGAGTCCGGCAGAACTCCGGAGCCGGCGAGTTGTGCGAATTCCTGACGATTGACCTTCGCGAGCGCGACCGGTTGCTCGACGAGCGAACGCAGCGCGGGTCCGTAGGTATCGACGCAAACGGAGGCTCGCGCGATCAGCCGTGCGAGCGCCTCGCGCAGAGGACGGACGGCATCGGAATCCCATCCGGGAAAACTGCCGCAAAACGCGAGCACGGTGGAGGCATCGCATGTATCCAAAAAGTGGGCACACGCCTCGCAGGCTTCCGCATCGGGCGGCACGTCGGGACCCAGAAAAGTCGTCTCCTCTTTGCCGTGTGCGCGCACCACGAGTCCGGTGCGCGTGGGGTTCGTGGAGGGGAATGCGCGGTGGTCGAGCCCGCGCTCGCGGAGCCATTGGCGGCATTCGTCGCCCGGGGCACCGCCGGCGAAGCAGAGCGCTGTATTCGGAATCTGGAGACGCGCGAGCATGCGCGAGACATTGATGCCCTTGCCACCCACTTGGAACGACTCCATGTGGGCGCGCTGGGTGCGGCCCGGTTGCCATTCGGAAAACTCGAAGGTGCGCTCGGCGAGGAGATTTCCGGTGAGTGTGTAGAAAGATGCGGTCATCGACGCGGGGTTTTCACAAAAACGAAATTAACCACGTAGGTAAGTCCGAAGAGCGACGCGAGCGTGCGGACGTTGCGTTCGTGATCACGCGGGATATTGGGAAGACTCCAAATAAATCATGCCGGAGCCGATCCAAGCGAAAGTCTTTCAGGAGCAGAATACGGTTGCACTTGCCCGGAAGTTGGTGGGCTGCGTGCTGGTTCGCCGCCTGCCGGACGGGCGCGAGGTGCGTTCACTCATCACGGAGACCGAGGCGTATCACGGCGAGTCGGACCGCGCCTGCCACGCGAGCAAAGGCCGCACGACGCGCACCGACGTGCTGTATCGCGCCGGGGGTGTGTGGTACGTTTATCTCTGCTACGGCATTCACGAAATGCTGAATCTCGTGACGGGTCCGGAGGGCTTTCCCGCCGCGGTCCTGATCCGGGCGACGCAGTCGGTCAGCGGTCCGGGCCGGCTCACCAAAGCACTTGGGATCGACCGAGCGCTCAATGGATTGCCAGCCGCTCCCGAAAGCGGGCTTTGGATCGAAGAAGGCGCGCGTGTAACCAAAAAACGGATACAGGTGACGCCGCGGATCGGCATCGATTACGCCGGCGACGAGTGGAGGCTGAAGCCGTGGCGTTTTCTTCTCGCGCCCGACTCCGCTCAATCGGCGAGCAAGGCGACGGTGGCGGCGGGCGGACGGTAATGTGTGAGGGTGGCGACTCCGGTGCCGTACTTCATGGAAACCTCCAGCTTCACCGGCAGACGTTTTTCATCCTGAGAAATCCAGACGCGCACGGTGCCGCCGCGTTTGAACATGCCTTTGGGCGATTGCTCCATCACCGGTTTTACAACGAGCGCCGGGCCGCGGCCGAGTGGCGTATCAACTTCTTCGATACGCTCGGCCACCAGCACGAGGTCGTAAAACTCATCGTCGAACATGACCGTGACCGGACGGCGCTCGCCCACCTTCAGGTTCCACGTGCGCGCCTCGATCAGGCTGGTGATAAGGTCCTTGGGATGGCCTGCGGGAATCGGGATGATGGCACTGCGTTCAGGGCGGAGGAAATCTTCGTAGCGGACTTGCTCGTCGGCGTAGTTGAAGACCGCCATGGCGTGGGTCTTCCGTTTCTTGGTGGCGGTGGTGGCGGTCGCCGCGAGCATGCGTCCGTCGTCGCGATCGAAAATCGAGACCACGACACCCTCGAAGAAATACAGGTTGCGAACAAAGCCCTTGGTTTCGGTCTGCGTGGTGAGCCGGATTTGCGGCAGGCCCGCGACCGTTTCTTCACGCGCGTTGATGGCGATCTCGCCGGCGTTTCGAAAGATGCCCCACGAGACGCGAAACGAGAATTCTTCGCCGTCCCGAAACGAGATGGGCGTCGCGCTGTGTGCGGCCCCGCAGAGTAAAAGCAGCGCGAAGAGGCCGAATGTGAGTTTGGCCAAAACGCGCGAACCACGGAGCGGCGGACGTTGCGCCTGAAGGTGCGAGGACATGCAGGAAATAGGCTGCTCGTTGGACGCAGTGAATGCGGGGATTGTTCCCGCGCTGGCGAGATGCCGTCACTGGCCGTCGCCAGCACCCGGGCCAAATGCACTGGCTTCCGCGAGCTGGCGGCACGTTCGCAATGTGTCGATGTCGGCCACGCTTTTGTCCCTGCGGATCCGTGCGATGCGCGGAAAACGCAGCGCGTAGCCACTCTGGTGCCGCTGGCTCGGCTGGATCGAATCGAAGGCGACCTCGATGACGATTTCGGGCGCCACGTGCCGCAGCCGGCCACGTTGCTCGATCGTCGTCGCGAGAAAGTGTTCGGTGAGTTGCGCGATCTCCGCGTCGGTGAGGCCTGAGTAAGCTTTGCCCACGGTGAGCAGGTGGTCGTGTTCGTCATCGCGAATGGCAAACGTGTAGTCGCTCAAGACATCGCGTCGCTTGCCGTGGCCGTATTCGACCGCGACGACCACAACATCGAGCGTGGCGTAGGCTTTCTTCAACTTCAGCCAGGCGAGCCCGCGCCTGCCCGGCGTGTAGCGGCTCGCCGGATCCTTCGCCATGAGTCCCTCGTTGCCGCGCTGGCGGGCGGCGAGAAAGGCGGCCTCGATCTCAACCGCCGACTGCGCCCATTGCCTGGGGGCCAGCGTGAGCGCGTCGGTCGCCGAAGAGGCGAATATTGTTTCGAGCGACTCGCGACGAAAAGACAGCGGCTCTTTCAGCAGTGAGCGTCCATCGCTCCAAAGAATGTCGTAGGCGGAGAACGACACGGGGATCTCCGCGCCGAGGAAAAAGTCGTCGCCGCCTTTTCGTCCGAGTCGCTTCTGCAGTTCAGCAAACGGCAGTGCGCGTCCGTCGCGCCACGCGAGCAATTCCCCGTCGAGAATGCAATCGGCGGCAAGGCGCGAAGCGGCGCGCGCGAGATCGGGAAACTGGTCGGTGATGCGATGAAGATCCCGCGAGTAGAGTTCTACTCGCGCGCCTTGCTTGTGCAGCTGGCAGCGGATGCCGTCGTATTTCTCCTCCAGCCAGACGGGGGGCGGCAGCCGTGCGAGAATCGCCCCGGCCGTGGGTTCCGGACTGGCGAGCATGAACTGCAGCGGATGAAAAACTCGCAGCGAGATCGTATCCAGTTTGTCATTACGCGCGGCGCGCATCACTGCGGGAATGTCGCCGCAGAGCATGTGGGCCTCGCGCACGGTTTCGAGAGAGCGCCCAGAAGATAACGCGATGGCTTCTTCGACCAGGCCTTCTTTGAGGCCGATGCGGAGATCGCCGGTGATGATTTTGATCAGGTATTTGGCTGCTTCCGGTGGAAGTCGTGAAAGCCGCTCCTGCAGCAGCGCCAGCTTGGCCGCCGGGCCGCGCGCTGCGGCGAGCGCGTCGAGGAGAGCGGCGGTTGCGCTGAGGGAGAATGGAGATGGTTGCGTTCGGCCGGCGAGTAGTGCTCCGGCGGTGTCGCCGCTGTCGGCGAAGCGTTGATAAGCCTGCCGGAAATCCGCGATCGAGAGCCCGGTGGCTTCGAGCACCGCGCGACGGATCAGCGACCAGCCGAGATTGAGTGTGCGCGGATTGGATTGCGGGAAAGGACGGCCCGTGAAGTACAGCGCGGCGCGGGCCGCATCGTCATCGTCGCGCAGCGAACTGAAGTACTCGCGCAACAGCTCGATTTTTTCGAGTTTGCCCGCGGCGGTTTTGATGCGCTGTGCGATTTCGGCGAATGCTTCGAGATCGTTTGGCACCGCCGGCGCGCGGGTTGCGGTTGGCGCTTGCACAGGTGCGCTGACTGGCGGTGGAGGAGCGATGGCAAACTCGAGTTGGTTGTGCTCGTTGATTGCCCACGCATCGATGCCGCGATCGCGCAGCGTGCGGGCGAAATCGGCGGCAAAACCGTGCAGCGTCAGCACGCGTCTGGGTTGGACGAGTTCCACGAAGCGGAGGAGATCGGGGAAATCGGCATGATCGGAGAGCGGGAACGCGGCGTCGCATTGATAACGAAACGTCGCACCAGGATCGAGCGCCCAACCCGTGATCATGGCGGTGCGACGGTGGGTGATTTTTCGCAGAAAGGTCGAGTTGTTCGATTGAGGCGGACAGATGACGACGTGACCGGCGAGGTCATCGATCGAGAACTCGCGGTAGGGCGGAAACTGCATGCCGAATTCTTGATAAATGCGCGTGAGGCGGAACGTCTGCGGATGCAGCATCACGGGGAGCGCGGCATCCGCGAGACCGCGCAACAGTTCCTGGCTCTTGCCGAGACTGTAGCCGAAGAGAACCGGTGTTTCGTTGTCCTCAAGCGCGTCGCGGCAGAAGCGTGTGATGGCGGCGAGCGTTTGTTCAGTCGGTGGAAACACGTAGTGCGGACGACCGAACGTCGTTTCCATGATCAACACATCGGCCGACGGCGTGGCGCAGGTTTCCGCGGAGCGACCGGGCCGCAGTTTGAAGTCACCGGTGTAGAGCAGCGAGCCGAGCGCGTCGTGTTGGATCAGGCATTGCGCGGAGCCGAAGATGTGCCCGGCCGGATACAACGTGATGCTCGCGTCCGCTGTGAGCTGCTCGGTGTGGCCGAAGGGCAGGATGTGTTCGCGCCGCACGGCAGGCATGCGCGAACGCATGAGGCGCGCAGTGCCCTCGGAGCAGACGATTTCGCGATGCGGCGCGAGATGATCGAAGTGCGCGTGCGAAACGAAGGAGCGATCGACGGGATGATGCGCGTCGAGCCACCAGTCGATTTGCGGCAGGAAAACGCCGTGGCGAAACTGGACGTCCCAGGAAGACATAAAAACGGGCGGCGGAGATTGAACAGGATTGCAGGAGGACAGGATGGGAATTCGAGGCGGGAGCAAGGGGGAGCTGCGAAGTTTGGTGGATGGCCGCGAGGGTGAGCTTGCTTCGCGAAGCGGCCGCGACTCCTTCGGGGCGTGAACATTTCTCCGGCGATCATGTGGTTTCGTCAGGATCTGAGGCTTCAGGATAATGCGGCGCTGGCGGAGGCGTTGAAGCGAGGCGGCGCGATCGTGCCGGTGTACATCTGGGACGAAGCGGGCGAAGGCCGGTGGGCACCGGGCGCGGCGTCGCGCTGGTGGCTGCATCATTCGCTGAAGGCGCTCGATGAATCCTTGCGCGCACGCGGATCGCGGCTCGTGGTCGCGCGCGGGAAGGCGCTCGAAGTTTTGCGTCGGTTGATGCGGGAAACGGGAGCGACGGTCGTGTATTGGAATCGTCGATACGAGCCCGCGGTGATCGCGCGCGACAAGCACGTGAAATCGGCGCTGACGGCTGTGGGTGCGGAGGCGAAGAGCTTTAACAGCGCGTTGTTGTTTGAACCGCATACCATCGCGAATCGCGCGGGCGGACCGTTTCAAGTGTTCACGCCCTTTTGGCGACATTGTTTGAGTCTGCCGGTGGTGGAGCCAATCGCGGTGAAGCAGAAAGTATTTACCGCGCCGAAGCGCTGGCCGGAGAGTGTGGCGTTGGAGGAACTCGGGCTCCTGCCGCGCGTGAAATGGGACACCGGATTTTATGAAACGTGGACGCCGGGCGAAGCGGGTGCGCTAAAGCGATTGAAGTATTTCCTCCAGAAGCTGTCGCCGGGTTACGCGGAGCGCCGCGATTTCCCTGGCGAGGAGGGCGTGTCGCGTTTGTCGCCTCATCTGCACTTCGGCGAAATCGGACCGCGTCAAATCTGGGCCGCCGCGAAAGCGCAGTCGCAAGCATCGGGCGTGTTTCCGGCGAATGCGGGCGTGCAGAAGTTTTTGGGCGAACTCGGCTGGCGCGAATTTGCGCATCATGTGCTGTATCATTTTCCCGCGACACCGGAGCGACCATTGCGAGAGGAGTTTTTGGCGTTTCCGTGGGCGCGCGATCCGGGCGGGAAACAGCTGAACGCGTGGCAGCGCGGGCAGACAGGGTATCCGGTCGTGGACGCGGGCATGCGTGAACTCTGGGCGACCGGCTGGATGCACAATCGCGTGCGCATGATCGTGGCGTCGTTTTTGGTGAAACATCTGCGACTGCCATGGACGGAAGGCGCGGCGTGGTTTTGGGATACGCTCGTCGATGCCGATCTCGCGAACAACACGCTCGGCTGGCAGTGGAGCGCGGGCTGCGGGGCGGATGCGACGCCGTACTTTCGGATTTTTGCGCCGGTGCTGCAGGGAACGAAATTCGATCGTGCGGGCACGTATGTGCGGCGCTGGGTGCCGGAACTCGCCGGTTTGCCCGATGCGTTTTTGCACGCGCCGTGGACCGCGCCGGCCGAGGTACTGACGGCGGCGGGAGTGGAGTTGGGGAAAAATTATCCGCGTCCCATCGTCGACCACGCGACGGCGCGCGCGGAAGCGTTGGAGGCGTTTCGACTGCTCAAAACGCGCCCATGAATCCGCTTGAGCAGGCGAGGAGCGAAAGTGCGCGAATGCACCGTCGCGCGATTGAGAGTTGCGAACGGGGCGGTCGGAGGCGTATGGCCGTGCGCTTCATTCATGAGTGTCGAGTCCTTTTCACGGTCCATCCGCATCAATCGCCCGGCGGGCGAGGTGTATGACTGGCATCTGCGCGGTGGCGTGCTGGAGCGGCTGACGCCGCCGTGGGAAACGATCGAGATCGTGCGGCACGAGGGCGTGCGGGAAGGCGCGCGTGCGGAGGTGCGGATGAAAGCGGGGGCGTTTTGGACGAGCTGGGAAGTGGAGCACTATAATGTGAAAGAGGGCCGGCATTGTTGCGACCGGCAGGTGCGCGGCCCGTTCAAGCGCTGGGAGCATACGCATCGGATCGAGCCGGATGGCGCGTCTGCTTGCGTGCTGACGGATGCGATCGAATACGAAGCGCCCGCCGGCTTTGTCACCAATTCTTGGATACGCGGGAAGCTCGAGCGGTTGTTCACCTACCGGCACGCGATCACGAAGGCGGATACGGAGCTGCGCACGCGTCATGGCGCGGTACGTTCGATGCGGTTTTTGATCGCGGGTGCGTCTGGTTTGTTGGGTACGGCGTTGATTCCGTTTCTGCGTTCGCAAGGGCACGAAGTCGTGCGTCTGGTACGGCACGCGTCGCGAGGTGAAGACGAGGTTTTTTGGAATCCGGAAACAGGCGAACTGGATCCGTTGAAGCTGCGCGGTGTGGACGCGATCATCAATCTGTCGGGAGAAAATCTCGCGGACGGCCGATGGACCCAGTCGCGTCGCAAAACCATTCTGGCGAGCCGGGTGGCAGCGACGCGCACGCTCGTGACGTGCATCGAGAAGATGAAACACCGGCCCTTCGTGTTGGTGAGCATGTCGGGCGCGGGCATCTATGGCGCGCGCGGCGACGAGTTGGTGAATGAAGACAGCATGCGCGGCACCGGTTTCCTCGCGGACGTCTGCAAGGCGTGGGAAAACGAGACCGCGAAAGCCGAGGCGCTCGGCATGCGCGCGGTGGCCTTGCGGGCGGGCGCGGTGCTTTCGCCGAAAGGCGGCGCGCTCGCAAAAATGCTCCCGCTGTTTCGCGCGGGACTCGGCGGTCCGATGGGCCACGGTCGTCAACCGTTCAGCTGGATCAGTGTGGAGGATATGATCGGTGCGATTTATCACTCGGTGATCGACCAACGTTGCGGCGGACCGGTGAACGCGGTCGCGCCGGAGATTCTCGATCAGGCGACGTTTGCCGCGACATTGGGCAAGGTGCTGGGGCGCCCCGCATTGGTGCGGACGCCCGCGTGGGCATTGCGGCTGGCGGTTGGCGCGATGGCCGACGAGGCCTTGCTGACAGGTGCCAAAACCTTTCCCGCGCGCCTGGAGGAAGCGGCGTTTCCTTATCGCCACGCCACGCTGGAGGTGGCGTTGCGACAGTTGTTGGGCAAGGAAGAGCGGGCGTCCTCGCGGACACGCACTTGACTGCCATGACGGTGGGCGCGTGATTGTGGGCATCATGTCCGCTCGCGCTTATCCGAACATCGTCGCCACCGTTGGAAACACCCCGTTGATCAAGCTGAACCGGATCGCCGCCGGCCTCGGCGCGGAGATCTGGTTGAAGGCGGAATTTTTTAACCCGCTCTCGAGCGTGAAGGACCGCATCGGGATGGCGATGATCGATGCGGCGGAACGTGAAGGTCGTCTGAAGCCCGATGCGGTTGTGATCGAACCGACGTCGGGCAACACCGGCATCGCGCTGGCGTTTGTGTGCGCATCGCGCGGATACAAGCTGATCCTCACGATGCCGGAAACGATGTCGGTCGAGCGGCGCGTGTTGTTGCGCATGCTCGGTGCGGAGATTGTGCTCACGCCCGGCGCGGAAGGCATGCCCGGCGCGATCCGTCGCGCGGGCGAATTGCTCGCAGAATATGGCGATCGCGGATTCATGCCGCAGCAGTTTGAGAATCCCGCGAATCCCGAAGTGCATCGTCGCACGACGGCCGAAGAAATTTGGGAAGCGACCGGCGGAAAGATCGACGCGTTTGTCGCCGGCGTTGGTACAGGCGGCACGATCACCGGTGTGTCCGAAGTGATCAAAGCGCGCAGAGCGATGAAGACTTTTGCGGTCGAGCCTGCGGCGAGCCCGGTGCTCTCCGGTGGCAAACCCGGACGTCACAAAATCCAGGGCATCGGCGCGGGTTTCATCCCGAAAAATTGCAATACCGCGATCATCGACGAAGTGCTGACGGTGTCCGATGACGATGCATTTGAAACGGCGCGTCTGCTCGCGACTCAGGAAGGTATTCTCGGCGGCATCTCGACCGGTGCGAATGTGTGGGCCGCGATGGAAGTCGCGAAGCGTCCGGAGTTCGCGGGCAAGATGATCGTGACCGTGGGCTGCAGTTTTGGTGAACGCTACCTGAGCACGGCGCTGGCGGAAAAAGCCCGTCAGGAAGTGACGATCTGAGGACGTCGTTTTCGGACGAAGACGCGCGACGGCTCGTGTTGTTTAAACGAGCTTTTCGCGTCCATGCGGCGCGCTGAGATCGAAGAGCGGTCCGATTGGCACGATGCCGGTCGGATTGATCTCGGTGTGTGTGGCGTAGTAATGCCGCTTGATGTGATCGAGGTTCACGGTGTCGGCGATGCCGGGCTGTTGATATAGATCGCGGAGGTAGCCGGAGAGATTCGGGTAATCGACGATGCGGCGAAGGTTGCACTTGAAATGGCCGTGATAGACGGCGTCGAAACGCACGAGCGTGCAAAACAGCCGCCAGTCCGCTTCGACGATGCGCGCGCCGAAAAGAAAACGCCGCGATGCGAGGCGGAGTTCGAGTTCGTCGAGTGCGGTGAAGAGTGCGCGGCAGGCACGTTCGTATTCGGTTTGTGATGTCGCGAAACCCGCTTCGTACACGCCGTTGTTCACGTGCTCATAGATGAACGCGGCGAGTTTCGCGTGCTCGGTTTCGATATCGATGGGGAAGAGATTCACGTCGCACCGCGAGATGGCTGCGAAGACATCGTTGAAGATGCGACAGATGTCGTCCTCGGAATTGTTGACGATCTGCTTCGTCTTTTTGTCCCAAAGAACGGGCACGGTGAAACGCCCCTGGAAATTCGCATCGGTCGTGCGGTAAGCCTCGCTGAGAAATTTGAAACCGTTGACCGGATCAGCGGTGTGACCCGGGCCATCGGTGAATCGCCAGCCGCGTTCGTCGCGTTCCGGATCGACGACAGTGACACCGATGACGTCATCGAGGCATTTCAAGTGACGCGCGATGAGCGTGCGATGGGCCCACGGACAGGCGAGCGAGACATAGAGATGATAACGATCGCGCTCCGCGCTGAACCGCGCGCCCGGATCGGCGACGATCCAGTGGCGGAAAGAATCCTCCTGGCGCTTGAAGGCACCGTCTTGGTTCTCAGCGGCGAATTGGGCTTTGGCGGACATCCCGCACAAGTGGAGAGGAACGAAAAAAGTTCAAACGCCACATGGTGGATTCGCCCCTGTGAACGCCGGTTGTTATTTGAGCGGCAGGCCTTCGAGGATGGCGGTGGGGTTGCCGTCGGGGGTGCGCACGGCGAAGCCGCCTTGGTAATCCCACACGGCCCAGCTCCAGCCATGGCGTTCGGAGGCGGCGGTGACGGCTTTGACGTAGTTGCGGCGTGAGTCGTCGTCCTCGGCTTTGTCGTAGGCACCGAATTCGCCGATGTAGAGTTCGCGGCCTTTTAGATTTTTATCCGCCCACGCGGCGACTTTGGCGAACGCGGCGTCGATCTCCGCGATCGTGAGTTCGGTGTTGGAGGACTGTTGCACGAAGTGATCGGCGGGGATTTTCGTTTTCGAAAGATCGGGAACGCGCCCGGGGAATTTGATGAGCGGCATGTCGGCTGGCAGCGGCACCCAGCTCGCGCGTTGGTGCGTGAAGACGAAGGGTTCGTAGAAATGCAGCGTGAGCGCGATGTGTGGATCGTCGGGGAGGATGACGTCGCCGACGGTGTTGAAACTGCTCCAGCGATTCGACGTGAGGTAGACGATGCGCGTGGGATTGGTTTTGCGGATTGCGGCGAGCATGCGCGCGTTGAAGGGATTGAGCTCGGCGTTTTGCTGAGCGACCGGTTCGTTGAGAATTTCGAAACGAAGATAATCGCCTTCGTCTTTGAAGCGTGCGGCGAGTTTTTCCCAGAAAGCGGCGACCTGTTCCTGAAGGGCGGGATCGGTGAACACGGCGTTTTCCTGATTCGTGGGATCGAAACTCGCGCCGGGGAGAAAATGCATGTCCAGGATGGCGCCGAGTCCGTGACGTCGCGACCATTCGAGGGCGCTGATGAAGGGCGCGATTTTTTCTTCGTCGAGCGAACCGTCGGCGGTGCGCCAGAGACGTCCATCGACCGGAAAACGGATGTGGTCGAAACCTTGTTTCGCGATCCAGGCGACGTCCTCTTCATCGAACCAGTCTGCGGCATAGGGACGCTTGTCGAAGTTTTGCGAGAGCCAGTGGCTGACGTTGACGCCTCGCTTGAAAGTGAACGGCGTCACCGGCTTCGGCGCGGCGCCCTGCATGCTGGTCGCTGCGAAAGGCGCAATGAGGGACGCGAGGAGCATCATCAAAACGCAGAGCGGGCGGCGGGTGATGTGCGGCAATAGAGAGAAGCGAAGGGGCATGGCGGCATACGAAGCGGGCGGGAGCGATCGCGCGCAAGCGAGTGGGTCAAAGAAAGACATGCGAACAGTTGAGCATCTGTGTTTACCGTCTGATGCAGGATATATTTTCGGACTGGCGGGCGAACGGGCAGCGCCATGGGATAAGCAAAATCCCATTATTTATCATGCATGTTATCGCGGAGGTCAGGGCATCGTTGGTTGTTGTTTCATTTTGTTTTGCGGCTGTGGTCGCGAGCGCGAAAACGTTGAGCGAGTTGACGAGTCCGGATTGCTCGATTCGCGTCGAGGTCACGGACAACGATGCGGGCGAACTTTTTTATACAGTGAGCCGCGATGGAGTGATCGTGATCGGCGAATCGAAGCTCGGTGTGGTGTGCGAGGACGCGGATTTTTCACGCGACCTCAAATTTCTTGGCGAAGGACGGGCGGAGCAGGTGAAAGACAATTATGAAGTGCTCACGGCGAAGCGGCGCGTGAACGCGTATCGCGCGAACCGCAAAGTGCTGCGCGTAGCGTCGGCCAGCGGTCGCGCGATGGAGGTGATTTTCCAGGTATCCAACGACGGTGTCGGTTTTCGTTATCGCTGGCCGGAGGCGGCTGGCGCGGAACCGACCGGCGGTGGGCGGAAGGTCGTGGAAGAAGTGACCTCGTTTAAACTCCCCGCCGAAGCGCGTGCGTGGTTGCAGCCGATGTCCGTCGCAAAAACAGGCTGGAGCCGGACGAATCCCTCGTACGAGGAACATTACGAGAAAGACATTCCGGTCGGGACGCCGTCCAAGCTGGGCGCGGGCTGGGTGTATCCCGCGCTGTTTAGGGCGGGGGACACCTGGGTGGTGATCAGCGAGGCGGGTTTGGGGCGCGGATATTGCGGCACCCGCTTGCGCACGGCGTCTCCAAAAGGTGAATACACGGTCGGCTTTCCCGACGAACGTGAAGGGCTGGGCAAAGGTCCGGTGAAACCGGAGAACACGCTCGAAACGCCGTGGCGGGTGATCGTGATCGGTGATCTGGCGGCGGTGACGGAGTCGATGCTCGGAGTGGATCTCGCGACCGCGGCGAAGCCCCTTGCGGATGATGTGAGGGCGAAGATCGCGCCGGGCAAAGCCGCGTGGAGCTGGCCGCTGCTCGGCGACGGAAAAACCGTCTATGAGGTGCAGAAGCAGTTCATCGATTATGCGGCGGAGATGACGTGGCGTTATTGTCTGATCGATGCGTTGTGGGATCAGCAGATCGGCTACGAAAAAGTGAAGGAACTGGCCGACTATGCCGCGACGAAGGACGTGAAGCTCCTGCTCTGGTATAACTCGCGCGGCGATTGGAACGATGCACCGCAAACACCGCGCGACCGCATGCTGACGCGAGAAAGTCGTCGCGAGGAGTTTGATCGGTTGGCGGCGATGGGCATCGCTGGCGTGAAGATCGATTTCTTCGGCGGAGACGGGCAGTCGCAGATCGAATATTATCTGAATATCTTGGAGGACGCCGCGCCTTACGGACTGCTGATCAATTTTCACGGCTGCACGCTGCCGCGCGGATGGCAGCGGACGTATCCGCACCTGATGACGATGGAGTCGATCAAGGGGCTGGAGTTTATCACGTTCGAGCAGGCCAACGCCGATCAAGCTCCGGCGCACGCGACGATGCTGCCATTCACGCGAAATCTTTTCGATCCGATGGATTTCACGCCGGTGGTGCTGGACCGCATCAACAAGATCGAGCGGCGCACGAGCAGCGCGTTTGAGCTGGCGTTGTCGGTGTTGTTCACGTCGGGGATCCAGCACTATGCGGAAATCCCGGAAGGCATGGCGAAGGCGCCGGAGTACGTGCGGGCGTTTCTGCGCGACGTACCCGATGTGTGGGACGACGTGGTGTTTCTCGACGGTTTCCCCGGCAAGTTTGTGGTGATGGCACGCAAGGCCGGTGATCGCTGGTATGTGGCTGGGATCAATGCCGAGACGACGGACCAGTCGGTGGCGCTGGATCTGACCCGACTGCAGCTGGGGAGAACCGCGAAAGGCGTGCTGATCGAAGACGGTACGGAAGGTCGCAATCTGTCGTTCACGCGTCGCGATATGGATGTGAACCGCGGAGAAAAATTGCCGCTCACGTTGAAGCCAAGCGGAGGTTTCGTACTGGTCCTCGATTGAATCGGAAACGCGCGCCTCGATGATGCCTGATATGCCACCCGATTTTGCATGGATCCCAGCGGAGAAAGGCGACGAGGCCGACCTGCTCGCGACGATGCGCGCATTTTATGCGGAGGATCATCTGGTCTTCGATGCTCAGGCGGCGGCGGACGCCGTGCGCACTTTGATGGAGCAGCCGGCGTTGGGGCAGATTTTTCTGCTCAAGGCAGCCGGTGCGAAAACCGCGGCGACGGGCGAACGACTCCGCGGTTATCTGGTGGTGACGTGGGGCTACAGCCTGGAATTTCGCGGGCGCTTTGTGTTGCTCGATGAGCTCTACCTCGTGCCGTCAATGCGCGGACAGGGTTGGGCGCGCTGCGGTATCCAATTTGTGGAGACATGGGCACGCGAAGGCGGAGCGGCGGCGGTCCGCCTCGAGGTGAATCATGCCAACAAATACGCGAAGGCGCTCTATGGGCGCGCGGGTTTTAGCGATGATCGCCGCGACTTGATGACGCGGTGGCTCTGAGCGCGTCGCGAGTGCTGCGACCTTGGGCGGTTTGCTCAGAGCAGTGCGAGGTCGTCGCGATGGATGACATCGAGACGTTTGCGTCCCGGAAAGAGCGCGCGGAACTCGTCGCCATGTTTGCCAACGATGTGGGCGAGTTCGTCGCTGGAGTAGGCGGTGCGGCCCCGGGCGAAAGGTGCGAGGTCGCCGGTGGGCTTTTCGCCGCCGCCATCGAAGGCGACGTTGACGATGTCGCCGGCATCGAAGGTGCCTTCGACGCCGGTGATGCCGACGGCGAGCAAACTGCTGCCTTGGTTGCGGAGAACGGGGACGGCGCGGGCGTTGACGTAGAGCGTGCCGACCGGGCGTTGATAGAAGGCGATCCAGCGTTTGCGGGATTCCATCGGGAGGCCGCTGGGCACGAAGAACGTGCCGGGGCCTTGTCCGGCGAAAAGTTTCGGCAGGATCTCGGGCACGGCACCGCTGGCGATGAAGACACCGCAGCCGGCTTTGAGCGCGAGCTTCGCGGCGGAGATTTTTGAGATCATGCCGCCGGTGGCGGTCTCGCTGGTGGTGCCGCCGGCCATGGCTTCGATCTCGGGCGTGATTTTATCGACGACGGGGACGATTTCCTTCGTGCCCTTCATGTCGATGAGGCCGGGGGCGGTGGATAGGATGACGAGATGCTGGGCCTCGATGAGGGCGGCGACCATGGCGCCGAGCGTGTCGTTGTCGCCGAACTTGAGGAGGGCATCGATCTCGGCGGCGCTGACGGCATCGTTTTCATTGATGATCGGAATCGTGTCGTATGCCACGAGCTGGTTGATCACCGACTTGATGCTGAGATGGCGGTCGCGCGCGCGAAGGTCTTCGCGGGTGAGCAGAACTTGCGCGACGGTGAGCCCGTGCGGATCGAAGCCGCGTTGCCAGGTTTGCATGAGCAAACTCTGTCCGACGGCGGCGCAGGCTTGTTTTTTGGTGACCTCCTTGGGCTTCCGCGTGAGGCCGAGGCGACCCATGCCGAGACCGACCGCCCCGGAGGAAACGACGATCACCTCGGTGCCGGCTTTGCGGAAGGCGGCGATTTGCGCGCAGATGCCGGCGATGCGTTCGGTATCCAATTGTCCGATACCGTGGGTGAGGACGCCGGTGCCGAGCTTGACGACGATGCGCTTGGGCTGGGAGCGGGGAAGAGGCATGTGAACCACGGAGGCGCGGAGGGCGCGGAGAGCTGAGGGAAGAGAATGCGGGGCGAGGGCAACCCGCCTACAGCGGAAACGCGCCGGGACGGCGCGTTCCACCTGCGGACTCAGGCGTTGAGCAGTTCCTTTTCCTTTTTGGTGAAATGATCGCCGATGTCTTTGATCGTTTTGTCGGTCGCGGTCTGCACGTCCTTCTCGTAGCGCTTCAGATCGTCTTCGGAAATCGCGCCGTCCTTCTGGGCTTTCTTGATGGCATCCATCGTATCACGACGGATGTTGCGAATCTGCACGCGGCCATCCTCGGCCATGCGGCTCGCGACTTTCACGAACTCCTGGCGCCGTTCGCGGCTGAGTTCGGGGAGGGGAATGCGGACGTTGGCGCCATCGACGGAGGGATTGAGACCGAGGTTGGCGGTCTGGATGGCTTTCACGATGGCTTGGGTGATGCCTTTATCCCACGGCTGGATCTGGATGAGACGCGCGTCGGGCGTGGTGATGGCGGCGCATTCCTTGAGGCGCATGGTGGAGCCGTAGGCTTCCACGAAGACGCTCTCGACCATGGTTGGCGACGCCTTGCCGGTGTGGATGGTGCTGAACTCGTGCAGGGTATGATCGAGGGCCTTTTTCATCTTGGCCTGCATTTCGGAAAGAGCGGGATGGGACATGGGATTTTCGATTTTTGAAGTGGGATTTTCGATTCGGGAGGTATTCCGGAGGGCGGAGGTTCGGAATTTAAACAGAAGAGAACGACTGTGACGAAGCTGACGGGTCTGCTCAGCCGGGGCTTCGTTCCTTGCGTTAAAATGCCTGAAGTTTGAACAAGGACTCCGGGCGCGGCGATTAGCCGTGGACGAGGGTGCCGACTTTTTCGCCGAGTACGGCTTTGCGGATGGAATGCTCGGCGTTGAGATCGAAGACGAGGATGGGGACGTTGTTATCCAGACAGAGGGAGAACGCGGTGGAGTCCATGACGTTGAGGCGCTGCTTGAGCGCGTCGATGAAGGTGAGGCTCTCGTATTTGACGGCGTCGGTGTGTTTCTTCGGATCCTTGTCGTAGATGCCATCGACCTTGGTGGCCTTCATGATGATGTCGGCGTGCATTTCGGAAGCGCGGAGCGCGGCGGTGGTATCGGTCGAGAAATAGGGGTTGCCGGTGCCGGCGGCGAAGATGACAACGCGGCCTTTTTCGAGATGGCGGATGGCGCGGCGGAGGATGAACGGCTCGGCGATCTGGTTCATCGGAATGGCGCTCTGCACGCGGGTGGTGACGCCCATTTTTTCGAGGCAATCCATCAGCGCGAGGGCGTTGATGACGGTGGAAAGCATGCCCATGTAATCGCCGGTGGTGCGATCGACACCGCGTTTCTCGCCGAGCGAACCGCGAAAGATGTTGCCGCCGCCGATCACGAGGCCGATTTGCACGCCGAGCTCGTGGATCTCTTTCACTTGGACGCAGATGCGCTCCAGGATGCCGCCGTCGATGGGATCGCCGGACTTGCCGCCGCGAAGCACTTCGCCGCTCAGTTTGAGCACGATGCGCTTATATTTAACCGCCGAAGAGGAGGCCGATGGTGCGTTCATGCCGGCGAGAAAACGCCCCTGTAAAACACGGGTCAATGCCCGAGATTAACGCCTGCTGCACCGCGCATGGAAACGCGGTGAAGTTTTTTTATGGATACACCGCCGCGCGCGCGCTTGCGAAACGACCGCGTGGGTGGCGACTGGATCGCTACGATTTGAGCTCGGGCGAGGTTGTTTTCGCCGCGGCCTCGAACGCGCCGAGAAGCGCGTCTTGGATGCGTCCCTCGTCCGGAGCGTGTGCGAGGAGGGTGATGTTGTCCCAGCCGTGCAGGCGCGTGCCGCCTTTGGGCAGCACGACTTCTTCGCCACGCGTGATCAAGGTGATGATGGCGCCTTCAGGAAGCTGGATATCGCGGATCATCGGACCTTCGACCCCGGCCGGTCCGGGAAGATCCACGACCACCAGGTCGTAATCGCTTTGGGCCATCGTTTGCATCTCGAGGCTGAAAAGCGGCTTCGGGCGCGCGGGCTGCGACAAGCCCAGCCAGCGCGCGACGGTGCCGAGCGTGGCGCCTTGGATCAGGATCGAGAGAATAACGGCGAAGAACACGAGATTGAAGACCTCGTTGCCGACGGCCAGTCCAGCCGCGACGGGGTAGGTCGCGAGCACGACGGGGACCGCCCCGCGAAGGCCCGCCCATGAGGCGAACGCGCGGTCTTTGAAGGTGAGGTTCATGCCGAGCGTGCCGAGGAAAACGGCCAGCGGGCGTGCGATGAACGTCAACACCAGGAAGAGCAGCACGCCTTTGATCCAGAGGTCGGACCACTCATGCGGAAACACCAGCAATCCCATGAGCACGAACATGCCGATGTTCGCGATGGTGGAGAGTGCCTCGGAGAAATTGAGCACGCCTTGTTTGTGAACGAACGAGCTGTTGCCCAGAATAAATCCGGCGGTGAAGACGGCGAGCATGCCGCTCGCCTGCGCCAGTTCCGTCAGCCCGTAGGTGAGCATGATCACCGCCAGGAACAGCACGTAATAATAGCCGCGGTCCTGCGGTTTCAGGTGATTGAAGGTCCAGATCGCCACGCGTGCGATCACGTACCCGAAGATCGGCGCCGAGCCGAATTTCCAGAAAAAAGACGCCACTGTCGCCGCGCCAAACGATTCGCCTGAGGCGAAACTCGCGACCGCGATCGTCGTGAGCAAGATGGCCATCGGGTCGTTCGCCGCACTCTCGATTTCCACGGTCGAGGAGAGTTTTTGCGGGAGCGACTGCCGTCGCAAAATCGAGAAGATAGCTGCGGCGTCCGTGGACGAGATGATCACCGAGAGGAGCACCGAAAGCTCCATCGACCAGCCCAACCCATAACGCAGCACCAGGAACATCGTCGCGGCTGTCAGCAACACGCCCCATGTCGCGAGACCGGTCGCCGGGAGCGCGACTGCGCGAAAGTCCGCTCGCTTCGTCACGAAACCGCCGTGGAAAAGGATGAAAACCAACGCGAGATTCGCGACCTGGTTGGTCAACTGCACATTGTTGAAATCCCAGATGTTCAGGACATCGCTTCCAAAAACGATGCCAGTGCCGAGCGCCACGAGGATCACCGGCACGCTCCATCTATCCAGCCAGACCGAAGCGATGACTACGGCGATGAGCAGGGAGGGCAGGATCACGTAAGCAATATGCATGCAGCGAAAAGGCAGAGGTTGCGGAGGAGCGAACGGCGCCCGTCGGTTAAAACAAAACGCCTGTAGGAAAGAGCTATGCTTTCCGAATGTCGCAGCGCGAGCCGATTGGAAATTTCTGAAGCAAAAAAATCCGCAGCGACTCTCAGGCGCGACGGATCATTGCGGCTGTTTCATATTTCACCAAACCACGGGATGGTCATCGGCGCCGAGGTGGAGCGCCGGACGCGACTCACTGCGCGGAGGGATTGGCCGGAAGCACCCAGGCGGATTCGTGCTTTTGAAATCCGATGCGCGGATAGTAGTCCTGCGCGGCCGGTGCTGCGAGCAGCACGATTTTCGCCTTTGGTCCCAACTTCGACTGCGTGAGTTTGATGAGTCCGCTGCCCACGCCGGTCTTCTGATAGGCGACATCCACCGCTAGATCCGAAAGGTAACAGCAGTATTCGAAATCGGTGACAGATCGCGCGACGCCGATCAGGCGCTCGCCATCCCAGGCGGTGCAAAGAAGTCCAGCGTGACGGAGCATCCCGCCGTGCAGCTAAGCGCATCGCCAAGAGCTCCGACATCGAAGGCGCTCGTCCTGATAGGGCACCGAATCGCTACCAAAATTTTTAGTTGAGGGGCCGGGATGATATACCGCCGATTTTACATCTACGGGAGGCTCCTATACCGGCTCGTCCGAGCCGATCGCTTTCAAATGGTAAGCAAGTATCTGAGTTTTAACTAATTTTTTAAAATTACGCTACTCATTACTTAGTAATCTATTACAGTTAATTTTAACCGAAATCAATGCGCCAAGTTTAACGACTTGAATCTCTCTTGATTTAGCTTGTGATTGACATGCTTTTTAAACGAAACATGGTCGGGCGAGGTTATTATATGGACGATCATCTTTTAAAAACACTGGAGCAGGCCAAGCGGAAGCTTGTGGAGCAGGAGGCGGCTGTCATCTCGACGAAGAAATTCATCAATCAGCTCTGTGAGTTCGGGGGGAAGCCGCCACTGTATCCAAAAATTGAGGCGCCTGATGGAGCGGTGGGGGTCGGCGCTATCACTCGCGACAGTTTCTATGGGAAGTCTGTGACCACAGCAGTTCGTGAGTATTTGGAGATGAGGAAGGGCTCCGGATTGGGAGCGGCTACGCACGGCGAGATAATCGAGGCTCTCAAAGCCGGCGCTTTCGATTTTACCACGATCAGCCCTGACGAGGTGGTTGCGCAACGCGGCGTGGCGATAACGCTGGCGAAAAATTCTTCGATTTTCCACAAGCTACCCAACGGCAACTGGGGCTTGCTGGTTTGGTATCCGGAGGCGAAGGAGCGGAAGCAAAAGAAACCCGATGCGGCGACCCCGCCAGGAGCGACGTCTGCGCCCAGCTCGGTATCCACTGATGAGCCAGGAGGTGAATCATCTTCGGCGTAGCATGAAGCCGCCAAGTTTATGACGATTAGCAAGTGGAAAGCGTAAGACGGCCACGCCAGCCGCGACCAACGCGATAACATTAAAAGGCACCACCCCGTGAGCCCAACTTTCGACGAGAAGGCTTACGGGGTGGAAGGCGAACTCTCTCTTTGTGCACGTCCGGTTTAGGGAGAGTGAGTATCGAGGGCTCGAAGGTGTGGAACGATGTTCCACTTGGAACAATGTTCCACGGTCGATACTTGTCAATGGTCGGACGGGGAAATCACATAAGTCATTTACTGGAATGATTCTCTGTAATAAATGTGGTGGCCCCATCATTTTCCGACGGTGCTTTCGAAGCCCGAGCGGACAGATGGTGTGTCGCCGCCGGCCGTTTCCAATTCATCTGGACGGACCTTGTGGGCAACTAAGTCTGCCCTTCTAACTCAACGCCGCCGAGCATTCCTCGGCGGCGTTTTCGTTCATCGGACCCTCCTGTAAAGCAGTAGTTCACTTCGCGGTATTCGATATGGGCGTTTCCCGCGCATCGGCCGGACGACCTTCGCGTGAATGAGGTCGTAAACGAAGTCGGTCGATCGGCCGATGGCGGTGGCGAATTCGTTTATCGAGAGATCATCTCGTACAGCGGGCAAACGCTCGCTGTTTAAACGTTCTTCAATCCGCGCCAGTCGCTCCAGAATCTCCACGAGATACGGTGTTGGATCGGAGGCGTTCATGCGGCCGGTGAAACCGATTTCTTGGCTTCGATGATGCGAAGAACTTCCTCCTCGGTCTTGCCGAGCAGAAAGCTCTCCATTGCCTTCTCTGCAATCTGTTCCGGGGTGAGACCGAGACGTTGTGCGGCGAGCAAGACGCGTCGTGCCAAAGCAGGGGATAACTCAGTCGAAATTTCCGACTGACCGTTCAAACGAGTAGTATCTTTCATTAGCTAGACCAGACCAGAACCCCGGTTCGCCCGGGGCGAGCGTTGCCCGGATCGGCGGGCGCCGGCCTTTTTCACATCCCGGAAGGCGGTCCGGGTGGTCGTTTGAACTAACTTTGGTCGTCGTCCGTGGTCAGCGGACGTTTAGATACTCACGAACAGAATGAAGACGGTCAACGTCTCCCTCGGTGGTGGTGGGTGGAAATGGGTGGTTTTAGCCTCCGAAAAATGGCCCAGAAGTGGCCCAGTGCTAATACCTCCGCCTCCCGCTAAATTTCCCTAAGTCGTTGACTTAAAAGTGGTGCCAAGACTCGGAATCGAACCGAGGACACGAGGATTTTCAGTCCTCTGCTCTACCAACTGAGCTATCTTGGCGTTGGGAAAGGAGGGTGAGGTTAAAGGGTGGTCGTTTTGGCGCGTCAATGGGATTTTGGCGAAAGTTGCTCAACTTTTTGGGGGTCTTTCACCGGGGTTTTGCGCCGGGCGGGACTTTGCGGTTTCTTCCCCAATGCGTTCCCCGGCAAAGCCGGCCGATTCGCCATCGCGCCCGCCGTAGTGCCGTCGGCACTACAACGGTTCACGAGGCGAGCAGGGACTTGAGGTCGGCGAGTGTCAGTTTCGCGGAAATCGCATCGCTCGCTTCGAACACGTCGGCGAGCAGCGCGCGTTTGGATTCCTGCAGATGCAGGACTTTTTCCTCCACGGTGCCCGCGCAGATGAGTTTGTAACTCGTCACGACCTTGGTCTGGCCGATGCGGTGCGCGCGGTCGGTGGCTTGCGCTTCGACCGCGGGATTCCACCACGGATCGAAGTGCACCACGGTGTCGGCCGCCGTCAGATTGAGACCCGTGCCGCCGGCTTTGAGCGAGATGAGGAAGAGCGGAATGTCGGCCGTATTATTGAACCGATCGACCTCGGCCTGGCGTGCTTTTGGCGGCATGGAGCCGTCGAGGTAGGCAAAAGGGATCTCCTGTTTTTCGAGTTCGGTGCGCAGCAGTCCCAACAGCGCGGTGAACTGCGAGAACACGAGGATGCGGTGGCCATCGTCGATCGCCTCGGCCAGCAACTCTTGAAACGCGTCGAGCTTGGCGGAGTCGATCGTGCCGGCGGGCACGGAGCCGGCCGGGAGCAGGCGCGGATCGCAGCAGACCTGGCGGAGTCGAAGCAACTGCGTGAGCGTGGCGAGCCGCAGCGCGTTCTCGCTCGCGCCGCCGGCTTCGAGATCGAACAACGCGCGCTCGGTTTCCTCCTGGATGCGCCGATAAAGCGCGGCCTGTGCGGGCGGCAATTCGCAGTAAAGCACGTGCTCGATTTTTTCGGGCAGCTCGGGCGCGACCGCCTTCTTGGTGCGGCGCAAAATGTATGGCGCGGTCCTGGCGCGCAGGCGTTCGTCGTACCAGACGCGTTCGTCGGCTTTCGTGCCGGCCGGCGGACGATCGATGTAGCCCGGCATGAGCACTTCGAAGAGCGAGCGAAGATCGTCGAGAGTGTTTTCAAGCGGCGTGCCGGTGAGCAGAAAACGGCTTTGCGCCTGCAAGATGCGCAGCGCCTGCGCGTTTTGGGAGCGACGGTTTTTGAGATGCTGCGCCTCATCCGCGATCAGGCAGCAAAGGTCCACCGACGAGAATAATTCGCGGTCACGCGCCAGCGTGCCGTACGAGGTGATGACGAGTGCGTATGGCGAAAAATCCTCCGCGCGGGCGAGACGTTGCTGACCATGATGGATGAACACGCGCAGCGACGGCGCGAAGCGCGCGGATTCGCGCCGCCAGTTTTCCACGAGCGAAGCCGGGCAGACGACAAGCGAAGGACCGGCGGGGCGTTCCGCGTGGAGTGACGCGAGCAGTGCGAGCGCCTGCAGGGTTTTGCCGAGGCCCATTTCGTCGGCGAGGATGCCGCCCAGTTGATGGCGATGAAGATGCCAGAGCCAGGCGACGCCGATCTTTTGATAAGGCCGTAACAACGCTTCCAGCTCCCCGGGCACCGGTGCGGGCGAGAGTGCGGAAAGATTGCGCAGGGCAGCGCTGCGTGCGCGCCAGGCATCGGGGGGCTGAAAATGCGGCGCGATCTCCTCAAGGATCGCCTCGGCCTCGGCGAGCCGCGCGGTGCCGACCCGGTGTGTGCGGCGGGTGAGGCCACCGACGCCGCCTTCGCTCGACAGAGCGCGTTGCGCGATGGCGAGGCGCGAGAGTTGATCGGGCGCGATGAGGTAGATCTGGCCGTCGTCTTCGACATAACCGCGGCCGGATGCGGCGGCGGAATGTATCCTGTCCTCGGATACGCGGCCGGCGCGCAGGGCGAGCGTGACGTTGTAGCCGGCGCCGTTGTCGATCGCGTCGCACGCGATCTCCGCGTGGCGGAAACGCGTGGTGTTCTTTTCGAAATTAGCGGTGAACTCTGCGTGCCATTCGTCGCGCACGCGCGGCACATGGGTGGCGAGGAAGTTGAGCACCTTGTGGCGGTCGCGCAGCCACCATTTGCGCGAACTAGGTTCGAGCACGAAGCCCGAGGATTTCAGCAGCTCCAGCGCAGGCGCATAAACGGCGCTTTCGCGCGAGGGCAGCGCGACGGAAAGGAAGTGTTCCGAACCATCGATCGTCAGCGGCGTGTGCCCGCTGGAGACCGGGGGACGTGCGCGAGGCGCGGAGGAGCCTTCGGAGGACGGGCGTTTCGTCGGTGTCGACGGTTTGGATACGGGCTCGGGCTCGTTCAGATGTTCGCTGACGCCGCGCAGTCGCGGTCCGATCCAAAGCAACGTGGTCTGCGGCGCGTTGACCCAGGCAAAGACCGGCAGGCCCGCGGCGGCGGCGATGAGCTCGCGAAGTTGCGCCCGGGTGAGCTGAACAAATGCGGGCGGCTGCGCGGTCCCGCAGAGACGCTGCAAGGCGGCGAGCACGGGCAGCCATTCGGGTTTTGGCGGAGCGCTCAAATCGAGCTCAACCTTCACCGCGATGGCATCGCGGTGAGCGGCGGCGGCGAGATTGGGCGGCAGAAACAGACGGAGCATCGGGACACGTTTTTTGCGGAAGCGGACGACGCGAGGTTTTTTCCGCGATGTCGTCGCGAGCAGACAAAAAAGCCCCGCGCGGGCGGGGCTCGAAAGGAAGGGAAACTCGCGGCGATCAGGCCTCGATCTTGTTGATGCGGGCGATGTGGCGGCCGCCTTCGAACTCGGTGGCGAGCCAGGTTTTCACAATGGTGAGCGCCTCGGCTTCGGTGACGGTGCGTTCGCCGATGGAGAGCACGTTGCCGTCGTTGTGGGAGCGGTTCCAGATGGCGAGCTGTTCGTTCCAGCAGAGGCCGCAGCGGATGCCTTTGACCTTGTTGGCGACGATGGCTTCGCCGTTGCCGGAACCACCAAGAACGATGCCGCGTTCGAATTCGCCGCGGGCGACGGCTTCCGCGGTCGGGCGGATAAAATCAGGGTAGTCGCAGGACTCGGCGGAGTAGGTGCCGAAGTCGCGGACGGTGTGGCCTTCGGCCAGGAGCATGGCTTTGATGGCTTCCTTGTATTTGAAGCCGGCGTGGTCGGAGCCGATGGCGATCTTGAAAGTCTTCATGTCGGTTGAACTTGAGGTCGGTTGTGTTGTCCTGAGGGAGGAGTTTTCGATTAACCAGAAAAAAATCCCAACGATGAAAACCCTCCGCTTCCTCCCGCTCGCATCGGTCTGCTTTCTCTTCGCACTTGCCGCGTGTTCGACGCCCGACTCGCGCATTCGCAGCCACAAGGCGGAATTCGATGCGTTGCCGGCGGAGACGCAGGCCAAAATCCGCGAAGGCAAGGTCGAGGTCGGCTACACGCCGTCGATGGTGGTGATGGCGCTCGGCGATCCGGACCGGCGTTATTCGAAAACCAGCGCGGGTGGGCAGTCCGAAGTTTGGGCGTATCAGGACAAAGGCCCGGCGTTCAGCTTCGGTGTCGGTGTAGGCGGAGGCAGCGGTCGCAGCGGCGTTGGTGGCGGGATTGGTGTGAGCACCGCCGGTGATCGCTCGGATGATAAGCTGCGTGTGATCTTTGAAGCGAACCGCGTGGTTTCGATTGAAACACGCTCGCGTTGAACGTGTCGCATGACGGACGGTCCGCCGTCTTTTAGCCCGCCAAAGCGGCTGCGCCTCCTTGCGAGCGCTGTCGCCCCGGGCTAGCCTTTGTCATGAATGCAAAAACGATCCACTTCACAAAACGCGCGTGGCTCGTGCTGGGAGCGCTTTCTGCGCTGACCCTGGCAGGGTGCGCCACGCCTGAATCGCGCATCCGGCAGAATCCCGCGTTGTTCGAGAGCCTCTCGCCGGACGATCAGCAGACGATCCGCGAAGGACGCGTCGCGCTGGGATTCACCCGCGACATGGTGCGCCTGGCGCTGGGAGATCCGGATCGCCGCATGACCCGGACGACGGCGCAAGGTGTCAGCGAGGTCTGGCGCTACACGACTTTCGAGACCGACGATGGCGTGTATTTGTATCGTGGATACTACCATCGTTATCACGGATGGGGACATCCGATGTATCCGTATTATCTCAACTACGGTTCGCGCCAGACGCGTGACTACCTGAAAATCACCTTCACGGGCGACGCGGTCTCGTTGATCGAGGAAGAACAGTGAGCGCTTCGCATGCGCGGTGGCGCGCGTGCGGGATTGCGCGGAGGAATAAAAAAAGCGGCTTCGGAAGAAGCCGCTTTTTTGTCAGGCGCGCGACGCGCAGGAAGCTGCGTTAGTTTTGCGCCGGGATGTTGAACGGTGCGGTCACGCGGGTGCGGACGAGGCGTCCGTTGACGACGCCGGGCTTGAAGCGCCATTTCGCGACTGCGGTGAGGCATACCCGGCCGAGGGTGGGATCGGACGCTTCGTCGATGCGGAGGTCGGTCGGAATGCCGTCCTTGCCGACAGTGAACGAGATGCGGGCGGTGCCGCCCTGCGCCATCATCGCGGGCGTCAGCTCGGGTTCGACCATGCTGAGCTGCGCGGGACGTTCGTCGAGTTCGCTCAGGCGCATGAGGCGCTCGGAATCGAGCAGCGTCGCGGCGAGCGAGATCTTTTTGCCCGCTTCGATGGTGCCGGTGACGGTCACCGGGTCCATACCGCGCTGGGTGACCACGTAGGAAACTGGGCCGGGTTCGAGATCGTTCAGGGTGAGGGGAGTCTGGCCGAGGGCGGAACCGTCTTCGCGCAGGACAGCGGCGCCGGAGGGCGTGCTGGTGATGGCGACCGAGCCGCCGATAAACGTGCCGCGCACGGGCGTGCTGCTGTTACGCTGTACTGAAATTTTGGATACGAAAGCGGGCCAGTTGGCGCGCGAGATGGTGACCTGGTATTCACCGACTGGAAGGCCCTCGACGTTCGCCGGCGTTTTGCCTTTGCGGGCGTCGGTGGAGAAAATCATCCCGGCGGGTTTGATCTCGTAGTCGAGTCCGGCGGGTTCGCTGCTCAACGAAACGGATCCGACCTGACGGGTGAGTTTCACGACGCCGAGATCGGCGATTTCGTTTTCCTTCACTTCCACGGAGAGCTGTTCGACGTCGTAGCCATCCATCGAGAGGGTGACCTCGTAGCGACCGAGACGGAGATCGTTCCATGTCGCGGGAGTGGTGCGCGCGGCGCGATCGCCGACGGTGACGGAAGCACCGGCGGGGTTGGAGTGGACGACAAAACCGCCGCGGGCGTTGAGGAGGCGCTCGGTGGTGGAGCGAAACTCCTGCTCGGAGCGCAAACGGAGCGCCTCGGCTTCGGCGAGGGCTTTCTGACGAAGCTCCTCGGCTTCGCGCTTGAGACGTTCTTCGTTGGCTTTGGCTTCCTCTTGAGCGCGGACGCGGGCGGCGGCTTCTTCCGCGGCACGCTGTTCCAGTTGCACGCGCACGCGCTCCTGTTCCTTCGCTTTGTTGTTCGAGTCGAACAGCAGGTAGCCGACGACACCGAGAACGACCAAGGCGGCTATGCCGATCAGCAAAGGCGTGTTGTTTTTCTTCTTCGGGAAAGGAGCGGGCGTCGCGACACGGGTCGCGGTGGGCGGTTTCGAAGCAGGGGCGGGGGCGGGAGACGGTTTCGCGGGCTCGGTTTTTGCGGGAGGAGCCTTTGAGGCTGGAGCGGGGGCGGGCGTCGGTTTGGCCGGAGCAGGCGCGGACTTGGATTCCGGGGCTTTGGCCTGCGCTTTAGGATCTGCAGGTTTCGCGGCGGGTGCGGGAGTCGGCGCAGCGGCTTTTGCCGGAGGCGTGACGACGGCGGCGGGTTTGGCCGGAGCGGGTTGGGCCTTGGCGGGCTCGGCGGGCTTGGCAGCTTCCGCCGGTTTGGCGGGTTCAGCGGCTTTCGTGGGCTCAGGTTCGGCCGGTTTGGCGGGAGGCGTGATGACGACGGCTGGCTTGGCAGCGGGGGCCGGCTCGGGCGCGATCGCCGGGACAAACGGTGCGGCGGCGACCGGCGTGTTTTGCAGCACAGGGTGCCACGGCGAAGTGCCGGCAGGTGTGCGGGGATCGTAAGCGGCAACGGAGCCGAGAACGCCCAGCCAGCTTGGGGCGATGGCGTCGGCTTTGAGGTCGCCGGTGAAGGAAAGTTTTTGCGCGCTGGCCCAGGCGGCGGTGTCGGGGGCGAACGCTTTGAGGTTGAGGGCCGAGGCGATGCTCTGGGCGATCCAGCCTTGTTTGGCGAGGATGCCGCCGCAGAGGATCGAGGCTGGGGCGATGGCGCCGAGTGCGGGCAGGCTCTGTTTGATACCGTTGACGAGCGGCTCGACGATCTTGGCGGCGGAGTCGGAGAAGTCGTAACTCTCGTTAAACAACAGGCGCGCGGCCGAACCGCGGAATTTCAGACCGAGCGCTTCCTGCGTGGCGCCGGCAAGGGCGTCGAAACCTCCGGGCGCGGGCGCGAAGCCGCTGATGCCTTTCGCGGTGATCAAATACAGATCGGCGCGCGTATCGGAAATATCGCAGAACAAAACCGGCGAGCCAGCCTGCGCGGTTTGGAGTGCGGAGGCGATGGCGCCGGCGAGTGAGAAGGGGGCGGATTCGCAGCGCTGGAGATCGAAGGACCACTCTTTCAAGCGGGCGATCGCTTCGTCGGCCGAGGATTTCGGCGTGGCGTCGAGCAGCCAGGGTTCGCCGTTTTCAGGAGCGCGGCCGTCTTTGGCGGTCACCCACGACCACGCGGCGGGCGTCTCTTCGGCGCCGAGTTTTTCTTTAACGAAGTCGGCGGCGGCGGAGGAGGTTTTGATTTTCTGAGCGAGAGCGCTGTCGGCGAGGAATGTCTGGCGCGATTTGAGGCGCAGGAGGGCGACGGCGCGGCCAGTGGCGTTGCCGGCCTTGAGCTCACCGAGGGCAGCATCCACCGCCGCGCTATCGGACAGTGCTATCTCGCGGATGGCGTCGATCGCGCGCGGAGTCTCACGGAGATTGGCACGAGCGATGATGAGGTTGGTTTCACCGAGTTCGATGAAGTATCCGAGGGAGTCGATGGCGCTCATTTAGGTTGTTAGAATAAAGGGAAGTGGGGGCAGTTCCCCCGATGAAAGTCAGGATGGGCAACGACGCGTTCAGCGAGGTTTTTAAGAAGGAAATTCGATCTGTCGGTTCTGTAACATAACGTTAACGTTGAAAGCTAGATAAGGAGTATTGCCTAGTTTTACGTCCAATTGACGGAATTAGTCTTAACGTTTGAGCAGGAGTCCCCGAAAGACATAGGATGGTCAGCGCCAAAATTTTGCTTGTTCAGCACAACGAAGTGCTTCGTCAGGCCCGCTCGTTGGTGTTCGGCGGTGCTTTCTTTCATGCCCTATCCCTGCGCGAATCCTCCCAGATTCGCGATTATATCGCCCGCGAAAGCGTCGACGTGATCCTCGCCGATTGTCGCGGCGCGGATGCGAGCGGCCTCGATTTCGTGGAGTCGCTCCGCAAGGCGCAGCCCCGCGCGAAAGTGATCCTCGTCGCGGACGGTCTCGATCTGCCCGCCGTGGTGCGTGGCATCCGCCTCGGCGTGAAAGATGTCTTCCAACCGCCGCTCGACCTCGAGGCGTTGATGAAGCGCATCACGGAGTTTGCCGGTGCCCGCGAAGGCGCCGGTGAGGCTTTGCGCGCCGCCGACTGGAGCAGCCTCGAAGAATTTTTTTCCGACACCCCGACCGCGACTCCCGATACTTCGGCCAAGGTCGGCCCGCCGGCGACTTCTCGCAAAGACCGCGCGCGTCCGCCGGTCGAAACCGATGCCGTGCGCGACGAACTGGCCAAGGAGCGCGCCGCGCTCGCCGCTGAACGCACACGTCTCTCCGAAGAGGCGAAAAAACTCGAGCAACGCGTCAGCAGTCTCGAGAGCGAACGCGCCAAAGTCGCCGAAGGTCTCACGCGGCTTGCGGATGTTTCCGCCGCCGAGTCGAAGCTGGCCGAACGCGAAGCCGCGCTCGCCGCCGCGCAACGTAAACTCGCCGAAGACCAGGAAGCGCTCGATACCGAGCAGGCGGTGCTGAAACAATCGTCCGCCAAGAAACAAGCAGCCTCGAGCGACGCCGCCGAACGCGAGCGTCTCGAAGCCGAGAAAAAACGCCTCGTGGCCGAAGCGGCTGCTCTCGAAGCGGCCCGTCGCGAGATCGGCGATGCCGAGATGCGTGTGATCGAGCTGCGCCTCGAAGCGAAGAAACTCGAATCCGAAGCCAAGACACTCAAGCAGGAGCGCGAAACCGTCGCCGCCGCGCAAAAGAAACTAGCCGAGGAACAAGCCAATCTGACCGAAGCGCTCACGCAGCTCGAAGAAAAGCGCAAGGCCGACGCCAGCCGCTCAAGCGAACTCGCTCGCGAGCAGCAGAAGCTCGCCGAAGCCGAGGAAGCCATCGCCACCGAACGCGCCGCGCTGAAGAAGACCGAACAGAAACTCACCGCCGAACGGACCGAACTCGAAGCGAGCCAGGAAGCCTTTGCCAAACGCGAGGAATCGCTCCGCAAGCAAGAGGCCGATTCGAAAGCGCTCACGGCCAAAGCGCAGGCGGAGGCCACCGCATTGGTCGCCACCGCGAAGGCCGATGCCGAACGCGAAAAAGCCCAGCTCGCCGAAGCCCAGACTGCACTCGCCGCCGAACGTGCTGCGCTCAAGAAGACCGAGCAGAAGCTCGCGGTGGACACTGCCGAAGTCGAACAACTCACCACCGCGCTCGCCGAGAAAGAGGCCGCGTTGAAGGCGCAGGAAGAGCGTCTGAAATCCTCGCTCGAGAAAGCCGAAGCCGAAGCCGCCGCGATCGTCGCGAAGGCCAAAAAAACCGCCGACGAAAAAGCCCGCGCCCTCGCGGAAGCCGAGGAAGCCATCGTGGCCGAACGCGCCGCGTTGAAACAGGCCGAGAAAAAACTCGGCGACGAAAAGTCCACCTTTGCCAAGGAATCCGCCGCGTTTGCCGAGCGCGAAAAGGCGCTCGCCGAAAAAGAGAAAGCGGTGCGCGATCAAGAAGCCCGTGCGAAGGCAGATTACGAGGCCGCGAAATCCGAGGCCGAGGAATTACTCAAGAAAGCGAAAGCCGACGCCGCTGCGGAACAGAAGAAGGTTTCCGAAGGCCAGGCCGAACTCGCGACCGCGAAAGCCGCGTTGAAAAAAGCCGAGCAGGAAAACGCCACGCAGCGCGCCGAGTTGGAATCGATGGAAACATCGTTGTTGGAGCGCGACGCCGCGGTGAAGGCCCAGGAGACCAAGGCCAAAACCCTTGTCGAAAAAGCGCAGGCGGAAGCCGATGCGGTACTCAAGAAGGCGCAGGCCGAGGCCGGCAAACAGCAGGTGAAGTTGGTCGAGCTCGAGGAGTCGCTCCTCGCCGAACGCGCGGCGTTGAAGCAGTCCGAGAAAAAGCTCGCCGCCGAACAAGCCGCGCTCAAATCGCAGGGCGACGAACTCGCGTCGCGCGAAAAAGGTCTGCGCGATCAGGAGTCGAAAGCGAAGGCCGCCATCACGCGCGCCGAGGCCGAGGCTGCTGAGATCGTGGCACAGGCGCGGGTCGAGGCGGAAAAGGAACATGCCGCGCTCGCCGACCTTGAAAAATCACTCACCGCTGAAAAAGAAACGCTGAAAAAAGCGGAGCAACATTACGCGAAGGAGCGACTGGAAATTCAGAAGCAGACGGATCTTCTCGCCGGCCGCGAAGCCGAGTTGGTGGGCCGCGAAGCGAAGATCAAGCAGCAGGAAGCCGATGCGAAAGCGGCGTTGCAGAAAGCGCAGACCGAAGCGGCCGCGTTGCTCGCCAAGGCTCGCAAGGATGTCGAGGCCGAGCAGGCGAAACTCGCCGATCTCGAAACCGAAATCGCCGCCGAACGGGCGGCGTTGAAGAAAGCGGAGCAGGCGCTGACGGTTGAAAAAACCGAAATCGAATCGCAGGTCGCTGCGCTGGCGGCGGAACGCAAAAAGTTCGAAGGTGAGCAGGCATCGCTCGCCGCGGAAAAAGCGAAGCTCGCGAAGGAGCGCATCGCGGTCGAAGAGGATCGCGAAGCGGCCAAGCTCGCGGTTTCCCAAGGCGAGCAGAAGGTCAAAGCCGAGCTGGCCAAAGTGGCCGCTTCGGAGACCCGCATCAAGGAGCTCGAAACGAAGATCAAGGCCGAGCAGGCCGAACTCGAAAAACTCGGTGCCGACGTCGAAGTCGCGCAGGCAAAACTCAAGGCTGACACCGCGAAGTTCGAGCAGTCGAACAAGGCGCTTGCCAAGCGCGAGGCCGACCTCGCCGACATCGAAGCCCGTTTGCAGGCCGACGAAGCTGCGCTCAAGAAAGAGACCGCCAAGAACGCCCAGGAACGCGAACTCTGGGAGACGGAAGTCGCCGAGTTTCAGGAAGAGAAAAAGCGTTTCGCCGAACAGACCGCGCAGTTCGAAAAGCGCCGCAAGCAGGTGCTCGAACAAGCCAAGGCGCTGCTCGATCGCGACGTCGGTTGATCGCGCGGATGCGACGCTTCGGGTGCGCCAGTCAAGGCGGCTCGAAGCGCGTTCCGGTGCCGTGATTTCAGCCGTTCACGCGCGGCGGAACCTGACGTGGTGAAGATTTTTGCGCACCGGGCCGGCGGTGTGTTTTTTTGCTCTCGCCCCTCGGGAGGATCGCGGTTGCACTCGTGTCCTTATTTGCCATGAGCGCCATCAATTCTTTCCTACTCCAAAATAAACTCCGGATCGCGACCAACCCCTGTGTCAGCCCCGACTTCTGCCTCGATTGGACTTCGCTGAGCGCGAAGGTCGCCAAGGGCACCGTGAAGGAATGGTCGAAGAGTCGCTTCGAAACGGCCGCGGGAAAATGGACGCTGGTGGAAGACGAGACGGGCGACACGGCGTGGAAACTCGCGGCGAATGCCGGCGTCGATGCGGTGAAGGTGCTCGCTGATGGCGTGGCGATCGATGGCGGCGCGGCTTTCCCGGCGTCTTTTGCGAATTTGCTGACGCTCAAAAATCTCATCCAGGAGCACAATCCGGCGTCCACGATTTTCCCGACCGCTTCGCAGAAACTCGGTCAGAGCACGCTGGGCATCGGCGCGCGTTTCACGACCTTGCACTGGCCCGCGGTGGAGTGGGCGATGAGCGCGCTGGAGATCGGCGTGACGGCGAATCAAAACTCGATCCCGCGCGAACTGGTTTACGACGTCGATGCGATGCTCGCGGGCAAGCTCGACACGGTTCCGTTTCCCTTCATCGGCACGAATGTTCCCGAAGGTCACCAAGGCCAGAGCGTCGAAGGCATGAGCCATGGTTGCGTGCTTTCGAAACTGAAGACCGGTTTCCATCATCGCGGCATCGCCTGGAGCTTTAATGCCGACCACCAGCCGATCGGCGGCAAGTTCGACATTCGCGAAGACCAACTCGTCACGGGCTGCGTGCTCGCGAGCTACATCACGTTCGATCTCTCGCCCGAGCTCGCGCAGACCAAAGTCGCCGACGACGCCGCTGCATGGGTGCAGGCGAATGTGCCGGCGGAAATCGTCGCGAAGGTGAAAGCGCGTGTCGCGTCGGTCGGCCTCACGCTCAACGAAGCGGAATTTGCCAAGCTGCTCGCGTATGTGTGGCCGTCGCTGCAGAAGATGAAAGTGCGCGACGAGAAGTACGCCGCCGCCCGCGCGAAGTTGTTCACCACGCCTGTCGGCCGCGAGTATCTGCGCGAACTTTCGATCGACGAACTACCCGGCCTCACCACGCCGGAGACGACGGCGATCATGCTGTCGCTCTGCGAAGCGCTCGGCATGACCATCCATTTCGTGGCGCCGGCCTTCGGCTTCCAAAAGAACATGCCTTATCCCGACAACAGTGCGCTGCGCGTGTTGATCGAGAAGCAGTGGAATGTCTGCAAACAATTCGGCGCGAGCATCGGCTTCCACTCCGGCTCCGGCAAATCCGCGGAAAACTACCGCGTGATGGGCGAAGTCACCGGCAGCCGTCTCGAGATCAAGACCAGCGGCCGCTACACCTACGAGATGGGCCGTGCGCTCTTCGCGTCGAAGAACTCCGCCGATCAGGCGCTGTGGAGCGACTGGTATAAATTCACCATCGAGCTCGCCGTGAAAGGCGCGTTCAGCACCGACGAAACCGAGCAGAAGATGGCGCGTACATTCGTCACCGAGGCGCTCGTGAAATCGAACAAGGAAGCCAATGTCTTCGCCGGTGTGGACACCGTTCGCCAGGCGCTCGACGCGCTGCTGCCGAGCCCGGAACACATGTTCTGGTTTGAATACAACTTCCTCTACGTGCTCGCCGCGAACGGCAAGGCGGAGAAGAGCGCGCTCGGCGATCATTCGCCCGCGGGTTATCAGCAACGCGCGCGTTTCTACTCCATCAGCGACGAAGGCCGCCTGAATTTCTCGAAGAACATCGCGAGCTACATCGTGTTCCTCGCCGAGACCACCGGTCTCGCGTCGAAGGAACGCTGCGACGCCGCGCTCAAGGTGCTCAACGGCTACACGACGATGGATCAACTTCTCGACGGTATCAGCCGCTGAACCGTCGCGGCGCGCAGACGCGCGTGCGACGGAAGGGCCAAATTTTCAAAGGCCAAGTGCCAAAAAACAGAGCGCGCCGATTTCGGCGCGCTTTTTTGTGGGAGCTTTTTCAGCTCGCTGGGAGCGCCGGCGTCTCGCGGAGCACACGCGGCTCGCGTGTAGTGTCGGGCGGCCCGCCGGACAACGGCTCGATCGGGCTACCGTTCACTTCAAACCGCGCTTAAGCGGGCGATGACGAACAACGCGCCGGGACGGCGCGTTCCACCTGCTTGCGGCTACTGCCGGGCACGAACTTTTATCATCAGTGTCCGTCAGTGTGCGTCAGTGGTTAAAAACGGAGCGAGATGCGACGTTGGACGCGAGTCCACTGCCACGCCGGGTTGGCCGCGGGACACGGGCTTGATCCGGCGACCGTTCAATTGAAGCCGCTCTGGCGATGAAGCGAAATGCTTCGTGCGTGAGTGCCTGTCGGTCGCTTCGAGAAGCGTGCGTGGAGCGCGCGCTCCAACTCAGAAACCTTGTTTCTGCAGCGCGGCGCTGAGTTCCTGCATGAAGGCCTGCGCATCGGCGGCGGAGGGGCGGTAACCTTGCTGGCTGACTTCGGTGAAACCGGGGCGGCCGTAGTTATCGACGATCCATTTGCCGGTGACGCCGTCGCTGAAGGTCACGCTGCCGCTGGCCATCGCGCCGGGGATGAGATTGACCTTGTCGACTTCCACGCGGACTGAGCCGCCGGCGGGTGCGGTGGCATCGTCGGCGAGACCATCGGAGCCGTCCGCGAAAGCGCCGTCTTCGAGATCCTCGGGCAAATCCGGATCGGCACCTTGCGCGCCGGCTGCGTCGGCTTTGGCGCGGGCCTTGGTGACGTCAGTGGCGTCGGCCTTGGGCGCGGGGTCTTTGAGCGTGAGGTCGAGATCGTCCACGAGGAAGCGGACGTCCATATATGTCATCGTGATCTTAAGCTCGTCCTGGAGCTTTTTTTGGATGGCGGAGAGATTGTCGCCGGCGGCGACCCAGGAAGCGACGATTTGCTTTTGCTCGGGTGTGAGGGCCATGAGGAAAGAGAGAAGGGTGCGTGGTGAAAAGTGAACGTTCTGCGCCGGATGGAAAGCCGCGGAAAATACTGCGTTGGATTCCGGGCGGTTGCAACCGGATGAATGGCTGAAGCGCACGCATGGCGGCTTCGCCCGTGGCGATTCAAAAAAGAAGGGCGTCGCGCAAGCGCGAGCCCTACAAGGACTATTTCAGGACTTGGGTGAGCGCCGCGGTGTCCTTGCCGCCGCCCATGGCGAAGTCGGGTTTGCCGCCGCCTTTGCCGCCGAGTTTGGCGGAGAGTTCGGAGACAAGTTTGCCGGCTTGATGCCCCGCTTTGATCGCGGCGGGAGACGCGAAGGCGACAACGCTGGCTTTTTCGCCGATGGCGGCGCCGAGCTGGACCACGCCTTCGCCGAGTTTGGCGATGACCTGGCTGCCGAGGGCACGGAGAGCGTCGGGCGTTTCGACGGAGACGACGGCGGTGACGAACTTCAGGCCGTCGCGCTCGACCGCTTTCGCGACGAGATCGTCGGCGAGACCCGCGGAGGCTTTTTGCTCGAAGGCCTTCAACTTCTTTTCGACCTCGGCCTTTTGTGCGAGGAAGAGATCGAGTTTCTTGACTGCATCGTGCGGCGCGGTGGCGAGCTGGGCGCTGAGCGAGGTGAGGATCGTTTCGCGCTGAGCGATGTAATCGAGCGCCGCCTGGCCGGCGACGGCTTCGATGCGGCGCGTGCCGGCGGCGACAGCGGCTTCGGAGACGATCTTGATGATCCCGATTTCGCCAGTCGTGGCGACGTGTGTGCCGCCACAGAGCTCGCGGCTGTAGCCGCCGATATCGACGACGCGGACGAGCTTGCCGTATTTTTCGCCGAAGAAGGCGAGGGTGCCTTCGGGCTTTTTGTCGAACTCGGTTTCGTAGGTGTCGACCCGGGCGTTATCGAGGACCTTCTCGTTGACGAGCTGTTCGACCTCGCGGAGCTGCGCGGGCGTCATGGCTTCGAAATGCGAGAAATCGAAACGCATGCGCTCGGGCGTCTTCGACGTGCCGGCCTGGCGGACGTGCGTGCCGAGGACGAGCCGGAGAGCCCAGTGAATCAAGTGCGCAGCGGAGTGGTGACGGCTGATCGCGCGGCGGTGGGAGGCGTCGACGGCGAGGTGCGCCGTCGCGCCGGTTGAAGTGGAAGTGGAGAAGTTTAAGGCGGAGTCGGCGGCGAGTTTGTGGAGGTGGCGGCCGGACTTGTCTTTGATGGTATCCACGATCTGGATACTCTGGCCCGCGACAGTGGCGGTGCCGGTGTCGCCCGCCTGTCCGCCCATCTCGGCGTAGAAGGGGGTGCGATCGAAAACGAGGAAGGTGTCTTTTCCGTTTTTGACGACATCGGTGAGGATCGCATCGACGGGTTTGTCGGTGTCGATCGTGTAGCCGGTGAAGAGCGAAGCTTCGTACGCGGCGGATTCGGCGCCTTCGGTCGCGGCGACGATGATTTCTTTTTTCTGAGCGGCGCGGGCCCGTTCACGCTGGGCTTCCATGAGCCGTTCGAACTCGGCGGTATCGACGGTGAGCCCGCGCTCGGTCGCGAGCAGTTGCGTCATGTCGAGCGGGAAACCGAAAGTGTCGTAGAGCTCGAAGGCGACCGCTCCAGGGATGGCGGAATGGGTCTTATGGGACTTATGGGTCTCATAGGACTTATTGAAGACGGCCAGCCCGCGATCCAGTGTGCGGCCGAAGGATTCTTCTTCGGCGCGAATGACGCGGCGAATGATGTCCTGTTGTTGTTTCAACTCGGGGAAAACATCGCCGAGCGATTCAACGACGGGTGTGACGAGTTGTTCGAAGAAGCCGGTTTGGAGGCCGAGTTTCTTGCCGTACAAAATGCCGCGGCGGAGGATGCGGCGGATGACGTAATTACGACCGTCGTTGCCGGGCATGATGCCGTCGGCGATCGCGCAGCTGATGGTGCGGGCGTGGTCGGCGAGGACGCGGAAGGCGATGTCGATGTTCTCCTGTTCGCCGAGGCCTTCGCGTTTGGTGGGGACGGTGCCGGTGTAGGTTTTGCCGGAGAGCTCGGCGACTTTCTTGAAGAGCGGCGTGAAGACGTCGGCCGTGTAGTTCGACGGTTCGGCGGAGAAGTCGGTGAAATTTTTCGTCGTGGCCATGATGCCGGCGACGCGTTCGAAGCCCATGCCGGTGTCGACGTGTTTGGCGGCGAGCGGCGAGAAGGTGCCGTCGGCGTTGGCGTTGAACTGGATGAAAACGTGATTCCAGATCTCGATGCAGCGCGGGCTGGAGGAGTTCACGAGAACGCGTCCGGCGGCTTCGTCGTCGCTCTCGTTGAGATTGAAATGAATCTCCGAGCAAGGGCCGCAGGGGCCGGTGTCGCCCATCTGCCAGAAGTTGTCCTTGCGGTTGCCGTGGACGATGTGGATGGCGGGATCGAGGCCTTCTTTTTTGAAGATCTCGGTCCAGATGGCGTTGGCCTCGTGGTCAAACTCGGACGGGTCGCCGGGCTTGGGTGCGTACACGGTGGCGAAGAGGCGTTTGGCGGGGATGCCCCAGACTTTGGTGAGCAGTTCCCAGCCCCAAGTGAGCGATTCCTTTTTGAAGTAATCGCCGAAGGACCAGTTCCCCAGCATCTCGAACATCGTGTGGTGGTAGGTATCGTACCCGACGTCTTCGAGGTCGTTGTGTTTGCCGCCGGCGCGGATGCACTTCTGCGTGTCGGCCGCGCGGGTGTCCTTGGCGGGGCGCACGCCGGCCCATGAGGAGACATCGGGCGCGCGATCGCCGAGGAAGATAGGCACGAACTGGTTCATGCCGGCGTTGGTGAAGAGCAGTCCGGGCGAATCCGGCAGCAAGGACGACGACGGGACGATCGTGTGGCCCTGCGAGGCGAAGAAATCGAGGAAGCTCTGGCGGACTTGAGCAGAAGTCATGAGGAAGAGGGAAGAGGGGAGGGGTGAAGGGTGAAAAGTCAGGAAACCTGGCGGCACTTCTTCACGATGGTGGTGAGGATGGCGATGAGCTGATCGGACTCGTCGAGTAATTCGTGCAAGCGCTTCTCGGGTACGATGCCGGCTGCGGCCAGGAGGCGGAGCCAATAATGTGTTTCGCGAGCTTCCTTGCAGGCGATGGCCATTTTGGATGCGAAGTCGGCTTTGCTCTGGCTGCCGTGAGCTTCTTCGATGTTGGCACCGATCGAGGTGCCCGAGCGAAGAAGCTGGCGGGCAAGCGTGCGCTGGACACCGGGATCGGCATCCAGTGACTGACAGAGCTTCACGATGCGGAGCGCGAACGAAAACGACCGCTCGCGGATATCCGCCGGGCCGTCGTCATTCTGATTTTCACTCTTCACCGTTCACCCTTCGCACTTTCGCGAATCAGAGATTCGCGATGATCGCGTCGGCCATGGCTTGGGTGCCGACGGCGGGTTTGCCGAAGGCGATGTCGCCGGTGCGGATGAGGTCCACCGTGACCGTCTTGCGGACGGCGGCTTCGATCTTCGTGGCGACGGCGTCGAGGCCGAAGCTGTAGCGAAGCATGAGCGCGGCGGAGAGGATTTGCGCACAGGGATTGGCAACGCCTTTGCCGGCGATGTCGGGCGCGGTGCCGCCGGCGGGTTCGAACAAACCGAACGGTTTGCCGTGCGAATTTTTTCCCGTGCCGAGCGAGGCGCTGCTCATCATGCCGAGCGAGCCGCAGATGACCGCCATCTCGTCGGAGAGGATGTCGCCAAACATGTTTTCGGTGAAGAGCACGTCGAACTGGTTGGGATCGCGCGCGAGCTGCATGGCGGCGTTGTCCACGTACATGTGCGAGAGCGCGATGTCGGGATGGTTTTTCGCGAAATAATCGACGACGGTCTTGCGCCAGAGGACGGAGGTTTCGAGCACGTTGGCCTTGTCGACCGAGCAAACTTTTTTGCCGCGGGAACGCGCGGTGACGGCGGCGACCTCGGCGATGCGCTCGATCTCGGAGGTCTTGTAAACCATCGTGTCCACGGCTTGGAGTTCGCCGTTGGGGAGCGTGGTGGTGGCCTTGGGCTGGCCGAAATAAATGCCGCCGGTGAGCTCACGGATACAGACGATGTCGATGCCGTTGGGAATGCGCTCGGACTTGAGCGGCGAGGCATCGGACAGGTCTTTGTAGAGGAGGCCGGGACGGATGTTGGCGAAAAGATTGAAGGCCTTGCGCAGCGGCAGGAGCGCGGCGCGCTCGGGCTGTTCTTTGGGCGGGAGATTTTCCCATTTCGGACCGCCGACGGAGCCGAAGAGAATCGCGTCGGCTTGCTGGCAGACGGCGAGAGTGGAGTCGGGAAGGGCTTTGCCGTGATTGTCGATACCCGCGCCGCCGACGTCGGCGAGCTGGTAGGAGAGCGTGAGATTTTCCTTTTTCGCGACGTGTTCGAGCACGCGCAGGGCCTCGGTCATGACCTCGGGCCCGATGTAGTCTCCGGGAAGAACGGCGAATTTGAGAGTCGACATAAAAGGAGATGAGGTAGCGGTCCGCGCGCGACGAGGAAAGCGGGAAATGAGCGGCGGCGGCGAAGGACGAAATGGGAAATCCGAAATCCGAATGCCGAATGCCGAATGACCAGTGACCAATGACGAAGGGGGAGTGACCAATCGGCATTCGAGCCTTCGTCATTCGGCCTTCGGATTTTTTCACCCTTCACCTTTCACTCTTCACTCTTCATTCCCTTCTCTCTTGCGCGGTGGGGGAAAGCGCGTGGATTGGGCGGGCGATGAAAATCCACGTGCTGCCCGCCGGGCCCATCCAGACCAATGCCTATGTGCTCACCGCGCCCGAGCGCGGCGAGGCTTTGCTCATCGATGCGCCGCAGGGGGTGTGGCCCGCAGTGAAATCGATCCTCGATCGCGAGGGCTGCCGCTTGGTCGAGCTCTGGCTCACACATGGACATTTTGACCACATCCAGGGTGTCGATGAAGTGCTCGCAGCGACGGGCGTCAGGTGCATCGCGCACGAGGCCGACCGCGCGATGATGGCATCGCCCGCGACCGTGGAAGCGCGACTGGGCTTTGAGCTCGGCCTGCAACCCGTGCATCCGGACGGCTGGTTTACGGACGGCGACACGCGCCAGATCCTCGGCCAAAACGTGGAGGTGCGCGCGGTGCCGGGGCATTGTCCGGGCAGCGTGTTGTTTTATTTGGCGTCGGAGGCCGTGGCGTTTTCCGGCGACGCGATTTTTGCGGGCAGCGTGGGGCGCACGGATTTCGAAGGCGGAGATTTTTCTGTATTGGAAAAATCGATACGCGAAAAGATCTACACTCTGCCCGATGACACGCGGTTGTATCCCGGTCACGGCCCGGCAACGACGGTTGGCGTGGAAAAGCGGGGCAATCCCTTCGTGCGCGCCTGATCATGAGTGCTCGACCGAAAAAGGATAACGCCGGCGCGGCCGCGCCGAACGTCCAACCCTCAACGTCCAACCTCCAACGTCCAACCGCGGAGAGCGTCGGTGCGGGCAACGCGGAACGTTCAACGCAGAACGCTCCACGCTCAGTGGTGGTGAGTGGTGTCGCCGGGGACGCCGGCGCTCCCGGCATGGACGAGCGCTTCATGGATCGCGCGCTCGAGCTGGCGCGGCGGGCGTGGGGCGAGACGCATCCGAATCCCATGGTGGGCGCAGTCATCGTGGAGGACGGCGCAATCGTGGCGGAGGGTTTTCATGCGCGCGACGGCGGTCCTCACGCGGAGCGCGCGGCACTGGCGTCGCTCGGTCGCAAACCGAAACCCGGCGCGACCTTGTATGTGACGCTCGAGCCCTGTTCGACGCACGGACGCACGGGTGCGTGTTGCGACGCGATTCGCGAGGCGGGCATTTCGCGCGTGGTGGTCGGTGCGACCGATCCCAACGAAGCCCACGCAGGCCGCGGTTTTGCGGTGCTGCGCGAAGCGGGCATCGAGGTGGTGACGGGTGTGCGCGCCGCGGAGTGCGAGGACCTGAATTTGATTTTCAACCACTGGATCGTGCGGCGCACACCGCTCATCGCGGCCAAATCCGCGACGACGCTCGATGGCAAGATCGCCACACGCACGAGCGAATCGAAATGGATCACCGGAGAGGCGGCACGCGAAGACGTGATGCGCTGGCGCCGGTTGTTTCCAGCCATCGCGGTGGGTGCGGGCACGCTGATCAAGGACAACCCCCGACTCACCGCGCGCATCCCCGGCGCGGAGGAGTGGTCGCCGTGGCGCATTGTATTCGACGGAGCACTACGCACAGCCTCGGAACGCACGCTGCCGCGCGTGTACACCGACGAGTTTCGCGAGCGGACGATTGTCGTGACCACGTCGCACGGAGGCAGCGGCTACATCCGCAAGCTGCGCGATCAAGGCGTGCGTGTGTGGGAGATGACGACGCCGACTCGCAGCGTGCCGCTCGCAGATTTTCGCAAAAAGTGCGTCGAGGAAAACATCACCGGCGTGTATCTGGAGGGCGGCGCGGCGTTGTTGAGCGCGTTTCTTTATGAGCGGGAGCTGGACTATTATTTTATGTACCGCGCGCCGGTGCTGCTGGGCGACGAACGTGCGAAGGCGATGCTGTCGGGACTGCGTTCGGAAAAACTCGCGCAGGCGGTGCGGCTCACCGATGTGCGGCACGCGTCGTTTGGCGATGACCAGTTGATGCGCGGCCGCGTGGTGTACCCCGCGAAGCTGCAGATCGAGACGAAGGGCGAGGGGAGGGCGAATGCTGAAATCCGAAATCCGAATGACGAATGACGAAGACGGAGGGCGAGGGGCTATGGGCGATGGGCTATGGGCTATGGGCGATGGGGAAACCATCCGAGGCGCCCTTCCGCCATTCTTCATTCGCCATTCGCCATTCGTCATTCGGCATTCGGATTTCGGATTTTCCTAGCCCCTAGCCCACTTCTCTCTTCTCCATGAAAATTTATCTGGCTTCCGGAAATGCTCACAAGGTGCAGGAATTTCAGGCGCTGGCCGATGCGGCGGTGAAGGCGGGCGGGCGGGAGATCACGTTTGTCTCGGCCAAGGCGGTCGGAGGGATGCCGCCGGTGGTTGAAGACACGGGGACGTTTATCGGCAATGCGGGCAAAAAGGCGCGGGCATTGCAGGCGGTGCTGCCGCCGGATGCGTGGGTGCTGGCCGATGACAGCGGTTTGTGCGTGGACGCGCTCGGTGGCGCGCCGGGCGTGGAGTCGGCTTACTACGCGGGTCCGCAGGGCGACAGCGCAGCGAATCTCCGCAAACTGGTCGAAGCGATGCGCGGCGTGCCCGCTGGCGACGATCCTGTATCCGGAGAACCACTACGCTCGGCGCATTTTGTGTGCGTGCTGGTGCTGCGCGGTCCGGGCGGAGTGGAGCAGGTGTTTGAAGGACGTTGCGAAGGGGCGCTGTCGCTCGAACCGCGCGGCGGGGCGGGCTTTGGTTACGATCCCTTGTTTGTGCCGGCGGGCGAAACGCGCAGCCTGGCCGAAATGGCGGAGGAGGAAAAAAACCGCATCAGCCATCGCGGCCGCGCGGCGGCCGCGTTGTTTGCGTGGCTGAAAGAAGAGTGAAGGGGGGAAGGCCGAATGCCGAAATCTGAAGTCCGAAGGCAGAAGGGCTAGTGACCAATGATCAGTGACCAGTGGGGAAAATCCGAAGGCCGAATGACGAATGACGAGTGGCCAATGGCCAAGGGCGGAAGGGGCGGAGAGGTAACGCGCAGGAGGCTGCGATCACGACTGAGCGACGGTCGGCCGGGATGAGGGTTTTTAACCCCTCACCCTTGGCCCATCGCCCTTCGCCTCTTTCTCACCCTTCACCCTTCACTTTTCACTCTTCTTAAAAGCCGGCGTTGGTGATCAACGCATCGTCGTCGGCATCACCCTGGCGGAGCAGGCGGAATTCGCGCGGGGCGGTCACATACGCCATGGGCGTGCCGGGCGGGAAATCGCCGTTGTACAACATGCGGTGGTATCGTGAGGAGACGAACGCGTTGGCGCCGTGTTGCTCCCAGTAAACTTGGATGTCGGTGCCTGTGTTGCGTCCGTAGGCCTGTTTGATGTGCTGAATCTCGGAGTGATACATGCCGACCATGGAGCCCTTGATGATGATGGGAGTCGGCGCGCCGGTACCGGCCCAGTTTTCGAGTGCATGCGTGAAGAATTCGAAGATGGGATATTCCCCCGTGGCGATGCAGGCGGAGATCTCCACATATCTCTCTGTTTTGGGGAAGGAAACTGCTGAGCCGTCGGGTTTCTTCGCGGTTGCGTGATTGAACGCTGCGCGTTCGCGAACGGGACGACCGGGAGGTCCAAGGACTCGACCTGGCTCGGTATTACTCACCACGGACGCTCTGTTAGCGCCATAGAAACTGCGATTGCGATTGCTGAGGGTGACTCCTGAGGGAGTTTCTCCCCAGCCATTGGAAAGGATGGTGAAGGTGTCGCAGAAGATGGCGGCGGGGATTTCGGTGATGTTGGGATCTTTGACCGAATAGGAATCGGGCGAGGTGCTGGTGATGAGCGTGCCCGTGTTGTAGTCGCCGTCGGCGTTGTAGTTACCGACCAAATACAAGGGCGCGTTGGTGGCGATGGTGAAACCTTCCTGCGGATCGCTCGTGTTCGGGTGCGGGAGTTCACGGCCGTTGATCAACTGAAGTGCCGGGATGGCGTAGCGTTCGTTGAGGATGGTCGAGGTCGCACCGTAGTTGGACGATGAAATCTTGGTGCCGGTTGTGTTGGTTTGATGATTGGAGTCGGGATAGTCGCGCAGCTCTGGAGCGAGGGGGACGATGCCTTTGGCGAGGCTATCGGCGCGCGCGCCGCGACTTTCATGATCGTGGAGGAACCAACGATCGGGGTGGCGCGTTTCTTTGCTGCCATAGGCGAAGCGTCGGCTGGCGCCGGTAGTTCCTTCGCCGGTGACAGGCAGGACGTTGGTGGCTGCTCCACTCGCATTTTGTAGAACGAGGGAGGTGGGAAATTCCACATATACGAGGCCGTTCCAGCGTTTGCGGGGAGCGGCCATCGAGCCGACGTTTTCGGTGGGATCAAACGCATCGCGGAACGCACGGTCAGCCCCGCTCAGCGATCCGATCGGAGCTTCCAGGACGTGTTTGAGTTTCGCTAGATCGATGGTCAGGAGGACGACCGGACGGCCGAGGCGAGAGTCGAAGAGCCCAGAGGTCACCTTCACTTGCTGGTCGGCGTGGTTAATAAGACCTCGATTCGTAGAATCGGAGGAGATCGCTGGGATCAGTTCGATGTGTTTTTCAGGCGCGACGCCCGTATTGCGGTAGGCGCTGCTGGACGCGCGATCCAAGGCGATCGTGAAGTCTTCAAAGACACCATCTTTCGTCACCCGGCGGATGTCGGATCCTTGCCACGATGTTCCATTGTGGTGGGTGGCGGCGCCGATGACGCCGGAGGGAAGCGGTACTGCTGTTAAATACGGATTGCCGCTCGAATCTACGCCATGGATGTCGGTGCCAAGGCTACGGTCCCAGTTGGGGGAGACTTTATAGGCACGGACGATGAATGTTTGCCAAGGGTTGGCGACGCGAGGTTCCGCACCGCCGTAGTTATTGTCGTCGTCCGTGTCGATCAGGTAGTCGGTCTTGGGATTGGCGCGTCCGGGGATATGAGCGCTATCGATACTGCCGCCGGTGGTTGTGCGCAGGCTGGCGGGGTCGACTTGGTCATTGTGTTCTACAATGAAGATCAAACTCGCCTTCGCCTGCAGGGAGTTTTCAAGCGAGTCTTTGTGTGATTCGTGACCGACGGGAAGATTCGGTTCGATCAGCGCGTAGGGAGCGTTGTTGAACTCGTTAACATCTTTCGTGGCTTTCACGTCCTGACGGTAACCTTCGGAGCCGACGGGAGTGAGTTCGGGCACGAGGTGGGCGCGGTCTTCGAGATGGCTTTTGAACAGTTTGGTGGCGTCGTCTTTCCACGTGGCTTTGCGGCTATCCAAGTCGCCGGCGAGGGCCTGGTATTTATGGGTCGATCCCGACGATTCGGTATAGATCGTGATTTGTCCCGCTCCGCCGGTGGCAACGGGTTTTACGCCGCCCATTGAGAAGTCGAGTTTGCCGTCCTTGTCGACGGGGGTGTAGCCAAAGGCGTCGGCACCGCTGCCACCGGAATCGAAGGTCGAGCCGCGATAAAAATTCGAGGCGGTGGTGACGGCACCGTTGTAGATGGCGGTATCGCCGTTGTGGGCGTTGAGGAAGAGATTGCCGTTGGCGTGGACGCCGCCCATGGGGCGGAAACCGCGGTGGAGGTGGAGCTGGCCTTGGAAGAAAATGGAGTACTGGAAGAGGGCGATTTCGCGCGTGGAGATGCCCTTGTGGACGTACGCGGTGTAGTGTTGTTTTCCATGGCGCGCGGTGACTTTGGCGACGATGGGCACGAGACTTTCGTTGACCCATTGGTCCTTGTTGGGGTCCTGGGCGTTGGCGGGATCGTTGCCATCGACGCGGTAGCGTTTCTGCTGGCCGGGCGCGAGGACGCGGACGTCGAGGTCTTCGAGCGTGAGGGTCCCCGGCTCACCTTCTTCGCCGGCGGGTAGAGTGACGGTGCCGAGGAGGAATTTTTTGACGTCGGGGAGGTCGGTGAAATCGAAGCTTTTGTAGCCGGTGGCGGGCACGTGGCTGGAGTTGGCGAGGGTGTGTCGCTCGATGTCGTTAATGATAAACGAATACACGTAATCGAGGGCGGTCTCGGCGGCGGCATTGGCCTGGAGCTGGAGCTCGCGCTGCACATTGATGCGGCGCTGGGTGTTGAGGAGACTCATCACGGAGGCGGCCACGATGGCGACGAGCAGCGTGGACATCATCACGCCGGCGAGGATGGAGCCTTGGGAATTGGTTTTCATGGAGCGAAGGAGGAGGGTGGATCAGCCGCGGATGAAGAAGGAGGCGTCGATGAGCTTTTTGCTCACGGCGCGTTTGTTGCCGTCGCCTTGGACGGATTCGACGGTGAGGATGCCGGAATGGCCGCGCTCGCGGACGAGGAAGACGCCGGTGCCGGATTCGGTGGGAAGCAGGTTATCGGCGACGGGGCGGAAATGGAAGTGGTCGAAGTTATCGACGAGGATCTCCTCGAGGGTTTTCGGGCGCACACCGGTGGCAGGATCGCCCCGCTCGGAGGCTGGCACTTCGTACACGAACTTGCGGAGGGTTTTGGTGGACGGGGTGAAAACGTAGCCGGTGATCTGGCGGTACGAGGTGGTGGTGGAGCCGGCTTCGGCGCGACCGCGGGTGAGGATGAGGACATTGCCGCGCCCGTCGTTGTTGAGGCGCAGGGTGGAGTCCTTCATGTCATCTTTTGTGAAGGCCTTGTATACCGCCATGCCGTTGGCGGTCTTCGAATCGACCGAGATCGCCGTGAAGATGCTCCACTGAGAAAGGTCGGTGATGCTCGTGTTGGTGGCTTTGACGGAGGAGCGGGAACCCTCGACGAGGAACCACATGGCGGCGCCGCCGATGGCGACGCTGATGCTGCTCGCGATGATGATTTCGGTGAGCGTGTAACCGCGTTTGCGCGTGGTGGGAGAGCAGAGGGGGCGACGGGTTTTCATGGCTTGGCGACGGTCTTGAGGGCTTGCGGGTTGACGACGGCGAGGCGGACGGTGCCCTCCTGCCATTCGGTGCGCTGGGGCATGCGCCACTGGAAAACGAGGGCGACTTCCATGGCTTGCACGATGCCGCCGAGTTCGGGGTCGGGGTCTCGCTGGTCGTTATATCGAAGCGTGAGCCAGTAGCGGGTAGGAAGCTCCGGGGCATTGGCGTCGGCTTCCATCGGCACATTGACGGGTGTGTGCGTCGTATTGATGACGTCGCCATCGACGACGTTGAGTTTGAGCTCCACGGGGCGGAGTCCGTCGGGAAAATTTTTATCGGCGTAAGGATTGGGCGTGGGCGGCACGTACGCGGGGTCAGCGATGAGGACCAGTGTAGTATGCTCCGTGGTGGGAGCCGCGACGGCGGCGCGGTGGAGGGTCTCGAGATCGGTATAGTTTTTAAGACGGAGCTGCTCGAGGATGTTGAGGGCTGTATTCGTTACTTGGGTACGGTAACGGATGGCGATGGAGGCCCGCTGATTTTGAAGAAACATGGCGGTGGCCGACATCGAGAGGACGGTGAAAATCGTGGCGGCGATCATCACCTCGACGAGCGAGATGCCGCGCTTGCGCGAGAGTCGCCGCGACGAGCGAAGGGTGGGGGCGCGATGGAAATCCATGCGCCGAGTTTAGCGGAACGCGACCGCCTGCGGTAGGGACGATGGCCGGTTATTGGACCCTGGTGCGCTAGGGCCGAATGGCCCTGCTCTGGCGCCGCGGCGGCGCCAAGGAACGTCCAACACTCAACGCTGAACGTCCAACGCCCAGGGAGAAGTCTGAAATCCGAAATCGGAAGGCCGAATGCCGAAGTCGAGGGCCGGCGGACCAATGACTAATGACTAATGACCAATGACCAATGACCAATGGCGGATGGTTGCGCGTATGATGGCCGGGGTGGTTGTAGCCCATAGCCCATAGCCCATAGCCCATAGCCCATAGCCTATCGCCTATCGCCTTTCATCCCGCCTCGCGCTGGTCGGCGACCAGCGGCGGGCAGTCTGTTTTTCAGCGTTTACTCCAATCGAGCATGCGTTGGAGCGGGGTGAGGGCGGCGGCGCGGATCGCTTCGGGGATTTCGATTTGCGGGCTCATGGTTTTGAGCGCGTCGCGCACCTTCTCGATCGTGTTCATTTTCATGAAGCGGCAATCGTTGCAGGCGCACGAATCGGTGGGACCGGCGATGAATGTCTTGTCGGGCACCTCGCGTTGCAGGCGGTGAAGCATGCCGCTTTCGGTGACCACGATGATTTCTTTCGCGGGTGTTTCGCGCGCGAACTTCACCATGAGTTCCGTCGAGCAAACTTCATCCGCGAGGTCGCGCACGGCTTGCACGCACTCGGGGTGAGCGACGACGGGTGCGCCGGGAAATTGGGCGCGCACTTTCTCCAGCGCTTTCACCGTGAACTGCACATGCGCGTAACAACTGCCGGGCCAGAGGCGCATCTGTCGGCCGGTTTTCTGCGCGACCCATTGGCCGAGGTTTTGGTCGGGGACAAAGAGGATTTCGCGGTCGGCGGGGATCTGGTTGACGATTTTGACGGCGTTGCCGCTGGTGCAGATCACATCGCACAACGCTTTCACGGCGGCCGAGCAATTGATGTAGGCAACGACGTACACGTTGGGATTCGCGGCCTTGTAAGCGGCGAGGCGCTCGGCGGGGCAGGAATCGGAGAGTGAGCAACCGGCGTTGAGATCAGGCAGGAGGACCGTGCGCGAGGGGTTCACGATCTTGGCGGTTTCGGCCATGAAATGGACGCCGCAAAAAAGAATCACATCGGCCTGCGACGCCTGTGCCTGATAAGCGAGCCCGAGGGAATCGCCGACATAATCGGCGACCTGCTGAATGGCCTCGACCTGATAGTTGTGCGCGAGGATGACGGCGTTGCGTTCGCGTTTGAGGGCGAGGATTTCCTCCTGGATCGGCGTGAGGGCGGGGGCCTTGGCGCGCGGAGCGAGGACGTGCGGCTCGTAGTCGAGGACTGGCATGATGGAAAAAGGAACAGTGACCAATGATGAGTGAGCGGAGGCTGGCAACCCCGCGTTGCGGAAACTCCGGCGCGCATGATGTGGATCAAGGAGGGCGCGGCGCGCCGGTTGACGTTGGACGTTTACGTTGAAAGCAGGAAGACGGACGAAGAGTGAACGGTGGGTGAAAGGGTGCAGCGCAAACGACTCGGTACTGCCGGCCTCTTACACCTTACACCTCTACACCTCTTACACCTTACCCCCTTGCTCAGCTTTCTGGATTCAAGCGCGCCAGGATGGCTTTAAACTGCGGGTCGTTTTTGAGTCCTTCCAGGTCGGGGTCCTGCGACATCCACGCGAAATCATCGTAGCCGAGATCGACTGCATCGTGGAGCGATTTCAGGGCCGCGGCTTTGCGCTTCGAGAGTGCGAGACTGCACGCGAGATTGTAGTGCGCTGTCGCGTTCTTGGGGAGGATCTGCACGAGTTTGCGATCCATGCGAAGACCGTCAGCGATGCGGCCGACGCGAGTGTAGAGACCACCGAGGATCTCGATCACCTCGGGAGCGCGGGGATCGTGGCGGAGAACCGATTCGAAGAAGGAAATCTCGAAGGCGGGATCGGAGTGCTTGCCCATGCCAGGCCGGACTCAGGGTCGGTTTTTGCACGCGCCGGTCAGCCGGAGCGTGGTGCACTGCGCGCTGACTTGAAGACGTTGGGAGACGGGCGTCAGGCCGAGTTTCGACGAAACCGTCGCGCCGTACCACTCCATGAAAGGAGCGGCGATTTCGAAAATCTTGTCGCAATCCATACAGATCACCTGCGCGACCTGCGTGTTGTTGTCGGCGTTGGGCAGGTAGTACTTCAGGTTTTTGCCGATATCGACTTCGCGGACGAGCGAGGCCTCGGTCATGATCGGAAGCGTGCGATACACGGTGGCGCGTGAAACGGAGTCGTCGATCGCGCGGGCATGATCGAGCAACTCTTCCGCGGTGAAATGCTCCTTCTGGGCAAAAGCGGCTTCGAAGATGGCCAGACGTTGTCCGGTCACGCGAAGACCTTTTTGGGCGAGGTAAGTCTGGAATTTTTCGCGGGCGGCTTCGTTGGTCACAGCGAGGAAGTTCGGGTCAGCGCCCGGCTCTGTCAAGAAGGTGGGGAAGCGGTGGAGGGGTGAATGGGGAATGGTGAAGGGTGAAAGGGGGAAGGGCGCGAATGGCCAGTGACCAATGATCAATGACCAGTGACCAATGTGGGAAACCGGAAGGGAGAAATCCGAAATCCGAAATCCGAATGCCGAAGGACGAATGACGAATGGCAGGCCGCCGGTCATTGGCCACCGATCATTTTCTCAGACCTTCGTCATTCGGCCTTCGGCATTCAGCATTCATCCTTCGTCCTTTCCTCTCTTCCCCCTTGCATCGCGGTTCACCGTGCGGCGTCATGGCGGGTCTCATGATCGTCGGCGTGCACCCGCTCGCGGGTTTTGACAAGCTCCTCCACTATCGTGTGCCGCCCGCTCTGACCGAGGCTGTCGGCATCGGCTCGCTCGTGCGCATTCCGATCGTGAACCGCCTTCATCTGGGCATCGTGGGCGAGATCGGTGAACCGACGGGATTTCCTCTGGAAAAGCTAAAAAACGTCGCACAGCTCGTGCAGCCGTTCCCCGCGCTCACGCCCGATTTGCTCGGTCTGGCGCGCTGGATGGCGGCCTACTACGCGTGCGGAATCGACACGATTATCGAGACCATGTTGCCCGCCGCCGTGCGCAACGAAGCCGGCATGAAGGTCGAGAAACTCTTGGCCGTGGTGCAAAAGCTGCCGGTGGAGGAGTTGGAAAAACTCGAGCGTCGCGCCCCTCAGCAGGCGAAGTTGTACCGGTTTCTTGAGCAGCAGTTTAAGCCGCAGAAAAAGAGTCTGGTGTTGAGTCGCCTGGGGATGACACCGGCCGTCGCCGCGGCGCTCGTGAAACGCGGCGTGGTGCGCGAGGAAACGAAGCGCGTGGAGCGCGTCGCTTACGCGGACGACTGGGCTGTGGGCGAGCAGGTCGCGGCGTTGCCGCCGGTGCTGAATCCGCAACAAGTTTCCGCGGGCGAGGCGCTCGTGAAAAGCCTGCGCGAAAATACGTTTGGCGTGACGCTGCTCCACGGTGTGACGGGCTCGGGGAAAACCGAGGTGTATCTGCACGCGGTGCACGAAGCGCTGGCTTCCGGCGGAGGCGTGGTGTTTCTCGTGCCCGAAGTGGCGCTCACGCCGCAAACGGTTTCGCGCTTGCGCGGTCGGCTCGAAGCGATCGCACCCGGTCAAAAGACGATCGTCTGGCACAGTCATTTGAGCGAAGGCGAACGCATCGACGGCTGGCACGCGCTCGCGTCGGGCGAAGCACGCGTGGTGGTCGGCGCGCGTTCGGCGATTTTTGCGCCGGTGCAAAATCTCCGGCTCATCGTGGTCGATGAAGAACACGAGCCGGCGTACAAGCAGGACGAAACGCCACGCTATCACGGCCGCGATGTGGCGGTGATGCGCGCGAAACTCGCGGGCGCGCTCTGCCTGCTCGGCTCGGCCACGCCGTCGCTCGAGTCGTTCGCCAATGCCTCCTCCGGCAAGTACCGGTTGCTCCAATTGACGCAGCGCGTCGATGCGCGGAAACTGCCCGACATCGACATCGTGGACATGCGCATCGAGATCATGCGTTCGCGCGGCATGACCACGCTTTCGCGGCGGCTGGTGAATGCGATGCAGGCGCGCTTCGAGCGCCGCGAGCAGACGATATTGTTTATCAATCGCCGCGGTTATTCCTCGTCGATGATGTGCACGGAATGCGGGCATGTCGAAGAGTGCGAACATTGCAGCATCTCGATGACGTATCATCGCGCCGACGAAATGCTGCGCTGTCATCTATGCGCCGCGGAGCGTCCTGCGCCACTCGCGTGCCCGAAGTGTCGTTCGGTGAAAATCCGCTGGCGCGGGCTCGGCACGCAACGCGTGGAGGAGGCGGTGCGCCGCGTGGTGCCGCGAGCGCGTATTGAAAGAATGGATACCGATACGATGTCGAAGAAGCATCGTTTTCGCCAGGTGCTCGGCGATTTCCGCGCGGGTAAAATCGATGTGCTGGTCGGCACGCAGATGATCGGCAAGGGACTCGATTTTCCCAACGTGACGCTGGTCGGTCTGATCGACGCAGACATCTCGATGCATGTGCCGGATTTTCGCGCCAACGAGCGTACGTTTCAGTTGCTCGTGCAGGTGGCGGGCCGCGCGGGTCGCGGCGATCGTGCGGGCGAGGTGGTCGTGCAAACCTTCACGCCCGAGGCGGAGGCGATCCAGTTTTCGCGTCACGCGGATTTCGCCGGTTTCGCGGCGAGCGAATTGAAGATGCGCGAGCAGTTTCGTTATCCGCCGTACCGCCATCTCATCCATCATAGTTTTCGCGGGCCTAATCCGGAGAAACTTCAGTTTTTCGCGGAGCAATGGGCGCGTCGCGTGGAAGCCGAACTGGGCAATCGCGTGGAGCTGCGCGGCCCGTCGCCGTCGCCGATCGAGAAGATCAAGGACGAGTACCGGTGGCAGCTTTGGTATTTCACGTCGCAGGTGACCAAAGTCGTGGCCGACCTCACGCGGCTGCGGGCGGAATTCGCGTGGCCCGACGATGTCGTGCAGGTGCTCGACGTCGATCCGATGAGCTTGATGTGACGCGCCTTGCGTCCGTCGAAAATGGCCCTCGGGCTAAATGCATAATGCATTTGCGAACCCGCTAGATGGTTGCAGGGTGCAGGTGCGCGGTCGGCTCTCCGACGGCCCACCAAAAGCCCGGTAAAAAAAGTCCGCGGGTGCTTCCAATTTAATCTGTTCAATTTTAGTATTTTACAAAAGTTGTAAGCTGCGGGCAGGCTCTTCCTAATGCAATTTGCCGTGGATGGGCATACGCGGCACGAAGTTGGCGTCAACGTGCGCAGTACCCACATCCTTTCTATGAATATATTGATCGTTGACGACCAAGTGAGCGTGCAGAAGTCCACCTCTTACGCGCTGCGCGCGATGGGCCATGAGACTTTTATCGCCAATAGCACGAAGCAGGCTGAGCGCATTTTGGAGGAGGAGCCTATCGAAGCGATGTTCCTGGATGTGATGCTCGGCTCCGAGAGCGGCCTGGATTTCCTGCCGAAGCTGACCGAGATGGGGATCGATATCCCGGTGATCGTTTTCACGGCACAGACCTCGGTCGAGGCGGCGGTCGAGGCGATGCGGCGCGGCGCGCACGATTACATCCAGAAGCCGTTTATTCCGGAAGACATCAAACAGAAGCTGGCGCGCATCGAACAGCAACGACGCCTGCAAACCCGGATGCGCGACCTCGAAGGTCGTGTGGCGAATCAGCCGGCGTTGCTTCTCGAATCGAACGAGCCCGGCATGAAGAAAGCCTTCGACGTGGCGTTTCGCGCCGCGGCCTCGGAAGCGACCGTTCTCGTGCTCGGACCGAGCGGCACCGGCAAAACGGTATTGGGCCGGGCGATACACGAACGCAGCACGCGTGCGGAGAAACCCTTCGTCACGATCAACTGTCCAAGCCTCTCGCGCGAACTTCTCGAAAGTGAGCTGTTCGGCCATGTGAAAGGCTCGTTCACGGGCGCACTCAAAGACACGTGGGGCAAGGTCGCGGCAGCGGAAGGCGGCACGTTGTTCCTCGATGAAATCGGCGAAGTACCGATGGAAATCCAACCGAAGCTCCTGCGCCTGTTGCAGGATCGCGAATACGAACGCGTGGGTGACACCCGCACGCGAAAAGCGGATGTGCGCCTCATCGCGGCGACGAATCGCGATCTCGCCAAGGAAGTCGCGGCGGGGCGTTTTCGCGAAGATCTGTATTATCGTCTCAAAGTCATCACGGTCGAGATGCCCGCGCTGGTGGACCGCCCTGGCGATCTGCCGGTGCTGCTCGAAAACTATCTTCGCTTTTTTGCGACCGCGAAAGGTCAGCCCAAGCTCAAGTTTTCGCGCGAGGCAGCGCTCGCGCTCGCGGATTATGCGTGGCCGGGAAATTTGCGCGAGCTGCGTAATGTCGTCGAACGCGCAGTGATCCTCGCGTCGGGCGATGAAATCCAACTCGCGGATTTGCCCGAGGAATATCACGCGAAAGGCGAGGACTCCGCGGTGCGCCCCGGACACTTTGTCACCATTGATCGTCTGGAAGAAGAACACATCCGCCGCGTCGTCGCGAAGGTGGATAGTCTCGATCAAGCCGCGCGCATCCTCGGCATCGACATCGCCACGCTGTATCGCAAACGCAAACGCCTCGGCATGGTCACGCACACGATCGAAGCGCGCGCGTTGAAAACCTGAAGATTCACGGTTTGTCCGGGTAAGGCGATTGCTCCGCAACCGCCGCAGCCGATGCCGCGAGTTCGGGAGAGCTCACGGACAACGCGGAGCATTACCCTGCCTGAATCGTCTGCGATCGGGCAGGGCTCGTGTGAGGAGTACGCGTCTCGCGATGTTTTTGTGGAGCGTGCGCACCCCACCTGAGTGCGTGTTTGCTGGGGGATCAAACTAGCCCCGCGAAGCGGGTATGCATTTCGCGGGAAGGGCACTTTTTTTTGACCTGCAAATCGCAACCATGCGAACAGGCGTTACACTGGGTTGCCTCGATAAACGCCGCAGAGGTGTCGCTGGCACGCGAAATGAGAAAGGAGGAAAACTCCCATGAAAATCTGCTTCTTCACTAACACCTTCCTTCCCCATGTCGGTGGTGTCGCGAAATCGGTCCAGACGTTTCTCGAAGATTATCGCCGGCTCCGTCAGCGCGTGCGTGTGGTGGCCCCTGAATTTCCCGAAGGCGTGGCGCCTCCGCGCATCGAGCGCTCGGTGATCCGCGTGCCGGCGCTCCAGCATTTCAACGGCAGCGATTTTTCAGTGAGCCTTCCGCTGAGCGCGGAGACGATGGATAACATCGCTGCGTTTAAGCCGGACCTGATCCACGCGCATCATCCCTTTCTGCTCGGCGACACGGCGTTGCGTGTGGCGGCGGTGACGGGTGCGCCGGTGGTCTTCACGCATCACACTTTGTACGAGCAATACACGCACTACGTGCCGTTCGATTCGCCGCGATTGAAGGAATTTGTCATCGAGCTCTCGACGCGTTTCGCGAATCGCTGTCACGGCGTGATTGCACCGAGCGAGAGCATCGCGTCGCTGCTGGTGTCGCGCGGAGTGACGACGCCCATCCGCGTGGTTCCGACCGGCATCGACACGGAAGCTCTGGCGTCCGGCAATCGTGTGCGCGGCCGCCGACGCTGGAAACTTCCGCCTGAGGCGCGCGTGATCGGTCATGTGGGCCGGCTGGCTCCGGAGAAAAATCTCCCGTATCTCGCGGAAGCGATCGCACAGACATTAAAGCACGAGCGCGACGCGTGGTTGCTTGTGGTGGGCGAAGGCCCGTCGCGCGAGGCGATGGAAAAAATCTTCGCAGACAGCGACGTGGCGTCGCGCGTGTGTTTCGCGGGAAAACTCACGGGGCAGAAGCTGCACGATGCGTATGCGGCGATGGATGTCTTCGCGTTTGCATCGCACAGTGAGACGCAGGGCATGGTGCTCGCCGAGGCGATGGCTGCGGGCAATTCGGTGATCGCGCTCGATGCTCCCGGCGCCCGCGAGATGGTGCGCGACGAGCGCGAAGGACGGCTGCTCGCGTCGGACGCATCCCAGGAGGAATTTGCCCGCGCGCTGCGTGAAGCGGTTGCGTCGGGCGAGCAGAACGAGGCGTGGCGCCGGGCCGCCGTTTTGCGCGCCGCGGAGTTCGACCGTCGGGTGACGGCGGCCCGCGCACTCGATTTTTATAAGGAAGTTCGCGAAACACATCGACGCGAAGATCCGCGCGCGGAAGAGCATTCCTTGTGGGAACGAACGCGGGAGCGCCTCGCGGTCGAGGCACAACTGGTGGCCGACAAGGTCGGGGCGGCGGTCAAAGCCATGACGTCGCCTCTCACACATCTGGCCAGCGGATGATGCGCCATGCTCGCACGACTGGAAGCCGCGTGGTGGCGGTGGCGTCGCCGCTTTAGTCGAAACGAATGGGCGATGCGCGGGTTTGGCCTGCGCGCGACCAGGGATGCGCCGCATGCGCATGGCCTGTTGATGATTCAAATCGACGGGCTCGGCCGCGGGCAGTTGGAGCGCGCGATGGCTCGCGGACGCATGCCGTTTCTAAAACATCTGCTGAAGCGCGGCTACCACATGCACACGTTCTATCCCGGCATGCCGTCGAGCACGCCAGCGGTGCAGGCAGAGCTGTTTTATGGCGTTCGCGGCGCGGTGCCGGCGTTTAGTTTTCTCGATAAACGCGTCGGCGGAATCGGCATGATGATGCACCCGGATTGGGCGAAGCGGATCGAAGCCGATGTGGGCGCGCAAGCGACGGGATTGCTCAAAGGCGGCAGCTCGTGGAGCAACATCTACACCGGAGGCGCGGATCAGGCGGAGAGCCATTTTTGCGGCGCGAGCATCGGCCTCGGCGACATGTGGCGAACGGGAAAAATGCGGACGCTGCTGACGTTCGTCTTTCTGCATTTCGATGTGTTCGTGAAACTGGTCGGGCTGCTCCTGCTGGAAATGATCATCGGACTGCGCGATGTGTTTCACGGCGTGTTTGTGCAGAGCCGGAATCTGAAGCGGGAAGTTTTTTTCCTCTTCGCGCGCGTGTTTGTGTGTGTGGGTCTCCGCGAACTCGTGACGCTCGGTGCGCGCGTGGATGTGACGCGCGGCCTGCCGATCGTGCACGTGAATTTCCTCGGCTACGACGAGCAATCGCACCGACGCGGGCCCGACTCGGCGTTTGCGCACTGGACGTTGAAAGGCATCGACAACGCGATTCGTGAATTGCACCGCGCAGCGCGACGCTCGGCGCGACGCGATTATGAAATCTGGATCTATAGCGATCACGGACAGGTGCGGACAAAATCGCTCGCGCATGTCGTGCCGGGTGGGCTTGAAGGTCTGGTGCGCAAACACTGGCCGGCGCAGGATGCGGTCAAAGCGGCACCGCGAATGCGTCCGCAACGCCATCCTTCAGCGGGCCACCTGGCGGGCGGCCCGCGTTCGGCGGCGCGTGAACGCATCCATCGCGCGGAGGCTCAACTGAACGTGTTCGAGCGACAGGAGTTTGCCGTCGCGGCGCTGGGACCGGTGGGGCATATTTATTTCGGACGCGACATCGGCGAAGGAGGCCGGCGTCGTCTCGCCGCCGCGTTGTTGTCGGAAGGTGTAGGGGGAATTCTGATACGCCGCGAAGATGGTCGCGTGGACTGGATGCACGCCGGCGGCACGCAAGTGCTGCCCGATGTTCCCGACGGACTTCCTTTCGATCCGGAGCAGCGCGCGGAGGTCGCGGCGGATCTCGTGCATCTTTGCAATAATCCTCACGCGGGCGATCTGGTCGTGCTCGGCTGGGGTACGAAAGGCGAGTGCTGGACGTTTGCGCTCGAGAACGGCTCGCACGCAGGGCCGACGCCGCAGGAGACACAAGGCTTTGCCTTGTTGCCCGCCAATGTGTGGCTGCCGGAAAGCGCACACGACTACATCCGTCCCTCGGTATTGCGCGCCGCCGCGTTGCGCGCGTTGGGGCGTTCGGAAACGGGCGCGATCCTGCACCATCGCCGGCGTCGCCCGAAGCCGGAGTCGATTTCGCTGCGCGTCGTCACGTATAACGTCCATAGCTGCCGCGGCGGGGATGGCCGGATTTCGCCGACGCGCATCGCGCGCGTTTTGGAACGACTCGATCCGGATGTGGTGGCGTTGCAGGAACTGGATTCCGGTCACGAACGCTCGCGCGGCGAAGATCAACTCGCGGTGATCGCCGAGCGTTTGAAGATGCACGCGTATTTTTGCCCCGCGGTGTCGTCGGGACGCGGACGTTATGGTCACGGCGTGTTGTCGCGGCAGCCGATCCGTTTGATCCGGCGTGCGGTGTTGCCGCGCGGTGGGCGCGCGTGGGGTGAACCGCGCGAAGCGATGTGGGTGACGCTGCCGTGGCTCGGCCGCGAAGTGCAACTTGTTTCCACGCACCTGGGTTTGGGCTCGGCGGAGCAAGCCGCACAGATCGCGCATCTGCTCGAGCCGGAATGGCTCGGCGGCATCGGCACGGAGCATCCGGTGATTCTTTGCGGAGACATGAATTTCCCGCCGGGTTCACGCGAATATCGCCGCCTCGCGACGATGATGCGCGACGTGCAAGCCTGCGCACCGGGACATCTCGCGCGGCGCACGTTTCCCGCTCGCTGGCCGCTGCGTCGTATCGATCACATTTTTGTTTCCCAGCATTTCGAAGTATGCGGCGTGAAAGTCCTGGAAGATCATCTCACGCGCATCGCCTCGGATCATCTGCCGGTCGCCGCGGATCTTCGTCTGCTGCCCGACGCCGAGGCCGCGCAAAAAACTGCGGGTGACGAAGCCGCCTTCACGCGAGCAACCACCGACGCGTCCACTGGCACCGCCGCCGATCGCGCCTGATTGCTTCCCGCCCGCGCGCATATCAACCGCAGAAATCCGGGCACGGTTCTCCCTATCGCCCAAAAGCCTGTGGAAAAGTGTCACGTATTACGTGACACTTTTTCCGGGGATATGCGGGTGACACCATCGATGCAGAAGGGGGGGCGCCGCGAAAACAATGGCACGTTTACGCCTGCGTGGAGGGAATTTCCTGCGGGAGCGCTTCGTTTTCTTTCGCGAGCTGGCGGTGATGTTCTTTCAAGCGGATTGCCAGCCAGTGCGTAACGAGCGCGACGACCAACGCGTACAGCGCGATGCCTGCGCCTACCGACCACGAGAGATGCATGGTCGCACCGCCGAGCATCAAACCGATCATCGAGGTCGCCATGTGGATCGGAAAAAAGCTCGCGAAGTAAACGGTGAAGGACGCGCCGGCGAGCGGCGCCGCGTAGTTCTTTAACGTGTACGAAAGGCCGGGGGCCAAGGCGACCCACACAGAGAACGGCCAGGCGGTGCGTCGGTCGAGCTGTGGCAATGTCCAGCCCGCTTTGGCGAGGAGCGAGGTCACTGGTCGTCGCACCCATTTCGCGATCGGGTAGCTGAGGAAAAGGTGGACTGCGGTCGCGGCAGCCGTGAGCCACAAACCATTGATGATTCCGAAGCGTGCACCGATGGCGAGAAGCAGCAAGGTGAGCGGAAACCCGGTGAGCGGGAGCAGGGCGAAGCAGGCGAGCAGCAGCGGTTGAGAAAGATTTTCCACGAGCGTCTTCCACCGCTCTCCGCCTCCCAGATGCGTCCCGACTACGAAGACGATGGCGAGGGTGATGCCGAGCGCGATGATGGCGATGCGCCGACGACGAATGGCGGGAGAGACGGGTGAGGTCATTGCTCGCACAACTTCGCACGAAGTCTGCCACAATGCGCGCGGCGGCGTCTCACTGACGCAAAAAGCCCGGGCCGGGGCGTCCTCGCGCGAGGGTTGCTTGCAAAACGCAACCGATGCTCGGAGGCGCGGTGTGCAAGATGCACTCGCAGTGGGAGGGAAGAATGCAGCGATGTTTTTTTAGCAGAATAAGCCGTTTGTATTCAGATAATTAATACGAACGGGGTGCGGTGGAAAGGACTTGGCACAGGCGGTGCGAAAGCAACGCCGCTGTTTCTTATTAAACCTGAAAACGAACTTATCATGACCCGCGAAACCACTCTTTTGAAACTGATCGCAGATGACCTGCGTGCGTTGTATGCGAGCGCGCTTGTTCTGGAAAAAGATGTCGCCCGCCTGGCCATGCAACTCGAGTCGCAGGATCTGGCCTCGCTCGCCGGAGTGATCGCCGAGATCAATTGCGCAGGTTTCGAGCCCCTCGAAAATGCGCTGCGTCGGGCGCGCATCCGTGTCTCTTCGGACGAAGCTGCCGAAGACCCGCTCTTGAGGGTCGCTCTCCTCGATGCCGCACATGCAGCCGGTCGCCGGCCCGATCCGGTGACCGTGATCGGCGCGCTGCGCCGCTCCGCGCGGTATATGGAGACGCACTGCATGTCGCTCGCGAGTTCGGCGACGCGCCTGGGTTTGAATCACATCGCGAACTACCTCCGCGCCTGGGCGCGCGAATGGATTGGACTCGAACTGAATCTCAACGCCGTGGCCGCCCGTCCGCGTCCGCGGGAAACCGCCGGCGCATTTGCCGCGGCTTGAAAATCATCCACGTCACCCTTTCACGCTCATGGCCTCCACTTCCCTCAATTCCCTCAAAGATCTGTTGATTGAACAAACGCGGGATTTGCATAACGCCGAGACCCAATATCGCGGCATCCTGCCAACCATGCTCGAAAGCGCGACCGACGAGGAACTCCGCAAGGAGCTTTCTGACATGGTCGAACTCACGGATGCTAACATCAGCTGGCTCGAGCACGCTTGCACGCACCTCAACGTGGAGCCGACGGGAGTCACCTGCGAAGCGATGCGTGGTCTCATTCGTGAAGCGCGCGAAACCGTGGCCAAGTACGGCGATCCGTATGTGATCGACGCCGCGTTGATCGCGAATGCGCAGCGGGTCGCGCATTACCAGATTGCCGGTTACGGCACTGCGCGTCAGTTCGCGAAAGTGATCGGTGAAGATCGCGTCGCGGATATTTTTGGCGATCTGGTGCGGCACGCGGGCAATGTGGATCAACGTCTGTCGAAGGTCGCCACCGGCGGCTGGTTTGCGCGAGGCGTCAATCAACGTGCGGAAACCGTGTGAGCTCCACGCGGCTTGCGTAATCGACAAACCTTCGCGTCGCCCGTGCAGGCGATCGCCACACGATCGAGCGTTAACGCCGGGCAATGAGGTGGAACCGGCGTAGTGCGGCGCGTACTGTGCCGTGGCCGGCGGGGCCGAGCCGTTCCATGAAAAAGACCATCCTCCGATACTGGCACGCCGGGATTCTGGCGGTGGCCGCATTGTTGCTGGTGTTGTCGATCATCACCGGCTCGCTCGCTGGCTGGCGCACGTATGAACGACTGAGGTGGGTCAATGAAACGTATCGCGTGCTTGAGGCGACGAGTCGCGCGGCCTCGCTGATCAAAGATGCCGAGCTCGACCAGCGCGCTTTCCTCATCAGCGGCGCGTCGATTTATCGGGACTCTTATTTTTCGTCGGAGGCGGCGGTGCGCAGTCATCTCGCGGAACTCGCGCAGCTCGTGCAGACCAGTCCGCGGCAGCGTGAACGCAGCCTGCAGTTGTCGCGATTGGTGGAGGCCCGGCTGACGACCTTGCGTCGAAGTGTCGAGGAACACGGCGGCGGCGAAGACCGGCAGGTGGGCGTGGTCGGCTTGCGACAGATGGCGGAGATCGACGCACTCGTCCGCGTGATTCACGCCGAGGAAACGGCGTTGCTGGAGCATCGGGAGAACATCCTGCGGCGCGAGCTGTGGACGACGGCGTTGATGATCGTCCTCTCCGGCGGCATGGCGCTCGTGCTCGGGGCGAACTCGTTTTCATTGATGCGCCGCGCGCTGATCGCCCTGAAGGGCGAAGCCGAATTGCTCCGCGCGAAGGAACAAGCGGAACAATCCGACCGGGAGAAGAGTGAGTTTCTCGCCAACATGAGTCATGAAATCCGCACGCCGATGAATGCGGTGCTGGGGTTCACCGATTTGCTGCGAGGCATCGCGACCACACCGAAGCAGCAGCAGTATGTGGATGCCATCAACACGAGCGGGAAAGCGCTGCTGGCGATGATCAACGACATCCTCGATCTGTCGAAAATCGAGGCCGGGCGGCTCGACCTCAGCTTCAAGCCGATGTCGCTGCGCTCGGTGTTCAAAAACATAGCAACGATCTTCGAACATCAGGCGGGGGAGCGCGGACTCGAACTGACCTTCGATGTGGACGAGAGCGTGCCGCCCTCGGTCTCGTTCGACGCGCTGCGCCTGCGGCAAATCCTTTTTAATGTCGTGGGCAACGCGCTGAAATTCACGCCTCAAGGTTCGGTGAAGGTACGCGCGTGGAGTCGGCTCACGGAAAACGACGAAACCACGCTCACGTTGTATATCCAGATTGCGGATACAGGCATCGGCATCGCGCCGGAACACCACGAATTGATCTTCGAGCCGTTCCGTCAGGTGCGCGCGTCCGAAAATTCCTACGCAGGCACCGGGCTTGGGTTGGGCATCACGCGGCGGTTGACGGGATTGCTCGGCGGGAAACTCCATCTGCAAAGCGTGGTGGGGAAGGGCTCGGTTTTTTCCTTTGAGTTTCCCCGCGTGCCGCTCTCCTCGGAAATGCCCGACGATGAAGGCCCCGTCGAAACATCGAAAGACCTCGACCGGGTGCGTCCGAGCCTGCTGCTCGTGGTGGACGATCTGCCGCTCAACCGCGAACTCATGCAGGGATTTTTCGAAGGCACCAAACACCGCCTGCTTTACGCGAGTGCGGGCGAAGAAGGTGTGGCGATGGCGAAACGATTTCAGCCGGACTTGATCTTCATGGATCTTCGCATGCCGGATATGGATGGCGAAACTGCGCGCCAGCGCATCAAAGCAGATCCCGAGTCTGCGACGATTCCGGTGGTGGCGATCAGCGCCTCCAGTTCTCCGACGGAGGAAGCGGAGACGCGTCAACTGTTCGACGGCTTCATGCGCAAGCCGATCACACGCGACGCGCTTTACGACACTTTGCAGGATCTCCTGCCGCCGATCCCGCGGACGCGCGGGACCGCATCGCCGTTGGGCGACGAGGAGCCGGCGCCTCCGCCCAAGCCAGGTTCATGGCGCGAATTGACGGCACGCCTGCGCTCCTTCGAAACGATCCACTGGCCCACGCTCTCAAAATCGATGGGCATCCGGGAAATGGAGGGCTTTGCGCGCACGCTGCTCGAAGAAGCGGAGCGGGAGAATTGCACGCCGCTGCGCGATTACGCGCGGAAACTGCTCGCGGAAGTGGAGGCGATCGACATCCATGCACAGGAGAAAACGATGAAGAAATTTCCAACGCTAGTGGCCGAGATTGAGCGTCTGGCAGGAGGCTTACCGACAACATGATTCGCACTGCGACCGGTCATGGCGGCGTCGTCCTTGTCGTGGACGATTTGCCGCGCAATGTGCAACTCGTCGGTTCGATCCTTTCCCGGAAGGGGTACGAGGTTCTTTTTGCCACCAGTGGGGAAGCGGCGCTCGAGCGCCTGTCGGCACGCCTGCCGGATCTCGTGCTGCTCGACCTGATGATGCCCGGCATGGATGGCTTGGAAGTGTGCCGCCGCATCAAGAAGGATCCGCACATGTTTCATCTGCCGGTGATCTTTCTCACCGCGGCCAACGAATCCGAAATCGCGGCGAAAGCGCTCACAGAAGGCGCAGTCGATTTCATCAACAAGCCGTTCAACACGTCGGAGTTGCTCGCACGCGTTCGCACCCATGTGGATCTCAAACGTACACGCGACGAACTGGAGCGCATCATTCTGCAGAAAAACGAGCTGATGAGCGCGGTCGCGCACGATTTGAAGAACCCCATTTCCTCGATCCGTTTCAGCGCCTACATGCTGCGCGATGAAGGCGTGGGCGGCGACGATCCCCGGGGCGAGCTCGTGGATACGATCCTGGAGTCGTGCAACGGTCTGCTGAAGTTCATCCAGGAACGTCTCGAGCGTGATGCCGCGGAAGCGCGATTGAATCAACTGCAGGTCGAGCCCGTGGACCTCGGTGAAGTGCTCACGCATGTGATGCGCATCAATCTCGCGAGTGCTCACGCGAAAAAACAGACGCTTACCTGTCTCAGCAAACTCGATGGCCTGCCGCCGGTGGCGGCGGATTTCCACGGCTTGGGCCAGGTGCTCGGCAATATTATTTCCAACGCCATCAAGTTCTCGCCGCCGGGCGCGCATGTCATCGTGAGGGTGGCACCGGATGAACAAGCACCGAATTTCTTGCGCGTCACCGTGGACGATCAAGGCCCGGGGCTCACCGCCGCGGATCTGAAGGATCTTTTCAAACCTTATAAACGCCTCAGCGCACGGCCCACCGCGGGTGAGTCGAGCACGGGCCTGGGGCTGTCGATCGCGCGCGATCTGATTCAAGCGATGGGTGGCACCATCGACTGCCGTTCCTCGCCGGGCCATGGCGCTTCCTTCTGGGTGACATTGCCGCTGGCGTGAGCGGCTGCTCCGGCAGATTGCAACCGGGCGCGAATACACGGCGTGCAATTTGCCCAAAGAGCGGAAGGCGGCTATGCTCGCGGCGCTGCAACGCGTTCGCCGTCAGCCGCCTGTAAGTGCGCAGTCCCTTTGGCATGGCACTGGCGAATGAGATGTCAGCTCCCCTCGGAAATTTCCCAGCCATGAAAAAAATCCCATCCAACCGGTTCCTCACCCTGGCGTTTGCCGCCCTGCTTCTTGTCGGTTGCAAGGAGCGCACCGTGGCCGCGCCGCCGGATCAATCAGCACCCAGCTCGGCACCCGCGCCGTCCGCGATCGAGCCGCGCGTGACCGCCGGCGAACGTATCCACGGAACGGTTACAGACATTCGCGCATCGTTGGTGGAAGCGTGGGAAAAGTCTCGCGACGCCACCTACGCGCAACGCGCCGTTGTTCGCGAACGCATGGCCGCGGCGGAGACTTCGCTCGACGCCACCATCGAGCAATGGACGGCAAAAAAGGATGCCGTGGTCGCGGATATGAAACCATCGGTCGATGCCGCCTTGATCGAGTTGCGCAACGCGCGCGCGGTTCTCGATGAAAAGATCGATGCTCTCGGCAACGCCACCGAGGAGACGTGGTCATCCGTGAAGGCGGAGCTGAATTCCGCGTGGCAGCGGGTGAATACGGCGGTGGCGGATCTTTCCGATAAACTGAAATCCTGAACGAACTGCGCTAACCCTGCCGCCGCCTGCAGTGTTTCGAGCATGAACGAATGGACGCGGCCCAAGCGCGCGTCGCTGAAAACCAACAGCCTCTTACCATGCGCTCCTGGCTTCCCTGGCGGTACTTGTTGCGACGTGCGGCCCGTTCCCGCGGCTTCATCGATCCTTTCGAGTTTCTGGCCCGGATGCGCCAGTTTTCCCAGCCCTCGGAGGTCCAGGAACCGATTGAGCTGATCCGCGCCGGGGTGGTTTTTCACGCGCGGGGTCTGATCAACACCAAGGTCATTCAGAACAATCTCGACTGGGTTTGGCCGTACTGGGTCGCGCGGCAGTTCGATCCGGGCGACGACTCATTTCTCCCGCGAGCGTTTTCGTTCAGTCATGTGAACCTGACCCATCGCAACTGGAGCGCGATCGGTATCCCCGGGATGAATACATTCCCTGTCGTTGATCCCCGCGGGCTCGTCACTCCGCGCGAAGACCGCTGGTCGCTCGACTGGTGGTTTTTCCCGGATGAAGGCGACGCGTTTTATCCGTCGAGGATGAAGGAGGGCGAACAGGAACTCTTGTTCGAACGCGGTCTCGAAGTCGTCACGCGGACGCGCCGGAAAGGCGTGGAGTTGACCACACGCGCGTGGGTTGAGTCGGGCGAGGGCGGACCGGAGTTGAAAATTCAGGCCGAGCTGCGGAGCGCGCACGCCGGGCGATTGGTTCTCGCCGTGCGTCCGGCGAACGCGGAAGGCATCAGTTTCATCGACGAGATTCACCGCACGGAGGATGGCCGTCTGGCGGTGGGGCCCGATTCGCCGCTCCGCCTGTCGTCGCCACCTGAGCATTGGATGTTCTCCAACTTCGAGCAGGGCGATGTCTCGACGCAGTTGTCGGACGACCTGCCCGCCGATCCACTGATGGCGCGGATCAAGTGTTCGTCGGGCCTGGCCACGGCCGCGGCGGTGTATCCTGTATCCGCCGGAAAAATACACACGGCAGGCGCGACCATGACACTCGCGCGGCCGAAGGAGTCGGTGCCGCACGTGATCGCCTGGAGCGATGCGCTCGCGGAAACGCCCCGTCTGGATGTGCCGCAGCCTGATTGGGTCCGGTTGTACGAGACGGCGTTGCGCACGCTCGTGTTGCTCTCGCCGGGGGAGATTTATCCCGGCCCGTACACGTACCGCCGCTTCTGGTTTCGCGATGCGTGCTTGATCATGAACGCGCTGGTCGCGGCCAATCTCCACGACCGGGCGAGGCACGCGCTGGAACGGTTTCCCGCGCGGCAGCGGGGCGATGGGTATTTTCATTCGCAGGAAGGCGAGTGGGACGCGAACGGGCAGGTGTTGTGGATCGCGGACAAGCTTGAGCGCGCCTCGGGAGTCCTGGTCTCGAAATCGCTGATGAATGCGCTCGAACGCGGCGGCCAGTGGATCGCCCGCAAACGCATGAAGTCACGCGGCGGGCGTCACACCGGACTTCTGCCGCCGGGATTCAGCGCAGAGCATCTGGGGCCGAACGATTATTATTATTGGGATGATTTTTGGGGCATTGGCGGGCTCAAGGCGCTCTCCGCGATGTATCAGCGGCGTGGAGACACGGAGCACGCGGTGCACCACATGCAGGAGGCGGAAGTCTTCTGGCGGGATGTGCGCAACAGCCTGCAGGCGCTTCCGGCCAGTGTATCCGCACAGGGGATACCGGCATCGCCTTATCGCCGGATGGATGCCGGCGCGATCGGCTCGATGGTGGCGGATTATCCGTTGCAGCTCGACGAAGTGGGGCCGCGAAATTTCCAGCTCACGGCGGACTGGCTCTGGAACAACTGCCGGCATGCGGGCGGTTTTTTTCAGGATATCATTCATTCCGGCGTGAATGCGTACCTGACGCTCGCGCTTGCGCAGACGTTTTTGCGGCAAGGCGATGCGCGTTATCTCGGGCTCATCGAGTCGGTGGCGCAGCTGGCGTCGCCGACGGGCCACTGGCCGGAAGCGATTCATCCGCGTACGGGAGGCGGGTGCATGGGCGATGGCCAGCATGCGTGGGCGGCGGCCGAATGGGTGTTGATGATGCGGTCGCTGTTCCTGCGCGAAGAAGGGGAGCATCTGGTCGCAGGCTCGGGTCTGCCGGCTGCCTGGTTTGAGAACAGCGAATGTTTTTCCTTCGGGCCGACGGCCACCGCGTGGGGCGCGCTCACGCTCACCTTCAGCCGTCGCGATGGAAACTGGTTCGTGAAAATCGACGGTGTGCGGAGCGGTCAGGCGCCGCGGATTTTCATCGATGTGCCGGGATTCGAATCAGTCTGGGCTCAGCCCTCGCGATGGGAGATGCCGCTGATCCGCAGAAGTTGAGCACGGCTTCCAGCGGCGGAACTGCGGCCCGGTTATTTGACGGCCTCGTGCAAGGCGACGCTGCCCAGCGTGAGGCCGCGCGCGGTGACTGAACTGAAACCGGCGGCGAGAATTTCCTTCGATAGGCCCGCGCGATCCGGAAATTGCTGGATTGTCTCGTTGAGATATTCGTACGCGGCGCGGTCGCCCGTGATCGCGCCGGCAATCCACGGAAGGATGCGACGGAGATAGAAAAAATACAGCGGGCGAAACCAGCGGTAGGGCTGGGAAAATTCGAGAATGAAGAGCCGTCCGCCGGGCCGCAGCACGCGGTGCAGTTCACGGAGCGCGCGGGGCCGGTCGGCGAAATTGCGCAAACCGAAGGAGATGGTCGCAGCGTCCACGCTGGCGTCGTCGAGGGCCAGCGCGAGAGCATCGCCCTGGCGGAAAGTGACGTTGTCGAACCGGCGACTCTGGCGCTTCTTGATCTCGGCCTCGTCGAGCATCGGCTGGCAGAAATCCATGCCGAGGATGCCGACCGTCGAGGGCAGTTTATCGCTCAACGCGAAGGCCACATCACCGCTGCCCGTGGCGAGATCGAGGATATCCTGAGGCGCGGAGCGGCGGACGGCGGCGACGAGTTTGCGGCGCCAGCCGAAATCCAGGCAGCCACTCAGCAGGTGATTCGCGATGTCGTAGCGACGCGCGATGCGGGCGAACATGGAATTGACGGCGACGGGATCTGGCACGGCGATGGAGGGCGTAAGAGGTGGGCGGTAAAGCCGGGGTTGGCAACTGTCGAGGTGGTGGCGAGGCCGGGTGCGAGGAGGATGCCGTAAAAAAAGCCCTCCCGTGAACGGGGAGGGCTTCGAAAGCGGGAAGTTGCCGGTGCCTTATTTGGCGGAGCGGGCGCGCTTGAACTTCGTGGTGAACTTCTCGACGCGGCCGGCGGTGTCGACCAGGCGCTTTTCGCCGGTGTAAGCCGGGTGCGAATCCATGGTCACGTCGCGGACGACGACGAAGTAGTCCTGACCGTCGATCTGCTCCTTGCGGGCGGACTTCATGGTGGACTTGGTGAGGAAGCGTTTGCCGGTACCGACGTCGAGGAAGCAAACGTTGTTGAGAGTGGGATGGCCTTCGGCTTTCACGATTGGAAAAGAAAGAGGTTAGAAAATCAGCCCTGACGCGCTTTGTAGCGGGGCTCGACTTTGTTGATCACGTAGATCTTGCCACGGCGACGGACGACTTGGCACGCCGGGTGACGCTTCTTCGCGGATTTGATGGAGGAGACAACTTTCATAAAAGGGCTGAAAACACCGTTCGGGAGAGGGAGTGTCAAATGAAAATCCTCAGTTGCGCTCCGGGTCGTCGGGTTCTCCGGCGAGGAGCTTCCATTGCGGGTTGATATTGCCGAGGATGGCGCGCCAGAGGGTTTCGTCTTGATCGAGATCGAGGGTGGGCGCTGTGAGGGGGCTGATCACCCAGGTGTGCTGGGTGAGTTCGTTTTCCAGCTGTCCCGCGGACCAGCCGGAATAACCGAGAAACGCGCGCAGATGCAGGCCGCCTTCGTTGAGGATTTCCTCGGCTTTGAGCGGATCGATGCCGAAAAGCAGCTGGAAGCCGGTGCCGTCGTCGTGGAAACGCCAGGCGCAGAGCAGCAATCGGTCGGTGTCCACCGGACCGCCGTGGAAAAGTGGCACGCTCGCCAGCGGGCTGAGGGCAAATTGCGCGTCGAGCTGGCTGAGGGTTTTGTGCATCGGCCGGTTGAGGATGACGCCCATGGCACCTTTGTCGTCGTGTGCGGACAGCAGGACGACGGCGCGGCGGAAGTTGTCATCCTTCAGTCCGGGATGGGCGAGGAGCAGCGCCCCGGCGAGGGCGGAGGGAGGATGGGACGGTTCGCGCATCGTTTACTCGAGACGAATCACCTGGATGCCGGCGTCGGCCAGCAGCGGGGCGACCAGCGGATCGTTGTGATAATCGTTTCGATAACGGATTTCCGCAATGCCGGAAGCCGCGAGAATCTTGGCACAATTGATACAGGGGAAATGCGTCACATAGGCGACGCAGCCTTCGACGGGACTGCCGCGGCGGGCGGCGTCGGCGATGGCATTTTGCTCGGCGTGGACGGTGGCTTGTTCGTGTCCGTCGCGAACGCGCGAGACATGCGGGGTGCCCGGTAGGAAGCCGTTGTAGCCGGCGGCCACGATACGGTTTTTGCGGTCGCCACCGCTGACGATGACGCAACCCACGTGGAGGCGTTCGCAGGGCGACCGCGTCGAAAGCAGGAGGGCGGTGGCCATGAAATAATCATCCCACGACGGACGGCTTTCGAGATTGCCGACCGCGCGGGACACCCAATCGACGAGAGAATCGGTCGCTGCGCTGCTGCTCATTGTGCGCGCGCAGCGTGCGGTTCGTCGGAGAAAAAGCGATAGCGAACAGAGTGCCGCGCGGGCGTCTGTCGCGAAGGCTCAATTATACAGCCAGAAGCGGCGGCTGTTTTGCTGAAAAGCCTGCGCGTCGCGTTTCCATTTGCGGAAGAAACCTTCGACATCGACGCGGGCGCCGTCGCGTTTGAGCGCGTTCCACCATTCGAGCGAGCCGGTGTGTTTGTTGAAGAGCAGGGCGGCGTCGGCCGAGGCGGCGGAGAACGGATTTTGAGCGTTGTAGCGTGCGGCGAGGCGCATGAGGTGGAAGCTCAGCTCCGTGGGATTCCAGTCGTCCCAATCACTGACCTCGACGTAGATGCCGATGCCCATGGCGGTGCCGGTGGAAGCGGTGAGGGATACGCGTTTGAACGAAAGACCCGGCAGGCGCATCGCGGCGAGGTCCTTGTGCAGCTGGTCCACGGAACGCAATTTCGTGGAGACGCCGCGGAACGGATATTGCGAACCGATGCCGTGGGAAAAACCGCCGATCTGGCAGCCGAGGCCGGTCATGGCATAACCGACGCAGGCCGCGAAATCCGGAATGTTGGGCGAGGTGGGCACGAAGCGCAGACCGGTTTCGGGCCAGCGCATGGAGCGCCGCCAGCCCTGCATGGGAATGACGGTGAGTTTGCCGCGCAGGCGTGTGGCTTCCGGGATCTCGAGGGCTCCCGGAGTGGCTGCGGCCATGCGGGCGAGTTCGCCCATCGTCAGGCCGTGCACATAAGGCATCACGTATTGACCCACGCCACTGAAAAACTGCCGGTCGAGCAAGGGCCCGTCGACCTTGAGTCCGCCGAGCGGATTGGGGCGATCGAGGACGATCACTTCGACGCCATGTTCGAAGCAGGCTTCGATCGCATACTTCATGCACACGGAGTAGGTGTACGAACGCACGCCGATGTCCTGCATGTCGATGAGCAGCGCATCGAGACCGGCGAGCTGCTCCTTCGTCGGGCGGCGGTTTTTTCCATACAAGGAATACGCGGGCAGGCCGGTGCGTTTGTCCACCGAGTCGGCGATGTTGATCGATGCGGCCGTGTTGCCGTAGATGCCGTGCTCGGGCCCGAACAGCGCGACGAGGCGGACATTGGGCGCTTTGAAAAGGACATCGACCGTGCTGACGCCGTGCCGGTTGACGCCGGCCGGATGCGTGAGGACGCCGACACGTTTGCCGGCGATGGGCGCGAAGTTTTGCGCGGCGAGCACATCGATGCCGAGCATCACGCCGGTTTGTGCGGGTTGAACGGGCGACTGTGAAACCGGTTGAACCGGCGATATCGCGGCGGGCGCGTTTTGCGGACGCGTGGGGCGGGAAAGTTGCGACGAGTTTCCGGAGGAGCTGTTGTCGGATTGATTGGAGCTGCAGCCGGCAAACCCCAGCAGCGCTGCGAGCCAAAACAGGGCGTGAAAAAAGGAGCGGGGAGCGGGGAAAAAGGCGGAGGAGCGGGCTTGTCCGGACATGCGGGGTGCCACTCTGGAGTCGTCGGGAATCGCGTCGAGCGCGAATCGACTTCAGCGCCGGATTAGCCGGTCGTGCGCGGGAATCACGCAGGTGTAGCCGGTGTCGCGCAGATGAGCGAGCAGTTGCGCGATGACTTGCAAGCGCGGTGAGCGCGGAGGGCCGCTTTCGTGGAGCAGGATGATCGCGCCGGGTGTAATTTGTTTTTGGATACGCCGCACGGCGCGGGCCGGGTTGCGGACCTGGGTGTCGTATCCCCGGGCGCTCCACAGCACGAGTTCCATGCCGAGCCGGGCGATGCTCGGGTGAAGCGCGAGGCTCTTGAGCCCGACCGGCGGGCGAAACCACGGCGTAGGAGGGGCGCCTGCCGCCGCAAGCGCGTCGGCGCAGCGCAGGATCTGGTCCTGCGTGCGGCGGGCGTTGGCGGTCCAGAAATCATGCTGTGGATGTGTATGCGTGTGATTACCCAGCGTGTGACCACGTTGCACGATCTCGGCGACGAGGCCGGGATGCCGGGCGACTTTTTCACCGATAACGAAGAAAGTGGCGCGCGCGCCATGTTGATCGAGCAGGTCGAGGACGCGCGGCGTGGTGGCCGGATCGGGGCCGTCATCGATCGTGAGCCAGACCTCGCGCCGGTCGGTGCGGAAGCGGCAGATCGACGGGCCGAAACCGCGGGAAGTCGGCACGAGAAATTGCCAGATCAACCACGGCGAGGGACTAAAAAACAGGAGGAACGCCTCGGTTTTGTAATGCAGAAAGAAGAGGGAAACGGCCACTGATTTGGCCACGCAAACGCAAGCGATCCAGAAGCGAAAGGAACGCGGGCGGTGAAAAGGACGGTTGGCTGGAGATGGCACGAAACGAGAGGAGAAACAAACGAAGGAAGGGATCGGATGGGGCGAGCAAAAGCGAACGCAAGTCCCCGGTTCGGCAGGTCGCGGGTGAACAATTGTCGCCAGAAATAGTCTGTCGGCGCCGCATGCGCGTCGTGCTCATCAGCCTTTCGAAAACCGGCCGGCAGGATGGACCGGCGCTTCGCGATCTCCATGCCCGATCCCAGCCTCGGCTACATGAACTCGTCGAAAAGCCGGAGGATGCCGACCGCGTGATCTTCACGGATCTGGAGACGGTGGATCATTATCGCAGCCTGCGTGAGCATCCGCTCCTGAAGCAGCGGGCGGAGGATTGTTTCACCGTTTATCACTGGCACGAACCGTATGGTTTGCTTCCGGGGTTATACACAGAAACGCCGCGCCTGCGCGGGACCTCGCGGCGCTATCGCGCGGGTCTTTATTGGCCACCGCATCACACCAATCCGCTCGTCTCGACTCAGCTGCCGCTGCCCGCGACGGAGCGTTCGTGGCTGTTTTCATTTTTGGGGCGGGACAGTCATCCCGTGCGGAAAACGATTCTACAGCTGCCGCGCGAATGGCAGGGCAAACGCGCGTTGATTGAGGACACCGGCGCGTACGATCATTGGAAAACGACGGGCGGAGAGCGCGAACACGCGCTGAAACGCTACGTGGAATCCGCGCGCGAAGCCTATTTCGGAATCTGTCCGCGCGGCCTGCGCAAACCCTCGATCCGGCTTTTTGAGATGATGCAGCTCGGAGTTTGTCCCGTGGTGTTGGCGGATGGTTATGTTTATCCCGAAGGACCGCGCTGGGAGGAGTTTTGCATTCAAGTCCGCGAGCGCGCAGCCGGACGCTTGTGGGAGGTTTTGGCTGATCGCGAAAGCGAAGCGGTGGAAAAAGGCCGTTTGGCGCGCGAGGCGTGGCTGCAATGGTTCGCGGAGGAGCGGCAGTTCAACTACGTGATCGACCGCTTGACGGCGATCCGGACACGCCGGCCCCGCTGGCCGGAAGGCTGGCTGCGCGGCCTGCGGATGTGGGCCCGTATCCGAACCACGGATACGCTGGCGCGCCTGGATAGAGTCGGCGAAAAATTCGCGCGGCGAAAAAACTGACGCGGCTGCTAAAACTTCAGGTGCTTCAGCGTGAGGCCCTGGTTGATGAGCTGTTTGAGCGAGGCGATGCCGATCTTGAGGTGGTCCTCGACGTAGGCGGCGTTGACGACGCGGTCGCTGTATTCGGTTTTCACGCCCTCGGGGGTCATCGGTTGATCGCTCACGAGCAGGAGCGCGCCGGTGGTGAGTTCGTTGTGGAAACCTGTCGTGAAGATGGTCGCTGTTTCCATGTCGATGCACAGGGCGTGGATGCGCTGGAGATACGCTTTGAATTCGTCGTCGTGTTCCCACACGCGGCGGTTGGTGGTGTACACGGTGCCTGTCCAGTAATCGCGCGAGAAGTCTCGGATCGATGTGGAGATCGCTTTCTGCAATGCGAACGACGGCAGCGCGGGCACTTCGGGTGGCATGTAATCGTTGCTCGTGCCCTCGCCGCGGATGGCCGCGATCGGGAGGATGAGATCGCCGATCTCGGCGCGGTGTTTGATGCCGCCGCATTTGCCGAGGAAGAGCACGGCTTTCGGATGAATCGCGCTGAGCAGATCCATGACCGTGGCGGCGTTGGCGCTGCCCATGCCGAAATTGATGATGGTGATGCGACCCTTGGTCGCGTTGGGCATGGCGCGATCGCGCCCGCGGATGGGCACGCCGTGCCATTTGGCGAAGAGCCTGACGTAGAGCTGGAAATTGGTGAGCAGGATGTGATCGCCAAACTCCTTAAGCGGGACGCCGGTGTAGCGCGGCAGCCAGTTTTCGACGATATCGCGGCGGGTTTTCATGGTGGAGGCAATGGGGCGCGTCGCGCGCCGGCAAACAAGAGCGTGCGAATCCACCGCTGCGTGTGAACATCGAAGTGCGATGGATCACGTCGGCAGCCGGCGGGACGCCGGCGCTCCCGGCCGGGGCAGGCGACTCTGCACTTTCCCTACCTCGGGGCAGCGATCGCGGCGCGGAGCGCTTGCTGCGAATCGCGGAAGAAACGGCGCTGAAGATTTCGCGCGAGCGGTTTCGCGAGACGCACCGGCCAGAAACGCGGCCGTGAAAATGCGCGCAGATCGTACCAGACAGAACCGTCGTCGAGCATCTCGACGAGGAAGCGCTCTTCGCCTTCTTCGACATGCGCGGGAAGTGTGCCATACGCGAAGCCGAAGCGGCGCGTTGCGTGCGCCGCGGTGGTTTCGTCGATCGTGTAAACAATACGGCAGGCGTTGAGCCACCAAAGGCCGTAACCGCGCGCGAACATGACCAACGTGAGTCCGGCGGCAATGGGTGTATCCAGTGGTTCGATACAGGCCCACGAGCGCGGAAACATGCGCCAGTTTTTCAGGGCGTCGCAGGCGCGCAGCCTGGTCGTTTCACCGTGGCCGAGGAGCGCGCGTTGATGATCCAGCTGATAACCCGCGGGATGCGCGCTGGTGTTGGTTTGCCCGATGGCGCGGTACGCGAAGGGTGCGGTTGCGTTGGCGCTACGAAACGCGTCGATGTCCGCGGGCGTCGGTTTTCTCGCGCTGAACCGCGGATGTTTCGGGAAAGTGTTTTTCATGCGGAAGCGGCGCGACGTGGCCAGCGATTCGCGAGTTCGATCGCGGCCGAAGGCCAGTCGCGAAAGCGGAAACGAAAGCCGGCGTCCAAGAGCCGTCCGGGAATGACGCGCCGGCTTTTCAGGAGGAGTTCGGTGTCGGTGCGAAGGAAAAACGCACCGATCTTCAGAAGCCATTCCGGAGAGCCGATACCGAAAGGCGCCAGCAGCGCGTGGCGGAGGATTTGTTGAAATGCGTGATTCGTGAGCGGCTCGGGCGCGGCGAGGTTGACCGCGCCCGCGAGGTCCTCGCGCGCGAGCAGGAAACGGATGGCGGCGGCGAAGTCGTATTCATGAATCCATGACACGTATTGCCGGCCGGAACCGTGCGCGCCACCGAGTCCGAGACGTGCGAGTCGGGTGAATGTATCGAAAACTCCACTACGGTCCGGACTCATGACCATGGCGGCGCGAAGCGCGACCTTGCGGGTGTGCGGAGCAGGTGCGGTGAAAAGCGTTTCCTCCCAGGCGCGGGCGATCGCGATCGATTGGTCCCAGTAGCGCGGCACGTCGGGCTCGGAGCCGCCGAGGAGACCGGTGACTTCGTCGTTGGGCGCGTCGAAACGATGCGCGTAGATCGTGGCGGTGCTCATTTGCAGCCAGACGCGCGGAGGACGTACGGCGCGGGCGATGGCGTCGCCGATCACGCGGGTGGACTCGACGCGCGACGACAGCATCGCGGCCAGATTGCGCTTCGTGTAGCGGCAGTTGACCGAGCGACCCGCGAGGTTGATCACGGCATCCGCGCCATCGATTTCATCCGCCCACCGGCCAAGTGTGCGTGCGTCCCATTCGCAGACGCGCACGCCGGGCAGCCGCGCTTCGAGCGGTAGCGAGGCGGAGGAGAGCGAACGTGTGAGGAGGACGATGTCGTGCGCCTGGCTGCCGTTTTCCTCGGCATTTTCGGAGACGAAATCGCGCAGCAAGATGCGCCCGATCTGGCCACTGGCGCCGGCGAGGACGAGCTTCATGGGCGTACAGGCGCTTGGAAAGTGGTGTGTCTGGAAAGTGTTTTGACGATCAATCCAAGCGTCATGCCCGTCGCCAGGCCGAGCGCGGGAAAAGTTTGTTCTATTGGATGGAGGAGAGAATCGATCCACGAACTCCCGGTTGCGTGGGTCAGACTCAGGAAAACGACCACAAGAGTTCCGGCGGCGAAACCGCTTGCGGAAGAAAGGAGGGTGGCGGGCAACTTATCCGGACGCAGTCGGGTGTAGCTCAGCTCCATCACCGTGGCGTGAATGATCGACGGAAGCGCCGAGAAAAATACCGCATAAAAGAGATAGGTCAGGAATAGAAACGGCAGGTCGGGCCAACTGATTTCTCCGGAAAAGGTACCGATCAAGCTCAAGAAGAAAGACGCGACGATGGCGGGCCCGAAGATGTTGAGAGCGATGCGAGCGCGGGAATTCATGACGGGAATGGTTGAGCGGAATCAGGGTTTCACGACACCGGGAGTCAGCGGGTTTTCTGCGGTGGTCGCGGTTTCGGGACGCATGCCTTTGCGACGCATTTTGTCGAAGTTGAACATGTTGAAGAAATGCATCACGCCGAGGACAAGAAGGACGAGCCCGAGCTTGGTGCTAAGGAACTCGATCATGGCCTGGAGGGTGGCAGGTTTTTCGCCGTAGCGGAGCGCGAACGAGATGAAGCCGAGGTTGATGAGATAAAAGCCGACCACCAGCAGGTGGTTGACCGATGCGGCCATGGTTTCGCTGCCGCGGAACGCTTGAACGAGGAAGACGTGGCCGTTGCGATGAAGCGTGCGCGCAACCCAGGCGGTCATCGCGACGCTGAGGACAAGATAAACGATGTAAGCGAGGACGGTGTAGTTCATGGGAGGACTGGGGTGAAATGAGGAAGATGGAAGGTGGTGACCCGGTACGGTTTTAATTACTGAAATTTCAGAAAAAAGTGATTTTCGGGCGTAGTGGATTGGCGATGGGCCGCGGGGAAAGGGCGCTGCGCGAGCGCAGGCCCTACGGGAATCAGCCGAGAAGTTTGAAGACCTTGTCGCCGAGGCTCGCCAGGCGCTTGAGGCCGGCGGGGGAGAGGGATTGGGCGCGGTCGCACCAGCGATCGGTGAGCTCCAGAAGCTCGGCGAGATCGGAGAAACGTTTGAGCGTGGAAGCCGGGATCGACTTCGTGGATGCGGCCTCGGCAGCGCATTCGCGAAGCACGCTCACGGTGGGTTCAAGTTCGCGCCGCCGGCGCTCGCGCAGGATGAGGAGGAAGGTTTCCCAGACGTCGTCGAGGGTCGTGAAATGGTCGCGGCGATCGCCCATGTGGTGGACGATGCGGATGAGCCCCCAGCTCTGCAGTTCCTTGATGCCGGCGCTGACGGCGGAGCGGGCGATTTCGAGGGTGGCGGCGATTTCGTCGGCGGGAAGCGGTTCTGGCGAAACGAGAAGAAGCGCGTGGATCTGGGCGACCGAGCGGCTGATGCCCCAGCGGGTGCCCATCTCGCCCCAGTGGAGGATGAATTTCTGCGTGGTCGAGGTGAGTTTCATGGTCGGTGTCGTGGATTAGTCGGATGGAGTTTATTGTAATTTCAGAAAAAACTGAAATTTCAGGCGTTGTCGAGCGAAGATGTTTGGATTCCTCCGGGACCGGGCCGGAAGTTTGTCATCTATTAGATGACAACCCGCTCGAGCTCGCATCGCCGAAGTCCCGTGGGAGACCCGGTCCCAAGCGGGGCGCAAGGCGATGGCGAGGAGGAGGTGGAGCGCCGAGGGTACGCGGGGAGAATGCCGGCGAAAGCGGAGTGGTGAGGGATTCTCACTTGAGCCGGAGATAGGGCTGCTCACCGTGGCGAGATGTTTGGGGCACTCGCGAAAAAGGCTGCTGACCGTTATCGATCCTGCGGGATGATGGCGTTGCACTTTGCGCGCGGGAAACTGCGGGGTGATCCGGTGTATCGCGCGGTGTGGGAGGGGCCGTGGCTGGCCCGCGGTGGCACGGTGATCGATCTGGGATGCGGTCAGGGGTTGATGCTGGCGTTGATCGCGGAAGCGCGTGCTGACGGGCGTACGGAAGACGGAAGTTTGGACAGGATTTCTGGAAAGACAGGATTGGAGAAAGCGGAGGTGAGTGGCGCGTCGCTGGGGACGAGTTGTGTGGATCAAGCGGACGATGCATCGGCGGAGCCGACGGGGACATCGGCGCTCCCGGCGGGGCGGTTGGTCGGGGTGGAACTGCGGCCGAAGGTGGCGGCGATCGCGCGGAAGGCGTTGGGCGACGCGGCGGAGATCATTGCGGCCGATGCGCGGACGGAGACGTTGCCCGCGGCGCGGACGATCTTGGTTTTTGACGTGTTGCACATGATGCCGGCGGCCGATCAGGAGGCGTTGTTGCGTGGGTTGGTGGCGGCGTTGGAACCGGGTGGGACGTTGTTGCTGCGCGACGCGGATGCGGCGGCGGGCTGGCGCTTTCAGGCGGTGAATTTCGCCAATCGCGCGAAGGCGTTATTCTTCGGATATTCGTCGAAGGGGTTTTGTTTTCGGACGAAGGAGGCGTGGCGCGCTTTGCTGGAGACGCACGGGCTCACGGTGGAAACGTGGCCGATGGGCCGGGGCACGCCGTATGGAAATGTGCTGCTGGCGGGAACGAAGCGGGCGGTGAACGCGCAGGGCTGAACACCCAACACCCAACACCCAACACCCAACACCCAACACCCAACACCCAACACCCAACCAGCATCCAGCTAATGGATCAATTTGGAGCGCGCTGCGCCGGTTGCCCGGAAATCTAACGCTCAACGTTCAACGTTTAACGCCCAACGCTCAATGTGTGACGAAGCGGCCGATGCCGCGGGCGCTTACGGCGATTGTTGACTCGACGCGCTCAGGCGCTGGCGAGGGCGTTCTGAGTGTTGAGGTGGGCGGTCCCGGTGTACTTTTCCGATTGCTCGTCGGCGTGGTAACTGGAGCGGACCATGGCGCCGGATTCGACGACGCCGATGCCCAGATTGAGGCCAAATTTTTTCCAGTGGAGGAATTCTTCCGGCGTGGCCCAGCGGGCGATCGGCCAGTGCTTGGGCGTGGGCTGGAGGTACTGGCCGATGGTGACGATGTCGGTCTTGTCGTCGGCGATGTCGCGGAGGGTTTGCTCGATCTCGTGCGCTTCTTCACCGAGGCCGAGCATGATGCCGGTCTTGGTGGTGAAACCGCGGGCTTTGGCGTGACGAAGGACGGCGCGGGAGCGGTCGTAGCGGGCTTGAACGCGCACGGGTTTTTGCAAGCGCTCCACGGTCTCCATGTTGTGGTTAAAAATGTCGGGCTTCGCATCGAGGACGGTGTCGATGTGCTCGAAGTTTTCTTTGAAGTCGGGGACGAGGACTTCGATGGCCGTGTTCGGATTGCGGTAACGAATGGCGCGGATGGTCGCGGCCCAGACGCTGGCGCCGCCGTCTTTCAGCTCGTCGCGGGCGACGGAGGTGATGACGCAGTGGCGGAGATTCATGGTGGCCACGGCTTCGGCGACGCGGGCGGGTTCGCCGAGGTCGAGCTCGGTGGGTCGGCCGGTCGCGATCGCGCAGAAATTGCAGGAGCGCGTGCAGATGTTGCCGAGGATCATCAACGTGGCGGTGCCGCGGGACCAGCATTCGCCGAGGTTGGGGCATTGGGCGCTCTGGCAGACGGTGTGGAGCTTATGCGCGCCTACGAGTTGGTTGACGGCGGAATAGCCGGGGCCGGAAGGAAGTTTGGCGCGGAGCCAGGCAGGTTTGCGAGCGGTGTCCATGAGCGAGCGGAAGAGAGTCGGAACGAAGTCGGAAGAGTGGGAGGAAAAGGGATTCCGGCGAGCGGTGCACACTTATTTTCGGGGGGCGGACGGGCGGAAGATGAGGAAAGGAATGGGGCTTATGGGACGTAGGGGACTAAATAGGACTTATGAGTGGACGTGGCTGAGAGTGCGGGGAGTGCAAAAAGTGGAGAGGCGGAGTGGGCTCACGCCAAGGCGCCAAGGCGCAAAGCGTCGGAGCAGCACCCGTCAGGAATAGACGATGACTATTCGCCGCGGACGAATTTTTGGGAGGCGCCGCGGGCGGCGTTTTTTTCGGCGCGGTAGGCGGCGAAGGCTTCGGCTTGGGCGGGGGTGAGGATACCGGGGATGCGGTCGAGGATTTGGGCGGTGGCGACGGGGCCGAGGGAATCATTGGAAACGAGCGCGTGCTGTGGGTTGCGTTTGCGGTCTTCAACGAAATTGGCGGCGGAAGCCAGAGCTCTGATTTGGGCGGGCGTGAGGAGCGGGAGATTTTTTTCGGAGAGGGCGGCGTTGAATTCTCCGACGCGGGCGCGGTCGCGGAGGGTACGTGCATGTTCCTGGTACTCGGCGTAGTTTTCGTCGCCGAGGAGGGCGTGGATTTCGCGGTCGAAATCCGCCTCGGTTTGTTCGACGGCTTTGCGGGTGATGGGGCTGTCGGAGGGCTGGCCTTGGACGATGGCGACGGTGTGGGCGTCCATAGCGGTCATTTGTTTTTCGACGAGAAGTTGTTTAAAACGGGTGCGTTGTTCGGGCGTTAGCGGGAGGCGGTCGATGAGTTCGCCGTCGTTCATGTGGACGAGGCGGCGGTTGAGGTTGCGGTGCCATTCGTTCTGGACGGGGTCGCGCTGGCGGCGGGCGTCGAGTTTGCGAGTTTCGCGGTCGCTGAGTTCGGTGAGCGAGAGAGGTTTGGGTTTTGGAGCGGCGGGCGGGGTGAGTTCGGCGGTGAGGCGGGAGAGCTCGGAGTCGAGGGTGGCGAGTTGAGCGGAGAGGGCGGCGTGTTCGCGGTCGAAGGCGGATTGGCGGGCGACGGCGGTTTCGCGGGCTTCGTGGAGGTGAGTGCGCTGGCGGACGGTGTGGATGAGGAGGGCGGCGCAGGCGGCGAGGGACAGGAAAGTCCAGAGGCGGAGGAGGCGATGGAGATTCATTGAGGTTGCGGTATCGCGTGATGGATGCCGACGAGGACGTCGGCGCTCCCACGAGGACGTTATTCGCGGCCGGCGCGGCGGGCGGCGGAGATGCGGTTTTCGTTTTGAAGCGTGGTGCGGAGGGCGGCGAGTTGCGCGGGCGTGAGTGTGTCAGCGGCGCGGGCGAGGAAGGTTTCTTGTTGGGGGAGGAGGCCGGAGGGGAGAAGCTGTTGAGAAGGGGTTTCGGGACGGATGGTGGTTTCGTAGTAGTGGTGCGCGACGGCGCGGTATTGGGTGTTGCTGAGGGGGACGCCGGCGTCTTTCAGATCGTAGCCGTATTCGCGGAGGGCGGTGCCGCGGCCGAGGGTGATTTCGCGGTAGGCGTGATAGAGGTCCTCGCCGAGGAGAGCGCGGATTTTTTTGTCGGCGGCGTCGTGGATGTCGGGGTTGAAGAAGACGTATTCTTGTTTCTCGCGGCGGGTGCGGAGTCGGTATTCGTTTTGGGCGATGGATGCTTCGATGATGATCGCTTTGAGGGCGGTGCGTGTGGCGGCGTCGAGGGGGTGTTCTTGGAAGAACTCGATGAGCTGGCTTTCCGCGGAGAGGCGTTCGGTGAAGAGGACGGAGGGGCCGCGGATGTCGTTTTCGTCCTGACGGAGCTGGCGGGCTTTGGCGGCGGCGCGTTTTTGGGATTCGGCGCGGGGGCCGGCGAGGGCGGCTTCGGTGGTCGCGATTTTTTCGCGGAGGGTGGCGAGGGTTTGTGGGTGGGAGGTGTCGGTTGAGGCGGAGAAGGTGGAGAGTGCGTGATTCTGGCGGGCGGCGACGGTGGTGAGGAGGGCGGTGCCGAGCGTCGCGGCGAGGGCGAGCGTGAGGACGGTGCCTGTCTGGAGTTTGGTCATAGCGAGCGTGGTGAGAGCGCTGGTCAGCAGCGTGGGTGTGGCGGAGAGCGAGGCGGTGGTGATGGTGGACGCGAGCGACGCGGGGACTGCGGTGGCGGCGGAGGCGTTTTGGGCGAGGGCGAGGCCGAGAGCGGCGGAGGTGGAGGTAAGTCCACCGCGGGCGAGGTGGGCGCGGAGTTTTTCGAGGGCGCGATCGGTGCGTTTGCGCGCGGCTTCTTCGGTGAGGTGGAGTTTTTCGGCGATGGCGGGGAAGGTGTGGTTTTCGAAGAAGCGGAGAAGGAGGGCGGCGCGGTCGGTTTCGCGGAGTTGGTCAAGGGCGGCGTCGATCTGTGGGCGGAGTTTTTCCCAATCGGCGGCGATCGAGGTGTGCGGATCGGGGGCGGGCGCGTGCATGTCGGGGTCGAGGGTGAGGGCGGCGAGTTCGCGGGCGCGGCGGCGTTGTTCGCGGCGGACGAGGTCGGCGGCGGCGTAGCGCGTGGCGGTGTGAAGCCAGGCATTGATGGCCGGATGGCGGACGAGCGCGGCGGATTTTTGCGCGGCGCGGGTGAAAACGATCTGCGCGATCTCCTCGGCGCGGTGGGTGTCTCCGCCGACACGACGGAGGGCGGTCGCGAAAACGAAATCGAGGTGGCGCCGGACGAACTCGCCGAAGGCGTCTTCGGAACGGGCGTCGGCGTAGCGCTTCAATAACTCGGCGTCGGGAGACATGCGGCGGTTTTATTGTAGACCGTCGCGAGCGGGCAAAGCGGACAAGGTTTTTGCGAGGCGGTGGAGTGCGGCTCGTGAGAACGAACGTTCAACGCTCAACGTTCAACGCTGAACGCTCACTGCGCGATCGCGATTTGTGGCGTGATGACGCGCGACGGGGTAGGCGTCGCGCGAGCGCGAGCCCTACGGGTTATTTCCCGGCGAGGAACTGGGGGAGAAGGGTCCAGAATTCTTGCGCGAGGACGTGTTTCACCTCGGCGAGATCGAGCGGTTTGCCGCCGAGCTCGGCTTGCAGGGACGTGACGGTGCCGTCGGTCGCGCTGATGCCGCAGGGGATGATGCCGCCGAAGTGTGCGAGGTTGGCGTTCACGTTAAGCGCGAAGCCGTGGTAGGTCGTCCACTTTTTCACGGCGACGCCGATGGCGGCGACCTTGCGCGGTCCTAGCCAGATGCCGGTTTTGCCGGGGCGGCGCGCGGCGGCGAGGCCGAGGCAGCCGACGGCGTTGATGAGAACTTGTTCGAGAAAACGCAGGTACGCGTGCAGGTCTTTGCGCGGGAGGAGCGACACGATCGGATAACCGACGATCTGGCCGGGGCCGTGATAAGTGATGTCGCCGCCGCGATTGGTTTTCACGACTTCGATGCCTTGGGCGGCGAGCTGTTGCGGAGTCCAGACAAGATTAGCGTCTGCGCCGGCGCGCTGGCCGATCGTGAAAACGGGATCGTGCTCCGTGAAGACGAGTGTGTCGCCGATTTTATTTTCCTGACGTTGCGCGAGGAGCTCATCCTGCCAGCGCCAGGCGGCTTTGTAACGCGTGCGTCCCCAGTCGAGCGTCGCGGCTGCATCGGGAGAAGCGGGCGCGGGTGAAGGGGAGGTGGACGTGTGTGACGCGGGAGTGGAGGACATGGCGGTGGCGGCGGAGAACGGGAACATCCAACATCCAACGTCGAACGTCCAACTTCCAATGTAGGAAGGTGGAAAGTCGGCGAACTGAACGGCGGGACAATGCTCAACGTTTAACGTTGAACGCGGAACGCTCAATTTTTAACGTTGAACGCGGAACGCTCAATTTTTTGCGGGAATACCGGCGACGTAGTATGTGCTGCGGTGGCGTTCGACGGCGGCGGCGCTTTGAGGTGACGTGGGTGAGTTTCGGAAAGGTGGGGCTCACGCAAAGACGCGAAGGCGCAAAGATTCGGAAGGATAGTTGTGCATGGAGTGGGAGATTGATTCGTACTCGTTTTCTTGGCGGCTTGGCGTCTTTGCGTGCGACTGATCGGGGAACAGGCACGGCTGCGAAAATGCGTTTGCGCGAGCGGGATGCGGCGGGCAAGGTCGCCCGTTCCATGAGCGACATTCCCACCGATATTTCCCACGACCAGCATGCCGTGCGCCGGCAGAAGCTCGCCGATATGCGGGCGGGCGGATTCGACCCGTTTCGCGCCAATGTGGACGTGACGCATTTTTCGCAGGATGCGAAGGCGTTGTATGTCGATGGTCAGGACTACGCGGCGACTGTCACGGTGGCGGGACGTCTGGTGACGTTTCGCGTGCAGGGCGGCAGCTCGTTCGTGAAGATCCAGGATCAGCAGGGACAAATTCAGCTTTATTTCCGCCGCGATGTGCTGGGCGAGGAACGTTACGGCGTGTTCAAAAAATCGCTCGATCTGGGCGATATCATCGGCGTGACCGGCACGTTGTTCAAAACGAAGACCGGCGAAATCACGGTGCGCGTGGACTCGTTCACGCTGGTGTCGAAGGCACTGCGTCCGTTGCCGGAAAAGTGGCACGGGCTCAGCGATGCCGAGCAAGTGTATCGTCAGCGTTATCTCGATTTGATCGTGAATGCGGAGTCGCGGAAGCGGCTCATGTTGCGCTCGAAAATCGTGTCGGCGGTGCGACGTTTTCTCGAAGATCGCGAGTTTCTCGAAGTGGAAACACCGGTGCTCCAAGGCGTGGCCGGCGGTGCGGCGGCGCGTCCGTTTCAAACGCATCACAACGCGCTCGGCACGGACTTCGTGCTGCGCATCTCGCTCGAACTTTATTTGAAGCGCATGCTCGTGGGCGGCTTCGATCGCGTGTTCGAGATTGGCCGAAATTTCCGCAACGAAGGCGTGTCGCGCCGCCACAATCCTGAGTTCACGATGCTCGAGGTGTATCAGGCTTACACTGATTACCGCGGCATGATGACGCTGGTGCAGGATTTGTTGCGCCATCTCGTGCGCGATGTGGTGAAGCCGACGGAGCCCGAGGGCGAAGGCGAGAACGCGACGCAGCGTCCGTCGATGCGCATCAAGCATGCCGCGAGCGGCGAGTGGATCGACTTCGGCGCCGAGTGGCGCGAAGTGAAGTACAAGGATCTCATCATCGAGAAGACCGGCGACGCGCAGTGGTTTTCGCGCACGAAGGAGGAGAAGATCGCGGGCGTGCAGAAGCTCGGGCTTTTCGCGGACGCGAAATGGGAAGACTTCGAGCTGACGAATGAAATTTTCGGGAAGCTCATCGAGCCGACGCTGATCCAGCCGACGTTTGTGACGCATCTGCCGAAGGAGCTTTGCCCGCTGGCGAAGATCACGCCCGACGATCCGACGACGATCGATGTTTTTGAACTCATCATCGGCGGCATGGAGATCGCGCCCGCGTATTCCGAGCAAAACGATCCCGATGTGCAGCGTGCGATGTTCGAAGCGCAGGCGGGCGAAGAGCAGCAGAAAGTGGACAACGATTTCTTGCTCGCGCTTGAGCACGGCATGCCGCCCGCCGGTGGCATGGGCATCGGGATCGACCGCTTGTGCATTCTGCTCACGGGTGCGGAGAGCATCCGCGACGTGATCCTGTATCCGCAGCTGCGCCAGGCGAAGTCGGAGTAAATTTGAACCACGGAGGCACAGAGAGCACAGAGTTCAAACCGGTTGAGTTCTCTGTGAACTCTGTGTCTCTGTGGTTCACTTAAATCCATGCCCTGGTATCTTTACCTCGCCCTGAAACAGCTTTTCCCGACGGGGAAACGGCTGACATTTTTCACGGTGATCTCGGTGCTGGGCGTCGCCGCGGGCGTGTGGCTGCTCGTGGTCGTGACCGGCGTGATGGGCGGCTTCGGCCACAAATACCGCGGATTGATCGTGGAGACCCAGGGCGACATCCAGGTGCGCGCGCGGGGCGCAGCGCGGCAGCCGGCGGAAGTCATGAAACATCTCGAAGCGATTCCCGGCGTGGCGGCGACGACGCCCTCGGCCGAAGGCATCGTGATGCTTCGCGTGGGAAACAAGCCGACGTTTCCCGGTATCCAAGGAGTGGATACGCGGCGCGTGGAGAAGGTCATCCCTCTGCGCGAGCACCTCATCCGCGGCTCGCTCGACGATCTCGATGACGACACGGTGATCCTCAGTCGCGGGCTCGCGGCATCGCTCGGCGTATGGATCGGCAGCACGGTCGAAGTCATTTCGCCGGCCACGTTGGAGAAATGGCAGCGCGATGAAATCATGCTGTCGACCGAACTGACCGTGGTGGGCATTTTTGAAATCGGTCATCAACAGCTCGATGAATCGGTCGCCATCGTGACGCTGCGCCGCATGCAGGATCTGTACGATCTGGATGGAGCGGTGCATGGCTTCAACGTGAAGCTCGCGCCGGGCGAAGACGTCGTGGAGGCCGCGCAACGCATCAATGCCACGCTGCCGGCTTCGAGCGGGCTTCACGCGAGCACGTGGATGGAGGCGCATCCGGGGTTTCTCTTCGCGCTGCAGATGGAGAAAGTGATGGTCACGCTGATGGTGTCGTTCGTGGTGTTGATCGCGATGTTCCTCGTGACGGCGCTGTTGCTCATCGCGGTGGTGCGCAAGACCCGCGAGATCGGCCTGCTCGGTGCGCTTGGTGCGAGTCCGTGGCAGACGGCGGCGGGTTTTTGCCTGCAAGGTTTCATCGTCGGCACGCTCGGCACCGCGTCAGGCATCGGCGCGGGATTTCTGACACTCGCCAACATCGACTCGATCTTTCGCGCGCTCGGCAGCCTCACCGGAAGCTGGGAAGAAATGGTGGCGATTTATCAATTCTCGCAGGTCCCGGCGCACATCACCGCGGGCGAAGTCGCGGGCATCGCCGGCTACGCGATCACGATGGCAACGCTGGCTGGGTTCATCGCGGCGTGGCGTGCGGCCAGATTGAAACCCGTGAAGGCGCTGCGCAGTGAATAGCGCGCGTCGCGTGGTCTGCTCACTGCGAACGCTCAACATTCAACGCGTAACGCTGAACGCCCAAGTGTCGGAATTCCGGAAATGAAACAGAGCGAAATCAACGAACCGATCCTTCGCGTGGAAGGCCTGCGCAAAAGTTATCCGAGCGGTGATCGCCGGATCGAGGTGTTGCGCGAGGTGTCGTTTGCGATCACGGCGGGAGAGAGCGCGAGCATCCGCGGCGAATCGGGCTCGGGAAAATCGACGTTGTTGAATCTGTTCGCTGGCCTCGATGCGGCCGATGCGGGCCGCGTCGAACTCGCGGGAAGTCCGACGATCGATCATGCGGCGCGAGGCCGGCTGATCGGGATCGTCTTTCAGTCGTTTTATCTGATCCCGGAGCTCAACGCGTACGAAAACGTGCTGATGGCGGCGCGCGTGGCTGGTGCGTTAAATGCGCAGACGCGTCAGCGCGCGAACGATCTTTTGCGACGCGTCGGTCTGGAAGGCCGCGCGCATCATGTGCCCGCGCAACTTTCCGGCGGCGAAAAACAACGCGTGGCGGTGGCGCGCGCGCTGATCAATTCACCCAAGCTGCTGCTCGCCGATGAACCGACGGGCAATCTCGACGAACGCACGGCCGACGGCGTGATCGATGTTTTGCTGGGTCTCTGTGAAGAGACGAAGACGGCGCTCGTGCTGGTGACGCACAACGCCGCTCACGCCGCCCGCTGTGCGCGGCGCTTCACGCTGCACGACGGCGTGCTGGGCGCGGCGCGGTAGCGCTTCGCTGCTGTGATGTCGGAGGCGCTCGCGCATCTCTTTGCGCTGGCGAAACAAGCATTGAACGCTTCGCGAAAGGCGGCATTACGTCCGCGCGAATTCTTGTTATCTCCATGCGCCCCTTATCCCGCCTGCTTCTTGTTTTTGTTCTGTTATGCGCGACGCTCCGCGCGTCTGTCGAATCGACCTTCGCGCTTGTTTGCGAAGTCGGCGGACAGGAAATGCCCCTCGCGGGCACCACGGAGGACGGGCGGATCCAGTTGGTTCATGGCAGCAAGACGATCCTTGCACCGGAGAATGCGCGCTGGGCTCTGAAAGGTGACCTCCGTGCGAACGCGACCTTCGTGCGTTGGGCGCCGAATTACCGTATCAGTCGGAGGGCCGAGCCCGAGTACCTGGCTGACCCCGGACGCCCGTTTGAAGCATCGATCGCAGCGAACTATGTGCCGCGTTCGAACGCGATAAGAGCCCAATCGGGCGACGGGCTGCGTTATTATTGGCCGGGAACGAGCGGTAAACACGAGGTGCTCGTGGCTGCGTGGATAGTTAACGGAGAGATTTCGCAAGTGGTCGCACAAGGGCTGGACCCGGCGAAAGGGAGAGCGGTCGCGAAGTTTTCACTGTCGAAAGAGGATGCGGCGGGACAGCCGGTGTTGTTGATGTGGGCCGGCGGACGATTTTTTGCGCCGCTGCGTCAGTTTGCGGATACGATCGACAGCGCTGCGTTGATGGCGGCGATGACGGACGATTGGGACGCGTTGAAATCTCTCGTCGATGCTCAACCGAAACTGGGATCGAAGTTGGCGACTGATGGTGGCTCGCTCCTGCACCTCGTGGCGCAGGCGGGCGCCTCGCGTGTGCTGGCGGGATTGGTGTCGGCCGATCCCAAGGCGAGGCTGAAGACGAAAGAACTCAATCTCACGCCTATTGATTTGGCGGCGGGCAACGGCCGGGAGGGCGTCGTGGAGTTTTTGTTGCAGAACGGATTTTCAGGAGATGTCGCGGACAAGGAGTCGCGCACACCGATCCTGCGCGCAGCGTTGGGCGGACACGACGGCGTGGTGGCACTCTTGTTGAAGGCCCGGTGTGAAAGCGGATGTCGAATCATCCGAAAAGCAGCGTCCGCTGAACGTAGCCGTCGATCGTGGTTACATCGATGTTGTCCGTCTTCTGGACCCGGTGGTGAAGATGCGATTGAGCGATAGTCCGGAGCTTCGTGGCGTGCTGCGGACGCAGGCGCAGAAAGGCCACACCAGCATGGTTCGTTGGTTGTTGGACGAAGGCGTGAGCGCCAACACGCGGGGGAAAGAAGTTTCTCCGCTGGCGTTGGCAGCCCTGAACGGACACGCGCACACGGTCGCGGAGTTGCTGGAGCGCAAAGCAAGTGTGAAATGGCGTGATGCGGAGAGCGGGCACACGGCGCTCATCTATGCGGTGTCGCGCGACCATGCGGAGTGTGTTCGTTTGCTGCTCGGTGTAGGAGCCGATCCCGCAGTCAAAAACAAGGCGGGTCTCAATGCGCTGCATGTCGCGGCGGCGTCGGGTGCGGCGAAATCCGCTGCTCTGTTGCTCGAGGCCGGTGCCAATTGGGCCGAGCTCAACGCTGACAAATTAACTGCATTGGACATGGCGCTGCTCGGCCAAAATACGGATGTCGTCAACGTGATCGCCGGTCATGGCGGCCGCATCGACGTAAAGGAATCGCGGCTGTCCAGCTTGATCGAAGCGGTGTTACGTGTGGACAACGCCCTCTTGCTGCAGCGCGCCATCGACGATGGATGGTCGGCTTCCTCAAAACTGGATGGCTGGCCAGCGCTGGTGGTGGCGAGGCAGTTCGGAGCGATTGCCAGCATCGCCGCATTGAAGACGGCCGGAGCGCAGGAGGATGAGACGGGGCCTGACGAGATCGTGCATTCGAGTGAGCTGCAGACGGCGCCCAAGCTGGTGAATGCGATCATGCCTCGCGATCCACGCGAAGTGGACGAAGCGTTTGAGGAGCAAACGATCCTGGTGGACTCACTGATCGATGCGCAGGGGAAGCTCCGTTTTTCCCGCGTCGTGAATGCCCAGGATAAGCGACTCGCCGTTGCGGTGCTCGACAGTTTGGCCCGTTGGGAGTTTTCACCAGCCAAGCGCGGCGGGCAGGCGGTGGCCGTTAGAATTCGTCTCCCGATCAAACTGCCGTCGTCGGAGAAGCGGGTGTTTGCGGTGACAGCGGTCGACGTGCTGCCGAAACCGATTTCTCAAAATCCTCCGGTGTATCCTATGCATAGCCGTCGGATCGGCGAGGAAGCGCGGGTGGTGGTGCGCTTCGTGGTGACCGAGGAAGGCAGGGTCGGCGAAGTGGATGTGATCGAACGCTCCAGCCGCGAGTGCGCCGACGCCGCTGCGGCGGCCGTGCGCACGTGGACTTTTGTTCCTGCGAAGCGCGGCGGAAAGCCGGTGGCCGTGGAGATGCACATCCCGATCGTTTTCAATTTGAATGACTGATCGCCGCATCGCCATTCCCGCATTGCCAGCGGTGGGCGGAGTGCGTGCGATGGGCGCATGTTTGGCTTTTCCTCTCCCAAGGTAGTTTGCGGTGTCGTGGGCGTCGGTTCGCTCGGGCAGCATCATGCGCGCATTTATTCGACGCTGCCGGGCGTGGAGTTTGCCGGCATCTTTGAAACCAACGACGCGCGCGCCGCTGAGATTTGCGAAAAATATAACTGCCGCCGTTTCGCCACCATCGCGGAGCTTGGCGATGCGTGCGATGCCGTGTCGGTCGTCGTGCCGACCGACCGCCATGCCGAAGTCGCGGTCCCGCTGCTCGATCAAAAATGTCATCTCCTGATCGAGAAACCGCTCTGCGCGTCCCTGGAGGAAGCCGAGCAAGTGCTCGCGGCGGCGCAGCGGAACCAGTGCATCGTCCAGGTCGGGCATGTGGAGCATTTTAATCCGGTGATGAGCTTCCTCGAAAAGGAGGCGAACCGCCCGGCCTATATCACCACGGAGCGCCTCGCGCCGTACCAGACGCGCGGGACCGAGGTCGGCGTTGTATTGGATTTGATGATACACGACATCGGCATCGTGCTCGCGCTGGTGAAATCGCCCATCCGCAAGATCGACAGCGTGGGCGTGAATGTTCTCTCCAAGACCGAGGACATCGCGAATGCGCGCATCGAGTTTGAAAACGGATGCGTGGCGAATCTGAGCGCGAGCCGCATGAGCATGAAACGCAACCGCGAGATCCGCGTGTTTCAGGACAATGCGTATCTGTCGCTCGATTTCATGAACCAGAAGGGCCATCTGGTGAAGAAGAGCGATCTCATCGCCTACGGCCTGAAGATGAAGATCGGCCTCGCCAAACCAGGCGATCCCGCCGGCGTGCCCGTGATCGATATTCCCATCGAAAAAGGTGAACCGTTGTTGCTCGAACTCACGGACTTCGTTGAAAGCGTGAAAAACGCTAAACAGCCGAAAGTGGGCGGCCTGCTCGGTAAAAGCGCGCTCGAAGTGGCGATCACGATCACCGAGCAGATCAAGAACGCGAAGCGGTGATGATCCATCCGGAGTTTAATCTCACTTCAGAGGTAAATAGAGCACGGAATCAGGATGGCGGGATGACGGGGTTGATTCTGAACTCTGTGCGCTTGGTGTCTCCGTGGTTACAATTATGAGTCAGCAGAAAGCCCCCATTCGTTTTGCTCCGCCGGAGACAGGTCGCGTCGATCTGTTGATCATCGCGGGTGAACACTCGGGCGATCAGCACGCGGCAAAGGTTGTACGGGATTTGCGGATACAGCGTCCCGAGCTCGCCATCTCCGCGCTGGGCGGACCCGAACTCGCGACCGCGGGCGCGCAGCTTTTGCACGACATGACCGCGTCGTCGGTCGTAGGTTTTGTGGAGGTGTTGAAGAACTATTCGTTCTTCAAGGCGCTCTTCGACGAGACGCTGGGCTGGATCGAACAACACCGGCCGCGTGCGATCGTGTTTGTCGATTATCCCGGCATGAATCTGCGCATCGCGCGTGCGTTGAGTGAGCGCGGGCTGGCGGCGAAAGCGGGCGGCCCGATCCGTTTGCTGTTTTATATCTCGCCGCAGATCTGGGCGTGGAAGGCGAAGCGGCGTTTCACGATGGCGAAGCATCTCGACGCGCTCGCGGTGATTTTTCCGTTCGAGATCGAGTGCTACGGCGACACGACGCTGCGACCGGAGTTTGTGGGACATCCATTTCTCGACGACGACCATCTGCCGCCCGTCAGCTACGATCCGTCGGCGCCGGTGCTGCTGTTGCCGGGGAGTCGCAAGCAGGCGGTGGCGCGGATTTTTCCGGTGATGCTGCGCGGTTATGCGCGTTACGCAGAGCGTCCGGCAGTGGTCATATATCCGAGCGCGGAAATCGAGGCCGTGCTGCGCGCGGCGAATCCACCGGCGAATGTGCGGCTGTTGCGTCCGGGAAAAGATGAGACGATCGCGGCGTCCGCGGTGTTGACGAGCTCGGGCACGATGTCGATGCACTGCGCGCTCGCGGGTATTCCCGGTGCAGTTGTTTATCGTGCGAATCCGGTGACGTACTGGCTTGGACGCATGCTCGTGAAAGTGCCGTATCTCGGCATCGCGAATCTGCTGCTGAAGGAGCCGATGTATCCGGAATACATCCAGGGAGCGGCGACGCCCGAGGCACTGGCGCGCGAACTGAGCGAGTGTGTGAACGATCCGGTGCGTCGCGAACGAACGGCGGCGCAGGCGGGCCATCTGCGGAGTCTTTTGCGACAAACCGCGACGGGAAATGCGGCTGATTGGGTGCTTCGCGAGATGGGTAACGTCTAACGCGACGCGCGCGCGCCGGCGGGCTTTTTTCGGGAAACAGGCGGCCAGCTCACGCGCGGCAGCTCAGGCACCTCGGGCAGCGGATCTTTGGCCGCCGGTTTCGGAGCGATGCCGAGTTTGTGCGCGAGCTGCATGGCATCGTGGGGCGCGCGCACTTTCACGTCGTTGTCGAAGAAAACGAAGACGGAGCGGCCGCCAGTTGCGCGGGCCGGCCGTGGGGCGATCAACCGCGTGCGCGCGGGTATCGAACCGCGATGCCAGACACGGATTTTGCGCGCCCATTCGTTGAGCGCTTTTTCGGTGTAGCCGCTCACGTAGAGCTCTTCATCGCCGTGAAGCCGGATGTACACGGTGTCGGACGTGATGTCCTCCATGAACGGCCATTTCCCGGCTGTATCCGCAATCACACTACCGATGCCGTGCCGGCGCAGCAGGGCGATGAAGGATTCGGACTCAAACGAGGGATGGCGGACCTCGATGACATGATGGAGCGGCCGGTTGCGATCGATGCGTGTCAGTGCGCGGCCGGATACATGTGCGTCGTGACGTCGTGCGAGACGGGCGGCGGCACGGGTATCGCCCGGGAGGAGTCGGAAGAACGTCTCAAAACGCTTTTCGTCGAAGGCGAAGCCCGGTGGAAACTGCCAGAGGATCGGGCCGAGCTTTTCGCGCAGCGCGAACAGACCGGACGCGAAGAAATTGGCGAGTGGCGTCTCGATGTCGCGCAGACGTTTGAGATGCGTGATGAAGCGAGGCGCTTTGATGGCGAAGAGAAAACCCGGAGGCGTGGACTCGCGCCACCGTGCATAACTGGCGGGCGTTTGCAGGGAATAGAACGAGCCGTTGATCTCGATCGCGTTTACCTGGCGCGAGGCGAAGGCGAGTTCGTGTTTCTGGACGAGATCGCGCGGATAAAAAACGCCGCGCCACGGCGGATACGTCCAGCCCGAGATGCCGATGCGAAGTTCGCGCATGGCGTCATGGTGCGTGTTTGCCCGGGAAGAGTTCCTAGGAACAGCGCATCGGAGAACGCCCGGATGGCGCAGGGGCGCCGGCGGAGCGAATGCGGGAAGGCGTCAGCGGCTCGGCACGTGCGTTGCGATTTGTTTCCAGAGGGCGTCGGCTTTTTCGCGAACGATCGCGCGGGCTTTCGAAACCTCGGCTTCGCGTGCGGCGAGATTTTCGGCGGCGATGCGGGCGAGGTCGTCGAGGTTGTACACGAAGACGTTTTGAAGCGACGCCACATCGGGCGCGACATCGCGCGGCAGGGCGAGATCGATGAAAAAGAGCGGTTGCGCGCGACGTTTCTTCATCGCGGCCTGGACGTCGGCGCGGGCGATGATCGCCTGCGGAGCCGAGGTCGAGCAGACGACGATGTCGTAGTCGGCGAGATGTTGCGGCGCGAACTCGAACGGGATCGCGGCGCCGTCGAAGGTTTTGGCGAACTCCATCGCGCGTTCCATTGTGCGGCTGGCGACGGTGAGCGAGCCGGCGCCGCGACTTTGAAAAGCCCGGGCGGTTTTCTCGCCGATATCGCCGGCGCCGAGCAGGAGAATGCGCGTGTCGCGGAGCTGGCCGAAAATTTTCAAGGCGAGATCGACCGCGACATTGGCGACGCTGATCTGTCCCTCGGTGATCGCGGTGTGGCTGCGGATGTATTTGGCGTGTTGGAAGGTTTTTTGAAACACGCGATTGAGCACCGGGCCGACCGTGCGGCGCGACTGGCTCTCCGCGTAAGCCTCTTTGATCTGCCCGAGGATTTCGGTCTCGCCGAGCATCTGTGACTGCAGGCCGGCGGAGACCTCGATCAGGTGGCGGACGGCTTCGGCGCCGGTGGCGTGCTGGCGGATGCGCGTGAACTCCTCGACGGGAAAATCCTGGAAGGCGCAGAACTCGCGTTGCAGGCGCTCGATTGCCGCAGCCTGGCTGGCCACACCGTAGAATTCCACGCGATTGCAGGTGTTGAGCACGGTGAATTCACTCAGGCCCTCCAGCGCAGCGAGTCTGGCATGAAACGCGGCGAGCTTCTCGGGCGTGAGCGCGAGTTTTTCACGCAGCTCGAGGGGTGCGGTGTGGTGGCTGGCGCCAAGCAGGAACAACGCCGCGGGCGATGACTCCGGTAGTTGGCTCATGGATACGTGGCGGGCGTGATGGAGCGCACCACGATCGGCGCGGAGGGAGCCGGTGCGGATTGCGAAGAGCCGACGAAGCGCAGGGAAATCAGCGCCGCGACGAACAGGAGAATGCACGTCCAGGCGAGACGTTTGGCGACCAGCATGCTGAGCAGGCGAAGCGCGAAGGTGATCGTGTAGGCGAGCCAGATGGCGAGGGTGATGCCGAGCTTCAGCGCGTTGACCGTGCTGGTGTCGCGCAGCCAGTAAACGGAGCCCACTGCGAGCGAGGCCGACATCAAATAGAACCCGGTTTTCAGCAGGCGCAGGTTGATGTGATCGAGATCGATGATCGACGGCAGGAACGAAAACAGTCCGCGCAAACGGTGGTTTTGCAGGCTGTACACCTGCAGCAAATACATGATCGATGTCAGCGCGAGCAGGCCGAAGACGCCGTAGCTGAAGATCGCCAGCGCGGCGTGAAACTCGATCCACGGATCCGGAAAAATCGCGATGCGGCGGACGGCGTCGAATGCCGGCACCGCGAGCGAGACCAAGGTCATGGTCGTCGCGAGGCAGGAGGTGAAATAGCCGAGCAGGCTGAGGCGGAAGGTCGCGCCGACCACGAGATACAGGGAAGTGGCGGACCAGGCGGTAAATTGAAAAATCTCAAAGGTATTTCCGATGGGGCAGCCTTTGACTTCGAGTCCGCGGAGGTAGAGGCCGAAGGTCTGCAGGCAGAAGCCGACCGAAATGAGGAAATACATGACGGCCCGTGAGTGGCGCCGCTGGCGAAGCAACGAGATGGTGCCCAGGACGAACCCCGCCAGATAGAAGATGGCGGCGAACCACAGCCAGGTGCGATCGGTGAGCGTGAACATGGAGAAAAAGAGGGTGAGAATGAGACATGCGCGCGGCGAGCGCAAGCGAGCGGACGGGCGGTCTGCGCACGCGGGAGGTCACCCGCGCCGGGCGGCCCAGAAACGGCATTCGTCGGAAAAATCGCGCACGGCCTTGGATTCGCGAGCGATCTGGCGGCGCAACGCGTCGAACGCATGTATCCATCCGGTGGAGACAAGATCGGTGAGGATTTCGTCGCGATCGGGCAGGTGCATGAACGTGCGGCCGGTTTCGTCCTCGAAGTAGCGGTCGCCGAACTCGAGCAGTCGCGGATCTTGCGAACCCTGTTCCCAGCGCACGGCTTCGAGCCGCCAGAGCGCGCGTTCGGTGGGCGACACGTCGCGATCGTGGGTGGTGAACAGCAGCGGCGCGCCCGGCTGGCACACGGCATGAAGCTCGCGCAGCGCGGCGCGACGGTTTTCGCGACCGGGAATCTGCATAAGCCCGTTGAAAAGAAAAAGCGCGCCCCCGAACGACGGACGCGCGTCGAAGGGAGCCTCGGGCCGGACTCCACCGGGGGCGTCGCGACGTTGCGAAGAAGCGGAACGCGCCGGACGTTTGTCATCTAATGGATGACAAACGTCGGAAGACGGCTGGGGCGTCGCAGGTGATCTTGAGTCGTGAGAGGGGAAACCGCCAGGTGTGGCGGGCGGGTGATTGTCATCTAATAGATGACAATCACGAGTCAGCCGGGTGGCGTCGGCGTGAAGGAATCGGATCGCGGTGATGCCGAGATCGGTGGCGAGATGGCGGGCCTGCTCGAGCAGGTCCTCGGCGAAATCGAACGCGGTGAGATCGCGATAACCGAGGTGCCACATGCCCAGCGTGGCGCGACCGGCGCCGCAACCGGCTTCAAGCAAGGGGGCGCTTTTATCGGGAAAGAAACGCTCGATGAGGATGCGCTCGGATTCCCAGAGACCGAGGAAATGAGCGGCGCGCGCGTAGTGAACGACCGCGACGGGATCGTTGAAGTCGGCGCGAACAGTGGCGGCGGAAATTTTGTCGTGCTGGGCGGACATGTCCAAGGGAGCCATGTCTGGCACGAAGTGCCGGATTTGGCGCGACGATAATTTCGTGAGCGCTTGGGGCCGTCCAGTGATGCGGACCGCGAAGGCGCGTCAGCCGCGCTCTTCGGCGGAGCGACGCGGCTCGAGGTGCACGGTGCGCGTGGGAATCTCGGATTGCTGCGTCATGTAAGCGATGAGGCGGTCGTTGAAATCCTTCGCGGGATCATGGCCCATTTTCTTCAACGCTTGCGTGAGCGCAGCGACTTCGACAAGGCGGGCCATGTCGCGGCCGGGACGCACGTAGAGGATGATGTGCGGGATCTGGAGCTTGAGGATGTCGTAGAAATTCTCCTCAAGACCGGTGCGCTCCTCGACGGCGTCGGGCGTCCATTCATAGAGCGACACCACGAGGTCGATGCGTTTTTCGGCGCGAACGCTTTTCACGCCGAACATGTCGGAGATGTTGATGATGCCGATGCCGCGGCACTCCATATAGCCTCGATTGAGCGGGCGGCTGGAGGCCATGAGTTCGCGTTCGTCGAGGAGTTTGATGACGGTGAGATCGTCGGCGACGAGCGAGTGGCCGCGCTCGATGAGGGCGAGGGCGCATTCGCTTTTGCCGACGCCGCTGGAGCCGCGCAGCATGACGCCGATGCCGCGAATATCGAGCGTGGTGGCGTGCTCGGTGACGGACGGGGCGAACTCGTTGTCGATGCAGAGCGTGGCGAGGTTGATGAAATTCATCGTGATCAGCGATGTGCGGAACACAGGCAGTCTTCGCTGCTGCGCGACGGTGATCATGGCCGGCGTGGGATGGTAACTGCGCGTGAGGACGAGGCAGGGAATCTGCCGGTCCACCATGGCGTTGAGGATCTCGACCTGGCGCTCCTGAGAGAGCGATTTGAGGTAGGTCATCTCGGCCGCGCCCAGCACCTGAATGCGTTTGTTGGCGAAATATTTGAAGAAGCCGGTGAGCGCGAGTGCGGGGCGGTTGATGGAGCCCTCGCGGATCATGCGGTGGAGTCCATTGCCACCGAAGGCGAGTTCCATCTTGAGGCGCTCGCGGTAGGTGTCGAAGAAGTGGGCGACGGTGATGCCTTGGATCGTTTTGGGCATGGCTGAAATAAAATCCGAAGGCCGAAGGTCGAATGCCGAAGGGTTCGGAGCGAGGGTGTTTCGGGTGTTGTTGAAGGAAAGGCTCGAGAGTGGCTTCGGTTTTGGCCTACGGAATTCGTGTCTCCGGGCTTACAAGTTGAAGTCTTTCCCGAGGTAGAATTCGCGCGCCTGCGGGTCGTTGATGAGGAAGCCGCTCGTGCCGGCGGTGAGGACCTTGCCTTGGTGGATGATGTAGGCGCGGTCCACGATGGTGAGCGTCTCACGCACCTGGTGATCGGTGATGAGAATGCCGATGCCGCGGTCCTTGAGGGCGAGGATCATCTTTTGCACTTCGGCGACGGAGATCGGATCGACGCCGGCGAAGGGCTCGTCCATGAGCAGGAACTTCGGTTGCGTGACGAGTGCGCGGGCGATTTCGAGACGACGACGCTCGCCGCCTGAAAGCGTGAACGCCTTTTGTTTCGCGACGTGCGTGAGATGAAGTTCCTCGAGATGCTGGCGAACACGCGCGGAGCGTTCGCCGCGGGGGAGTCCGATGGTTTCGACGATCGCGAGGATGTTTTCCTCGACGGTGAGTTTGCGGAAAATGGACGCCTCTTGCGGGAGATAGCCGACGCCGAGCCGCGCGCGCTCGTGCATGCGGAGTTTCGTGGCATCGCGTCCGTTGATGAAGACCTTGCCCGCGGTGGCCGGGACGAGGCCGACGATCATGTAGAACGAGGTGGTTTTGCCCGCGCCATTGGGACCGAGCAGACCGACGACCTCGCCGGCGCGGACGTTGATATCGACGCCGTTGACGACGTTGCGCAGGCCGTAGGTTTTGACGAGGCCCTGCGTGGAAATCTCGGGCGCGGTCGAAGGAGCGGGAGAAGCCGGCGACGGTGAACTCATTGTCCGGAAGAAGCGTCGGGTTTGGAACTCGGCGCGTTTTTGTCCAAGCCGAGATCGTCGAGCGCCGGTCCGATCACGCGGACGTTTTCTCCCATCACGCGATTCTCGTTTTTAAGCAGGATGGCGGGATCGGCGATCCAGGTGACGTCGAACTTGCGATCCATGATGACCGGGGGTGCGCCGGCTTTGCCGGTGAGCACGATTTTTCCCTCGCGGGGAAAAACCTCGGCGCGTTCGCAATGCGCTTCGCGATCGCCTTGGAGGATGCGGACCTTGCCGGAGGCAATGATGGATTTGAAGCGATCCACGTCTTGAGCGGTACCTTTTTCGGCCGCGGGGCGCGCGGGGGCGTTTTCGCCTTCGAGCGTCGCCTCGATCCGGTCGCAGGTGATGCGGAGGTTGGTGGCGGTGACGACGACGTTGTCCTTGAAAATCAAATACGTCTCGGTGCCCTCGTCATTGCTCCAGAGTTCGTTGTAGCCGGCGGTGATGACGGTCTCCACGGGCTCGGCGGAAAGGGCGGTCGGTGTGGCGGGCTGCGCGGTCAGGAATGCCGGGCAGCACGCGAAAAGTAGAGCGGGCAGAAAAGGGATACGTTTCATTAGTTGAGAATGCCTTTGAGCGGGGCGTGGATGACGACCCGGACGTTTTTGCGAATGATGAGCCGGCCGATTTTTTTATTTTCCTCGTGATCGTAAGACCAGTCTTCGCCGGTGGCTTCGGCGTCTTTGGAGATGAGGCGCACGCCCTCTTTGCCCGAGACGAGGTAGCGGCCGTTGCCTAGGATGTTGAGTGTGGCGGAGGGAGCGAGCAGGAGATTGGTGGTCTCGGTGGAACCGTCGCCGGCGAACTGGGCGAAATGAAGATCGAGGATGTTGATCTGCGACTCGCTGATGTGGCGGGCTTCGCCGCCGCGAATGAGGAGCACGCGGTGGCCTGCGTCGTTGAAGTCGGGGAGCCGGAAACCCTTGGCCACGACTCCGGATTGCGCAGATGCGGAAGAAGCGCCCAGCGCGATCCACGCAGCGACGGCGAGCACACGGAAAAAATGGAAACGTGAACTCATGGAACGAAGGTCAGACCGCGCGCGGCGAAGATGTGTTCACAGACTTCTCGAACGGCGCCGTGGCCGGGGAGGCGCGTGGTGATGTAGTCGGCTGCGGCGAGCGCGACAGGCATCGCGCCGGGAACGGAAACACCGATGCCGGCCCAGCGAATCGCGGCGGCGTCGATGTCGTCGTCGCCGATGTAAACGCAGGCCGACGCGGGAAGGCCGAGACTGTCGGCGAGCTCTTTCAGCGCGACGTGTTTGTCCACGCGACCTTGGAGCAGATGCGGGATTTTGAGTTCGCTGGCGCGAACGGTGGTGGCGCCGGAGTGGCGGCCGGAAATCCACGCGACATCGATGCCGGAACGCAGGCAGCGGCCCAGTCCCATGCCATCGAGTACGCTGAAGATTTTTGTTTCAGAGCCATCGGAACTGATGTGCAGCGAGCCGTCGGTGAGCACGCCATCGACGTCCATCGCGAGCAGCCGGATCGCCGCCCAGCGAGGTGGACCGATTTTCGATTTTCGATTCTCGATTTTCGATTTGTGCGGGATGGCGCTGACCGTGCGTGCGGCCGGACGGCGGGGCTTGGGGGCTTTGGGTTCTTTGGCCACGGCAGGAAGCGGGAAAAAACGTGCGGGCTCAGCCCATCCAGTTGGCGATGCGCTCGATGACACTCTCCTTGGTCGGACGGAACGCATGTTCCAACTCCGGGGCGAAAGGCACGGGCAGATCGAGCGAAGCGATGCGCAGTGGCGGCGCTTCGAGATCGAAGAACATTTCCTCGGCGAGACGCGCGACGAGTTCCGCGCCGAAGCCGTGGGTGCGGCGGCCTTCGTGCAACACGATCAGGCGGCGGGTCCGCGCGAGTGAGTCGCGGATCGCATCGAGGCGGAGGGGTGAAAGCGCGCGAAGATCGAAGATGTCGAACGAACGCTCGTATTCAGTTTCAAAATACGCGGCGGCATCTTCTGCGAGATGCACCATCTCGCCGTAGGTGACGACGGTGGCGAAGTCGCCGGAGCGGACGAGGCGCGGCTGCCAGATATCGCGGTAGTTGGGATCCCAGACGACGTCGAACTTGCCGCGGCGATAGAGTCCTTTGTGTTCGAAGAGAAGCACGGGATTGTCGTCTTCGTACGCGGCGAGGAGGGCGTTGAAGGCGTCTTGCGGTGTGCTGGGATAAAGCGCCTTGAGGCCGGGCATCGAGAGCAGGAAGGAATCGAGTTCCTGCGAGTGGAAAGAGCCGAACGTGAGACCGCCGCCGCTGGGCAAGCGGAAGACGACCGGGACTTTCGCGCCCGAGCGGAAATGATACGTCGCCGCGTTGAGCGTGATCTGCGTGGCGGCTTCGGTGCAGAAATCGGCGAACTGAAATTCTTCGATCGGACGATGCCCGTTGAGCGCGAGACCGATCGCGTAGCCCGTGCAGGCGCTTTCGGCCAGCGGTGTATTGAAAACACGACTACGGCCGAAGTCCTTGAGCAAACTATCAGTGACCTTGAACGCGCCGCCGTAGGTGCCGATGTCCTGACCGAGGACGATTGCCTCGGGGCGCTCGTTGAGGATTTTGCGATGCGCAAGGTTGAGCGCCTGCGCGAGTGTGACGTGCTGCGGAGACGACGGCTCGGGTTTCCAGTCGATCGGCGCGGCATCGGGTGCGAACAGATCGGCCTCCATGCCCGCAGGAGTCGGGCGCGGCACGGCGAGGGAGACCTTGATACACGCTTCGATGAAGGTGTTGAGCTCAGCATCGATCTCGTCGAGTTGCGCGGCATGGCCTGCGGCAGCGAGACGCGTGCGCAGACGCGGAAGCGGATCGCGGGTGAAGAAACCTTCGCTTTCTCCAGGCAGAAGATAATCGCCGGTATCGTAGGCGGCGTGACCGCGCAGACGCAGCGTGTGCGCTTCGAGGAGGAAAGGCCGGCCGGTGGTGCGAACCCGTTCGATGGCTTCGCCGAGCGCGCGGGTGGTGGCTTCTGTATCCGAACAATCGATACTGGCGGCCTCGATGCCGTAGCCGGCGGCGCGTTTCCAGAGCTCGGTGCCGGCGGTGAACTGTTCGCTGAGCGGCGTCGAGTACGCGTATTGATTGTTCTCGATGACGAAGAGAACGGGCAGTGAGAGCAGCGAAGCCAGATTGAGCGATTCGTGGATGTCGCCCGTGCTGGACGCGCCATCGCCGAAGAAGGTGAAACCGACCGCGTTTTTGCCAAGGCGACGCTGGGAGTCGGTCGAGCCGAGGACATTCGAGACCATGGCGCCGAGATGGCTGATCATCGGCAGCGAACGGTTTTTCGGATCGCCGTGGTGGATGTTGCCCTCGCGCGCCTTGGTCGGGCTGTGGGCGTTGGCGAAGTATTGGTTGAGATGCTCGCAGAGATGATCGCTCCAGACGAGATGACCGCCAAAGCCGCGGTGGGTGAATGAAATGACGTCGACCGATTTGTCCGCGAGGAGCGCGAGCGGAACGATGAGCCCCTCGTTGCCCTGGCCACCGGTGACCGTGCCTTTGATCAAGCCCTGGCGGAAGAGATCGAGGATGCGATTGTCGGCCGTGCGGGCGAGATGCATCCACGCGTAGATACGCAGGAGAGCGGCGTCGGGGTTTTGGGCGAGTTCCTCCGGGCGGAGATCGCGCCGGTCGAGGCAGGCGGGAAGTGTGGGAAATGCCATGTCCAAAACGTGACGGTGAGGGGCGAAAAGGGGACGGGCAAGCGAGAGATTGCGCGGGGACGCCGCGGATTTTTCAGCCCGCGGATCGCTGAGAACGGAAGCGCGGACGACATCGGCGCAAACGATGGCGCCCGCGGAGAAGGATCAAACGGTGACGGCGAATAATTCTTCGTTCATGAGGCCATCGGCGACGCGATTCACGGTGCCGGTCATCATGATGGAGAACTGATCGTCGATCTCGATGCCGATGCGGCCGCCGGGCATGTGCACGGTGAGATGCGCATCGACCAGGCCGAGACGGCGCGCGACCGCGGCGGCGGCGCTGGAACTGGAGCCGGAGGCGAGCGTGTAACCGGCGCCGCGCTCCCAGATCTCGATGCGAATGTTTTTGCGATCGAGCACCTGCAGGAATTGCACGTTGGTTTTACGCGGGAAATTGGGATGCACCTCGAGATGCGGGCCGTAGCGATGGGCGAGCTCGGCGCTGATCTCGGGCAGCGGCAGCACGCAGTGTGGATTACCGATCGTTGCGGCGCAGTAGGTGAACTCGCGGTCGAGGATGGTGATCTTTTCGTTGAGCACCTCGCGCGCGGGACCGTCGAGGTTGACGGGGATTTTGGCGCTATCGAAGGAGACCGTGCCCATGGCGACGGTGATCAAGGCGCCGTTGTCTTTGATGACGGACTTCACGCGGCCGCCGGGAACCTCGATGGTGAACTCCGGTTTTTTCACGAGGCCGCTGTCCCACAAGTAGCGGGAAAAGATGCGCAGACCGTTGCCGGATTTTTCGGCTTCGGAGCCGTCGGGATTAAAGATGCGCAATCCGAAATCGCAGGCGGACGACGGCAGCGGGCCCCAGAGGATGCCGTCGGAGCCGACGCCGAAATTGCGATGGCAGATCACGCGGATCTGCTCCGTGGTGGGCGCGGATTTCCACGACGGGAAATCCGCTGGATCGAGCACGATGTAGTCGTTGCCGAGAGCGTGGTATTTATGGAAGCGCATAGGCGGAGATCGCGCAGCGAAGGCGAAATCCGGCACGAGCGGAAGCGTGGAATTAAAGCTTCCGAAGACGCCTTCAGAGCTTCCAAACGAACTCGTCGGGCGCGGCGAGGAAGCTCCGCATGAACTTCACGACGGGCACCTCGTCGTACTCGCAGCCGGCGATTTGTGGCTGGTCGAAATCGAGGATTTGGGCGTCGGGGAACGCAAGGATGATGGGAGAGTTCGTGGCGATGATGAACTGCGCGTTTTCGTCCACGAGGTTTTTGAGAAACGTGAGAAATTCGGTCTGCTTGCGCGGCGGGAGCGCGCATTCAGGTGTATCCAATAAATGGAGACCGCCCGCCACGCACTGCTCGCGGAGGAGTTCCATGCTGCCGGTGCCGCGTCCGTGCAGATCGCAGGCGCGCAGATAGGCGCCGTATTGGGTTTTGGGAGACCAATGGAGATTCAGATTGCGCGCGAGCCGGTGGCTGGAGGCGAGCGAGGGCTCGTGCTCGGGCGGCAGCTGCGTTGTCATCGGCAGCCGGGCGCGCAAGGCGAGGGCTTCGAGAAGCGTGGAGGCCGAGGCGTTTTCGCCGGAAAAAAAGGTCACGGGGGCGGTGAAGGCGAGGGTGCGCAGGGAAACCAGGCGGGGGATGGCAAACGGGTTGTTGGTATAGCTTTCGGGTTCGCCGCTCAGCCGCTCGATGCTCCGAAGAAAAATCATACGGACACGAGTATAGCACGGTTTGGCGGGCTTTGCCGGGACGGAACATTTTCCGTGGCTAAGCGATCGCCAGTACGGCCCATGAGTAATTTCCGCTCGTCTTCGTCGTGGTGAGTTGTGTGCTCGTCGGCTCTTCTACGATTTTCCCTGATATCATTGTGCGAATGTCTCTGTTGCGTCCCTGTTTGATCTGGATGGCGCTCGTGTCCCTGGCGGGAGGCGGGAACCTGATGGCCGATACCGTGGCCGCGTCTCTGGCCGAGGCGTTGCCCGAGCGCGCCCTGCCCGAATTTGATGCGTTTTTGAAACGCAGCCTTCGTGAGGCGCCGACGATGTTGATGCGGCGTTGGGAAACGGAGCAGGCGGAGGCCCACGCGATGGCTGCGCGGGCACCGATGTTGCCGAGTGCGCGGGCTTATGTGAGCACGGGCATGATTTTCGAGCAGCGCACGGATGGCGGCACGGACAGCGACCGCACGCTCGCCGCTGTTCTCTACAATGCCGGTATTTCGCAGCCGGTTTTTCACTGGGGGGCCCTCGCGAAAAACTACGAGGTGGCAAAACTCAGCCACGCGATCTCCGCGCGGAATATCGAGGAGACGCGTCGACTGCTCGCGGTCGATTTGCGGAGCCGGTATTTTTCGCTGGTAACGGTGACCGGCTCGTTGGAATCGACGCGCAAACAGCTCGAGGATCTTCGGCGCCAGCTCGAACACGCGAAACAGCAGGTGACGGACGGTTTCGCCGCCTCGGCCACCTCGTCGACGATCGATGTGCAAATAACCGCTACAGAGATGAGTTTGCAGCAACTGGAGCGGAGCCGGGATATCTACCGTCGCGATTTGTCGCGCATCTCGGGCGTGCCAATCGATCAGTTGCCCGCAGTCGTCGCCGAGCTGCCCAAGCCGGCGGAGCTTGGCGCAGTCGTGAAAGGATTGTCGGACGGAGGGGATGCCGCGCTGCCCTCGGCGCGCTTGCAGAATGCCGAGGATACGGTGCGCGCGGAGCGTCTGCGCTACGAAATCGAAAGCACCCGGTTGCGTCCCAAACTCGGCGTCGATTTCAGTGTGAGTCAGGACAACAAAAATCCGGACAACAACGCGCTGGGGCCGAAGGCGCTCATCACGACATGGAGCGCGTATGCGACGGTGAACTGGCAGTTGTTCGATGGTTTCAGCACCAAGGCGGCAAAGCGCGCGTCGCTCGCACGTTTGCGCGTGTATGAAAAAGACCGCGATCTGGTCGTGCATCAGGAGGCCGATGAACGGCGCTCGGAGGTCAGCCATCTGCAGATCGTCTGGCGTCAGCTCGAACAAGCGGAGATCGGCATCTCGGGTGCGCGCAGTTCGATCGCGACGATCGAGAAAGACGTCAACGCCGGCTGGTTGCCGGCGCAGCAACTCGAGATTGCGCGGCAGGCGGAACGCGCCGCGCTCGAAGCGGTGAATGGTGCGCGCGCCAATTTTTACCTCGCGGTGGCGACGTACCTGTCGAATCGCGGTCTCGATCCGGCAGTACATGAACAAGGGCGCTGAGGCACCGGTAACGAAATCAATTTATTCATGAAGTCTTCGACAAAATGGGGTGTGCTCGGCGGGCTGGCGGTGCTGCTGGGCGCGGGCGCATGGTTTGGTTACTGGCAAAGTCAGCCAGTCGCGGTCGTCGCTCCGCTGAAGCGCGGCACGTCCATGCAGATCGCGCCGGCCAATGTGCTCGTGAGCGCGGAGTCGCGCATGGAAATCAAGAGCGAGACGCGCGGAGTGATTTTAAAAAGCAACATCCGGCGCGGCTCGGAGGTGAAGGCGGGCGAGGTGTTGTTCGAAATCGACCCGAGGGATATCGAAATCGAAATCGAGCGGATCGAAGCGGAGTACAAAGCCGAGAAGGCGCGCATCGACGTGGGATCGCCCGTGCGTTTCGAAATCGCGACCGCCGAGGAAACGGTGCGCAACTACACGCGGCTGGTGGAGCAGGGCACGCTCGCGCAGGTGGAACTCGATCGCGCCAAGCGCAACGTGGAGCAGCTCAATGACCGAAAGGCGTTCGAGGACATCGAAAATCAGCGCAAGGTCGATTCACTCGAGAATCAACTGAAGGTGAAGCGGCGGCAGCTGGAAAAAGCGCATGTCCTCGCGCCGGCCGACGGCACGGTGTCGGAGATTTTTGCGAACACCGGCGAGTTGGTGGGCGAAGGTCATTTGCTCGCGCACATCATTTCGAAGGCGCGTGTCGTGGAGGCGCAGATCGGCGAAGAACACATCATGGGCGTGCGTCCGGGCCTGCCGGTGAATGTTCAACTCCTCGGACACGGCGGAAAGACGATCAAGGGCACCGTCGATCGTGTGCTGCCTGGCGCGGATGAGCGGACCAAGCGCTACATCGCTTATCTCGAACTCGAGATCGACGATCAAACGACACTCGCGCCGGGGCTCACCGGTGAAGCGACCATCATTGTGGGAAGCCAGGAAAACGCACTGCTGGCGGACAAGCGCGCGATGCTCGGGCACAATGTTTTTGTCGTGAAAGACGGGCGCGCGATTCTGCATCCGGTGACCATTGGTTACAGCAGCTTGAGCACCACGCAGATCATGGGTGGCGCCGAAGAAGGCGATGAAGTGATCGTGACCGATGTCATCGCGTTTCGCGACGGCCAGCGCGTGCGTGTGCAGAGGGAAAAGAGCCGCTGATGCGCACCAATCTGCAGATCGCGCTGCGTTTCCTTCTCGCGAAGAAACGCTCGATGACGATGAGCCTCGTGGGCATCGCGTTTGGCGTTGGGTTCATCGTGCTCACGCAAGCGGTGACGTCGGGCTTCCAAGCGTTTTTTATTCAGACGATTCTGGGCACCGATGGCGCGATCCGCGTGGAAGATAAATTCCAGTCGTTGACGACCATGATTGCGGTGGGAGACACCGAATCGGGCGAGCCGGTGGAGACGGTCGCCATCGAGGCGAATCGTCGTTATCAAGAAGGGGTGAGCGAACCGCGGATGTTGCGGGAGGCACTGGAACGGTTTCCGGAGATCGTCGGCGTGTCGGAAGTGTTGCGCGGAAGCGTCCGCATCCAGTCCGCGACACGCGAAGGCGATGCTCAAGTGATCGGCATCGAACTCGACGATCATCTGCGCGTGTCGAAGCTCGGCGAACAGATCGAGATGGGCGGCCTCGACGATTTTCGCAGCACGCCCTCGGGTATCTTGATCGGACGCGATCTCGCGGAGCGCCTGCGCGTGAGCCCCGGCAATTCGGTGGTGCTCACGTATGCGGGGCAATCGACGCGTTATCGCGTCTCGGCCATCTACGAAACGGGCGTGCGCGAGATCGATCGCGTGCGTATTTTCCTGCATTTGGGGGAAGCGCGTTTGTTGTTGGGACGACCTTATGGGGCGAGCCTGTTGCAGATCGCGTTGCGTGATCCGGATCGCGCGCCGGAGATCGCAAAACAGATCGAACGGGTCGTGAGTCATCGCGCGACGGAGTGGCAGTATCGCGAGAAGTTGTACCTCGATCTCTTCGTCTTTTTCCGCGCGGCTGCGGCCATCATGGTTTCGACGATCATCATCGTATCGGGCCTCGGCATGTTTAATACGCTCGCGATGATCGTCATGGAAAAAACCAAGGACATCGCGATCCTGCGCTCGATGGGTTTCACGCGCGAAGACATCGCGGCGATCTTCATGCTGCAGGGTTTGCTGGTGCTCGGCATCGGCGTCCTTGCCGGCTGGCTGATCGGCGTGTTGAGCACCTATGTCGTATCGATCGTGCCCATCGCGGTGCGGGGTATTTTTGTGACCGATCACGTCGTGGTGGCGTGGAACTTCGATCATTATCTCGGCGCGGCGCTGGCGGCGTTGGTGGTTGTTTTTATTGCGAGCTGGCTGCCGTCGCGACGCGCAGCGCGGCTTGAGCCGGCGGCGATCATCCGGGGGGCTTCGCAATGAGCGACACCGTGCAAACTCCGCACGATGCGACGCAAGCCGACAGCGCGGCGATTCGTTGCGCCGGTCTCGTGCGTTATCTCGGAGAAGACGAGGGGCGCGTGCATGTGTTGCGCGAGGTCTCTTTCTCGGCGGCGCCGAGCACCGTCACGGCGATCGTGGGGCCTTCAGGGTGCGGCAAGAGCACGCTGCTCTATTTGTTGGGATTGCTCGATCGACCCGACGCGGGAGAAATCTGGATCGGCGGAAAAAATCTCGCCACCGCGGACGACGCCGAGCGCACCGCCACGCGAAACGCGCACATCGGTTTCGTGTTTCAGTTTCACTTCCTGATGCTGGAATTCACGGCGCTGGAAAACGTCATGATCCCCATGCGCAAACTCGGACGTTTGCGTCCGGCCGAGATGGAAGCGCGTGCGCGCATGCTGCTCGACTCGGTCGGCCTCGGCGCGAAGACACATCGTCTCGCGACACATCTCTCCGGCGGTGAACAGCAACGCGTCGCGATCGCGCGCGCGCTCGCCAATCAACCCTCCATCCTGCTCGCCGACGAACCGACCGGAAATCTCGACGTGAAAAACTCCGCGCTGGTTTTCGATCTGATGGTGCGTCTCGCGCGCGAACACGGACAAGCGATCGTTCTGGTGACCCACAATCCCGAGATTGCAGCGCGTTGCGACAGCGTGCGGCCCATGCGCGATGGAGTTTTTGTTTAGCGGAAACTCTGTCGCGTCGCGCTTCGCAAAATATGCGCGTCGCTGCATGTTCGCGATAAGCAGAGCAGGCACATGCACCCGACCTCGCTTAACTTTGCATTCTAAAAAAATCCCGTTTCCTAAATTTTGGTTTACAATCGAATTGGCGAGGCCTTCGCTGCCTGCGACTTTAACTTTTTACGAAGAACTGTGAGCACTCATCACTCGCGAAAGAGTTTCTTTGCCAAGTTTCTGGGCCTGCTGGCTGCCGCCGGCATCGCGCCCAAACTTCTGGCTAAATCCCCGTCCCCCGCGGCCGCTCCGGTTTCGGCTGCCGCGCCGTTTAAAGTGCGCACGGAGACCCGCGCCGTCGCCCGCTCGAGCGACACGGTTTAACGCACCACCGGCTTATGTCGCATATTTTTCCGAAGTCGGCCAACAAGCTGCCGCTCCAGATCATCATCTTCGTGCTGGTCCTCGTGGGCGTCGTCGCCGCCGCCACCACGTACTACGCCACGCCGAAGTATACACGGATTGGATACGCGCCGGTGCAACCGGTGCCGTTCAGTCACGCGTTGCATGCCGGCCAGCTCGGCATCGACTGCCGTTACTGCCACGTCGGCGTCGATAAGGGCGCGACCTCCACGGTCCCCACTGCGCAGACCTGCATGAACTGTCACAACCAGGTGTTGCCCGACAGTCCCGCGCTCGCTCCCGTTCGCGAGAGTTTCGCCTCCGGCGATCCGATCAAGTGGGTGAAGATTCACCAGATGCCGGACTACGTGTATTTCAATCACGCCGTTCACGTGAACCGCGGCATCTCCTGCGTCTCGTGCCACGGTCAGGTGAATGAGATGGAAGTGGTCCGCCACGAAAAGCCCTTGAGCATGGGCTTCTGTCTGGACTGTCACCGCGATCCCGCGGCGCACGTGCGCCCGCTGGAGCAAGTCACGAATCTTAATTGGACGCCCGCCCAGTCCGCGGAACACGCGAAGTGGGCCCAGGAATTCGTCAAGAACAACAACATCACGCCTCCGCAAAGCTGCACCGGCTGCCATCGATGAAACGTAAAGTTGTCCATCCCGAACCTTCCCCCAGCGAGCAGCTGAACGGACCCAAATATTGGCGCAGTCTCGATGAGATGGCCGCCACGCCCGGCTTCCAGGAACATCTCCAGCGCGAGTTTCCCGAAGGCGCGTCCGAGCTTCAAGGAGTTGACCGTCGTCACTTCTTCAAACTCATGGCCGCGTCCTTTGCCCTCGGTGGCATCGGTCTGGCTGCGGGTTGCCGCCGCCCCGAAGCGCACATCCTTCCTTACGGCAAATCCGTGGAAGGCGTCGTGCCGGGCCTTCCGCTCTATTTCGCGACCGCCATGCCGATCCGCAAATCGGCCGTACCGGTCATTGCGGAAACGCATCAAGGCCGTCCCACCAAGCTCGAAGGCAATCCCAGCTACGCCCCTTACGGCGGTGGCACCAACGCCTTCGTGCAGGCCTCGGTTCTCGATCTCTACGATCCGGATCGCGCCACCACGCATACGCTCGGCGGTCGCGCGGCGACTGTCGCCGCGATTCAGGATAAGCTGGCCGGCATCGGCCGCTCCTACGCCGACTCGCAAGGCGAAGGTCTCGCTTTCCTCGCGGAAGAATCCGGTTCGCCGACGCGCGAAGCGCTCGTGCGCCGTTTGAAGGAAAAATTCCCACGCGCCATCTGGGCCGAGTACGAGCCCGTGCGTGAAACGCCCTCGCTCGCCGCCTCGCAGGCCGCGTTTGGGCGCAATCTTCAGCCGCATTATCAATTCGCGAAGGCGAAGCGTATCCTTTCTTTGGATGCGGACTTTTTCCATGCGGAAGCCGCGAGCCTTTTTTATGCCCGCGAGTTTTCGAAGGGCCGCAAGGTCACTTCGGTGAAGGATGAAATGAATCGCCTCTATGTCGCGGAGAGCGCCTTCACGCTCACCGGCGGCATGGCCGATCATCGTCTGCGCCTCGCGTCGAGCCACATGCTCGGCCTGGCGGCGGCTCTCGCTGCGCAGATTACCGGCGACAGCGCTTTCGCTCCGCTCGCGCAGGGTCTCGATTTCAAGGACAAGGAGAAGTGGATCGCCGCCTGTGCGGAAGATCTTCGCAGCCATCGCGGCCAATCGCTCGTCGTCGCCGGTGCGCATCTCCCCGCGGAAGTTCACGCCATCGCTTATGCGATCAACGTCGCTCTCGGGAATGTTGGTCAGACGATCGACTTCCTCGAAGTTCCTGAGACGCCAGAAGCCGCGTCGATCGTCGATCTCGCGAACGCGATCAAAGCCGGTTCGGTCAAGACGCTCGTTGTCCTCGGTGGCAATCCCGTTTATAACGCGCCTGCCGATCTCGATTGGGCCTCGCTCCAGAAATCCGTCGGTGAAGTGATTCGCTACGGTTATTACGTGGACGAAACCTCGCAGGCCGCCTCCGGCCACATCGCAGCGACACACTACCTCGAATCGTGGGGCGACGCCCGCACGGCCGACGGTACCATCGTCGCGGTGCAACCGATGATTCTTCCGTTGTTCAACGGTCTGACGGAGCTCGAAGTCCTCGCTCGCATCGCGGGTGAATCCACCACGGATCCGTATTCGCTGGTGCATCAGACCATCACGGGTCTGGCCGGTGGCGAAGCCGCTTTCCGCAAATTCCTCCACGACGGCTTTCTCGCCGGCAGCGCCTTTCCGAAGGCGTCGGCCAGCATCAGTGCGTCCGGAGTTGCCCGCTTGCTCAATAGCACGCCGCGTTTCCCCGCGCTCTCGAAGGACAACCTCGAGGTCCGTTTCACCACCGACCAGAAGGTCGATGATGGTCGTTTCGCGAACAACGGTTGGCTGCAGGAATGTCCCGATCCGATCACGAAGATCGCGTGGGACAACGCCATCCTCATCAGCCCGGCGCTCGCGCGCGAACTCGGCGTTTATCCCGGCGGTACGGCCCTGCAGGTCGCCCGCGTGGAATCCGCGGAGTTCGAGGTCGGCAAGGAGAAGGCGTATCTGGCCGAGCTCACCCTCGGCGGCCGCACCATCACCGGGCCGCTGCACATCCAGCCCGGTCTTTCCACTTTCACCATTGTCGTTCCGCTCGGTTATGGCCGCACGGTTTCCGGACGGGTGGGGAAGGATCAAGGTTTCAACGCCTATCCGATCCGCACCTCCGACGCCCAGGCAGTAGCAGTTGGCGCCACGTTGAAAGTGACCGGCAAGCGTTATCTCCTCGCGAACACGCAGGAGCATTGGTCGATGGAAGGCCGCGACATCGTTCGCGAAGCCAACTTCGACGAATACCTGAAGAACCCCGGTTTCGTGGACGACATCGGCACGGAGTCGCATTCGCCCGCCATCTACGGTGCGGACAACACGCCGGCCAACGACAACAAGCTCTCCCGCGAAGAGCGTGCGCAGGTCAACGCCACCCGCGTCACCGCGCTCCCGCGCGGCGGTTCGCTCTACAAGACGCCCGAGTTCACGGGCATCCACCAGTGGGGCATGGTCGTCGACCTCAACACCTGCATCGGCTGCAACGCCTGCATCATCGCGTGTCAGGCCGAGAACAACATCCCGATCGTCGGCAAGGATCAGGTCCTCCGCGGTCGTGAAATGCACTGGATCCGCCTCGACCGTTATTACTCGGACGGCAAGGCCGAAGGCGCTGCGTTTGGCGGCCCCGGCAACAAGGAAATTCCCGAGGATCCGCAGGTCTCGCTTCAGCCGATCGCGTGTATGCATTGCGAAACGGCCCCGTGCGAAACGGTGTGTCCGGTCAATGCGACGGTTCACGACGAAGAAGGCCTCAACGCGATGGCCTACAATCGTTGCATCGGCACCCGCTATTGCGCGAACAACTGTCCGTACAAGGTCCGTCGTTTCAATTTCTTCGATTGGAACAAGCGCCAGCTCGATCAGCTTTACATGGGACCGCTCGGCGAGAGCGGCATGCCGGAGCTGGTCAAGATGGCCAAGAACCCCGACGTCACCGTGCGCATGCGCGGCGTGATGGAGAAGTGCACCTACTGCGTGCAGCGTATCCAGCAGGCCAAGATCGCACAGAAGGTGAAGGCCAAGGATTCCGGCGACGTGAAAGTGCCCGACGGCACCATCAAGGTCGCCTGTCAGCAAGCCTGCCCGGTGGACAGCGTGTACTTCGGTGACATCACCGATACGAACAGCGAAGTTTCGAAGGCGAAAGCCCGCGAACAGGATTACTCGCTGCTCGGTTATCTCAATGTCCGCCCGCGCACCACGTATCTCGGCAAACTGCGTAATCCCAACCCGCAGATGCCCGACTACGCGGCGATCCAGAAGCCCTTCAGCCGCCAGGAATACAAAAACAAGAACTACCCGTCCAAAGGCGGTCATGGCAACGGCCACGACTCGCATGGGCACGATCACGGCGCTTCCGCCACACATGAGCACGGCCACACCTCGCTCCAAAACACCCAGCGCATGGGAGGACTCAGCTAATGGCTCACGCCTCTGATCACGCCGCCCCGGCGATCCTCAAGGAAGTCAAACCGGCGGAGCTCCCGCGCGCCAAGCTGGTCGAGAACGACCGCAGCTTCGCGTGGATCACCGAAAAGGTTTGCTCCATCATCGAAGGCAAGACGCCCGCGTGGTGGTGGGTCTGCTTCATCCTCGCGTGCTTTGTCGCCTCGTTCACCGTCGCGGGCATCACCTACTTGGTGGCCACCGGCGTCGGTGTTTGGGGACATGCCAATCCCGTCAACTGGGCGTGGGATATCGTGAACTTCGTGTTCTGGATCGGTATCGGCCACGCGGGTACGCTCATCTCGGCGATTCTCTGCTTGCTGCGCCAGAAGTGGCGCACGTCGATCAATCGCGCCGCCGAAGCCATGACGATCTTCGCGGTGGTTTGCGCCGCGATCTTCCCGGTCTTCCACGTCGGTCGCGTCTGGTTCGCGTGGTATCTTTTCCCGATCCCCAACGCCAACTACATCTGGCAGAACTTCCGTTCGCCGCTGGAGTGGGACGTGTTTGCGGTTTCGACCTACGGTACGGTTTCCGTGCTCTTCTGGTACGTCGGTCTGATCCCTGACCTCGCGGTGCTCCGCGACCGATTCTTCCGCGCGGGCAACAAACTCCGCTCGGCGATCTACGGTTTCTTCGCCATGGGCTGGCGCGGTTCCAACCGCCACTGGAGCAACTACGAAATGGCGTACCTGATCCTCGCTGGCGTTTCCACGCCGCTGGTTCTTTCGGTGCACACCATCGTGTCGTTCGACTTTGCGGTCTCGCTGCTCCCGGGCTGGCACACCACGATCTTCCCGCCGTACTTCGTGGCCGGCGCGATCTTCTCGGGCTTCGGCATGGTGCTCACGCTCATGCTCCCGCTCCGTGCGATCTACAAACTCGAGGATCTGATCACGCAGTATCACATCGACTGCATGTGCAAGATCACCCTCGCGACGGGCACCATCGTGGGCTACGCCTACGGCATGGAGTTCTTCATCGCGTGGTATGGCGCGAACCCGTATGAAGGCTTCGCCTTTATCAACCGCGCGTTCGGCAACTACGCCTGGGCGTACTGGATCATGATCGGCTGTAACGTCGTGACGCCGCAGTTCTTCTGGTTCCGCAAGATCCGCGAAAACACCTGGCTGGTCTGGGTCCTCTCGATCTTCGTCAACGTCGGCATGTGGTTCGAGCGCTTCGTCATCATCGTGACCTCGCTCGCCCGCGACTTCCTGCCGTCGAGCTGGGGTTATTACAGCCCATCGATTGTCGAAATCTTCACCTTCTTCGGCACCTTCGGCGTGTTCTCCGTGCTCTTCCTCCTGTTCATCCGCTTCCTTCCCATCATGCCGATGGCGGAAATCAAGGCGGTCACTCCGCAGGCTGACGTTCATGCCGGTCATGGCCATGACAAACACTAAGCCGTCATTCGCGTCCCAACCTTCAACTCTCCCCTGAGAAAATGGCAGCACAACCACATGGCCTGATCGCCACGTTCGACACCCCCGCCGACGTCATGCACGCGGCGGAGACGGTGCGCGATGCGGGATATAAATCCTGGGATTGCATCACCCCGTTTCCGCTCCACGGCCTCGACAAGGCCATGGGCGTGAAGCGCTCGATCGTCCCGCGTTTTTCGCTCGCGGGCGGATTGATCGGCTTCACCACCGGCATGAGCATGATCTGGTTTATGAACGGCTACGACTATCCGCTGATCGTCGGCGGCAAGCCGCTCTTCAGTCCGCTCTTCGCGTTCCCGGTCGCTTACGAACTCACGATTCTCTTCACTGCCTTCGCGACCATCGGCGGCATGTTTTTCCTCAACCGCCTGCCCATGCACTACCATCCGGTTCTGAAATACGACCAGATCCACCGCGGCATGGACGACCTGTTTTTCATCGTGATTGATTCGCGCGATCCCAAGTTCAACTCAACCGCCACGCGGGCCCTTCTCGAAAAAGCCGGCGGCAAAGCCATCACCGAGCTGGAAGCTTGAGCCATGCGTTACGCCTACCTCGTTCTCGCCCTCGTGGTCGTTGCCACGGTTTCCATTTTCGGATTCCGCGGCTCCACCTCGACCAAACCACCGCTGGAAGTCTTTCCGGACATGGATCGCCAGGCCAAATACAAGCCGCAGGCGGAAAGCCCGTTCTTTGCGGACGGCCGCGCGGATCGTCCGCTGCCTCCCGGTGTGGTCGCACGCGGAGATCTCCGTGAAGATGCGCAGCTCTACACCGGCAAAGCCGCCGATGGCGCCTTCGCCGCCGGTTTCCCTGCGTCGGTCTCGATCGATGCGCGTTTCCTGGAGCTCGGCCGCGATCGTTATGCGGTCTACTGCCTGCCTTGCCACGGCGCCACGGGCGACGGCAACGGCATCACCAAGTCCTACGGCATGGGCGCCACGCCCACTTACCATGATGCGCGCCTGCGCAACATGCCGGAAGGTGAACTCTACAACACGATCGTCCACGGCAAGGGCAACATGCTCTCTTACGCGGACAAGCTGAACGCCGAGGAACGCTGGGCGGTCATCGCCTACGTTCGCGCTCTTCAACGCGCCCACACCGGCACCATCAACGACGTCCCCGTCTCCCACAAATCGGAGCTTGGTATTCAATGAGCACGCACGCAGCACCCGCTCCTCTCTCTCTTTCAACGGCCAGCCCGGCCAACGGCGCCGGCAAAGCGCTCGTCATCGGCCTCGTGGGCCTCGCACTCACAGGCGTCGGCTTCGCCGTATCCGGTGCACATGCCGCGGCGATTTCCTATCTGGTCGGCCTGAGCTTCTGGATCGCCATCGCCATCGGCATGCTGATGTGGGTGATGATTCACCACATCTTTGACGCCTCCTGGTCAGTGCTCCTTCGCCGCCAGTTCGAACACTGGATCGCGGTGTTCCCCTGGCTCGGACTGCTCTTCCTTCCGCTCGTCGTCCTCTCCTGGACCGGTACGCACGACTTGATCTGGCCGTGGATGAATCCCGACCACGTGCTTCACGGCGGCCATGGCACCGTGGGCGAGGACATTCTCTACGTGAAGAAGGCCAGCTTCCTGAACCTGCCGATGTTCACGTACATGACGGCCGGCTTTTTCCTCGTCTGGTGGTGGCTTTCAGCGCGTTTGCGCAAAGCCTCGTTCACCCAAGACATCGACGGCGACCTCAAATGGACCTACATGAATCGCAAGACCGCGGCCTTCGGCATCGCGCTCACGGCGATCTCGCTCACGCTCGCCTCCATTTACTGGATCAAGAGCCTCGAGTATCACTGGTTCTCGACGATGTACGGCGTGTGGTTCTTCGCCAACTGCGTGCGCGGTGCGCTCGGCGTTGGTGTGTTGATCTCGGTGTGGTTGCTCGTCCGCGGTGACTATAAGGGTCTGCTCAACACCAACCACCTGCACTCGATCGGCCAGCTGATCTTCGCGTTCACCGTCTTCTGGGCCTACGTCACCTTCTCGCAGTATTTCCTGATCTGGAACGCAAACGTGCCCGAAGAAACTTTCTGGTACAACCTGCGCGAAATCCAGGCGGACGGCACCGCCAACCAATGGAAGTGGGTCGGCTTCGTCATCCTTTTCGGTCACTTCCTCCTGCCGTTCCTCTACCTGCTCTCGTATAAGAACAAGGTGAACGTCGCGAAGTTGAAGCCGATCGTGTACGCGACGCTGATCACGATCCTCATCGATCTTTGCTACAACATCCTCCCGTTCTTGAAGGATCACGACGGCAACCCCGAACCGTTCCTCTCGCTGAATCTGGTGTGGGTGTTGACCTCCATCGTCGGCGTCGGGGGCATCTGTGTCTGGTCTTACCTGCGCAGCCTGCCCACGCAGAAACTTGTTCCCATCCGCGATCCCCGTATCGGCGAATGCCTCACCCATCATGAGTGATAACGTTTCCTTGAAAAAACAGTGGACGACGCTGATCGCCGCCATCGGTGGCTTCGCGATCTTCCTGCTCATCCTCTTCATTGCCTATCTTCCGCAGCAGGCCGGCTACGTCGCGCAAGGTACGGTGAGCCCGGAGGAGCGCGCCGCGCGCCTCTCGGATCTGCGCGCGAAAGAAAAAGCGGCGCTCACCACCTACGGCTGGATCGATCAGCAGGCTGGCACCGTTCGTCTGCCCATCGACCGTGCGGTTGAGCTCACCATCCAGGAACTCAACGCCAGAAAGTAACGGGCAATGGAATGGTTCTTTTACGGTCTGGCCTTTGTCGTGGCTGTGGCGATCACCGCCTCCGCCGTGTATGCCCTGCATTGGGCATCCAAGAAGGGACAGCTCCGCGATTTTGAAAAAGGAGCTGCCTCCATTTTCGACGACAAGGAACCGATCGGTGAGCCCACGGATTTCTTCCCGGGCAAAGATCCGAAGAAAAAACGTTAATCACCACTCACTCCCGCGCTCATACTCCTGCGCACGATTTGCTCCGCGGTGACGACACCGCCTCCCTACGCTTCATTTTTTCCATGGCCTCCGCTCCCAGTTTAGCCGCATCGATCAATCCGGCGACGCCCACGCACACCGTGCCGCGCGCCGAGCTGAGCGAGATCGACGCTTCCACGAAGGTGCCGGTGATTTTTTTCCTCGGCTCCTCGCTGCTCTGGCTCATCGCCGGGACGGTGTTCGCACTGATAGCGTCCTTTAAGCTCCACAATCCCGCCTTCATGGGCGACAGCGAGTGGCTGACGTTCGGCCGCGTGCGCACCGCGCACTTGAATGCCGTCGTGTATGGCTGGAGCGTCAACGCCTCCTTCGCCGTCTCTCTCTGGCTCATGGCGCGCTTGGCGCGTTCGATCGTGCGCCACAGCAACATGCTGATGCTGGCCGGTGTTCTCTGGAATCTCGGTGTGACGATCGGCATCACCGGCATCCTCGCTGGTGACAGCACCTCGATCGAATGGCTCGAAATGCCCACCTATGCCACGCCGATCCTGTTTGTCGCGTATGCCCTCGTGGGTGGCTGGGCCGTCATCACGTTCCGCTTTGGTCGGTCCCAGCACATTTACGTTTCGCAGTGGTACATCTTTGCCGCGCTGTTCTGGTTCCCGTGGCTGTACTCGGTGGCCCAGATCATGATCATTTTCGCGCCGGCGCGAGGCACCGTGCAGGCCTTGGTCAACTGGTGGTTCGCCCACAATGTCCTCGGTCTCTGGTTCACGCCCATCGGCCTGGCCGCGGTCTATTATTTCCTCCCGAAAGTCCTCGGTAAGCCGATTCACAGTTATTACCTGTCCGTTCTCGGTTTCTGGTCGCTCGCGATCTTCTACAACTGGGCGGGCGTTCACCACTTGGTTGGCGGACCGGTTCCCGCGTGGGTCATCACCGCCGGTATCGCGGCGAGCTTCATGATGGTCATCCCGGTCGTCGTCACCGCGATCAATCACCACCTCACACTTGTGGGCAGCTTCCAGGCGCTCAAATACAGCCCGACGCTGCGCTTCATCGTCTTCGGCGCCGTCAATTACACGCTGGCCAGCTTGCTCGGTTCGCTCATGGCGGATCGCAACGTCAGCGAGGTCGTTCACTTCACGCACGCGATCGTCGGGCACTCGCACCACGGCCTCTACGCCTTCTTCACGATGGCGATGTTTGGCTCCATCTATTACATCATGCCCCGCATCCTGCACCGCGAATGGCCCTCGGCCAAACTCATCAGCGTGCATTTCTGGACGACCGCGGTCGGTGTGGTGGTCATGGTGGTTGTCCTCTCGATCGTGGGCACCAAGCAAGGCCTCGCGATGAACAACGCCGCGATCCCGTTCCTGAGCATGGAAGAGAGCGACGTCGTCCGCGCCACGCTTGAGGGCCTCCGCGTCCGCAGCTACTCGGGCATTCTCATCACCATCGGTCACCTGGCCTTTGCCATCAATTTCGTCTGGATGCTCCTGCGTCCCCGCGCCGATCAAAACACCGCGCCCACGCTCTTCCGCAATCCGGAGCCCGATCTGGAGGTCACTTCACGATGAATCGCGCCCCCCTTATCTTCCTCGGCGTTTTCTTCGCCCTGGCCTTTTCCTGGACCGGCATCGTGCTGACCAATCAGATTGCCTTCGGCAGCCTGCAGCCGGTGTACGACGAGAGCGAAGGCAAGGCCTTCCCTCAGGCTATCCCGGGCCTCGCCGCACAGGGCAAGCTGGTGTATCAGGATCTTGGATGCATTTACTGCCACACGCAGCAGGTGCGCCGCCCGGGATACGGCGGTGACATCGATCGCAACTGGGGCGAACGCCAGAGTGTCGCACGCGATTACATCCGCGAAAGCCGTGTCCTCCTTGGCACGATGCGCACCGGTCCCGACCTGCGTAATATCGGTGCACGCTTCGCCGGTGACGGCGGGCGCGAATGGCACATCCGCCACATGTACGATCCGGAGATCACCTCTCCCGGCTCGATCATGCCGAAATACAAGTTCCTCTTTGAGACCCGCAAGATCGTCGGCGAACCCTCGCCCCGCGCGGTTCACCGCCTCCTTCCCGCCGACGCGCAACCGCCCGAAGGCTACGAGGTCGTCCTCACCGACCGCGGACATGCGCTGATCGAATATTTGCTCAGCTTGAAGGACGTTTATACGTATCCCGAAGAAGCCGGCCGCGTTTATGTGGAGCCTCAGCCCGAGGCCAAAGCCGGCGAAACCGCCCCGGCCGCAACCCCGGAGGCCCAGCCATGAGCCAGCAGGATCCCCAAAACAGAAAGCACACGCTCGAACAGGCAGCTGCCTCGGACGAAAAAATCCAGCAGGTTCACGCGATCCTTTTGCGCGAGAAACCCGAGCCGGCCGAGGGCTACTCGCCCATGCCGCTGTTCCTGCTCGGTTTTATCTCCGCGGTCGTGCTGATCGTCGGCATTTATTTTGTGCACAATCGCGGCGGCATCGGCCCGGTCGCGCCCTACCTGAATTTTAAGGAAGCCGCGCTCGTTTATGACGAGCGTTACGATCCGGCCACCGCTCCCGGCGCCGGCGCTGCGAAGGAGCTCACGCCCGAGCAGATCATCGCCAACGGCAAGAAGCTCTACGCCACCTGCGCGACCTGCCACCAGCAAAACGGCGCAGGCCTTGCCGGCACGTATCCTCCGCTCGCCAAATCCGAGTGGGTCACGGGGGGAGACGAGCGCCTCATCCGCATTCTTCTGAATGGTGTTCATGGAGAAATCACCGTCGCTGGCGCGAAGTACAACGGCCTCATGCCCGCCTTCGGCAAAGTCCCAGGTGGCGGCTACAACTGGGCCGACGACCGCATCGCCCACGTTTTGACCTTCATCCGTCAGGAGTGGGGCAACGCCGCTGAGCCGATCTCCACGGCCCGCGTCAAAGAAGTCCGCGAACAGGTGGGCTCCACGCGTGCGACGCCTTGGACCGAGGCCGAACTTCTCGCTCTCCCATAAGCGAGATCGTCGCTCTTTTTTTGTGCCCGCAGATGACGCGAGGAAAATATTTCACGGCATCTTCAAACGCGCGGTCCGGCGCGAAGGAGGCCGGCTAAAACATGTCTCCCTTCCAACCCCACATGCCGTGGTTCACGTCGAGGAACTTCACGTACACACGCTCCCGGGCGATGCCGAGGTGTGTTTCGATCAGCGAGCAGAGTGAGCGGCACAGTGACTTGGTTTTGGTTGCGGGCAGGCCGACACTTTTGAGTTCAAGGAACGCCACAGCTTCATCGCTGCCCGCGAATAGCATCGGCGTATCCGGCTGGATCGCGATCATGACAAACTCTTCGCTTTTCTCCAATTCGCTCGCGACCAGAGAAGAGGCGTTTTTCAGCACCGCGCGCTCAGCAGCTTTGGTGAGCGGGAGATTCGTCTGAATTTTGAGGTAGGGCATCGGTCGAACGGGTTCGCCGCAGCATAAAAGCGAGAACGCGTGCTGTCGAACGGCCCCGCATTTTCGACGCGCCGCCCAGCCCATGGGCGGACGCGCGTCGATCTTTCGTGGATCACTGCCGGACGTTCACGGCGCAGCTTTGTCGTGAAGTTCTTGATACAACTGCACGCGTTCTTCCGTGGGCGGATGCGTGCTGAGAAATTGCGGCGGGTTGCCGCCATAAATTTTCCGCGCGTCCTGCTCCATGCGATTCATGATAAGTACGAACGCTCCGGGCGGGATGTCCGCAGCGCGCAGTGTTTTTAACGCGAAGGCATCCGCTTCGCGCTCATGATCGCGAGAGTACTGTGCCGACAGCACCACGAGCGGCAGCGCTCCGGCCACATTGCTGAGGGCGGAGGTGTCGCCGGTGATCGACGTGACGAGCAGCAGCGTGACGGAGTTTTGCAGCAGTTGTCGCAACGAATGGCGGTGATGCAGATGCCCGATTTCGTGGGCGAGGACGGCCATGATCTGGTCGTCGTCGGAGGCGAGCAGAACGAGTCGATCCGTGAGAATCACGGTGCCGTCGGGCAGTGCAAATGCGTTGGCGGTCCCGTCGCGCATATCGCGAAAAACGAGTCGTGTGACTCTCCTGTATTCGCTGTTGATGACCAGCTGTTCAAAGCGGCTGGTGAGCTGCGATTGCCGCTTGGGAGTCAGTGAAGAGTGTTGAAAAATGTGCTGGTCCAGCACCGCGAGTGTCTCGCGCGCCAGACGTCGCTCGATGCTTGCCGGGAGGCGCGCGGCGATGTGATTCGCGAGCCGCGGCATGGTCCATTGAAACGCGGCGATCGCCGCAACCATGAAGACGATCGTGGCGATTGCTGCCAGGATGGGACGCCGCTCGATCGTTTCTGTGAGTTTGCGATGCGGGGACGGTGATGGCGCCGCTTGAGCGTCATCGAGCTCACGCGAGTCAGCCATCTCACACGAAGCTCCATCAGGAAATCGCAGAAAACGGCGGGCTCCCTGAAGCGGCGTCGTGAGCTGTGACGTGACCACTGGGTGGCGAAGCGAGACATGCTCTCCCTCGAGCACCCAATACATTTCGCCATTCTCACGAGTGAGCGAGAGAGCGACGGCATGTGGGCGCGCGGTGAGACCGTCGAAGTAGGTGGCAGCGTGGGTGCTCATAGACCGATGTCCAATCCGAAGAAATCGGCCGCCGCATCGCTGACGGCGGAACCCGAGGTCTGCCCAAACGCCTCGATGTCATCCAACGGGCCGGCAGGCACAAACGTGAGGCACGACAGTTTGTAGCGGGCGAGCCGCACTTGAGCCCACGGTAGCGCGAGTCCCAGCGTGAAGACGATCGCCAGTGTATTGGTGATGTGGATACCCGCGAGGCGTCCCATCTTCATGTTTCCGCGGAAGCGGTGCGCATCGGCCGCGAGATTGCTCCATGTGTAGTTAAACATCTCCGCCTGCACATACATCCGCGCGATCACGGTTATGCAGAAAATAAAGGCCATGTTCAGGTATTGAAACCCCATGCCGGCCTTCCACCCGTCGTCGATCAGCGCGGCAGCGACCAATAGAAGAATGCCGTAGAGAACCAGCGCGAATACGACGATGAGCACCGCGCAGAGATAGATGCCATACACCGTTCGCGCCCGGCCTTCGAACGTGAACGAACAGTCGCCGAATCGCAGGAAATTGAAGGCCAGTTTTTTCTGCTCCTGTACGAAAAGCGGGTACAAGAGGCCGAGGGTGAGGATGCTCACCACGGGCATGATCAGGTAGACGAGAAAGCCCGCGCCATAACGCGCCCGGTAGTGCAGGCGGATTCCGCGATGCACGGTGTTGCGGGCGTTGAAGGCGAGCGCCTTCACGATCAGCCAGGGCAGGAGCAGGGCCGCAACGCCGAGCGTTGTCACCTGGATGTGCCAGTACACGGCTCCGAAGAAAGAGTAGCCGAGGAAAAGCGCCGCGATCAGGAGGTTCCCGATGAGCAGGCCGCGAGGGCGGGCGGTGTAATCGAATGAATGGCCGAGCAGTCGCGTGTGACCGTAGAAGTAGCGCTTTTTTCGCACCTTGGCCCAGGCGGCGTATATGCCGAGCGTGGCCAGCGTCAGCAGTGTATTCGTTATCCAAATACGGAAGTATTCGCGGTGATCGGCCGTGAACTCGATGGGCACACCCTCCGCGGGTTTTTCATTTGCGGCTGAGGGCGCGGGTGGCAGCTCCGCTCCGTGCGCAGGGGCGCAAGTAGCAGTCGGCGCGACGAGGTCTTGCGCGACCGGAGTATCGGCCGGGGGTGAAGGAGGGCTGGAATCTCCCATCCGCAAAAGCTGCGTTGTTAAACCGGCGGGCGGAAGGCTTTTATTTGCGATTCATCCGTTTCCAGCCGCGGCCCTCCGATGAGATCGATGCAATACGGGATGGCGGGAAAGACGGCCTCGAGATTCTCGCGGATGGCTTTGGGCCGGCCTGGCAGATTCACGATCAAGGTGCGGCCGCGGATACCTGCGGTCTGGCGCGAGAGGATCGCTGTCGGCACGTATTTTAATGAAGCGGCGCGCATAAGCTCGCCGAATCCTGGCAGCATTTTTTCGCACACGGCCTCCGTGGCATCGGGAGTGACGTCGCGCGGTGCGGGGCCGGTGCCGCCGGTGGTGACGACAAGTGCACAGTGGACCTCATCGGCGAGTCGCCGGAGTTCGGCTTCGATCTGCGCCTGCTCGTCGGGGACGATCTTGTAGGCGACGTCGAAGGGTGTGCGCAGCCAGCTCCGCAGGAGAGCGACGCAGGCCTGGCCGGGCGTGTCTTCGTAAACGCCGGCACTGGCGCGATCAGAGATATTGAGAACGCCGAGGATGGGTTTCATGGGCGGGAGAAAGAAGCGATCAATTGCGCCGGTGGTGAACCTTGCGCGCGCAAGGTTCTCAGGCTGAGCGCGGCGTGGCGTTTGGCGAGCCGCCGGCCATCGTCGTCTTGAAGCAGTTCGCAGTGATAAAACGCAGGCGCCGACACGCCGAGCGCGCGATAAACCAGCAACTGTCGGAAGGTCGAACGCACGAGATCGTCGCCGCGCACAACTTCAGTGATCTTCATCGCGTGATCATCGACGGCGCAGGCGAGTTGGTAGCTCGGCTTGTCGTCTTTTCTCCACACGAGGAAGTCGCCGAAATCCCGCGCCGCGATTGCTGACTGCTGTCCGAGCCGGCCGTCACTAAACGAAATCGTTTCGCCTTCGGGAACGCGCATCCGCCAGTTCACGCTGATCGGCATGTCGCGCGGCGGCAGCGATGGAATGGGTTCATCGGGCGGGGGACGAAAATGAAGTGGATAAACCGGTTCATCGTCCACCGTGCCTTCGTGAGGCGCGCCCGCGGCTTCGATGACATCGCGACGCGAACGCGTGCACGGAAAAATCAGCCCGGCGGCGTGCAGTTTCTCCAGCGCTGCGCGATAAAGGGTTTTGCGCGATGCTTGGTTGTAGGGTCCATGGGGACCGCCGACGTCGGGGCCTTCGGCCCACGAGAAGCCGAGCCACTGCAGATCTTCCAGCATCGCCTCCACAAACTCCGGCCGGCAGCGGGCTGTATCCAAATCGTCATTACGCAGGATGAGCGTGCCACCGGCATCGCGGGCGCGTTGTGCGGCGATCCAAAACGTCCGCGCGTGTCCGAGATGCAGATAGCCGGTGGGCGAGGGCGCCAGTCGTCCCCGGTAAGGCGAGGCGACGGTCGGATTGTCGGTGGAGATGGGCGTGGAAAAAGACACGTCGGTTTGAGGTTTGAACTCACGTCGGCCGGTCCTCAACTCTTCGCTTAGCATGTCCTCCAAGCTGCTTTGCGTCTATTGTTCCTCCAGCGACCGGCTCGATCCGAAGTATTACGCCGCAGCCACCGAGATCGGGACGGAAATGGCGAAGCACGGCTGGGGGCTGGTGTACGGAGGCGGCCGCACGGGCTTGATGGGTTCGGTCGCACGAGCGGTGAAGACGGCGGGCGGGCGGGTGGTCGGCATCATTCCGGATTTCATGAAGGCGAAGGAGCTCGCGTTCACCGAGGCCGACGAACTCGTCACGGTGGTGACCATGCGCGAGCGCAAGCTGCTCATGGAAACGCGCGCAGACGCATTTCTCACACTGCCGGGCGGCTGGGGGACGCTGGAAGAGATCATGGAGATCCTCACTTTGCGGCAGCTCGATGTGCTCCGGAAACCCTGCGTGATCTATAATCAGGACGGTTTCTACGACGGCCTGATGGCGGTTTTCCGTCAGATGGTCGCAGAGAAATTCAACAAGCCTTCCAATCTCGACCTGTTCACGCTCGCCAACCGCATCGACGATATTTTTCCGGCCATTGAAGAGCGTCCGGTGCTCGCCGAAGTGAAGTGGTATGATACGAAATGAGCGCGCTGCGCGAAGCCTTGCTCGGCAAGCTGACAACGCATCAAGCGCGTGCGGTCGATGCGCATGAAGCGGCGATGACGCGGACGATTTTGGAGTTCGTTGAGACGGAGCCGCGTTGCGCTGAGCGCAGCCTGGAGACCGGACATTTGACGGGATCGGCGTGGATCGTCGATCGGGAGCGCACACATGTGTTGCTGACGCATCATCGAAAACTCGACCGGTGGCTCCAACTGGGCGGACATGCCGATGGCGATCTCAACATGGCGGCGGTGGCATTGCGCGAGGCTGGGGAAGAATCAGGGCTCGCGTGTATCCAAATCCTGGATGCGGAGATTTTCGACGTGGACTGCCACCGCATCCCCGCGCGCCAGCACGAGCCGGAGCATTGGCATTACGACATCCGCTTCTTACTCGAAGCGGATCGTCACCAGCCGTTGACGATCACCGCTGAGTCGAAGGATCTGCGCTGGGTGCCGCTCGATCAACTGAGCGACTTCAGTTGCGAGGAATCGCTGCTCCGAATGGCGAGAAAAACGCCGCGTGCCGGCGGCACGCGGAATGACCAGTGACCAATGCGAACGAGATTCGCACGAGCGGTCCTCAGTGGTCATTGGTCGCTTGTGCGCCACAGGCGCACGATGTCTTCGTGCCTGACCCAGCCGGTCTGGCCGTTGGCAAACGAGAGGCGGCTCCAGCCCAGGTAAGAGTTGTCCACGATGGCGAGCGTGCCGGCGGAGAGCGGTGACGTTTTTTGCTCGGTATCGGCCTCAGTGGGGATTGAGCGCAGGGTCGATTGTTTGCGGACAATCACGGCGCGTGCGTCGTTGGCCGGGGCGTACACGCGGAAACACAGGATGCCGCCCGCCAGCAGGAGAATTCCGACTGGCACGAGCGACCACACGGCAAACTTGAGAAATGCACCGCGTGCGCCATGGCGGCGAAGAAGCGCGAGCGCGAGGGCAAGCGCCAGGACCGATGAGCCGGCGATGATGATAAATTGCCAGACTGCGGGCGAATATTGGCGGGCGAGCGCATGCAGCGGCGAAGGGTTCGTGAAGGCGGCCAGCGGGCCGGGCATGTAGCCGGCTTTTTGGAGCATCAAGCCCAGGTGCCAGCGCACGGAATCATCGCCCGGGTGCTGCACGAAGGCGGCGACGGAATGCGCGGCGGCGTCCTGCCAGCGATTTTGCTGGGCGAGGGACAGCGCGAGATTGTGATGCGCGATCCAGTCCGAAGGCGTTTGAGCGAGCCGCTCGCGCCAGGCGTTTTCGGCGGCGGCGAAATCGGCGCGGTCGTAGGCGGCGCGTCCCGCGTCTTGCGCGTGCAACTCGGGCGTGGTCGAGCCGAGTCCGAGGATCAGGGCGGCGGCGAAGGGGAGGAGATTGCGGGGGAGAAACAGGCTGAGCGGGCTGAATCCCGGGACCGCACGTGCGGTGAGCGCTGTTTCCGCCCGGGTGGCCCAGTCGGCCGGCAACGGTGTATCCGCGCGATAAATACAACGTTCGGCATCCGTCCAGAGATCCGCCCAAACGGCGCCGGCCCGATCGCTGGAGGCGCGGAAGTCGTCCGCGGTCGGAACCGCTGATGACAAGGGCCAGAAGGCGGCGGTTTCGCGCTGCCAGCTTTGCAAGAGCGCGATGATGCGCTCGCGCCCGGACGCGGTTTTGAGCTGCGCGATGATCTGGCTGAGACGCGCCCGCGCTTCGCGGCGTGGGCGGTAAGGATCGGTTTTGCGCGCGCGGATGCCGGCGAGAACGAGCCAGAAAAGCAGAAGCGGGATTGCGGGCGCGGAAGCCCACAAGATCAGCTCGCGTTGCGAAAGCGGCGCGGAGGCTTCGCCGTATCCAGAAAGTGGATCGCGCGGGATGCCGGCCGGTGGCGCGGGGATGGCCGGAGGCGTCGGAGCAGCCGCGCTGGCATCGGCGGAGGCGTTGTTCGCAGGCGGCGTTGAAGCGGTTGGCGCGGGCGCCGCCGGCGCAGTCACGGTGAGCGTGGTACGCGGTGCGGTGATCGTTTGGTACGCGCCTTTGACTGGATCGAAATAGGAGAAGCTCGCGGGCCCGATGGTGTAGCTGCCGGCCTTGGTGGGAATGAGCACAACGTCTTCGGTGAGGACCGCGTCGAAGAGCGTGTTGTCGGGGAAGGTGCGTTTCGCCTGCGGCTGAATGACGCGGAAATCGCGGGAGACCTCGCGCGGCGGCAGCCCGGGGATGTCGGGCCAGTTGCCTGTGCCTGAAAGCGTGAGCGTCCAGGTGATCGGTTCACCGACGGCTGCGGAAGCGGGCACCACCTTGGACTCGAGGCGGAATTCGCCCACGGCGCCATTGAAGGATGACGGGGCGCCGGACGGTAGTGGTTTTACGGATACGGATGCACGGCTGGTGTTCACCGAGAACTGGTCGAGATTGTGCCGGCCCCACATGTCGGTGCCCTTGATGATATTGATGAGCTGGGACGCGGGGCTCGCGGTGGCGACGCCGGGGGCACGCAGGAAGGCCCGCGTGTCCTGGAGAAACTCAACATGGTTCTCCCCGTTGATGACGCTCTCTTGCGGTTGGTGGCGATTCCACGCCTCGATGACGAAAGGAGCGGGCGCCCACTCGAGCTCCGAAGGCGCGGAGTAGGCATACCGGCGAAGAATCGTCAGTTGCTGGCGCAGCGGAAAAACCTGACCGGCCCAGACTTCTTCAGGAAGTTCGAAGCGGGACTTGACGACGGATTCGAGCGAGAGATTTCCCCCGATGGTGGCGTCTCCCACATCGAAGGTGGCAGCGGGAACGGTGAGACGGCCCCTGTCGGTATCGACGGAGAATGCGGCGATGGTGAGGCGTGCCTTTTGTGTGGGACGCACGTAAAAACCAATGGCGACGTGCTGGGACATGCGGCCATTGATGATCGACGTGCTGCGTCGCTCGCCGCCGCGCTGGATGACGAGGCCGTCCACGACGGGAAGATCGATCGCTCCGGAAGGTTCACAGCCGTCGAAAACGAGCTGGAGTTCGCTGGTCTGGCTGTGGGCGAGGCTGCCGCTGGAAGGCTCCCAGCGCACGGACTGGGCGGCGAGCGAGACGCCGAATGACGCGAGGAGAAGAACGGTAATGAAATTTCGGATACAGTGCATGGCCGGATTACCAGTCTTTGCCCGGTTTCTCGGGTTTTGCGTTGGGATCTTGCATCAATTGGAAAAGACGCGCGGGTGAATCAAGGTTGCGGACCTGCTCGAGCTTTTGGAGCGGGATGGACAGCGAAGGATCGATCGGGGCGGTTTGCTGAGCTGCCGTGCCGACGGTCTGCGTTTCGCCGGAGGACTCGGATGGTTCGGAAGACGGGGCAGGCTGATCCGGAGGCGCGGTTTGTTCCTGCATGTCGCCGAACGCGGACGAGCCGGAGTTGGACGGTTGCTGCTGCAGCTGATCCTGCGGTTGCCCGCCGGATTCCGACGACTGCGACGGCTGCGAGGATTGGTCGGATGACTCCTGTTTCTCCGATTTTTCCTGGTCTCTTTTCTGGTCGGATTCGCCGCCTGATTGAGGCGAGGAAGGCTGATCGGATTTATCCTGCGGATCCTTTTTCTCCTGATCCTGCTTCTCTTGTTCCTGCGGTTGCTCCTGCGGTGAGTCCTCGGGTTTTTCGAGAAATTTTTCGAGACGCGCGCGGAGTTCGTCCCAATCGGCGGCCTGCGGATCACGCTTCTGCCCGGCGTCCACTGCGAGGAGCGCATCGCGCACCGGCCCCTCAGGCACGGGATGCTGAACCGCCTCGAGGCGCTCGCCGTAGGTGATCGTGGTACGCGCGATCTCGGCATGGTTGGCGGCGGTGAGTGAGTCGCGTGTGGAAAGCAATGCGACCAGTTTGCTGAGCGGTTGCGCGATGGCGGCGGTGTCTGGCGGCGCGGATTGCTCCTGTGCCGATGCACGTGGTCCAAAGCTGAGTGTCAGGCCGATGATCAGGAACGGTATCGCGGTTGGCAGTGGCGGTGGTGTTGCCCGGCCGGCGGCGCGCGGAAGGGAAGGCGGCGTGGATGTTTTCAACTGGAGATCGCGCACGCGCGGGCGCACGGGAAATTCGCGCCAGAAACTCCACGCGAGCAATAATAGCGCGGGGGCGAGCGCCCATTGGAAACGCTCGGCGAGACGCACGCGACGACGCTCGGCGAGCAGTTCTTTGCGGCCGGTTTCCACCGTGGATTCGATGAGACGAGGCAGATCGACCCACGTGCTGGCATCGGTGTACACGCCGTTGGTCGTCTCGGCGAGTTCCTGCAAGGTCCGCGTTTCGAGACGCGACAGCACGACGGCGCCGCGCTCGTCTTTCACGAAACCGCCGGAGCCATCGGGGATCATCGAGCCTTCGGCCGTGCCGACGCCGAGCCCGATCACGCGGACGTTTTGTTTGTTCAGTTTATCGACGGAGGCGCGCCATTCGTCGTCGGTCGCTTCGCCATCGCTGAGGATGATGAGGTAGCGATCGGCCGCGCTGTTTGGGCTGAAGGCTTCGAGCGAGGTGTCGAGCAACTGGCGGTAATTGCTCCCGCCTTGAGGCAGAAGATCGGAATCCAGCGACGGGAGGAAATCGCGGAGAATTTCGTAGTCGGCGCTGAGCGGGCTCTGCAAAAACGCGGTTCCGGCAAAGACCACGAGCCCCACGCGCTCGCCTTCGAGGCGATCGAGCAGGCTGGCGATAAGCAGCTTCGCGCGCTCCAGGCGCGACGGCCTCACATCCGGTGCGTGCATGCTTCGCGAAAGATCGAGCGCGATCAGGATGTCGCGCGATTCGTCGAAGATCGGTTCGTCGATGCGTCCCCATTGCGGACGTGCGAGCGCGACGATCGCGGCGGCGAGCCCGAGATAAAAACGCCAGCGCACGCGCCGCCGTATGGGGGCACCGCCGTGGGCGACGATGAGGTTGTTTCGCGACGCTTGTGCCTCGATGATCTTGGTGGGCGTATTGCGAATGGTCGCGCGGCGGCTGCGCAGGAAGGCGACGATCCACAGCAACGCGGGGATCGCCAGACACCAGAGAATGAGTGGCCAGTGAAACGTCATCGAGCGGCGGGAACGGGGGAGGTCAGCGCGGGCGACGCACGCGTGCCGCGTCCGCGAATGAGGAAGACAGCGAGTGCGAAAGCCAGCAGGCCGGGCACGGCGAACCAGCCGAAAAGTTCGCGCGTGAGCAGGTAGGACTTCGCTTGGAATTCGATCTTCTGCGCACGGTCGATCGCCGCGAAGGCGTTTTCGGTCGTGCGCACATCGTCGGCGCGGAAATAGCGGCCATCGGTTGCGAGCGCGATGCGGCGCAACGTGCCTTCGTCGAGGTCGGAAGGCATGCGTTGATAACGTCCGGTGGGCCGTCCTTCCTGGTCGAGGACAGGGTAGGGCACAAAACCGTCCTTGCCGGATCCGATGGTGTAAACGGGGATGCCGCGAGCCTTCGCGATTTCAGCAGCCTGCAGTGGTGCGAGCGTACCGCGATTGTTGCGCCCGTCGGTCATCAACACAACGAATGCGCCCTGACGCCGGCCGCCGGATTCGCGTTGAGATTGTTCGAGGCGTGTGAGCGCGATGCCGAGTCCGTCGCCGATGGCGGTGCCATCCTCGATCATGCCGATGCGCAGACGCTCGGCCTGTCGTGCGAGCCACGCATGATCGAACGTGAGCGGTGCGAGCGTGTAGGAACGGCCCGCAAAAATCACCATGCCGATGCGGTCGTTGGCGCGTTGCTGGATGAAGGCCTGCACGACGGGCTTGATGGCCTGCAGGCGGTTGATGCGCTCCCCGTTGCGTTCGTAATCCTCGGCGAGCATCGAACTCGAGAGGTCGATCGCGAGCATGATGTCATAACCTTGCGAACGCGATTCGCGGCGATCCTCGACTTTTTGCGGGCGCGCCAGCGCGAGGGAAAGTGCCGCAAGGCCAACGCAGGCGAGGAACGCGGGAATGCGTGAGTTGCTGGCCAGCGCGGGTCGATGCCAGGCGGCTGCGAATGGTATCAGAAGAACGGATACAGAGCGGCGGCCGCGCAGCCAGAGCGCGAACGGGATCAACACCAGCGCGAACAGCCAGACAGGTGTGGCCAGACGGTAGTCGTTGCCAAGCTCCCATGCCGGAACCAGGGCGAAGGGGGAATGACCAGTGACCAATGACCAGTGACCAATGTCGGAGGCGGGAAACATCGTGCGCGGATGATCGTCGATGGGTTAACGGGAGCGGGAAGGGGAAAACCCAAACGCCAAAATCCCCAAGGCCAAAGAGGGGAGAGAAATCCCAAGAGGCAGGAGCCGACGGGACGTCGGCGCTCCCGGGAAGCGGGCTGGTGGCGGGATGGGTTTTTTTTGGCGTTTGAACATTCGCGTTTGGGATATGCGCGATCAGCGCGCCGCCATGCGACGGCGGAAGAAACGCACGAGCGCTTCGAGGCGGTTTTCTTCCGTGCTCACGACGAGACGGCTTTGGGGATCGGGAAAAAGTTCGCGCCAGGCGGTGTCGCGCGATTCGCGCCATGTGGCATGTGCGGCGCGCTCGGCGGCGGAACCTTCGAGCGTGACGAGGCGTCCGCTGACCGGATCATAGGCGGCGAGCGTGTCGGTATCGGGCAGTTCGCGTTCCCACGGATCGTCCACGCGGAAACCCATGGTCTGGTAACGACGTTGCATGAGCGTCCAACCCTCGGGCGCAGCTCTCGGCGCGAAATCGCCGAGCCAGATGAGGATGCTGTGCTTGGGCGCGGTCTTCGCGAGCAGGCGCCAGGGAATCGGAGAGTGGTTTTCGGTTTTGGATTCCCGATTTTCGATTGCTGCCAGCGGCGGCGCCGGTTGGGCGAGCAAGGTCGAGGCGGCGTGCATGATCGGGCCGCGGCCGCGTACCGGTTCGCGGAAAACATAGCCTGTAGGGGAAACATGGATACAGCCGACGCGGTCGCGATTGACGGCGCCCAGCAGCATGACGAGGCCGGCGAGCTCGAGGAGGGCTTCGCGCTTCGATTGTGCGCCCGAGCCGAATTGCAGGCTCGGGGTGTCCTCGAAGACGATCATCAAGGTGACCTCGCGTTCCTCGACGAACTTTTTGCGGTAGGGTTCGCCGAGACGCGCTGTGACGTTCCAGTCGATGTCGCGGACGTCGTCGCCGAAGGTATACTTCACCACCTGGTCGAACTCCATGCCGCGACCGCGGAAGGCGGAGCGGTATTCGCCGCTCAGCACATTTTCCACCGCGTGGCGCACGCGCCACTCCAGCCGTCGCAGGAGCGCGATCGGGTTTTGCGGAGAAGCCGGTTGTGCGGGGGAAGGCGTGGGCATTTTCGATTGTGGGCGGTGGACGGATGCCGCGCGAAAGAGATTATTCAGTGGTGGTGGAACTCGGGGCGGATGCGTTGGACAGCGTTTCTACATTCACTGTCTCGCTGAGGATGGTGGTCGGCTGGTCGGGATGCGTGGCGGGCAGTTCGAGCGTTACGTTTTCGCCCGTCATGCGGATGAGCTGATTGCGATCGTTGGTGAAGCTGATGGACGCGACGGTCGCGGTCATCTGGCCCGAGGTCGTGTCGAGAACAGCTTCGTGAGCGACGATGGTGTTGCGCGCGGTTTCGACGGCCATGTCGCCAGCGAAGATCTTTTGTTGTTCGTCGGAGACCATGACGCCGGTGGGCGAGGAAAGCGTGAGGTCGTTGGCCAGACGGAGCCGCGCATCGGCGTCGTAAACAAGCGCATCGTTTTCGCGGGTGAAATTGCCGGAGAGGAGGGCGGGTTTGGCGGTGGCGTTGAAACTGCCGTTGGCTAACTCCACGGGGTTTTCGGGAATAGGACCTGTGGGGTCGATCGGTCTTAGGTCGGAGGCGGGCGTGGGCTGCTCTGTGGGTGCGGACGCGATGACGGGAGTGGATGGTGCGGGGACCATGAGCGCGGGGCCGGCGGAGTGCTTTTCGCCGAGCCGCGCTTCGCGCTGGAAAAACGCGAACGCCACGGAAAACGCCAGGAGCAGCGAGACGAGGATCCAGCGGGTTTTCATGGGCGTTCCGAATTCAGCGGCAGCAATCAGCGGGCGTTCTCAGCTCGCTGGAGAATCGCCGGCCATGTTTTTTCGAACTCGGCCACCAGTTTCCGGAAAGCGGCGCGTTCGGCGTCTTTGCGCACTTCGTCGGCAGAGTCGCGGGAGCCCCAGGATGTTGAGAGAACATCGCGTTGTTCGGTGGCTTCGAATGCGCCGTAGATGAAGCCCGTCCGCGTATCGATGAGGAGCGCCGATGCGGTGGAGGTCGCTCGGATTTTGCGAGTAGGTGAGAGGCCGAGGGTGATCGCGGTCAGCGGTCGGGCGGCATCGCGGTCGAAGAAGGCGGTGTCGAAGGTATAGATCAACATCAGGTCGGCGTGGAGCTGCGCTGCGCCCGACCGGAGATCGTCATAAGAGTCAAGAGTCTCGGGGAGGAGCATGCGATTGAGCGCGATGGCTCCGGTGATTTGCGGCAGTTTCGCGATGCGATCGATGGCGTCTTGTTCTTCGACTTCGCGCACGGTGATGACGGAAAAACGACCGTTGCCGTACCGTCCGCCGGCACGCGCGAGAGCATAGTTCGAGTAGTCGTTGGCTTGGATGCGCACGCCGACGATCGCGGCGGGAAATGGATTGGACGGTTTGGTCTCAAAACCTTTCTGAATGTCGGCCGGCGCGAGCGCTTGAAGATCGGCTTTGGCACCGGGTGTGATGTAACTGGCGCAGCCTGCAAGAACGCCGGCGAAGGCGACGGTGATGAGCGTAAGGAGCTTTTTCATATGCGCCTGACTCAGACCTTCGGCACCGAGGTTTTCTCCAAAATGTCGGCGACGATTTTGTCGGCGGTGATTTCCTCCGCTTCGGCTTCGTAGGTGAGGCCGATGCGGTGACGGAGGACATCGGGGGCGATTTCCTGCACGAGCGCGGGATTCACAAAATCCTGGCCGCGGAGCCAGGCGAGGGCGCGGCTGGCTTGGAAGAGCGCGAGCGAGGCGCGCGGCGAGGCGCCGAACGACAGATAACGCACGCCGGGATTGAGCTGATTGCGCGGATCGGTGGCGAGGGCGCGGGTGGCGCGGACGAGTGCGAGGATGTAAGCCTGCACGGCGGGGGCGACGTGCACGCGATCCACCTCGGTGCGCAACGAAAGCAGTTCCTCACCGCTCGAGGCGGGGACGAGCGCGGGTTGTTTCGTGACCTGGCCCCAGCGTTCCATCATCTGTGTTTCTTCGTCGGCGGACGGATAATCGACGATGAGTTTGAAAAGGAAGCGATCGGTCTGCGCCTCGGGCAGCGGGTAGGTGCCTTCCTGTTCGACTGGGTTTTGCGTGGCCATGACAAAGAACGGGCGCGGCAGGGGGTGCGTTTGTCCGCCGATGGTGACCTGGCGCTCCTGCATCGCTTCGAGCAAGGCGCTCTGCACCTTGGCGGGAGCGCGGTTGATTTCGTCGGCGAGCACGAGGTTGGCGAAAATCGGTCCGCGGTGCGCGCTGAACTCGCCGTTTTTCGGCTGGAAAATCATGGTGCCGACGACGTCGCTCGGCAGGAGGTCGGGCGTGAACTGGATGCGCTCGAATTGCACGCCGAGCGCGGTGCCGAGCGATTTCACGAGCAGGGTTTTCGCCAGACCGGGCATGCCTTCGAGAAGGACGTGACCGTTGGCGAGGAGGGCGACGAGGAGACGCTCCACGACGGCGTCCTGGCCGATGACGGCCTTGCCGATTTCGTCGCGGAGTTTTTGAGACCAAGTGGGACCTGTGATCATGCGGGGAAGAAAGAAGACGAGGGAAACGTGAAGGGTGAAGGGTGAAAGAAAGAGCGCTGAAAAACGAGAAAGCGGTGGGTGAGACGGATCCGAAGCAAGAGCGGGCGGACGAAGACTCGCTTGCGCCGGGAATGTTTCGCTGAGAAAAAACGGCTGCGCGATGGAGTTGCCATCTCAAATCCAAGACAAGCTTGATGCGCTGGGCGTGCTGCCCCGCGACGTGACGGAGCGTTTTGTGCGCGGCTCCGGTCCGGGTGGGCAGAAGATCAACAAGACGTCTGCGGTCGTGCATCTGCGTCACGAGCCGACCGGCGTGGATGTGCGGATGCAGCGCGAGCGTTCGCAAGCGGCGAATCGCGCGCTGGCCTGGGAAGAACTTTGCGAAAAACTCGCGGCACGCTTTGCGGCGGCGGAGTTCGAGCGACGCCAGGCCGCGGCCAAGGCGAAACGGCGCGCGCGTCCCAAAAGCCGGCGCCAGAAAGCGCGCCAAGTGGCCGGCAAGCGGCGTCAGGCGACCACGAAGGCGCTGCGCGGGAAAGTGCGCTACGAATGAATGTGGTCGCTCCCCCAAACGGCGCTTCTTAGGAACCATCGATATTTCCGCGGTCCAACGTTTGCCCCCATGACACTTCGACGAGCTGCCTCCAGTTTCCTGCTCGGCGCACTTTGTTTCGCCGGCTGTTCCCATTCCACCCATTCGAAGTTTTCTCCGGAAAAAAAGTCGGGAGGTGCGACGCCCGTGCCTCACGGAACCTCCACTGAGAATGTCGTCCTGAAACCGGGCGAATATCTGTTGGTGGTGAAGTCCGATCCGCCCGGTGCGGTCGCGGTGCTCAACGGACTTCCTTGCGGGAAAACGCCCTGCCACGTGATCGTGCTCGCCGACCGGCGCGGTTTCCTGCGCGAGCAGGTTTCCATCAAAGTGCGTTTTATCGCGAAGGATGAATCCGGCGCCTCGCGCACCGTGGAAGAGGTGCTGACGACGCTCGACAAAGTGCCGGCCGAAATGCGTTTCACGGCTGACGGCGCGACCCGCATTGTTCGCTGAACGCGGCAGTTGTTGCGACGCTCCGGGCTGGATTGTGGCGATTTGCCGGACTACGGTCGGCAACAACAAAAAATTCCTATGCCCACCGCCATCGTCCTCCTCAAAACCGACCGCAAACGCATGACCGGCATCGCCGAGACGCTGCTCGCGCTGCCCGATGTTTCCGAAGTGTATTCCGTATCAGGCCGCTTCGACCTGCTGGTGGTGATCAAGTGCAAGGAACTCGATCGCATCGAGAGCGTGATCACCGATCATTTGCTCAAGACCGATGGTATTATCGACAGCGAGACGATGTTCGCTTTCCGCAGCTACGATAAGCTCGAAGGCGGGCGCGCGATCAGCGTCGATTGATCGCGTCGGTGGGATCAGTCAGGCTGGCGAACCGCGTGTGCTCGGTTCGCGTGTGCCGGTTGCTGATTGCGGGAAACCCCGGTTGAAGGGCCACGGAGCTCAATAGCGTGGACAGCGCTGGTTCGCCGGGCATTTTGCAGGTCGCGTGAATGAGGCGGCGCGACTTGTGTCGCGCGCATCATCGCCCTTTCGAGATACACACACGAAAAATCCTTATCGGTATGAAAAAATACAGCGCAGAGTTCATCGGAACGTTTTGGTTGGTATTGGGCGGATGCGGAAGTGCGGTGCTGGCCGCGGCATTTCCTCAAGTGGGAATCGGCCTGCTGGGCGTTTCCCTGGCGTTTGGTCTGACCGTGCTCACGATGGCCTTTGCCATCGGGCACATCTCGGGTTGTCACCTCAACCCGGCCGTATCGGTCGGCCTCTGGGCGGGCGGCCGTTTTCCCGGTAATCAATTGCTGCCGTATATCGTGGCCCAAGTGCTGGGCGGGATCGCGGCGGGCGGTGTTCTTTATCTGATCGCGAGCGGAGCGCCTGGCTTCAGTCTGGAGGGCGGCTTTGCGTCGAATGGTTATGGCGCGCATTCACCCGGTGGATACAGCCTCAGCGCGGCGTTGATCACTGAGATCGTGATGACGGCGATGTTCATTCTCGTCATCCTCGGTGCAACCGACCGCGCGGCTCCCCAAGGTTTCGCGCCGATCGCCATCGGCCTGTGCCTGACGCTCATCCATTTGATCAGTATCCCCGTCACGAATACATCGGTGAATCCCGCGCGCAGCACCGGCGTGGCGCTGTATGTGGGCGACTGGGCGGTGTCGCAGCTGTGGTTGTTCTGGGTGGCGCCGCTCGTCGGTGGCGTGCTCGGCGCCGTGCTGTATCGCGTGATCCGGCCCGAGAAGAGCTGACCCCGGGACAACTTCCCCTGATTTTCGCGAGCTCTCCGGACTGGGGCGCTCGCTTGCTTTTTGAAGAGGAGGCGTTTCCGCGATTGCCTCACCGCACCGGGGCGATGGAGATGACGTGTTGTCCGTCGCATGTCGTCCCTGTCTTCCGTTGATCCCATCGTGCGCCGCCGCGAAACCGCCATCTGGCAGGGAGCGGCGGCCTCGGTCGTGGCGAAAGCGGTCAACGCACTCTGCCTGCTCGCGCAGGTGCCGGTCGCGCTCGGATATCTGGGCGCGGAATTGTTTGGGTTGTGGATGACGCTGACCAGCGTGTTGTCGCTGATGGCATTTGCCGATCTCGGCGTGGGTTCAGGGGTGCAGAACGAAGCGGGACGTTTGCTCGGTGAGGAGCGACGCGGTGATTTGATGGCGACCTGCGTCAATGGCGTGGCGGTTCTCGGCCTGATATCGCTCGGTCTCGCGGTGTTGCTGCTGGCGGCGTGGCAATGGCTGCCTTGGGAGCCGTGGCTCGGCGTGGGCGACGATGCGCTGCGTCAGGAGGCGCGCACGGGTTTACTGATCTTGATCGCCGTTTTCTGCGCGAATTTTCCGCTCACCGCCGTGTCGCGATTCGCGTTCGGCGTGCAACTCGGCTGGCTCGCGAATCTCTGGCTCGCGGCGATCGCGTCGCTCACGCTGATGGCGGTCTTCGTCGCGCGCGGGCTGACGCTCGACTTTGGCGGTTTCGTGCTGGTGGCGGCGGCGCCGATGCTGCTCGGTCATCTGGGCCTGACCGTGCATGTGGCGAAAAAAATGGGCTGGTCCCTGCGCCGGGCCGCGTATCCAAAATTTGGACACATGATGGGTCTCGCGCGTCACGGCCTGCCGTTTACGCTGCCGCAGCTCGGCGCGCTGGCGATGATGTTTGCACCGCCGCTGGTGATCTCGGCGCAGCTCGGGCCGGCTGCGGTGACGCCGTGGCATCTCGCATTGCGGCTGCTCGGGCTTTTCAGCGTCGCGCAGCAAGTGCTCCTCACGCAGCTCTGGCCGGCTTACACGGAAGCGCGGGCGCGCGGAGACTGGGCGTGGATGCGAAAACATTACCGACGCTCCGTGCTCGGCGGCGTGGCGCTGATCGCGCTGCCGCAGGCGTTGTTTTTTCTGTGGGGCGGAGTTGCGGTCGATGCGTGGTCTTCGGGCGCGGTGACGCTGCCGGCGGGATTTGCGGTGTGGGCAGGTTTGCACGCGGCCGCGTTGTCGCTGGGGCAGGCGCCGTCGTTTCTGCTCAACAGCCTGAGCCGCATGCGCGGGCAGGCGACGTATGGTTTTGCCGCGACGGCGCTGGCGCTGGGCTTGACGCCCACGATGGTCAAAACCGGCGGGCTCGCCGGAGTGGCCGGCGCGATCGCGGTGGTGTGGGCGGTGATTTATCTGCCGCTGATATACCTTGAAGCCAGTCTCGCCAGTCGCGGAGGCGTCGGAACGATGAAGGTGACCCAGTCGTGATGAATCCGCCGTTTGCTCCTGCTTCCCGTTTCCGTGCGCGCGTCCTCGAAGACGGACTGCCCATGAAGCTGTTCCTGCTTTTGATGGGGGCTGGTTGTTTTTGGGAGGTTCGCGTCATCGGTGCGTTCACGTTGTCGGAAATCGCGCTGCTCGGTCTGGCCGTTATCCACCTCAAGGATGTGCGCACGCTTTTCTCCGGAAAAATCGGCCGCACCGTGCTGCTGCTTGCGGGTGTGTGGCTCGCGTCGCAAGTCGCCACGGATCTGTATCGCGCGTCGCCGTTTCGCGACTGGAGCCGGGGGTGGGGACGCATCGTCATCTGGACGGCAAATTTTTCGGTTCTTTATCTGTGGCTTCACGGAAACCTGAAACGCGCGGCGTGGTTGATCGCGGGCTTCGCGGTCGGGCTCGTGCTGTACGCGTCATTGAGAATTGGATACTGGCACGCGGGCGCGCTGTGGAAATTCGGCCTCGCGCTGCCGGCGCTTTATGCCTGCGGCTTGTTGTTCGCGCGCTGGCCGGGATCGCCGTTGTACGGACTCGCGCTATTGGGGCTGTCAGGCGTGGGAATCGCGCTGTCGTTTCGCTCGTACAGCGGCGTCTGCCTGGCGGGTGTCGCGCTGTGGATTGCGTGGCTGATCATGCGCCGGCAGGAGCGGCCCTTTGCGGTGCGTAAAGTCGGCTGGAGCTTGGCGGGCGCCTCGGCGATCGCGCTGGTGGCAGGCGTGTTTCTTTATTCGACGCTCGCGCTCAACAATGCCTTTGGTGACGACGAGCGTTATCGCACGCAGGAGCAGATGCGGCGCGGCATCGGGCTGCTCGGCAACAGCACGCTCGGTGAGCCGATCGGATTGATCGCGGGAGCGCGCGGCGAGTTTCTCGTGGCGATTCGCGCGGTGATGGATTCACCGCTGCTGGGGCATGGCTCGTGGGCAAAAAATCCCCTCTACAACGAGCTGTGGCTCACGATGGCCGGGGAGGCACGCATCTCGGAAGTGCGCGTGGCGCAGGTGGAGCTGGTCGAGCCGGGGTTGATCCCGTCGCACTCCCATGTGCTCGGTGCGTGGGTCGATGCCGGGATCGGTGGCGGGGTTTTTTGGATTTATGCTCTCGGTCTTTGCTACGCGGTGCTCGCGCTCTGCCTCTGCACGCGGCAACCGCTCACGACCTACGTGCTGCCGGTCTATTCGCTGTTTTTGTGGGATATATTTTTCTCACCGTTCAGCACACAATCGCGTCTCTTCAGCGCGTTCTACATCGCGTTGGCGGCGTGCCTGCTTGAGCGGCATTTTGCGCGTTTGAAGGCGACAGCTCCGCCCACTGGCGCCGCGCGCACGCAAAGTGTCCCGGTAGTCGGGCAACTGCCGCAAATCCCTCCGTCGCGATGACCATCAGCATCGTCACCCTGAGTTTTAATCAGGCGGCATTTCTGCCGCGCTGTCTCGCGACGATCGGCGGACAATGTCGTGCGGGCGACGAGCACATCTGCGTCGATCCCGGCAGCACGGATGGATCGCGCGAATTGATCGAGCGCGCAGGTGGGGCGGTGCGGCGGGTGTTCGAGCCGGACAAAGGCGCGGCCGATGGCTTGAACAAAGGCTTCGCTCACGCGCGCGGCGACATCCTCGCATTCATCAATGCCGACGATGAACTCGCACCCGGTGCGCTGGAGTGGGTGCGCGACTATTTTTCCACGCATCCCGAGGCCGATATGGTGCTCGGCGCGGTGCGTGTGCTGGATGCGCGCGGCGAACGCTCGTTGCGCAAGCGCATCTGCAGCGAACCCTCGCTCGCGGCGGTACGCGCGGACGCATTCGCCTTTTATCAACAAGGGCTCTTTTTCCGCCGGCAGCTCTGGGATCGCGGTGTCCGCTTCAACCCGGAGAACCACACCTGCTGGGACTACGAGTTTGTGGTCGATGGGCTGCTCGCCGGCGCGCGTGCGCAATCCGTGAGCCGTGAGCTTGGCCGGTTCCGGGTGCACGCGGGATCGATCACCGGCAGCGGACGCCTCAATGAGCGTTACCTGCGCGATCGCGAACGCGTGCGCGCGAAGACTCTCGCGTCTCATCACGAAGGGGACGAATCCAGAAACTGGATACGCTTGCGCGCAAAACTCGATCCTTGGCGCCGCTTGTTGGAATGGTCGGGCGTCGATAACGCGCCGGAGGCGGAAACGTCGCCACGGATGACCACGCATCCGCAATCGCCGCGCACGGATGTGGTCGTCGCGTGGCAGGGATTTCCTTTCTACGCGCGACGCTGCGTGAAACGCCTGACGGAACTGCGGCCGGACTGGCGAATCGTCGTCGTGGCCGATGAGGTGTCGGAAGACGCGCGCGAAGTCGAAGCCGCGTGTGGATGTCGATTCTTGCGCGTGGATGCGACGCGCGCTTTGGGCTGGGCGGACCTCGGGCTGGAGGTGCCGGCGCATTTTTTTGCGACATCGTGGACGCATCCGGCGTATCGCGCCTTGGGCAGGGAAGTGCGCGCACGCGGCGGTGCGATGACGATGCTGGCCGATAATTGTTTTGCAGGATCGCCGCGCCAGTGGCTCGGCAGCGTTTATTTTCGAGCAGGGATCCGGCGGGACTTCGATCAGGCGTGGGTGCCAGGGCGTTCGGGACGACGCTTCATGGACGTCATGGGGATGCCGCGATGTGCGGTGGCGGATGGGCTGCTGGCCGGAGATCCGGAAATTTATTTTCCACCTAAAAAATCCGCGCTGCGTCGCGGTGTGCTTTATGCCGGCAAACTGACGCCGTTGAAACGGGTGAAACCGCTGTGGCATTTCTGGCGCGACGCCGCGCCGGATGTTACCTTGTCGTTTGCGGGCGACGGCCCGTTGCGTGAGACGCTGCAGGCGGAAGGTGCGGTGCTCGAAGGCGCGCTTTCCGCGCAAGCGCTTGCGGATCGCTTGCGCAGTGTCAGCGCACTGGCGCTCGTGAGTACGATCGATCACTGGGGACTTGTGGTTCACGAAGCGGCGCTCTGCGGCTGTCTGCTGCTGGTGACGCGCAGCTGCGGCGCGGCCGACGACCTGGTGGTGCATCAGAAAAATGGATACGTGTTGCGCGATCTTACGCGGGACGAGATCGCGGCGGCGTCGGACTGGCTGCGGAATCTCGCGCCATCCGCAGAAGCGGAAGGACGGGCGCTATCGGTTGCGCTGGCCCGCGCATTCTCGCCGCGACGTTGGGCGGAGCGGGCGGCGGCCCTTGTGGAAAATCAGCGCGCGGAAAGGACGCGCGCCATCATCTGAAGCCATGCGCCCGGTTTTTATCAACGGCCTCGGTTGTCTCGAAAGTGGAGCGCGACTCGTTCTCCGCGAATTGATGCGCCACTATCCCGCGGAAGGTCCGCGCGCGATTCTGGTTTTGCCGTCCTGCAACCGCGCCGATGTCGCGGGGATTCCTCCGCAGGTGAAAGTGATCGCGTTGTCACATCCGCTTTTCGGCCGCTGGTTGCGACCGTTGTTCGAATTGACCGTGTGGCTGCTGGCGAAAGCCGGACGCTTTTCGCGGATCGTGAATCTCTCGCATTACGGGCTCTGTCCGGGCGGGAACTACACGCTCTACTTTCACAACCAGCTGTTGATCGAAGAAGGCGGCGACGTGTTGGTCGGACATCGTGGAAAGCCCGACCGCTTCAAGCGCTGGCTTCTGGGGGGATGTCTGCGCCGCGCTGAGCGCATCATCGTGCAGACCGAGCAGGCGAAGAAAACGATGCAACGCTACGCGGCGGCTCGTGGAATCACGCCGGCGCCGATCGACGTGATAGCGCCTCTGCCAGTCATGCCCGCGATCGACGCGGATGACGGGCATCGCCGGTTGTTCGCGTACCAGTTTTTTTATCCCGCGTCAGATTTTTCCCATAAACGCGCGGAGCTCGCCGCGCGCGGTGTCATCGAGGCGAACAAACGCGATGCACGCATCGGTCTTGTGATGACAACTGGCGAGAACACGGGCCCGGCGGCGGCGTGTGTGGCGCGCATCGGGCGCGTGTCGCATGCGGAAGCCTGCGCGCAACTCGCGGCTTCCGATGCGCTGTTGTTCACATCGAGCTACGAGACGCTCGGGCTGCCGTTGCTGGAGGCGATGACACTCGGACTGCCGGCGGTGCTGCCGGCATTGGAGTATGCGCGCACGATCTACGGAGACTCGGCTGCTTGTTTCGAACAGGCGACTCCCGAGTCGGTCGCGGATGCGATCATGCGCTGCGTGAAACATCATGACGACTGGCGTCAGCGTGTGGCGGGGTGCCGTCAGGACATGGAGCGCGGACGGGTGCCGTGGGCTGGACATTGGCAGCGCTTTGGCGTCGCGTAGTGAACTTTAGGATACGCGTGAAGATCCACCTCATCAGCTATCTTTTTTCCCCGGATTCTCTCGGCGGCGGCGCTCTCTACACGGATTTCGCGCGGTTCATGAAAAGCCGGGGGCACGATGTGCGCGTGACCACGACCTTTTCGTTTTATCCGCAGTATCGTTACGGCAAGGACGACGCGGGCTGCGCGCAACGCGACGAGGTATTTGAAGGAATTCCTTTGCGGCGGATCGGCATGACACTGCCGCGCCGCTATCAAGGCTGGCGGCGCCTGATCCCTGAGCTGAGTTTCTGGCAGGCGTTGCGACGCCGCGCGCGATTTTCGGGATGGACGCCCGACGTGGTGATTGTGGGCTGCCCCATGCTGGCGCAGGCGCTGGCGGCGCGCGGCATCTACGGAAAACGCGTGCCGTTGGTCATCGTGGTGCAGGACCTCATGGTCGATGCGGCCGCGAAGCTCGGCATCATCCGCGCCCGCGGATTTTTGAAACTGCTGGCGTGGGGCGAACGACGCGCGCTCACCGGCGCGGACCGCCTCGTGACGATCAGTGAGGAAATGAAAACGCGGCTGGTGGAGCTCACGGGGAGACGGGTCGATGTCATGCCAAACTGGATACACGACTCGCTCGCATCCTGCGCCGCTGGCGAACAGGCGCGCGAGCCTGCGACGTTGTTTTACTCGGGCAATCTCGGGGTGAAACAAGGACTGCCGGGATTTCTGCCGGACTTTTTTGCGGAGACGAATGGATGGACGCTGCAGATCCACGGCGACGGGCCTGCCGCGGAGGAGTTGCGTGCGGTGCATCGGACGAATCCGCAGTTTTCGCTCAAACCTTTGCTCGAAGAGCCGGAGTACGTGCGCGCGTTGAGCGCCGCGACGGTGTGTTTGATCACGCAGCGCGCGGGCGCAGGCGATAGTTTCTTGCCGAGCAAATTGCTGCCGGCACTCGCCACGGGAACACCTGTGCTTGCGGTGTGCGATCAAGCGTCACCGTTGGGTCGCGAAGTCGCAGCACATGGGTTTGGCGTCGTGATCGCGCCCGGCGATCGCGAGTCGTTGGGTGCAACGTTGCGACGCTGGCGGGAACATCCCGGGGAGCTGATGACGCTGTGTCAGCGCGCGAGAGAACGGGCGGCGTTTTTCCAACGCGAACGCATCTTGGGCGAGTACGAGCGATTGATGCAGCAACTGGCCGGGGAGGGTGCACGATGAAACTCGCGTCGATAATCGCGCTGATCGTTTTGATGGCGGGTATCGCGCTGCAATTTCGCGGCTGCGCGATGGAGCCGGACCCAGTTCCTCCGCCGCTGGCTGAGACAATCAGCGCCTCGACTGCTGGCTGGACGGCCGAGGACATGGCCATCGCGGAAACGGAAGAGATGAAGCGCGCCGTCGGCGAGCTGCTGAATTTCGACGACGCGATCTTTCGCAGCTATCGCAAGGGCGGCTGGCAGTTCGATGTGTATGCAGCGTACTGGCGGCCTGGGAAAATGTCGGAGCGCCTCGTCGCGGGCCATTCGCCCGATGTGTGTTGGGTGGCGGCTGGCTGGAAGCCCCTGTCGCGCGAGGCCCCTGCCGAAAGAAACTGGGCCGCCGAAGGCGCGCAGTATCGAGTTTTTGGAGACAATGCCGGACGACCGCGAAACGTGGTTTTCTGGCACGTGTCGGGAGGACGGGCGGTTGATTATGGCGGTGGCGTACCGCCGTGGTGGACGATTTTTTCCGACCTGAAAACACACGGGCTCAAACAACGCCGCAGCCAGTATTTTGTGCGCGTTTCCGCCAATGTGCCGTGGGATGAGCTGGTCGCCGACGCTGGTTTTTTCGAGGTGATGCGCAGCGTGCGAAGCCTGCTCGAGCCGCGCGATCAGGAGCCATAATTCGGGCGACGCCGCAGACTTTGCAGCAGCGGCACGCTTCGAAACGGGATGGTCAACGCGAACCATTCGCGTCCGGCGATGAAGCGCGTGTCGCGGAAAAACCACGGGAACACGAGCGCGACCGCCGCCTGTGTCGTGAAGCCGGCCCACGCCGCGCCCCATGCGCCGTAACGCGGGATGAGCACGACATTGAGTCCGAGATTGAGTGTGACCCCTAGCGCGGAAAACCAGAGCTCCACGCCGCGGCGTTTGATGGCGATGAGATGGCGCGCGCGGGCCACGCTGAGAAATACAAACACGCCCGCCCAGGTCTGCAGTGCGAGAATACCGCCGGCCTCCGCGTAGTCCTGTCCAAACAGAATGCGGATCAGCGGCACGGCGCAGACAGTCATGACGAGCCCGGCGGCGATGCCAGCGCCCGCGCTGAGATCGAGGTAGCGTTGCAGCACCGACGGATAACGCGACCGATCCTGGCTGCTGCGCATCAGGTCGGGCAGGAGCGCGGTGGCACCGATCACTGCGATCGACCACCACAACTCCACGATACGCATCGCGGCGGCGTAGATGCCGGCCTCGGCTTCGTCGCGCCAGCGGGCGATGAGCACGACATCGATTTTTTGATAGACGGTGACGAGCAGCGCCGAGATCCACACGGGCCAGGCTTCGCGCAGCATCGCCCGCGCAAGCGATGCATCGAAGCCGAGCGATGTCCCCACGAGATGTTTGCGCGCCCAACGCATGACGACGACGGCGCCGAGCAAACGTTCGGCCACGGCGACGATGGCGAAGGCGGCGACCGGTGCTTGCAGTGCGATCAATCCGGCGCGCGCGGCGAGGCAGGCAGCGAAACAAATGTTCTGGCCGACGACCACCGGGCGAAGATCGCTGCGAGCCTGAAAGAGATATTCCCATGCGGCGAGGGCTTGAGGAACCGCGAGCAGGCCCAGCCACAGCAACAAGGTCTGCATCGTTGGCGCATCGACCGCGAGCCACGCAAAAAGCGCGATCGCCAGCCACACGACGAGCGCGGTGGCGGACGAGAGCAACGTGACGGTGCCGAGGATGCGTCCGGTGTTTTCGGGATGCTGGACCAGTTCGCGTTGGATGAGACCGTCGAGCCCCAGTTGCGTGGCGACCACACCGAGCCAGGCCGCGGCGGTGGCTGCGCTCAGAAGGCCGAAATCCGAAGGGCCGAGATAACGCGCGAGCCAGAGACCGACGGCGAAACCGCCGAGCAGGCGAATGCCCCGATCGGCGAGCAACCAGCCGAAACTCACGACGACTCGGCGGAAAGCGCCGCCGGCGGGCGCTGGCGTCACCGCTGCGCCTCCCTCTTCACAGTGCCGACCCACCGGGCGAGTTCTTCATACAGCGTGAAGAAGTCCGACTGCCTCCACGCGCGCAAGGCCTCGCGCCGGCCCGCCTTGGTTTCGCCATCCAGGAAAGCGGGCGTGACCGCGGCGGCACGTCCGTTTCCGGCGGTCGCTAGGACGAGCTGGCTGAGCCGCGCCTGCCAGTAACGCAGCCGCGCACAACGCTGCCACGAAGCGGGGCCGGCGCGTCCGGTGAGAAAATCACGATACGCGCCAAGCACCGGGAGCGCGTCTCCAAAACTTCGATACAGGGTGCGGCAATACTCTTCGGTGAGCCGTCGCGGCGGGATGGCATGTTTGAACATCAGCCGCGGCGAGTAATGGATTTCCCACCCGGCAAGTGCGAGTGCGAGACAGAGTTCGTTGTCATCGCCGGACTTGATTCCGTTGCCGGTGCGACCGGCGAGACGCGAACGAAAACCCGATGCAAGCAGGTCGTCCCAAGCTTCCCTCCGCAGGACCATGCCCGCGCCATAAACGAAACCGCGCGAGAGTGGGACGTGTCCTTCGGTTTCGCCCTGAGGTCCGACCGCGTAGCCACCTGCGGCGTGAGCAAACCACGCGGGCAGTTCGACGTCGCTCACGGCTTCGCCGCGGCCGCCGAGAACACCGATCGCGGAGTCATGTTCCATGAACTCCAGCGCGACCATGAGATAGTTGGGCGCGAGGAAATTGTCGTCGTCGCAAAAACACACGAACGGATGCACGAGATGCTGACGCGCCCGTTCGCGGGCGTGCATCTGGCCAGGGCGCGGCTCGGAAACGACGACCAGTTTGACATCGTTGCGCGACCACAAACGTCGCGCGCGTTCCGCCGTGTCGTCCGTAGAAGCATTATCGACGAGCACCACGCGCCACCGTGCGCCGTCGAGGGACTGGGCTGCGAGCGCGTCGAATAGCGCAGGCAGCCGGGCCGCACCGTTGAAGGTGCAAATGACGACATCGATTCCGGGAGCGTTCACTCGTTGTTGAGAAGAATTTTCGGAGGTGCAGGCACACGCACGGGCATCTGGGCGGCGGGCGCGGCGCGGGCGTATTCGGCCTCGATGGCGCGGAATTGCGCGTGGCTCGAAAACGAGGCGAGCGCGATCTCGCGATGATTGCCTGGACGCCGCTGACGAGTGTCGTCGCACCACGACATGATGGCGGCGGCGAAGGCCTCGGGCGATTCCGGCGGCGCGCTCCAGAAATGACTGAGCCCGAGCTGGGCGAAATCGCGATTGCCCGGTGCGTCGCTCAGGATCAGCGGCAGGTCAACGGCGAGCGCCTCGAGCACGGCCAGCGAAAGACCTTCGTAGCGCGACGAGAGGATGAAGCCGTCGAGCGCCTGATAAAAACCGACCGGATCGCGGAGATATTCGATCCACGTTACGCGGTGCGCGTACCCGTGTTCACGTGCAAATTGAAGAACTTCATCGCGGAGATCGCCGCGCCCGACGTGGACCAGATGAAGTTCCGGAACGACATTCGCGCAGGCGAGGAACGCGCGATGAAGCGTGGCGGGATCTTTTTGAAACGAGAAACGGCCGAGCGTGCCGAGCACGATGGCATCGGGCGGGATGCCGAGGCGAATGCGCTGCTTGCGGCGTGCAGCCGGACCGGCCGGTGTGAAGTGGTCGGTGTTGACGCCGTTCAGAATCAGGCGGCGGCGATGCGCGGGGATGCGGAGCACGGACTGCGCAAACTCACTTTCATCCTGCGAGCAGTTGAGCGTGATGCTCGCGTACGCGAAGAAACGCTCGAGCAGATTAAAGAACGTCCCGAACAACCACGGTCGCGGGCCCATGCCATAATACGCATGCGGCGAATAAAAGATCGGCGTGCGCACGCCGAAGCAGCGGAGAACACGGCTGAGCGCACCGGCCTTCGCGCAGTGCGCGTGGATCACATCGGGATGTGTCGTGCGACAAAGATAAAGCAGGCCGCGCAACGCGCGCACATCGGCAAGGCCCGGGCGGTTGTCCACTTTGAGATTAAACGTTTCGCCACCGGCCGCACGGACGCGCGCGATCAAACCGAGCAGACGATCGGAGCCGCGGAGATCGGAGTAGGCGAAGTGAACCAGATGCCCTTCGCGGATCATGCGATCGGTGAGGTCTTCCACGTAGCGGAAGGCGCCGTCCACCCCGGGTTCGCATATGACGAGGATTTTCATGCGACGACGGCGGGACGGAGGACGCGGGAGTAAACCTCTTCGAGGCCGGCGACATGACGCGCGAGCGTCAGCGGTTGTTCCCACCAGAGTGAATGCGCAGTCGCGCCGAGTCGGGCCGCCGTGGGCGCGTCGCGCATCCGGTTGATGCACTGCGCGAGTTGATCCGCGGAGCCGCGGTCGAACAGCAGACCATTGTGACCATCTGCAATCTGATCGGCGGCCGCGGTTTCTCGCGAAGCGACGACGGGCACGCCGCGTGCCAGCGCTTCGGCCACGACCAGACCGAAGGTCTCAGCCCACAAGGACGGAAAAACGACGGCGCGGGCTTTCCCGACTTCGGCGCGCAAGGCATCGCGATCGAGCCATCCGGTGATGCGCGCCTGCGGATAAAGCGCGCGAATCTCGGCCTCCGCCGGACCCTTGCCGCAGAACACCGCCTCCACGCCGAGCTGCGCGGCGGCACGCGCAAACAAGTGCGGACCTTTGTTGCGTTCGAGCCGTCCCACAAAAACGAACGCGTGATTGCGGGCGACATCGACGGGCTCCTCGTACACGGCATCGACTGGATAAGGGACCGTCGTGATCGGCACGGTCGCCGGCAGCAGCGCGCGCGCCGTGTGACGGCATTTTTCCGAAACGGCGATCACATGCGCGAGGCGTTTAGGAAGACCGACGAGGCGGTTTTGCACCCATGTTCGCGCGAAGCGCCAGAGCTTGTGCGAGCGGCGGCGTGCGTCGCAATTGCACGCGAGGCAGGCCGCTCCGAGCGGGCGCAAGGAGCACGGCTCGAGACGCGGATGCAAAAAGTAAGCGCCGTTGGGGCAGGCGAGGAAGTAGTCGTGCAACGAAAGCACCACGCTAAAACCAGCCTCGGCGGCGGCGTGCGGAACCGCCATCGACAAGGCTTTGGTGTAGCCGTGGAGATGCACGATCGAGCGGGACGAATCGCGCGTGGAAAGTATCTGCCGGAAGGCGCGTGCGACCGGAGCATTCCAGACGCCGTGAAACGCGGCGCGCGCACGACTGCGGTCGGCGAGGATGTCGCTCATGCCGAGGCACACGACCTCGAGATTCGGAACATCGCCCAGCGAATCGGCAACCGGTCCGACGGCGGTGAACAGGAGCACGCGATGCCCGGCTTGTGCGAGCCCGATCGCGCTCTCCAATGCTGCGCGATCCGATCCGCCGCGGATGTGCGCGAAATCGTTGGCGACGATGACGTCGATCGGATCGTTGGACGGCGCGATGTTCATGATCCGGGCGCTGGATCCGCCAGCAGGTCGAAGCCTCCGCGCCAGCCGCAGAGGCGGATTCGCTCGAGATAAACGAAGGTGTTTCCCACGCGAAAACGACCGCGGGCGAGGGCGCGGCGGAGCGATCCGGTGGTGTCGGGAAAGACGCGCGCGACCGCGCGCGAAAATTCCTGACGATGCGCCTCGACGTCGCCCGAGATCTGTCCCTTGCGAAGACGAAATTCCGCGACGGTGGCGCGCGTGAAACGAAAACGCGCACCGTGGCGGAGTCCGCGCAGCCAGAAATCCACGTCGCCACAAATGCGCAGATCTTCCCGGATTTTTCCGAGGCGCATCAGCGCGGAGCGCGGCATCAGCATGCCTTGTTGGTTGAGCGGATTGATGCCCGATTCCGCGAGTGGAACGATGTCGCGGGAGACGCGCGCGACGGGCAGGTTTCCCAGGTTTTCGTCGCCCGGTCCGCGCAGATGCACACCCCCGTAGAACCAGACGTTTTTTGCGGGATCGCAGAGGAGGGCGCGCGCAAGGTGGCGGGTGAATCCCGGCGCGAACGCATCGTCGTCATTGAGCCAGGTGAAGTAATCCCACGCTGCCGTGAGGCCTGCGGCGATGCCTTGATTGATGGCCGGATAAACGCCGCGTCGCACGGAATCGACGACGACGATGCACTGGGGAAAACGGGCGCGCAGTTCATCGGTGCGCACCTCGGGCGCGACGAGGATATGGTGCGTATTCGCGCCGGCGTACCGGGCCACGCTCTCGACGGTGCGCGCGAGCCACGGAGATTCGCCGAGTGTGGGTGTGACGACGAGCAAGGTGGGCGTGTTCATGCGATTTCGTGTCTCCAAAAAAGCCGGCCGCGGCTCTCCTGCCAGAGCATCAGCGCGAGCACCGCGGCGACCGCGATCTCGATGCGCTTGGGGCCGGAGAAGGGTGTCATCGCGAGGTTCCAGATGGCCTCGACGAGGAGGAAGATGACCAGCGCCTGCTGTGGACGCTCGGTGCGCAGGGCATGGAGCAGCGCCCAGACGAGCATCAGGGCGTATCCAAAAAAGAATGACGCGCCGAAGAACCCGCCTTCCGCGAGCGCGGTGAGCAGCTGCGAATGCACGGTCAGGACGCTCTCCTGTTCCTCGGTGTATCCGCGGAAACCCTCCTTCAGGTCGATCTTTCGCTCCTCGATGCGCTGGATCATGCGTGTATTGCTGAACCACGAACCATGCCCGATGAGGGGAGACTCGGAGAAGGCCTCGGCGGCGGCCTCGACCATGGCGCGACGCTCGGCATCGGATTCATGGCGTGCGGCGAATCCGGTTTCGGATTTCTCATGAAAAACGCTGAACATCGTATATCCCGCAGCGACGACCATCAGCGCGAGTGTGAGGGCGCGTGCTCCGGCGTTCATCCGCGGCAGATGCAGGGCCGTCGCGACGATGAAGCACTCCGCGCCGAGGCTGCGGTAATCGAGTGCGAAATTGAGCACCCCGAGTCCTATGATCGCGGCGGATGCGATCCAGCGGCTCCGCTGACCCACGAGGATCAAGCCGAGCAGGGTGACCGGCAGCGCGAAGCCGAATTTCCACCAGGCGCCATAAAGCGGTCCAAACAACAGTGCTTCCGCCGCGAGTCCGAAAATCAGCCCGAACTTGATCACGACGAGGCGGCGCCACGAGAGGCCGATCAATGCTGCGAGCGCGATCAAATCGATCCCGACAAAAATCATGCGCGCCCAGCCGCGGAGATAGTCGCGCGCGGCGCTGTCGCGATACAGGTCCGAAAAAACATACGCGAGCAGGCCGAGTGTTTGCAGCGCGAGGAACGCGAAGAAAATACGGCTGTTGGCCACACCATCCGGCCAGCTGCGGCGGCTGAAACGAACGACCAGCGCGACGCCTGCGATGACCAGCAGGAACCACTCGGCGATGGGCAGATTGCCCGCGGCCTTCACGGTGAACGGCGTGAAAAATCCCACGCAGGCGCACAGCAGCATTTCCCACGACCAGAGATTCTCCCGCCGGGAGTTATCCTGCGGCTCCGACCAGCCGTAGGCGAAGCTGGAGGGATCCGATGCGTCGAAGGATAGTGTGGCGCGGGAGTTCATGAGGAAGCGGTGGAAACATCCCGCGCGGAAGTGCGACGAGTTCGACGCTGGACATGTGCGGTCACGCGAACATGGCGGCGCCAGGATTGGAGTGCGTGTACGCCTTCAAAAATCATCCAGGCGCACGCGAGCCCGGCGCAGCTCCATGCGATATCCTGCCATTCGACCCAACGCTGAGGGCGGAAATGCTGCGCGAGCTCCAGCAGTGTGGCAAAAATGGCGAGCGCCGCCGTGATCAGCGCGCGTCCATATGTATGGCGGGCGAAGGAAAGAAAAGGCAGGGCAAGCAGGAAGAATGCGGGAAAATTCCGAAAACGTCCGTGTGCGTCGGCCCAGCGTGCGACGGGTTCCGGCAGCCAGTCCACGAGTTGAAGATAGCCGGACTGTCGCAGCGCCAGATCGATCGCCGCCACCGTGCCGCAAAGCGCCAGGGTAGCGGCGACAAACTGGATGACGCGTGGGGTGGCGGGGCGGACGTGCTCGCGACGCCGGCGGAGACGCGCGTGTAATGCCCGCGTGGATACGCGCCGGGAGTTGGCGGGCGGTTTACGACGTGGTTGGAGGGAAGACGTCATGCGCGTGGAGAACGATCACGGAGCAGCGAAGGCCGCGTTTTCCGAAGGCCAGGTGGTGCCGTCGAAGATGTGCGGGAATTCGGTTTCGAGAAACTGGCGCATCTCGGCGCGAAACCGCGCGGGGCAGAGATGTTCGACATTGCGCCGGCAGCGATCCGCGGAGAACGCGGTCGAACGTTCGAAGCGCTCAAGTGCGTCCATGAGGTTTTCGACGGTTTGCTCGCGGAAGAAGAGACCGGTTTCGCCGTCCTGCACGGTTTCCAGTGCGCCGCCTTCGCCGAAAGCGATCACGGGAGCGCCTGCAGCCTGCGCCTCGCAGGGCGTGATGCCGAAGTCTTCGATGCCTGGAAAAAGGAACGCGCGGCAACGTTCGAAGCGGTCCTGCACGACCTCGGCGGATTGCCAGCCGAGAAACTCCACGCAGGGCGCGGCCCGGCGGCGCAAGTCGGCTTCCTCGGGGCCGGTGCCGATGATGACGAGACGGCGGCCAAGTCGCGAGCAGGCATCGACCGCGAGATCCACGCGCTTGTACGGCACGAGCGCGGAAACGATCAGGAAGAAGTCGTCGCGCGGGCGCGTTGCGTTGAAGCGCTCGATGTTGACCGGCGGATGGATGACGGTGGATTCGCGGTCGTAACAACGACGGATGCGTTCCTGCACGCAGCGCGAGTTGGCGATGAAGCGATCGACGCGCGCGGCCTTGCGGCGGTCGAATTCGCGGAGCCGGGGAAGGGCCGCGGAAAACAGGAGGCGCCCGACGGGATTCGTGTGCGATGACGATTCGAGATACGCCTCTTCCATGCCCCACAGATAACGCGGCGGCGAATGGCAGTAGCACACATGCTGTGCGCCCTCGGGAATGCTCACGCCTTTCACGAGGCTGGCATCGCTGCTGAGCACGAAGCGCGTCCCGGACGGTATGCGCAGGCTGCGGATGATCTCGGGGAAAAATGGCAGCAACTTTCGAAAATGCCGGCGCAGCACCGGGACCTTCTGCACGAAGCTCGTGTGAAATGAGTGCGACAGCAGTGTCGCGGGCAGATGTTTCTCGTCGTAAACGAGCACGGAGATCGGCGCCTCGGGAAACAGCAGGCAGAACTGCTCGAGCACGGCTTCGCCGCCGCGAAAAAATTCCATCCAATGATGCACCAGCGAGACGCCATCGTGCCGCCGATTGTGCGAGGCGCGGGGCGTATGCACCCGCAGCGCAGATTCGGGGGACGACGTTTCCAATCGGTGAGTCATGATGTACTGGCGAACAAGGAAGGTGTGGCGGTGGATTGGCTGGATACGGGAAGCCCGGCGTGACGATGAAGGACATCCAGCGTGGCTTGCGCACAACGGTCCCAGGAGAAGCGGGCCGCGTGCCGGCGGCCGGCTTCGATCATCGAATGTCGTGTATCCGTGGAAATATTACAGAAGCTTTCGAGCGCGGCCGCGATGGCTTCGGTCGAGTCGGGCGCAAAGTACAGGCAGGCACCGTTTTGTTCCCACGAAGGTCCGCAGACCTCGGGCAGGCATGTTGCATGGGAGGAGAGGACCGGACAGCCGCGCGCCATCGCTTCGAGCGGCGGGAGTCCGAAGCCCTCGTACAACGAGGGAAAAACGAATCCTTCGGCGCGGCGATAGAGTGTCTCGAGCGCGGTGTCGCTCACGCGGCCGAGCGTGCGCACGCCGGGAACGGAGGTCGGCGGTTGACCGTCGGGATGAAACAACCGCGGGTCGGCACCGCCCGCGAGCAACAGTTCGACATCGCCGAGGCGCGCGCGGGAGAACGCCTCGATGAGACGTTGCACGTTTTTGCGAGGATCCTGCGAACCCACGAACAGGAGGAAGCGCGGAGGCAGTCGAAGCTGGGCGGCGTCTTGCGCGATGAGTTCTTCCGAGCGTGGCACCGGAGGCGTGACGCCGTTCGGAACGACCACGATTTTTTCCGGAGAAATGCCGAGACGCTGGCTGAGCCGTCCGCGTGAAAATTGAGAGACGGTGATGATGGCGCGGGCGCGACGTGCGAGTCGCGGAAGCAGCCAGCGATACCAGCGTCCGAACAAACCGGAGAATGCTTCAGGGTGATCGAAGGTGGACGCGTCGTGAATGGTCACGACCTGGTCGCGGCAAGCGAGCGGTCCGGTGTTGCCGGGGGAAAACAACAACCGGCCGCGACAGCGGGCCGGAAGCACGCATTGCTCCCAGACGTGGCCGTGCACACCCTGCGCATGATGCGAGGGGCGCACCCGCGCGATCTGCGAACCCCAGCGCCGGTCGAGCTCCCGCGCATAACGCTGCACCCCCGATTGCTCCGCCTGAAGCGTGCGGATGTTGAAGGTGAGCGAAAGAGGCGGGAGCGGCGCGGGTGTCGGCATGAATCAGGGAAGGGGACAATTCACCGGCAGCACGGTGAGCACGCTGTTGAGCGCGCGGTTGGCGGAGTTGCCGATCGCGCTGCTGACCGGCGATGCGCTTTCGATGAAGCGCTCGATTTTTTTCTCAGGGGCCTGTTCAAGCCGGATGTTTTCCAGATCGATCGAGGTGAACGTGCTGCCGCGCTCGATGTTGACCGCGTCCACATACGAGCGGTTGAGCGTATTCAAATTTTGGAGCAACACGCCGGAGATGCGGAGTGTGCCGGCGGAACCTGCGGGCTTCACGTAGATGCCGTACTCGCCGACATCGCGCACGACATTGCGGTCACCGTTGCGGGCGATGATGGCGATGTCGCGCGTCTGGGCGGAGAGGATGATCCCGTTGCGCGCCGCGCCGTTGATCTCGTTGCCCTCGAAGGTGACCGATCGCGAATACGTGCCGAAGACGACGCCGTTGCCCAAGGCATTGCTGACGCGGTTGCCTTGGATGACGATGTTGCTGACCTCGTTGGACGAGCCGTTGGTCGGTGCGCGTCCGGTGAGGTGGATGCCGCCGTGACCGGCGTTGCCCTGGGCGACATCGTAGAGGGTGTTGTCACGCACCACGATGTCGGAGACACCGTAAGTGTTGTAGCTCGATTCGGAGGCGAGGTAGATGCCGGCACCGCTGCTCTTCTCGATGACGTTGGAGTCGATCGTCACCTTTTCACCGCCGACGACGGAGATGCCGCGACCGTGGTGTTGATTGGAAACAACGTTCTTCGTGATCGTGATGTTGCGGCTTGTGCGTGCATTCCAGCGATAGGAGACCACGGCGATGAAATCGTCGCCGGTCTGGAAAACCTCATTCTGGGTCACGTTGATCCACTCGGAGTTTTCCGTGATGTGGATGCCGTCGGCCATCGTCTGCTGCACGATGCAATCCCGGATGATGGCGGGCGACGACGACGTGCCGCTGGAGCGGCGCACGATGATGCCGGCGGAAGCGACCGGACCGATGTGGACGCGCTGGATGGCAAATTGCGTGGCATCGACAACATCGATGCCGGTGGCATCGGCGCGCGTGTTGCGGGTGGTTTGAGTATTTGCCGTACGGATACGGAGATCGACCATCTTTGGTGCGCGGCCGGTGAGGATCCACGAGGACTGTCCCGGATTCGCCGCGAGGAGAATCGAGCGATCGGCGCCCTCGCCATAAACCATGAGACCATCGACCTTGATCATGCGGCTGTAGCGATACGTGCCGGCCGGGATGTACACCGCCGAGCGCGGAAACGTCGCCTGCGCCGCGGCGATCGCGGACAGAAGCGCCTGCGTATCATCGGCGACGCCGTTGCCGACAGCACCGTAATCGCGCACGTTGATCCACGGCTGGATCGACTGCGGACGCGCTTCGGAAACGAGGAGCATGAGCGTGATTAAAATCAAGGAGAGGCGGCTGATGAGGTGGCCGGTGACGACCAGATTAAACGCCGAGTGGGAGGATGCAGATGCTGACATGGCAGCGCATCGAATCGGCTTTGAGAGTGGCTAATAAATGCGCGATTTCATTTTGGCGGAAATTCGCAGAACGTTATCAAATGCTACGAGCGCGAGGAGGACTGCGACCGATGCGAATGCGCGCTTGCTCGTGAGATACGGGATTCGCGCGAGCTCCATAAAAGCCAGCACGCAAATCGGATAAAAAATGAGTCCCGCGCCGCCTCCCCGACGATAGCTGCGGAACAAGAAAAACGATGCTGCACCACAGAAAAAAGCGACAACCACGAGGCCCGTGCGCCCGAAATCGTATTCGTAGCAAAAGATGCCCGACGTGTTGTTGAACTCGATGTTCATGTCGGTCGCGAGAGACGCGTAAAGCTGGTCTGAGCGAAAGCCGGTCATCGTGGCGCCGTCGACAAAGGGAAGACCCGGAAACCGCCAGAACCATTCGAGCGCGAAGTAAGGCATGCGCGACGGAGGAAGTGCATCGAGCAAGTAAGCGCCGTTGTTGAGCGCGGTGCCGTAATAGCCGCCAATGCGATTTGCGCCATAGTCCACCGCGCTGCGTTCCAGGCCTGCTTCGCGCTTTGCTTCCAAGGAGCGGCCCGCCTCCGCCACGATGAAAAATCCGATCAGCGCGAGGACCGCGATCACCGGCACAAACCAAAGCAACATGCGAAATGCCACGCTGCGCCAGCGCGCGATGAGTGCGGGCAGCAGCGCGACCGCAAAAGGCACGACGACCTCGATGAGCGCGAGCCGTTCGGCGCGCAGGAACGCGCGCAGAAACGCGGCGATCACGATCGCGATAAAGATGACGCGCACCGCGGCGGAATTTTGACGGAACCAGAGCAAGCCCGCGAGAACGGCGGCCGCCATGCCCATCTGCGTGAACGTGGTTATCCCGGGGATCGTTTCGGCTTTGGCGCGGATGCGCATCACTGCGCTGGCGTCGCCGCGCAGCGCGCCGATCGCATCATCAAAACCGACACCTTGTTGAGCTGAATAAACCGCCCACACCAACGACCCCATCAACGTAAGTCCGCCACACACGAAGAAGACGCCGCGCATCCAGTCGCCGCGCGCAAGCAGCCCGGGAAAATCCTCGTCATCCGCGTATCCGGCGCGCGCGGCGTGTTGTTTCCAGAACCAGCACACGAGCATGCCCGCGGCAAATGCGGCGATCGCATAGGTGATGCTGAGGAGGTTTTCCGCATCATAGACCTTGGGTGTGTGCCACTCCGATTCGAACACCGACGCCGGGAGCAGATAGGTGACGAGGCCTGGAAGTCCCAGGCAGCACACCACCAGGAAAAACGGATGCAGCCAGTAAGGCGTGGTGGAAACAGGCGCGAGCTCCGCAGTCGCATCGACCGCATGGCTGGCGGCGTAGTCGGGATTTGGATACACAGACGCCATGCTACGAAAGGATCACCTGAGGCTCGGGAGCCGTTGTGAGCAGCGGCGAGATTTCAACCGCTGCGGGTTTGACGAGACTGTGCGCAGGCACATCGCGCGAAATGACGCAATTGGCGCCTATCACGGAGTGTTTACCCACGACGAGGCGCCCCAACAGCCGGGCGCCGCTGCCGAGGACGACATTTGATTCGATGTGGGGGAATCCATCGTGTCGTCCGCTGCGCTTGATCCCAAGCGTGACGCCGTGGAAAAGAACCACGCGCGGCTCGATCACCGCACCCGCTCCGATCACGAGACCCACGCCGTGATAAATGATCACACCGCCGGCGATGCGTGCGCTAGGATCGATGTCGATCGCGTACAGAATCTGGCAGAATCGCGTAAGGATGAACGCGAGCAGCGCCAGAGGCCCGCGCCGCAGCCGGTGCGCGAGACGATAGATCACGAGTGCGTGAAATCCGCGATTGGTGAGTGCGCGCGCGAGCTTGCTGCCGCCGTCTTCTGCGACGCCGAAACGGAGATCCTCGGCGAGCTCTTGGAAAAGGGATGCGCGAACGTACATGGGAATCAGTCGTTGGCAGAGAGCCCCGCGGCGAAGCGGAGGATTTCATCGAGCCGTGTTTGCCACGACATCGAGCGGGAGGAAGTGCGGGCGGCGTGGGCGAAGGCGGCGTGATCCCGCAGAAGCGCGTCGAGTGCGGCAGGCATGTCGTTGGGGCGCTGGCAAAGTGTGACGAACGGAAGTGAGCGGCGCGCGAGTTCATCGGTGCGCGAGGCGAGCACGGGCAGTCCTGCGGCTCCGTATTCGTAGATCTTCATGGGACTGCGACCGTGATTGGCCGGCTGTGGCGTCAAAGGAAGCAGGCCGACCGTCGAATGATGAAGATACGCGGGAAGCTCTTCGTACGTGCGCGGACCGAGCAGATGCAGATTGCGCGGCAGCGTGCCGGTTTCGATGTCCGGCGGCGGACCGATCAACACGAACGACCAGAACGGACGCGCCTTTGCGAGATGGACGACTGCTTCGAAATCGAAACGTGTATCCATCGCACCGATATACACGGCGCGGGGCGCAGGGATCGCGCGAAACTCCGGTGGCAGTTCCCCCGGTTGAGTGAAGTGATCGAGCTCCACGCCGTTTTGCACCACGAGGCCGGGTTTCAGCGGAGCGAGCGCGCGGAGATGATCGAAGACCGGCTGCGAGGTGGCGACGAAACCATCGCAATGCCGCAACGCCTCGCGCTCGGCGGCGATCAACGACGGATCGTTGTGCATCTCGTGATACAAATCGGTCGAGCGATAGAGACAGCGCTTCGGGCGGAACCAGCGCGCCATCGCGGTGAGCCGCGGCTCGTCGATAAAAAGGAGATCCGGCTGCGTGAATCCGGAGCGCTGCACGAAACGCGCGCCCGCCCACTGCGCGCGAGCGTACCAGTCTGTCGCGGAAGCGGTGCGCCGCACGAGTTGCCAGGGCAGCAGTGCGAGCGGTTGGTATTCCTGCGTCTGTCGGAAAATGCGTGTGGATGACCGCCACCAGACTCCGATCCGCTTGCGATAATCGGCGCGCAACATCGCAAGTGGAAAATGCGCGGGCGTGATTGGCGTTGGAATGTGCAACACGCGCCAGCCACGCGAATCGAATGCCTTGGCGAGTTGATGCGAACCCACACGAAACGCCGACGTGAAACTCGAATGGGTGAGAAACACCGCAGTGCCCGCGGCGGGTGTACGGCGCGGGACGGCGTTTTCAGAAATCGGAGCGATGGAGGCGGTGGCGGGCATTGCGAAAGAAGTCACCAGCCGAAGACACGTGGGCGCAGTCGATGCGGCACGCCGAGGCGGACAAGTTTGCGTATCCAATCTTTGGAGTCGCGCGGTTGCGGCCGCCACGGAGCGAAGGGCGTTTGGTTGAGATAACGGAAATACAGCGGTCGCAGCGGGTGATCGTCGGAGAACGCCCACGGCTTGGTGCTGCCGGAGTAGTGAACGATGAACGGATCCGCGGTGAGCTGTTGATACGCCTGCGGGGAAAGACCGAGCCCGCGCGCTCCGACGAGGAAGAATGAGTATTGTTGGTTCCAGCGCAGATCGAGGCGCTGCCAGCGACCGGCGACGGCGATGTTGAGTGCGTCCTGATCGTGCTGCTTCAGGATGGGCGCGCGTGTGGCGATGATCTCGCAGAGTTTTTCCTGAATCGATTCGCGGCGCCACACATCGAGCGGGATGAGCAGAATGCCGGCGTTGAAATAACCCATCGAGGGATCGAGGCCGAGACTCGACCAACGTTGGAAACGCGGGTTGACGACTGCGCCCACGAGATTGTCGCCGAGATCCTGTGCGAGCAATTCGCCGAGGTCGCGGCGGACCACGACGTCCGCGTCGAGATAGACCAGCTTGGTCACCGATTCGGGAAGAAGCTCGGGAAGAAAGATGCGGAAATAAGTCGCCAGCGTGATGTGGCCTCCGACCGGCGCGCCGTGGAGCCGCTTCAGATCGACCGGGAGAATTTCGAGAGTTGCTCCATGACGATCGGTGATCTGTCGGAGCCGGTCCACATTGGACTCGGCGAGGCCGGAAGTGATGATCCAGAAACGCATCCGATGCGGGGTGGCGGATGCGGCGAGGGCCGAGGCGATGGCGACTCCGGCGTGTTGGGCGAAGCGGTCGTCGCAGCTGCAGGCGATGTCGAGAGGAGCAATCATGCGCGGAAACGAGGGGCGAGTTTTTGGCGAATCAGGAGTTTCACGTCATCGAGGGCGTCGCGATTGACGCAGAGCGAGGTGATCAGCCACCCCGCAGAAAAGACGGTGACTTTGAGCAGCGCGCTGCCGGCCATCTGCGTGAAGGCAGGTGCGGTGGAAAAAACTCCCGCTGACTGCACCGTGAGCAGACCGAGTCCGACGGCGAAAGGGAAAAGCCCGCGCGAAAAGAGGCTCGCGATGGCGAAGCCGCTCATGCCGATGCCGCGTGCGGCGATCCAGGATTGGCCGAGGCCGATGACTGCACGTTGGAGGGCGATGGCGACGGCGGCACCTGCGATGCCTCCTTGTGTCGCGCCGATGACAGCCGCGAGGCAGACGAGCACACCGTCGACCAGCAGCAGTTCAGTCCGCCGCCGCCAGCGGCCGAGCGCTTCGAGCAAGGAAGTGCCAACCGGTGCGAGCAGCTTGAACGGAAGACTGGCCGCGATGGCGATGGCGACGATGGCCGCGGCATTCCATTTCCCGCCCCAGAGCAGTTGCAGCAGTTCCGGACAGATCGCGATGAAGAGACCCGCCATGAGCGTCACCACGATCAACAACATCCGGCACGAACGGACGAAGGCGCGTTCCATGCGCGCAGGTTCTTCGGCGAGCGCGCTGAACGCGGGCATGAGCACATTCTGCAGGCCCGACGTGAAGAGGACGCCGAGCGACGCGGCGAGTTGGAATCCGAAATAATACACCCCGAGCGAGGCCTTGTCCTCGAAGAGGCGGCCGAGCACGAGATAGTCGCCGCGCAGCACGAGCCCCATGCCGTAGGCGCCGATCATGAGCCATTTGCTCTGATGGAAAATTTCCCAGAACAACGCGCGGTTGAGCGGCGCGCCTTTCGGGAGCGGACCGACGGCACGACGATACGCGATCATCTGGACGAACGCGGTGAGTGCGAACGGAACGACAAAACTCATCACGCCAAAACCCAGCCACGCCATCAGCACCATCAGCGTGTTTTGGATCAATGGCAGCGCCGACTCGATCTTGCCGACCAGCGGATAATTGAGGTCGCGGCTGGCCCTCGCTTTGTACACGACGGCGGCGGTCGTCCACGGGATGGCGATGGCGGAGATCGGAATCAACCAGAGCAACTGCGGCTCGTGGTAGTAGTGGGCAAACGCAGGGGCGCCGCCCACGAGGAGGAGGATCGCGACGGCGTTGGCGGCGAGGGAAAGTTTGAGGATCGGACGGGCGAGGCGGTCGTAGTGACGACCTTGTTGCACGAGGATGCGCGAAGCGCCGATGTCGCGGAAACCCTCGATGAAATTTTGCGCCACGGTGACGAGCGCGAAGATGCCAAAGTCGGCTGGCGAAAGGAGAACGCCGAGCGCCCACTGCGCCCCGAAGCCGGAGAATTTGGCGACCAGCACCACCCACGTCATCCACGCCATGCCGCGCAACGCCGTGCCGGTGAGCGGGCGCGCGGGAGAGGCGGGAAGTGCGGCGGCTTGTTCCATGCGATGATCAGGCGTGCGTGACCGGTGCGGATGGCATCTTCAGGACTGACGGCGGCACCAGCGTGACGTTGGGGAAACCGGCGAGGCTGCGCTCATAGATGCCGCGGCATTTGTGGTAGCTGCCCTCGAACAGGAAGGTCCGTTTTCCCATGCGCGCAGCGAGAATGCCGACGTGTAGTCGATCCGTGAATACAAGCGCAGACGCGGCCACCGCATCGACGAACTGCGGAAAAGACGCGACCTCACGACTGCTGATGTCGCGGGCGAGACGGGGCAGCCCCGCGAGCGCGGAGAACTCCGTGGCGATGGTTTTTTCCACCCACACACGGTACGGCGTGATGCGTTCGCTTTTGGCTTCCTGCCGGCGTTTGCGCAGAAGTTGCTTGGTGGACTGAGGGAGCACCCAGTACGCGAAGCGCCGGTGCCAGGGCGCCCGACTGTGACGGCGCGAGCGGCCGGCGTGGGAGTGATGTTCGCCGTCGAGACGCTCGACCACGAGGATGTGCTGCTCACTACGCGGCCGGGTAAAGATCGGGTCGAGGGCGGGAATCTGGAAAGCGAGATCGTGATCGCGCAGGAACTCGACCCGCGGCACGCCGTGGAGGATCTCGTCGAGGTTTTCCTGACTGGGCGTTTCGCGCACGCAGATGATCAAAGGCGATGTCCGGCGCACCACGGCGTCGCGAAGCGCGAACGAGCTCAGGTGAAAACTCTGCGGGCCGATGCACAGCGGCTTGTCGGGAAAAATCTCCGAGTATTCGCGCACCTTGGTGATGCCCTGGATGAACCCTTCGACAAACATGCCGCCACCATTGATGACAATCACGTCGGCCTCGCGTGGTGTATCCACGCGGCGAATACCCGAGGCGGAGAAGACAGCCTCCGCGCCGGCGATGATGAGATCGTCGCCATTGTTGCCATGGCACCGGTCGAAGAAAATCGAACGGCCCTGGCGGGCGAGATGACCGATGAACGAGACAAAGTCGTGATAAGGGCGGGCGGAGCCCTCGGAATCGACGGTGGAAGCGAGACTGATCATAGGGACGAAAGGAGAGGGAGGAGGCGTGTTCAGACCTTGGCGCGGACCTTGGCGGGCCGGGCCTTCTTGGCGGCGGGTTTGCCGTATCCGTAGCCGTATTTCTCGGCCATGTGGCGGTAAGCCATGTGCGGATGGCTGGATCCGGGGGCAAAGGCGTTGAGCACGAGGCCGATCGCGGGCGAAGGCGTTTTTTCCAACTCGCCGACGGTGCGTTTGACCTGCGCGGTTTCGGCCCGGCCTTCGCGCGCCACGAGGATGGATTCGTGGCAGTATTTCGCGAGGATGAGCGCGTCCTGAAACACACCGGCGGGCGGCGTATCGACGATGACGACATCGAAGGATTCGCTCAGGCGCTCGAAGAACGCGGCGATCGAGGACGAGATCAAATGACGCGTGGGTTGCGTATCGACACCCCCGACGGGGATCAACGCGGTGCCGTCAGGAAGACGGCGTAGTCCGAGCGGGCCATTGGTCTCAAAGAGATCGGCGCCGACCGGGAAACCGGCCTCGGCCCAGACGAGCAGTCCGCCGCCGGGGGCGGCTTGATGAAGGTTTTGCTGCGTAGGCCGGCGGAAGTCGCAGTCCACGATGACCGTGCGGCGGCCGGTGCGCGTGAAGGTCGCGGCGAGATTGGAGACGATCATCGACTTGCCCTCACCGGGCAGCGTGCTGGTGACGAGGATGCGTTTCGGGAACGGCTTTTTGGAAACCAGTTCGAGTTGTCCGACGATGCTCAAAAAGCACTCGACCGAGGCGAAATCGACATTGTCGCGCACGATGTGTGGCCGGTCTTCGGCGCGTGTGCGACCGAGGCGTGGAATGGCACCGAGCAGTTCTTTGCCGAGCACTTTCTCGAGATCGGCGCTGGCCGACAGACGTTCGTCGAACAGATACAGCAACATGGGCGCACCGACGAAAGCGGCCGCGGCGAGGCACAGGATGAAACCGCCGATGAGGACACGCCGCTTGATGTTGTTTTGTTCGAGGTAGGCGGAGTCGACGATGCGCATCACGTCGTTGGGCATCTGCAAGGTGAAGCCGTTTTGAGCGATGCGCTGAAGGAGCAGGGCCTGGGTTTTTTGTTTCGCGGCGAGTTCGTCGCCGAGCGTGTTGAAAGTGCCCGAGAGTTTGTCGATATCGAGCGACTGGTTGAAGGCCTGGGTGAGCTCGTTGTTGAGCTGTTGTTCGGAGGCGACGGAGAGATCGTACTTCGCCTGGAGATCGGAGAGGGCGAGCGTGAAATTTGTCTGCAGTGTCTGCGTGAGTCCGGTGATGAGTCGGTCGGCCTCGACCATTTTGGGGTGGTTGGGACCGTACTGCGTGGCGAGGACGTCGCGCTGCGAACGCAAGCGATCGAGATCGGCGCGGAGCAGCTGGTTGTTGCCGAAGGTCGCGAGCACGGGGTTGTTAAACGGCGTGGGCGAAGCGGCGAGATCGGCGCGGGCCTGACGCAGTTGCGTTTCGAGACCGACACGCTGCACGCGCACATCGGAGAGCGCGGCGTTGATGCGGCGGAGTCGCTCGGAAATGATGCTTTGATTTTCTTCGACGGAGATCAGGCCGAAGGTCTTGCGGTATTCGCGGCGTTGGTCCTCGAGCTCGCGGATCTCGGCGGTGAGCGTGGCGGCCTGTTCTTTGAGAATGTCGGAAGCGGCGGAAGCGGCGGCGCGAAACTCCAGTTGTACATAAGCGAGGTAGCGCGCCGCGAAACGATCGGCGAGCATCAGCGCGACCTCGGGTGTGCGATGTTGCGCGTGGATGGTGAAAAACTCGCGGCCGCGCTCGCGTTCGACCGAAAGTTTTGACGCGAGCAACGATTCGAGAAATTGCGGCGAGGCCGTGTCGCCGGGCTGCAGATAAGGCGTCTGGACCGCGAGCGCTTCGTCGGGGGAAAGGCTGGCGATGAGGGCCTGGCGGAACGTGCGGCTGTTCATCACCGTGAGGTGATTGCGCATGTTGCTTTCCTGGCGCTGCTGGTCGGGCGGAGGCGGCGCGGTTTCGTTGATGGAGAGAATTTTATCGAGCGGACTTTGCGCGACGATGCTGGCGCTGGCGGTGTGCTCGGACGGGTTTCGAAAAGCGAGCCAGCCGAGACCGCCGGCGATGACGGCGGCCGCCAGCAAACCCGCCCACCAACGCGCGCGGAGCTGCGCCAGGACCATGAGCACCACGGGCCGGATGGCGGAGAGCGACAGGTCGTCGCGGGGCGGCTGGCCTCGCGGCGGCATGCCCTGCACGAGCAGCGGCGGCGCGGAGCCGTTGGTCAGCGGATGCTGCGTGCCGTTGAATGTGGATGCGGTGTTCCCATCGAAGGCGTTGAAACGGGAAGGCGGCAGAGAAGGATCGGAGGAATTCATGATGGGAATAGGGCGTTGGCTTAGAAAACGCGTTCGGGTACGAACACGATGTCGCCGGGCTGTAGTTGAAATTCGGATACTCCGGAACGGCCGGGACGGAGCAGATCGTCCACGTTGACCACGAGGCGCTCCTCGCGACCGCCGGCGGCGATGCGGAGCACCTGGACCTGGTCGGTGCGCGCCACGCGGGTGAAGCCGCCCGACTGCGTGATCGCCTGGAGGATGCCGATGGACTGGGTCTCCACGGAGAGCGGGATGCGCTCGGGGTTTTTCACCTGGCCGAGGATCGAGACGAAACGTTCGCCGTATTCCTCGACGGTGAGGATCACCTGGGGGGCCACGAAGAAACCGCCGGATTGATAGAGTTTTTCGAGCTGATCCTCCGCTTCGCGCAAGGTCCGGCCGGCGATGGCGTAAGTGCCGAGCAGCGGTAGACGAAGCTCGCCGTTGGCGGAGACCCGTTGCGCGGTTGTCATGTCGGGCTGGTTGAAAACCTGGAACTGCACGAGATCGCGCGCGGAGATCCGGTAGTCGGGACTTGCCGTGGATGCCGGAGAGAACTCGCCCGGCAAGGGCGCCTCGCGGGTTTCCCCGGCGGTGTCGGCGAACGCGCCGAGGGGCGTGATGAGAAGAACCAGCAGCAATTTTTTCATGGGAGGCGGGTGATCGTTAAAAGCGAAGGAGCACGCGGCCGGTGGCGGTGGTGCGATCGAATTCGTAGAGCGAAACGTCCGACGTCTGTGTGGACCACATGCCGGCGAGCGAGGCGGAGAAGCGGTCGGTGAATGCGTATTCGATGCCGCCCGTGAAACCCGCGCGGACATCGTTGCGCGTGTATGCGACACTGCGGTGGTCGGAGTAATCGAGCTGCGTGCCCACGCGGACGGTGACGCCGCCGGTGAGTTGTTGGGCGGCGTCGAGGAGAAAAGTCGTGCGTGTGACCGCATCGCCGCCGGGAGAGAAATAGGTTTTTCGGTCGAGTTGGGTGCCGAGCAAAAGACGTTCGCGCGCAGCCCATTCGAGGCGGGCGCCAGCGACGACATCCTGGTCGGAGCGATCTTGCGCACCGGAGTATTCGATCGCGGCGAAACCGAGATAAAAGAGGCCGGTGATTTTTGCGGAGAAAGCGCCGCGACCGCGAAGCGTGAGAGCGTGCTGCGCGCTTTCCGTTTTCGCCGCGCCGGTTTGCGGCGTCGAGGTGCTGAAATCGAAATCGTAGCCCGCGCCCAGTTGCAGCATTTCGTGCGGGGCGAGCAGGTAGGCGACGCCACCGCCGAATGTCTGGTTGGTGTTGTAGTTTTCCTCGGCGTAATCGAAACGCTGCCACGCGAGACGACCGCGCCAGAGCGACTTTCCCGAAGGCGAAATATTGCCCTCCCAGCCGAGTCTCGACTCGCGTTGCTCGAGGCGTCCGCCGACGTCGGCGTTGGCCTGGCTCGATTGGATGAACGCAGCGTTTACCTCCTGCGAGGCGAGCGTGTCGTCGGTAAATGGATACGCGTATCCAATATGTAATGACGGATCGTAGGAGTCCTCGGTTGTTTCCCTGAAGAACCGCGTGGCCTGCAACTGCGTGCGCGCTTCGAACTGGGTGAGCGAGGAGCGGCGGAAAAGCCGCAGCGTGGGTGTGGCAAAAGCGAACACGTCCTCCTCGCCGTCGGCACGCGCCTGCAGGTTGCTATCGTAACCCGCGCCGGCTTCGGCGGAGCCGACGAGGGCCCAGCCCGGAGATTCCCACAATGCCGCGTGGAGGGTGGTGGAGCAAAGCAGACCGCCGGCGATGAGCGCAGTCGGGATGCGTCGCCGGACCTGGCGCACCGGATGATGATTAAACCGCATGGTCACCTCCGGTTTAGTGGGCGTTCTTGATTTTGAAGAACGTCGCCAGGATGCAGTAGAGATCGAGGAAGACGCTCCAGTTTTCGAGGTAGTAGAGATCGGCTTCGATGCGCTGGCCGAGATCGGTGTCGCCGCGCAACCCTTTGATCTGGGCCCAGCCGGTGAGACCGGCGCGGACCTCGTGGCGCGCGTTGTAGTTGGGGATTTCGTTTTTGAAACGGGCGATCAACTCGGGGCGTTCCGGGCGCGGACCGACCAGGCTCATATCGCCTTTGAGCACGTTCCAGAATTGGGGAAGCTCATCGATATTCGTCTTGCGCATGAACGTGCCGATCTTGAGCCGGCGGTTGTCCTGCGCTTTGCACCAGACCGCGCCGGACGACGCCTCGGCGTCGAGACGCATGCTTCTGATTTTATATATATAGAACGAACGGCCGCCGCGACTGGTGCGTTTCTGGCGGTAAATGACCGGCCCGGGGGATTCTATATAAACCATCAGGCAAAACCACGGAACGATCAGCGATGAAAGCGCGAGGCCGAGGAGCGAGCCTGCGATATCGATACCGCGTTTGAGCACCCGGTTCACCGTGCGATCCAGCGGAAGCTGGCTGACCCCGAGGAGAGGAACGCCCGCGAGGGTCTGGATTTGCAGTCCAGAATTCAGGGCGGGAAAATATTCCGGTACCATCTGGAAGCCGAGCAGCTCGCGCTGACAGAAACGCACCAACTCCTGAATCTCGCGAGCGGGGCAGGAAACCTCCGCCAGCAGGATCGAATCGATCTGGTTTTGTTGTATAATCGAAGGCAGTGCCGAGTAATCGCCGAGTACGGCGAGATCGCTGGGCGGTTGCGCGCGGAAGCGGCCTCCGGGCATCGGCACGCAACCGACGATTTCGCTCAGTTCGGCGAGATCGCCTCGAATGGATTTCCTGAGATGCGTGGCGTTTTGATTCCAGCCGATGACCAGCACCCGCGCCGCGGCGGCGTCACGAACCGCGGGATTGATGAGAAATACAAAAGAAAACAAGCGCCACAACGTAAGCACTCCCGTCAGCGTGATGAGTGAATATACAATGCCGATACGTGGAGAAAATGGCTCGAGGCGGAAAAGTCCCACGCAGGCCCACGCGACGATCGACCAGATTACGACTGCTTTAATATGATTTTTAGCCCACCGCTGCATCCGGTAGAGGTTGTTCACCTCGTAGGTGCGCAGCATCAGCATGGTCCATGTATAAAAGAGACTGCTGACACCACTCCATGCGAAGAGCGTGAGCGCTGATGCGGGGAAACTCGTCCAAAACAGTTCCGATCCCTCCCGCTGCCACTCGCGAAAATTGAGGGCGATGAAGATCGCGCTGAAAGCCAGCACCCAGTCCCCGAGGAGAAGGACCGCGCCGATCCGATAGGCGCGCTCCCTTGGGCGGTTGATGCGTTCGGTATGAGTGTCGTTACGTGAAGATGGCGTCGAGGAGTCCGCTGCCACGACGGTGGCGGCGGAGTGAGAAAGGTTCCCGGGAGGCAGTCCGTCGGGGAGCGATGCAGTAGTTGCCCTCATGTCTTGGCGTATGGGTGCTCGCGCTACAATCTACCGGGCGAGCGTCTCGGCGGGGCTTGGCTGGATCGAAACCAATGGCGTCACGAGCGGGACTTCCTGAAACCTCCGGCGTGTGTGTATTCAAAAGGTTCATACAAGTTTCGATGGCCACCGGGGACTCACGCATGATCGATGCCATCTCGCGCACATTCTTCGGAGCATGCATCATCCCGCCTGTATAAAGGCGTAACAACGTGGCAAAATGCTGTGCTTGAAATGACATTGGTCTGATGAGTCGGCGCAGCGGACAAGGCATCGCCCACACGGTTCCCGCATATATCAATTGTAACATTTGCCGGCCCGCCGCGGAATGTGCACGAGGAAACACGATTCGATATTGCGCTGGAGCAGCGACTTGAAGTCTCCGTGCGTATATTTCCCCGGGCGGTGGGCACCTCGCGCGCAGGGAGATCGCAGGCGTGTAGGCGCGCGAGAATTTTCGAGAATCGACGACGGCGGTATGCGAGGAATTTGCGCCTGTAATGGAAACCCTGAACCAAAGACCGGACTATGTCCGGGAACGCTAGAAAGCGTTAATACGCGTTGTCGCGCCGCACGAAAGTGAGCAGGAGGATCTGCGTATCGAACCAGATCGACCAGTTCTCTATATAAAAGAGATCGTATTTGATGCGCTCCGCGAGCGAGGTGCTGCCACGCAGTCCGTTCACCTGCGCCCAGCCGGTCATGCCGGGCTTGGTGAGGTGACGCGGTAGATAGTGGGGGATTTCACGCGAGAGTTGTTCGACGTGGTAGGGGCGTTCGGGCCGCGGGCCGACCAGGCTCATCTCGCCGCGCAGCACATTCCAGAACTGGGGCAGTTCATCGATATTCCAGCGCCGCATGAAGGCGCCGATGCGGAGCAGTCGGAAATCGCCTGGCACGGTGCTCTGCGATTCATCGTCGGCGCGATCGGCGCCGGGGACCATGCTGCGGAGCTTGTAGAGCGTGAACGGACGATGGCCCGCGCCGACGCGTAGTTGCCGGAAGAATACAGGGCCGTTGGGCGACTCGCGTTTGATGAGAATCGCCATGATCGCGATCAACGGGAGGCTCAACCCGAGTCCGACGGAGGCTCCGACGATGTCCATGGCGCGCTTGAGCAGGCTGTTGCCGAGTGCGCGGATGGGAAGTTCTTCGACCCCGAGAATGGGAATGCCGGAGATGTTCTGCAGGCGGAGATTGGAGATGAAGATCTGGAAGAAGGAGGGGATGACCTTCAGCGCGGCATAGCCACGTTCGCATTTCGCGGCGGCATGCATGAGCTGCTCTTTGCTGAGATTCAGGTCGGCGATGATGACGATATCCGGACGGTGGATGCTGATCGCGTTCTCCAGCCGGTCGATGTGGCCGAGAAACGGCAGCGTTGGCGCCGCCGCCGCCGAGGCCGGTGAATTGGTCGCGATGAGGCCGATGATGTCGTAGGGATGATAGCGGTCCTTGTGGATGGCTGCGGCGATCTCGGCGGCATCCTGCGTCCATCCGACGATGGCGACGCGCTGGGCGATCTGCTCGCGGAGACGGCTGTTGCGCAGCCATGCGTTGAAGAGTTCTCGCCAGCCAATGAGGATGACAAGCGTGGCCAGCGTGGAAGCCGTGACGAAGAGTCGCGAGATCGGTGGTTGAAATTTCAGCACGAGCGAGGTGCTGAGAAAGGCGAGAAACCAAAAACAGATGCCGCGAAAAATGATCGCGCGTGCGTCGGCCGAGCGCAGCAGCATGCGGGCGTTGTAGAGGCGCAGATGAGCGCATGCGCCGATGAAGAATGCCGTGCCGAGGAGGAGCAGCGGAAGGTACGACGTGTAGGTGTGCGACGCCTGAGGCTCGAAGGCTATTTCGCGCAGCGGCGTCTCAAAACGAAGCCAGTAGCCCAACGAAAGTCCGGCGAAACAGAAGACCACATCGCCGATCAACAGGACGGTGAGCAGGAAATACTGGGTGCGCGTGTAGGCTGGCGATTCGGCCATGAGCGGGTCAGGGAATGACGCTGGAACAACGGAGCAAAGCGAAAATGCTGCCTCGCGCGTCGAGGGCGAGGTAATTGGAAAGAAATGAGATGCGCCGTTTATCCGCTGGCCACGGATCGCAGGATCTTTTCGTTCACCCGCGTGAAAAGGCTCCGTGGGAAATCTGCTTTTGCCCGCCGGTGCCGGCATCTCGGATGCCTGCTCGCGCTGATGCTGCCCGCTTTTGCCGGTATCGACGCGGGGGATACAGCGACGCGCTTCCTCGAAACGATCGACGCCGTGGACGCATCGCCGCGCGAAGAGACGTCATGGGTGCGGATTCGTGGACTCTCGTCGGTGGAAGGCGAGGAGGCGATCGCCGCCGAGCGGGCGGCGTTGCAAGCCCTGCGTGCGCGCGGCTGGCGCGTGTGCGCGTTGATCGAGTGGGAGCAACGCGCGTGGGAATCGGGGACGCGCGATGCGAGCGGACGGCGCGTGGCGCTGGATTTGCGCGACGCAGAACGGCTGGCACGGGTGTTGGGTGAACGTTTCGCGGACGACGTGGACGCGTGGGAGATCGGCAATGAGCCGGACGTGTCGTTTTCCGACGAAAATCCGGAGACAACCGTCGCGTATCTGAAAGCCTGCCGCGCGGGTTTGCTCACGGGAGCAGCGAAAAAAGGTCGGAAGCCGCAGGTGTGGATGTCGCCGATGGCGCTGCCGCCCGGCCCGTATTTCCAAAGTCTGCTCGACAACGGACTGGGCGCGGCGACCGAAGCGATTAATTTCCATTATTACGGCTACGCGGAAGACGCGGACGGCGTGTATTCACAATTTCGCGACGCGGTGGAGCGTTCGAGAAACGACGCGGAGTCGCGGTTCGAAAAGAAAGCCGTGGTGCTCACGGAATATGGCTACGGTTCACTGCTGGCCGAAAATGATGCGGATGGCCGGGGGCGTCAGGCGCGGTGGTTTCGCGAGGTGAGTGCGCGGTGGCGTGCGCTGCGAACGGAGGCGGCCATGGCATTTGTGTGGGTGCCTTATCGCGAGCAAGGGCGGTATGAATTTGGTTTGTTGAAAGAAACACAAGGCGTGCTGACGACGACGTCGGCGACGAAGGAACTGCTGCGTGGGCAGGGCGAAAAAAGTGAGCCAGATAACTGGTCGATGCCGGTGCACGGGGATGCGGACGTGGCACTGGATTTTATCGCGCGCGATGGTTTGCGGCAGGAGAAGCGTTTCGCCGGATATTTTGCGGAGAATATCGCGATGGATGGCCGGGCGGCAGGCTGGGGCGAGATCGTCGTGTACAACTTTTCTCGTGAGGAGTTGACGGGGGAATTGATGCTCGGTGAAGGCTTGAGCCACGACGGACAAACGGTGGTGGCGACGAGCATTCCGGCCGGCGGACGCCATGTCGTGACCGTGCGCGTGGCGGTCGGTCGGGAAGTGTTCCGGCGCGCGCCGAGTACGACCCGGTTTGTATCCAAAAACCGGATGCACGCCTGCCTGGCGACATCGTTGTGGCCGGATCCGGCGACGATGAGACGCGAGCGTGTCCATGATTTTGCATTCGATGCCGATGCTGCCGGCGATCACCTGCGGCTTTTGCAGACAAGGTTGCGCGCTTCGGAGGAACCCGCACTGGCGTTTGAGGGACGCTGGTTGACCACACGCGGCACTCGCGTGCGTGAGGACGCGGGCCGATGGCTCATCGACATCGCGGAGCTTCCGGCGGAGCCCGCGCGTCCCGCGATGGTGGAGCTGCCGTTGCCGGATGGCTTCACATTCGAGACGGGCAGTTTGCTGGAGTTCCGGCATCGGCTGGCCGCTGGTGCTGCGTCCGCCGTGTGGTTCGATGTGTATTTCCGGACGGAGAATGGAAATCTCTATCAAGTGTGGCCGCGGCTTCAGGCCGGGCCCGCCTGGCAGCGTTATGCGGAAGCGGCGGAGAATTTCACGATGGCGTTTTATGGACGCGCGGCGCTGCCGTGGCGGTTTCTGGAGAATCGCCCGGCCTCGCTGGTATTTTTCCTGCGCCCGGAGCAGTTGCCGGTCACGATTGAGATCGAAGGCGCGGCGATCACGCGGCGAGTTTCCGGCAAATAACGGACTTGCGACGACGGAAACTCTGCGGCGGCGTGGCGTTGCGGATGTGGGAAAAATTTCAGGCGTGGTGGCGTCGCTGGCGCGCGACAGATGAGCGTCAGGCGCGCGGAACTGATGGCGAGCGTGCGGCGGAGAAGTTTTTGTTATCGAAGCCCGGCTGGCGCTTGATCGTGCGCAACTGGCGGAGTCCGCGTGACCGCCGCGACGAGATCGATCTGGTGTGCCGCGATGAACACGATGTGTTGGTGTTTGTGGAAGTGAAGACGCGCGCGGCGGGCGCGCTGGTTGGCGGATATCATGCGGTGGATGCGCGCAAGAAGCGGGTGTTGCGACGGGCGACGCAGGCGTATTTGCGCGGATTGGGCGCCCGACGACCGACGACGGTGCGGTTCGATGTAATCGAGGTGGCGTGGCATCTGGATGGGGCACCGATGACAATCGCACACTTTGAAAACGTGCCGCTCTGGCCGCGTGGCTTGCGTTGGTGAGCAGAGCACACACGACCGAAGCGCGGAGAGAAATGCATGAGCCGCATTCATTGACTGGCTGAAAAACTCGGGAGCAGGGCATTGAATAACCGCTTGCATCCCCTCCGGTCGCTGCCGACAAATTCGCCTTTGCCATGGCAGAAACCCAACGTCACCCGTTTCTTCAGGGATTGAGCAAGCATCGCGGCGCACCGCCCACAGTGGTCGTCATTTTTGGCGCATCCGGCGATTTGACTGCCCGCAAGTTGATCCCGGCGGTGTACAATCTCGCGTACGACAATCTGCTGCCGGCGGATTTTTTCCTGATCGGCTATGGCCGCAAGCCGATCCCCGATGACGAGTTCCGCACGCTCGCCTCGGATGCGATCAAGGAGTTTTCCCGTCGCGAGCTGAATCAGGACGTCTGGGGCCGCGTGGCCGCAAATGCCATGTATGTGGCCGGTGGATACGACGAGCGCGAAGCGTTCGACCGGCTCGCGCAGCACATCGCCGCGATCGAGAAAAAGATCGGGCGCGAAGTGCAGACGCTTTTCTACATCTCGACGCCGCCCTCGGTGTTCGGATCGATTTTGCTCAATCTCGGCGCAAGCGGGCTCGCCTCCAAATATCTCGGCAAGCCGCATCACTCGAAGGTCATCATCGAAAAACCCTTCGGCAAAGACCTGAAATCCGCGCAGGAGCTCAACGCCACGGTTCGCTCGGTGCTCGAAGAGCATCAGGTGTATCGGATCGACCACTACCTCGGCAAAGAGACGGTGCAGGACATGCTCGTGCAGCGTTTCGCCAACTCGATTTTCGAGCCTTTGTGGAATCGCAACTTCATCGATCACGTGCAGATCACCGTGGCGGAGGAAGTCGGGGTGGGCTCGCGCGGCGGTTATTACGAACAGAGCGGCGCGCTCCGCGACATGATCCAGAATCACACCATGCAGCTGCTGGCGCTGACGGCGATGGAACCGCCGGGATCGCTCGATGCGGAATCGGTGCGCGACGAAAAGGTGAAGGTTTTGAAAGCCATCCAGCCGCTCCGACTCGGGCCAGGTGGCGATGTGGCGCGCGCGCAATACTCGACGGGCATGATCGGCGGCAAGATGGCCAAAGGTTATCTCGAAGAAGAAGGCATCCACGCCCAATCGCGCACGGAGACCTACGCCGCGATCCGGCTCTCGATCAACAACTGGCGCTGGCAGGGCGTGCCGTTTTACCTGCGTTCGGGCAAACGCATGGCGCGCCGCGTCACGGAAATCGCCATCCAGTTCAAGCGCCCGCCGGGCACATTGTTTGCCGAGAGCGATCGCTACAATCTGGCGCCCAACACCCTCGCGTTTCAGATCCAGCCCGACGAAGGGCTGAGCATGATCTTGAATGGAAAAGTCCCCGGCCTCGAGACGCGCACGCAGCCGGTGAAGATGAATTTCCGCTACAGCACGACCTACGGATCGAACACGCCCGAAGCGTATGAACGCCTCGTCCTCGATGCGATGGTCGGCGACGGCACGCTCTTCATCCGCGGCGACGAAGCCGAGACCTCGTGGCAGCTCTACACCCCGGTGCTCGAAGCCTGGGCAGCGGCGGGCCGCGAAGGCATGGACAGCTATCCGGTTGGCTCGTGGGGCCCGGCGAATGCCGACGCGCTGCTCGCCGCGAGCAAGCATACGTGGAGACAACCGTAACGCGCGGCTCCCGCGCGAAAATCGCAAACGCCAAAACGCCAAACGCCAAAGAAAGCCAGCGAGTCAGACGATCCACGAGGTTTTGATTTTGGGATTTCTTTGGACTTTGGAGTTTGGGATCTGAAATTTTTCTAAAGCAATGTCTGCTGTTTTTAACGCCCTGCCTGGAATCGAAGTGCCGGTGGGCGCCATCTCCAAAAGCCTCGACAAGATGTGGCGCGACACCGCTGAAACGGGCCGTCCGGCGCCTGAGGCGGAGTTGGGCAAAGCCACGCAAGTGAATCTCGTGCTGCATCTCGGCTTCGCCACGACCGTGCAGGATGCGCAGGATCAGTTTCAAACGGCGGTGCGTTTTTCGAAACGTTATCCGTGCCGCGTGGTCGTGCTGTGTCCGCTGCCACTCGACGATGCGTCGACCGACATGCGCGCGAAGATTTATGGCGAATGTCACCTTGGGAAATCCAAGGGCGACACGCGTTGCTGCGAGTTCGTGATGCTGAGTTATCCGCAGGCGGCGCGCCGGTTTCTGGAGGATCAAGTCTCGGTCTGCCTGAGCACCGATCTGCCTCTGTATTACTGGGCGCATGCGTTTTCTTCGAGCAGCCGGCTGAACGATTATCAGTACCTGCTGCGCCGCTCGAAACGCGTGATGTTCGACACCGCGGTGGTGGAGACGCGCGCGTCGTCGTTTCCCTGGCCGAAGCCGGAGGCGGTGCGCGATCTCGTGTATGCCCGACTGCTGCCGGTGCGCCAGACGATCGGACAATTCCTGAGCGGCTATGATGCGAAAACCCTCTCGCAAAACCTCACGCGGGTGGAAGTGCGCCATGGCGCAAAGTTGACCGCCGAAGGACGCGTGCTGCTCACGTGGGCGCAGGATCGCCTGCGGGAATGTGGTGCGGGCGAAGGCATCGCTTTCCACAGCGAGAAAGCGGCCGATCTGGGCGAGCGCGCCTTTGTATTGAAATTTGGATACAGCGACGCGCGCCGCTTCGAGTGGCGGGGCGATCTCGCGCAAGGCAGCGCGCATTTCGAGGCGAATCTCGGAGGCGCGCAGGTTTCTCTGCCGGCGGCGGTCAGCCTGCTAAGTCCCGAAGCTGCGCTTGGTGAAGCGATGTTTTTCTGAGCGGACGTGTGCCGTCTGGGAAGACGGGGCGCTTCGCGGGCGAAGCATTTTTTTTAACCACTGATGCACACTGAAGGACACTGATGGAACATGGAGACGGATAGGCGCCGCGCGCGATCGGTTATTAGTGTTCTTCAGTGTGCATCAGTGGTTAAAAACTGACTGCTCGCGTGACTCAGTAGAAGAGATTGCGATCGAGGCTGCGGTATTGGATCGCCTCGAGCAGATGCGGTGCGGCGATGCGCTCGGCGCCGGCGAGGTCGGCGATGGTGAGCGCGACTTTGAGGATGCGATCATACGCGCGGGCGGATAACGAAAGCTGTTCCATCGCCTGCTGCATGAGATCGCCGAGCGTGGAATCGATCGCGCAAAAACGCCGGATTTGCGCGTGGCTCATGCCAGCGTTGGACATGGCGGACGAGTTCTTCAGCCGCGCTTGCTGACGAACACGCGCGGCATGCACCCGTTCGCGAATCGCGGAGGAGCTTTCGCCCGGCGTTTCGCTGCGCAGTTCCGCGATCGAGAGCGCGGGCGCCTCGATGTGGATGTCGATGCGATCAAGCAGCGGACCGCTGATGCGCGAACGATAACGCTGGATGCGCGAGGGACCGCAGCGGCATTCGTGGCGGGGATCGCCGAGGTAACCGCACTCGCACGGGTTCATCGCCGCGACGAGCATGAAGCGGCACGGCAGGGTGACTTTGCCCGCGCTTCGAGAGATGGTGACGGTGCCGTCTTCGAGCGGCTGGCGCATGACTTCCAATGCGGAACGTTTGAACTCCGGCAATTCGTCGAGAAACAACACGCCGCGATGCGCCAGTGAAATTTCCCCGGGGCCGGGAATCGCGCCGCCGCCGAGCAGACCGACATCGGAAATCGTGTGATGCGGCGTGCGCACGGGACGGCGCCCAAATTGCGCGGTGCCGTTGAGTGTTTGTCCGGCGGCGGAGTGAATGCTGAGGACTTCGAGCGATTCCTCGAGCGACGGCGGAGGCATGATGGTCGGGATGCGTTTCGCGACCATGGATTTTCCGGAGCCCGGAGGACCGATCATCAGCAGATTGTGGAATCCAGCGACGGCGATTTCGACGGCGCGACGCAACGCATGCTGGCCTTTGATCTCGGAGAAATCGCCGGCGGTTTCATCGGCGATGGCTTTGTTTGACACGACAGGGGGATGTTCTCGTGGGAGCTCGCGCTCGCCATTGAGAAAACGAAACGCCTGATCGAGCGACGCGACCGCGTAGACCTCGACGCCCTCGACCAAGGCTGCCTCGCGCGCGGAGGCCGGCGGAAGCAGCAGCCCCTTTTTCCCGAGCTGGCGGGCAAGACGCGCCATGGCGAGCGCACCGCGAACGGGACGTGTGGCGCCAGAGAGACCCAGTTCGCCGGCGATGAGGTATTCGCCCAGACGATCTGGTTTTAACTGGCCGAGCGCCGTGAGCAGCCCGAGCGCGATCGGCAGATCGTACATGGGACCTTCTTTGCGCACATCGCCGGGCGCGAGGTTGATGGTGGTGCGCGCGTGCGGCTTTCGGAAGCCGCTGTTGCCGAGCGCGGAGAGCACGCGGTCGTTGGATTCTTTGACGGCGGTGTCGGGCAGACCGACGAGGACGAGCCGGAAATCGCCGGATTCCCCGGAGTTGATTTCGACGTGAACGAGCTCGGCGTCGATGCCTTGGAGCGCAGCGGAGTAAAGCGTGGCCAGCATGGGGTAGGGCGTGCGTCCGCCGTCCCAACCGCCATGATCGCGAGGCGAACGTGCGGGCGTTGATGGCAGCGGCCTCTGGTGCAGTAAAGCCAAACGTCGCCCGGGAATGCAGCGAACTCCGAACACCCGAACACCCAACACCCAACACCCAACACCCAACTCCGAACTCCCAACGCCAGCAGCCGGCGCCCCACGCGGGACGCTCAACGCTTAACGTTGGACGTTCGCAGCGCGCTTATTTTGCGAGCGAGGCTTTTTTTCTCGCGACGGCTTCGCTGTGACGGCGGCCCCACGCGAGGATGGCCCAGTACCCGATCACGCCGATGGTCACGCCGAGCACGATCGATCCGAGGAAAACGGGAATGAGATCGCGCGTGAGGTGAGTCGGATGATGAATCAAAAACTGCCAGTCGCGCTCGGAGATTTCTTTCCACACGGCGACCGGGCCTTCGCCTTGGACGAGCCGGCCTACGAGATAACACGCGGGAATCTGCACGACCGCGGTGACGGGGTTGGAGATGTATTGGAGTCCGATCGCGAGCAGGAGATTCGCGCGGAAGGTGAAGCCGAGTATGCCAGCGAGAATCGATTGGCCGGGCAAAAACGGGATGATCGTGACAGCCGCGCCGATGAGCCAGGCGCGGGCGAGCGACTCTGGCGTCGCGCGCCACAAGGACTTGTCGAGGATCCGATCGCCGAGCTTCGAATGGAGAAAACCGCCGCGCATCTTGATGCGCGAAAGATTCCTTCGATGGAGCCAGCGGTGAATAGAAAGCGGGAGCCTCACGTCGATTTTTAACGAAACGGGCAACGTGCGCCGCGATGCGGGTACGAGCAACCGAAAACACGTTAAGCGCGGAGCGATGCCGCGCGAATCAACCTTGCGCGAGACGCCAGTCGATGAGCTCGAGCTGGAGTAGTTTGCGGTCGTTGAAAAAATTCCACGTCAGCTCGACCGCGAGATCGAGCGGCTCGCCGACCGGCGGGATGCGATCGGCCATTTTCCACGCGACACCGAAGAGGCGGCGTCCGCGCGGATCGTCGAAATTGAAACGGAAATGCTGTCCCTTGAAGACATCGGGACGCTGCCGCAGCACGACGCCGCGAATGCCGAAAACCGGTTCCGGATTTCCCTGGCCGAACGGATGCAGCGAGCAAATTTCATCCATCAAACGCTCGCGCACTTGATCGGGCGTGAGCCACGCAGCGAGGTCGAGACGACGCTCGTGCAGATCGCTTCCGGCGAGACGTCGCACCGCGTCGGCGAAATACGTGCGGAAGGTTTCGAGGCGGTCTTTTTCGATCGAGACGCCGACGGCCATCGGATGACCGCCCCAGCTGCGGAGATGATCGCTGCAGGTGCCGAGCGCATCGACGAGATTGATGCCGTCGATGCTGCGGCCGGAGCCTTTGGCGAGTTCGCCCTCGTTGCCGAGGACGACGCACGGGCGGTTGTATTTGCGCGTCACGCGGCCGGCGACGATGCCGACGACGCCCGGATGCCAGTTGTCGCCGTAGAGGACGATGCCCGGCCAGTCGGCAAACTGGGTTTCGATGAGGTGCTCTGCCTCTTCCGTGATGAGACGTTCGATGTCCTGGCGCTCGCGGTTGAAGGCGTCGAGTTGCTGGGCGGTTTCGTTGCAGAAATGTTCGTCGTCGCTCAGCATGAGCTCGACGGAAAGCGCGGCATCGGCGAGCCGGCCCGAGGCGTTGATACGCGGGCCGAGGCGGAACGAAATATCGACCGGCATGATGTCGTGTTCGCGTTTCACGCCCGCGATCTGCATGAGCGCGCGGAGGCCGGGACGCTGCGTGGTCTGGAGGATTTTCAGGCCTTGTTTCGCGAGGATGCGGTTTTCGCCGTGAAGCGGTACGAGATCGGCGACGGTGCCGAGGGCGGCTAGATCGAGGTATTCGCGCAGCTTGATGCGGAACGCGACGGGATGATTCTCCGCGCGCAGTTGTTTGAGCAGGCCGTGGGCGAGTTTGAAAACGAGACCGACGGTGCACAGGTGGCGCCACGGTTCGTCGCCACCGGCGGGATAAACGTGGGGATTGATCAGGATGCCGCGTTCGAGCGTGCGCTCCTTGGAGCGGTGATGATCGACCACGAGCACGTCGATGCCTTGGTCGAGCAGGTACTCGACTTCTTCGTGCGAGTTGGTGCCGCAATCGAGCGCGATGAAAAGATGCGGTTTCCCGAGTTCGAGGGCGCGATCGATTGCGCTGCGGGAGAGGCCGTAACCGTCTTCCATGCGGCGCGGCACGATGAAGCGCGGATGCAGGCCGAAACGCCGGAGAATGCTGACGAGCAGTGCGGTGCTGCTGACGCCATCCACATCGTAGTCGCCGAGCACAACAATGTCTTCACGTGCGGCGATGGCCGCGCGCAGACGGGTCGCTCCCGCCTCGATGTTCTGGAGGAGGAACGGATCGTTGAGTTCGCCGAGACTGGGATGCAGGAAGCGGCGGGCGTCGTCCGGCTCGGTGATGCCACTGCGGCACAGGAGCTCGGCGAGGACGGGACTGACGCCGGCCTTGCGGCTGAGCGCTTCGATTTGATCCGCTGGGAACGGTGTATGGGTCCAGCGCATGAACGAAAAAGGCCGGGCGGGCGATGCAGGCGACGGTTGGGCACCGCCTGCATTCACTCGCGTGGAATTACTCCGAGGCCTTGCTCGTGCCGGCCCACTCGTACACGGGTTTCACGTCCTGATGCTTTTCCACGTGCTTACGGTCGCCCTTGTGCCACCAGTAGAAGATGGGGCAGGCGATGAACAGCGAGGAGAAGGTGCCGGTGATGACACCGATGAGGAGGGTGAAGGCGATGTCGTTGACCTCGCCCGAGGTGACGAGGATCAGCGTGATCGCGGTGAGCAGGGTGGTGCCGCCGGTGATGACCGTGCGCGACAAGGTGAGGTTGATCGACCGGTTGACGACATCGCGGAGCTTCGTCTCGGGATTGAGGCGGAGTTCTTCGCGGATGCGGTCGAAGATGACGATGGTGTCGTTGATCGAATAACCGGCGATCAGGAGGATCGCGGCGACCATCGAGGCGTTGAATTCGCGGCCGAACACGACGAACAGGCCGATGGTGATCAGCAAGTCGTGCAAGGTGGAGATGGCTGCGCCGATGCCGTAGCCGATCTCGAATCGGAACGCGACGTAGGCCATGATGAGCAGCAGCGCCCAGAAGATGGACCAGAAGGCGTTGCTTTGGATCTCGGCGCCGACAGACGGACCGATGCGCGTCTCGCCGAGCGAGGCAAACTTCGCGTCGGGGTACGCCTGCTGGAGCGCCGTGACGAGCGGGGTGCCTTGATCGAAGCGCGTGGTGGCTTTGAGGGTTTCGACGTCGCTGCCGATCTGCTTTTGATAGAAGAAGGTCGCGTCCCCGAAGCCGGCGTCGGTCGCGGCCTTGCGGAGATCGCCTTCGTCGAGGCGCTGCGCGTAGGAGAGCGTCACGGTGTCGCCGCCGAGGAAATCGATGCCATAGACATCCTTTCCTTTATAAGCGACGAAGCCGAGGCTGAGGATCACGATCGACCACGACACAATGAAGGACGGTTTCGCGTACTTGAGGAAATCGACCTTGGTGTTCTGGAGGATGGAGACCATCGGCAGACGCTTGATGACGCCGGGGAGGATGAGGAACTCCATGAGGAGTTTGGTCACGACCACGGCCGCGAACATCGTGGTGAAGATACCGATCGAGAGCGTGATGCCGAAGCCCTTCACCGGACCGGTGCCGAGGACGATCATGATGAGACCGACCATCAGCGTGGTGAGGTTGGAGTCGATGATGGCAGACCAGGCTTTTTCGAAGCCGGCCTCGAGCGAACTCGCGAGGGATTTGCCGAGCTTCAGCTCTTCCTTCATGCGCTCGAAGATCAGGATGTTCGAGTCGACCGACATCGCGAGGGTCAGCACGATACCGGCGATGCCGGGCATCGAGAGCGTGGCGCCGAGCGAGGACATGACGGCGAGGGTCACGAGCACGTTCACGCCCATGCCGATCGCGGCGATGATGCCGCCGATGCTGTAGAACAACAGCACGAAGCCGACGGTCAGCGAAGTGCTGATGATGAAGGAAAGACGGCCGCTGGCGATGGCATCGCTCGCGAGGCTGGGGCCGACCTCGTACTGCTCGATGACGGTGAGGGCGACGTCGAGCGGGTTGTTGAGGACGTTGGCGAGATCGAGGGCTTCGCGCTGGGTGAAGCTGCCGGAGATGGAGGCGTTGCCACCGGTGATCGGCTCATTGATGTTGGGCGCGGAGGAGAGCTTGCCGTCGAGGATGATCGCGAGCTGGCGGCCGACATTGGCGGTGGTGACATCGGCGAACTGGCGTTTGCCGGCGTCGTTGAAGCTGAGCTGGATGTTGTAGCGGCCGTATTCATCGACGCGGGCCGAGGCATCCTGCACACCATCGCCGCCCATTTCTGGCACGCGTTTGACGATATAATAAAAGTCCTGGATTTCGCCGGTGGTGTGGTTTTCGCGCTCTTCGACCATGACTTCATGGCCGGGCGGAATCATGCCGGGCGACGGCGGCTGGGTCATGCCGGTGGTGCCTTGGGCGACGAGGCGGAATTCGAGGCGGGCGGGTTTCTTGACGGTTTCGAGCACCTCGGGGTTGTCCTTGGTGTTCACGCCCGGGAGCTGGACCTCGATGCGATTTTCACCCACGGGGCGCACGATCGGCTCGGCGACGCCGAGGCCGTTGATGCGGTCGCTGATGATGGAGATGGCGTGTTTGACCTTCTCTTCGCGGAGATCGGAGGTGAGTTCGGAGAGTGCTTTCGGGTCGAGCTCGAGGGTGAAGGCGACGCCGCCTTTCAGGTCGAGGCCGAGCTGCAGGTTGCTTTTGGATTCCTTGAGCAGGTAATCGAGGAGGATCTTGTTGCGGCGACCCGGGTTCTTGATGTCGCCGAGATCGAGGTGGGGGAAATGGTCTTTGGCGAGGTCGAGGTCGCGTTCGGCGGCGATCTGTTTGAGCGCGACAAAAACGCTGGGAGCCTGATCGGCGGCCTCGCGGTCGGCAGCTTCTTTGAGCAGCGCGTTAAACTCGGGCTTTTTGGAACTGGCCTGTTCCTTGACGTAGGTCGCGAAGTCTTGGTCTTTGAAGGGGACGAGCTGGACGGCTGCCCACAGCACGATGGCGAAGCTGAGGGTCAGCTTCCACAAGTTGCGTTTGAACATGTTGAGTCAGGGTTAAAAAAGGGGGAGGGCGCGCGGGGTGCAGCGCAGACGCGAAATCGCAGTGCGGGATGCAGCACCGCGACTTCACGGGAGGCAAGTGCGCGGTGAGGCTTACTTGCGCTCTTCGCCGGCTTTGCGGACGACCGCGTGGATGAAGCCTTTGGCGATTTCGACCTTGGTGTTGTCGGCGATGCGCACGACGAAACGGTCGTCTTTCTTGTTGGTGATCTCACCGTACAGGCCACCGGTGGTGACGATCTCGTCGCCCGAAGTGAGCGCATCGAGCATCTTTTGGTGCTCTTTCTGCTTCTTGCGCTGGGGAGCGATCATGAAGAAATACATCGCGCCGAAAATCAGGATCATCGGCAGGAGACTCATCAAGGGGCTGCCGCCTTGTCCGTTGGGAGCCGGTGCCATTGCGAAGAGTTGGGATGCGGTGTCGGCGAGTGGTGCTATTTTCATCGTTGATTGTTGTGGATTTTGAAAAAGAAATGCGGACTAAACCGAATCCCGCTCCGCGAAAGCAAGCCATTAACCCAGTCGTCCTCCTCTCCCTCTTTTGAAAAGCAAATCCGCCTCCTCCTGGTCCGCAGCCAAGTCCGAAGAACTTTACGGGTTCAAGCGCTGGGGGACCGGCCACTTCGGGGTCGATGCCGACGGCTTCGTGAATGTGCAGCCGCTCGCCGATGGCCGCAGCATTCGCATCCTCGATGTGGCGAACGAAGCCATCGGCATGGGGCTCAAGGCGCCCATGGTGATCCGCTTTCAGGATCTGCTTCGCTACCGCGTGCAGCAGATCAACGAAGCCTTCCGCAAAGCCATCAAGGAAGAGGGCTACAAGGGCGAGTACCGCGGCGTGTTCCCCATCAAGGTCAACCAGCTCCGCGAGGTCGTCGATGAGATCGTCGCCGCGGGCAAAGATTATCATTACGGCCTCGAAGCCGGCTCGAAGCCCGAGCTCATGATCGCGCTCGCGATGCATGAGGGCAGCAGCCGCCTCATCATCTGCAACGGCTACAAGGACCACGATTACATCCGCCTCGCCATGCTCGGCCGCAAGCTGGGCAAAAAGATCATCATCGTCGTCGAGCAACTCGCCGAGGTGGACGACATCATCCGCATCTCCGAGGAGACCGGCGTGAAACCGCTCATCGGTTTCCGCGCGAAACTCCAGACGCGCGGCGAGGGCAAGTGGTCGTCCTCCACCGGCGACAACGCCAAGTTCGGCCTCAACACCGCGGAAATCCTTTTCGCCTGCGAAAAACTGAGGGCCGCCAAACTCACGCAGTGCCTGCGCCTCGTGCATTTCCACATCGGCTCGCAGGTGCCGAATATTCTCACCATCAAGAACGCCGTCGTCGAAGCCGCGCGTTTCTACTGCCAGCTCGACAAGATGGGCTTCCCCATGGGCTACCTCGATGTCGGCGGCGGCCTCGGCATCGATTACGATGGCTCACGGTCCAACTTCGAGTCGTCCATGAACTACTCGATGCATGAATACGCTCGCGACGTCGTGGCCAACATCCGCGAGATTTGCGAAGAGTCCGGTGTGAAAACGCCCGACATCATCAGCGAGTCGGGCCGCGCCGTGGTCGCTCCGCATTCGATGCTCGTCGTCGAGGTTTTCGAACGCATCAACAAAAAGGAAACGCTCGGCCAGCAGCACCAGCCGAAGACGAAACACAAGGTCGTCGTCGATCTCGAAAAGATGCTGAGCAATCGCTCGAAGCTCGGCCGTCTCGAACGTTTCCACGACGCCGTGCAGAAAAAGGAAGAGGCGTTCTCGCTCTTCAATCTCGGCTACCTCGATCTCGAAAACCGCGCCGCCGCCGAATCGCTCTTCTGGCAGATCTGCGAAAAAATCGCCCACGAAAGCCGCGACAGCGGTTACGTGCCCGAGGAGTTGCACGATCTCAACCGCCTGCTCGCCGACCAGTACGTCTGCAATTTTTCCGTTTTCCAATCACTGCTCGATCACTGGGCGCTCAAACAACTTTTCCCGATAGCGCCGCTGCATCGCCTCAAGGAGAACCCTTCCGTCAATGCCATCCTCGTGGACATCACCTGCGATTCCGACGGCAAGATCAGCAACTTCATCGATCTGCAGGATACGAAGGACTACCTCGCGCTGCACCCGCTCAACGGAAAACCGTACTACCTCGGCGTATTCCTCACCGGCGCGTATCAGGACATCATGGGTGACCTGCACAATCTCTTCGGCCGCGTGAACGAAGTGCACGTCTTCCTCGAGCCCGACGAACCCAACGGTTACTACATCGAGGAAGCGCTCAGCGGCAGCCGCGTCGCCGACGTGATCGAGGGCGTGCAATATCAGTACGAAGAGCTCTGCCGCCGCATGAAACGACAGATCGATGTCGCCACGCGAAAAGATCTCGTGAAACCCCGCGAAGGCGTGCGTCTGGTCGAGTTTTTCGAGTCGCAGATGCTCAATAAAACTTACCTGAACATCGAGCGCACGAACGGTAAGCGGAAGAGAAAGAAATCCTGAGTGCTGCGTCGCGCATCCTTCATGCGCGACGCGTCAAGTGCCGCAAACGCGCCTGCATCGATTTTGCCGGATCGCGTTCCGCGGCGCGCACCCGTTCACGGATCTCGCCTTCGCGTGCACGATCGCGCGGCAATCGCACCAGCGCAGTCAGTGCCCATGCGCGGATGATCACGCGGCGGTCATCGAAACATTTTCGCAAAACCGAAAACGCATCTTCCGCCGCCTCGGGTGGGCATGTCGTCTCGGCGAGCAGCTGACATAGCGTCAGGCGGAAAAGCCAGTGTTCGGAAACATCGCTGCACTCGATTACACGACTGACCGCCGCCGCATCGAGGCACGACTCCGCGGAGACCTTTCGCAGCAACCAAAGAGCGCGATGCGCTTTCTCAGGATCGAGCTGGCCGAGCGTGGCGATCACCTCGTGGACAAATCCCGGCCGCGCCTTTCCTTGTTCGTATAACTGCTCGAGCTGCGTCACGGTGAGACGCTCGCGTCCGAGATATCCGAGAAGCACGCTCATGCGAAAATCTCTGGGCGACACAGCGGCGCTGGCGAACGAAAACGCCGCGGCGTTTCCCCGGTTATCGTGTAGTGCTCGCGGCATGACGACCGCCCGCCTGCCAGTGGGGGGGCGTCTCAAAAATGCTGCGTTCCTGCCAACGGATGCGGAGTCGGCGTGGCCTCGTTTTCGCTAGTCTTCTAGGATGGCACTTCTCGGTTCATCCTCCGGTTTGTCCTCAACGGGTGGGGCGCTCATGCCCCGCGGCACGGCGTTGCTCGCGCATCCGCTGCTCAACAAGGGCACCGCTTTCACCGAGCGGGAACGCGATGCCTTGGGCCTGCGCGGTCTGCTGCCTCCGCGCGTTTTTTCCCTGGAAGAACAGGAGCGACGTGTCCTCGCGAACCTGCGTCGCAAAACCGATCCGCTCGAAAAATACATCTTCCTCACCACGCTCCAGAACCGCAACGAGACGCTCTTTTACCGCCTGCTGCAGGATCATGTGGAGGAAATGCTCCCGCTCATCTACACGCCGACGGTCGGCCAGGCGTGCCTCGAGTATGGCGCCATTTTCCGCCGCCCGCGCGGTCTCTTTATCAGCATCCGCGAACGCGGGCGCATCGCCGAAATCCTGCGTCACTGGCCTGTCTCCGATGTGCGCATGATCGTCGTCACCGACGGCGAACGCATCCTCGGGCTCGGCGATCTCGGCGCACTCGGCATGGGCATTCCCGTCGGCAAACTCGCGCTCTACACCGCCTGCGCCGGTTTGCATCCGTCGTACTGCCTGCCGATCACACTCGATACCGGCACCGACAACGAAGCGCTCCACGACGATCCGTTCTACATCGGCCTGCCGCAACGTCGCGTGCGCGGCGCCGCCTACGACGAGTTTCTCGACGAGTTTGTCGACGCCGTGAAAACCGTTTATCCGGGCGCGCTGCTCCAGTGGGAGGACTTCGGTAATCACAACGCCTTCGCACTGCTTCAGAAAAACCGCGCGCGCGTCTGCAGTTTCAACGACGACATCCAGGGCACGGCCGCCGTCACGCTCGCCGGTTTGCTCGGCGCGCTCCGCCTGAGCGGTGGTACGCTCGAAGCGCAACGCCTGCTCTTCCTCGGCGCAGGCGAAGCCGGCACCGGCATCGCCGACCTTCTAGTCGCCGCACTTGTCGCGCGTGGACTGTCCGAAGCGGAGGCGCGCACGCGTTGCTGGTTCGTCGATTCGCAGGGGCTCGTGGTGAAAAGCCGCCCGGGCAATCTCGCCGCGCACAAACGCCCGTACGCGCACGATCACGCGTGCATCGCCAGTTTCGAAGAGGCGGTCGAAGCGGTGCGTCCGACCGCGATCATCGGCGTGTCCAGCATGTCCGGCGCGTTCACGCCGCGCGTGCTCCGGCGTATGGGGGAACTGAATACAACGCCCATCGTCTTCGCCCTTTCCAATCCGACCTCGAAGGCCGAGTGCACCGCTGAGGCGGCTTATCGCGAGACCGGTGGCCGCGCGGTGTTTGCCAGCGGCAGTCCGTTCGATCCGGTCGAAATCAACGGACGCCGGCTCGAGCCCGCGCAGTGCAATAATGTTTATGTTTTCCCGGGCCTCGGCCTGGGCGCGCTCGCCTGCGGTGCGCGCGAGGTCAGCGACGCGATGATGCTCGTCGCCGCCGAAACGCTGGCGTCCTGCGTGACCGCGGACGATCTCTCTGTGGGCCGTGTGTGTCCGTCGCTCACAGGCATCCGCGCGGTCTCGCTCAAGATCGCGACGGCCGTCGCCGCCGAAGCGTGGCGCGCGGGCCTGGCGACGACGGCGCGCCCCGACGATATCGAAGCCGATATTCGCTCGCGCATGTTCGAACCTGTGTATCGCGACTACGTGACGGACGGAGAGATGTAAGCACCGCGCAGGCGAGGACTCTCGGTGTGGATGTTGTCTGCGTCTGCGTGTGAATGACGCACGCGCAGCCGGAAGATCGCGTGTGTGAAAAGGCGCACGCGTGGGCGTGTTGTTGCTCGGCGAAGGTCGGTTTCGGGCGAGCCACGCGTGAGATTCGAGCCGGGGTGAACCACTGATAGAAAAACGCCAACGGCGTTTTTCCAAAGTGCGGCTCCGGCCAATGGCCTCCGCGCATGAGATCGGGCGGCCAATGGCCGCGATGAAGAGATAGATGCGCGTGAACGTGATAGAGGCGAAAGCGGGCGGTGGCTCAAATACGCCGGGATGGCGTATTCGATTTGACGAGCGCAAGCCATGCAGGGCGAAGGTGGCGAAGAGAGAAGTCCGGTGAGGTTGCTGTGATTCTTGGATGCCCGTCAGCACGCTCCATCAAATGGGCGAATGACAAATTGCAAAGATTGCCCCCTTTTCCGGCTTCTTCCGGGGTCCACATCAGTGCGACTGGAGTTAAGAGAACCCCAGAGCAGCCGATATTTCCTAATCATAGTTACGCAACATGAATGCTTACGAAGTTTCTGACGCTGCTAACCCGGATATTTCGTGAAATAAATATCGCGTAGTCCTTAAGTCTCTGCTACAAGCAGAGTTGCGAAAAAACGAAAGGAACTACGCGATGTCGGAAAACTCAGTGAA
>CAZNJG010000006.1:0-210015 GCA_964573305.1 uncultured Opitutaceae bacterium
ATTTAATCGACACGCCTTCTCATGGAAGTCGTTACAGCGCAACGCCTCGACGGGGCCCGTTTCGAATTTCGAGTCGCCAGCTCGGCGTGGCTGACCAGTGATCGTTGGCCGAAAGATGACTGACCCCGTTCCACAGTTGGAAGAAGCGCTCAAGGCACATGGGTTTTGCCGCGTAAAGGAAGGCCGTCGAGGCCGTCTTTGCCGGGCGATCCTCAAGCTGCAGACATTGAATCTAAATCGCGCTGTAGCTGTCGTCGATATCGACGCTCTCCCCGAAGATCCCGTGCCGTTGATTAAGCGGATTAAGAAAGAAGTGGCGTATCGATCCGGGTTCTTTCCGTTCTTCTACGGGATTGGAACCCAACTCGTGTTGGTCGTGAGTGGTCCGATTCCCGAAAAGATCGATCCTGAGCGCTACGTCGACAAATACGACAACCAGTGGTCGATCATTCAGAGCGTCTTTGTTGTTCGCAGTGATTCGACGCTTGCCGCGACTGCTCGGACTTGGGGGCAGCGGATTTCCGGCAAGTACCAAGACGTGATCGAGGCCGTGCTCAGCGGCCAGAAAAAGGCGGAGGCCAACCAGTCGATACAGCGCAACGCCTCGACGGGGTCCGTTTCGAATTTTGAGTCGCCAGCTCGGCGTGGCTGACCAGTGATCGTTGGCCAAAAATGAAAGCAGTCATCGCGGTGATTTTTGCGTTGGTGCTCTCAGGATGCGCGGGAGCCGATTTGTCCGGCGGAGGCACACTTACCAGCACGTTTACGAAGTCCGATCTACGAACTTGGTGCGCGCAGGGGCGAAGCGATGAAGAGGTGAAGAAAGATGTCGGTGCTCATCCACTCATTACCGGCAGCTTCGAGCACGTGAACGACTCCGAGGATTGGTTGATCGACACGATTCGTTTCACCTACCCGATTGAAGAGCTCGCAGATGGACGCTGCCGTCATATCACTTCCATGGAGCTCGATGGCACATCGTTGGTTTTTCGTTTCCGTGACCATCGATTGATTGAGGTCATGATCCGGCGCCGAGATCCCGATCGGCGTTTTGAGTTCGTGTGGCAAGCAGTCGAAGCAAAGGCCAACCAGCCACTACAGCCAACGCCTACGTCTGTCACGTCGGCTGCTGACGCAGCCGCCGCGCCAGCCGCAGGCGCGGCTGAGCATTAAACGTTAGCCAAAAAATGCTGAACCTGTTCCACAAATCGAAGCCCGAGCCGGAGGACGTCGCGAAGTTCGTTCGTGAGCACGCGGCGCAGATCAATGGCTCGCTTTGCGTCTTCGGTGATTGGTTTGGGCGTCCGATGGACAATTGGCACAAGCTGGTTTCCCACGAAGCAAAAGAAGGGTATATCCGGCTGGCGTTCGATGAGGGCGAGACGCTGGAAGTTTGGGGCGCGGCGGGAGCGCGCATGGACGGGAAGAGCTTTATCATTCAGCGTGCATCTCGCGTGCGCTGGGAGTGGTTTTACTATGGCCGCCCGAAGCTCCCCGAGAATCGTTTCTTTATTGAGCATGTCGTTTCGGGCGAGAGCATCGACGCGAGTTCAGACGCAGATTGGGCTCCGCGCGTTTTCAAGCCTTCGAGGGCGGAACCTGCCGTCTCGATCACATGAAAGATGAGGCTAACTGTAGAGCTTCGACACGTTAGTCGCATATAGCGGGATGGGGGAAATGGGAGGAAGTGGTTTAGAGCGACCGGAAGCCGTGGCTCGCGAGTGAACGAAGCCACTCGCAGGACGCCTGATGACTGCGATCCGGAAGCAAATCGGGGCAGCCTCAAGCCTTGGCTTGTCGCATTTCTCTCTTGCACTACCTGCCGCATCCCCGGCAAGTTCTCCGGCCCGCCAACCTTCGGGTGCGTGGGACACCAAATCGGGGTGTAGCTTAGCCTGGTAGAGCGCTACGTTCGGGACGTAGAGGCCGAGAGTTCGAATCTCTCCACCCCGACCATTTTCCCCAGCGGGAGCGGGATTTTAGAGCGCGAAGGGATTGTAAGCGCGTTCGTTTTTCAACGTCGTCAGCGGCCCGTGGCCGGGAGCGATCACCGTGTTTTCCGGCAACTCTGCGGTGAGACGGCGGACGTTGTCCAAGAGCCGGCGCTGGCAATAAAACGCTCCGCCGACCGATCCAGCAAACAGGAGGTCGCCCGAAATCAGCACGCTCGGCGCCTGCGGAAGTTTCGGCGCGCGGATCACATAACAGTGATGCTCCTCCGCGTGTCCCGGTGTGCGCAGGATACGTACTTCGAAATCGCCAAACACCAGCCGCGAATCGTCGGTCGGCACCGTCACGCCAGGCAGACCGCGTCCGCCGCCGACGGGGCCAAACACCGGCGTGTGTGGGTGCGCCGCGCGCAAGCCGGCGAGGCCGCCCGAGTGCTCGGTTTCCACGTGCGTGACGAAGATCGCGTCGAGGTTTTCGATGCTCTTCGGCCAGACCCGGCGGAGAATCGCCGCATCGGGGCCGGTATCGAATAACAAGCCGTGGCGGGAACCGCACTCGACGATCAGGTAGGCATTGGCGACGCCTATGCCGTGCGGCATGCGCAGAGGATAAATGCAGAACGGCAGGCCCGAAATCTCCGGGAGCGGATAAGCGTGGCGCGCGAGCGCGAGCAGGCCGATTTCGTTCAGGCCCAGCGTGACCGCGAGGCGACGGAGTTCTTCGTCGCTGAAATCGTAGCGGTAATCGATCGCATCGCGGAGTTTTTCGAGCGGTACGCCGGCACTCCCTGCCACGGCCTGCTCCGAACGACCGTCGTGGCGCACGGCTTTATCCAGCACGTCGCCCAACTCGTCTTCCAGAGGTGCGAACTCGATGATCACAGGGCGAGTGTGGCCGGCAGATTCCTATGGAGCAAAAATGTTTTTGTTTTTTTGCCGGCGTCTTCCAACCGTCGCCGCATGGATCCGCATCAAGAGGAAGTCCTTTCCATCTTCAAACGCACCGGCGCCCTCCTTGAGGGACATTTCGTGCTCCGCTCCGGCCTGCATTCGGGACACTTTTTTCAGTGTGCCCAAGTCTGCCAGGACATGGCAGCGGTCACGCGTTTGAGTGAGTTGCTGGTCGCGAAGCTCGCGTCGTTGAGCTTCACCACGGTGCTCGCGCCGGCGATGGGCGGCCTCGTGCTGGGGCAGGAAGTCGCGCGTCAGACAGGTTCGCGCTACATCTTTGCGGAGAAGGAAAACAACGTCCTGGTGATGCGGCGCGGTTTCACGCTGAAGCCGGGAGAAAAAGTGCTCATCGTCGAGGATGTCGTGACGCGCGGCGGTCGCGTCGTGGAATGTCTGGACATCGTTCGCAAGGCCGGCGGTACGCCCGTGGGTGTGGCGATGCTGGTCGATCGCAGCGCAGGCGTGGCGCGTTTCGATGTGCCGGCAGTGTCGCTGCTGGAGTTGAGTTTCCCCACCTACCCTGCCGATCAAGTGCCGGAAGCGCTCGCGAAAATTCCGGCGACCAAACCTGGCAGCTAAGGCATGGCTTTACGCCGTAACCTCATCGGCGGCCAGACACCTCGATGCGTTTTTAACTACTGATGCACACTGACGGACACTGATGATAAAAGTCCGCGCCCGGTGATAGCCGCGAGCGCGTACCGGGTGGAACGCGCCGTCCCGGCGCGTTGTTCGTCATCGCCCGCTTGGGCGCGGTTTAAAGTGAACTGGAGCCGGATCGAGCCGCGTCCGGCGTGGCAGTGAACTCAGGATGTTTCAGCGAACGTTGATCGTGATCGGACGGACGACACCGCGATAATAAACCATCAGGAGATTGCGGCCGGGCACCAGGAGCGTGCGCGCGTTTTCGACATCGATCACCGGCTGGCGATTGATCTGCAGCAGGTACATGTGCGGCAGAAGTTTTTCGAGGTACGGCGAGTCCTCGGTGACTTGGGTGATGAGCAGCCCTTCGAGGCGCGGGTTTAGGCCGAGACGGCGACGTTGCGTGGCGGTGAGCGGCGAAGCGTGCACGCCGGGCAGCAGTTCGTCGGGCGCGAGGGCTTCGTCCAACTCGCCGAGCTGCACCTGGATGTTCATGGCTTTGCCATCGCGGAAAATGCTGACCTCGGCCGCGCGATTGGGCGCGAGTTGTGCGAGCAAGAGTCGCAGATCTTCAGGCGAGTGGATCGGGCGTCCGTTGATGGTCGCGATCACATCGTACACTTTTAGACCGGCTTTTTCGGCCGGGCCGTCGGGTGTGACCACGGAGATCACGACACCTTTTTGATCGCGCCGCACGAGGAGTGTTTCGGCGAGGTCGGGTGTGAGCACATCGACTTTCACACCGAGATCGCCGCGGATGATTTTCCCTGTTTCGGCGAGGCCTTCGAGGATCGTTCGCGCGAGGTTGATCGGGATGGCAAAACCGATGCCGATGTTGCCGCGATTGGTCGAAAGGATCGCGCTGTTGATGCCGATCAGCCGGCCTCTCGCGTCGAGCAACGCGCCGCCGGAGTTGCCTTGGTTGATGGCGGCGTCGGTCTGGATGAAATTTTCGTAGCCGCGCACTTCGTCGAGGATACCGACCCGGCGACTCGTGGCGGAGACGATGCCCATGGTCACGGTTTGTCCGACGCCGAGCGGATTCCCGATGGCAAAAACAAGATCTCCCACGCGGAGCCGATCACTGTTGGCGAGTGGCACCGCGGGCAATCCATCGGCCTCGATCTTGATGACGGCGACGTCGGTTTTCGGATCCGTGCCGATGACCGTCGCCGTGAACTCGCGCGCGTCGGCCAGCGTGACGGTGAGTTCGTCGGCGTTTTCGATGACGTGATTATTCGTCAGGATATAACCATCGGGCGTGACGATGACACCCGAGCCGATGCCGGAGGATCGGCGTTCACTCGTCTCCGAAGAAGGCCCCCACGGGAACGGCGTGATCGTGCGATAGCGGAGGTAGCGGCTCGAAGTGACGGAAACGACCGCGCGCTGCGCCGGCTCGATGACATCGGCGTAACTGGTGACGGCGGGCGCGGCATTTTCGCCGACGGGCGAATCATCGATCGTCAGCGCGAGCTTGCGCGCGGCGGGGAAATCGGCGGCTTTCGCGAACGAAAGCGCGCTCAACAAAAGGAACGCCGCGAACGCGACGGTGGAGACAAGACGTGGGCCAGACTTCATGCAGCGAGAAGTGCGGCGTCACCCGACAGGTCAAAAGCCTTTGATTTTGAAGAGGCCGGTGACGCTTTCGTTGTTGTTAATGCGTTTGATCGCTTCCCCGAGGATGTCGGCCACGCTGAGCACGGTGATCGGCAGGCCTTTGGCTTCGAGCGGGATCGAGTTGGTCGTGATCAACTCGTCGATCAGGCCGGAGCGGAGGCGCTCGTAAGCGATCTCGTTGAGAATGCAGTGGCTGACGGCGGCGCGCACGCTGCGTGCGCCGTGATCGCGAAGGATCTTCGCGGCGGCGGTGAGCGTGCCGGCGGTTTCCGTGATGTCGTCCACGAGGAGGATGTCGCAGTCCTTCACTTCGCCGACGACGTTGATGGCCTCGACGGTGGTGGCGTTGGTGCGCTTTTTTGCCACGAGACCGAGACCGGCGCCGATCATGTCGGCGTAGGCGGCGGCCATCTTCATGCCGCCGACATCGGGCGAGCAGACGACGAGGCGCTCCTTGTTGATTTGCGAAAGGTAATTGAAGAAGACCGGCGAGGCGTAGAGATGATCGACCGGGATGTCGAAGAAGCCTTGGATCTGCTGGCTGTGGAGATCCATCGTGAGCACGCGATTGGCGCCGGCGGCGGTGAGCAGATTGGCGACGAGCTTGGCGGTGATGGGCACGCGCGGCTGGTCTTTACGATCCTGACGGGCGTAACCGTAAAACGGCAGCACGGCGGTGATGCGATGGGCGGAGGCGCGCTTGGCCGCATCGATCATGATGAGCAGCTCCATCAGGTGATGGTTGGTCGGGGGGCAGGTGGATTGGATGAGGAAGACGTCGTGACCGCGGACGTTTTCGTTGATCTTCACGAACGACTCGCCGTCGGGGAAGCTCGTGACCGTCGCCTCCCCCAAAGGAACGCCGATGGAACGGCAGATCTCTTCGGCGAGTGCGCGATTCGAATTACCTGAGAATATTTTAAGCCCGGGCTTGTTGCTCATGTGATCGGATGTGGAAGCTGGAAAGGATGCCGCGCCTTAGACTGAGGCGGAAGGTTTTTCTAGGCGCGTCTCGATTTCATCGACACGACGGAAGAGGTCAGGGAGCCGCTTGCGAAGAACATTGATGCGCTGCTCGAGATTGTACGGCAGGCACGGCGAACCTTTGACGAAACTGCGCGGGCCGAGGTCAGAGTTCACGCCGGTCTGGCCGTCGATCTTCGAACCCTTCCCCACCGTGAGATGGCCCGCGAGACCCGCCTGGCCGCCGACAACCACGTAATCCTCGATCGTCGTGCTGCCGGAGATGCCGGCTTGTGCGCAAATGAGGCAGTGCCGGCCGATCACGACATTGTGCGCGATCTGCACGAGATTATCGATCTTCGTGCCCTCGCCGATCGTCGTCTGGCTGAAACGCGCGCGATCCAGCGTGGAATTGGCGCCGATTTCCACGTCGTCACCGATGACGACGCGACCGATCTGAGGCACCTTCTCGTGTCGGCCGTCCACAAATTCGTAACCGAAACCATCCGAGCCAATGACCACGCCGGCGTGGAGGCGCACGCGGTTTCCGACCACGCAATCGTTGGCGATAGTCACACCCGGCATGAACCACACATCGTCACCGATGCGCGCGCCGCGGCCGACAAATGCCTGCGCCTGCAGGTGCGCGCGCTCGCCGATTTTTGCACCGGGCTCGATCACACAGAGCGGCCCGACCGTGGCCGAGGCAGCGACCTCCGCGTCAGGAGCGACGATCGCAGAGGGATGAATGCCGGGCGTCGGTCGCGGCCAGAGCAGGCTCTCGACACGCGCGCAGATGCGCGCGAGCGCGACCGAAGGTTTTTCCACCAAGATAAACAACTGACCGGGACGCGGCTCACCATGGAAATCGGAAGGCAACAGCACCACCGATGCAGCCGTCGCCTCGACCTCGGGTTTGTACTTGGGATTACCGAGGAACGACAGATCGCCGGCCGCTGCAGTGCTCAACGAAGCGATGCCTCGAATCGTCTCCGTGGTCGCGCCCCGGGTGGCGCTGGACTGGACAATGTCGATGATTTCTTGCGAGGAGAAGGAGAGCTCCATGGGAAAAACGTGGCTCGCGGAAGGCGCCGAGTAAATGTCGCGCGTTAAAAGAAAAACCCCGCTCAGGTGCGAGCGGGGTAAGTGGTGGCAAAACGAACCGCGGAATTACTTGCGGGCGCCGGGGAAAACAACCGAGGGAGACTCGGTGGAGGTGCCGTTGGCGGCGGGAGTCGCAGCAGGAGCGGCGGCGGCGCCGGCCGGACGGGTCTTGTTGATCTCGGCGATCACTTCGTCGGTGATGTCGAAGGCCGGATCGAGATAGATGACAGGCGAGCGCTCGAGGAGGATGTTGGCGCCTTTGCGCTTGGCGACGTCGGTCGCGATCTTCGAGATTTCGCCGATCAGCTGTTCGCGGAAAGCGCCGATCTGCTGCTGCACGGCGGCGTTGGCCTGCTGGCGGTATTCGTTAAACTCCTGCTCCATGCGGCGCACTTCTTCGAGCTGGCGGTTCGCATCGGTTTCGGCCGCGGTGCGGGCTTCGGCGGTGAGCACAGGGTTCTTCGTCTGCTCGACGAGCTCCTTGTACTTTTCGATCTTGGACTGACCCTCCTTCAGGTACTGGGAGATCTGCTCGTTGATCTTGGTCTCCTGCCCCTTGAGCTTTTCCTGCTGCTCGGTCGTCTTGTAGTGACTTTCGAACACTTTACCGAGGTCGCAGATGGCGATTTTTTGCGCCGGCTGGGCGAAGGTAAACAGCGCAGTCGCACCAAATGCAGCCAGAGCGAGCAGAGATTTGAGGGAGGTCTTCATAGATTATTTTGGGTAGGGAAAAGGGATGAGGTAATGAGGAAATCAGAAGCGGGTGCCAAAGGAAAAGTTAAACTGATTACCCTTGTCGTTTTGTTTATCCGTCGTGAGCGGGATACCGAAATCGAGGCTCAGCGGTGCGCCTGCCACAAAGAGGCGGAGGCCGAAACCGAAGTTATCGTTGTAGTAGGCCGGATTGAAGTCGTACGAGCCGACGTTGACGAAACCGGCATCGTAGAAGACCGCGAAACGGACCGGGCTCACGATATCGACCGAGTATTCCACGCTGAGCATGCCGTAGGTCCGGCCGCCCAAAACATAACCCTGCTGGCGGGGGCCGACGTCGCGCTGTTCGAAGCCGCGGAGTGTATAGGGTCCGCCCAAGGTGAAGAGTTCGTAGTAAGGAACCTCGGAGTTGTTGTAGTCATCGAGAATGCCGAAACGGCCGATCAAACCGATCACTTGATTTTGCGCGCGGAAGATCGGGAAGAACTGGGAGCCGCGACCTTCGATGCGGTAATAATCGTACGAGCCTCCAAGCGGTCCGCCGGCGACGTCGAGGTTGAGTTCGACGCGGCCGCCATCGGTCGGATTCACGATCTTGTCGCGAGTGTCGCGCTCGAGCTGGAAGCCGACTTTCGAGATGTTGGTCTTGCCTTCGGTGACGCCGTAATTGCGGGCGATAGCTTCGACGTCCTGAATGCGAATCTCGTTATAGCTGTACGAGAGACGGCCGATCACGAGTTCGAACAGGCGTTTGCGGGTATAGATTTCGCCGCCGGTATCGACGCGCTCGTAATACGAATTGTCGTAATTCTGGCTGGTGCGATAAATGGAGAAACCGAGCGCGAGCTCGCGTTCGAGGAACCACGGTTCTTCGAAGGAAAGCATCGCTTCGCTGGAGCGGGAACCGATTTGCAGGCGAATGCGGAACTTCTGGCCGTCGCCTTGGAAGAAACCTTTGCGGTTAAACAGGTCGAAGTTGGACTGCGACAATTCGGCGAAGAACACCGCTTTTTCGAGCGAGCTGAAACCCGCGCCAAACTGGAGATTGCCGGTGCGACCTTCCTGCACCGCGACCTTCAGGTTGCGGCGGCCGGGGATGTTGGTCGATTCGTGCGTGATATTCACGTCGTCGAAGAAACGCGTATTTTCGAGACGCAGCTTGCTGCGCTTCATGCTGAGCGTGTCGAAAATCTCACCCGGGCCGAGCGTGAGCTCGCGGATGATCACGATGCTCTTGGACTTGGTGTTGCCCTCAATCTTCACCGACTCGACGAAGAACTGATCGCTCTCGGTGATCTGGTATTCCACGTCGATGTTGCCGGTGGCGATGTTCGGTTTGCGCACCAGACGGGCGCGGGATTCGAGATAGCCGTCTTTGCCGTAAAAATCCTCGAGCGTCTGGACGTCTTCATCGAGCTTCGAAGGCTTGAAGATCATGCCCGTGCGCTGCTGCGTCAGCAGGGAGAGCAAACGCGAGGGATAAATTTTGTTTCCGCTAAACGTGACGTCGCCGATGCGATACTGGCGGCCTTCTTCGACGTGGATGCCGATCACGAGACGGTCCGGCTCCGGGTAGGAATAAGTCACGCGCTCCGGCGGGACTTCAATGTCGAGATAACCTTCCTCGCGGTAGAAGTCGCGGAGCTTGTCGAGATCGTCTTCGAATTGCTCGTCCTTGTAGCGGCCGCTGCCCGTGAGCCATGAAAACATCCACCAGCGGCGGGTCTCGATCACCTTGCGCAGGCGGCGGGATTTCACGTGTTCGTTCCCCGTGAAGCTGATCTCCTGAATCTTTACGCGAGGACCTTCGTTGATCTTGAAAATGACGGTGCCGTAGCCGGTCGTGCGATCGCGATCGATCGTGTAGTTGACCATGACCTGGTTGTAGCCGGTCTTCTGATAATACTCGCGGATTTTCTCGGAGTCCTCCTTCACGAGACGTTCATCGAGCGCCGCGTTTGGACGGGTCTTGATGTCCTTCTCCAAGCGGCGGGATCTGACGCGCTCGTTGCCCTCATAACGGATCGCCAGCACTCGATACTTGGGGGTGACGTCCACAACGAGGTTGATGATGCGGCCGGGAAGGACTTCGCGTTTGACCTCGATGAACTCAAAGAGCCCCGTGCGATACAGCGACTGGATGTCGCGATCGATCATGGTGTCGTCGAGCTCGGCGCCTTCGCGGGCCTGCATGTTGGCGCGCACGACCTGCTCGTTGACGTTGGCCGTGCCGACGAAACGGACGGTGACCGTACCTACCTTGTAAGGGAGACTGCTTTCGCTCCCCATCCCCTGCGCGGCGAGCCGCGAGACAGCCAGAGCGGCAAAAATAAAGACAACGAGGTACCTGACGGCCCTGAAAACAGGGTTACGGAGTGAAGTTTTCAAAGCGGGTAATGTCGCGAAGGAAGGTAAGTTTGAGTTCTCCTACCGGCCCGTTTCGTTGCTTTGCAACTATTAACTCGGCGGAGTCGGCAGCGACTTGGAATTTTTCGTCAGCGTCTTTGGGGCGGGCCAGCATGAGGACAACGTCGGCATCTTGCTCGATCGATCCGGATTCACGCAGGTCGGATAGTTTCGGCGTGCGGTTCTCCTTTTCGGCGGAGCGGTTGAGCTGACTTAATACAAGAACGGGAACATTGAGTTCCTTCGCGAGGGCCTTCAGCCCGCGGGAGATTTCAGCGACTTGCTGTTCGCGCGGTGTCTTCGAATCGGTCGGCGCGAGCAACTGGAGATAGTCCACGACCACGAATCCCAGAGGAGAACGGGCGTGCAAGCGGCGGGCTTTCGCGCGCAGCTCCATGATCGTGAGATGGCTGGAATCGTCCAGAAAGATGGGCGATTTGGTAAACTCGTCGGCGGCTTGGAGAAGGCGCTGCTGTTCGTCGCCGTGCTTGGAAAGCAGGCCGTCGCGCAGGAGCTTCATGTTCACTCGGGCGCGCGAGCAGAGCATACGCAGGGCGAGCTGTGCCGCGCTCATTTCGAGACTGAACACCAGCGTGGTGACACCGGGTCCGCGTTTCGGCATGGCGGCAGCCTCGGCGAAATTGAGAGCGAGCGAGGTTTTGCCCATCGAAGGGCGCGCCGCGAGGATGATCATTTCCTGGCGCTGGAAGCCGAAGGTGAACTCGTCGAGATCCTTGAAGCCCGAGCTCACGCCGGTGAGTTCGCCCTTCTTCATCATCATCTTCGTGATGACACTCATCGCCTCCGTGACCGGCCCTTTCATGGACTTCGCGGCGTCGGAAATACGGTCCTGCGTGACCGCAAACATCTCCTGCTCGGTCTTGTCGATGAACTCTTCGAGTCCGCCCTGATAATTGTAGCAGTTCTCGACGGCGTTGGAGGCGACCTTGATCAGCTCGCGCAACAAGGACAGCTCGCGGACTTTCTCGATGAAATATGGCGCCTGCGCCGTGGTCGGGATGCGTCCGCTGATCTGCGTGAGATAAGCGTATCCGCCGATCTGCTCGAGTTGCTGCGTGGTCTTCAGCTCCTCGGCGAGCACGGCGAGATCGATGGGGGCGCCGCGATTATAAAGATCGACGAGTTTCTCGTAGATGACGCGGTTGGCCGGGGCGTAGAACGCCGAGGCGGACAACTTGCCTTCCAAACACCGCGCGATGGTGTCGTTGCCGTCGATCAGACAGCACGACAGCAGATACTCTTCCGCCTCGATCGAGTGAGGCGGGGAACGTCCCAGCACATCGGGCGCGGGCTCTTGTGCGCCGCGGGATGAGCGGGAACGTCGGGAAAATGAGGGCGCGTCGTCAGCCATGAGAAAAACAGGCGGAGGAGCGAAGTGGTTGGCGCCGGCTTTGCAATGGTACGTTATTTTTCTTGTTCACACGTTCCTCCCAGCGGACGCATGCGCCCGCACGACACAAAAAAACCGCGCCTGCGACAGGCGCGGTTTTGGAAATAAACGTGTGGATGCGTGATCTTATTCGGACGCTTCCGCAGCGGGCTTCTTGGCGCGGGAAGAGCGCTTCTCGGTCTTCACCGGAGCGTCGGCCGATTCTTCTTCGGCGGCGACGATCGGATTCTCCGACACGACGTCGAAGCTGAGGTCCACCGAGATCTCGGCGTGCAGCTTGATCTTCACCTCGTGCTTGCCGAGGGTCTTCACCGGCGTGTGGAGGTGGATCTTCTTGCGATCGAGTTCGATGCCCGCCTGGACGAGCTTCTCGTGGAGGTCGGCCGCGGTGATCGCGCCAAACATCTTGCCGCCTTCGCCGGTCTTCACGGCAAACGCGATGCTGGCTTTCTCCAGCTTCTTGGCGATTTCCTGCGCGCCCTGGATCTCTTGGGATTCACGCTCGGCGCGGCGCTTTTTCAGGGCCTCGACCTGCTTGCGGTTGGCCGCAGTGAGCGGAGCCGCGATCTGGCGGGGCAGCAAAAAGTTGCGCGCGTAGCCGGCGCGGACTTTGACCTGATCGCCTTCAGCGCCGAGATTTTCAACGGGTTTGAGCAGCAAAATTTCGCTGTAAGCCATGGTATGAACGAGTTGAGTTTTGTTTAGTTATAAATGGAGGCGTCAAAAGCCGCGGGTCGCCGGAAGCGGATCGAACGGTGGTGACGTTTTTGGCAAAGCGGAGTGGATTCTCAGACCACCCCGCCGCTGTCAATGCCCGTTTTCCCGGAGCCGGAGGTCCTCGTCGCAGGCGTCGCGCGCCCCCCAGGCCGGCAGCGGCGCATCATCGGTGCGCCTCCGTATTTACGCGGATGCTGCCTGTGTAGTTCTCCTCATATCAAACGAGGAGAATTACGGATGTGCCGACGGGAGAATGTGTACTAGTATAAAAACTCTGTAAAAGACGCGCCGGCAACGCGTCGATTGAAGGCAACCTCAAACGGGAGATAATACTCATGCAGACGACCCTCCAGCAGTCGCTTCCTGCCCATCCATCGAAGTCCGAATCGCGTTGTGCCCGGCATTCGTCGCCGGCCCGCTCGCACGCCCTCGTATCCACCCAGCCAGTCCCGGCGATCGCACTCGCCCAAGCGCGCGCCATGCTCGCGTTGCTGCCCGGACGCGCCGCTCTGCTCGACGCGAGCGGCTTGGTGGTGGCTTGGAACGACGACTCAGAACCCGCCACTCCCAGCGGAGCTCCGCGCTTCGAAACCGCGGGGATGATTGTCGCTCCACTCGCCGAGACCAAGATCACCCTCATCTGGGCGCCGCCGACCGGCTCGCTCATCCCGCCAGAAAGCGCGCTTTGCTCTCCGCGCAAGAACAAGGAAATCGGCGAGCTGACGGCGCGTCTCTTGCACGCACAGGAGGACGAACGCAAACGCATCGCCCGCGAGCTCCACGACGATCTCAGCCAGCGCCTCGCCGCGCACGCCCTCGCGTTGAGCCACCTCAAACAACATCCGCCGTCGTCCACCGAGGCCTTGGAAGAACGTCTGCTTGCGCTCGAGTCCGATGCGATCGAGGTCGCCGAGACCGTGCGCATGATTTCGCACGAGCTTCATCCCGCCCTCCTGGAACGTCATGGACTGGCCGAGGCCATGACCCATTTCGCTTCCGACTTCTGCCGTTGGGCGGATTTGCGATTGATCAGCCACATCCATCCGCCGGCGACACCGCCGCCGGAGCATGTCGCACTCGCCGCCTACCGCATCACGCAAGAAGCCTTCCGGAATATCGAACGTCACGCACAGGCGACGACCGTGCATCTGAAGCTGCGTTTCACGGCTCACTACCTGCACCTTTCTATCAAGGACGATGGCGTGGGCCTGCCCGATGCCGGCGCGGCAAAAGGGCTCGGTTTGGTCAGCATCGAGGAACGCGTCAGTCTGCTGGGCGGACGTTTCTCTTTCACCAACCTGCCGACGCGCGGGGCTCATCTCAATGTCCGCCTGCCCCTCCACACTGTCGGCCTATGAAACGTCCGCTCGTTCTCATCGCCGACGACCATCGCATCTTGCTCGAAGGTCTCGGCCAGTTGCTCACGCCGGTTTACACGCTGGCCGGCCTCGCTTCCGATGGAAACGAGTTGCTCGCGCTCGGCCGCAAGACACGCCCCGACCTCATCGTGACCGATATCGACATGCCCGGCCTCACGGGGCCGGATGCGGTGGCACAACTACGTCGCGAGAACATTTCTCCGAAGGTGATTTATCTCACCATGCTGGCCGACATGGAGACGGCCGTGACCGTCTTTCGAAGCGGCGCCGCGGGCTACATCCTCAAACACTCCGCCGGTAACGAACTGCTCGACGCCATCCGCGAAGTCCTCGCGGGTCGTGTTTATATCACGCCGCGCATCGCCAAGCAGATGCTCGGCGCCTGTCTCCGTCCGGATGCCACGCACCGTTCGATTCGCGCCACCGTGACACCGCGACAGGCGGAAGTGCTGCGCTTGATTGCGCGCGGGCTGACGATGAAAGAAGTCGCCGCCGCACTCGACATTTCCAAGCGCACCGCCGAGGCGCACAAGTATCAGATGATGGAGCACCTTGGCCTGCGCACCGTGGCCGAGCTCATCCAATACGGTCTGCGCACCCACATCATCGCGGCGCAGCCGTCTGCACCGGAAAGCATCCGCACTTTTAACAGTGCCGCCAACTGAACAACTCCCAATACCGCCCCGCGCGGGCGCGCGTTACGATGGCGGCACCATGAAACGAATCATCCAGCGGGAAGGTGAAACGTCTTTGAGGCGCGGGACGGGACAAGGGGAGCGCGCCTGCCGGGTTCTGGTGGCGGACGACAACGACTTCATGCGCCACTGCGTGCGCCTGCTGCTCCTGCGCGAGGGCTGCGAGGTGATCGACTCCGCCGAGGACGGAATGGGGCTCGTATCCATTTCTCAACTACACGAGCACGATCTCATCATCACCGACTTTCGCATGCCCGGCATGGACGGCCTGCAGGCGGCACGCACCATCCTCGCGCGGCAGCCCGACAGCCGGATCATCATGCTGACGAGCGACAATGATTCCGCGTGCGCCCACGCTGCGCTGGATCTGGGCATCACGGGCTACGTGCTCAAGGATCGCATGATCCCCGATCTCCCCCTGGCGATCTCAGCCGTCATGTCCGGGAATACATTTCTATCTCCCACGATCGACAGCGCTGCCTGCAAGCCGCTCTGCGCGAGCGCTGGCGTCGCAACACTGTAAACCGGAGGACGGCCATGCCAGCGACCGTTCATTCATTTCTGACGGGGCGCCGGGTGCGAATTCTTCACGCCTCGGGGCGATGCGAAGAAAGCGTGGTCCTCGAGACGACGCCCTCGGGCCAACATCTGCGGCTCGCGTGCGATCCGCCGCTGCCCAACGGCATCGCACGCTGGCGTCGTCGCGACTCTGTCGAGCTCCTCGCGCAATGTCCGCCAGCGAGATCGCCGCGCATCCGCAACGTCGTGCCTTTTCTCCGGATCGCTTCCGGTGTCGGCATCACCCAAGTGTGCGCATCATCCCCTCGCGCAGTCGCCGCCATTCCCCCGCTCGCAGATAATATTATTCCGTTCCCTCACATCGCACGCGTGCGCTCCTTGGTGGCGCACGACCGGCAGCTCTTATTTTAAATGCGGACCAGGCGCCGACTGGCGCCGATGACTCGGCGCCAGCGAACAAAAAAACCGGCCGGTTTTCCGGCCGGTTTTTTTGTCGACCACCACTTGACCGCAAAGACGTGGCTGGACCGTCCCTGTCCCGAAAACGCATTAGCAAATGCGTTTATGGACAGCTCAGATGCCTCCTGCCTGCAAATTCCGCGTCGCCTATCGCAAGAGCTGCGCAGCCGGTTAGACTCAGCCCGCGTAAAATGTACACATCCACATAAACGTCATCTCCCTCAGCCCGGACCTCCGCCATGAACGACAGAATTCATCTGACCTCCCTGCGCTTCGAGGTCTCGCCGTCGACGCAGGATCGCATCCGCGAGCAACTTCAACGGTTCTTCGAACGCGACCCACACGTATCCCGGATCGACGCCACGTTTGAAGGGGAATATGATGACAACACCCGCATCATTTATCATGTCACCCTGCGGATTCAGCGGCAGGACGAAGTGATCTTTGAACTCCAAAAAGGCCCGCAACTGCTCCCGACTGTCATCGCTGCCGCCGAAGCACTGGAACGCCGCCTGACCGCACCCGCACCCACCACCACCACTCTCTGATTTTTCCACCATGCCGACCCTCGCCTCTCCACCCGCATCGAAATCGACATTGCCCTTCCCGGTTCTGACCGCCGAAGAAGCGGCCGCCATGATCAATCATGGCGAGACTTTGGGTATGAGCGGATTTACGCCCGCCGGAACCCCCAAGGTCATCCCGCGGGCCCTCGCCGCACGTGCGCAAGCCGAACACGCCGCAGGTCGTCCGTTCCAAGTCGGCGTGGTCACCGGTGCATCCACCGGACCTTCCGTGGATGGCGCGCTCGCCGCCGCCGGCGCGATTTCCTTCCGCACGCCGTATCAATCGGATCCGAATCTCCGCAAACGCATCAACACCGGCGAAACGCACTTCTTCGACATGCACTTGAGCATGCTCCCGCAGAACGTGCGCTACGGTTTCCTCGGCAAATTCTCCTGGGCCATCATCGAAGCCTGCGAAGTCACCGCCGACGGACAGATCGTGCTCACCTCCGCCGTGGGCGCCGCGCCGACCTTCTGCAATGTCGCCGATCGCATCTTCATCGAGCTGAACGGCTATCATCCCGCCGGGCTGCGCGGATTCCACGACATCTACGAACCCGTCGATCCGCCGCATCGCTCCTACATACCCGTTTTCAAGCCGTCCGATCGCGCCGGTCGTTCCTACATCCAGGTCGATCCGAAAAAGATCGCGGGAATCGTTTACACCAACCTTCCCGACGAAACCGGTGGCTTCGAAGATCCCACGCCCGTCACCACGCAGATCGGCAAAAACGTCGCCGACTTCCTCGCAGCGGAAATCAAACGCGGCGCCATTCCCGCCTCGTTCCTGCCGCTCCAGTCCGGCGTCGGAAACATCGCCAACGCCGTCCTCGGTTCCCTCGGCGATCATCCGGAGATCCCGCGCTTCAGCATGTACACCGAAGTCATCCAGGACTCGGTCATCGCGCTGATGCAGCAGGGTAAAATCGAATTCGCCAGCGGCGTCTCCCTCACGGTGAGCCAGCCGGTGCTCAACTCGATCTACGCCGATCTGCCCAACTTCCGCTCGCGCCTGTTGCTCCGCCCGCAGGAGGTTTCCAATCACCCGGAAGTCGTGCGCCGCCTCGGTCTCATCTCGATCAACACCGCGATCGAGGCCGACTTGTTCGGCAACATCAACAGCACGCACTTGCTCGGACGAAACCTCGTCAACGGCATCGGCGGCTCCGGCGATTTCACCCGCAACGCATTCCTCTCGATCTTCACCTGCCCATCCGTCGCCAAGGACGGGAAGATCAGCACGATCGTGCCGCTCGTCTCACACATGGACCACAGCGAACACTCCGTGCAGATCCTCGTGACCGAGCACGGCGTCGCCGATCTCCGCGGCAAGGATCCCGCCGAACGCGCCCACCTCATCATCGAGCGCTGCGCGCATCCGGACTTCCGCGAAGACCTGCGCCGCTACTTCACGCTCTCGGGCGGCGGCCACACTCCGCAGACCTTGGGCACCGCGTTCGCGATGCACCAGCAGTTCCTCCGCACCGGCGACATGCGCGGCGTCAACTGGGGCGCCTGAGCCAGCGTTCCTCTTCTTTGAAAACCAAAGGACGGAATCCTCGGATTCCGTCCTTTTTTGTGCCTGCGTGCTCATCCTCCGGAGCAACCGCAACGTCACGACACGCCCGATTCCAAAACGCTATCGAGACACGCGTACGCCTCTTCGGCACGAACGTTATCGCACCCTTCCTCCCGCCCCTCCCCTGCACTTCTCAATGACGCCGCGGTGGGTGCGGCTGATTTTTGTACGGGCATTTCACCGGCAGGCCCGCGCAAGTTCCGTGAGCCGCGGCCGCGGGTTCTTCGATCCCGCAAATCTCGCAAAAATTCCGCACCTCCTCGCGGCCGATCTCGCGCAGGCGCTCCAGCATTTCACCTTCAGACAGCAGCAACTGCGTCTCGGGCAGCGCTGGCGAAGGACGGATCTCACGCACCACCGCCACCAGCGCGGATTCGCCCGCCAGGAAAAACGCGATCATCGGATTCAACGCGCATCGCGACGCCTCATCCATCAAACGCACCGGTTGCGGGGCCTTGGATCCACGCGGCGGCTCCGTCGGGCCAAACAGACGGTCGAGCGTGGGTTCAATCATATAACGCAAGGTCTCGGGGTTCCCCAAGGCCGTGTAGTACGCTCCGTCCCGCAGTGTCAGCCGCCAGCGTCGGCTGATCTCAGAACGGCGGAGTATCATCTCATGGATAAATGCCGTCTGCATGGAAAGGTTTTAACAAAATGCCGCGCGCCGTACGTCGCGGACCTTGTTCTTTGATGCGCATTTCTTGAAAGTCGCGCCCGGGGTCGCTTTCCACGGAATGCGCGTAGTTAAACTATGGATACAACCAGGCGCGCGTCCACCCGCCGCCTTCCCGTGAAAAAAGGATGCGCTCGTGATGCCGGAACGCGCCATCCCGCCAGAACTCGATCCTCGACGGCTTCACCCGGAAGCCCGACCAGTGCGGAGGTCGCGGCACCGCGCCCACGCCGAAACCGGCAGCCGCCCATGCCACGCCGGCTTCCAACGAATACCGGTGCGCCATCGGCTGCGATTGCCGCGACGCCCACGCACCGATCTGGCTCAGGCGAGGCCGCGTCGCAAAATAGCGATCCGCTTCCTCGTCCGTCACGGGCGACACCTCGCCGTCGATGCGCACCTGCCGCGCCAACGCCGCCCAATGGAAACACAGCGCCGCCCGCGGATTCTCTTTCAGGTCGAGGGCTTTGGGACTGCCGAGATTGGTATAAAAAACAAATCCCTCGTCGCTGTGGTGCTTGAGCAAAACCATCCGCACCGACGGACGTCCCGAAGCGTCCGCAGTCGCGAGCGTCATCGCGGACGCGTCCACGACTCCCGGGTGCTTTTGGGCCTCCGCATACCAGTCCTCGAACATCTGCAGCGGCGGAGTTGTCATGGGATTCACGCCTCGTACTCCGCCCAACTCGACGCCGTCTCATGCATGCGAATGCGGCGCACGCGCACACGGCGCGATAGATCTTCGGGCGCGTTTTCCAACGCCTCGCGCAAGTGGTCGAAGACCCGCTTCGCCATCAACTCGCTCGTCGGGTCCTCGTTGTTAAACGGCACCACGCGTTCATACGCCGCCCGGTAGAGCGGATAATGCGGGTCCGCCGTATTCAGGCACATCGCATGATCGAACCGATCGATGAATTCCTTGATCAACGCGCCGACGCGCGAGAAATCGCAGACCATGTCGTTGGCATCGAGTGTGTCCGCTTCCACGACCACTTCGATTCGCCGGCTGTGCCCATGCGGGAAGCGGCACTTGCCCGGATGCTTCGAGAGAATGTGTCCGTTCTCGACCGAGAAAACTTTGCATATCCGGTACGGCATGGGCGTGCGGCGATCAAACTAGACGCGCCAGAGTTGGAGCGTGCGCAGGTAGTTGATGCGTTCGAAAACTTCGGGATTCGGGCAGCGCTTCAGGCTCAGGTTGCCGCGCATCTGATCGATCGAACGATAATCCTGCTCTTCCATGAAGTGCTTCAGATCGTTCACCAAGGTCGTGAGATACGAGGGCCCCCATTTCAACAGACACGAGACCACCTGCACGGCGGTCGCGCCGGCCATCAGTGATTTCGCGACGTCGGTGTAACTGTGCACGCCGCCGCTGACGACCAGCGGCATATCCGAGCGCTCCGCGAGGATCGCGGTCCACTGCAGGCGCGTCGCCAGTTCCGCCGGCGACGACAGTTCGAGACGCGCGCGCACTTCGAGGTTTTCGATGTCGAAATCCGGCTGGAAAAACCGGTTGAAGAGAATCATCGCGTCAGCGCCGACTTCCTTCAACTGAACGGCGATCTGCGGCAGCGATGAATAGAACGGCGAGAGTTTCACCGCGACCGGGATTTTCACCGCGGCCTTCACGCTGCGCACGACTTCGAGCAGGCGCCACTCCACTTCCGCACCGGTCACTTTCAGATCGGTGGGCTGGAAATAGATGTTGAGCTCGAGCGCGGCGGCGCCGGCCTCCTCGATCTTGCGCGCATAATCGATCCAGCCGCCCGGATGCGCGCCGTTGAGCGACGCGATCACGGGAATCTTCACGGCCTCTTTGATGCGCTGGATCTGGGCCAGGTATTGCTCGGGCCCGAGCACGAATTCCTTCGCGTCCGGGAAGAACGAAGCCGCTTCCGAGAAACTGTCTTCGATCTGCTCGCGATAAAGCTGATGCGCCAGACCTTCCTGCAGGATCTGCTCTTCGAAGAGCGAATGCATCACGATCGCGGGCGCACCGGCATCTTCCAACCGGCGCACTTGATCGAGATTATCGCAGAACGGGGACGCCCCCGGGATGATCGGGTGCGCCAGTTTCAGTCCGAGATAGTCGGTTTCGAGATTCATGACGAAGCCTCCGATTTGCCGTTGGCCGCGGGCGCCGCCGGTGCTGCGGCAGGAGCGGATTTCTGCGCCGCGGCGAGCGTCTGATAGAGCGCGAAGCGGCGGCTCACATGAGCCTGTGCATCGTTCTCGATCTCCTTCGCGCGGGCCGCATCGCTCTGCGCGATCAAACGGTAGCGGAGCTCGTTGCGGGTGAAGTTAACCAGCTCCGTCCGGGGCGGCATCGAATCGAGCTGCATCGGATTTTCGCCACGTTCGGCGCGGCGCGGATCGTAACGATACAGCGGCCAGTAACCGGTATCGACCGCGAGCTTCTGCTGATCGACGCCCTGGCGCAGATCGTAGCCGTGGGCGACGCAGTGCGAGTAAGCGATCACCAGCGCGGGGCCGGGATAAGCTTCAGCTTCGCGCAGCGCGGTGACTGCCTGGCCGTCGCGGGCACCGAGTGCGATGCCGGCGACGTACACCGAGCCGTAGCTCATGGCCATCAGGCCGAGATCCTTTTTGCCCACGGTCTTGCCGCTCGCGCTGAACTTCGCCGTCGCGCCCAGCGGCGTGGCCTTCGAGCACTGACCGCCGGTGTTGGAATAAACCTCCGTGTCGAGCACGAGGATTTTCACCGGATGTCCGCTCGCGAGTACGTGGTCGAGACCGCCGAAACCGATGTCGTAGGCCCAGCCGTCGCCACCGAGAATCCACATGCTCTTGTTCACGAGGTGATCGGCCAGCTCCTTGAGCTCGCGCGCCGCCGGCGTGTCAATCGCGGCGAGGGCTTCGCGCAACTGCGACACACGCACGCGCTGTTCGTAGATGCCTGCTTCGGTGGACTGATCGGCCGCGAGCAGCGCTTCCGCGCGCTCAGGACCGACGACTTCCGAAACCGACTTGAGCGCGGTGCGGGCACGCTCGGCGTAGCCATCGAGCGCGAGGCGAAGACCGAGACCGTACTCGGCATTGTCTTCGAAGAGCGAATTGCTCCAGGCCGGGCCGCGATTGTTCGCGTCGCGAGTGTAAGGCGTGGTCGGCAGATTGCCGCCGTAGATCGAGGAACATCCGGTCGCGTTGGCCACCACGAGGCGGTCGCCGAAGAGCTGCGTGAGCAACTTCACGTAAGGCGTCTCGCCGCAGCCGGCGCAGGCGCCGGAGTATTCGAAGAGCGGCTCGAGAAATTGCGTGTGTTTCGGATCGGTCTTGAGCGTCGCGCGATCGGGCGGTGCGATCTTCAGGAAGAAGTCGTAGTTCTCGCGTTCCTTCGCGACGAGCGGCGCCTGCGGCTCCATCATGAGCGCCTTCTTCTTCGGATTCGTGCGATCCTTTGCCGGGCAGACGTGCGCGCAAAGGTTGCAACCGGTGCAATCCTCGGGAGCGACCTGGATCGTGTATTTGGTATTTGGATACTCCTTCGAGCGGAAGTCGGTGGAGAGGAAGGTTTCCGGCGCCCCTTCGAGAGCTTCCGCCGGATAGAACTTGGCGCGGATCGCGGCGTGCGGGCAGTACTCCACGCACTTGTTACACTGGATGCACAGCGTGGCGTCCCACACCGGGATTTCGACCGCGAGGCTGCGTTTTTCAAAACGCGCGGTGCCGGTCGGGAAAGTGCCGTCGGGCGGAAACGCGCTGACCGGCAGCGTGTCGCCGAGACCGGCGAGCATCACGGAGGTCACGCGGTTGAAGAAGTCCGGCGCATCGGCGGGCAGCTTGGCGCTGATCTCGGCCGCAGGATCTTCGCTCTCCGGCGGGATCGCGATCTCGTGCAGAGCGGCGAGCGCGCTGTCCACACCGGCGATGTTCTTGCGCACCGTTTCCGGGCCCTGGCGTCCGTAGGATTTTTCGATCGCGGCCTTGATGCGGGCGATCGCGTCATCGACGGGGAGAATCTTCGAAACGGCGAAGAAGCAGACCTGCATCACGGTGTTGATGCGGCCACCGAGACCAGCGGCGCGAGCAACCGTGGCGGCATCGATGGCGAACACGCGCAGGCGTTTCGCGCGGATCTGCGCGCGGGTTTCCGCGGAGAGTTTTCCCCAGACCTCCGAGGCTTCACCCGGAGCATTCAACAACAACGTCGCGCCCGGCGCCGCATGCATGAGGACGGGCTGCGTCTGCAGGAGATTGAACTGATGGCAGGCGACGAAGCGGGCCTGGCTGATCAGATACGGCGCGCGGATCAGTTCCTTGCTGAAACGTAGGTGCGAGACAGTGACCGCGCCGGCTTTTTTCGAGTCGTACACGAAATAACCCTGCGCATTCAGACCGGCGGCACCGGCCACGATCTTCAGCGTGTTTTTGTTCGCGCCGACCGTGCCGTCCGAACCGAGTCCGAAGAACACCGCGCGCATCGAACCTTCCGGCTCCATGTCGATCGTCTTGTCGTACGAGAGCGAGAGGTGCGTGACGTCGTCCTCGATGCCAACCGTGAACGAGTGCAGCGGCGCATCCTTCTTCAATTCGTCGAAGACCGCGACGGCCATCGCGGGCGTGAATTCTTTCGAAGCGAGTCCGTAGCGGCCGCCGATGACGCGGGCCGTGGAGATCTCGCTCTTCCCGGCATGACGAAGCGCCGCGACGACATCGAGGTACAGCGGCTCGCCGAGTGCGCCCGGTTCCTTCGTGCGATCGAGCACCGCGATGTGGCGGACAGTCGCAGGCAGCGCGCCAAGAAAGGCTTCTGCGCTGAACGGACGATAGAGACGCACCTTCAGCACGCCCGTGCGTTCACCGCGATTGCGGTTGAGCCACGCAGCGGCTTCGGCGGCGGTTTCGGCGCCGGAGCCCATGACGATGATCACGCGATCGGCCTGCGGATCGCCTTCGTAGTCAAAAAGTCGATACGCGCGTCCCGTGAGCTCCGCGAAACGATCCATCGTTTCCTGCACGATGCCCGGCGTGAGCGTGTAGAACGTGTTGGCAGCTTCGCGCGCCTGGAAAAACACATCGGGATTCTGCGCCGTGCCGCGCAGCACCGGGCGATCGGGCGTCATGCGGCGGTCGCGGAAGGCGGCGAGCATGTTTTCATCGACCATGGCGCGCAGCGTATCGTCGGACAGCGGCAGCAGCGTGGCGATTTCATGCGAGGTGCGGAAGCCATCGAAGAAATGCATGAACGGCACCCGCGCGCGGAGCGTGGCGATGTGCGAGATCAGGGCGAGATCCTGGGCTTCCTGCGGCGAGCCCGAGGCCAGCATCGCCCAGCCGGTCTGACGGCAGGCCATGACGTCCGAGTGGTCGCCGAAAATCGAGAGCGCATGCGTGGCGAGCGTGCGGGCGGTGACGTGCATGCAGCAGGGCGTGAGTTCACCCGCGATCTTGTACATGTTGGGCACCATCAAGAGCAGGCCCTGCGAGGCGGTGAAAGTGCTGGCCACGGTGCCGCCCTGAAGCGCGCCGTGCATCGCACCGGCCACGCCCGCTTCCGATTGCATTTCGATCATCTGCGGCACGCGGCCCCAGAGGTTTTTTTTGCCGGCAGCGGCCCACGCGTCGGCCGACTCCGCCATGGGCGAAGACGGGGTGATCGGATAGATCGCGAACAGATCGGTGAGTCGGTAGGCTATGGAGGCTACCGCTTCGTTTCCGTCGAGCGTGACCGGTTTGGAAGCCGTGGAGGTTTTCACGATGTATAAGAAATGGATGTGATCGGAGGCGCGCTGATTGGCGCAGTTGACTTCATAAGATATACCCGCTGGCCCTTCGGACCGCTGCGCAGTCTTTGCCGGAGAGAGCGCGTCTTTTGTTGGCCGCCCGACCGCAGAAAATTTTTCCCAAAAGGGACAAAACTTTCTTCATTTTGGACAAAGGATGAGGAGCCAGATCGAAGCCCGCATGTTATGTTAGAGGTGGCCCATGAAACCGCTTCCGTTGCACTGCTTTCTTCGTCGACTTCGCTTGAGCGACGAAATGGCTCTGCAGGAGTTTTTTCGCTCGCATTCGCCGGAAACCGTTTACCAGCGCTATCACTATCCCATTGCGGATCTTTCGCACGATCGCGCGCAAAAACTGCTCGGTGTGGACCAGCAGCGCGATGTCGCTTTCGCGGTCGTTGAAACAGTCTCCAGCGGCGAACGCATCCACGCGATCGGTCGCTACTACACGGAGACCGATGCGATCGGTGAGATGGCGTTTGTGGTACGCGAATCCATGCGTCGTCTGGGCTTCGCGTTGCACCTGCTCTACAAGCTCGGTGAAACCGCCGCGGGGCGTCTCGAATGGCTGCGTGCGCAGGTGCTGCGCAACAACGTCGGCATGCGCGCCTTGCTTCAGCCATTCGCGGCTGAAACGCACTCTTTCCCCTGCTCGGATGTGGTCGAATATCTTGTCCCCGTAAGCGCGCTCAACGCGTCTTCCCGAGGCAGTTTATGTCGCTACGCCGAGGTCGCCCCTCGCTAAGCCAGGCTCTCTCCCGCTCTGGCTACGCCTTTATCCTTTTCCATGACCACTCCACTCACCTCTGACCGTACTGTCGTCAAACGCGACGGCAAATCCACACCCTTCAACATCGAACGCATCGTGCGCTCCATCGCACTCGCCTTGTTTGCCGCACGGCAGGGCGACATCGAGAACCCGCTGCGCCACGATGCCTCCCGCCGCTACGGTCTCGCCGAGGACGATTTCGCCCGCGCCCGCTCCATCGCCCGCTCCGTCGAATGGGCCAGCGAATTGTTTTATCAAAAAGGCACCACGCCGACTTCCGACGAACTCCAGGATCTCACCGAAAAAATGCTCGCCGCGGAGGGCGAGTTCGCGGCCGCGAAGTCCTACATCCTTTATCGTTCCCGCAAGAACGATTCCCGCCTCAATCGTTACCCGCAAAACGGCCTGCAGGATTACATCTTCATCTCGCGCTACGCGCGTTATAACGACGAAAAACGCCGCCGTGAAACGTGGGATGAAGCGGTGACCCGCGTTGCTGCGATGCATCACCAGCATTACGCCTCCCGCGGCGATGCCTCGCTGCACGAAGCGATCGACGAAGCCTTCGATTGCGTGCGACGGAAAGAAGTCCTGCCCTCGATGCGTTCCTTGCAGTTTGGCGGTGCGGCCGTGTTTGCGCACGAGGCGCGCCTCTTCAATTGCTCTTTCACGCACATCAACCGCGTGCGTGCTTTTCAAGAAACGCTTTACCTGCTCCTGGTTGGCTGCGGCGTGGGTTTCTCCGTGCAGAAATGTCACGTCTCCCAACTGCCTCCCCTCGCCGCCCGCGGGCACGACGAAGACCTGCCGGTTGTTCATCATCACATCGACGATACCATCGAGGGTTGGTGCGATGCGCTCGGCGCGCTGCTCGATGCCTACATCAAGGGCTACGTCATCGAGTTTAATTATTCTTCCATCCGCACCCGCGGCGCTCCGCTGCGCACCTCCGGCGGAAAAGCGCCCGGACATCTCCCGCTCAAACGCGCGCTGCAAAACGTCGAGGACTTGCTGCGCGAAGCCGCCGGCCGCCGTCTCGAATCGATTGAAGCTTACGACATCCTCATGCATGTCGCCGGCGCCGTGCTCGCCGGTGGCGTACGCCGCTCGGCCACCATCGCCCTCTTCTCGGCCGACGACGACAAGATGATGCAGGCCAAGACCGGCAACTGGTTCGAAACGCATCCGCATCGCTCCGCGTCCAACAACTCCGCGGTGCTCATCCGCGATCGCGCCACCCGCGAACAATTCATGCGCCTCTTCGAGTGCCAGAAGCAGTTCGGCGAGCCCGGCTTCTTCTTCGCCGACCACGAAGATTACGGCGCCAATCCCTGCGTTGAGATAGGCCTGCACCCCGTTTTCCAAGTCATCAGCCGCGACGACATCGCGCAGCTCCAGGCGCGCGGCGTTCACACCGACGATGCCGGCAATCCGCTGCGCATCGGTTCGCGCCTCCACGGTTTTCAGATGTGCAATCTGACCACCATCAATGGCGCTCTCGTGCGCACGCCCGAGGATTTTTTCCGCGCCGCGCGCGCCGCCTCCATCATCGGCACACTTCAGGCAGGTTACACCAACGTCCCCTACCTCGGACCCGTTTCCCAGATGATCAACGAGCGCGAGGCACTCCTCGGCGTCTCCATCTGCGGCATCATGGACAGCCCGCACATCCTCCTCGATCCGGAGACGCTGCAGAAAGCCGCCGCCCTCGTCGGTGAGACCAACGCTCAGTTTGCCGCGCGCCTCGGCATCCGTGTCGCCGCACGCACCACCTGCGTGAAACCCGAAGGCACCAGTTCTCTCCTGCTCGGCACCGGTTCTGGAATCCATCCGCGTCACGCGCACCGCTACTTCCGCCGTGTGCAGGCCAGCCGCATGGATCCCGTTTATCAGTGGTTCAAACAGCACAACCCGCATCTCTGCGAACCCTCGGCCTACGGCAAACGCACCGACGACGTCATCACCTTCCCCGTCGAATCTCCGGCCGAGGCCCTGCTGCGCGAAGATCTCGATGCCGTCAGCTTCCTCGAACGCGTGCGTCTCGTGCAGGAAAACTGGGTCATCCCCGGCACCAACCACGCCGCCTTCTCGCCCGGCCTCGCGCACAACGTCTCCAACACCGTCACCGTGCGCGATAACGAGTGGGAATCCGTCGCCACCTTCATCTGGGAAAACCGCTCGCGCTTCACCGGCGTCGCCCTGCTCCAGTTCACGGGCGACAAAGCCTACGTGCAGGCGCCGATGGAGGCCGTGCAAACCGCCGCGGATTTCCAACGCTGGAATCTGCTCACCTACAACCCCGTTCCTTACACGAACCTTCGCGAAGAAGACGATCAGACTAAACTCGCCGAAGTCGTCGCCTGCGCCGGCGGCCAGTGCGAACTCTCCGTCTGAGCGATCCCTGACGCGCGCCTCTTCGCGAGACGCATCGTCCGGATTTTTTCTCTCGAAACAAACGCTGCGCTTCATCCGCGCGGCGTTTGTTTTTTGCGTCGATCGACTGCGCGTTTTCGGCCGCCGATGGCAGCACGTGCGCAATGAATCGCAATCGACGCGGTGCGATGCCCCGACTCGTACGCTACTCTCACCCCGATCTCCTTTCATCGCCATGGCCAAACCCGTCGTCTTCAACAACACCGTACTCCGCGACGGCCACCAGTCGCTCGCCGCCACGCGCATGACCACCGCGCAAATGCTGCCCGCCGCGCCGTTGCTCGACGGCCTCGGCTTCGGCGGTCTCGAAACCTGGGGCGGTGCCACGATCGATTCCTGCCTGCGTTTCCTGCGGGAAAATCCGTTTGACCGCTTGCGTACGCTGAAAAAGGCCGCGCCCAAGACGCCGCACCTCATGCTGCTGCGCGGGCAAAACATCGTGCAGTACACGAGCTTCCCCGACGACGTCGTCGAAGCCTTCGTCAACGCCACCGCCCGCGCCGGTTGCGACGTGCTCCGCATTTTCGACGCTCTCAACGACACGCGTAATCTCCAGACCGCCATCCGCGCCACCAAGGCCGCCGGCAAACACGCGCGCGGCGAGATCTGTTATACCACGAGCCCCGTCCACACGATCGAAGCCTTCGTCCGCATGGGCAAAGAGCTGCAAGAAATGGGCTGTGATTCCATCGGCATCAAAGACATGTCGGGCGTACTCTCGCCGCGCGTCACCTTCGATCTCGTCTCCGCGCTCAAACGCGCCACCAGCCTCCCCGTCGTCGTTCACACGCACGACACCGCCGGCCTCGGCGCCGCCGCTTATCTCGCCGCGATCGATGCGGGCGTCGATGCGGTCGAAACCTCCATCACGCCTTTCGCCAACGGCACCGCACAGCCCGACACCGTGCGCATGCTCGCCCTCCTCGAAGGTCATCCGCGCTGCCCCGACTACGACCGCGCCACGTTGCTCAAGCTCCGCCAGCACTTCACCGAAGTGTATCGCGAGCTTTCGAAATTCACTTCGAGCGACAACGAGCGCGTGGACAGCGACACCCTCGCCTACCAGGTCCCCGGCGGCATGCTCTCCAATTTCCGCACGCAGCTCCGCGAACAAAACATGATGGATAAATTCGACGCCGTCATGGCCGAGGTTCCCGTCGTGCGCGCCGCACTCGGCTGGATCCCGCTCGTCACGCCGACCTCACAAATCGTCGGCACCCAGGCGATGCTCAACGTGAAGTTCGGTCGCTGGAAAAACATCGCGCCCGCCGCGGCCGACATCGCGCTCGGCAAATACGGCCGCACACCCGGCACGGTCGATCGCGACCTGCTCGAACTCGTCATCAACAAGACCGGCCAGAAACCCATCGAAGGCCGCCTCGCCGACAACCTTGCACCGCGCATGCCCGCGCTCCGCGCCGAGCTCGCCAAGGCCAATCTCCCGACCGACGACGAAGCCTGCGTCCTTCATGCGATGTTCCCGCACGAGTTCGCCGCGCTCCACCGCCCGGCGCCCGCGCCTGCCGCGGCACCTGCTGCTGTCGCCAAACCAGCCGCTGCCCCCGCTCCGGCACCCGCGCCCGTCGCGACGCGCCCCGGCTCCGGCCGGCAGCTCGGCCTGACCATCAACGGCCGCCGCGTCGTCGCCCAGATCGAAGAGATCGCCTGAGTTTCGGGATCTCCCGATCCCGTCGTTTAGTCCTGTTGTGAACTGAAGTTAGTTGAATAAACCTGTAGCCAACGCGTGTAGTTAAAAAGCCACTACACGCGGAAAAGCCCGGAGAACGCTCCGGGCTTTTTTATCGTCGCGTCCGAGAAAAATCCACCACCCCGGATCAACTCCCTCCCTCTTACCAGTCACAATTTTACGACGCGGAAACAATTCACAACCAAGGGATAAACAAAAAGTGTCACGTATTACGTGACACTTTTTCGAGAGCCTCCAGCGGCGAAAAAACTGCGGGTGCCAGCTCAGGGCACGGCCGGCGGACGCGAGAGCGCGAGGAGTTGTTGGGCGGCGGCGACAGGCGGGATTTTTCCGTTGGCTACGGCGAGTTCCATCTCCGCCAAACGCGCGCGGACTGCGGGCACGCTGAAAAACTCCTGCTTCAACGCTTCGTAGATCAGCCCGTGCATCCACTCGACGGTTTGCGCACGTCGGCGCTCATCGAGCACGCCGCTTTCGCGCGTGTTCGCGAAAAACGCCTCCACCGTTTCCCAAACAGACGCGATGCCGTCGCCGGTTCGGGCGGAGGCGGTTTGCGCTTTCGTGATCCAGCCTTCCGTCGCGGGACGCAAATACGACAGCACGCGATTCATCTCCGCGCAGGCCCCGCGGGCGCGCATCTGGTTGTCGCCATCGGCTTTGTTCACGACGATCATGTCGGCGAGTTCGATCACGCCTTTCTTGATGCCCTGCATCTCGTCCCCTGCACCGGCAATCATGAGGAACATAAAACAATCCACCATCGAGCGGACGGTGACTTCATTCTGTCCGACGCCGACCGTCTCGATAAGGATCGTGTCAAACCCGGCCGCTTCGCACAGCAACATCGCTTCGCGGCTCTTGCGCGCCACGCCGCCGAGCGAACCGCCGGACGGCGAAGGCCGGATGAACGCGTTGGGCCGTCGCGAGAGTTTTTCCATGCGGATCTTGTCGGCCAGCACACTGCCGCCGGTGACCGTGCTCGACGGATCGATCGCCAGCACCGCGACCTTGCGACCTTGTTCGCAGAGATAGTCGCCGAGCGCTTCGATGAAGGTGCTTTTGCCCGCACCGGGAATTCCCGTGATGCCGACGCGCATCGCATTGCCCGTGCGCGGCAGCAACCGCGTGAGCAATGCCTGCGCGTCGTCGCGATGCGCGGGCGAGTCGCTTTCGATCAAGGTGATGCCCCGGGCGAGGATCGTTGTATCGGATTTCTGGATACCATCCGCCAGCTCATCCACGGACAGACGCCGGCGTTTGCGGCCGGCGTGGCGCTCCGTGGTGCTACCCGAGGGCGTGGCGCCCTCGAGTATCCATGTGGCAAACGAGCCGTCGGCCTGATCCGGCACCCAGTCCGGGCGCGGCTGATGGCAGGCATCGCGCTGCGCTCGTGTGGGACCTGCCATGATCAATCCTCCTGGAGCAACAACTCGAGGATGCGACGGGTGGATTTCGGAATGACCGTGCCCGGGCCAAAGATCGCGCTGGCACCGTGTTCGAGCAGGAAGTCGTAATCCTGCTGCGGAATCACACCGCCGCACACGACGAGGATGTCCTCGCGTCCGCGTTTCTTCAGCTCTTCGACGAGTTGCGGAAGGAGCGTCTTGTGACCGGCGGCGAGCGAACTCATCGCAACGACGTGGACGTCGTTTTCGACGGCCTGGCGCGCGGTTTCCTCCGGCGTCTGGAAGAGCGGTCCGATGTCCACGTCGAAGCCCATGTCGGCCATCGCGGTGGCGACAACCTTCGCGCCGCGATCGTGTCCATCCTGGCCCATCTTGGCCACGAGGATGCGTGGGCGGCGGCCTTCGCGTTCCGAGAATTTTTCCACGAGGGAGCGAACTTCGTCGACCATGTCGTCCTTTCCGAATTCCGTGCGATACACGCCCGAGATCGTGCGGATCGTCGCCTGGAAGCGACCGAATTTTTCTTCTAGCGCGTTTGAAATCTCGCCGAGCGTGGCGCGCGCCTTCGCGGCTTCGACGGCGAGTTCCATGAGATTGCCTTCGCCAGAACCCGCGGCCTCGGTGAGGGCGGCAAGCGCAGCACGACATTTGGCTTCGTCGCGTTCGGCGCGGAGCTTCGCGAGCTTCTTGAGCTGCGCTTCGCGAACGGCGGCGTTGTCCACTTCGAGGATCTCCATCGGTGCTTCGCGATCGAGACGGTATTTGTTCACGCCGATGATCGTTTCTTTGCCGGAGTCGATGCGGGCCTGACGGCGCGCTGCGGCTTCTTCGATGCGGAGCTTCGGGATGCCGGCCTCGATGGCCTTGGTCATGCCGCCGTACGACTCGACCTCCTGGATGTGGGCCCAGGCTTTTTCGGTGAGTTCACGTGTGAGCGCTTCGACATAGTAGCTGCCACCAAACGGATCGGCGACGTTGCAGATGCCGGTCTCGTTTTGCAGGTGAAGCTGTGTGTTGCGCGCGATGCGCGCGGAGAAGTCCGTGGGCAACGCGATCGCTTCGTCGAGTGCGTTGGTGTGCAACGACTGCGTGTGACCGAGCGCGGCGGCCATCGCTTCGAGGCAGGTGCGTGCGACGTTGTTGAACGGATCCTGCTCGGTGAGACTCCAGCCGCTCGTCTGCGAGTGCGTGCGCAGTGCGCCGGACTTCGGATTTTTTGGGTTGAACTCCGAGACGATGCGCGACCAGAGCGTGCGGGCTGCGCGCATCTTCGCGATTTCCATGAAGAAGTTTTTTCCGATCGCCCAGAAGAACGACAGGCGCGGCGCAAAGGCATCGATGTCGAGGCCCGAGCGCACGCCGGTGCGCAGATACTCGAGGCCGTCGGCGAGCGTGTAAGCGAGTTCGAGGTCAGCCGTGGCTCCCGCTTCCTGCATGTGATAGCCGGAGATCGAGATGCTGTTGAACTTCGGCATGAAGCGCGACGTGTACGAGAAGATGTCGGCGATGATCCGCATCGAGGGCGCGGGCGGATAGATGTAGGTATTCCGCACCATGAACTCCTTGAGGATGTCGTTCTGGATCGTGCCCGAGAGTTGCTCGAGTTTCACGCCCTGCTCGAGTGCGGCCACGATGTAGAAAGCCATCACCGGCAGCACCGCGCCGTTCATCGTCATCGACACGGACACCTTGTCCAGCGGGATGCCGGAGAAGAGCGTCTGCATGTCGAGGATCGAGTCCACCGCGACACCGGCTTTGCCCACGTCGCCGACGACACGTGGGTGATCGGAATCGTAACCGCGGTGCGTCGCGAGGTCGAAGGCGATGGAAAGACCCATCTGACCGGCGGCGAGGTTGCGTTTGTAGAACGCGTTCGATTCCTCGGCCGTCGAGAAGCCCGCGTACTGGCGGACGGTCCACGGCTTGGTCACGTACATCGTCGGGTACGGACCGCGCGTGAACGGCGCGAAGCCCGGCACGGTATCGAGCGTTTCACAGCCGTTCAGGTCGGCGGCGGTGTAAGCGGCTTTGACCGGGATCTGTTCGTCGGTCTGCGCGATCTCGGGCGCGGGCGATGCAGCGTCTTTCGCCGGAAAGGCGAACGCATCATAATCAAGCGTGGTGAAATCGGGTGCGGGTTTCATGCGAGGGAGAGATTGGCGCCGGTCTTGGCGAGGAGTTGCGAGAGGACACCGCGGACGTCCGAGCGGATGTGAATGAATTCGTCGAAGCCTGCGGAGCGGAACGTCGCTTCGTGTTCGCCAGGATGTCCGGCGAGGACGACTTGGAGGTCGGGCGAGACGGCTTTGATCGCGCGGGCGAAGGCGGGAGCGAGCTCGGGATAGGTTTCATCTGTCGAGCAAAGCACCGCGACGGATGCGCCCGAGGCGAGCGCGGAGGCGGCGGCGTTCTCCGCAGTTTCGAAGGTTTCTTTGCCGATGCTTTCGAAACCGGCGGTCGCAAAAAATCCTGCCGAAAAATCGGCGCGGCCTTTGTGCTGCACGAGCGGTCCCATCTTCGCGAGAAACACACGCGGACGAGCACCGGTGCGCGCGGCAAATTCCTCGGCGGAAGCGCGCAATTGCTCGAAGCCTTCCGAGGCGCGCCAGGCGGGGATCGCGGCGACCTTGGGTGCGTTTTCCGGAGCGGCGCCATAAGCGCGCACATGCAGCTGCCCGATCGAGGCGCCGATCTCGGCCGCGGCCATCGCTTCGCGCAGACGCGCGGGCCAGCGAGCGGGAAGCGCGGTCTTCATCGGACGCGGACGGCGCGACGCGACATCCGCGCCATGCTGCGCGCGGATCGCTGCAACTTGACCGGCGGAATCACCCGCGAGCGTGTCCTTGAGATTCGGGAAGAGATTCGTGCCGATGATGCCGAGGCGGCGCTTGTCGATCGCATCGCGTTTCTCGGCAGCGGTCGCCGCAACCAGTTTCTGCGGACGGCCGATCTGCACGGATTTCACGAACCCGCCATCGCGCTCGACATCCTGGAACAATGCCCAAGCTTTGCGCGCGAGTTCGTCGGTGATCGACTCGACATACCAGGCCCCACCCGCGGGATCGGCGGGCGAGAGCAGGCGGAATTCCTCCGCGAGCAATGTGTGGATGTTGGCGGAGATGCGCTGCGACAGCTCGTCGCCTTCGCCCGCGACATCGTCGAAGGTCCGGATCTGCAGGCTGTCCACACCGCCGAGGACTGCAGAGAGCGCGCCGGTCGTCGTGCGCAGGATGTTCACATGCTTGTCGAGACGGCTGAGGTTCCAGCGGGCGGTGCCGGCATGGACGACAGGCCATGCCGCCGCGGGATCGAGATCGAAGCTTTTCAGCACGCGGCTCCACAGCGAGCGGAAGGCGCGGAATTTCGCGAGTTCCATGAAGAACTGGGAACCGGCCGAAAACTGGAAGCGTATCCGCGGAGCCACTACAGCCGGCGGGGCACCGCGGGCGTTCAGTTCGCGCAGATACTCGACACCGGCCGCGAGGGCCATGGCGAGTTCCTGCACGGCGTTGCCGCCGGCTTCGTGCCAGTGCGCCGCACACACATTGATGGTGGAGATATCGGGGGAATTTTCCGCGCTCCAGCTGGTCCAGGACGCGAGGTCCTCGAAGAGCGCCTCGAGCGTCACGGGCAGTCCGCCGCGCGTCACCCACTCGCCGAGCGGATCGGCGGCGATGCTGCCGCGGAGCCGTTTCCACGGCGTGCGCTTGCGGCGTGCGAGCGCGAGGTAGAGTGCGGCAAAAGGCAGCGGACTCGCGCCGGCATCGAGGTGCACGTTCGCGTCGTCGGTGGAAATTTTGTCGAAGGCCAGGCGCAGATCCTCGAGGTCTGCGATGCCGAGTCCGGGCTCCGCGTCGGCGGCCGAGGGATCATCGGGATCGAGGCCGATGCGGGCGGATCCTTCGGGCCGGATGATCACCGCGCTGCCGCGACCGAGCAACTGGCGGGCGGTTGCGTTGAAGGCCGTGGCCGTGACCCCGGCAGGCTCCTGGCAGGAAAGCCATGCCCGTTCGCCGTATCCATTTTCGGATACACCGCGGGTGAACGGCGCCGAACCCGGTTGCGGCGTCTGTCGCCCGGCGCCCGGTCCGTAGAGGGGCTGCAACGCGATGCCTTCGAAGGTTCGCGTGACGAGCTTCTTTTCAAAAGGCACGCCTTTAAGTTCCGCCTCGACGGCTTGTCTCCACTTTTTGAATACATCGTGGGACCGTTCGGGTGTGGTTTCCTGGGAGGTGACAGTGCTCATGATTCCTGAGGGATGAGCAGACTTTAGCGACGCACCGCATCCCTCGCTCCGCAGATTTTGTCAAAGGACGCTCACTCTTCGGCAATCGATGCGGAGCGAGGTTTTTGGATCGCGGGAATACTCATCGCCGTTCCCGCAACCTTTCCGATCGCACCTCCATCATGATAACTAAAATCGACCATCTCGGAATCGCGGTCCGCTCGCTCGACGAGGCCGTGACCTATTACGAAAAAACGCTCGGACTGCGTTGTGAACATCGCGAGGAAGTGCCTTCGCAGAAAGTGCGCACCGCGTTTTTCACCGTCGGCGAGGTGCACTTGGAGCTCCTCGAGCCCACGTCGCCCGACAGCCCCGTTGCCAAGTTTTTGGAGAAAAACGGCGAAGGCATCCACCACGTCGCGTTCGCGACGGATGATATCAATGGCCAGCTCCGCCAGGCCGCGGACGCCGGCTGCCGTCTGATCAATGAACAACCTTTCGAGGGCGCCGCCGGCAAGCTGGTCGCCTTCCTCCACCCCAAATCAACCCACGGCGTGCTCACCGAATTCTGCGCACCCAAGAACAGCTAACCTTTTTTCAACGTCATGCCCATAGATCCCGTATTGCTAGAAAAACTACGCGCGCGGACTGCCCTCGCCCTCGCCGGCGGCGGCGCCGACAAGCAAGAGGCCCGCAACAAGAAAGGACTGCTCACCGCGCGTCAGCGTCTGGAACAGCTCTTCGAGCCCGGCACCTTCATGGAAATGGGGATGCACGCCGAGCACGACTGCCACGATTTCGGCATGGCCGGCAAAGCGATGCCGGGCGACGGCGTCGTGACCGGCATCGGCTACGTGGACGGACGCCCCGCCGCAGCGTTCTCGCAGGACTTCACCGTTGGCGGCGGCGCGCTCGGACGCATCCACGCCAAGAAAATCTGCGATCTCCTGCGCTACGCCGCGCAAGCCGGCATGCCGGTGATCGGCATCAACGATTCCGGTGGCGCGCGCATCCAGGAAGGCGACGAATCGCTCTCCGGTTACGGCCAGGTGTTCTTCCACAACGTGCTGCTTTCCGGCGTCGTGCCGCAGGTCTCGATCATCGCGGGCCCCTGCGCCGGCGGCGCGGCGTACTCCCCCGCGCTCACCGACTTCCTCATCATGACGCGGAAGAACGCCAACATGTTCATCTGCGGCCCCGAGGTCATCAAGGCCGCCACCGGCCAGACCGCCTCGCTCGACCAGTTCGCCACGGCCGACGCCCATGGCGCCGTCAGCGGAAACATCCACTTCATCACCGAAGACGACACCGCCGCGCTCGCGCTCTCGCGCCGCCTGCTCTCGTTTCTCCCGCAAAACAACGTGATGGATCCGCCCCATCGCCTTGGCGCCCCAACCGCGATCGAGCCCGATGCCGGCATGAACGACCTCGTGCCCGCGGATGCGAAATCCCCGCTCGATGTACTGAAGGTCATCGCGCGCCTCGTGGACGACGGCGACTTCCTCGAAGTCCAGCGCGAATGGGCCAAGAACATGGTTGTAGGTTTTGCGCGGATACAAGGCATCGTGGTCGGCATCATCGCCAACCAGCCGATGGTCAAGGCCGGCACGCTCGACATCGACTCGTCGGACAAGGCGTCCCGCTTCATCCGCTTCTGCAATTGCTTCAACATCCCGCTCGTCACCCTGGTGGACGTGCCCGGCTTCATGCCCGGCCTCGCGCAGGAGCGCGGCGGCATCATCCGTCACGGCGCGAAGATGCTCTTCGCCTACGCGGCCGCCACCGTGCCGAAGATCACCGTGATCATGCGCAAGGCCTACGGCGGCGCCTACCTCGCGATGTGCAGTCGCGACATGGGAGCCGACATGGTCTTCGCCTGGCCCACCGCCGAGATCGCGGTCATGGGCGCCGAGGGCGCGGTGAAGATCCTTTATAAAAAGGAGCTCTCCGCGATCGAGGATCCGAAGGCCGCCAAGGAACGCGAGACCCAGCTCGCCACCGAGTACCGCGACAAGTTCGCGTCCCCGTACGAAGCCGCGTCGAAGGGCATGATCACCGACGTGATCGAGCCCGCGCAAACCCGCGCTGTAGTTGCCATGGCACTACGCAACACCCTCTCCAAGCGCGAGACCCGTCCGCCGAAGAAGCACGGCAACATCCCGCTCTAATCCCTCAGCCCCCTTAAAGAAAAATCATGAAAAAACTGCGCGTTACCATCGAAGGCAAAACATACGAAGTGCTGGTCGAAATCCTCGATCAGGGAACCCCGGTCGCGCCGGCGCCAGCGCCTGTGGCTGCTCCTGCCGCGGCTCCCGTCGCCGCCGCACCGGCACCTGTCGCACAGCCAGCTCCTGCTCCGGCAGCAGCCGCTCCCGTGGCCGCCGGCGCCGGCGCCCTCACCAGCCCGCTCGCCGGAAAGGTCGTCTCGATCGATGTCAAACCCGGCCAGGCCGTGGTTGAGGGCGATCAAGTGGTCACCATCGAAGCCATGAAAATGAACACATACGTGTACGCCCACAAAGCCGGCAAGGTCGGCGCGATCCACGTAAATCCAGGCGACGGCGTGGACGAAGGACAGGCCTTGGTGGACATCGCCTGAGGGTTTTGAGCCATGAAAAAGCATCCGCTCATCGTCCATGCCAGCTGGGCGTTGCTGGTGCTCTCGGCCCTGTCCGGTCTGGGCATGGTGTGTCTGTTCGCGAGCGGCGGCGATCTCTTCGATGAGACGCTTTGCGCGCTCGTGCAGCTCCTCTCGCTCGCCGGCCTTTGCCTCCTGGCTCTCACCCGCGAATCCAAAAACTCCGCGCGGCCGCCGTCCTGACGACGCGGCCGCGCCCCCCGCCACCTCTCTCTCCGATCTCTTTTTAATTTCACCATGTCTTTCGCGCTTCTCACCTCCGCAGCACCGCTTCTCGGCCAGATCGCCGAAGAGGCACCCGCCGCCAGTCCCATCAGCGTGCCCACCGCGTTGCTGATCATCCTCGGCGGCGTGCTGATCTTCGTAGCCAAGTCGCTGAGCGCTCTGCGCGCCCGCGTCGAGGCGCTCGAATCGAAACCGGCGTCCGCCGCTTCACCTGCGCCGGTCGCTTCGCGCGCCGCCGCCACCTCACAATCCGCCGGCACGGATGCGCCCTCGCCCGAGATCCTCGCGGTGATCGCCGCCGCTGTGCACGTCGCACTCAACGGTCGCGGACGCGTCATCGGCGTCACGCCGGTTGCCGCGATGCCCGGACACGAGGCGATGTGGTCGCTCGAAGGCCGCCGCCAGATTTTCCACTCCCACAAGGTCCGCTAGCGGGCCGTTTCCGTCCCCAGCTTCCCCATGAACTCCCTGACACTCCTCTGGATCATTTTCTGGATAACGTTCGTCGTCGTTTCGGCGGTGGACCTGTTCGTCGTCACACATAGACGAACGCCTGTGGGGGTGAAATCAGCCCTGCGATGGACGGGATTATGGATCACGGTCGCACTCTCATTTTCGGGCGCGATCTATTTCCTGCATCCCGAGGGCCGCTCGCTGTCGGTACTATTTATCGCGGGTTATCTCACGGAGTACTCGCTCTCGGTGGACAACCTTTTCGTGTTCATCCTCATCTTCTCGATGATGGGTGTGCACGAGAACGCGCAACCCAAGCTCATCAAGCTCGGCATCTATCTGTCGATCTTGCTGCGCATCGCGTTCATCATGTTCGGCATCGCGCTGCTCCACCAGTTCCACTGGTTGATCTATATCTTCGGCGCGCTGCTGCTGTGGACCGCGTGGAAGATGCTCACCTCGGACGAAAACGATCAGGTGAATCCCGAGAGCAACATCCTGCACCGCCTCGCTTCGCGCTTCCTGCGCGTGCACAGCGACGGCGAAGGCAGCCGCCGGTTGTTCACCCGCCACAACGGCCTGCTCTGCGTGACACCGCTGTTTCTCGTGTTCCTCGTGATCGGCAGCACCGACGTGCTCTTCGCGCTCGATTCGATCCCCGCGATCATGGGCATCACACAGGATCCCTTCGTCGTGCTGACGTCGAACGTCTTCGCGGTGCTCGGCCTCAACTCCCTGTTCTTCGCGCTGCGCGGCATCATGGGGATGTTCAAATTCCTCAAGCACGGCGTGAGCCTCATCCTCTTCTTCATCGGGGCCAAGATGCTCGCAGGCATCTATCATCCGGTGGAACTCTGGTTCAAGAGCCACTCCTCCGTCTCGCTGCTCGTGATCGGCGCGCTGCTCGGCGGCTCCATCCTCTTTTCCATCTGGCACAATCGCGCATTCCCCGCGGCCGCCGAATCACCCTCGCACTCCAACTGATCCCACCATGAGCACATTCACTTTCGGACTCACCATGCTCGTCGTCGGCATGGGCGGCACATTGCTGACGCTCTGGCTGCTGACGCTGTTTATCCGCGGACTCACCGCGCTCCTGCCGCCGCCCAAAAACAACAACAAACCTCAAGCCTGATCCACCGCCATGCTCGACGCATTTCTTTCCGGACTTCAGGGCTTGGCCGAGGGGTTCCTTCACCTCGATGGCTCCAGCCTCATCATGATCGCGATCGCGGGCGTGATGTTTTATCTCGCCGTCGCCAAGGACGTGGAGCCGCTCTTGCTGCTCCCCATCGGCTTCGGCTGTCTCCTCGCGAATCTGCCGCTCAGCGAACTCATGGATCAAGGCGGTGTGCTGAAAACGATGTATGACTTCGGCATCGGCAACGAATTGTTCCCGCTGCTCATCTTCATCGGCATCGGCTCGATGACGGACTTCACACCGTTGCTCGCCAACCCGAAGCTGTTGCTCTTCGGCGCCGCCGGCCAGATCGGCATCTTCTGCACGCTGATCCTCGCGCTCCTCCTCGGCTTCCCGCGCGAAGCCGCCGTGGCCGTGGCCTCGATCGGCGCGTGCGACGGCCCGACCGTGATCTACGTTTCCAACCTCTTCGCCGGTCTCGGCAAGATCGATCCTTCGATGGTCGGTGCGCTCGCGGTCGCCGCGTATTCGTACATGGCGCTCGTGCCAGTTCTCCAGCCGCCGATCATGCGCATGCTGACCACCGAAAAGGAGCGCGCCACCAAGATGCCCCCGGTCTCCGGCAAGGTTTCCCAAGCGGCGCTCATCGCCTTCCCGATCGTGGTCACCATCGTCACCGGCATCGTCGCGCCCAAGGGCCTTCCCCTCATGGGCATGGTCATGCTCGGTAACTTCATGAAGGTCACCGGCGCCGTCCAGCGCCTCACCAAGGCCAGCGAAAACGAGATCGCCAACATCGCCACGCTGTTCCTCGGCCTCGCGGTCGGCGGCACCATGGCGGGCGCCACATTCCTCACCACGCAGACTCTCATGGTCTTCGCACTTGGCCTCGTCGCCATCGTGATCGATACCGTCGGCGGTGTCATGCTCGGCAAGCTCTGGTACTATCTCTCCGGTGGAAAAATGAACCCGCTCGTCGGCGCCGCCGGTATCTCCGCGTATCCGATGGCCGCACGCCTCGTGCAGAACGAAGGCCAGCGCTGGAACCGCCAGAACTTCCTCCTCATGCACGCCATGGGCGCCAACACCGGCGGCCAGATCGGTTCCGTCATGGCCGCCGCCATCATGCTCTCCGTCCTCAAGGGACTCGGCATGATCTGACCGGAGAATCCTGCATGAAAATTTCCACGACATATGACGCGCGTCGCGACAGCGACACTCCGCCGTGGTCGTGCGAAACTTTCGACACGCTCGACTCCACCAACCGCATCGCGCGCGAACGGCCTGCCTGGCACGCGGTGCGCGCCAAGGTCCAGACCGGCGGCTACGGACGCACTGGCCGCCACTGGATCTCGGATCCCGGCGGCCTCTGGATTTCCGCCGTGCTGCCGGCGCCCGGACCAGCCGCGCGCTGGGCCATTCTTCCGCTCGCCGCGGGTTGGGCCGTCGCAGGTGCACTGACGCGCCTCGGCGTGCACAATCTGCGCGTGCGCTGGCCCAACGACATCCTCGTGGGTCCGCGCAAACTCGCCGGTCTGCTTCTGGAACGTTTCTCCGCGGAAACCGCTGTCGTCGGCCTCGGCCTCAACGTCCACAACCGCCCGGAAGCCGCGGATTTTTCCCTCGCCGGGCAGACCACTTCGCTCGCCGCGCTGATCCCGTCCGCACCGTCGGTGGACGATGTCGCGCGACTCATGCTGGACGCGCTGCGCGACATGCATGCGATCCTCATGCGCGATGGTTTCGGTCCCATCGCCAACGATCTGAGCGCGCGTTATTTGCTGCCGCGCGACGTCTCTCTCACGCTCCACGACGCCTCCCTGCCGATCATCGCGCACTTCCACGGCATCGATGCCGAAGGCCGTCTTCTCGTGACCGGCGCCGATGGCTCCGAAAAGGCATACGCCGCGCACGAGGTATCGTTGCTTCGCGAGATTTCTTGAGCGCATTTTTGCGCCTCCGCGCAAAATGAAGCGCGTCGTATCGACGCGAGAAGCGGCATTGCTAAATCGCGTTTTACCCCATTCGGAGGCCTTTCGAGGCCCCGCATTTTTTGTTCTGCATTGATTTGGACGCGCATCCTATAAAACTATGCGGCATGTCCACGGAAGACCCGGTCAAACGCAGCCGTTTGTTGGTCGAGCAATTGAAACGCTCGCAGATTTACCGTGACTACGAACAGGCGTTTCGCGACACGACCGGATTGCCCATCAACTTGCGGCCCATCGAGTCCTTCAATCTCCCGCATCACGGGGATCCGAACGAAAATCCGTTCTGCTCACTCATGGCCCGCAGCAACCAATCCTGCGCCGCCTGCCTTCAGTTGCAGCGCAAGGTCGAGGAGGAGGCCTCCCTCGAACCCAAGACGCTGAAATGCTTCGCCGGTTTGTGCGACTCCGCCGTGCCCATCCGCGTGGGCGACAACCTCATCGCGTTCCTCCAGACCGGTCAGATCCTCCTGCACAAGCCGAATGCGAAGACCTTCGCGACCACCACCCGCAACGTCCTCAAATGGGGCACCGAGGTGGACTTGAAGAAACTCGAGGAAGCGTTCTTCCAGACCCGCGTTGTATCCAAAAAACAATACGAAGCGATCCTGCGGCTGCTCACCATCTTCGCCCAGCATCTCGCCGCGCTGAGCAACCAGCTCACCGTCCAGGAAAACAACGCCGAGAATCCCGCCATCGCCCGCGCCCGCTCCTTCATTGCCGACCAGTTCTCGGAGGAAATCTCCCTCGAGGATGTCGCCAGGCAGGTCAACATGAGCGCCTTCTATTTCTGCAAGATGTTCAAGAAGGCCACGGGCCTCACCTTCACCGATTATCTCGCGCGCATCCGCGTCGAAAAAGTGAAGAATCTCCTGCTCAATCCAAACAAGCGCATCAGCGAAGCCGCGTACGAAGTCGGTTTCCAGTCGCTCTCCCAGTTCAACCGCGTTTTCCGGCGCATCGCCGGAGAGTCGCCTACGACTTACCGCGACCGCCTTCACCAGACAGCGGCGTCGGCGTAAGCAGTTTTTTTATCGGCGGATAAGGTTGCGCGCAGGGCCGCACACAGGCCCCGCAGACGGCATCCACTTCGCGCTGCGCCAGCAGTCCCCACCACGCACCGGCGACGGCACGCGCTGGTTCATCGAGCGCCGATTCTTGTGCGAGGATCGTCAGCAGCGCATCGAGCCCCGTCGTGAAATACGCGAGCAACGGATTGAAGTGACACCGGCAGCGGCTTTCGAAATCGCCCGGATGACGCACGCGCACCGCCTGGCGGCGCAGCAACAGATCCGTCAGTTGATCGAGCGTCTCATCCATCATGTAGGTGAGGATGTCCGGATGCCCCAGTGCGCTGCGAACCGGCTCCGTGCGCAGACGCGTCGCCCACTCGCTTTTCAAGTCGGTTCGCCGGTCGGTGAGAAGACAAAGGATGCGCTGTCGCACACGATCAGGATGACAGAATCCACGCAGCCCCGCTCCGCACAGTTTGCCCAACGCTATGCGTACTTTGGCCGGAAAACGCGCAGTAAGACAAAAAACGCGCAACGGACGCCAACCCTCGCGCAGCCGCCGCCGGCCCCAAGCGGTAACGTGTCGGGCATGAGTACAGTCGCCTCTCCGGCTTCACGATCCTCGACAGAAAACCGCCCGGCCCGCCTCGCGCGCTCCTGAGGGGCTTCGCGTATCCTGTTTTCAACTACACACGCCCAGACATGGACATCGTCCCGCTCACCCTGGTCATCAGCCTCTGCCTGACCTTCACCTTCATCGTCTTCTTCGCGCGCGAACAGGCCCGCCGCCGTTTCGGCAGCTCGGAGTCCGAGGCGCTGCTGCCCCTGCTGGAGGAGAACACCCGGCCTGCATCCGCGAAGGACGAGCCCGTGGTCATCGATTTTTCGAAACCGCGCCGCAAACGCTGCGAGCACCGCCACGCGTGCTCGCGCGGCGACAATTGCGAGCACCGCTGAGTGGCCGCACCCGTTTCACCGCCCGCCTTTCGTTCCATGCAAGATCGCAAAATCACGCTCGAATTTAACGACAAGATCGTCCGGCAGTTCCTCATCGCCACCGTGGTGTGGGGCATCGTCGGCATGCTCGTCGGCGTCATCGTCGCCTCCCAGCTCAACTACTGGCGGCTGAACTTCGACCTGCCCTGGCTGACCTTCGGCCGGCTGCGTCCGCTGCACACCAACGCCGTCATCTTCGCCTTCGTCGGCAACATGATGTTCGCCGGTGTGTACTACTCCACGCAGCGTCTCGTGAAGGCGCGCCTCGCGAGCGATTTCCTCTCGCAAGTGCACTTCTGGGGCTGGCAGCTCATCATCGTCGCCGCCGCCATCACGCTCCCGCTCGGCTTCAGCCGCGGCAAGGAATACGCCGAGCTCATCTGGCCCATCAACATCGCCGTCGCCGGCATCTGGGTCGTGTTCGCGGTGAACTTCTTCTGGACGCTCGCGCGTCGTCACGAGCCCGCGCTCTACGTCGCCATCTGGTTCTACATCGCGACGATCATCACCGTGGCGATGCTCTACATCGTCAACCACCTCTCGATTCCCACCAGCCTGCTCCACTCGTATCCAATTTTTGGAGGCGTGCAGGACGCGCTCGTGCAATGGTGGTACGGCCACAACGCCGTCGCGTTCTTCCTCACCACGCCGATCCTCGGCATCATGTACTACTTCGTTCCGAAAGCCGCGGAACGTCCGGTGTACAGCTACCGTCTTTCGGTCATCCACTTCTGGTCGCTGGTTTTCGTCTATATCTGGGCCGGCCCCCACCATTTGCTCAACACCGCGCTCCCCGGCTGGCTGCAAGCGCTCGGCATGACGTTTTCGCTCATGCTCTGGGCTCCGTCGTGGGGCGGCATGCTCAACGGTCTGCTCACACTCCGCGGCGCGTGGGATAAAGTTCGCACCGAGCCCGTGCTCAAATTTTTCGCGGCCGCCATCACCTTCTACGGCATGGCCACGTTCGAGGGACCGCTCCTCTCCATCAAGGCCGTCAACGCGCTCGGCCACTACACGGACTGGATCATCGGCCACGTGCACGCCGGCGCTCTCGGTTGGAACGGCTTCATGGCGGCGGGCATGATCTACTGGCTCGTTCCGCGCCTCTGGAACAAGCCGCTCCATTCGCAGGGCCTCGCCAATCTCCACTTCTGGCTCGGGACCGTCGGCATCCTCCTCTACGTCGCCGCCATGTGGACCTCGGGCATAACCCAAGGCCTCATGCTCGGCGCCACCACGGAGAACGGCACCGTCCTCGCGTATCCCAACTTCCTCGAGACGCTCAACTCCATCCGCCTGATGATGCTCATGCGCGTGATCGGCGGCGGCCTCTACCTCGTCGGCTGGGTCCTGCTCGCCTACAACTTGGTCCGCACCTTGCGCGGCGCGAAACCCGTGGACAGTTCCATCGAGGTTTTCATCGAGGACAAACCCGCGGATGCGCGCCTCCGCTTCGGCGCCGCCTTCATCAACCCGCCCGTCCTCTTCTCCGTCTTCGCCTCACTCTTCGCCTGCGCCTGGCTCTTCGGCAGCGACCTCGTGATGCTTGGCGGCCTCTTCGGCACCATCGTCTGCGTCATCCTCGCCTTTGCCCACTTCCGCGCCCGCGACGCTGAGTGGGGCGCCTGGTACGACAAGCTCATCGTGAACGTCATGCCGTTCACCATCCTCACCTTCATCGCCGTCGCCGCCGGTGGTCTCATCCAGATCATCCCGACCACGTTGATCCACCGCGCCGCCAACGTCGAAGACCGTATCCAGATTCCTTATACACCGCTCGAACTCGCCGGCCGCGACATCTACGTCCGCGAGGGTTGCTACAACTGCCACTCGCAGATGATCCGTACGCTCGTGCCCGACGTGCTCCGCTACGGTGACTACTCGCGCCTCGGCGAATCCATCTACGACTTCCCCTATCAATGGGGCTCCAAGCGCACCGGTCCCGATCTTGCCCGCGTCGGCGGCAAATACGACGACACCTGGCACTACCGCCACATGATGGATCCGCGCGCGGTTTCGGGCGACGACTCCAACATGCCCAACTATCCGTGGCTCGCCGAGCGCACCGTCGATGTCGATTCGTTGCACAACAAGATCAACGTCCAGCGTACCCTCGGCGTCCCCTACCCGGAAATGACGCCCGAGGAGATCGCCGACGAGGTGCGTTTCCAATCCGGCATCATCGCCGCGAAACTCCGCGAAAAGGGCGACGACGTTCCCGCCGATCGCGAGATCATCGCGCTCATCGCCTACCTCCAGACGCTCGGCAAATCCGCCGCCCCGGAAACCGTCACCTCCGTAAAATAATGCGCGCTTCGCACGAATGACCCACGACGCGGTGACCATCCCGCGCCGTCATTCACCACTCACCCTTCACCGTTCACTCTTCCGATGTTCCGCCGCCTCCTTTTCGACCACTGGGTCAGCATCTTCACGATCATTGCCTTCATCACCTCGGCATCGATCTACGCCGCCTTCGCCTGGCGCGCGTTGCGCATGAAACGCGGGCAGATCGACCGGCTCGCCCAGCTCCCGTTCGACTCCTCGCCCAAAGCGCTTTCCAGCCATGACGCCTGAAACTCCTCGCGATCCCAAGGAAGATCCCATCCGGCACCACGTCTTCGACGGCATCGCCGAATATGACCGCCGCCTGCCCAACTGGTGGCTGCTCACGTTCTACGGTGCCATCGCCTTCGCCATCGTGTATTGGTTCGACCGCCAGACGTTCGGCAATCGAAACGACGAGGACGAACTCCGCCGCGATCTCGCGCGCATCGAAGCCATCAGACTCGCCGACGCCGGTTCGCGCGATGACGACACGTTGTGGAAAATGAGCCGCAACGCCGCCTTCACCAACCCCGGCTCCGCCACCTACAAATCCACCTGCGCCAGCTGCCACGGTGATTCGCTCAACGGCGGCATCGGTCCCAGCCTGGTGGATAACGAATGGCTTCACGGCAATCAGCCGCTTCAGTTGATCACGACCGTCGAAGAAGGCGTTCCCGCCAAGGGCATGCCGTCATGGGGTCCCATGCTCGGCACCAAGAAAGTTAATGAAGTCGTCGCGTTCATCCTGAGCCATCACACCGCGCCCGCCGGCGCGGAATAACCAGTGAACCATTGACCAATGACCAATGATTCAGACAACACGAACCCGCCGCAAAAAACGCGTTCGCAATCGTCAATGGTCAATGGTCAATGGTCATTCGCGCGTCCCACGCGCGACGCCGTCACCACCATCCGCGACGATGGTTCACGTCGTTATCTCCATCCGGCCGATGTCCGTGGTCGTTTCACCCGCGCGCGCGTTTGGTCCGGCTGGTTGCTGATCGCGATCTATCTCTCGCTGCCGTGGATCAAGATCGGCGGACATCCCGCCATCTTCCTCGATATCGCTGCGCGTCGTTTCCACCTCTTCGGTCTCACCTTTGCGTTTCAGGATATCTGGATGCTGTTCTTCGGCATTACCGGCCTCGGCTTTGGTTTGTTTTTTATCACGGCGCTTCTCGGTCGCGTTTGGTGCGGCTGGGCCTGCCCTCAAACTGTTTTTCTCGATCAGGTTTATCGTCGCATCGAACGATTCTTCGAAGGCGATGCCACCGCGCGCCGCGCGCTCGACGCCGCGCCATGGACCGCGACCAAAGTCATCCGCCGTGGTGGGAAACATATTCTCTACGTTCTCGTCTCGGCGACGATCGCCCACCTCTTTCTCGCGTACTTCGTTTCGATTCCACAGCTCTGGGCAATGATGCACGAAGCGCCCGCGGAGCATTGGGCGTCCTTTGTCTTCGTCGCCTTGTTCACCGCGATTCTCTACGGAAACTTCGCGTGGTTCCGCGAACAGCTCTGCCTCATCATCTGCCCGTACGGTCGTCTCCAATCCGCGCTCATCGATGACCACTCGTTGATCGTCGGCTACGACACCACTCGCGGCGAACCGCGCGGCAAACTCGGCATTCCCGACGCCGGCGCCTGCATCGATTGCAACCGCTGCGTGCGCGTCTGCCCCACCGGCATCGACATTCGCCAGGGACTCCAGCTCGAGTGCATCGGCTGCGCCGCGTGCATCGATGCGTGCGATGAGGTCATGACGAAGGTCAACCGTCCCACCGGCCTCATCCGCTACGATTCGCTCGCCGGTTTTCGCGGAGAAAAAACCCGCTGGATCCGCCCGCGCATCCTCATGTATGTGGCGCTCCTCGTCGTCGGCGCCGCGGTGGCAACCTTTGCGTTCTCCCGCATGCAACCCGCCAATGTCCAGGTCACGCGTCTCGGCGGTGCACCGTACTTCGTGGACGAGCAGTTCGTGCGCAATCAATTCCTCGTGCGCCTCGTCAACAAGCGCGATCACGCCCAACGCTTCGCCCTCTCGCTCTCCGATGCGTCGATGATCGTCAGCGGCTGGGATGTTCCCGTCGAACTCGCACCGCTCGCCGAAGAGGTCCGCCCGCTCATCGTGCAGGTTCCGCTCGCAAACTACCAAGGACCGGCGTCCGTCACCGTGACGATCGCCGACCCCGACGGCGCTTTCACGCTCACGCAGACCATCAACGTCGTCGGTCCGTCGCCGTCGTTGCTGAAAAAACCCGCGACGCCATGAAATCGAAATCCGCCTCGCTCTGGATAGCTGTGGGCATCGCCTTCGCCGTGTTGCTCGCCTCCTGGGCCGTGCTCTTCTCGATCGCCTCGCGCAACCGCGTGGCCGAGGTGCCGCTCTCGCATAAAAATCCGCCGGCTCCGGCCGCGCCCGCTGACGCTCCTTGATATGGAACTCGCCAGCATCAGCACGCCCGCCGCCGCCTTCATCGCTGGTCTCACCACCAGTCTGCACTGCGTCGGCATGTGCGGTCCGCTCGCGTGCGCACTCGCACCCGCGCGAGGCGATCGCGCCGATCCCGCGACCATCAACACCGTCTATCAAGCGTCTCGAATTTTTGGATACACGCTGCTCGGCCTCGTCGTGGGCGGACTTGGCAAGGCGCCCCTGCAAGCCTTCGACGGCGCTCCGCTGCGCATCGGTCCGTGGTTGTTCGCCGCGTTTTTTATCCTGATCGCCTTTCGCCTCGATAAACGTCTGCCGCGCTTTGCGTGGCTCACGCGTTTCCAATGGCGCTTTCAACAATCGCTGCGCGGCCGTTCGCGTCTCACCGCCGCCGCCGGTCTCGGTTTCGCCACGCCGCTGCTGCCGTGCGCGCCGTTGTATTTCATCCTCACGATCGCCGCGTTCTCCGGCTCCGCGCTGCGCGGTGCGGAGTTCATGCTGGCGTTTGCACTCGGCACACTGCCGCTGCTCTGGCTCGCGCAATCCCGCTACGGCTGGCTCCGCCAGAAACTCTCACCGCGCACACTCACCCGCATGCAGACCGCCCTCGCGCTCATCGCCGCCGGCGTGATGCTCTGGCGCATGCGCAGCGCGTTCGGCTTCGACGGGCCTTCGCTCGAAAACTTCATCTGCTGATCGCATGAGCACCTCGACCGCCACCGCTCCTCGCCCGCGTTCGCGGCCTTCCGCCAAGGCCGGTGCCGCCCAGCACGTTTGTCTTCACTGCGGCTCGCCGTCGTTCGAGCGCGAGTTTTGCTGCTCCGGTTGTGCCTACGTGTATCGGCTGATCCACGACAGCGGCCTGGAAACGTACTATCGGATCAAGGACACCGTCACCGATCCCGCCGAACAAGCGGTCGCCGCTCCGCGCGATCATGGCTGGCTCGCTTCGCTGCAAGCCGACGCCGACCGGGCCGCTGGCGATGCACGCACCGCGTCACTCACGCTTTCGATCCAAGGCATCTCGTGCGTCGGTTGCGTGTGGTTGATCGAACGCGTCTTCGCGCGCCAAACCGGCGCGGGCACGATCGAGATCAACGCGCAAACGGGTCAGTGCCGCATCAGTTGGATTCGCGGCCAGTTCGACGCACCGGCCTTCGCCACCGAGCTTCAGCGCTTCAACTATCTCATCGGCCCCGGACGCGCCGCGGCCGGCGGTCACTCGGAAAGTCATCAACTCGTCCGGCGTCTCGGACTCTGCGTCGCGTTTTCGATGAACGTGATGTTGTTCGCGCTGCCCGCTTACTTCGGCCTCGAGGCAGCGGATCGCTACGCGCATCTGTTCTCCACGCTCGCGATGGTGTTCGCCACCTTCAGCTTGCTCGCAGGTGGTGGCTATTTTCTCAGCCGCGCCGTGCAGGCATTGCGCGAGCGCGTGCTGCACATCGATCTGCCGATCGCGCTCGGCATCGTCGGCGCGTATTTAGGTTCCTGCTACGGCTGGTTCACGCAAAACGAGAGCTACCAATACTTCGATTTCGTCAGCGGTTTCATCGTGCTGATGTTGCTCGGTCGCTGGGCGCAAACCGCCGCGGTCGAACGCAATCAGCGTCGCCTGCTCGCCGAGCAACCGGCTCCGCCGCGGGTGCGTGTGTACAAGACCGACAACACCTTCACCGAAATTCCGCCGGAGGAGCTCAAGCCCGGCCAGCATTTCGGCGTCGCCGCGGGACAAACCGTTCCGGTCAACAGTGCGCTCGCGAGTCTTGAGGCGTCGTTCAGCCTCGCGTGGATCAATGGCGAAGCCGAGCCGCGTCTTTTCCGCGCGAGCGAACGCATCCCCGCCGGCGCCGAGAATCTTTCGCGTCAGGAAGTTCGCCTCGTCGCCACGCAGGCGTGGGAAGGTTCCCTGCTCGCCGAGCTGTTGAAACCCGTTTCCCGCGCAGCGTTTCGCCACCGTCTCATCGAGCGCATCATCCAGGGTTATTTGATCGCGATTCTTTCCTCCGCCGCGATCTCGGGGCTCATCTGGTGGTGGACAACCGGTGATCTCATTCGCGCGGGCGCGGTCGTGACCGCCGTGCTCGTTGTCTCCTGCCCGTGCGCGCTCGGTCTCGCCGTGCCGCTCACCGACGAAATCGCCACCGTCATGCTGCGCCGGCGCGGGGTGTTTGTGCGCTCGCCCGATCTGTGGCCGCGCCTCAATCGCGTGCGTCATCTCGTCTTCGACAAAACCGGCACGCTCACGCTCGAAACGCCTCAACTGCGCAATCCCGACGCGCTGCGCTCGCTGTCAACCGAAGCCCGTTCCGCGCTTCTCACGCTTGTCGCCGACAGCCCGCATCCTGTCAGCCGCTGTCTTCTGGGCGAATTGCTCGCGCTCGGCCACACCACGCGCACTCCTGGTGAAGCAAGGGAGATCGTGGGCAGCGGCCTCGAACTTGGAAGCTGGCGGCTCGGACAGCCCGACTGGGCGCTGCACAGTCGTATTCAAGTTGCCAATACAGACAACGAAACCGTGCTGGCGCACAACGGCGTCCTGATGGCGGCGTTCTCGTGCGTGGATTCCGCCCGCGCGGATGCGTGCGGAGAAATCGCCGCGCTTCGCTCACGCGGACTCCCCGCGACGATCCTCAGCGGCGACGCGCCGGCCAAGGTCGAACGTCTCGCCCGCGAACTTGGTTTGCCGGCGGAGCGAGCCATCGGCGGCTGCTCGCCTCGCGAAAAAGCCGGGTGGCTCGAAGCGCACGAAGCCGATCGCTCTCTCATGCTCGGCGATGGCGCCAACGACAGCCTCGCCTTCGATCGCGCACTCGTGCGCGGCACGCCAGTGATCCATCGCGGCCTGCTCGAGCAAAAGGCCGACTTCTACTTCCTCGGTCGCGGCATCGGCGGCGTGCGTGCGTTGTTTGAAACCAACGATGCGCGCACGCGCACGCAGAATGCCCTGCTCATTTTCATGATCGCGTACAACTGCGTCGCCGTCGGCCTCTCGGTGACCGGCCATATGCACCCGCTTTTCGCCGCCGTGCTCATGCCGCTCAGCTCGCTGGCCACGCTCGTGATCGTCGGCATCGGACTTCGCCCGATCATCCCGGCGCGCGGTCGCGCCCTCAACGCAAAATCTGCATAGTCGCCGCCAATCCCCGCCGAGAATGCCGGCGCCCGATGTGCGATCTTCATGCCGCAGCCTTTCCCGCGATGATTTCCGCCGACGACCACTTTCCGCCCGCGCCCCTTTCCCACTGCGCGCCCGATCTCGCATTGCTCGGCAAATACACGGCGCAAGCTCCGCGTTACACTTCGTATCCGCCCGCCACGCAATTCACCACGAATCTCGCGGCCGTTCGTGCCGAAGACGCCATCGCCGCCGACAACGCCGGCGATCCTCGTCCGCTCTCGCTTTATTTGCACCTGCCCTTCTGCGAATCGCGCTGCTGGTACTGCGGATGCACGACGGTCATCACGCGCGACCGCTCCGCGGCGGAACGTTATCTCGAAGCTCTCGCGCGCGAGATCGCGCTCTACCGGCCGTTGCTTGATTCTTCGCGACGCGTCGTGCAGCTCCACCTCGGCGGAGGTACGCCGACCTTTCTCAACGCCCGCCAACTCGATCGACTCACCGAGATCCTGTACGGTTCGTTCACGTTCGATCCCGACGCCGAGATCAGCGTGGAGATCGACCCGCGCCGTTTGTCCCGTCCGCAAGTCGAGTCCTTGCACCGCCTCGGCGCACGTCGTGCATCGCTCGGCATCCAGGATACCGATCGTCGCGTGCAGCTCGCGATCCATCGTTACCAACCGCACACGTTTAACGAGCAAGCCGTCACCTGGCTCCGCGACGCCGGCTTCACATCGATCAACGTCGATCTGATTTACGGCCTGCCGCTGCAAACAGTGGACTCGTTTTCGCGCACCGTCGAAGACGTGCTCGAGCTCAATCCTGACCGGCTTTCCGTCTTCGGTTACGCGCATGTGCCGTGGATGAAGCCCGCGCAAAAAATCTTCGAGGACCGCGAGCAATTGCCCACGCCCGCCGAGCGTCTTTCGCTCTGGGCGCTCGCGCACACGCGGCTCACCGCCGCCGGCTTCATCGACATCGGCCTCGATCACTTCGCGCGTCCGGCAGACGAACTCGCGCGCGCACAACGCGACGGCACGCTGCATCGCAATTTCCAAGGTTACAGCACACGCGCCGGCGCTTCGGTGTATGCATTCGGCATGTCCGCCATCTCCGCCATGGGGGATGTTTATTTTCAAAACACGCGCAGCCTGCCCGACTATCATGCCGCGCTCGACGCCGGACGTCTGCCCGTGCAACGCGGTCTGCGTCTCACGCCTGAAGATATGCGTCGTCGTCACATCATCATGCGCCTCATGTGCGACCGTCGCCTCGATTTCGCGAAACTCTCGTCCGCGCTCGGCGTGGATTTTCGCACCACCTACGCGGCAGAACTCGCATCGCTCGAAGAGATGGCGGCCGATGGCGTGGTGAAACTTTCCGCGCAGGAAGTGAGCGTCACCGACCGTGGTGCGCCGCTGCTGCGACTCGTCGCAAGGCACTTCGACGCCTACGCCGACGGCTCGAGCACACGTCACTCGCAAGCGATCTAGCGCGCGCCGTTTGATCTTTATACAGCTTGGATTCGTTCTACTTTCCGGATCTGGCTGAGCTTTGGCCGTGCCATGAAGCGTCCTGAAAACGCGGGACTGCCTGAACGCATCGCATCACGATAGGGTGGTCGCCCCCACCCCAAAGTTCATGCCCCGGCCACCCCTGCCATCATGGGCATGCCCGTCGCTCTGCGCGCGCGAGCATTCCTCCCATCTCCTGCGACGACGCCGGCTTCGCGTCCTCAGAGCGGAGAGGGACGCGCCTCTTTAGCGCGCGATGGAACGCCCAGCCACACGTGCTCGTGCGCGGAAGCTTCCGCTAATTTTCCAGCGAACAACCCCCAACCCCACGACCCCAATGAAAATAGCTGGCACCCCAGAAAATATAATCACCCAGGCCCATGAAGGCTTTTCCCGCCCAACCGCTGCCCTCCTGAAAACCGCACAGAAGTTTCGCACGTTTCGCTTCGGATGGCTGCGCGCGATCAGCCGCCAGGCACTTCTCGGCGCCGCGATCCTGATCGGAACCACCATGGCATCGCTCGCCCAAACGATCGCCGTGCCCGATGGCTACGCGACCCAGAACGGCGGCACCACCGGCGGCGGGAATGCGACACCGATCACCGTAAGCACCGCCGCGGCATTTCAATCCGCCGTGAACAACAATACCCCCGCTGTCATCGTCGTCAACGGACGCCTCAATGTTGGCAATGTCAGCATCGGCTCAAACAAAACCATCGTTGGTGCAAACTATACATCCGGATTATACGGCGGCACGATCAGGATTCAGGGCACCAATTATATTCTCCAAAACCTCACCATCGGACCGGCGAGCGGTGACACCTTGGAAATCTCCGGCGCGACCAATGTATTCATCACCAAGTGCGAGTTCTACGGCAGCACCGATGAGCTCTGCTCAATCGTGCGACAAGCCGACTTCGTGACCGTATCTTGGTCGAAGTTTCATTTCCCCGACTCCGATTCGCACTCCTTTGCCCACTTGATTGGCAATGGAGACGGCGTGACCGCCGACCGGGGAAAACTGCACGTGACGCTGCACCACAATTGGTACGCACCCGGCGTCGAAGGCCGCATGCCGCGAGTCCGTTTCGGGCATGTCCATATTTATAATAATTACTATAATGCCGTCGGTAACGGCTACTGCATCGGCGTCGGAGTGGAATGCAAAATCCGGGTCGAAAACAGTGTATTCGAAAGCGTCAATGGCGCTTGGGCTGACTACGGCGGCACGAGCAATGGCCAGCTCGGCTGGGCCAATCTGCAGTTTATCAATGCCTCCCAGCCCACGTTCATGGCGAATACGTTTCCTGTATTCACGCCTCCCTACGCCTTCACATTGGATCCAGTCGGCAGCGTGAAAAGCATCGTGACAGCGGGCGCCGGCAACCGGCCGCTCAACCCGACCAATCCCACAATCCCCCCGACGCCCGGCGGCTTGAACGCGTCAGCGGGAAATGCGCAGGTTTCCCTGAGTTGGAACGCATCCGCAGGTGCGACCAGTTACAATGTGAAGCGCGCGACCACCAGCGGCGGATCATACACCACCATCGCTTCGCCTACGGGCACGACCTACGTGAACACCGGCCTCACCAATGGCACGACGTATTATTACGTGGTGTCCGCCGTGAACAGCGCAGGACAAAGCGGAAACTCTTCGCAAGTCAGCGCGACACCGACCTCGGGCAGTTCATCCGCGATTCAGGTCGAGAGCAGCAGCTACGGCGGAGGCGTGACGATCGATTCCAACAACGCCGGCTTCAACGGAACGGGCTTCGCCAACTTCCCCGCGAGCGGCGGCTTCGCCCAGTTCAACAGCATCAACGGCGGCGCCGGCGGTTCCGCCACGCTGGTCATTCGCTATGCGTTGGGAGTTTCCTCGACACGCACCGGCGCGCTCCTGATCAACGGCGTCAGTCAGCCCATCACCTTCGCACCAACCGGCAGCTGGACGTCGTGGGCAACCACATCGGTCAGCATCACGCTCAACAGCGGCTCGGCCAATACGCTTCGTTTCGAATCCAATGGCTCCGATCTCGGCAACATCGACGAGATCACCGTCACGCCATCCGGCACCGCCACGCCGCCACCAACTCCCGCCGGCATCAACGCCACCGCGGGAGATGCGCAGGTCTCGCTGAGTTGGAACGCGTCGTCTGGAGCGACCAGCTACAACGTGAAACGCGCGACCAGCAGCGGCGGGCCTTACACCACGATCGCTTCGCCGGCCGGTATCAGTTATGTGAATACAGGGCTCACCAACGGCACGACCTACTATTACGTGGTCTCCGCGGTGAACAGCAGCGGCGAAAGCGCCAACTCGAGCCAGGCCAGCGCGACTCCCCAAGGCGGGACGACCCAACCGACCACGGTCACCTTCACCTCCATCGGTGCGGAGGATGGATATCTCACCGAATCCACCGAGACTTCCAACGTCGGCGGCACAGCCACGGCAGGCGACGCCTCCAACGCCGCCCTGCGAACCGGCGACACGGGCTCGGGCCAGCAATACAAACTGATCGTGTCGTTCAACACCGCGTCCATCCCGGACGGCGCCGTCATCACGTCGGCGACATTGAAACTTAAGCGCGGCAAGCTGACCGGCACGAATCCGTTCACCATCCTCGGCGCCTGCAATGTGGATATCAACGGCGGCAGCGGTTTCGGCGGATCAACCGCTCTGGCCGCAGCCGATTTCCAGGCCGCGGCGGATGCCACTGCGGTCGCGACCATGAGCAACGCGGCCAACAACGGCGACATCTCGACCGGCAGCCTCAACGCCACGGGCCGGGGTTTCATCAACAAGACAGGCACCACTCAGCTCCGCGTATCGTTCGCCACTGACGACAACAATAACGCGAGCGCCGATCACATCGGATGGTACGGCGGCGATGACGCCACCGCCGCCAACCGGCCGGTGCTCGAAGTCACGTATCAATAAAACAACTTCGCCTCGTGGAGGCGTACCCCGACCGGTGCGCCTCCATTGCGAAGAACCGAACATCGGAGCGCAGCACCGTGAACATAAAACCGTGGATTCTCGTGAGTCTCTGGGGCGCCTTCATCCTCGGGGGCTGGCTGACCTGGCACAACAAACACGTCACTACTCAGAGCGCGCGTGATGTGAATCCTGCAGAAGCGAGTATCCAGAAAACAGAGAGGTCATTTTTTGCAGCCGCAGAAGAGGAGCGAGACAAGACCGATATCGTATTAGAAAAATGGATACACTCTTGGCGGGAAACCGAAAGCATCGCCGATGAATCGCAGCGGGACCAAACCAAGGAATCTCTGATTGAAGCACTCGCGCGCATGAATCCTCATCGAGCTGTGCAGTGGGCACGCGAAACATGGGACGAAACGCTTCGGATTCGTTTTCTAGACGCGGCGATGCGCGGCTGGGGCCAGACAGATCCCGAAGCGGCTCTCGATTGGGTGACGGCTCAGCCGGTAGCCGACTCCGGCCAGGCGATGGCCTCGGTGTTTCACGGTGCGGCAAGCGATCCGCAACACGCCATCAAGCTCGCTCACGATTTGTCGCAACGCGATCCACGCCGCACCACCGATTACGGGCTCTATCTGCTCGCCGCGCTCGCGCGTGCGGATCAGTTCAGCACGGCTGCGGAGTTTGCCTCAACCAGCACAGCCGGGTCGCGCGCGACTTGGGTCAGCGATGCGTACTCCCGCTGGGCAAACGCGTCACCGAAAGAAGCGCTTTCGCACGCGACCCAGCTCGGTGATCCCAAAACAAGAAAGACCGCGACCCACGCCGTGTTGCTTCGCTGGGCCTACAACGACGCGCCGGCGGCGGCCAAACACGCGTTAAGTCTGCCCGATGCGGAGTCGCGCCGGTTTGCTTTTTCAAAAGCGATTCCGATCTGGGTGGCGGCGCAACCGGTCGAGGCAGCCGTTTGGATGAGCAACCTGGAGCCATCTGTAGAACTTGATTGGGTGGCCGCGTCCATCGCCACGCGCCCGGCTGCATCCCAAAATCCCCACGTTTCCATTTTGTGGGCAGAGAATATTCTGGAGCCCAAACTGCGAACTCAGGTGATCGCGTCGGTGGTTCACAACTGGGCCGAGACGGATGCCGACGCAGCACGACACTACGTTGAAAAATCATCCAGCATCCGGTCGGAAGAACGCGCCGACATCCTCGCCGCGTTCGGTCCCGATTTCGATCCCGTTTCCTTTTCGCCTTAACACGGATTCTTCTCCCGGCGAATTCGCCGGTCGGACCCATGCGCCGCAACGTCCGCCTGCCACCTGGCCAACAAAGACACTGGCGCCCCCGGGTTGCTGGCCGTATTCACCTTTTCACTACAGCAGGAAGCTCCTCGCCCGCACGTTTGGAATGTCCTTCGCCCCGGCACCACGCGCGCAGTCATCCCAATAAAAAAGCGACCCGATGAACGGGTCGCTTTCAGCAAATGGAAATGAGCGCGGTGTCGCTTAGAACGGAACGTCTTCGTCGATGTTGTCCGGCGGAGGCGGCGGAGCGGGACGCTGGGTGCGTTGCGGAGGCGAGTAACGCTCGACCGGCGCGGACTGGTCGAAACTTTCTTCGCCGCCCGACTGGCCGCCGGCAGCGCCACGGCTGGAGAGAAACTGCACGTTTTCCAAAACCACCTTCAGCTTGCTGCGCTTCTGCTGGGTTTGCTTGTCTTCCCACTGGTCGAGCTTGAGCCGGCCTTGAACGAGCGCGGGACTGCCCTTGGTGAGATACTTGGCGACGAGTTCGCCTTGTTTGCCCCAAGCCTCGATGTCCACGAAAGTCGTTTCATCGCGGGTCTGGCCGGACTCGTCCTTGAACTGGCGGTTCACGGCGAGACCGAACTGGCAGATGGCGGTGCCTTTCGGCGTGACCCGGAGCTCCGGATCGCGCGTCAGGTTGCCAACGAGAATGACTTGATTGAAGGAGGCCATGGGGCTGCGTGCACGCGTCCGACCTTAGCGGCTCTGGACGAAGGTGCGGTAAACGCTGTTGTTGAGGCGGAGGCGGTCCTTGAGGGCGGCCGGGCCGGAGGACGGCGAGGCGAAATCCACCTGCACGTAGGTCGCGCCGGTGATCTTCTTGTCGGTCACGCGGACAAAGTCGCGCTTGCCGAGGTTTTCGATGGTGGAGATCTCGCCTTCGACGGCGGCGATCTCGTTCTTCACGCCATCGAGGATGGCGTCGATGGAGTCTTCCTTGCCGCGGTTATCGAGGATGAAAGTCGCGCGGTAGTTACGTTTGTTTTGGCTCATTGGGTTTCTCTCTTCTGTTAAGTGTGTTCATGGCCTGCGCTGTCCCGCGGTCGAGGAGGATTTGCAGGCCGGATAAATATTGATCGAGGGTCTGATCGATGATCGTGAGTTGTTCCGAAGTGAATTTTCCGAGGACGAAGTCTTTCATGTCGATCTGCGGCGGCTCTTTCGGTCCGACGCCGAGACGGTAACGGATGAAACCGTCGCCGAGATGGGCGAGCAGGCTGGCGACGCCGTTGTGTCCACCGGCGCTGCCCGAGGCCGAGAGCTTTACGCGTCCCAGCTCGATATTGAGGTCGTCATAAAGAACGACCATCGCCGTCGGCGGAATGCGATAAAAGCTGCCCAAACTCTGGAGCGAGCGGCCGCTTTCGTTCATGTAGGTCTGCGGCTTCACGAGCAGAAGGCTCTGCCCGGGCGCGCGCTCCCAACGAACGGTCTCGGCCTGATAGGCGCGTTGCTTTTGCCACGTGAGTCCGAGTCGGCGGACCCATGCGTCGAGGACGATAAACCCGAGATTGTGACGGGTCTGTTCGTACTCGCGCCCGGGGTTGCCCAGGGCGGCCACGAGCGAAATCGACATGATACAAAGAACAATCGTCCGGGCCGGAAACGGTCAAGCGGCCGGCCCGAACGGAAAAACTTACTTCTTGGCGGGAGCCGCAGGAGCGGCGGCCTTCTTGTCGCCGGCGGCGGGAGCGGCGGCGGCAGCGGCGGCCGGAGTAGCGGCGGCGGCGGGAGCGGCGGCCTCTTCAGCCTGCGACTGCACGCAGGAGACGACCGGCTGATTCTTCTGGTCGCGGAATTCGACACCGGGGACGGGCTTCAAATCGCCGACCTTGATGGTCTCGCCGAGCTTCAGCTCGGAAACATCGACCTGCACCACATTGGGGAGGTCTTTGGGCAGACAGCGCACGCGCAGGAAGAACGACGACGTTTCCAACACGCCACCCTGGGTCTTCACGCCATAGGCCTCGCCGACGATGGTCGTGCGAACACGGATTTCCATCTTCTCATCGGCCTTCACTTCCTGGAGGTCGACATGGACGTACTTGTCGGTGATCGGGTCGCGTTGCACTTCCTGAAGGAAGGCGAGCGCCTGGCCTTTGTTGTCCTGACGCTGGAGCTCCACGAGCGTCGCGGAGCCGGCGATGGCTTTCACCAGACGACCGAATTCCGGACCATCGACCGAGAGGGTCTCGGGGCTGGTGTGCTTGCCATAAAGGATCGCCGGGATGCGATCGACTTTGCGGAGACGACGGGAAGCAGAGCGGCCCGTGCTGGCTCGAGACGAGATATTGAGGGTGTATTTTTGTTGGCTCATGGTTTCGTTCCCCCTGTCACCCCGGGAATCGAGGGCAGGCGTAGTGGAAAAGAGTGCAGAAAGAACAGGTCGGCGGGCGGTGAAGCAAACAAAACTTTGGGACCTGAAAAGATTTTCGCCACCATCGGAAAAACGAGCGTTGACAAGAAGGAATCCACGCCTGTCCTTTCGCCCCTCTTTCGCGAGGCAGCAGCCAGCGAAACGATGATGCCCGGTAGCTCAGTGGCAGAGCAGGTGACTGTTAATCACTTGGTCGCTGGTTCGATCCCAGCCCGGGCAGCCATCTCCATCAACGAGATGCGCAACTTCTGAGAAATTTCAGAAAAGATACTTGGCCACTTCTTGGCCACTTTTCGATCCTCCCAGAGCGATTCATTAAGTGTCGAAGTCGGCGCAGCGCGCATTGTCAAAAATGAGACTCTCCGTCGGGTTTCCAACGGAGCGCGGCGGCTAATCTTTTTTAGGGGACGAAAGCGGCAAATCAACCGACGGTGTGAAGATGTTTCTGCGCCTGATCGACGACAGGCAGGTCACACGTGCCCGCGCCCTTGTGGCAGACTATTAAAAGGCGATGAGTCCGCGCTGCCTTTTGCTTACACAGCGTGGAAACGCCGTTGGCGTGCCCACGAGTGCCTCTAGGGAAAAAACCTTAGAAGCAAAATCGTACCCGCGTTCAAATACTTGATATTTAGACAATAAAGATTTTGTTGAAGTAGCCCGTCTTCTCCAAAGCAAACTCTGGCAAACAAACAGATTGACGCCAGCGGACCGCTCTTCTTTGAGACGGACACTTGTCATCGCGCCATACCCCCTCCGTGGCCGGCGACTTTTCACCCCGATTTCTTACCCCCGCCCAAGGAACCTTCCGGATTTTTCCGCGTCCGTGCGAAGACACGTATCGCTTGAGACACCAACTTGCGATTAACGCTCTTTCGCCTGTCCCCGAACGAATCCGCTTTCTTGGCAGACTTTCTTCCGCGCACACCGCGTGGACGAAACACAACAACAACAACCCCACCCCCACATGAAAGATATGCGTCAACGCGCTCTGCGCGCCCTCGCAGCCCTAGCCGGCCTCGCGATCGTTTCCTCCGCCACGGCGGCGACGATCACCATCACCAGCACCATCGTTATCCCAGCAGGTTCTACCTACAATGGTAACGGCAACACCATCAAGGCCTCAGGCATGGGCGATGGTGGACAGGGCGAAGGACAGAAACCGTTCTTCCGCCTCAACGCTGAGTCGTGGCTGCGCAACGTGAAGCTCTCCGCCCCCGGCGTGGATGGCTGTCACTTCTACGGCAATGGTACGATGAACGAAGTCACGTGGCAGGACGTCGGCGAAGACCAGTTCACCGTCAAATCCGGCGGCAATTGCTGGGTTTCGGGCGGCGCCGCCTACTCGGCCTCGGACAAGTTCGGTCAAGCCAATGCGGCCACATCGGTCACGCTGTACTATCACCTGCAGGATAATGGCCTGAAGAACATCCGTCAGCTCGGTGGTTCCACGTTCACGTGTAACTTCTACTACGACAACAACACCGCCCGAAACACGCGGGAAGCGATCGGCCGCACCGATGCCTCCGGCACGCGTTTCGGTCGTCGTAACATGACGGTGCAGAACTTCTCGGGCAGTCGCGGCTGGTGGTATGGCCGCGATTCGCAGGCGTTCACTTACTGAGTCAGTACCTGACCAGTAATTAGTAAGCACGCGCGAGCCGGTTGCTACGGCTCATGCGTTGCGCGGCGCGCAGGGTAAACCCCAACTCTGCGCGTCGCGCCCCTTCTTCGCATTTATGAGACGTTCACTTTCCGGTGCCGTCGTCTGTGCGTTGGCAGCCGCACTGGGATTTCTCGGTGGCTACCAGCATCGACAGGCTTCCGCTGATCGCGTGAAAACGGCCATCCACGACCCAGTCGCGACGACGGTCGCTTCAGACCAGCCGGCACCAGACGATCACTCGCCCGCTCCCGCGATACAGGCGCGTTGGGGTGCGCTAACCGCTGAAGCCAACACACCCGCGCGCAACCGTCAGCTGGCGGCTTTCATCGAAGAAATCGCCCGCACCGATCCGCAACGCGCGCTCGCGCTCGCCCACACGATGGAGGATTGGCGACTCCGCGCGATGCTTCGCAACGCGGCGCTCCGCGGTTGGGCCGAAAACTCGCCGGACGAGGCCGCCACTTGGGCGCTCAACGCACCTGAAAACGAACGCCGCGAGATCGTCGAAGCACTGCTGCAAGGCGCGGCGCGCCATCCCGACGAAGCCGTGCGTGTCGCTCGCCATCTTTGCGCTTCCGATCCCGCGCTCGGCACCGACTACGGCCAGTACACGATCACCGCTCTCGCCGACCAAGGCGCCTTCGATGCCGCCATGCGTTTCAGCACCGAGATGGGCGTCGAGAAACACCCCTTTCTCCTGAAATCCACCTTCTTCCAATGGGCGCGTAATCAACCCGAACGCGCACTCGCCGAACTGGAAAAAATCTCCGACCCCGCCGCCCGCAATCTCGCCCGGACCGAAGCGATCGCAGGATGGGCGTGGGCCGATGCCCGCGCCGTCGCGGAATTCGCGATGCAACTTCCTTCCGGCGTCGATCGCAGCCAGATGCTCGCCGAAGCTCTGCCCCTTTGGGTCGAGCGCGATCCGCAAGGCGCCTCGGAATGGATCGCCCAAGCCGGGCGCCCCGCCGATGTGGATGCCGGCGTCGAAGCCATGGCCAATCTCCAGTCGCTTATCACGCACCAGCCCGCACTCGCCATCGAGCTCGCCGGAAGCATCTCCGATCCCACGCGCCGCCGCGACACCCTCCGCTCGGTTTTCCGCCAGTGGGCGCAAAACGACCGCGCCGCCGCCCAGCGTTTCGCAGGCAGCGCCAGCAATCCGGAGGACCAGGCCGCGTTTACCGGCGAGATCCAGGATCTCTGGCCCGACGATTGATCGATCATGACGTATTCGAAAAACAAATACACGGCATCACCGTCGCGTTCTTTGCGTCGCTTTCCCGTGATAGCACTCGCGGCAGTGCTCGCAGCGGGACTGGGTTATGTCGGCGGACGATTCGCCGCTCCCTCCCGTTCCGCACCAAACGCCGCATCGTCATCGCGACCCGCCGCCCGGGCGGAAAAAACGTTTTCCAAAACCGAACAGCCTTCCTGGGAAGATCGTTGGCACGAAACGAGTCAGCGCCCCGTCAGTCCCGCCACCACGCGTGATCGCGAAGCAATGCTCGAAGCGCTCGCGCGCACCGATCCCCAGCGTGCGCTGCAGCTCGCGCTGGCGGAAAAAAACTGGCTCGTGCGAGACCGTCTGCGCGGCGCCGCCCTGCGCGGTTGGGGCGCGGTCGCCCCCGATGCCGCGGTCGAATGGGCGCTCGCTCAATCCACCACCGGCGACCGCATGCAATGCGTGGAAGCCGTGCTCACCGGCGCCGCCGAACAACCCGTCGAAGCCACGCGTGTGGGACTCCAGGTATGCTCCGCCGATCCCGTCGCGGCGGGCGCGTACGGCCACACATTGATCAATGCACTGGTCGAGCGCACCGGCGCTTTCGACGCCGCCGCGCAATTCGCCATTTCCGCCCGCATGGTTGACCGCCAGTCGTTCCTGCTCGATTCCGCGTTCTATCAATGGGCGCAGCACGATCCCGCGCGCGCCCGCCGGGAGTTTTCCCGCATCGAAGACCCGACCGTGCGCACCGCCGCGCTCAAGGGCGTGATCGAGGGCTGGGCTGACTCCGATCCGCGTCAACTTGCGGACTTTGCCCACGCGCTTCCGGCTGGCACCGATCGCACCGGCGCCCTCGCCGTCGCTCTTCCGAAGTGGGCGCAAAAAGATCCGGACGGGCTCCTGCGCTGGGTGAACCAACTCGATCCCGATCCCGACTTCGACCGCGGTTTCGCCGCAATCGCCCAACAACCCGCGTTGCTCGCGCGTCAACCCGACATCGCGATGGACCTCGTCGAAAACATCGTCGATCCCGCGCAACGCACGCTCGCCCGTCACAACACCTTTTATCAATGGGCACTCGAGAATCCGGATACCGCGCGCGTGTATGCGCAAAAACACCCCGACCCGGCGCTCCGCGAAGAATTTCTCAACGACCTCGCCATCGCCGAAAACGCCCGGCTCAACCCGTGAACTCCGTCGTGACCGCTTTCGCACTTCCCCGCCCCCGCATCTTTCAAACGACGGCTGTCATCAGCCTCGGCCTCGCGCTCTTTCTTCCGCTGCACGCATCGCCCGGTTCGGGCGCCGCGTTTCCGCTTCATCGCGCGGCGCAAAACGCCGACCTCACAACTTTGCGCAACGCGCTGCGCCTCGATCCCCGCCAGATCGATGCGACCGATCCCGCCGGTGTCACGCCGCTGTTCGTGGCCGTTTTCCACGGAAAGGAAGACGCGGTGCGTCTGCTCCTGGAGAATGGCGCCAAGGTTGATGCGCGGGTCGCCGACGGCTCGACACCGCTCTGCGTAGCCGCGTTTCACGGACACGTCGAAATCGCCCGGTTGTTGATCGATCGGGGCGCCGATCTCGAAGCGAAAATCACCGACGACGGCTCCACGCCATACCTGCTCGCCGCGGCCAACGGCCAGACCGAGATGATGAATCTGCTCGCAAGCCGCGGAGCGCGCACCGACGCCCGCACGCACGATCAAGCAACCGCACTTTCACGCGCGGCGCTTGAAGGCCAAGTCGTATCCATAAAAAAACTACACGAAGGCGGTGCCGGCATCGACGCTCGCGACAAGCATGGGCTCACACCCCTGATAATCGCCGCCCGCGAAAATCAACTGGCTGCCGCTCGTGCGCTGCTCGCACAAGGCGCTGACATTCACGCCCAAGACAACGAGGGCCTCACCGCGCTGCATCAGTCCGCCAAGGAAGGCCATGTCGAGATGATCGGACTCCTCCTTGAACACGGCGCCCGGATCGATGCGCGCGACTCCCGGCTGCGCACGCCTCTATTCATGGCGGCCTTCTACGGTTACGCCGATGCCGCGCGGGTGTTGTGCGAGAAAGGTGCGGACGTCGACGCGCGCGACGACAAGCACCGCTCGCCGCTCTACATGGCCACGCAGGATGGATCGGAGGCGACCGCACTGGTTCTGCTCGAAAAAGGCGCCAGCGTGGAAGACCGCATCGTCGATGGGAGAAGCACATTAAATCCGCTCCGCGCGGCCGCGTACGACGGCTACATCGGCATTTTGAAAGCCCTCGTCGCGAAAGGCGCCGACGTGAATGCGAAGCGGCTGGACGATGGTTTCACGCCGCTGCTTTACGCCGCACACGGCGGGCATCTCGACGCGTTAAAGGTCCTCCGCGCTCACGGCGCGCGTCTCGAAGATAAAACCCACGACGGTCGTTCCGCGCTCTGGCTGGCCTCGCAAATGGGCTGGGTCGCCCTCGTGAAATACCTGCTCAACGAAGGGCTCGAGATCGACGCGCGCGACGCCGAAGGTCGCACACCGCTTTTTGCCGCCGCCGAAGTCGGATACTCCGCCGTGGTACGTTTTCTCATCGCCCAAGGCGTCGCAGTAGACGCACGCGCAAAAGACGAGCGCACGCCATTGATCGTCGCTGCGAAAATCGGCAGCCCGGCAAGCGTCGCCGCGTTGCTCGCGAACGGCGCGGACGTCAACGCCACCTCCGAGAGCGGACTCACACCACTGCTGATGGTCTGCGGCGCCGCCGGCCCGCACTTCATCGAGCCGCCGCCGGGATCATATCTCGAGGCGCTTCGCCTGCTCCTCGAAAAAGGTGCGCGCACGGATGTCGTCACGCGCGATGCGGAGACGCCCGTTTATCTCGCCGCCATGGATGGCCGCGCCGATGTGTTGCGCGCACTTCTCGACCTGTCGCTCGATGCGACTGCGCCCGATCGCGCCGGGCAGGCGCCGCTTTTCGTCGCCGCGCGCGATGGCCGGGCCGCCACGGTCGAACTGTTGCTCGCCCACGGCGTCGATCCCGACGCCGCCAATCACGCGGGAGAAACTGCGCTTCACGCCGCCGCCCGCGGCGGTCATCTCGCACCGATCCGCCTGTTGCTCGAACACAACGCCCGCATTGATGCGACCACGCCTGCAGGCGAAACCGCACTCACGCTCGCCGACAAACTCGGACACCGTCCCGTCGTGCGTTATCTCGAGCGACGCGGAGCCAAACGTCCCGCCTCACCGGCTGCGGCGGATGCCTCTTCTTCACCAAACGTCGTCGCACACACGGATGACACGCCGTGATCTCACTTCAAAACACAATGCCTTCGCGCCGACTTTTCGCTTCGCTCTGCGTTATCCTTTTGCTCGCGTTCGCTCCCCGGATTCACGCGGAGAAAAACGTCGCCACTTCGCCGCTTCACCACGCGGCGCGCGATGGGCAGGTCGAGCAACTCATCGCTCTGCTTGATGAAGGCGCCGATATCCGCGCACGCGATGAAGCAGGCGCCACCCCGCTCGCACTCGCCGCCGCCGCAGGCCGCGTTGAAGCGGTCAAAACTCTTCTCGCGCGAGGCGCTCCCGAAGACGCGCGCACGAGCAAGCTCGAGACGCCGCTTTATCTTGCAGCCGCCGGCGGACATCTTCGGGTTGCGCACGCGTTGATCGATAAACACGCGGGCATCGACCTCACCGATATCGACGGCCGCACGCCGCTTTTTGTCGCCGCGCGCGCTGGTCACCTCGCGATGGTGAAATTGCTCCTCGATAACGGCGCCCAGCCCAACGCCACCATGAACACCGGCGAATCCGCGCTTTTCGCCGCAGTGGAGGGCGGCCACCGGGAGATCGTCAGCGCTCTCTTGGAAATGGGATCGCTCGCCACATTTCACACCCGCAATGGCCTCACTCCCCTTTCCCGTGCGCGCCAAATCGGCGATCAACCCATGATCGAGTTGTTGCTCGCCGCCGGCGCACGCATGCCCGATCCCGAGCGCAATCCAGGCGGGCCTCCCGGAGTCCCTGACGCGCCACGGTAGATTGTTGCGCAGCAAGCCCGGACTTTCGGACGCGGCAGGTTTTGGCGCTCTGAAGTTGCAGCGACCGCCGGGTCGCTTCAGTTTCCCGCCGCAATGAACCACGACCGCACGCTCTCCCGCGACGTCATCGCCACGCAAATTCCCTCCGGGGACAAACACCCGCTCACCGCGGGCTCCAAGGTCTTCATCCATCAAGTCCTCGGCGGCAGTTACACTGTCCAGACCGACACCGGGCTTTACCGCATCGATGGGAAGGACGCGGATTCTTTGGGCGAGCAGGTCGTCGATCATAAAATCGAGGCAGCCACGCTGGCGGATGGCGCTCCGGATCCCGACGTCGTCTGGGATCAGTTGAAAAAAGTGTACGACCCGGAGATCCCCGTGAACATCGTCGATCTCGGTCTCGTTTATTCGATGGATATCGAGAAGCTCGAGGATGATCAGGGCTACAAGGTCAACGTGGCGATGACCCTCACCGCGCCTGGCTGCGGCATGGGACCGGCCATCGCGGAGGATGCCAAATCGAAGATCCTGCTCACACCCGGCGTCAGCGCCGCGGATGTGCAAATCACGTGGGAGCCCGCGTGGAATCAGTCGATGATCAGCGAGGAAGGCAAAATGAAGCTCGGCCTCATCTGAGGCCCTTGGCCCGGCGTCCGTCAGCCCGTATTCAATAATCCACTACATACGGCCGCAAACCCCGGCCGTATGTCCCGGAAACCCGTCCGGGAGGAAAAATTCAAGCGTCGATCCGGCCCGTGTATTCAAGGAGCGGATGCAGCGATGCTGCCCGCCGGCTCCCTGCCCGCCAGCGCATCGCGGAAGCTCGGGGCTTTCATCGCGTAGTCGAAGGCCGTCCCGACCGCATTGTTCAAACCTTGGTCGCGCGGATGCGTGAGGAGGAAAAACGTCTGGTTCGCATCGCCATTGCCGACGTGGATCGCCTTCCACACCACCACGCCGTCTTTCAACAGCGCCGTAGGCACGGCGTTTCCGATCACCACAACAGCATCGCACGAGCCATCGCGCAACCGACGCGACGCCCACGGAGCTTCCGTGACGTCGATCAAGACGCGCACCGGCGAGTGGAATTCGCGCGTCATGCCGGCTGACAAGGACGTGCCCAGTGATTCGTACAGCCGGGCTTGATCGCTTTGTTTGCCGCTCATATCGATGACGGCGACTTTGAGGTCGGTGGTCGCTTCCACACTGACCTCTTCCGAAGCGCTGGCCGCAGCCACGCTGATCGACAAAAACAGCCCGGCAAGGCGGGCATAGACGCTGGGTTTCATTTGGGGGAATGACGTGGGGTTTTGAGTGCCAACAGAATATGACAAGACACCAACCTTCACATCGGTCCGCCGCCGTCGTTATTTAGCCCAATTTTAAAAAGATTAACACAAGGCACGCAACTAGCTTAAAATAAACAAATTAAGCAGCATAGTCCTCGACCATATTCCTTACCATGCCCAAGCTGACGCGCACATCCACCACCAGCCGTGCGAGCTGATCCGGAGCGATACGCAAGGACCTCAGCAATACGGCCGGCGGCAACGCCGGGATCTCGCGATCCTCGTCTGTGCATACAACGGCTCGCAGCCAGCGCGCCGCATACAAGAGACTCGCCATCCGCGCGTACCCTGCGGAGCCCAGCGGCGTCAGTTGCCAGCGGATCGGCTCGACCATCAGGGCGGGGAAATTCCAAGATTTGAGCAATTCAGCCCCAGCCTCGGCATTGCCGAAACCCATCACCGTCCGCTCCACGTCAGCGAATTCGCGGGGAAACACGCGCGGCGCAAAAACCAGTGAGGGCTCGTTCGGTGAGACCGCGCGGTCGATCGCAACCATCCCGGCGGCGTGCAACAACCCGATCGTGTAAGCCACCTCTTTGTCCTCTCCGGCAAATCCGGCCAGGCGCTCAGCCGCCAGCGCGCACGCCACCGACGAACGCCAAAAATCATCCATGTCCATCCCGTATAAGGAAAGTGGATACGACAACACCTGCTCCTCCGCCACCCGCTCCACCATCGCATGCACCGCATCAAACCCGAGGCGGTTAATCGCATCCTCGACCGACAGACAGTGTTCACCACGCTCGGCGCTCCAGCCGTTGGCGGCCTGCAGCACGCGCGCCGTCAGGCCCGCATCGAGCCGCAACAACGCGCTCACATCCTGCAATGTGGGATAATTCGACCGCAGCAATGCATGCAATTGAGGCAGCACCCGCGGGGATGAGGGAAGTGCACGAACGCCGGCCACCACCTGCTCGACGGTGAGCCGCGTCACGAAGGGCGAGTTAGTAAGAAGCATGAAGCCCTCATCGGCGCACTAGGGTAAAACCTTTACTGACAACAGGCGCTTTCCTTCAGGCATTCGAAAAATCGACTGGCAAAAACAGACCTCCCGCACACGTTACGCCACCATGCCCATGACTCACTTCCACTCGACCGCTCCAACCAATCTCCCGCGTTTCGACGACGATGATGATGACGAAAAGGAGAACGAGCAGGCCCGCAAAAATGCCGCGCCGGTCGCCATGCTCATCCAGCGAAAGTTTCTCGAAGAGCGAAAAATTTTCCTCTGGGGCGCCGTCACCGATGAGACCGCCAAGGATCTCACCGAGAAACTTCTCTACTTGGAATCCGTAGCACCGGGTAAGGAAATCAATTTCTACATCAACACCCCCGGCGGCTCCATCACCGCCGGCATGGCCGTGTACGATACGATGCAGCTCATCAGCTCGCCCATCAACGTCATCGTCACGGGCATGGCCGCCTCGATGGGCTCCATCCTGCTCAGCGGCGCTCCCAAAGGTCGTCGCTACATCTATCCGCACGCACGCGTGTTGATTCATCAGCCCCTCATCTCCGGCCGCATGGTCGGCCCCGCGACCGACATCAATATCCAAGCCAAGGAAATGGAAAAACTCCGCGCCGAGTTAAACCAAATCCTCGCCGATGCCTCGGGCCAGCCTTTGGAACGCATCAACCAGGACACCGATCGCGACTTCTACCTCAACGCCGAGGAAGCCATCGCCTACGGTCTCGCCGACAAGATCATCAAAAAAATCTGACGGCTCGTCGCCGCAAACGGCGCATCTCTCCTCGCGGCGCGGTTTCACCACCGCGCCGTTTTTGTGTCCGCATCATTCGGACTCTTCGCGCGGCGCACGTTCCTCCCACGCCGACCGCAGCACCTCACTCGGACGCTCCTTCAATGCTTCGCGCAAAACCGCCAGCGCTTCACGCGTCTGCCCTGTTTTCTCCAGCCGCTTCACTTCGCGCAAAATCAGATACGGATACGACGCATCCGGCAGCGTCGCGCGCCGCGCCCACTGCTCGGCGTAACTGACTTTGAACGGCCGATACAGCGGATCGCCGATCACCACTTGTTGCCAGCTCAGCGCTCGCAACGCATAAAACGTCGCCTCGCCCAGCGTTTTTCCGCGCGCCAGTTGTCGCAGCAAAAGATGCGGCTGATGCGTGAAGGCGAGATACGGCTCATAGACATTCCCAAACGTTGCCGTCACGCCGCGCGCGACCAACGGCCCGCACCAATGTGTCTGCGTCGTCCGCACGGTTTCCGCGGAAAAACTGTGCAGATGCAGCGCCACGGCGCCCGGTGGAAACCGAAAATCCACCCGCGCCATCGGCCCGGAAATCTGTCCGCCATACCATCCGAAATACAACGCCGGCGCATCGAAGCGCGCGTCGGCTGGAAACATCGTTGGCTCGCGATCCACGGTCAGATCGTAATCGAGCGCCGCCAGTTCCTTCGCGACTTCCTCCATCCACGCATCGCCTTCCGCGTGCGGCCCGCCGATATCCACATACGCGCGTCCGATCAACCCGCGCGACTCCGCCTCCAGCGCGCGATCGACCAGACCTTTCGCCGACTCCACATCGGGACCATCGAGCCGCGACACGCGCACCACCGCATTGCGCTCGATCGCTGTCGGCTCCTCCCTCTGAAAAAGCGGATTCGGCACAAACGCATTGATGACGTACCCGGGCCGCGCGATCAGCGCGAGTTCCGCATCCACCGCACCGCGATTCGTACGAAATTCCCGCCGGCCCGCCAGCGCCTTCACCTCTTCGTACAACACCGGATCGTGCGAAACCCGCAGCGGAACGCCGTAGCATGTAACCAAATACTGGATACGATGCCCGACCACGAGAGGACGTTTCCGGCCGATCTCATCCGTACGATCCGAAGCCGCTCCCATCAGCCAGCCGCGCGCGAGCAATTCGTCCTGCAAGGGTTGATAAACCGTCTCCACAAACGTCCGCCAGCCGATCGTTTCCTGGGCCGGCATCGGCAGTGCCACGATGTTTTCCTCGGGTATGTCCCGTTTCGTCGCGTAATGCCGCGCCACCGCAAGCGAGTCCGCGGATGATGAATTGGCCAGGATGACCACCCCGGCGGCTTCGCCCGCCGCTGTTTCCGCCAGCAACGTTCTCCACGCAAACCCCAGCGTCAGAAAAATCCAGAGCCAGCGACGATGAGGAATGCGGCGTACCATAAAACCGGCGCAAACAAACCCCCGTCGCAGACGTGCGCAAATATTCTCGGCCACCGCCCGTGCACGCGTTCATCGTTTCTTCATGCGCTCATCCCGCCTGTTCCTTTGCGGCCTTCTCCTCACCGTCGCCAGCCGCGCCCTCGCGTGGGACTACGAAGGCCATCGCGCCGTCAATCTCGGCGCGCTCGAATCGCTTCCTCCCGAATTTCCTGCATTCGTGCGCGAAGCATCCGCCCGCAAGCGCATCGCATTTCTTTCGGGCGAGCCCGATCGCTGGCGCAATGTTTCCCAAGATCTTCCGTTGAAACACGCGAGCTCGCCCGACCACTTCATCGACTTCGAAGACCTCACGCCGCTCGGGCTTTCTCCGGAATCGCTCAGCGATTTCCGTCATATCTACACCTCGCAAATTTTCCTCGCGCGCGAGAAGTTCGCGGACCGTCTTCCGGCGATCGACCCCGCGCGCAATCGTGATCGCACGCGCGAACTACCGGGTTACCTGCCGTGGACCATCGCCGAATCCTACGCGCGGCTTAAATCTGCCTTCTCCTACCTCAAAGCCTACGAGGAAGCCGGCACCGCCGATGAAATCGAAAACGCCAAGGCCAATGTCATCTATCTCATGGGCATCATGGGCCACTACGTCGGCGATGGTGCGCAACCGCTGCATACGACCAAACACTTCAACGGCTGGGTCGGCAGCAACCCGCACGGTTACTTCGCCGAGCGGACCTTTCATTCAAAAATCGACGGCGCTTTCATCCAACGCATGGGAGGCGTTTCGCTGGAGCGTATTTTCCGCGACGTGAAACCTGCACAGCGCCTGGCCACGGTCGCACCCGCATCCGGCCGCGATCCTGTTTTCGAACATGCGCTGAGCTATCTCCGCGCGCAGTTCGCCCAAGTGGAGCCGCTCTACGCGATGGAAAAAGCCGGCAAACTCGACCCCGAACGCGCCGACGCGAAAGAAGGTCTCGCGTTTCTCGAACGGCAGATGGCCATCGCCAGTCACATGCTCGGCAGCCTCTGGCTCACCGCGTGGCACGAAGCGCCCGCCGACACTTATCTGCGCGGGCAACTGTTCGCACGAAGCGCACGTGAAGCGAAATAAACCGGCTCGCGGGCCACGCGTCGCTCAGCGCGAGCGAAGCCCCAGCTTGACCGCATAAGCGACGATACCGTCGGCGATCGCGTCCGCAATTTTCTGCCGGTACTCGGGCGTGGCGATTTTCCGCCCTTCCCCTTCGTTCGACAAAAACCCCGCTTCGACCAAAACGCCCGGGCAACTCAGCGGACGCAGCACGCCCCAGTGCGCGATTTTCTGCCCGCGATCATCGGCGCGCAGCTGCCGGATCAATTCTCCGTGGATCGCGTGCGCGACCGCCACGCTCATCGTATCGAAGCGATTCACCGGCGCCGGATGCGCTTCGGTGTCATCGGCTTGACCGCGGCCCCAGGCATTCGTCGATCGCTGATACTGCGGCGCAAATGTGAATACTTCCGCTCCGCGCGTGCGTCCGTCGCCACCGACGGAGTTGAAATGGATGCTCACGAAGAGATCGGCCTCCGCCTGGTTGGCGATGATCGCCCGCGCGCCAAGCCCCACGTCGATATCCGTCTCGCGCGTCATCACCACGCGATAACCCAGCGCGACGAGCTTCTGTCGCAGCTTTTTGGATACATCCAAGGCGAACTCTTTTTCCACGAGCCCGAGCGCGGCGTTGCGCGTGCCCGTATCCGTGCCGCCATGACCCGGATCGATCGCGATCACCCGCAACTGCGGCCGGGCGGTGGCCGAGGGTTTCAACAGACCGGGCAGCAATCGCTCGGCGTCCACGCGGCTGATCTGAATTTCTCCACCCGTGAGTCGCGCGGGATCTCCGAGGAAAACCCGCAATCCATCCACCCGCGAGTCACGCGAGCCCGCTTCGATCTCGATCCGATGCTCCGCGTCCGCGAGCAACACCCGCTTCTGCGGCTCCATCCACGAAACCGTGAGCCCGTGCTTTGCGGCAACCTCAGTCACCGACACATAGCCGGGAAATGAGCGGACCGCATCCACTGGCGCGGACGGCGCAGGCGCGGTCGCGATCGGCGCCGCACCCGTCGATCCGCCAGGCCGCGTGGGTGTTTTTCTTACAGGCTGCGCGAGTGCGAGGGTCGAACTTAAGAGAAAGGGAAACCAGAAGCGGAGGAGGTTCACAGGGGGTAAAAATCACTTCGCGCGCGATCGCTCCACTGCCGCGGCGTATTGTTTAACGCCGGCGGCAACGGCTTCGGCGATCTTTTGCCGATAGTCGGCCGTGGCGATCTTGCGCGCTTCCGCCGTGTTGGTCACGAAGCCCGCCTCGACCAGTACGGCCGGGCACTTCGCCAGTCGCAGCACCGCGAGCCGGCCACGTTTCAGGCCGCGATCGGAAGTCTTCAAATCATTCACCAGCGATCGGTGCAGATGATAGCCAAGCAGACTGTTCCAGTGGTCGTTCTCGTTGCCGGGATTCGCAATGCCATCCATCGAACCGCGCGAATTATCGCCGGCGGAGCGCTGGAATTGCGGCGTCATGGTGTAGGTCTCCGTGCCGGAAACGTTCTCCACATTGGAGGCGACGGCGTTGAAATGAACGCTCACAAAGACGTCCGCCCCGAGACGATTCGCGAGCCCCGGGCGCTCGCCCAATTCGACAAAGGTGTCGTTCTTGCGGGTCAACACGACGCGGTAGCCGTCGCGTGTAAGGATTTTTTCAATACGTCGCACGACGTCGAGCGCGAGGGTCTTTTCCTGCAGTTTCAGCCGTTTGTTTACCATGCCGGGATCGCGGCCGCCATGGCCGGCGTCGAGCACGATCGTTTTGACCGGACGCATCGTCCGCTGACCTGCCCCAGGCCGCAGGATCGGCGTGAGCAGGCGCTCCGCATCGATCCGGCTGATGCGCAGCGTGCGCCCGTGATAACGCGCGCCTTCGCCCATGAAAATGCGCGCTCCATTCACGCGGATATCGCGCGAGTCCGCTTCGAGCTCGATGCGCGTGTAGCGGCTGCTCAACACGAGCCGCTTCTGCGGCGCAGTCCACGTGGCATTCAGGCCGAAACGTTTTCCGAAGGCAACCGCGTCCACGTACTGGACGCCGTTGAGCGTGACGTGAGACGCGCTTGGCGCTGGCCGGGGCTGCGTTGGCCGCGCGTCCGCAGGGACAACGGACATCGTCATCAGCAGCGCCGCGGCCATGCACAGGCGGGCGCTCGCTTTCTTCCATGCAGGCCTCACGCCCGCATCCTCACGCGTTGGTTTCGGCTTCGCCCTGTTCCAGTTCCTCGGGATCGAGGTACTTGGGCTTGCGCTTGTTTGCAGGGAGGGGCGTGAGCATGACGTTGATCTGCTTGCCCATGAGACGCGGTTCGGAGTCGGCGTGACCCATGCCATCGAGCTCTACGAGCGCTTTGCGGATCACTTCAAAACCGATCTCGGTATGAGCCATCTCGCGGCCGCGGAACTTCAACCGCAACTTCACCTTCGCGCCGTGGTGGAGAAACTCCTCCGCGTGGCGGATCTTGGTGAGAAAGTCGTTTCCGGCGATACGCGCGGTGAACTCGATTTCCTTGATCTTCGAGGCCGTGACCTTGGCGTGGGAAACCTTCTTCTGTTCCTCGTACACGTACTTGCCGAAGTCCATGATGCGGCACACGGGCGGCTGCGCATGCGGTGCGACCTCCACCAAATCGAGGCCCACTTCGAGCGCGAGCGCCAGAGCCTTGTCCGTGGCCAATATCCCGAGTTGTTTACCTTCCGGACTGATGACGCGGATCTGGGGAACCTTGATCCGGTGGTTGCGGCGAATGCCTGCGTAAGGGTCGTTGTTGCGACGCTGATTATAACCGGAGCGATTGCCGCCGGAGGAGGGAAACGAGGTTGCCATCAATAAGTGCTTGGTGAATCGGTGGGGTTCTTCTCGCGCGGTTGCGCGCCCCTGACAATCACGAACTTCTCACGGGAAAATGCAAACCCCGAAGCGGCAATTCCCGTCCATGAAAAGCAGTGTCAGCGGCGAAACTATTCAAAGCCGTCAAATCGGCGGCCGTTAAACGCTGAAGCTCTCGCCGCACGAGCAGCTGGCTTTCGCGTTCGGATTGGTGAACTTGAAACCGCCGCCGATCATCTTGTTCGAGTAATCGAGCAGGGTGCCTTTCAAATACAACGCGGTCTTCGGATCGACCAGCGTCGCGACACCGCTGCTGCGCACCAAGATATCGCCTTTGCGCGGCCCGGCGACGAAACGGAGCTTGTAACTCAGGCCGTTGCACCCGCCGCCGGTGATGGCGATGCGCAGATAGTCCCCTTGCTGCTCGCGCGCGATCAACGCGTTCACCTTGGCCCCCGCGGGCTCGGTGAGGCGCACGAGCGTTTCGTTGCCCTCGCGCACGACCACCGCTTCCGGCGCGGCCGGAACTGCGCTGGAGGTGGAAGAGGCTGACGTTTCAACAGACATGAGGGGCCATCATTGGGCGTTGCGCAGTTTTATCAAGCGCCGCGCCACGGTCACCGCGTTCGCAAAACTCGTCGCCCCCGCCACACCGCGGCCCGCGATGCCAAACGCCGTGCCATGATCCGGACTGGTCCGCACATGAGGCAGGCCGAGCGTCACGTTCACCGCCGTGTCGAAGTCGATCGTCTTCAACGGCGCGAGTCCTTGGTCGTGATACAACGCGATGGTCACATCGAACTCGCCGCGCAAGGCGCGTGCAAACAAGGTGTCGGCCGCTTCGCAGCGCGACAACCGCGGAAACTCGCCGCGACATTTTGCGAGCACGGGTTCGATCACATCGCGCTCCTCGGTTCCGAGAAGTCCGTCTTCCCCCGCGTGAGGATTCAATCCGCACACCGCGATGCGCGGCTCCGCCACGCCGTCCGCGCGCGCCAGCTCGGCCGCCGCGCGCACCGCGCGCACGATATTCGTTTCCGTGAGCTGGCCGGGCACATCGCGCAACGGGATGTGCCACGTGAGCAGCACTACGCGCAGCCGGCCGCCACAAAACGCCATCGTCGGTTCGCCGCCCCAACGCGCCGCAAAAAACTCCGTCTGACCGGGAAACGTGTAACCCGCATTTTGCAGCCAGCTTTTGCTCACGGGCCCCGTGACCACGCCCGAAAACTCCCCGCGCCGCGTGCCTTCCGCCGCGCGTTCCATCGCCGCCAGGGCGACACACGCGCCTTCGATCGAGGGCTGTCCCGGCTCGGCTGCAAATCCGTCCTCACCAGCCGCGATCACATGGACGCCCTTGCTCACGAGCGTTTCCAGCCAGCGCGCCGGGCCGATCACGGCCACTTCGTGAACTTCGTGCGGATGCGCCTCGACCCACGCTTGGATGATCTCCGGGCCCACCCCGGCCGGATCTCCACACGTAAATGCCAGTGGCGCGCGCGTTGTCATGGTTTTTTGGATACAGGGCCTTCGTCCATCCGGCCAGCGTCAATCGTTCGACTCGGCGGCCGGTGAACGACGTGCAAGCCGTGCAAAGCTACGTTTGCCGCTGGTGAAAAACTCGAGGAATTTTCGCGCTTCCGGCGTCTGGTACGCCGCGTTGTCCAGCGCCCGCGCGGCGAGCTCGCGGATGTTGCCCGGCTCCGCGAACACATCGTGGAACGCGTCCTTCAATTCACGGATCGTCTCGCGCGCGAATCCGCGGCGCTTCAAGCCCACGAGGTTGAGCCCCGACACTTCGTCGCGCTCGGCCACGATGGTGTACGGTGCGAGATCGCGCGTGATGCGGGCGAGCCCTCCGAGCATGACACTCTCGCCGATGCGCACGAATTGGTGCACCGCCGCGCCGCCGCCGATGAATGCGCAATCGCCGACTTCGACATGGCCCGCGAGCAGGGCGTTGTTCGCGAGCACGACATTGTCGCCGACCTGACAGTCGTGCGCCAGATGCGCGCCCGACATCAGAAAGCAGTTTTTCCCCACCACCGTTTCCTGCCCCGCATGAATCGCGCGATTGATCGTCACATATTCGCGAAGCACGGTGCCATCGCCCACGCGCACGCGGCTGTCCGTGGCTGGATCGAATTTCAGATACTGCGGATCGCCCCCGATCACCGCATACGGGTGAACAACCACGCGCTCTCCAAGCGTCACGTGTTTCTTGATGATCGCACCGGCGTGGATTTCGCAGCCTGCGCCAATGTGCGCGCCCGGTTCGATGATGGCGTTGGGATGGATCATGGAAACCGAAGTAACGGTTCCCGACAGCAAAGTATCAAGACCGTCTTCGATTCAGCAGCGGAGCGAAGATCCACCTTCGGGCGAGGTTCATTCTCCCGCGCAAAAATCAAGAGACAGGCCTCAACGCCTGACACATTGCGGCCCGTCTCTCTGTGTCACCACGCGTGCCCGCCAAACACAGGCGATGCGCTCGCTGCGCGCAGGCACGCGGCGATTTTTCAGGGATCTTGATTCCTGGCGTGACGCACCAATCGCGTGAGATCGCCTCCGCCCGAGCACCAGTTTTCAGTGCTCGAGAATCCGGACCACACCGCGACGACGTACGGTCCATCCGACCACCAGGCAAACATCGGACTTCCCGACTGGCCCGGAATCAGATCCGCATCCGTCTCCATCGAGGTCGCATCGCCGAAGTCCCAGAAGTCCTCGTCGAGCCACTTCCTCTGCTGCCACACCGGCGAGTTGCCGCTGCCAATGTCGCTCGGATAACCGATGCTGTACCAATACGGATCGCCGTCCCAATCGCTGCTGTAAGTCCGCGTGCCCATCCAGCCGAAGCGATCGCCGATACGCGAGGCCGTGACCAACACCGCGTAATCTTCGTCGAGTTCGTACCAATCCACCTGCCCCGTCACCTTGGTATAAAACCACACCCGCCGGATCGCCGTCCGCGCGCGGATGGTGCCGCCCGAACGATGCACCTCGACACTTCCGGCGCCGTTGCGGCTCCAGTCCACGACATGGCTGGCGGTCAACACATGACGCGGCCCTACGATCACGCCCGAGCCCCACCCAGCCGCGGTGACGATCTTGCAAATCGATCCCCACGGATACGTCCAATCGCTATAGGTGCGACGATCGTCGGGCGCGAAAACCAAGCCCGGCTCGATCGGCCGGCCGCGATGCATCAATTTTCGCACGAGCTGCGGCGCCGGTGCCTTTTGCGGACGCAGGCTGCTGGAAACCCACTCCGGTCGCATCGGTGCCAATGGCCGCGACACCACGCGACTTAACTTCTCCCGTGCGATGCCCGACAACGTATATGCAGGAAGCTCGTCGAGCTCGATGTCGCGAAGCTTGTCCGGGACCCTGGCTTTCCCGATCGAGACAAACTGCTTCGCCAATAAACGTGCATCTGCCAAAGGCGACGTGACGTCGCCTGCATCCCTTCGCGCACTCTCCTCGGTCGGTTTTTTCCGACCAGACTTCTTATCCATAACGGCGGTTTTGTTGAGTTACGCAGCCGCTGGATAACTGCCTTTCCTTACATACGCTTCCTGTCCGCTCCGTTTCGCAAGCACGCTGATGTCCCTTCGCTGAACTTCGACTCACGGACGCGCCGTGTGCATACAAAAAAGCCGCCCGTGCGGGACGGGCGGCTCGAAAAGAAAACCGGTTACATGTGCTCCTCGTAGGAGATATCGATCTTCGCGGCGAACGCCTTTTTCTTCGCCTCGCCTTGGAAACGAATGCTGTGCGTGAGCTCGTCGTAAATGTATCCATTTTCTGGATCGGCGGGGACTTCTTCGCCATCCACGAGCACCCGGAGACTCTTTTTATATAAAGTAGCGCCGGGACCAACCGGATCCAGCGCCACTGCAACCGTATCCGCGATGCGATCGCCCAGCGCCGCGAGCTGACCGGAGAAATCGCTTTCTATATTCAGCACCGTACCGCCGGTGAGTTCGGCCGCACGGCGATGCGAGCGATTCGCGGGCGACACCACCGCGTGCATCTCGAGCTTCCCGCGCTTGTTCCCCTTGGCGATGATGAAGGGGCGCAGCACCCAATAATTGATATAACCATCGAGCGTCTGCCGCTTCTGCGGATTGCGTTCATTATACTGCGCGAGCAGTTCCGGCAGCGTCCCGTTCTCCGCCCATTCCGCGACCGGCTGACGACCCGGCTGCTCCTTCCACATGGCCATGCGCGTCTCTTCTTCGTCCATGAAGAAGACCACGATCGTGGTGGCTTCGGGACGCAGGAAGGCATGTTGTTTATTATAATAGGCCGCGACAAAATTATAGACCGCGGTGAACGCCGTGCGATTGCTGTCGCCGTTGGTGCCCACCTTCACCAGCTCGGCGAAAAGAGTGTCAGGCATGCGCGGCGTCACCCATGGCTGCTTCATCACCGGCAGCGTCACCAATGCACCGTTGCTGGCGACTTGTTTGGTGTATTGCTTGGGACGCCCCTTGCGATCGAGCACGAGATTACCCGCTGCATCGATTTCGTTGGCGCGAACACGCTTGTAATAATTGCCACGCCCACCGTCTGAATTCACGAAATCGGTGGTCAGCACGCCGATGCGATAATCGAGATCGCGCGTGTGAAAGAGCTCGCGGAAGCGGCTGAGATTTTCCGCGATGCGGTTTTGATGCGGCGCCATCGAGGGCGAGTTATTGATGACAAAAACGAGATCGACCTCGCGGCTGCTTGAGCGATCCACCGCCATATGTTTCGGATGGCGGATCGGTTCGACCTGGATCGCCACGGTGTTCTCCACGCCGAGGTGCGTATTATTTTCGTCGAATGTATAATACTTAAACCTGTCCTCGCCGATGAAGCCCGGATTCGGCGCGTAGCTGAGCTGGCCGGTCGCGCGATCGATCTTTGCGGAGCCGTTTTTCGGTTTGGATTTATCGTCGAGCACATAGACGACCTTCGCCTCGGCGATGCTCTCGCGATCGGCCGGCGTCATGAAATCCTCGTGACTGGGAAGCTTGTGCGTGACGGAGAGATTGGGTCGCGTCGTGAGGGCGACCGAGACGACATTCATGATGCGTTCACGCTCGGCGCTGACTTCGAATTTTTCTAGCAAGACCGGCGCTTCCGGCTTCACCTCGATCACCACGGTGTTCCGGAAAACCAGCCCCGAGGTCTGGTTGCGCACCGTGTAGGTGAACGAGTCCTCGCCCACGAAGCCCTCGTTCGGTTGATACGCGAAATAGCCGAGGCGCGCGGTCTTGTTTTGGAAAAAATCCACATTGTCGCCGCCACCCGCGAGGCCCACGCGCCCTGACAACGGATCGGTCGTGATGGTGAAAACCAAGTCCCCGCGCGTCTCCGGACTGACGATCTCCGAGGCGACGACGAGTTGTCCGTGCACCCCACCGCCCTCGGTTTCGAAGGCCATCGGCGTGGTCGAGACGATCACCTCGGCATCGCTCGCGGCGGCCGCATCGGCGGCCTGGGCGAAAACCGCGGCAGGCAACATGGCCAGCAGGGAAATCCACGACAAGGCGCGCACCCACTGGAGGGCTTTGATTTTGAGAGTCATAGGAATGAAGGCGGTGCCGGCCATAGTGCCCGCAAGCCAAGACTAGGTTCCCCCCTTCTTCGCAATCAAAAGTTCCGCGGTCGCTCCGACCGCTTCCGCTGCGGAGCATTTTCCGCGACGGCCGGCGACCTCGAAAGAGCCCAATCGCGCTGTGCGGGCAGCCGGGTATCGCAAATCGTGCGAACCCCTCTCGCACCCGCTGAAATCGTCGTTGCGCCTGGCGCATGTTTCGCCACGGCTTCCAGCGCGCAAACATGGCCATCAAAGTCCGAACACCTCTCGACTGGCTCAGCGTGTTCAAAACCACGCGCGAACGCTTCGATTGGATCACCCCGATGGCCATCCTCGGGCTCGCCACGATCGGCATCTTCTTCATCTACAGCGCCCAGTTCGAGCGCGCGAGCAACGACTGGATAAAACAAATCATCTTCCTGGGCATGGGCGCGGGGATCTACGTCGCCGTGTCGTTGGTGGATTACCGGTATTGGTTGACGATCGTGCATTGGATTTACGCCGCGTCGATCATCACGCTGCTGCTCGTGTTTATCCCCAATATCTCCGGAGGCGCCGCCGAGAAGTGGGGCGCCAAACGCTGGATCAACCTCGGTTTCACCTCGTTTCAACCGTCGGAAACCGCGAAAATCGCGGTACTTTTGATGACGGCGAGCATCCTCACGCGATCGCGCATCGGGACCATCCGGCAATCCCTCGGAGTCCTCGGGAAATTGGCTCTTGCGGCAGGTATCCCCATCATCTTGATCATGCTGCAACCCGATCTGAAATCGGCGATTGTGGTCCCCCCGATGGTGTTCTCCATGCTCTACGTTTCGAAGTTGTCGCTGCGGTTTTTCGCGGCCGCCTTTGGAGCGTTCATCTTGGTCGTGGGTTTTGTGGGGCTGGATAGTTATAACTACGTGAAGTTCATGCAGGAGAACGAGTACGACTTCCTGCGCGACAAGGGCAAATACGAGGCCACCTCGATCGTCCCGCTGCACGATTATCAGCGAAACCGCATCCTCACGTTCATCGACCCGCAGATCATCGACCCGCGGGGCACGAAGGACGCGTACAACCTCCACCAATCGCTCATCGCCGTCGGCTCGGGAGGCCTCAGCGGCAAGGGATGGACGCAGGGCATGCAAGCCCAGCTCGGCTATCTGCCGACCGCCGTCTCGCACAACGACTTTATTTTCCCGGTTATCGCCGAGGAAATCGGATTTTTGGGAAGCCTGACCGTCATCGGTCTTTTTGGCTTGGTTCTGTTTAACAGCATCCGCATCGCCGGCCTCGCGAGAGACCGGCTCGGCACGTTGATCGCCATCGGCGTCACCCTGCTCTTCACGGTGCATGTCTTCGTAAACATCGCCATGTGCATAGGACTGATGCCCATCACGGGCATACCGCTTCCCTTCATCAGCTATGGTGGCACCTTTTTGCTTAGTTGCTGCTTGCTGCAAGGACTGGTCCAGAGCGTCTATCGCTTCAGGAAGGATCGTTCATGACGACTCTCTCCCGCGATAACGACCGCCCTGCCGGGATTTCCTGCGCCGCAACTACCGCCCATCGGTGCCCCCGCCCACAAAACCCATACACGCACCATGAGCGTCCCATCGCAGCCCAACTCAGCCTCCTCCGGCCAGCCGCCGCAGGATCATTCCCACCAGTACGATGAAGAACTGGCCAACCCGCCTCCCCCGACCGAAGTCGATCCCGTCGACCCCGCCGAACTAAAAGCCGGCGCCAAAGAACGGTCCAAAGACCGGCCCTTCCTCCAAAAAATCGTCGCCATGTTCCAGAAGGAAAAAACATCCTTCCGCGAACTGATCATCAATTCCGAACCGCTCGAAAAACGCGTCGCCCTCCTGGTCGACGGCGTCCTCGAAAAGTTCGAAATCGAGCGCGAGTCCGACAACCGCATGGTCGGCGGCATCTACAAAGGCCGTATCAAAAATTTGGATGCAGGTCTCAAAGCCGCCTTCGTCGACATCGGCTATTCGAAAAACGCCTTCCTCCACTACTGGGACATGCTCCCGGCCGCCGCCGACTCCTCCGTGGAGGTCGTCCGCGTCAACAAACGCCGCGACGCGCCCGTCCGCCCCGCCGAGCCCACCGTCAAAGACATCCCCGGCCTCTACCCGCCCGGTTCCGAAATCGTCATCCAGGTCACGAAAGGCCCCATCGGTTCCAAAGGCCCGCGCACCACGACGAATCTCGCCATCCCGGGTCGCTACCTCGTACTGATGCCCTACTCCGACCAGTGCGGCATCTCGCGCAAGATCGAGGACTCCAAGGAGCGCTCCCGCCTCAAGCAGATGATCAATGAGCTCACCATTCCCGAGGGAATGAGTGTGATCGTCCGCACCGCCGGCGAAGGCAAAAAAACCCGGTACTTCGTCCGCGATCTCCACCTGCTCCTCAAAACCTGGGCCCGCATCCAGGAAAAGATGCAGTCTGAGCGCGCCCCCACCTGCCTCTATCAGGAACCCGACCTCGTCGAACGCACCGTGCGCGATTTCCTCACGGAGGAAGTCGACCGCGTCCTCATCGACAACACCGAGGATCACGCCCACACGCAAAAACTCGTCGCGCAGATCTCCAAACGCTCCGCCTCCAAGATCGCGTTGTATAAAGATAACATCCCGATCTTCGAACGCTTTAATATCGAACGCCAGATCGAGCAGACTTTCCAACGCAAAGTCCCGCTCCCATCCGGCGGCGAAATTATCATCGACGAAACCGAGGCCCTCATCGCGGTCGACGTAAACACCGGTTCCCACAAGAACCGTGGCGGCGACGAGAAAAATACCATCTACGCCGTCAACCTCGAAGCCGCGGTGGAGATCGCCCGCCAGATCCGTCTCCGCAACCTCGGCGGCCTCATCATCATCGACTTCATCGACATGAAGGAGCGCCGCCATCGCAACGCCGTCTATGAAAAGATGGTCGAGGCGATGTCCGAGGACAAAGCGAAGAACCACATCCTGCCCATCTCGCAGCTCGGCATCATGCAGATGACGCGCCAGCGCCAGCAGGAGTCGCTCTCGAGCAATCTCTACACCGACTGCCCGTACTGCCGCGGCCGCGGCATCGTGAAGTCGGCGACCACGATGTCGGTCGAACTCCAGCGCAAACTCTCCTCCATCGTCCGCCGTCTGCAGGCGCGCGGCGACGGCAAGGAATACTCGCTGCGCGTCCTCGTGCACCCGAGCATCCTCGAACGTTTGCGCAGCGAAGACGCCGAGCTCCTCGTCCGCATGGAGAAACTCTTCGGGGTGCGCCTGGCCTTCCGCGCCGACCTCAACTACCACGTCGAAAACTTCAAAATCGTAAACGCCATCAGCGGCGAAGAGTACCGCTGATGTATGTAAGGTGACAATAATTCCGTATCGCTGACACGAATTCCGTGTTGATCACATGAATTCAATGTCACGGTGACGTGATTTCGATGTCACGCTAACGCGAATTCCGTTCCATCCTTAGCCCGTCGCAAACCACATGGTCCGGCGGGCTTTTTCTTTGCCGCCAAGGCCGACCTCTGGACATGTCCGAGGGGGGGAATCCACAGGCCTACAAAGAAATGGTCACGCAGGCGCAGAACAAATCTATATCCCCTGAATGCAAAATCCATTGCCAGGGTCTGCGTGATCTCCAACCGTTAAGTCAGCACTCGGATTACTCCAGCCGAGCAGAAGGTCGCATTGTTTCGAGGGAACAGCGACCAATACCCTCGTTCCAGAGTGTCGAAGCTCTTAACTTCAACCGCCCTAACGCAATACACATACAGTCGCAGTGAGAAACATCCGCCCGATCCACCCCTTTCCCGCTCGCATGGCCCCAGAAGTGGTCTGGAACGAGCTGCCCCACGCCTCCTCGCCGCTTCGGATCCTCGATCCCATGGCAGGTTCGGGCACAACTCTCGTAACCGCAAGGATGAGAGGGCACAATGCAATAGGATTCGACAGTGACCCACTGGCCGTCCTGCTCTCTAGTGCTTGGACCACGACTATCCAACCGGAGAAGCTCGTGGCGAAGACCACGGAGATACTCACCCGAGCCCGCCGCACCGCTTGCGGCTCCTACCCTGAAAAAGCGGACAAGGAGACGCGCGACTTTATCCGATATTGGTTTGATCCGAAGAACCGCGTGCAGCTCACGGCCCTCTCAACGGCTATCTCGCGCGTTAGGGACGATACGGTGCGGAACATCATGTGGTGCGCGTTCTCCCGCATGATTATCACTAAGCAGTCAGGCGTTTCTCTCGCAATGGACGTGTCGCACAGCAGACCTCACAAGAAATACGAAAAGGCTCCGATCCGGGCCTTCGATCACTTCCCGAAGGCAGTAGCCCACTTGCTTAAGTCGGCTCCATTTTCCGAGCCCGCGAAAAAGCATCCGCCCGCGTCAGTGAGGAAGGCCGATGCGCGCGATCTTCCCCTCAAAGGGGGCACGGTGGACGTGGTCATAACTTCGCCTCCCTACCTAAACGCCATAGACTACCTTCGGGGGCATAAGCTCTCCCTCGTCTGGATGGGATATAACGTCTCCGAGATCCGCAACCTCCGCTCGAAGAACATTGGCAGCGAGGTTGGCGCCAAGGTCGAAGACGACTCGATAGAGCAGGTCATGGAGGAGATGTGCGAGGTTTCCAACCTCTCCGCTCGCAACACCGGTATGCTCAGGCGCTACGTCAATGACACACGAGCCATTCTGACGGAGATCCACCGGGTACTCAAGCCGGGCGGCAAGGCGGTCATCGTGGTCGGTGACTGCAATATCCGAGACGTATTCATAAAAAACTCCAAAGGAATAGAGGTGCTCGGAAAGGACTCCGGCCTGCAGCTTCAGAAGACTCGGCGGCGGCCTATCCCCGAGAACAGACGCTACCTGCCTCCCCCGACAATCTCAGGCGCTGGCAAACACCTACAGAAGCGCATGCGCGAGGAAGTCATCCTCACTTTCGTAAAGCCCCATAAGAAAAAATGAATACCCCCCCTATATTCAACCTACCCGAACTCAAAAGAGAGACCACCAGCAACAATCGCTACGAGCGGAAACTAGCAGAACTTGTTTCCAACAAACAAGAGGTCGAGCGGATCAAGGGGGTGGTAAAGGACTCGGTGGCGAACATAAATAAGGGCCAAAAGTCGTTCGTTATCTATGGCGAGCCACAGAGCGGGAAGACGGAGATGATGATCGCACTGACATCCAAGCTCCTAGACGTTGGCACGCGCATAGTGGTCGTGCTCCTGAACGACAGCGTTCAGTTGCTCGGCCAAAACTTGGAGAGGTTCCAGCGGTCTGGCCTGTCGCCTACGCCGAAGAAGTTCAGTGAGATTCTCTCTCCCGACGTGAAGATCGGCGACTTCCAGTGGGTTATTTTCTGCAAGAAGAACTCTAAGGACCTCCAGAAGCTCATCGACAAAATCAAGGGCCACTCTTCCGAGCGCGTGGTGATCGACGACGAAGCAGACTACGCGACCCCTAACTCGAAGATCAACCACAGGGAAAAGAGCAGGATCAACGAGCTCACCGGCGAACTCATCGGCAAAGCTGGCACATATATCGGCGTTACGGCCACGCCGGCGCGGCTGGATCTTAACCGGACGCACGACAACCAGAACGAGCACTGGATCGACTTCCCTCCGCACTCGAACTACACGGGCCAAGACATTTTCTTCCCAGTCCAGACCGAGACCGTTCCCTACCGGCTGACCTTCTTGCCGGACCACGGCGATGATCCAAAGTATCTCCGCGAGGCTATCTTCAGCTTTGCCGTAACCGTTGGCTACCTCAATACCTCGGTGAACGAAAAAGAGAAAAACTACTCCATTCTCGTCCATACCAGCGGCAAGAAGGCCGATCACTCTGTGGACCGCTCTGCGACGATCAAAACTTTCGAGGCCCTCCGCGACGACAAGAACCAGCACCACGAAAACTATCTCAAGCGTATTTGGGAGGTCGCCAATGCGCGCTATCCGGGGCACGCAGACACCATCACCCGCTACGTCATCTCGAACTGCGCCCGCAACAACATCGTCGTGATGAACAGCGATAAGGAGGCAAATGCGGCTGACAACAGAACGGCCACGGAGCCGACCGCACCATTCACCATAGTCATTGGTGGCAACATCGTCTCGCGCGGCGTCACATTCAAGAACCTGCTTTCGATGTTCTTCACCCGCGATGTCAAACAGAAGCTCCAGCAAGACACGTATATTCAGCGCGCGCGTATGTTCGGCTCGCGAGGTGACTACCTGAAGCATTTCGAGCTCACGATACCCAAGACCCTCTATCTCGACTGGCAGAAGTGCTTCATCTTCCATCGCCTCTCCTTGGAGTCCCGCAAACAAAACAAGCAGTCTCCGGTATGGCTCGATGGCGAACGTATCGCGGCGGTCTCTAGTGCGAGCATCGACCAGGCCACGGTCATTGTAGACAGGGGTGAAATGAGCTTCGAGCTCTTCGACTACCAAAGCAACAAGGCCGTCATTGACGACATGCTAGCAAAGCAAATCCCGCCGTTGCAGCAGCTCAGGGCTATCGCCGAGCTCATCGGCAGTGCGGCGCTCCCGCAATATCTCCTGAGCTACATGGAGAGTTTCCGTCCGTCGGGAGACAGTTCGATTGCGGTCCACGCAGCCCGCTCAATTGACGGCTACAAGGAAAAGGCCGGCGAGATGGACAAAGCCACCATCACTCGTGTGAAAGGGTTCATCGGCGAACCTCAGCTGGAATCCGGCCGCTTCCCTGACGCTATTCACCACCTCTTCATCCTCCACAATGCGCAGGGTAAGGCTCGTGTATTCTACAAGTATGAAGGGAGCATCAGATTCTTAAAGACCCCAAAAAAGAATGCTGAGGGAGTTTGAATTTTTTCACGGCGTGGTGGTCGCCAAGATCCTGCACTCGATTGATGAGGGGGTCATTCTCCGGCGGTTCTCTGGAGACTTTAACGCAGGTTACATTTTGAACCACGCGACTGGGCTTTACATGAAGCACTGCAACAAGCGCCTCACCCCTTGGCGGTTTTCGTTCCAGCTTGAGCATCTACAGCAGATGCAGGCTATGAAGGATTCTTTGGGTAAATTGTTCGTCGTGCTGGTATGCAATGACGACGGCATCGTTTGCCTAAGTTACGACGAGGTATCTCAGATACTACACCCACAGCATGAAGCTACCAAGTGGATACGAGTCCATAGGCGGCCACGACAGATGTATTCCGTGACTGGGTCGGACGGAGCTCTTGAATTCAAGGTGGGGGCTGGCGATCTCCGGGCAAAATTATTTGGGACATCCGAAGCTGCGTAAGGGGCGCCACAGCAGGGCTGTAAAGCAGTCTTTCGACGCGGACTACCAGCTATCGGCTGCGGAACTCACGCAAGTGTGGCTCAGAGTTAGATGCCACCCATTACTGCAAGAGTAATCGTCCGGCCGGCGACCCCATAGTCGCGGGGGAGCGTTTGCGGTAAAGTGCTTGGGATGGGAACAATCGAAGCCGAGGTGATGGACATGGGAGAGAAGCGTGACGGGCGTGGGCGGAGGCTCACGGCGGCGCGCAGGCGGGAGGAGTTGGTGAAGGCGTATCGTGCGAGCGGGCTGACGATGGCGGCGTTCGCGCGGCGCGAGGGCGTGAAGTATCCGACATTCGCGCACTGGGTGATGAAAACCTCGAAGCAAGCCGCCCGCGCGACGTCGGCATCGGCGAGCAAGCCCGCGGCGATCCGGTTTGCGGAGTTAACCCTGCCGGTGCCAGCGGCGATGCCCGCCCATGAGCGCAGCGGCAGCTGCGCGGTGCATGGACAACTAGAAGCGCAGCTGCCGGACGGCACCGTATTGCGCGGGCACAGCGCCGCGGAACTGGCCGCTCTCATCCGCGCTTTGCGCAGTTAAAACACCGATCCGGATGCTGGCGTTTCCTTCGGCGATCAAGATCTACGCGGCGGTGCAGCCGGTGGACATGCGCAAACAATTTAACGGGCTGTGGACGGCGGCGCAGGAGCAGTTGCGCGAAGATCCCAAAAACGGCGCGCTGTTTGTCTTCATCAATAAAGAGCGCACGCGGCTCAAACTTTTATATTGGGACGGCACGGGCGTGTGGGTCCTGGCGAAACGTCTTGAACAAGGCCGCTTCTCCTGGCCGTCGCCGGGCGATGACCGCACGAAGCTCTCCCTCGCGCCGGAGGCCTTCGCGCTTTTGATCGGTGGAGTGGAACTCAGGCACGGTTCGCTCAAGCCGTGGTATCAACGTTGATATAAAAAAACCTCCGGATGCGGGGAACACTTGTGCGCGTTTTTGTTCGGAGCGGGCGTCTTGATGGCGCCCGGGAAAACCTCCTCTGAAATCGATCTACTCCGGCAGGAGATTGCGGCCTTGCGCGCGCAGATCGCGTGGCTGAAAAAGCAGCTGTTTGGAGCAGGCAAAAGTGAAACGACCGAGCGGGCGCAGCTGCTGCTCAAACTGGGCGAACTGGAAAAACTCGCCGCCACATCCGCACCGAAGACCCAGACGGTGACATACGAACGCCGCGCGGAAAAACCCGCGCCGCGGACGCCGCCAGCCGAGGCGTTTGCGCATCTGCCCGTCGAGGAAACGATCGAAGTCATCCCCGACGAAGTGAAGGCGGAGCCGGAGTTGTACGAACGCATCGGCGAAGAGCGGACCTTTGAAGTCGATGTGACGCCGCCCAAACTATACAAGCGCGAGATCATCCGCCCAAAATACCGCCATTGTATAGACCGCAGCCGCGCTCCTGTTTGCGCCCCGGCGCCGGCGCGGGCGGTCGCCGGAGGTTACGCCTCAGCGGGGCTCCTCGCGTGGATCGCTTTGAGTAAATAGGTTGATCACCAGCCGCTGTACCGCCTGGAGCAGATGTCGAAACGCTGGGGGGCGCAGCTGCCGCGGCAGACGATGGCCGACTGGATCGCGCTGACGGCGCAGTGGCTGGAACCTGTTTACCGGCAGATGCACCGGGGGCTCATCGCCGGCGATTATATACAGGCCGATGAAACTCCGGTGCGTTGCAACGACCCCGATGAAAAACGCGGCGGCACCACGCAAGGCTGGCTTTGGGCGATCAGTCGCCCGGGCGGCGAAGTGGTCTTCGACTGGCGCTTGTCGCGCCGGCACGGGGAACTCACGTCCTTACTCCAAGGATACCGCGGGATCTTGCAGTCCGACGGCTACGAAGCGTACGCCGGCCATGCGCGCGCAAACGAAGGCGTCGTGTGGGCAGGCTGCTGGGCGCATGCGCGGCGGAAGTTTTTTGAAGCGGCCGCCGAGCGCCCGAAAACCGCGCAGACGATCCTGCGCCTCATCGCGGGCATGTACCGCCTGGAACGCGAATGGGACGAAGCGCAGGTCGGCGAAAAACGCGCGCGCACCTGAGGCAGACGATGTTTGCCCGGCCGCTGTACTGGCTGCGGAGGCTTGTGCTCGCGTTGCAAAGAAAAGTGCTGCCCGGCTCGGGCCTCGGCAAAGCCTGCACGTACTTGCTCGGCCATTGGGCGCCTTTGACCGAACACCTCCAGCATCATCAAACGCGTCTCGATAATAATGTCGTCGAAAATGCCATCCGGCCCTCCGCGATCGGCAAAAAGAACTGGCTGTTTATCGGCCACCCCGGCGCGGGTCAGCGCTCGGCCATCATCTACTCGATCGTCGTCTCCTGCCAGCGCCTCGGCAAAGACCCGCTCGCGTAACTGCGCGACGTCCTCACCCGGCTGCCCGCGATGACCAACCAGGACGACCTCGCCGCGCTCACCCCCGCACGCTGGCAACCCGCCAGCTGACGCCGTCTGACTCTGACGCCCGTAGTGACCGGCGTGATCAGAATGATCACCACTACGATCAGAGCTGCCCCCTCTGGCTCTGACTCAGAACCGTCAGAAACATCACCCTTACGACCTGTCTACAAGGCCCCGAGCCGGACGTTTACCAGCAAGAGTGCGGGTCGCGAATCCCTTCAGTTCAGAATGGTCGACCAGTTCTGCGTCCGCGTTCGGATTCGAGTGATGATAACGCTTAGCGAAGTCATTGATGCGCCGCGCTCGAAGATCTCCTCTTGGACATCTCCCGCCTTAATCAAATCATAGAAAGCCTCCTCTTCATTGCCAAAGCTGACAGCGGCACCCTCACGCTCCCCTGTCGCGTAGAAGACGCCGGCCGCCTACTCGCCTCGTTTGCCGAAGATGCCCGCGCTCTCACAGAGGATCGTAATATCCAGTTTCTACTACGGGCAAATCCCGCCGGTAAGGTTGAGGTCGAGCCCAACCTACTGCGCCAACTCCTTCTTAACCTCGTCAGCAACGCCCTCAACGTCTCCACCTCCGGAAGCACGATCACCCTGGCCTCCACGCTTTCTGATCAACGCTGGACGCTCACCCTCGCCGACGAGGGCCCGGGCCTTCCCGCCACAGAACTGGAGCACGTTTTTGAACGCTTCGTTCGCTATGATCACAGCCGGGCTGGCCATAATATCAATGGCCAGGGCCTCGGTCTCGCGATCTGCCACAGTATCGTCCGACTCCACGCGGGCACTATTCGCGCTGAAAACCGAACGGATCGTTCCGGACTCCAGGTCATCGTCGATCTCCCACGATATCAATCAGACCCTCCCGCCAGCAAGGCCTCGCGGTAGCCTCTAAAAAACAGTCTCCGTCTTCCTTTTCGCAGATATGAGAGCGGCGTTGCGGGCTTGCGCTCACATACGTTCTTTTGAACGTATACCCGATGAACATGGAAATGGACCCGCCACGGCGAGCCACCGGCCTCCCTCGGAGTCCGGACGCGGCGGCATGACAGGAAGCACTTCAGACGAGCATGGCACGCACTCCCGCAACTCTCGCCGCCTTGCGGCAGATTCTCGCCGACCGGTTTCCTTCGACGATACCGGCGGTCGCGGCAGAGGCACGGCCCTCGGGTTGGGCGGCTCTGGACACTTTGGCGGGCGGGCTTCCTCCAGGCGCTCTCACCGAGCTGACGTGCAGCGCACCCAGCGGGGGATTTCAATTGTTGCTGGGCCTGTTGCTGCGGGAAATGCGCGCCCACAATCAACGCGTGGCGCTGGTGGATGCCGCGGATGGTTTCGATCCGGGTTCGTGGCCGGCCGACTGGCTGGAGCATCTCGTGTGGGTGCGCGCGCAGGGTCTCCCCGAAGCGATGCAAGTGGCCGATCTGCTGGTGCGCGACGCCAACTTCGGGCTGCTGGTCCTCGATCTTTCCCGGACAAACGCGCGCGATTTGAACCGGTTGCCCTCCGCGCAGTGGTATCGGCTGCAACGCGCGATCGAACACACGGGGGCGCCGTTGTTGGTGGCAACTCCCGCCGCCGCGGTGCCGAGCGCCGGGCTGCGTCTCACCCTGGAGCACTCGCACACGCTGGAATCGATGCAGGAACCGCGGCTCGCGCTGGCAGCGGGCCTGCCGGCGACCGTGCAACGTCAACGGCGCCAAGCCGCCTTCGCCTGACCATGTACGCCGTGTTGTGGATCCCGGATTTTCCTTTGCAGGCGGTCGTGCGCACACAGCCGCGGCTGGCCGGCCGTGCGGTGGCACTTCTTGCCGGAGAAAAAAAAGACTCGGCGGTCGTGGCCTGCACGGCGCAGGCGCGGCGGGCGGGTGTGAGCGTCGGGCTGACGGGCATGCAGGCCTTGGCGCGCTGCGCGGACCTCGTGATTTGCGCCGCGGATTCCGGAGCGGAGACGGAGGCGGATGCGGCTCTGCTCGCGGCTGGGTTTGTGGTGAGCCCGCTGGTGGAGGTCACCGAGCCCGGACGGATCACGCTGGATCTCTCGGGTCATCCTCACGAAGTCCGCGAGGCGCGGCTGCGGGCGGCGCTCGCTCAACTCGACGACCTCGGCTTGCAGGTAAAAGCCGGGCTCGCGGGCTCGCCGCTGCTGGCTGCGTATGCCGCGCAATGCGCCGGATCGATTCTGGTGGTGGAAAATACACGGACGTTTTTGGCACCGCTGCCGCTGTCCATCGCGCAACCGTCGGCTCAACTCGCCACCGTGCTGGCGGATTGGGGCGTGCGCACATTGGGCGATCTGACGGATTTGCCCAAAGCGGCCATCGCAGAGCGGCTCGGCGCCGAAGGCCTGGCATTGTGGGAACGCGCGGCAGGCGAAAGCCGGCGCCCGCTGCATCCCGCCGTGCCCCCCAAAACATTCTCCGCCCGGTACGAATCCGAACACGAGTGGGAGACGGTCGAGCCGGTGCTGTTTCTTTTGCGCCGTTTCGTGGATCGCTTGTCGCTGGATCTTTCGACGGCGGGATTCGCCGCGGCGGTGCTGACGGTGGCGCTCACCTGCGCGGACGGCGCGCTTGTGACACGCACGATCCAGTTGCCGGAGCCGAGCACGCAGGCCGACGCGCTTTTTCGAGCGCTGCATAGCTGGCTGGAAACGCTTCGCACCGCGGCGGCCATCCGCGCGGTTCAACTCGAGATCGAGCCGGTGCGTGCGCAGGTGCGGCAGCAGGGCATTTTCGACAATACGCTGCGCGATCCGCACGGCTTCGCCGAAACGCTCGCACGGATCGCGGCGATCGTCGGTCCCGGCCGCGTGGGCACGCCGCAGCTCGAAGACACGCATCGCCCCGATGCGTTTACGCTGGCGCCGCCGGCCCGCACGCTCGCGCCGGTGGAGCCGTCGCGGCCGTTTTTTTTGCGCGGCCTGCCGCTGCATCGGTTTCGTCCACCGCTCGCCGTGCAAGTGGAGCTCACCGGAGCGTGGCCTTCGTATGTGGTGAACAAAACGCACCAGGATGCCGTCGCCAATGCCGCCGGGCCGTATCGAGAGTCGGGCGGCTGGTGGGAAAAACGCTGGTCGCGCGAGGTCTGGGATGTGGAGCTGGCCGGTGGCGGTTTGTACCGGCTCGTGCATGAACGGGACCGCGGCGGCTGGTTTCTCGAAGGAGAATACACCTGATGAGCGGATACGTGGAATTGCACGCCTCCAGCGCCTTCAGCTTTTTGCGTGGCGCTTCGTCGCCCGAGGATCTGGTCGCGGCGGCCGGCGATCTCGGGTTGGGCCGCCTCGCCGTGCTCGATCGCGACGGTCTTTATAGCGCGCCGCAGGTGCATGGATTTTCCCGCGATCGGGGACTCGTCGCTCACACCGGCGCGGAGATCACGCTGGCCGATGGCTCGGCGCTGCCGCTGCTCGTGCGCAATCGCACGGGATATGAAAATCTGTGCCAGCTCATCAGCCGCGCGAAACTGACACCGCGCGATCCCCGCGTGACTCCGGCGGGCATGCCGCCCGGCGAAGATCCGCAGCATCGGAAACGGCCGTGCTTCGCGTCGTGGGCCGAGCTGGAAGAACATGCGGATGGCTTGATCGCGCTCACCGGCGATGAAGACGGCGCCGTGTCGCGAGCGTTGTCCCACGGCGATCTGAACTCCGCCAGCAACACGGTTGCGCGGTTAAAAAACATCTTCGGCGCGGATAATGTCTGCGTGGAGATGCAACGCCGCCGTATCCGCGGAGAGGATACACAACTGCGCCTGCTCGCCGGCCTGGCGGAGACGCACCGCCTGCCGCTGCTGGCGACGAGCGGCGCACGTCATGCGACGCCGGCCGGGCGGATCGTGGCCGATGCGTTCACCTGCCTGCGTCATCACACCACGCTGGATCGCGCGGGGCGGCTGCTGTCGGAAAACGCGGAGCGCCATCTGCGTTCCGCTTCGCAGATGCGCGCGTTGTTTTCCGATTATCCGCAAGCCGTGGATAACACCGGGCGCATCGCCGACCGGCTGGAGTTCACGCTTCATAATCTCGGCTATACGTTTCCCGCGTTTCCCGTGCCCGCCGGCGAGACGATGGACAGCCATCTGCGGGCGCGGACATTCGAATCTGCGCAAAAGAGACTGGGACGGTCGCTGACGCCAGAGCTGCGCAAAAAACTGGAGCACGAGCTCGATCTCATCTGCCGGCTGGGGTTTGCCGGATATTTTTTGATCATTTGGGATATCTGCAAATGGGCGCGCGAAGAACGCGGCACACTCATCCAAGGTCGCGGCAGCGCGGCCAACAGTGCGGTGTGTTATGTCCTCGGAATCACCGCGGTGAACCCCTTGGAGCACGAGCTGTTGTTCGAACGCTTTTTGAGCGAAGGCCGGATCGGCGCCGACGGAAACCCCTCGTGGCCCGATGTCGATCTGGACCTGCCCAGCGGCGAACGTCGCGAGGAGGTCATTCAGGAGATCTATAAACGTTATCAACCGCACGGCGCCGCCATGGTCGCCAATGTCATCACGTATCGCGGACGCAGCACGATTCGCGAAATGGGCAAGGTGCTCGGACTGCCCGAGGACGCGTTGAATCGTTTTTCGGCGCTGTATGCGAACGGCGACTTTCCGCACACCTTGCAACTCGAAGATCAACTGCGCGCGGCCGGCCTGTCGCGTGAACATCCGCGTTTCGCGGCGCTGGTCGCGTTGTGCCGGCAGGTGAAAGGACTGCCGCGTCATCTGGGCCAGCACTCCGGCGGCATGGTGCTCTGTCCCGGCAGGCTCAATCGCGTGGTACCGCTGGAGCCTGCGTCGATGGAAGGGCGCACGATCGTGCAATGGGACAAAGACGACTGCGAAAACCTCGGGCTGGTGAAAATCGATTTTCTCGGCCTCGGCATGATGGCCGTGCTGCAAGAATGCTTCGAACTCTGCGCGGGCCGTCCGGATGGCCCGAAGTCATTCGATGATATCCCGCGCAACGACGCGGCCACGTACGACATGATTTGCGAGGCGAAGACGGTCGGCGTTTTTCAAATCGAGAGCCGTGCACAGATGAGTACCTTGCCGCGCTTTCGCCCGCGCAATCTCTACGATCTCGCCATGCAAGTGGCGATCATCCGGCCCGGACCGATCGTCGGGAATCTCGTCCATCCCCTGATCCGCCGGCGCAAAGGCGAGGAACCCGTCGATTATATAGATCCGTCGCTGGCGCCTGAACTGGAACCGATCCTGCGTCGCACGATGGGCGTTATATTATTCCAGGAGCAAATGATCGCGATCGCCATGCGACTCGCGGGCTTCACCGGCGGCGAGGCCGAGGAGCTGCGGCGGGCGATGGGATTTACTAAAAACACGCTGCGCCTCGATCGTATCAAAACGAAGCTGCGAACTCATTTGCACGCACGCGGCCATGCTGCGCCGGTGGTCGATAAAATCGTCGAGGCGGTTTCGGCGTTTGCGTTTTATGGTTTCCCCGAAAGCCACGCGATTTCGTTCGCACTGCTCGCGTATGCGAGTTCGTGGCTGAAACGACATCGTCCGGCGGAGTTTTTCGCGTGTCTGCTCAACAATCAGCCGATGGGGTTTTATTCGCCGGCCACCCTTCTGCAGGATGCGCGCCGTCATTGCGGACTGAAAATCCATCCCGTCTGCGTGGTGAATTCCGCGTGGGATTTCTCGGTCGCATCGGACCGCGCCCTCCGCATCGGGCTGGGGTGTATACGCGGAATCAAAGAAGCGACCGTGCGCGCCATGCTGGCGGAGCGCGCACGTAAACCGTTTCAATCGATGAACGACTTTCTCGCACGCACCTATTTTTCGGCGGCGGAACGGCGCGCCTTGGCGGCGACCGGCGCGCTCAACGCCTTCGCGCCGCATCGCCGGGCGGCACTCTGGCAGGTCGAGGCCGCATGGCCGGCCGGCGAAACGCTTTTCCGCCATGCGCAGGAGCAAACCCTGGATTTGCGCGATGAGCCAAACGGCGGGACCGCGCGCACGGATTTCCCGTTGAAACGCATGACGCCGCTCGAGCGGATCGCGGCGGATTTCGAAGGCATGTCGCTGACGGCGGGAGATCACCCCATGAAACTTTTTCGCAACGCCTTGCCCGACGTGACGCCTGCCAGCGAACTCATCGCCGAGAAAGACGGGCAGCGGGTGACGATCGCGGGGAGCGTCATTTGCCGTCAGCGCCCGGGCACCGCGAAAGGCGTCGTGTTTGTTTCCCTCGAGGACGAAACCGGCGTCGCCAACGCGATCGTCGCCGCGCGTCTCTTTGAAGAGAAACGATTGATCGTGACCCAGGAGTCCGCCCTGCGGATCTCGGGCCGGCTTCAGCATAAAGTCGGCATCGCGCACATCCGCGCCGAAAAAATCGAGCCCTTGCGAGCAGCCGCACTGCCTGTGCAAGCATCGCACGACTTTCATTAAAAGCGGCGCGCGCGTTCGATGATTTAGAAAAAGCGGATGCCCACCGGATGGGCGTTTGCAGTGTATATTTCGATCCGCCTCGCGATTCGATAAACGGAAAAAACGATACACCATTTTCAATAAAGTCGTGGGCAGGAAATCTGTCTCTGGCTGGGATGCCGCCGAAATCTCCCCGCCTCCCTTGCGAACATCGCGTCGCTCGACTCAGTGACCGAGCCATGGATCCCGAGAGAAAACGACTGCGTTTGTCCGGTGGAACCGAGCTGGCATATACCCGCGCAGGCGATGCTTCCCACCCCGCCGTCCTGCTTTTGCACGGCACGCCCAACTCGTCACGATTGTTCCGGAACCTCGTGCCTGCGCTCGCGCAAAAGGCTTATGTCCTGGCGCCTGATTTGCCCGGCCATGGCGAATCGGATGCGCTCCGCGACACCTCGTTTTCTGCAATCGGCAGCGCCATCTCGGAGCTTCTCGCGCGGCTCGAGATCGGGCGGCGGTTCATTTATCTGCACGATTGGGGAACGCCGGTCGGTTTGCAGATCGCGATGAATCAACCCGAACTCGTCTCCGGCCTCTTCGTCCAAAACGCCAACGCGCACCGCTCCGGCTGGGGCCCGGGCTGGGCCGCGACACGCGCCTTTTGGTCGGATCCAAATCCCGAAAACGAAGCCGCCGCCACCGCGCATCTGACTCTCGCAGGCACACGCGACACCTATCTTTCCGGAGTTCCGCCAGAGATAACCGCGCACATCCCCGCCCATTGGGAGGAGGACTGGCGCGTGATGAATTTGCCCGGTCATCTGGAAACGCAGCGGGCACTGATCGCCGACTACGGGAACTATGCCGCGCGATTCGACGCCATCGCGGAGTATCTAAAAAAATGGCAGCCACCCGCGCTCATGATCTGGGGAAGACACGACATCTACTTCGACCTCGCCGAAGTGCTGTCGTGGATGCGCGCGCTCCCGAGGATGGAAGCGCACATCCTCGATGCGGGACATCTCCTTTTGGAAACCCATGCCGCCACCGCCGCCGCGCTGATGCTCAACTTTATCAAAACGGTGCAAGAAACGCCAACGCTTGGAAACGCATCTTAAATGCGACCGCTCAAACTCAATTCATAAACTGCGAAAAGCGCGACCCGATCGACAAGCCCGCATCAACAGCGACTGCGTATTCATCTCACGAATACGCAGCCGGGTTCAGGTCCACGTCCAACGCGAGTTCGTAAACGCCCTCGCGCTCAGAGCCGGCGAGCAATTCCGCCTGCGCCCGCGTCAACTCGATCGTCCGGTGATGCGCCGGCGTGTTGAACATATCCGGATATTCAAGCGCGACCGCCACCCCGGAACCACCCGGTGCGCCGGCCCCCTTGAGAACCACCGTGCCCCGCATCGCGGTGGGTGGATTGCTATGATCGCGGATCGATTTCACCAAAACCGTGGCCCCATCAACAAGGCCGCGGGCGGACGTCGAAGAAAACGCATGTGTGCTCATGACCCACCCTATCCCCGTCGAACCTCTGCGCCATCGGAGCCGGCCCCCTTCGCCCCCTCAGGCGATCCCCCGGAGCAGGCAACCATTGCGCTCCGCGTCTTCACGCGGAGCGATGGCCGGCGTTCCCGCCGTTGCTGATCTCGGCGTTGGTTTCAATCCGCGCTCCGCGTCTTCACGCGGAGCGATATAGTCGGCGGCAAGCTCGGCCGCATCATCGTGCTGTTTCAATCCGCGCTCCGCGTCTTCACGCGGAGCGATGACAATGATTGCACGCCGTTGCCCTTTGCGTGCTTGTTTCAATCCGCGCTCCGCGTCTTCACGCGGAGCGATCATCGAGTGCATCGGTGATGGTCTCGATCGCGCTGTTTCAATCCGCGCTCCGCGTCTTCACGCGGAGCGATAGCTATCTGTGAACGACGAGCTGGCTTTGTTCGCGTTTCAATCCGCGCTCCGCGTCTTCACGCGGAGCGATACGCTTCTTTGCCAGATGATTCAAGGGTATGACCCGTTTCAATCCGCGCTCCGCGTCTTCACGCGGAGCGATGGCGTCACCGTGGTTCGCCCGAGCGTGTCTCACCTCGTTTCAATCCGCGCTCCGCGTCTTCACGCGGAGCGATACCACTACAGCCGGTCGGTCACAGCATGCCGAACCAGTTTCAATCCGCGCTCCGCGTCTTCACGCGGAGCGATTCCGCACAGGCCGGAAATCCAGCGGAATCAAAACTGTTTCAATCCGCGCTCCGCGTCTTCACGCGGAGCGATCGCGACGGCAAGCGAGATGGTCGAATACCTCGTGTTTCAATCCGCGCTCCGCGTCTTCACGCGGAGCGATTTTCCAGCATCGGCCGAATAATCGGCGACCGGCGCGTTTCAATCCGCGCTCCGCGTCTTCACGCGGAGCGATCTTCGACCAATGGTCGGAGGTGGGTGGCGCATTGTTTCAATCCGCGCTCCGCGTCTTCACGCGGAGCGATCTTCGACCAATGGTCGGAGGTGGGTGGCGCATTGTTTCAATCCGCGCTCCGCGTCTTCACGCGGAGCGATCATCTTCACCGATGAATTCGTCGCGCAGGGGCAGTTTCAATCCGCGCTCCGCGTCTTCACGCGGAGCGATTTGAATACAGGACCACCGTGGCCCGCGTTGTGTGTGTTTCAATCCGCGCTCCGCGTCTTCACGCGGAGCGATTCGCGCACACGGGTGACACCTGGTCTTTCATGGGTTTCAATCCGCGCTCCGCGTCTTCACGCGGAGCGATGACGAGCTCGAAGACAAGTTCTCCGCGCGCGAGCGTTTCAATCCGCGCTCCGCGTCTTCACGCGGAGCGATATGCTTCTTACGGCCCTTCGTCTAACACCTGCGAGTTTCAATCCGCGCTCCGCGTCTTCACGCGGAGCGATCATTTCCCCGGCGGGCTCTGGCAAAACCATCATGTTTCAATCCGCGCTCCGCGTCTTCACGCGGAGCGATTCTGCGGGGTCTCTTTTCTCACCGGCTGGAGCATGTTTCAATCCGCGCTCCGCGTCTTCACGCGGAGCGATGATGCGTTTTACCGCGCGCCCAATCGCACGATCTGTTTCAATCCGCGCTCCGCGTCTTCACGCGGAGCGATGAAGCCGAAGGAGGAGATCGATGAAGAGTTCGCGTTTCAATCCGCGCTCCGCGTCTTCACGCGGAGCGATAAGCCAAAACGGACCGCGCCCCGGAATTAGGTGTGTTTCAATCCGCGCTCCGCGTCTTCACGCGGAGCGATGAGGCCTTCGACGAAAATATCGAGTCGCTGGCAGCGTTTCAATCCGCGCTCCGCGTCTTCACGCGGAGCGATACCTAACGCCCAATCAGCTCCTAGCCCTCGCCGCTGTTTCAATCCGCGCTCCGCGTCTTCACGCGGAGCGATACGCAGTCGGAAGAGATCGCGCAGAGACTCACCGCGTTTCAATCCGCGCTCCGCGTCTTCACGCGGAGCGATTCTTCACGCAATCGCCTTCCGCCGCGAAGATTTGGTTTCAATCCGCGCTCCGCGTCTTCACGCGGAGCGATGTTCCGAGAGCGGATTGATCTGGTTGGCCTGGTTGTTTCAATCCGCGCTCCGCGTCTTCACGCGGAGCGATACCATTGAGCGGACGGAAGAGACTGTCGAAATTCCGTTTCAATCCGCGCTCCGCGTCTTCACGCGGAGCGATCCTGTCCCGGGCCGAGGGTGTAACGATGGTTCATCGTTTCAATCCGCGCTCCGCGTCTTCACGCGGAGCGATGGAGTCCGGCGCGCTTTCGAAAAATCGGGACACGTTTCAATCCGCGCTCCGCGTCTTCACGCGGAGCGATCCGCGGCGGCGAGTTGGGCGCGGGCGCGGTCAAGTTTCAATCCGCGCTCCGCGTCTTCACGCGGAGCGATGGCGCCCCGTATTTAATACTGAACGACAGGTGCTTGTGAATGGGTTTCGCGAAACTGTCAAAGAACAGAAAATCGAAACAATCTCTCCGTTCTCTCGTCCATCACTTGAATTTGAATCACCGCTACTTACGCACTCTGCGAACGTGTGCCTGAGGCGCCGAGGCGCGTCGTCCGCGGAGACAAGCGTTCAAAGCGCCAGCGTATCTTCTGTCACGTTCACCGGAATCCCGGTGCCATGATGTTCGATCTTATCCTTACCGGCCTGATCGATAAAATATACGCGAAGCGAATCCTGTGCGGGATCGATCTCTTCCAGCAAGCGGGCTTTTAACTCCACCCATTCTTTCTGCCCCACCTGCATTTCGAAGACAGATTTTTGGACCCGCACGCCATAGGAGGTGCAGACTTTTGCCACGCGACGGAGACGTCGGGCGCCCGCCTTTTCATCGCGCATGCTGACATCGTAAGTAACCACCAGAAACATGATCGTTAATGCGAAGTTATGTGAAGAGGTGCGGTGTATAATCTGTTTCCGATCGGATGGCCCGCGCCAGCAAACGAGCCTGAATAAAAATCAGCTGCCCGTGTCGCACCGTCTCACGAAACAAGGGATGTGCAGCTTGATCCAGTTTCCGCTGTTGGTAAGCCGCGACGAGGGCCTTGCGAGCGCCCTCGGTCAATTCCACCGCCCCGCCATCTCGCTCGATGAAATGTGCGGGCTTCAGTTCGCCGCGATTGATCAGCGTCATCGCCAGTCGCTCCACCCACGGCCTGAACTCCTCCATCGAGTCGAGTGCCAGCGATTCCCGTCCAGGCCGATCCGCGTGGAGATAACCCAGAAAGGGATCCAGGCCGACGGCCGTGAGTGCGGAAACTGCGTCGTGGCGCAGCAAAGCGTATAGAAACGAGAGCGTGGCATTGAGCGCGTCGCGAGGCGGACGCCGGTTGCGCCCATCGAAAGGAAACACCTTCCGGAGAGCCGGACGCAAATGACGGAAAAATACCTCGAAATGTAAGGCCGCCGCCCGCCCTTCCAATCCGCGGATAACGTCCAGATCCTCCGGGGCGCGGCCTAATTCGCGCAACAAATGGGCGTGGGCATCGGCGACCGCGCGCAATGCATCGCGATCCTCGTCGCTGGCGGCATCCCTCGCACTGCGTGAAATCAGCCAGCGGGTGTTATGCAGTTTGCCGGCGACGAAGCATCGCGCCAGAGAGGTCGCCCGTGTCGCTGAAGCAGCCGCGTCGAACTGCGCCCGTCGAAGCATGATGGAACCACGCGGCACACCCTCGACCCGTGCTTCGAGCCGGCCCCAGTCGGTGAAGAAGCAAACACTCGCCCCCCGCTCCCAGCAGAGTCGCATCGCCGAGGGAGAGACATAGATATCCGCCCCGAAAACGAAAACAGACTCCAGATTATGAACCGGCAGCGAGAGTTTGAGTTGTTTTTCGTGCTCGACGCGCAGAGCGAGTCCATCGCGGCGCAGCGACAGGCCGGGGGTCAGCAGATAGAGTACATTCTGAAGAGTCTGGGCCATGGGCAAAGTCGCATCAGGGATAATCAACCGGTTCGTACAGCCGTATCTGAATCGTGGATACAGCTCCGGCTTCCGGCAGGCAGGCCTCGTGGAGCGAGCAGCCTTCGCATTGCGGTTTGAGCACGGCCGGCTGTGAAACCGCGCCCGCGAGAGTCGTTCGAAGCGCCCGCAAGGTCGCGAGGGTCAGCGAACGTAGTGCTTCATCGAATACAACCTCCGTGCGTTTCGCGGAGGCGGCGTGGTAAATCAACCCCGACTCAATGTGCAGGTTGAGCATTTCTTCGAGGCAAAGGGCTTGGGCGCAAAGCTGCACCTGGTCGTTGGACCAACGGCGGGCAGGTCCTTTTTTATATTCGACCGGCCGGGCCTCGACGATGCGCGCGGCCGCCGGGTCGCGCCGGACTTCGACGAGATCCGCTTTGCCGCTGAGGCCGAGCGCATCGGAATACAATGGAAGCGCCCGCAAGAGCTCCCATCCCGCACGGTGCTCGTAGCCGGGCGTATCGACCGCCTCATGGGCAAGATCGCCAAGCAGCGTGTGCTCATTGGTTCCGCGCAAACCGTCCACAAACTTCAAATGAGCACGACGCTCACAGTAGAGAAAATCATTGAGCGCCGAGAGGGGCAGCGGATCGGGTTGATCCGCTACCGGAGGAACTGGTGTACCTGACGCAGGAGGAATCAAAGCTTGCGGTGGAGTTTGATACCCGCGGGCAGGTTGGCTTCGTCAATCGCAAGGTCGTAATCAGCGAAGCTCCGGGCGGCGGAGACGCCGGGCTTCGCAGATACTCTGACTCGATCGAAAAGTTTATGCGCGGGAGCGTTGCCGAGCGCGGAACTGTGTTCGAACACAACGAGTGCTTGCGGGGCCATGGTACCCCGCGAAGCGGAGCGATCGTGATCGAACATCATGGAGAGCGCCTCCCAATACAGTTCCAAGTCGTCAGTTGTGAAGCCGGTTTCCTGCGCGAGGTTGGCCGAGATGAAGCCATGGCAGCGATAGAGACCGTAAGGGATGAGGTTTTTCCGGCCCATCGTTTGATTGGGCGTGTCGGCATCTTTCGCCTCAGTAACGGCCATGCGCGTGATGGACAGATCAAGCGGCAGAATAGGATCGATGCTACGCGAGAAACTGAGCTGCACGGGCCCACGGACTTGGCCGGCGTTCGCGCCGGTGGACATGACGGCTCCAAAGGTACGAACGTCGTAGAACTTCTTGCACATCTCCGCGCGAGCGTCGCGGACTTGGTCGCGGGTGGCGGATTTCTTCTTACCATCCACATCGTGACCGAGAGCGGCATGAGCTTGTTGAATGGATTCGTTGAGCACGGCACCTTGCTGGACGAAGACCTGCTGGCCTTTCAGGAGCGCGTAATTGCGGATTTTGCGCTTGAGGCAGACATCGGAGACGAGTCCGTGCATGTCCTGCGGATCGATGCGCGGAGCGTTGGCGGCGTCAGGATCGCCGTTGGGATTGCCGTCTTTGCAGTCGAAGAGATAAACGAAGTCGTAGCGGGAAGTGAGGAGCTGGCTCATGTTGATGGGATTTGGGGTTGGAGATTTGGATTTTGAGAACGAGGGGAAATCAGGTGGTCGCGGTGGTCTCGTTGGCGGCCGCTTCACGCTCGGCGCGGTTTTCAGCGCTAATACGGCGGTAGTCGGCCTTCTGGTGGTAAAAACCGAGGGCGAAGCGGCCTTGCTCTTCGAGGCTGAGGGTAGGCGGAAATTCGCAGCCTAATCGCGTGGTAATGTCTTCAAAGTTCTTGCGAAGGTTCTCGGCCGCGCCAGCGCGCCACCCGCCGCGCCCGTCGGCTTTGCTGAGGTGATTTTGGGCGTTTCGGAAAAGGCGCCCCATGACCAATGACGGGGTAACCGAAGCACTGGCATAAAAACGCTCCACGACTCCGGCATTCACGGATTCGAGGGCGATAGGTTGGAGTTCAGCAAAGACAGCGAAAAGCCGTCCGCAGAGGTAGGCGGGGTCGGAGCAGGCAGGATCGAGTTGAGCGGTCATGGTGATATTTTGGTTAGGAAGGCGGTTGAGTACGGCGCGGATGAGACCCATGCGCGCTGGGTTGAGACGCGGGTCGCGACTGTCGTCGGGCTTGCGCTGATCGAGCGACTGGCGGCGCAGCGCGGCGGCGAGGATGGTGCGGGAAATCGGTGACGAACTAAGTGCCGCGTGCATTAGCTCGTTTCCGAGCTGCGGAGGCAGTTTTGCGAAATCAGGCTTACCATCCTTTTGCGGCACGAGCGTTGCCAGTAGGCTCCAAAGCTTGAAATCGTGGCGTTCTAATTTGCCGTCCGCGGCATCGACGATCGTGAGACCATCGAACCATCTCGCTACCGCCTTCCTGATGGCGGTCACTGTGGTTTCCAGCCACGCTCGCACCATGATGCGTGGACCTACATTGGAGAGGCTCAAGCAATAATAGGCGTCGGCCTCTAATCCGATTTGGGGCTGACCACTACCGATGGACTTTAGAAGGTCACGGACGCCTTCTGGATTTGCAGAATTTAATAGGTCGAGCGGATCGTCCGCAACTGGCTGTCGGGTCCAGTGAAGGTAAATGGTTCCGTTGAAGACAAGGCGCTCACCGTTCGCTTTCTCGATCAACTCGCTGAAAGCGGCCCGAATTTTTTCTTCAGCTTCGATGCCGATCGCCGCGTTCGCAGCCTGACTGAAATTGAACGACTCGAACGCGGGGCACTCCTTATTGAAGGAGATCAATTTGGTGTCTTCGCCAAGAAGCTTAATAAACCCCGTGGTGCGGCAAACGGCACCAACTTTTCCCGTGGCCAGACATGCCGCCTCAGCGTTTACCTGTGCGTCGCGGAGTTGTTGGCTTTTCCTGCGCCACCAATCCTTCAGTTTGGGTATATCGAGCACACTGACTCCATCGACCGAGAATGTGGCGTTTTCAGATGTCTTGGCTTTAGCGATACGAAGCCGTGCGTGTAAATCCGCCAACTTTGTAGGATCAGAAAGGAAATCGACCACTGAGTTCAAAGCCGCACTAGACGCCGATGCTTCGCGAAGAAGCCCTACAAAGTAAGTTTGGTTCACTCTCCGTGATTCGAGCTTCTCATCGTCGTCCAAGAAGAGGGCACAGCGCTCAAGCGAATCGCATAAAAAATATGAGCGACCATGGGACACAAAATCAGGGTTCGATTTTGGTCGGATGAGCCGTTTAGGCCGCAGCTTCTTTTCTCCGGGATTTTCTGCGAGAGGAATGGGCTCGCCGGCGAGTTGCCCGTCGGTGGTCAGTGAAATTAACCAACGGACACCGACAGGCTCAAAGTCGGCGTCGCCGAGACCTTCGCGCTCGGCGTAGGCGAGGAGGGCTTGGAGAATCACGCGGCACCTCCCTGGCTCGTGAGTTGCGCGCGCACGTCAGACCACGCTGGCAATGCGACAATACCGTTCTTCAGTTGAGCGCGAAATACGGTGACGCGAGGCGTAGTAGGTTTCGCTTTTGGCTCGGATTGAGCAGCTCTGTTCGGATTGGACGCATCCAAATCCCACACGTCGTAAACCATGAAGCCGAGATCGGCATCGCGATTGATACCGGCTGGAACGGACATGGCGGAGGCATCGGTGAGTTCGAAGTGCGCCGGAAACTCTCGGCAGCCGAACACGGGTTGGGCGAAACACTGGCCCTTCTCGGCGCGTCGCCGAAACATCCCATGATATTTGCCCAGGTTGTCGTCGCCTTCGGGCTCGTCGCCCGCGAGCGGTCGTTGACGGGCCCGCCCGGCGAGCGGAGTGAGCTCGAGCGAGGCTTCAATCACGTATTCGACGTCGCGGAGTGCGAGCGTGTTGCGCTGAGTGCGCTCCTCGTCCGCGAGAATGGGACCGGCGGTGCGCGCCGAGAGAACAGCTTTCACTTCATTGCGACGAAAAGCAATAAACTGCACCGGCCGGTGAACGGCGATCCGATGCACGCGCCAGCGGAACTGAGGCTTGAAGAGAATGGCTTCGAGAATGCCGCGCGCCGCCGAGGGCGTGGGCACGGGGTAGCTCACACGCTCGACCTTCATTTCGGGTCGGGTGAAGCAGGCGAGGTCGCCCCAGACACGGAGGTGATGGAGGGTAGTCATGAGAATTGCAGAGTCACAAAATGCAGTCGCCGGATGAGGCGCAGACAGCACCGAGGTCCGGATCGTAGTGGTCTTTCCACACCCAAAGATCGAATTCGGGAACCGGCTGAACGATGGCGCCATAAGCTTGGGCCTTTGCGAATTCGTGAGGGTAAAGGTTCACGCTGAAACGTTGCGCGTGCCGGCATTCGTCAGAGGTGAGGTGGCGTTCGCGGTGGAGGTTTTCGATCAGCCCGGCCCCTTCGCCCCATTCGACGAGCACACCGCGGGTGTCGGCGTCGATATAGCGGCATTTCTCCGCAGCGCCTGGAAAGTCGTAGGCCGCGGAGAGTTTCAAAACAGCGTCGCGCTCAGCGATGTCGGGGCCAGCAAGCCGATAAAATTCGGCGAAGTAACGGGCGTAGGTTTCGGGTTGATCGAGTGGGACAGACGTATGGCGTGCGAGGAACTCGTGCGTTTTTTCAGCGGCGAGCTTATAGACGCCGGGAGGCATGGCGGAGTCTGCCGGGTGAAAGACGATGACACGTCCGGGAGCGGAAAGACGGCCTTCACGGTTACAGCGACCAGCGGTCTGAATGATGGAGTCGAGAGGACCGAAGGCGCGGTACACGCAGGGGAAATCCACATCGACACCGGCTTCGATGAGTTGCGTCGAGACGAGCCGGCATGGACGTGGTTCGCGTGGATCGAGACGCTGGCGAATCTCTGCGAGCACGTCTAAGCGGTGAGCCGGGCAAAGACGTGCCGAGAGATGAAAACGATCCTCCGGGGGGAGAAGTCTGAACAGTTCCCGTGCTTGCGCGGTGGTGTTAACGACGCAGAGCGTCTGCTCGTGCGCGGATAGACGAGAGGCGAGCTCCGACCAGCCCATGAGCTGCTCGCGTGACGTGACCACAATTTCCGTACGACGCAGGGCGGAAGCGAATGCGTCCGGACGCGGGTTTATCTCAGTGGGATTCCACGAGAGACCGGGAGCGAGCGGCACAGACGAAAAAGCCGGTTGAGTCGCGGTCATGAACACCGTGGTGCAGCCGTAGTCGCGCGCCAGCAGACGAGTGGCTGAGATCAGAGAAGGCGCGAGCGTTGGCGGAAGTGTTTGAACCTCGTCAAAGAGGACAACGGAGCGGGCGATCGCATGGAGGCGTCGGCATGCTGAGGTCTTGTTGGCGAAAAGACTTTCGAAAAAACGAACGTTGGTGGTGACGACGATCGGCGAGAACCAATTCTCGGCGGCCAGCCGGGACCGGCGGATACGTGCCTCCTCGGCATCGTTGCTTGGTGCGGCTGGGGCGGTTGTTGGTGCGATGTTGGAATGGTGCTCGAGGATATAGTCGGCACCAAAATCGCTTTCGAAGAGGGCGCGAAAAACGCGGGCCGTCTGCTCGATGATACTCGTGTAAGGAATGACGACGATGATGCGCCGCAGACGGCACGGATCATCAAGGCTAAGGTCGCGATTGTGATGCGCGATGTGTCGCAATGCGAATGCGAGGGACGCGAGCGTCTTTCCACTGCCAGTCGGAGCGGTGAGGGTGAACAACCCGGGAGCCATTTCCGCGCGAGCCAGGCATGACTCCAATAACTCGCGACGAAGACGGCCCAGATCCGCGTCGGACGATTTGCCAGCAAGATCAGTGTGAACTTTTTCAAGTGCCGCGACTTCGTTCAGCGGCACGGGTTGGCGTGATGCGGCGCGGGCGGGCGAGAAGTGTTTTTCCGTATCAAGGAAATCAGCATCGGTAAGCGCGCTGAGCAGAAAACGAGCACGGAGCGAGGCGGCGAAATGATCAGTTTCACGGCGGGAGGGTAGTTCAGGAAGAGTGATCCCATCGGCCGCCAAACGGGCGAGAAATTCAACCACGTCCTCCTCACATCCGGTGAATTTGGTTCGTTCGCTAACATCGCGAAATCTTCTGAGTGTTTGCTCCAGACTTTCATCTCCACGGGCGGCGGGAAGTCCCGTATGATGACCATCGATGGGAAAAGCCAGGAGTGCTCGTCCGATGTTGTAGGCATGCACCGCGCCCGCAGCCCAGTGGTTGATGCCGTGAATTCGAGGATCGCGGAGGCGCGCCTGAAAGCGTCCGGCGTATTTACCCAAATCGTGCAGCAGACCGGCGAGGCGGGCTTCGGCTTCAGCTTCAGGTCCCATCGGCGAAGCAAACTTCGCGGCGAGTTCGGCAACGTTGCGCAGATGCTCGGCGAGGAGCTGCCATTTGCCGCTGCTTTCGGGCAGGCGGTTGCCCGCGGAGTCTTCGGCGGTGTGGGCGTAATAAATCATCGCATCGAGGATGCCGGACGCGCGCAGCGTTACGCCGTTCGGCACGGGGTAGACAGATGGACAGAAACAAGAAAGCGGAACTGAAACGCCCTCCCAGGGGCGGGGTGTCGCGAAGCTGGAAGCGCCGCGGTGCTCCGATGAAAGCGCCCCTTCCCTCTTCGTAAACGACAAATCGTCGCGAACTGGAAAGTTTATAAATAACGCCAGCCCCTCGGCTCACAGATGTTCATCCAAGATGACGCACCTGACGCCCGCAGCCGGTACCTCAGTCAAAACGCATCCGCGAGTTCGTTTCCAGATAACGCGCGATCTCGTTCGCGAAGGCTTCGCCGAATTCGGCGCGCTTTTTTTCGCCCATGCCAAAGATCGTTTCCATCGCGGATTCGCTCACCGGATATTCGCGCGCGAGCTGACGCAGCGTCGCGTCTCCAAAAATCACATACGCGGGCACCTTGCGTTCGTCGGCCAGTTTTTTGCGCAGCGTGCGCAGACGCGCGAAAAGAATTTCGTCGCACGCGATGTCGCCCGCGCGGCTCGTGATCTTGCGGACTTTGGGCAGCGACATCGGCTTCGTCAGCATGACCGTCTGTCGTGTCCTTAAAATTTGGATACCGGCTTCGGTGAGTTCCAGCGTGGGATACTCGCCTTCGCTTTGCGCGGCGTAGCCGAGGCGCATGAGCTCGCGACCCACCGCCGCCCATTGCGGACGGGAAAATTCTTTCCCGATCCCATAGGTGCTCACGCGGTCGTGTCCCCAGCGGCGGATTTTCTCGGTGTCCGCACCCGTGAGTACTTCGACGATATGATTGAGTCCCGCGCCGAAGCGGCTGGCCTGGCGCAGACGGTAGATGCACGAGAGAAATTTCTGCGCCGCGATCGTGCCGTCGTAGGTTTCGCGGGGTTCAAGGCAGTTGTCGCACGCGCCGCAATTATTGGCGGGAAATGTTTCGCCGAAATAACCGAGCAGTTCCGCACGGCGGCAGGCGGCGTTTTCCGCGTAGTGCATCATCTGGCGGAGCTGCGAGCGCGCGACGTTGCGCTCGTGCTCATTGGTCATCTCGTCGATGAAATGCGTCTGCTTCGCCGCGTCGCCACCGCTGAACAGCAGCAGGCAATCGCCGGGCAATCCATCGCGGCCCGCGCGACCGGTTTCTTGATAATACCCTTCGATGTTTTTCGGCAGATCGTAGTGAATGACCCAGCGGACATTGGGTTTGTTGATGCCCATGCCGAAGGCGATGGTGGCGCACACGATCTTCACATCGTCGCGGAGAAACAGTTCCTGGTTGCGCGCGCGTTCCTCCGATTCGAGGCCGGCGTGATACGGTTTCGCGGAGTAGCCGCGTGCAGCGAGGGATTCCGCGACGCGCTCGGCGCTGGCACGCGTCGAACAATACACGATGCCGCTCTCGTCTTCGCGTTTGCGCACGAACTCGATGATCTGCTTCAGCGGCTCGTCTTTCGGGAGCACGCGATAGGTGAGGTTAGGACGGTTGAAACTCGCGACAAACATCCGCGGCGCGCGCAGCTTCAGGTGCTTCACGATGTCTTCGCGCACGCGTTCCGTCGCGGTCGCGGTGAGCGCCATCAGCGGCACGTCGGGCAACACCTCGCGCAGCTTCGCGATCTGGCGAAACTCCGGACGAAAATCGTGTCCCCACTCCGACACGCAATGCGCTTCGTCGATCGCGAGCGCACTGACGTTCCACTCCTTCAAATTCTTCGCCCAGCCATCGAGCATCAGCCGCTCGGGCGCGACATAGAGGAGTTTCCATTCGCCGCGATGAAGCCCCGCGAGACGCGAACGCGCCTCCGTCGAATCGAGCGATGAGTTCAAATAGGTCGCGGCCACGCCGGCCGCCTGGAGTTGATCCACTTGATCCTTCATCAACGCGATCAAGGGCGACACCACCACCGTCAGACCGGGCCGCACGAGCGCGGGAATTTGGAAACACAGCGATTTGCCTCCGCCAGTCGGCAGCAGCGCAAACACATCGTCGCCGGCGAGCGACGCAGCCATGATCTCGCGCTGATGCGGCCGGAAGGCCGGATAACCGAAAGTTGTTTGAAGCGTGAGAAGAAGATCGTCGGTCGCCACGGCGCGGAGAAACCGGCAGACATTGGGAAGCGCGCGCGGAGGCACAATGGAGAAAATCCCGCGTCCTTCGCTGCGACGGGCGGGCGTTCATGCGCAGAAAAATATCGCGCTGCGGACTGGTGGATTAGTCGCGGTTTGACTCGCCGGCCGGAGTTTCGGGAATGGTTCGCATGGACACCTTCTGGCTGCATCCGCGCGATGAATTGGTTGAAACGATGAACCGGATTTACCGGTACAAGATGACCACCACTTCGGGCGGCAATCTCTCGATCCTCGACCCTAATGGCGACATCTGGATCACGCCCTCACGCGTGGACAAAGGCCGGCTGCAACCGAGCGACATCGTCTGTGCGCATCCCGACGGGACAAAGACCGGCCTGCATCCGCCGTCGTCCGAGTTTCCCTTTCACCGCGAGATCTATCGCCGCCGGCCGGACATCAAGGCGATCGTGCATGCGCATCCCGGCGCGCTGGTGGCTTTCAGCATCTGTCGCCAATTACCGGATACACGCGTGCAGATCCTCGCTCATTCGATCTGCGGCAAAGTCGCGTACGCGCCATACGCGTGCCCTGGCAGCGAAGAACTGGGCCGAAACATCGCGGAGACCTTCGCCGCGGGCGCCGATTGCGTGATGTTGGAAAACCATGGCGTGGTGATCGGCGGCACCGATCTGCGTGATGCGTTTCAACGGTTCGAGACGCTCGAATTCGTCGCACAGACACTCGTGAAGGCCGCCACGCTCGGGCCCGTCCAGGTACTCACGCCCGCGCAGCTTCCCGAGCGTCCGCTGCCGGAACTCGCCGCCCTCCCCGCGCAAATCCCATCGAATCGCGAAAAGGAATTGCGCACGCAGCTCTGCGATTTTGTCCAACGGGCATATCGCCAGCGTCTGCTGATCAGCACGGTCGGCTCGTTTTCGGCGCGACTGGATGCCGAGCGTTTCCTCATCACACCGCGCCGTCGCGATCGTTTGCAGCTCGACCCTTCGGGCATCGTTGTTTCCACCGCGGATGCGTGCGAAGCGGGCAAACGCCCGAGCCGCACCGCCCGTCTCCATGCGGAGATCTACCGTCGAAATCCCGACATCGGCGCGATCGTCAATGCCCAGCCCGCTCACGCGAGCGCCTTCTGCATGACTTCCGCGGAAGTCAGCACGCATACGATCCCCGAGAGCTACATCGTCCTCAACGACGCGCCGAAACTCCCGCACGCGTGCGTCGTCGCCGATGCGGAAAAAATGGCCGCGCAAGTCTCGTTGGAGAAACGTCCCGTGGTGCTCATCGAGAACGAAGGTGCGCTGGTCGTGGGCCGCAATGTGCTGGATGCCTTCGACCGTCTCGAAGTGCTCGAGGCCACCACCGAGGCACTCTTCCTCAGCCGACCGCTGGGTCCGCTCGTCCCCATGCCCGCGGACGCGATCGCCGAGCTGAAGCGTGTGTTTAACGTGCAGTGATGCTGGGCTTACCGGAAGTTGGCGCGCCGCTCAAACAAATCCATCGCCGCGGATGAAGCGCGAGAGTCATACGATCCCATAAGAAAGCCGGCCCTTTGCGGGGCCGGCTTTCACCATGGTCGTAAGTAACCTAACCCAAAAAAATCAGGCGTAAGCGATGGCGTGGCAGCCATGCACGGTGCGGTTCGATTCGAAGAACTCGCCATTGTCGCTTTCGGGCGCGAATTCAGGCGCCGCTTCCGAAAGGAGCTTGCGGAGGTTTTCACGGGCACGGGCGATGCGGCTTTTCACCGTGCCGACATTGATGCCGAGCGCCTGCGCGATTTCCTCGTACGGCTGGTTGAGGATGTTGCGCATCGTGAGGATCTCGCGATGGCGTGCATCCAATTTTTCCATACATTCGGAAATCAATTCCGAGAATTCCTGCGTGACAGTTTCCTGCACGGGATTCTGCGAATCGGCCGCGATGAGATCGGCAAACGTCGCGTCGGATTCGTCGGTGAGGCTGCGCTCGAGCGAGATCGAATCCTGCCGGCGGCGGCGGAAGAAATACCAGTAGCGGTTGCGCGAGAGATTGAGCGCGATGCGATAGAGCCAGGTCGCGAGCGACGACTCGCCGCGGAAAGTCGCGAGGCCGCGGTGCGCGCGGATGAACGTGTCCTGGGTGATCTCCTCGGCGTCGGCGCTGTTGCGCAGGAGATTGTTGGCGAGCCCGAAGATGCGCCCGTGATAACGCTGCATGATTTCGACGAAGGCACCTTCATCACCGCGGTGGAAACGCTGGATCAACGTGACATCGTAAGCGGCTTCGCGCGCCGAATCGGTGGGGGTGTCGGCGTCGGCTGAACGGGAACTGTCTTGATGACTCGGGGAGGAAAGCGTGCGGGTGAGAGACATAGGCGGAGTTCCGGTTGGATTGTGTTGAGCTACGTCTCCTCCCTTACCCTTCTTCGTGCCAAGACGGCCTCAACCGCTCGCAACCGACTCCTTCGGAACGAATTAAATTTAATCACGTTCCTCACCGCCTCACTCCGTCCTTGCAGAATGAGGTGTGCGATCAGAGCCGTTTCTTGCAAACTGCAAGAAGTTCACGGGGTTTGGATAAATCACCGACAGATGCGCACTTTCGGTATCGAAAATTCCCGCGAAGTTCCCTCGCTGCACAGGAGAATCTACTCGTAGCGCAGCGCCTCGATCGGATCGAGCGAGGCCGCCTTCCACGCCGGGTAAAGGCCGAAAGTCACGCCGATGCCGCCGCAAACGATCAGGCCGGCGAGCGCCCAGCCCCACGGGAAGATGACGTCGATGTTCATCTTCCACGCCATGTAGTTGCCGCCCGCCACGCCGAGGACCACGCCCGCGAAGCCGCCGATCAACGCCAGCACCATCGCTTCGATGAGAAACTGCACGAGGATGTTTTTCTTGCGCGCACCGATGCTCTTGCGGATGCCGATCTCTTTCGTGCGCTCAGTCACACTCACGAGCATGATGTTCATCACCCCAACGCCGGCGGCGAGCAACGCGATCGCGCTGATGCCGAACGACGCGATCGCGATGATCGTCGTCACTTGGTGAAACGACTGGATCAACGAGTCGTTGGTAAACATCTCGAAATCGTTGTCGTCCTCCGGCTCCAAGCCGCGAATCAAACGCATCGTGCCGACCGCTCGATCCTGCGTGGCATCGAACAATTCCTGCGACGGCGCCTGCACGTTGATGGAGATCGAACGCCATGCGCGGCCCATCACCGCCAGCCAGCGCGTGATCGGAATCGCCACAAAATTATCCTGACTCTCGCCAAACGAAGTGCCCTTGGCTGCGACCACGCCGACCACGGTGTAGATTTGCCCGCCCGCGCGAACCGTCTGGCCGATCGGATCGACATCGGAAAAAAGCGTTTGCGCGACCTCGTCGCCGAGAATGCAGACCGTGCGGCCAAACACCACGTCGTCGGTCCCGAGATTACGACCGCGAGCGATCTCGTAATTCTGCGAGGCGAGATAATTGTCATCCGTGCCGATGAGGCGCGTATTCGGCGTGGTGCGGCGATCCAGATAACTCGCGATCAAACCGCCGCGGTTGATCTGCAAGCTCACCCGCGCGTGATCATCCATCATATCGCGGAACCGCTGCGCCACCGACAGCGTGATCTCGGGGCGATTGCCGTAGCGCAGCCAGGGATTGCTGAAGTTGATCGCGGGGAAACGCTGGATTTGAAAGCTGTTCGCGCCCAGCCGGCTGAGGCCCGAATCGAGTTGCGCCTTCGCACCAGCGATGAAGGTCATCACGCCGATGATCGAAAACACACCGATCGACATGCCCAAGATCGTGAGCGAGGAGCGCAGTTTGTTCGCCCACAACGAGGAGAACGCGAGACGGAGTATTTCGAGATAGATCATTCGTAACGCAGCGCCACCACCGGATCGAGTTTGCTCGCGGACCACGCCGGCGCGATGCCGGCAAACACACCGATCAACACCGAGCTCAAAAATCCGATCACCACCAGCATCGGCGAAAATACCAGCGGGAAAGACGGCACGGCGATCGACACCAGGCTCGAAATCCCGCCGGCCATCAGAAGACCGATCGAACCTCCGACCAGACAGATGCTCACCGCCTCGATGAGGAATTGCATCAGAATCGTGCGCCGCCGCGCGCCCAGCGCCTTGCGCGTGCCGATCTCCTTCGTGCGTTCCTTCACGCTTACATAGGTGATGTTCATGATGTTGATCGCACCGACAAAGAGCGCGAGTCCCGTGATCAACAGACCGCCGATCGCGATGCCGTTTTTGATCGGATCGATCTGCTCGCGGATCACGCGTTGTTCATTGATCTCGAAATCGTCCTTCTTCTCAGGCGCGAGCATGCGGATGCGACGCATCAACCCGCGCAGTTCTTCGCGCGCCTCGTCCATCCGCGAGCCATCCACCTGCACACGCACCTGCGTGGAGTTCACGTTCACCGCGAAATAGCGACGGAAGGAATTGATCGGGATGATCACCACCGAATCCATGCTGAACATGCCGAGAAATTTTCCCTGGCGCGCAGCGACACCGATCACGGTGAACTGTTGCGAGCCGAGTCGAAGCGTTTCGCCCAACGGGGATTGTCCGGCAAACAACGCATCGGCCACATCGTAACCGATCACGACGACATTTCTCGCGGCGTGCGCTTCAAACTCGGTGAAGAAACGTCCCTCGGTGAGATCCACTTTGGAAATGCGCGGCAGTTCGTGCCCCACTCCGAGCGTCTGAATCCCCGTGAGTTTCAAATCGCCCCGCACCAGCGTCGTCCGCCGTTCGGTCGTCGGCACCGCGAGTTTGATGAGCCCATCCGGATGATCGGCCGACCACTCGTTGAGACGATCCGCGTACTCGACCTTGATCATGGGGCGATTGCGATAATTCCACCAATCCTGCACGCCGCGCCACGGCCATTTGCCGACGTACAACACATCGTCGCCGAAACCCGCGAAACTTTTCTCCACGCTCTTGTCGATGCCGAGGACGGCGGTGCCCATGAGCGTCACCGACACGATGCCGATGATCACGCCCAGCGCCGTGAGCGCCGACCGCATCTTGTTCGCAAAGATCTGCGTGAAGGCGATCCGGAGAGATTGCGGCAGATCCACCACCAACTGCCTGATTCCGTAAGAGACCGCTGCAGCCACCATCCCGATTGGAAATGCCAGAGCCACGACCCACACACATTCCGAAACAAAGACCCACTTGCCCAAAAACAGACGTAGCACCACGCACAGAAGCGGTGCCAGCAAACAGGCCGCGAAAGAAGCGCGCGCCACAAAGCCTGCATTGGATAACTCGTTCATAACCTCACACCACCGGCCCATCGGCCTCGATCAGGCCGTCGCGCAGGCGCACGATGCGGCGCGAATGTTGCGCGATGTCTTCTTCGTGGGTGACCACGATGAGCGTGTTGCCTTGCGCGTAGAGTTGCTCGAAGAGCGCCATGATCTCCTCGCCCGTACGCGAATCGAGATTCCCCGTCGGTTCGTCCGCGAGGATGATGGAGGGTTTGTTGACCAGCGCGCGCGCGATCGCCACGCGTTGCCTCTGACCGCCGGAGAGCTCGTTGGGTTTGTGGTCCATGCGCTGACCGAGGCCGACATTTTCCAAGGCCTGCCTCGCCCGTTCCAACCGCTCGTCGCGCGGCACGCCGGCGTAGATCAGAGGCAGTTCCACATTATGCAGCGCAGTCGAGCGCGGGAGCAGATTGAAGGTCTGGAAAACGAAACCGATCTCTTGATTGCGGATCGCTGCGAGCTCGTCGTCCACCATCACGGCGACATCCTTGCCGCTGAACTCATAACGGCCGGAGGTCGGCGTATCGAGGCAGCCGAGCATGTTCATGAGCGTCGATTTGCCGCTGCCCGAGGGGCCCATGATGGCAAGGTACTCGTTGCGATGGATCTTGAGCGAGACGCCGCGCAAGGCGTGGATCGTCTCCTCGCCCATCTGGTAGAGTTTGGTGACACCTTCGATCTCGATGACGAGCGGGCCCTGAGGCCGCACCGGACGTAGTTGGCCGGCGGATACAGTGGGAGGAATCATGACGCGGGCGGCGGGTTATTTGCCGGGCGCGGGTGCCGGGCCTTTGGGCTGCCCGGTCTCGACTTTCATGCCATCGGCCAGCGTGCGGGTGAGCGCGGCGTAACTGCCGCTTACCACCTCGTCGCCCTCGGCGATGCCGGACTGGATTTCAAAATGCGTCATGTCGGCGATGCCGGTCTCGACCGGCACCATCGTCACGGTGTCTCCGCGCTTCACGAAAACCACGCGCTGCGTCGCGCTGCGGTCGTTTCGCTGCTGCTGTTTTGCCTGCTTGTCGTTGATCGCGGTGGCATCGCCCGAGCCCTTGAGTTCGGCCGCCTTTTGCTCGCGCTCTTTCGCGAGCTGCTCGTTGGTTTTATTGCTGCCACGCGCGCGGGTGACGACCGATTGCACGGGAACCGCGATCACGTTTTCCACGGTCTGCGTTTCGATGTCGGCGTTCGCACTCATGCCGGGGCGGAGCGGCACATCCTTCTCAAGGATGCGGATCTTCACCTGGAAATTCGTCACTTCCTCCTGCGTATTCTGGCCGGTGACCTTCGCCGCGGAACCGATCTCCTTCACCTCGGCTTCGAACGTGCGGCCGGGAAACGCGTCGATGGTCACGCGCGCCTTGTCGCCGACTTTCACGTTCACGATGTCGGTTTCGTTGATGTTCACGCGGACTTCCATGTTGGAGAGATCGGCGATGCTCATGACGATCGTGCCTCCGTACGAACCGGTCGCGGCCACGCGTTCGCCCACTTCCGAGGCTCGGGAAGTCACCGTGCCGTCGATCGGGGCGTAGAGCGTGGTTTTTTCCAGTGTGTCCTTCGCCTGCTTGAGGAGGCCCTCGGCGCGGCGGATGTTCGCCTGCGCGCTGTCGTAATTGGCGCGCGCGCCTTCGTAGGTGGCCTCGTCGGCCGCGCGCAGGGATTCGGAGACGAGGTTTCGCTCGAAGAGCGCCGCGGTGCGCTTGAAGTCCGCCTCGGCTTTCTCGAAACGCACGCGGCTATCCACCGCCGATGCCTTTGCGGAGGCCAGATCCGCTTCGCGTTGATCGACGACGTAGCGGTAGTTGTCGGGCTTGATGCTGATCACCAGCTCTCCCTTTTTCACGGTCGCGCCTTCGCGAAACGGCAGCTCGACGATCTCGCCCGTCACTTCGGGCTGAATCTTCACCTCGACCTCCGGCTGGATTTTTCCGGTGGCCGACACGACTTGCGTGATCGTCTTCACAATCGCTTTCTCGGTGGTCACGCGCACGGGTTTCTCGCGGCCTTTCGATCCGAGCTTGGCAAAGACGCCGACGGCCACGATCAGCACGATGGCGATGACGAGATAGAGACCTTTTCGGGATTTTTTTCGACGGCGGGCAGGTGGACGCGCTGAGGGGTTCGAAGCGGGCGAAGCGGACATGGTCATGGATGAAAAACGCTGGGTGAATGCAAAAATTAGCCCCAAAGTTACACGCGGGCGGAGAAGCACATTCCTCCTCCGGCACGGACGCGGCAAGCCGCTTCGCGAGCACCTATTCGTTCCGTCCGTTCAAAGTGTGCGTGAACCATGCTTCCTTGAACACGCCCTGCCCGAGGAAGGTTTCAGCATTCGCGAAAAATCACCGGCGCGCGTCCGCCAGAAATCGCCGCACATCCACCGCCGGATCGAACGGCACCGCTTCGGTGAGATGATTCACCCACTGGCGCGCCAGCCCGGGAGCGAGCAGCGCGCCTTTGGAGCCGAGCCCGTTAAAAATACCGCGTTGCGGATCACGCGGACTGCGACCGACCACGGGATGTTTGTCGGGCGATGTCATGCGCAAGCCCGCTTCGTGGCCGACCACCGAGAAACCACCGCCAACCAACGCCAACGCGCTGCGCTCTAACTCGCTGCGTGCCCGCGAGGTCGGGTTTCGATCCGACACGCCCGGCTCGAAGGTCGCACCCACCCGCGCCTGCATCCCGCCCAACGGCATGAGCCAATGGCCGGCATTGACGATAACGTCCTCCGCGATCGGCCCGGCGAGCGCGAGCGTGAGCGTTTCTCCTTTGGCCGGACGCAAGCCCGCAAAGGCAAATTCCGCGTCGTCCGCCGCTGCTGTTCCGGTGCAATCGATCACACATGCGCGCCGTCGCAGCGCTTCGGCCGGAGTGGCGCTTTCCTCGCTCAAGCGACCGGAGCGTCGCAACCAGTCGCGTACCGCCGCGATCAACGCCGCCGTATCCACGCGCGCCGCCCCATCGATCCAGAAACCGTCCGCATCGCCTTCGCGCACATACGGCGCGAGATCGCCACGACTCGACTTCTCTTCAAAAATCTGGCGCTCGCGATCGTTGCGAAATAACCGCCGCACACGCATCGGACGTACCAACGCGACACCTAGCGCCGCCTCCATCTCGCGATACATCGCAAGTGCGGTCGGGAGTTCCTCATCGATGCGCCAGCTCTTCACCAGACGCTGGCCGGTCACGGGATTGATGATGCCCGCGCCGATCCGCGACGATGCGTCCGCGTGGCCGCGATCGATCACGTCGAAATCGATGCCTGCGCGCTGAAAACTCCACGCGAGCACGGAGCCCGCCAGTCCCTGACCGAGGATGACGATTGGCGCCGGCATCGTCGTGTGACTCGCGTCAACGGCCCGCTCGCGCCGCCCACAACGCCGCGCCCACGATGCCCGCTTCGTTTCGCATTTCCGCAGGTACCGTGCGCACGCGATTTTTCAGATGGCGGAAAAATTTCTCGTGCTCCGAGCTGATGCCGCCACCGAGCACAATGAGTCGTGGCTGCACCAACGTTTCGACGACGTGCAGATAATCGCCGAGCCGGTGGCCCCACTTTTTCCACGAGAGTTTTTTCGACTCCTTCACCGACGCGGCGACATGGCGCTCCGCAGGGCGACCCTTCCACGGAAGCAGGCCGAATTCAGTATTTGGATACAACTCGCCGTCGTGAAAAAGCGCCGAGCCCACTCCCGTGCCGAGCGTCAGCAACACCATCGTGCCGCGGAGTTTTTTTCCCGCGCCAAAATGAACTTCGGCCAGCCCCGCCGCATCCGCGTCGTTGACCACGGTCACCCGCGAGCGCGTCTTCGCGCGGATCAACCGTGCGAGATCGCAGCCGATGAAATCCTTGTCGAGATTGGTCGAGGTCGCAGGCCGGCCATCCTCGATCACGCCGGGGAAGCCGATGCCGACCGGGCCTTTCCAGCAAAAATGCGCCGCGATCTCCGCGACGATTTCCGCCAGCCGCGCGGGCGAAATTTTCTTCGGCGTCGCGATGCGAAAGCGCTCGCCGAGCAAACGGCCGGTGCGCGTATCCACCGGCGCACCTTTCACGGCGGAGCCGCCGACATCGATGCCGAGAACCTTCATATAAAAATCACTGCCCACTCTGGCATTCGCCACCACCGCCGCAACCGCAGCCGCCGGCTTGATGCGCATGTCCGTGCGCGAGTTCTTCGGCCGTCGCGGGACGCACCGCGACGATCTCGACTTCGAAATCCAGATCGACGCCGGCGAGCGGATGATTCGCATCGATCGTCACCGTATCCGGCGTCACCGCCGTGATCGTCACCACGGGCGAACCTGGATCGGGCTCGGTCTGAAAACGATCGCCCACTTTCAACTCGCCCTCGAAGGGAATGAGATTGCGGGCCACCTGATGCACGACGGATTCATCGCGTTCGCCGTAAGCTTTCGCTGCGGGCACCGTGACACGCGTTTTGGCGCCGGCCGCCAATCCGCGCAGTTGTTCATCGAGCCCGTCGATGATCTGCCCCGCACCTTCGAGGTACGCGATGGGCTGTCCGCCCGTCGAGAGATCCAGCACGTGGCCGGCCGGATCGCGGAGAGTGTAGTGAAAGGTGACGACGTTGCGGCTCATAAAAAGAGAAGGGCCAAGTACCATGATCCAGGGACCAAGTAGCAAGCCCTCTCCCGCCCCTTAGAGCGGCTTTACGCCATGATCCCAAATGTAGGAGCGGCTTTACGCCGCGATCCCCTGCTTGATACTTGCTCCTTGGCCCTTCGCCCCTCCGGGAAGAAAACTGAGGCGCGCGAGCCTCAGCTTTCTTCTCGCAGCACCGCCAGCGGCGGGTGCGTCGCGATGCCGCGATTCGCCATCCAGCCTGTGAGCAAGGTCACCGCCACGACGCCGCCCACCGTCACCGCGAGATAACCCAGCGGAAGAACCACCGGCGCCTCGAAAACAAAAATCGCCAGCAACGCACTCGCGCCAAACGCCAGGCCGCCGCCCGTCAACGCCGCGAGCGCGCCGAGCACTGCGTATTCGACGAGCTGGATGCGTGCGATCTGCCGCCGGCTCGCGCCGAGCGTGCGCAAAAGCACCGTCTCGCGAATCCGCTGAAAACGTCCGCTCAACACCGCGCCCGCGAGCACGATCACGCCGGTCGCCACCGTGAACAGCGCGATGAAGCGCACCACGAGTTCCACCTTGGAAAAAATCCCGTCGAGCGTCTGCAAGAGCAGCGCCAGATCGATCGCAGAAACGTTGGGCAGCTCCGTCACGACCGCGCGTTGCACGCGCGCCGACACCTCCGGCGAATCCGCCCGTGCCGCGACCACGTGAAATTTCGGCGCCTCATCCAGCGGACCCGCGGGAAACACCACAAAAAAGTTCGGCGACATCCGCTGCCACTCCACCGCGCGCAGACTCGTCACGCGCGTCAGCATGGGCACTCCTTGCACATCCCATTCGAGCTCATCGCCGATCCCGATCTGCATGTCGCGCGCGAGTCCCTCCTCAACGGAAACGGGAATGACCTGCGCGTCGGCATCCACCTGTCCGGTGAATTCGCCCGCGATCAACTTCTCCGTATCCGATAATTCACTACGGAAGGTCGATCGATACTCGCGTCGCAAGGTCCACGCCGGGATCGTGCCACGATCCCGCAGCACGGCCTCGACCGGGCGTCCTTTCAACGAACGCAGCCGCATCGTCACGATCGGCGCCTGCGCGCGCACCGGCGTGCCTTCGTTCGCGAGGATCTCTGTCAGCGGAGCGACCTGGTCATCCTGGATGTCGAAGAACAACAAATTAGGCCGCTCCCCTCCCGCCGTGCCGCGGACTTGCGCCAGCACCGTCTCGCGCGTGAGCGCGAGCGACAGCAGCAGAAATGTGCCGAGCCCGAGCGAGAGCAATAACAGCACCGTGCGATTCTGCGGACGATGCAGATTCGCAACGCCTTGACGCCACACATAGGGCAGACGTTTCGGCAAAAAACGCCGCGCCATCCACGCCACGCCACGCGCGAGCAACGCGAGCACGCCGATGCACACAATCAGCGCACCCGCAAAGCCCGCGCCCGTCGTCCAGCTGCGCGTTTGCACCATCGCAAAGGCCGTCACCGCCAGCGCGATCAACACGTACAGACCGATGCGCCACGGATCGCGCCAGCCGGTTTGCTCCACGAAGGCCGACCGCAACGCCACCAGCGGCGACACGCGTCGCACCGCCAGCAGCGGCAGCAACGTGAACAACACGCAGACTGCGAGTCCTGCGAGCATCCCGCGCACCACCGCGGTCCACGAAATCGAGAACGCCACATCCACCGGCAACAGTCCGCGCACCAGTTCCGGCAACAGCAGCTGCACCGCGACGCCCGCCGCCGCACCAACCAGCGCGCCGAAAAGCCCGAGCGCGATGCCTTGCGCCAGATAAACACCAAAGGTCTGCGCGGCGCTCGCGCCGAGGCAGCGCAGCACCGCGACCGTCGCGATCTTCTGGCGGATGTAGCCATGCACCGCGCCCGCCACACCGATTGCGCCGAGGAAGAGCGCGACAAAACCGATCAAGCTCAGGAACGCGTCCACATTTTTCAGCGCGCGTCCGAGATCGCGTTTGCGCTCCTCGACCGTGTCGAAACCCAGCCGCAATTCCCGGAAACGTCCGCGCAGATCACGCACGAGTTTCTCCACATCCACATCGGCCGGAAACTTGAAATAGGTTTTGTAGCGCACCAGCGCACCCGGCCCCATCAGCCCGGTGTGCTCGAGCTGGGAACGCGCGATGTACACGCGCGGCGACAACATCGCGACGGCTGCGGAATCTCCGGGGATTTTTTTCAACGCCCCCGCGATGCGGAAGGTTTTGTGGCCGAGCCTCACGGAGTCGCCGATGCGCGCGTTGTACTGCGCCAGCAACGTCTCCTCCAGCACCGCCACGTCTTCACCCGCACGCAGCAATGCCGGCGCTCCTTCCGGAGCGGTGACGAAGTCTCCATAAAATGGATACGCGCCTTCCGTCGCGCGCAGCGAGATAAGGCGCGTCTGGTTGCCGCTGTCGGGAAACACCACCATCGAGGCAAACGACACTTCATGCGCCTGCTCGCCGCCGAGTCCGTCGAGGAATGCGTGGGCCTCCTCGCTCAGCGCCACGCGCGAATCCACCGCGAGATCCGCACCGAGCAGCGCCTTGGCCTGCGAATCGATCGCGCGACGGAGATTGTCCGTGAAGGATCCGATCGCCACGAGCGCCGCGATGCCCAGCACGATCGACAACGAAAACAACGCCAGCCGGCGCCGCGCCGCCCGCGAATCCCGCCAGGCCATTTTTAGAATGAAATTCATCGGAGAAACAGAACCACGAAAGATACGAAAATGACGAAAAGCCGGACTTAGTAGACGATACGCTCCCACTCCAACTTGGGATGATGGCCAAAGTTAACCAGCAGACCGAGCCGATGACCCGTCGCGCGAAGATAATTATGAACCTGCGCGCGATGTTCATCCGCCAACACCGAGACCGCTTTGATTTCCACAACGATCTTTTCGTAGCAGAGGAAGTCGGGCGTGTATCTCTGAAGCAGCGGTCGGCCTTTATAATTCAGTGCTAGCGGTACGTGAGATTGAAACGGAATTTTCTGGTCCGCCATCTCCATCGACAGGCACTCGTGATAGACCGCTTCGAGAAATCCACACCCCTTCTCTTTATACACCTCGAAGCATGCACCCATGACCCGATAGGCCTCCTCCCGATAAAGAATCTCTGTCATGTTTTCGTTCTTTTCGTCCTTTTCGTGGTTCATCCGCCGCGCAGCTCGTCGCTGACGATTTTTCCTGATTTCAAACGAATCACGCGGCGGCATTTTCCCGCGAGTTCGAGATCGTGCGTCACGAGGACGAGCGTCGTGCCGCGTTCGCGATTGAGCTCGAAGATCAACTCCGTCATCGCGTGCGCCGTCGGGCCGTCGAGATTACCCGTGGGTTCATCGCAGAAGAGGATTTTGGGACTATTGATAAATGCCCGCGCGAGCGCCACGCGCTGCTGTTCGCCGCCGGAGAGTTGAATGGGGAAATGATCCTCACGCTCGCCAAGTCCCACGCGGCCGAGCAATGCCCGCGCCTCGTCTTCGCGACCGCGTTCGCCGCGCAGCTCGAGCGGCACGAGTACGTTTTCCAGCGCAGTCAGCGTTGGGATCAGTTGGAAGTTCTGAAACACGAACCCCACGTGCTCGTTGCGCACTTTCGCCCGCGCATCCTCGCTCAGCGCGCCGAGGTCCACACCGGCGAGTTGCACCGCGCCGCCACCGGGCCGGTCAAGTCCGGCGCATAATCCCAGCAACGTGGTTTTGCCGCTGCCCGACGGGCCGACGATCGCGAGGCTCCCGCCGGCCTCGAGCGCGAAACTCACCTCATGCAAAACCGTGAGCGGACCATGTGAGGTCGGATACGTTTGGGTGAGTCGCTGGACATTCAACATCGATTGCGCACACATCAGAATGCCGCGAAGAAAGCAGCCCGACCGATCGATGCAACCGATGACCACACTCCCCGTCCGATTCTTGTTTCTTGCCTGCGCATGGGCGCTGACTTTTCCCCTCGCGTTTGCGCAACCGGGCGACGCAGCGCCGGCGGCTCCGCGCACCGTTTTGTTTTTTGGTGACAGCCTCACCGCCGGGTACGGCCTCGACGATCCCGACCACGCCTTCCCCGGTCGCATCCAGAAAAAAATCGATGCGGAAAAACTTCCGTGGCGCGTCATCAACGCGGGCCTCTCCGGCGAAACCACGGCGGGCGGACTGCGCCGGCTCGACTGGATCCTGCGGCGCCCGGTCGACATTTTTGTTCTCGAACTCGGCGGCAACGATGGCCTCCGCGGCCTGTCGCCCGACGTCGCGCGCGCGAATCTTCAGGCGATCATCGACCGCGTGCGCGCCAAAAACCCCGCCACGCGCATCGTCATCGCCGGCATGGAAATGCCGAGCAGCATGGGCGCGGATTACACCGCCGCGTTTCGCAAAATTTATCCGGAGCTCGCCGCAAAAAATGCCGCCGTGCTCATCCCTTTTTTGCTCGAAGGTGTCGGCGGTGACCCCGAGCTGAATCTTCCCGACGGTGTACATCCCACCGCGCGCGGCCACGAGATCGTGGCGGAAACGGTTTGGAAAATACTTCGCCCGCTCCTGGTGACGGAATCGTGAGGCGTCCGCGCCGCCGGCGGAAATTGAATGCTCGGTAAAAGTCCCGCGCGCGTCTGCGGCAAATACGGATGGACACTTGCCTCCTTTACGCTCCGGAGCTTACTGCCCGTTACCCTGATGGCTTGGTTGCGCGCACTTCTTTTTGCTTCGCTGGCGTCTCTCGCGACCGCCGCGACCTTCACGTGGACAGGCGCGGGCAACGACAGCCGGTACGATAATCCCGCCAACTGGGCCGGCGGCGTGGTTCCGGCCAACGACGGCTCCGCGGTCCTCGACTTCGGCGCTTCCGGCGCGGGCGCGGTGCAACTACCGGCGTTCGCGATCCTGCGTGTCGCCCGTATCCATTTTTCCACGACAACGCCGTACTCTCTCAACGGGCTCGCGTTGATCCACGTCGATGAAGGCATCACCGCGGATGCGGCTTCGGCGCGGTTTGCATCCGGAATATCGCTCAGCCTGGGCGGCGGTTCGCAGACCATCGACGTTCAACAAGGCGAGCTGGAGATCGCCGGCACCGTGCTCGGCGTGGCGCGGCTTGAAAAGACCGGTTCGGGCCGGCTCGTCCTCTCCGGACTGGCGCTCTACACCGGCGGCACGCGCGTCGAGGCCGGCAGCATTTTATTCACCTCCGCAGCCGCGATCCCTCCGGCGGGCAGCATCAGCTCTGCGTCAAATGCGTACGTCGGCGTGAGCTTCACCCAGTCGCTCCAATCCGAACTGATCAACCGCCTGGATCGGACCGGCTTTCTTGGCACGATCGGGCTGGATACCGACGTCGACGCGAGCACACCCGCGATCTTTGCGGAAAATATCGACCTCACCCGCCTGTCCGCGAGCGCTCGACTCGGCACGGAAACCGCCGCGCGCATCACCGGCTCGATCCTGATCGCATCCGGTTCCGCCTACCGCTTCGGCGGTGGCGACGGCACGTTGTACATCGAGAGCGATCTGTCCGCCGCCAACAGCCGCGTATCCATTCGTTCCCTACACGGCACGCCGCTCGGCGTGGTGCTTCGCGGCAACAACTCGTTCCGCGGACAAGTCGATATCCTCAACTCGATCCTCGTGCTCGATAGCGCCTCGGCCCTGCCCGGCATCGCGCCCAACCTGACGACCCGGCGCATCCAGTTCGAAGGCGCGGGCTACGCCGGCTACACCGAAAATTACGGGGTCAATTTCAGCAATTTCCTGAGCCGGTTCGGCACGATCACCCAGTCGCAGGCCATCGTCGGTATTGATTCTGCGAATACAGCCCAACCGCGCACGGTGGGCGACGCGATCGATCTTTCCGCCGGCGGCACGCGCACCGATCCGTTTTACCTCGGCACGAGTTCGCGTGTGACCATCACCGGCACGATCACGCCGACCGTGGGCGATGACCTCTACCTCACGGCGGTAAAGGACGGACATCTCACCGTTGCCTCGACGCTCGGAACCAACATCCCCGGGCTCGTCGTCGGCCAGGCGGATTCCTTCGATCCGCGGGGTGGCGTCGTCGAGCTCACCGGCGCCAACACCTACAGCGGCGGGACACGCGTGCTCGGCGGCACCTTGATCGCGGGGCACAACAGCGCGCTCGGCCTGGGCGGTGTCGTCGTCGGCGATCGCTCCACGCTCCAGATCGCGCCATCCGTCCTGATTTCCAATCCGCTCACATTGTCGAGCGGTTCGACGCTCTCCGGATTCGGCGGCATCGCCTCGCCGGGCGGGGTGACGATCGGCTCCGGTGCCCGGCTCTCGCCCGGCGGCAACGACCGGGTAGGCACGTTATCGTTTCACTCGGGACTGACCTTTGCCGAAGGCGGACGCATCGCGTTCAACCTGCTCGATCCGGCGGGTTCCGCGGGTGCCGGCTGGGATGCGATCCGTATCATCGGCGGTTCGCTCGCGCTCACCGCAACTTCCACCAGTCCGTTCATGATCGATCTCATCTCGCTCACGGCGAATGGCACGACCGGGCCGGTGAGCATCTTCGATGCGACGCAGCACTACTCATGGACCTTTGTCATCGCGGATAACATCAGCGGTTTCTCGGCGGATCAGTTCGCGTTTAATACCGCAGGCTTTCTCCCGTCGCTCCAAGGCGGCGAGTTTTTTGTGACGCAAAACCAGAACGGGCTCGCGATCACCTTCACACCCGTGCCGGAACCTTCGACCTATCTGCTCATGGCACTTGGGATCGGAGTCGTCGCGATCTTCGAGATTCGGCGCCGGCGGAAATGACCTCCGCAAATGGAGGAGGGAGTTTCGTCCCCCCGGACAAAACTCCCTCCAGTCACATTTGATCGTATTCCCCCGACCAAAAACCGTCGTTGCTTATTCCGCCGAAAGTGCGCGGGCCTTTTTCACCAGATCGATGAATTCCCCGCGCCGGGCGTCCGCATCCTCGCCTGTGCCTTCAGTCCAGCTGATCACTTGATCATACTCCGTGCTGCCGAGCTGCGCGGCTTCGCGCAGGATCGTGTCGAGCGTGGCGACGGCTGCTGCAAATCTGGAATCGTTGCCGGCTGCATCGAACGGCGCGCCGGTATCCATCACAGGAAATTTGGTGCCGCGGATCACATCGACCGATGGCTCCTTGAAACGAATCTTGAACGTGAGCAATTCGCGGCCGGCGATCTCGCGCGCGATCTCATGCTTCGAACGCAGTTCGTCGAACAAGCGGTGATCCGTGCGATCTTCCGGGATCGGCAGGATCTCGCTCGGCGGCGCGCCTAGGTCGTGCGCAGCCGTTATCACCGTATTTTCCGCCGCCAATGCAGGCGGCCGTTGGCGAAAGTCAGCGTTATTAACCAGACCTTCGACGCGCACTGTCTGACGCGACGGGCGACGTCCGTCGTCCATCAAGGAATCGGGCGCACGGACGTATCCGGTATTCTCCACCGCGGGTTGAACGGGAAGCAGCGGCGAATTCGGTACACGCACGAAATCGCGCGCAGAAGAGTCATGGACCACGAGGCCCTGCGCTGCAGGGAGGTCAGCACCGGTGACGTCGGCAGGAATCGCGGCCGCTTCCGCCGCATCTTTGACGAGCAGCACGGACGCTCCGCGTTGGCCGGCTTCGGCGAGCACACGCTCGTCGGCAGGAACTGCGCGGTGGTGATGAGCAAGCTCGGTCGAATCCGCAGCGGTCGTCCCGACAGCGCCCGGCGCATCGGAATCCTGCAGCGCGATGACGAGCGCGAGACATGCCGCGGCCAGCGTGCCTACGATGACATAAGGAAACGGCACGACGCGTCCGGGAAGTTTTGCGGCCGACGAGATCGTCGGATCCATGCTCGCGCCCGCATCCACCGGGTCGTCGATGGCTTCTTGCGCCAGCGCGCCTTGGAGGTCGCCGGCGAGCATGCGAATTTCTTCCACGGCCTGACGCGCCGCGGGACTATTTTTGAGCGCCTCCTCCACGATGGCCGCTCGTTCAGGACTGAGCTCGCCCAACGCGTACGCGGTGAGGAGTGGATCGTCCGGGGAAATAAAATCGTTCATGGTCGTGCTCCTCCGTGTCACGGCTGTTGCGCGGCAAACTCCGCCCGCAAGCGGCCCACCGCGTGATGAATCAACACGCCCACATGGCTCACCGAGAGCGCGGTGATGCGGCTGATTTCCTTATAGCTAAATCCGTTCTGGAATTTCAGACGGATGACTTCCTGTTGGTTCGCGGGAAGATTCCCGATCAAGCGCAGGATCGCTTCCTGTGTTTCGTTGTTTTCGAGCGCCCGGCCAGGGCGCGGATCTGCAGCAGAGACGCGCTCCATCTGCCCCTCCTCAAACCGTTTCATACGTCCTTCCTTGCGCAGGATGTCCAACGCCCGGTGACGGCAAACCGTGAATAACCACTCCGCCACATGACCTTCGATCTCGGCGATCGGCTGGGCCATGAGTCTGACAAAGGTATCCTGCACCACATCCCGCGCACGATCGGCATCTCCGATGAGCCGAGCCGCGTAGCGGATGAGAGGCGCCTGATAATCGACGACCGCCGTCCGGACGAAATCTCCTGCATGTTCATGTTGTGAGTCAGCCCGGTTCATGGGGTCGTGAAGGGTAGTAACCGTTGCAGAAAAGAACGCACCTTACCCGGTTTTCTTAATAAAAAATCCGGAAATATTTCCGCTCACCCGCCCCACCCGCTTTCTCCGGCCCGCCGGCGGCTCATCTCCACGCGATCAAGATCTTTCCAAATAGATAACTTCGATCACGTTGCGAACGAACTGCTCATCCGACACACCTTCGGTCGCGTGCGGAGGAATCGGTGTCAGCGAGCGGAAATGATCGGCCAGCTCGGCAAATAACTGCACGCGGGCGGCGTCCTCGAACTTGTCCCGCCGCGCCAATGCCTCCCAGGCGACCCGCGCTTCCAACGGCGTCACGGATTGCCGCAGCCGCGCCACGACTGGCAGGTGCGCGCGCAGGGAATTGTATTTTCCGCTTTGCAGTGTGTTGAGCGCCGGCGTGGCCTCGGCCGGCTCCCAGATCACCAGCGTGCCGGCGGCGAGATCGCCCAGCCGCTGCGCCTTCCGGCTGAACAAAGCCGCCACTCCGCCCACCACATACGCGAGCGGCATGCTGTCCACAAAGCGCAGCAGGTTGCGCATCACGATTTGCGAAAAAGTCAGGCGCAGCCCGCGATCATCGACCACACGCAGCCGCATCACGCGCTTGCCGAGCGTTTGCCCGCGCCAGCTCCACTCCGTGACGATGCGATAGCCTTGGGACAGCAGAAAATAACTGATCACCATGACCATGCCCGCGAGGTCGGTGCTGATGATATTCAGCAGCCCGATCAACGTCGCGAGAAGCGACCACGTTGCCGCGACCGCGAGCCAGTCGATCGTCAACGCACACGCTCTCAGCACCGGACTTGCGAGCCGGTACGAAAAGGCCACGCCTTCCGGAGTGCGCACTTGAAACCGCTGCGTGCGTGACGTCGCGAGTGTCATGTCGTCGCCTGGGTTCATGCCGTTCGCCCTTCCCCGGATTTCCGTCCGGCGCGCAACAAATACCAGCACAACGCCGCGCCTTCGATGACCCCAAACGCGATCTTCGCCGAGTACGGCAGCACCGGCGCATGATACTGCGATAAAAACGCCTCCACGATACCCGCCCATACGAGCAGCAGGCCCGCCCCGAAACACAGCGTCACCACATCCGGCATCACGGCACGCAACCGCGCCGCCATCCGCAGGTTTTGTCCGCGCCCCAGTAACGCCCCCGCGAGCGTGAATCCCGCCTGTCCGCCGATCAGGATCGCCGGGATCTCGACGATTCCGTGAGGCAGCAACCACCCGAGCAAAAACACCGTTTCTCCCGCCAGTATATAATCCACGCAAACCGCGCCGAGGATCACGCCGTTGTAGAACATCAGCACCAAAGTTCCCACGCCCCAGCTCATGCCCAGCGCCATGGCCGTCAGCGCCACGCGCGTATTGTGCGTCATCAATTGTCCCGAAAAACGCGCCTTCCGGCCTTCGAGTTGTTCCGCTGGCGCCGACTCTTCTTTCGCGACGCGTTCGCTCGGATGAACGAGTAAATGCTCAAACGGAAGGATCACTTCCTTGGCGTCCGGATCGAAGGCCAGGGCGAATCCCCCGAAAACGACGCCCGCCATCATCAACCAAAACGACACCCAGGCCGCCGCGCTCCGTCGCCGGAAAGTCTGCGGCAAGGTCTGCGCAAACCATCGCCACGGCCGGAAACGCGTCGTCTCGTTCCTGCCGCCGTGCACTTCCGAATAACCGCGCGCCACCAATCCTTCCAGATAACGCCGGGCTTCCGGCTCGGCCGAAAAGGTCGCGAGCCGCGCGAGATCGGCCGACGCACGTTGATACAGACGCTCCAGTTCGCGCGCTTCCTCCAACGTCAACGCATGCCACGGATCCTTGGCCAGACGGTCGAGCATCGCTTCGAGGCGATCCCACTCCGCGCGCTCCTGTGCCACGAATTTTTCCAGATTAACAATCATGCGATTCCTCCGCGCGATTTCGATTGGCCCTGCGAAGTCGGCGCGGAGCGAGCCGGGCAAAACCGCGTCCGCAAATCCGTGGTGTGCGTGTCACCGGTCTTCATAGCGCCTGCCTTTGTTTCACCTGCAAATATTGCGAGACGATCCGCGCGGCCAGCGTCTCGTCCTCGAGCAAGGTCGCCGTCACGCCCTGCGGTTTCAGTTTCTTCGCGAGTTCCTGCGCCTCGGCCCAGCGCGCATGGCCCGCGAGTTTCGCGGCGATCTCCCCCGCGTCCGCGATCTCCCCGGTGGAAAAGATCGGCGCCACACCGGGTGCGCGTAGTTGATTTACGAATACAAGGTGCTGCCGCGCCAGCAGGCCGGCGTTTTTGGCAAAATCCTCCGCCAGCACCGGATCGCTGAGATCGGTCAGAAAAACCAGCAGTGAGCGCCGCCTCACTTGCGCGCGCACATGCCGCACAATTTCCGCCATGTCGGGCGTCGCTTCACTCGGTTGCATCGCGAGGATCGCTTCGCGACAGGCCGCGTAATGACCTTCCCCGCTGCCCGCGCGCACCGAAACCCGCACACGATCGTCGTAAACAATCAGCCCGAAACGATCGCCCTGCCGATCCGCCGCGAGCAGCAACACCATCGCCGCCGTCAGGTAACGTTCCAGCGCGGTCTGCACCACGCCCTCGTGCACCACCGGGCGCGCACTCAAACGGGACGCATCGATGGCCACATAAATTTCCTGCGTTCGCTCCGCTTGAAAAACCTTCGTGATCGGGCGCCCGCGTTTCGCGGTCGCCTTCCAATGGATTTCATCGAAGCCGTCGCCCGGCAGATAATCCCGCAACTTCTCAAAATCGCGTCCGCGACCGACCGTTCGCTGCAACTTGGAACCAAACTCTCCGCGCGACAGGAACAACGCGGCGAGCTGCTTCCTCTCCGAAAAAAGATTCGGATAGACCCGCAGTTCGCAGGTTAGCGGAGCCCGCGCGCGCAGGTGCCACAGTCCCCACCGCGAGCCCGTTTCCACACAGGCGATGGCTCCGGTGAAGCGTCCGCGCCGCGTCGGCGTACACACCCAATCCACGCGCGCATGTTTCGCCTCCGCTGGCAGCTCGATCCACATTTCATCGCGCGCGTTTGCAAACGCCGCCGGCATTCCGAGCGCGAACCGCAGGCGCCGCGCCTTGCCCGTCGTGTTGTGAAAGACCAGCGACATTGAACCCGCACGGTCCTTCGTGAAGCGCGTCACTTCCGGCGCCGACACTTCGGGCAGCGCCGCGCGCTTCAGGCTCATGAGCAAATCCACCAGCGCGACCATCAGCACGGCCGACAACGCCAGCATCCACACCGGTGCAAACATCGGCAATGGCCCGGCCACCGCGGCGAGCGCGGCCACAAACGCCACGGCCCACAATAATCGATTCGCGGGTACCGGCGTCACAGGGAAATCTCCCGTTGTTTATTGGCGTCCATCAGCATCCATTCACGGTCGCAACAATCGCCAGACGCTCATCGCGGCACCGCGACTTGCTCGAGGATCTTCGCGAGTACTTCGTCGATCGTGAGGCCTTCGATTTCAAACTCGGGCCTGAGCACCAAACGATGGCCGAGCACGGGGCCGGCGAGACTGCGCACATCGTCAGGCGTCACAAAATCACGCCCCGCGAGCGCCGCCTTCGCACGACTGCCGAGCAAAAGCGCCTGCGTTGCACGCGGCCCTGCACCGACCAAAACGCTTTCGTAGCCGCGGGTCGCGCGCACCAGATCCACCACGTAGCCGACGAGTTCTTCGCGCACCGTCACCTGTTCCAGAATCGCGCGCATGTCCGTCAATTCACCCGGGCCGAGCACTTGTTTCACCGCGCCCGCCGCGAGCACGCTCTCCGGCGCATCCTGACCGAGCACGCGCTTCGCCAGCGCCAGCTCTTCATCGCGCGCGGGGGCGTTCATCTGGATCTTCACCATGAAGCGATCCTTCTGTGCTTCGGGCAATGGATACGTGCCTTCCGAGTCCGCCGGATTCTGCGTCGCGAAGACCGTGAAATTCACATCGAGCGCGTGCGTGTCGCGATCGATGCTGACCATGCGCTCCTGCATCGCTTGCAACAACGCCGCCTGCGTCTTGGCCGGCGCGCGATTGATTTCGTCAGCCAGCAGGAAGGTCGTGAACACCGGTCCGCGGATCAGCGTGAACGCGTTGGTCTGCAGGTTAAACACGTTCGTCCCCGTGATGTCGGCCGGCATCAGATCGGGCGTGAATTGCACGCGTCCCGTCGGCACACCGAGCACATGCCCGAGCGTGCGCACGAGCAGGGTCTTCGCCACGCCGGGCACGCCTTCGATCAACGCGTGATTGCGCGTCAACAGCGTCACCAACGCCAGCTCCACCACCGCGTCCTGACCGATCACCACTTTGGCCACTTCCGCGCGGGCGGCGGAGATCGTGGCGGCGAATTTTTCGAGGATTGGATTCATAAACAATAAAGAGTCAGCGGCGCTTCAGCGCGCGCACGATCGTGTTGTACACCGTCACCGGAGACGCCTTCCCGCGGCCGGCTTGCGCCTCGCGCACCCGGGCTTGATCGCTCTCCGACACCCGGCCGCCGCGTTCCCATTCGGTGACGCACGTCTCGATCAATTTTTCCGCGGGCAACACGCGCCGCAACAGCGACTCCAGCCCCGCGGACGGATGGTAGCCCAACGCGGTCTCCGCACTCTCCGGCGGCGGCGGCACAAACAGCGCCATGCGTTTCCAAACGAACAATGCGGCCAGCAAAACGAGGACAAAAAACATCCCCGCCAGTCCGTAGCGACGCGCGAGGCGGGCCACGCCTTCGTTCTCCACCACACCGAGATGCGCCTCGGAGAAAACCACGCGCGTGTGTTCTCCAAACAGCCACGACAGCAGATGTGGCGCGCGGTGTTTCTGCATCGCTTCGTTGCTCAAAAAATAACTGTCGCCCGCCACCACCACCGAGCCGCGTCCAAGTGTCGTCTCCACCAGCACCGGCCATCCTCCGCGCGTATAAAGCACGCGCCACTCCGCACCGGGTGCCGGCCGGAAATACAGATCGCTTTTCCACTCCACGGGATTCTCCAAAAGGTCCGGCGCTTCACGTTTCCACGCCCCCGAGCCGCCGTCCGCGATCCAGCGCGTGTGCATCCCGAGTCCCCAGCGTTTTTCCCAATCCGCAAAGGCCCGGACCGGATGCGGTCGTTCACTTTCGTCATTCCGCGGCGACCGGCGACGATTCGCATCGGCCTCGCCAGCCTTCTTTTTCTCCGCCGCCTCGTCTTTTTCAGGCGACGTCCTTTTACGAACAGGTTCGGCCGTGTCGGCGACGCTCGAAAGCTCCGCATGAAAAATCACGATCAACCGGGCGCCTTCGCGCACCGCGGCCTCAAGAATGTTCGCGTCCTCGACCGACATCCCGTCCCAGTCCTTCCGTCGTATGCCTGCGAGCACGATCGTCGCCTGCGAGGCCTCGCCGAGTTTTTTGAGCGGACGCACCGAGCGCTCCACATGCACACCGGGGATCTCCTCGAGCGCTTCATACAACGCCCGCGTGCCCAGCGGGTCTGCGCGCAAGGTCGAATACGCGGGAAACACGTCGCCTTGCGACATGCGCAGACGAAACAGCCACGCGAGTCCCGCGACGAATATCACCGCAATCAGCACCAGCCAGAGCGCATGGAAACGTCGTTTCATGATGCGATCGCCGCCTCCTCCATGTCGCGAAGCCATGCGCGCACCCGCGCTTCATCCGCCTGATCGCGACCATACCACACCGATTCGAAATCGAGGCGCTTTTCGGAAAACTGCGTCGCGAGTTCCGGACTCAACAAGGTTCGCCGGCGCAGTTCGCGCTCGTAGTCGAGGTTCGTCTTGTGTTTCGCGAGCGTCAGATGGCCGTCCGCGGCGTGACGCGCGAGCGTCGCCAGATACAGGGCGCGCAAGGCCAGACGCCAGTCGCCTTTCTCGATCTGCTCCTTCGCCAGCGCGAGCCATCCGTCCGCCGGCATCTGCGCGGCATGCGTTGTTTCGTCCTGCAGGTCGGGACGCGCCACATTGATCGCCCGGCCGGACACCGCGGAGGCCAGCGGCCGGCGCGAACCGCGCAACATCGTCACCGCCAGCGCAATCAACGCGACAACGACAACCGCGATCAATGCGTACAACAGAATGCGCACCGTACCTGTATCCATCCTACCACTACCGCGCCGCGTCGGAGAATCGTGTTTCCTGTCCCGGCCAAACAAGTCGTCGAGCCAGCCCGTGAAGTCGCGCCACATCCGCCGCAGCGAATCCACCATCTCGCGGATCATCTCCACGCCTTCGCGCAAGAACCGGCGCAGCGCACCTTCATCCTCCCTGGCAATTTCCCGCGGCAAGGGTCGCAACTGCCACTGAAAATCCCGGCGCTGCAACACCTCGTCCAAGGCGCGGTCGAGCGATTCCGGTTTTACCGCGTGAGTTGTCTCCGCAACCGGCGTCTCCGCGATTGAGGCGCGCGCAGGAAGCGGCGTGAGCATTTGTACGCAGAGCAGGAGGCCCGTCACCACGGGCAGCGACAGTCCCGCGCGCACGCTGCGCGACTTCTCCCGCAAACGACGCAGCCGCCGCAATTCGCCGCGCAGATCCTCGCCGGTTTGCTGTCCGCGCGCATAGAACACACGCAGCACATAAAACGCCTTCACCAAGGGATCGACGGCAAGCCAGGTCAGAGCCGCGACCGCGGCGAAGAAGGTCGTGTTGCCGAGATACCAGCCTTGCAGCCCGAAAATGTTATCCAGCCCCAGCAGCCGGTTCGCCAGCCACGGCACCGCATAAAACGAAGTCGCGCAATTGATCCACACCGCCAGCGCCACGACCGACAGCAGAAGCAAGCCGACGTGATTTTGCGCGGGCCAGCGCCGCGCGATCTCACGCGCTTCCTTCGTCATCTCCGGCCCCGCGCCGATCACCGATACGTTCTGATAAAACCCATAGACCCACCCAAGCGGGAGCGTGATGATCGCGGCCAACGGCACCAGGATCGCGCCCCACGCGTGCACCGGGAGTTGCGCGCCCAATAACTGAGTCGCCCGGCGCCACGTCCACGCAGGTGTTTCGCCGCCGGTGCGCTGCGCCAGCAATCGCGCACAAAACTCCGCCTGCGCGATTTTCATGCCGGCGAATAACACAACCAGACCGAGCGATGACCACGCGAGTTGCACATTGTCCGGCGCGAACCACGTCGTATGCGCCCAGAAGAACAAAAACCCCAGCACCCACGCGCCGGCGCCCAGATAATACACAGCCAGTGTTGTGGACGGCGCGCGACGCAACAGGTGCACCGCCTCCTCGATCAGCTCAAAAGCGGTCGGCTCACCGGTCGGAGGACGTTTTCGTGGAGAGGCCGTCGTCATCCTCAGTCCCTGTTTATAAAAGGACGGCGCCAGACCGTGCCGTCATGAAAATCCACCGGGATGCTGCGCAACACCGCGCCAAAGGTGTGAAACACCACCCAAAGCAACCCGATGCCCACACTCATGCGGACCACCCGGCGAAGCCCCGCCCAGCGCACCCGCGTGTTCTTCGTTTCCGCCGCCGCGCGCCTGGCCAGGCACCCGGCACACAAGATACGGCCTCCATGATCGCCCGCGCATTCGCGGCAGAAAAATCCTCCGCAGGAAGAACACTTCGCCGCCGCTTCGCGATCCACATGCCGCACGCAGCGACGCGCACGCAAAGGCGCGACTGCGCTGCGATTGATCGGAGGAATGCCGCCTTCGCTGGTCACAGCGACGAAACCGGCGGCACCTGCGTTTCAGAGATCGCCGGAGGCACCTGCGGCGGACGCACGTTCTTCGCCGCAGCCTCCAGCTCCGACACATCGAGAGTTCCCTGCACCGCTGTAATGAGCGGCTGGATACGCGCGAGCACTCGATGCAAGGTCCGCCGGCGGGAGATCGCGCCGATCCGCACAGTCTGCACTTTGGTCACCAAAAACACGCGGCAGGAGGGCCCGAGCAGATTATTCCAACCGAGAAAAATCAGGCCGATCAGAAGGAAGATCGACGAGCCGACGGGCGGCTGACCGTTGATCAACGCCCCGATGAACTTCAGGGCCGGCACGATGATCCAGATGCCCCAGATGACGTTCCACCAAAGCCGGCGCTCTGAAGCGGCTATAAAAATCGCCTGGATGTCTTCGAAGCGAAACCGCTGGTAGTTCTCACCGTAGCCCGTCGATTCCACCTGCATGATGTGATCGTCCGCGAGCCAGAGTCTCTTATAAGTACCCAGATTGACGGGCGACCGCGTCAGTCGTGTGTAGCGCGGTTTCATGGCTGCACGTTGATGGGAGTGCTGACAGGGCTGAGGAACAAGCTGCTGCCGATAAAACACCAGCCGACGATCTGCGCCGAAGCGATCAGTCCGGCGACCACCAGTTTCCACCGGCCGGGCGACACGAGACTCTGCGGTTTTTTCCATCCCGTGATCGCGAGATACAATGCCACCGGCGCGGTCAGGAGCGTCACCGGCCACATCAGAATCGGCAGCACCGCCAGCAACAGCGCCGCCCCGCCCGGCACCGTGCGCGAGGTCACCAGTTGCGCATCGTTCCTGCGCGAGCCGGCGATGCAATTCGGACAAAGCGTCCGGCCCGCCATCGGCACCGCACACACCTGACACAGGAACCGACCGCAATCATCGCAGAGTTTCTCCGCCTGATTATCCGCGTGAAAAAAACAGGACGACTCCTCCGCAACCATCACGGCCTGAGGGCGCGCGATCTCCGGCTTCGCAACCAGCGCGGGGAATGGGAGGAACTCGAAGTCCTCACGGCACCTCAAACACCGGCAATGATTCGCGTCGATCCAGTCGATCGCTTCGTAGGATCGTTTGCAGGCCGGACAGGGCAATGCAGGTCCGCGAATCATCAACGCGTCTTGATCACCCGCGTGTCGCAGATCATGTCATGCAGCGACTTCTTTTCGCTGTCGAAGGCCGCAATAATATAGCCGATGCAAAGGATCATGTGGCTCAGCATTTCTCCAAAATAGCGCCCAACGATGCGTCCTTTCGACAAATGCGAGCCATCCGAGCGCACCAGCTTTAGCCCAAGCGCCATCTTGCCGGGCGTCGCCTGATATTTCCGGATGAAGAAAAGACTATAAAGAATACCGGCGCCGAAATTGATCACCATCAACAGCAGCTGAAGCACCACAAACACCATCACGCCCGCCGGGGAGCCAACTGTCTCTGGCGTCGCCGTCGCCGAGCCGATCATCATAAACGAGAACAGGAAATTAAGCGGCACGATGACCACCGCAAGGATGAAGCCGTCCACAATTTTCGCCACAAAACGCCGCCAGAATCCGCCATAACCATACGGTCCCGGCACCACGCCTTCGCCCAGCGGGGCCATGCCCTGGCGCATGCGCTGAAAAAACGCGTCGCGATGCTCCGCGCTGACCCACTGGCCTTCGAACTGGATCATCTCGCGCTTCGGAAATAATTTTCCGCTCACGGCACAAACCGCCGTGTCCTCCGTGCTGCCGCCAGAAAGCAAACCGGATGACCTCACGTCACCGTAGGATTTCCAATCCGTCATGCCTTCCCGCCAGATCAAGGTCTGTTCGGTGATAACGCCGGTACTCACCAGCCTCTCAAGTTCTTGTTGCTGGACCGGTCCCTGCCGCTGTCCGTTGATGGCGTAATACCAATTCATTGAGTGAGGTTGCTCGCCGTTTGGAAATGCCTGTATACGCCGAGGAATCAACGTCATTTACTGCATCGGCGACTTTTCCCGCAAACGCGGCGGCCGGGCCTTCGTTTTATAGAGCGACGGTTTTTATACATGCGGATCGTTGCGCGTACCAAAACCCCGCTACATTCTCCCGTTTTCATGATGCGTTTCCCCTTCGCCACCTTGGTCTGCGCCGCCGCGTTTCTCTTCCATCCCGCCTCCGCAATCGCCCAGCGCGAATCCGTCGTCGAGGCGGCGCTGCGCACGCAGACGCTTCACCTCGGCAACGGCGCCGAGCCCGCCGATCTCGATCCGCAGACCTCCACGGTCTATACGGATTTCAATATCCACCTCGCCCTCTTCGAGGGCCTCACCGCGATCGATGAAGCGACGTCGCAGGCCGTCCCCGGTGCCGCTGAGCGCTGGGATATTTCCGATGACGGCCTTACCTACACTTTTCACCTCCAGCCCAACGGCCGCTGGTCCAACGGCGATCGCGTCACCGCGCAGGATTTCGTCACGTCTTTCCAGCGCATGCTCACGCCGGCGCTCGGCGCCGAATATGCGTACATGCTGTATCCGGTGAAAAACGCCGAGGCCTTCAACACCGGCAAGCTCGACGACTTTTCCCAAGTCGGGTTCAGAGCGTCGGACGAACGCACGCTCGAGATCCGCCTCGATCGCCCCACGCCCTACCTGCTCGCACTGGTCGCACATCAGGCGTGGTTCCCCATCCACCCGCCCACCGTGCGCAAATTTGGCGGACTGGCCCAGCGCGGCACCCGCTGGACCCAGCCGGGCAATCTCGTGGGCAACGGCCCCTTCGTATTGAAAGAATGGATACCCAACGTGCGCATTACCGTGGAAAAGACCGACACCTACTGGGATGCCGCGAACACGCGGCTCAACGCCGTGGTGTTTTATCCCAACGACAACATCTCGACCGACGAACGAAACTTCCGCGCCGGCCAGATCCACATCACGTATGAACTGCCGCCGGAAAAAATCCCGGGCTATCGCCGCCAGTCGCCCAGTCCGCTGCGCATCGATCCGTTGCTTGAAACCCTTTTCATCCGCTTCAACACCACACGTCCGCCCTTCGACAATGTGAAGCTGCGCCAGGCGCTCGCCCGCGCCATCGATCGAGAGACCCTCTGCAACATCCTGCTGCGCGGCAGCCGCAGTCCCGCGCATTTCTACACGCCGCCCAACACCGGCGGCTACACGGCGGAGGCACGCGTGCCCACCGATTTCGACGCCGCGCGACGTCTTCTCGCCGAGGCCGGTTTTCCCGGCGGGAAAGGTCTCGCGCCGTTCGAGCTGCAGATGAACACCGACTCGATCAACAAGGCGGTCTTCGAGGCGATCCAGGAAATGTGGCGCCGCGAGCTCGGTGTCCGCGTGCGCCTCACGTCCTCCGATTTCCGCGTATATCTCGATAATCAGATCAACCTCGCGTACCAAGCCACCCGTTCGCGCTGGGTGGGCGATTACAACGACCCGAACACCTACCTCGACATGTATGTGACCGGCGGCGCCAACAATCAGACCGGCTGGAGCAACGCCGAATACGACCGCCTCATCGCCGAAGCGTCGCGCACGCAGGACCAAACCGCCCGTTTCGCGCTGCTTCAAAAAGCGGAAGCCATCCTGCTCGATGAAGCTCCGATCGCGCCGGTGTTTTTCGGATCGCGCACTTATTTGATCCACCCCTCGGTCAAAGGCTGGGTGCCCTCCTTGCTGGGCATCCATCGCTACCAAAAAATCTGGCTCGAATAACGCCGCGGCGGCAGCGCCGCCGCGGAAACCCCAAACGCCAAAGGGGCAAAGGCCAAAAAGAGGGAAGGTCCACGTTTCCAAGGACCAAGTTCCAAGCCCGAAACCGCGCAGACCATTCCGCGCTCATTCGGCATTCGCTATTCTATTCTCACATTTCCATCCTTCGTCACTGGCCACTGGTCATTGGTCATTGGTCATTGGTCATTGGTCATTCGAATTTCCTCATTCGCCCTTTCCCGCGCCTCCGCCTCTCCCTCTCTTCGTCTCATGCATTCACTGGCACACAACCTGCAAACCACCTCTTACGCCGCGGCTCCCTCCCGCACCTCCCAGCTCATGCGTTTCGCGTCCGTCCTGTTTATCCTCTCCGCTCTCTCGCTCTCCGCCGGCGAGTTGTCGGTCGTGCGCATCATCCCGGAATATCGCACCGTGGAATCCTTCGAGCGCATCTCCGAGTTCTTCGATGGAAAGGAAAACACCGGGGGCCAGACGTATCTCCGCAGCCAGCCCGGCTCGCGCGCAGGCTTTTATTTTCTCACCCGCCTCAACAATCCCGGCGCTGCCTTGAGCGGCGCGCGCATCGAACTCGCTTATGTCACTCCCGCGGCGACGGCACCGCGCTCCATCACATTTCCGCCTACCAACGTCCCCTCCGGCCGGCATGTTTTCCAAGTCGGACTCACCGGTTCCGACTGGGACGACGCCGATGCCCGCCCCATCGCGTGGCGCTTGCGCGTGCTGTCCGCCGATGGACGCGAGCTCATCAACGAACAAAGCTTCCTCTGGAATCAGCCCTCGCCGCGCTGACCTTTTCCACCGCGCCTCTGCATGTCCGCTCTTTTCGCCAACTACGAATACGCCTCGTTCTTCGATGAGATGTTTGCCGCAAACGGCCGCCCGCGGCCGCACTACAAACGTCTCGTCGAACGCTTCGACCGTCTTCAAAGCATCGGCGAAATCCTCCGCCGGCAGCGCACCGCCGACCAGACGTTTCTCCGTCGCGGAGTGACGTTCACCGTCTATTCCGACAACGCCGGCACCGAGAAAATTTTCCCCTTCGACCTCGTACCGCGCATCGTGCCCGCACACGAATGGCGACACCTCGAAGCCGGCCTCACGCAGCGCATGCAGGCGCTGAATCTTTTCCTCGCCGATATCTACGGACCGCAGCGCATCCTCGCCGAAGGCATCGTGCCGCGCGAGATGGTGGAGACCTCGAAACATTTCCGCCGCGAACTCATCGGCTTCGACATTCCACGCGGTCTCTACGTCCACATCAACGGCACCGATCTGGTCCGCGATCAGGACGGCGTTTATCGGGTGCTTGAAGACAATCTTCGCACGCCCTCCGGCGTCAGCTACGTGCTCGAAAACCGGCAGGTGATGAAACGCGTTTTCCCGAATCTGCTCCGCGACTATCGCGTGCGTCCGGTTGAAAACTACACCAACGACCTGCTCGCGCTGCTCACCCATCTCGCGCCCGATCATGTGCCCGAGCCGACTGTCGTGCTGCTCACGCCCGGCGTGTATAACTCCGCTTATTTCGAGCACAGTTTCCTCGCCCGCCAGATGGGCATCGAGATCGTCGAAGGCTCGGATCTCGTCGTGGAAAACGACCGCGTGTACATGCGCCGCACCGACGGCCTCGCGCCCGTGCATGTCATCTATCGCCGCATCGACGACGACTTCCTCGATCCCTCCGTTTTCCGCAAAGACTCGCTGCTCGGCGTGCCCGGGCTGGTCGAAGCTTACCGCAAGGGCAATGTCGCGCTGTGCAATCCCATCGGCACCGGCGTCGCCGACGACAAAGCCGTGTATCACTACGTGCCGCGCATGATCCGCTTCTACCTCGGCGAAGAACCGATCCTGCCCAATGTGGATACCTTCCTCTCCGCCGATCCAGGCGATCTGAAATACATCTTGGACAACCTGCCCAAGCTCGTCGTGAAAAGCGTCAACGAAGCCGGCGGCTACGGCATGCTCGTCGGCCCGCACAGCACCTCCGAACAAATCGCGGAGTTTCGCGCCAGGATCATCGACAACCCGCGTAACTTCATCGCGCAACCGACACTCGGACTCTCCCGTTGCCCGAGCGTTTGCGGCCAGACGATCGAAGGCCGTCACATCGATCTGCGCCCCTACATCCTCAACGGCGAGACGATCAAAATCATGCCCGGCGGCCTCACGCGTGTCGCGCTCCGCAAAGGCTCGCTCGTGGTCAACAGCTCGCAAGGCGGCGGCTCAAAAGACACGTGGGTCCTCGCCGACGACGCCACCACCGCCCCCGCACAAACCCAATCCCAGTCCCAGCCCCCGCCATCGGAGGAAGTGCTGGTATGACCACATCATTGACGCGGAGTGACCAATGACCAATGACGCAGTGACGAATGAAAGCCGGGGGGAACGCGCTGGAATCGCGCACGTCGTCGTTTGCAGAGGCCGTCATCGATTTCTGCAGAAATCTGCCGCTCGACGCCGTCAACGATCCACTTGTCCGCCAGCTCATCCGAGCCGCGACCAGCATCGGCGCCAACTATTGCGAGGCCGACGAGGCGGAATCGAAGAAAGACTTTCGTCACAAAATCGCGCTCTGTCGCAAGGAAGCTCGCGAAACCAAGTACTGGCTTCGCATGATCGCGCGCTCCTCTCCACCGCATGCGCCCCGATCCCGGGAGCTTTGGCGGGAAGTGAGAGAACTGCATCTGATCTTCTGCGCGATCGTCCGCACAACCGACAAGAACCTGCGAGCGCCCGCCCCCGCCCGCGACCGCGCCTGACCGACAAATCCGCCACCTCCACTTCGTCCAACGCCTGCGTGCCGGCCATTGGTCAGTGGTCACTGGTCACTGGTCATTCATCCTTTCTGTCATGCTGAGCCGCGTCGCCTCCCTCACCTACTGGACCGCTCGTTATCTCGAGCGTGCGGAAAACACCGCGCGTCTGCTCAACGTCAACAACCAGCTCGTACTCGATCTGCAGAGCCGGCAGGCTGCGGATGCGCCGCGTGCGTGGGAGCCGCTCGTGTATGTCTGCGGCGGCGACAGCCTCTTTCGTAAACGTCACGGCAGCGAGGTGACCGAGCGCACGGTCGTCGATTTCGTGTTGTTCGACCGCGAGAATCCGAGCTCCGTTTTTTCCTGCATCGCCGCCGCGCGCGAAAACGCGCGCTGCATCCGAGACCAGCTTGCCAGCGAGGTCTGGGAGGAGCTCAACGGTTTTTTCCTCCGCCTCAAAGACGATGGCTATGATCGTTACGCACAGCTCGGCTCTGCGGAATATCTGCGTTTCCTGAAGAGCAACATCCACCGCTTCTACGGCGTCGCCGACTCCATGATTCCGCGCACGCAGATGTGGTGGTTCTTCGAACTCGGGCGTTTCCTCGAACGCGCTGACAACACGTCGCGCATCCTCGATGTGAAATACTTCATGCTGCTCCCGGCCGACACGCACGTCGGCTCCGCGCTCGACATGGTGCAGTGGGCGTCGGTGTTGCGTTCATGCTCGGCGTTCGAAGCGTTTCGCCAAAGCCGGCGCGGGCAACTGAGCCTCGAACGCGCAGTCGATTATCTGCTCCGCGATACGTTTTTTCCGCGCAGCGTGCTTTTCTCGATCAACGCGATTCACGGCGCACTCACCCACATCACCGCCGATGCGCCGCACCTCGTGGAGAACGCCGCGGTGCGTCTTGTGCGTGCGCTCCGCGAGCGTCTCGAAAGCGGCGATACATCCGCGATCGTCGCGAGAGGTCTCCACGAATATCTCGACGAGATCCAATCGCGCACAGGAGATATTCACGACGCGATCCAGGAGGTGTTCATTCACTACGCCAGCGATCGCGCGCGGGTGCTCGCCTGAGCCGCGCCGGCTCGCCATCATAACTTCGCTCGACCGCGAAGCGCGGGGTCCGCCACCTGCTTTTTGCATTCGGAACCGTGTCCGTTGGCGCGGTTCTGTCCGGAACATGGAAGACCCCTCGCACTGGATTGCCTCCGGCACGCTCCCCCGCTTTCCGCGCCTCGCGCGCAATCTCGCCGTGGATGTCGCCATCGTCGGCGGCGGCATCACCGGCATCACCGCGGCATACCTCTGCCGGCAGGCCGGTCTGAGCTTTGCACTCATCGAGCGCGATCGCCTCGCGCGTATGGACACCGGCAATACAACCGCGCATGTCACCGCCGTCACCGACCTCGGCTTCACCGAGCTGATCAATTCCTTCGGCAAAGATGCCGCACGCGCCGTGTGGGACGCCGGTGGCGCCGCGATTGACCGGATCGTCGCGAACATCCGCAGCGAAAATATCGCGTGCGACTTCAGGTGGCTGCCTGGTTATCTTCACGCGCCATCCGATGCGGATTTTTCGGAAGCGAGCAAAGAACTCGAACAGGAGGCCGAAGCTGCGCGGTCGCTCGGTATTCACGCGGAGTTTCAACCCAAGGTGTCTCTCATGGACGCGCCCGGCGTGCGTTTTCCCCAACAGGCGCTTTTCCATCCACGAAAATATCTCGCGGGACTTGTCCGCACGTTTGGCGGGAAAGGCGCGCATGTGTTCGAGCAAACCGCCGTCGAATCGATTCAAGACAATCCGCTCACGGTGAAAGCAGGCGATGCGACGATCACCTGCGGCCACCTCATCCTCGCCACGCACACGCCGCTGCAGGGAAATACGGGGACCTTTTCCGCGCTGCTTTTTCAAACCAAACTCGCGCTCTACACGAGTTACGCGCTCTCCGCGCAAATCCCGCCGCAGGGAGTCGAGGCGCTGTTTTGGGACACCAAGGACCCCTACGATTATCTGCGCGTCGAACACCGGCGTGGACACGACTTGCTGATCTTCGGCGGCGAGGATCACAAAACCGGACAGGAGGAAAGTCCGCAGGCCGCGGGCGAGCGTCTCGCCGCTCGTTTCCGTCAGCGTTTTCCCAACGCGACGATCCAGCGTCAGTGGTCGGGCCAGGTCATCGAAACCACCGACGGTCTTCCCTACATCGGCAGCACCGCGGTGAACCAGTTCGTCTCCACCGGCTACGCGGGCAACGGCATGACCTTCGGCACGCTCGGCGCGATGATGGCGCTCGATGCGATCACCGGGCGGCGCAATCCCTGGATCGATCTGTTCCAAGTGAACCGGAAAAAAGTCCTCGGCGCCGCGTGGGACTATCTGAAGGAAAACAAAGATTATCCGTATCATCTCCTTCGCGATTATCTCGCGCCAGCCGATGCCCACACGCTGCGCTCGCTCAATCGCTCCGAGGGCAAGATCGTCGCCATCGATGGACGCAAGGTCGCCGCGTATCGCGACGTCAACGACCGGATCTCACTCTGCTCGCCGATATGCCCGCATCTCGGATGTATCGTGAATTGGAACGACGCCGCGCACACGTGGGATTGCCCGTGTCACGGCTCGCGCTTCCGCGCCACCGGCGAAGTGATTTCCGGTCCCGCCGAAAAAGATCTGGAGAAACTTCCCGAGCTCGAAGCCGCTCACGCGAACGAAACCGATCAGTGAGCAGCGAGCCTGCCGAAACCGCGCAACGGATAGGAATTAGTATGCGCCGGCGGCCCCCATCTTCATTCCCGCATCGTGTAAGAATCTGGGCGCGGCGAACGCGCACATTCGTGTATCCACGCCGCACCTACGCGCCAAACGTTTCGCCGCCCATTACGGGGAGCACGATGCCCGTGATGTACGACGAGTCCGCATCGGACGCCAGAAACACATAGGCCGGCGCGAGCTCTTCAGGCTGCGCGGGACGGCCCATCGGTGAATTGGCGCCAAACATCGAGACGCGTTTTGGCGTCAGGCCCTTGTCGGACGGATTCAACGGCGTCCACACCGGGCCTGGCGCCACCGCGTTCACACGAATGCCACGCTCGATAAGTTCCATCGCGATCGTTTTGGTGAAGGCATTGATCGCGCCTTTCGTCGCCGAATAATCCGGCAGTTGCTCGGAGCCAAAAAGCCCTGTCTGCGAGCTGCTCGCGATGATCGCGGCGCCGGGCTTCAAATGAGGCAGCGCGAATTTCACGAGAAAGAAATACGCATAAATATTGGTGCGAAAGGTGTGATCGAACGCATCGCTCGAAACTTTCTGCACGCTGTCGTGCCGCGCCTGATACGCGGCGTTGGAGACAAGGATATCGAGCCGTCCGAAATGCTTCACCGTCTTCTCGACGACTTCTTTGCACGCGCTTTCCTTGCTGAGATCGGCGGGAAGCAGGAGACAGCGGCGGCCCACGGCCTCAACCGAGGCGCGCGTGCGTTCCGCGTCGCGCTGTTCCACGGGTAGATAAACGATCGCCACATCGGCGCCTTCGCGTGCGTAGAGAAACGCAACGGCGCGACCGATGCCCGAATCGCCTCCCGTGATGAGCGCGACTTTGTCCTCCAATTTTCCGGCCGCGCGATAACGCGAGGCCTGCCACCGCGGCTGCGGATCGAGCCGTTCCTCGATGCCCGGAGCGCGTTGATGCTGCTCCGCGAATTTCGGTTTCGGTTGATCCTGCATCAGCGGCTTGCGCCGCGATGACGTTTGCGTGCGGGAGCGGGCCTTCGCGTTTTTTTTCATGCGACCGGAAGAAATCGGTGGTTCGATTATTCGGCTTCCGAGGAAGCTTCCACCGCCTCGGCGTTGACGGTCTCGGAGAGCGCGGTGAGGCGCTTGTTGGTTTCGCCTTCCTCGTCGAGCGTCTCTTGCAGCAGCTCCGCCACTTGCTTCTCGCCGAGTGCTTCGGCGAAAGCGCGCGCCGTGCCGTAGGCCGCGATTTCGTAGTGCTCGATGCGTTGCGCCGAGCCGATCAGCTGCGCGTCGCGGATCGCATCGGGGGCTTTGTTTTCGATGGCTTCCGACCCTTCCTCGATGAGCCCTTCCATCGCGTGACAGGTTTTGCCGCGCGCGGGCAGCTTCAGCATTTCGAAAACTTTTTCGAGGCGTTCGACGTGGCCCTTCGTCTCTTCCAGATGCTCAAGGAAACCTTGTTTCAGCTCTTCATTGGAAGCGGCGCGCGCCATCTTCGGGAGCGCTTTCACGAGTTGTTTCTCGGCGTTGTAGAGGTCTTTCAATTCCTCCGCGAGGAGGTCTTGGAGAGTATGGAGTGAGGACATTTTGGATACAGGGTTAAGTTCAAGGAGCCCGCGCAAAACCGCTCGCTCGGAGCGCATCCCGCGGACGTCGCGATTTCTCCTTGCGCCGGATACATGCCAGTTTTCCCGCGGGAGGCCTCGACCGCGCTCTAAGCGCCTTCCGTGCAGCACGTTTTCCACCCGCTCTTCGCGCCCTGAAACTCCGCGCGCGGCGGACAACACCTCATTCTGCAAAACCGTGCGAAGCGCACCGCGGCAATGTGCAGCGAAGCGAACCGCGCGGGCTAATCCTCTTCGTTGGCCCAGTGCGGCGTCTCGACTTCCTTCGATTCGGGCGAGTTTCGTTCGCGCAAGAAAATGCTCAGCACCACCATCGCGAAGATCGACAGGAATTCGCTCTGCCAGTTTTGAAACGACTCAAACCAGAAGCGCGACGAACCCAGATAACCCCCGAGTGTCACCAGCGCTTCCCCGTCCGCGAGCCGGTCTTGATTGTAGTGCCGGTGGCCGGCGAGGGCGTGCAATGCAAACGCACCGAAAAACAACAGCAGGAACGCGAGCGACAACGAATGCTCGTACACATACAGCACCCAGCCGCCGCGCCGCACCGGCCAGGGCGCGCCCGGCGGAGGCCGGCCGGCCTCTTCCCGGTGGTGCTGATGTTTCTTCCGCGGGTCCTTCGATTCAGCCGAGCCCTTTTGATAGAGAAAGGCGGTCGCGAACACGTAGACAAACATCTGGAAAAACTCGCTTTCCCAGTTCTCCGCCGTCGCTTCGTAGAAATGTGCGCTGCGCACATACTCCCCGAGCGTAAACGCCGGTTCGCCGCGCTTGCGACGCTCGTCGTTGTGCTCGCCCCGCCCGGCCAGAATCTGGCCGGCAAAGAATAAAACGAAAAAGGCCAGCATCGTGACCGAAAGCCCGTGGTCCCGAAAGAAACTCCGGCGTTTGCTCATGCGAGGGAGGTGACGCGCACAGGCTACGTTGCCCGCGCCTTTTCGCCATCGGGCGCCAGCCGGAACACATCGCCGGACATTCCCGCGTTTCGTGAGGCGCCTGTGGCGTCGCGTCTTTGACTTTCCCCGACACGCCCCTTTGGCTGCGTACGAACTTTCGACACATCGACCACATCCCATGGAGCAGTTGCACGCCTACTGGCGTATGGAATACATCGAGGCGCCGCGCTATCCGGCCGTGCAGCGCCCCTTCACCGAACTTCCCGCCCTCGGGGACGACCGCGCCGCACTCATCGTGCATCGCAGCGCGCTGTCTTACCTGATGCTCAACCGGTTTCCCTATAATCCGGGGCACCTGCTCGCCATTCCGTTTCGCGAGGTGGTCGATATCGAAGAGCTCACGCCGGAGGAAAGCGCCGACCTTTTCCAGATCATCATCACCGGCAAACGCATGCTTCGCGAAGCGCTCAAACCCGACGGCATCAATGTCGGTTTCAATCTCGGCTCTTCTGCCGGCGGCAGCATCGCGCACCTCCACGGACACCTCGTACCGCGCTGGAACGGCGACAACAACTTCATGCCCGTCCTCGGCCAGACACGCATCCTCCCCCAATCGCTCGACGCCACCTGGGAAAGACTGGCCGCCCTTCGGGCGGAATGACCAGTGACCAATGAACAATGACGCAATGATCGAGAATTCACACTCCAGCTCCCTCACCGCAGTCGGCCATATTCTCGCCTGAAGTTCCCCAGCCACGGCGTCATTGGTCACTGGTCGCTGGTCATTGGCCATTGGTCATTTTTCCTTCATCATTCGGCCTTCGCCCTTCGGATTTCCTCATGCCCGCCTCCCAGACCCTCCGCTTTCCCAGTCCACGTCATCTCCATCAACTCCTCGGGGGACGCGAAGAAAACCTCGCTTACGCCGAACAACACTTGGGCGTCCGTCTCATCACGCGTGAAGACTGGCTCAAGATCGAGGGACCGGCCGAAGCGATCGCCCGCGTGGAAACCTTGTTCGGTTTCCTCAACGATGCCCGCGCCCAAGGCGTTTCCATCCGCACGCCCGACTTTCACCGTTTCGTGGACACGATCGCGCGCGGCGACGTCGAACATTTGCGCACGCTTTTCGGAAAGCCCCTCGTCATCGCGACCAACCGCAAGACGATCGTGCCCAAAACCCTCGGGCAAAAACTCTACCTCCAATCCATTCTGGAGAATCCCGTTGTCTTCGGCATCGGCCCCGCTGGCACGGGCAAAACTTACCTCGCCATGGCCGCCGCGGTGTCGGCACTTCTGAAAAACGAGGTCGAGCGCATCATCCTCACGCGCCCGGCCGTCGAAGCAGGCGAAGCGCTCGGCTTCCTCCCCGGCGATCTGCGCGAAAAAATCCTGCCCTACCTGCGACCGCTCTACGATGCGTTGCACGACATGCTCGATGGCGACGACATCTCGCGGCTCACCGAAAAGGGCCTCATCGAAATCGCGCCGCTCGCCTACATGCGCGGCCGTACGTTGAGCCATGCGTTCATCGTTCTCGACGAAGCCCAAAACACCACGCCCGAACAGATGATGATGTTTCTCACGCGGCTCGGTGAAGATTCCCGCATGGTGGTCACGGGCGACATCACTCAAATCGATCTTCCCCGCGCCAAGCAGTCCGGCCTCATCGAAGTCGGCCGCATCCTGCAAGACATCCCCGGGATCGAATTTCACCAATTCAGCGGCTCCGATGTGGTACGCCATCCTCTCGTGCTCAAGATCATCGACGCCTACGAGCGGTATAAGAACCCGATGGGTGAATCGAATGTGAAATAACCGCGCCGCTCCGGTCTCCCTGCTGCCGGTGGAAAATAAGCCCTCGCCGCGCGGCGGATACGCGTCCATAGTGCCTGCTGTTTTTGCGCCCCGCGCACGACATGTCTCTCATCGATAAACTCAAAGCCTTGCCTGGTGGCGCCGCCCGCCCGCTTCGGATGCGCAAGACCGCGGATGTCTCCGGGACGGTCGAGTTTCTGGAGACCAGCCAGCTCATCGCCGCGCTGATCTTCATCGCGACCGTCGCCGCCATCGTACTCGTCAGTTTCGTGGGCGTGAACACGGTCAATCTGCCCGTGCTGCCCAATCAGCTCGCCTCGGTGCGCATCACCGCGAGCGCCGCCTTCGCCTACGAAAGCGCGGAAAAAACCCGCCAGCAACGCGAGCAAGTCCGCACCCGCGTACCCCGCGTTTACCAGCTCGAGTTTACCCATCTCCACCGCTTCAAGACGCATATCACCGAGCTCCTCGTCCAACTGGAGCAGTTCGAAAAAACGCGTCCCGCGGATATAACGGTCGATGCCACCCGCGCCGCCCTCACCTCCATCGTCGAAGCCTTCGACGCCAAGGGCCCTTATCGCGCCAGCGTGGACGATGTTTATAAAGTCTTCGCGGCCACCAACGCCGAGACGCGTTTCAAGCTCGTCGAAACCGGCCTCCTCGCGCTCAGCGAGCTTTACCAGGAAGGTGTGCAAGACGGGCGTCTGAGCGGATTTTCCGTCCCCGGTTCCGTCACCGTTTTTCATCTCACACGCAACGACGGCAGCAGCGTCCAACGTCCCGTGCACACGATGGAGGACGCGCTCTCTTCTTTGCGCGCCAACCTCAACGCCGAGGGCCTCGGCCGCGAAATCACCGCCGCGCTCTTTAGCATCTTCCGCAACGGCCTGATCCCCAACTTGGTTTATGACGCCGCCGCCACCGCCCGCTTGCAGGAACAAGCGCTGCAAGAACTGCGGCCCGTCATCGTCTCCGTCAGCGAAGGCCAGACCATCATCGAGCCCGGCACGCGCGTGACGCCCGAGCAGTTCGAAATGCTCGAAGCCCATCGCAACTTCCTCCTCAAAAACGAAGAAACGCAGGTCGAGGAAGGGCTCCAACTCATCGGCCGCATCCTGCTCGTGCTCGCCATGCTCGTGGCCAGCACGGTTTACATCCGTCTCGAAGATCGGGAAACACTCCAGAGCAACGGCCGCCTCGGCCTGCTCGCGCTCGTCGTCGTGGGCAACCTCGCCTTGGTCCGCCTCACTTACTGGCTCGGAGAGCTGCCCTACTTCGTCCAAAATTCCAGCGTCGCCTCCATCCTGCCGTTCATTGCACCCACGGCGCTCGCCCCACTCATCGTGGCGATTTTGATCGACGCCGGCTCCGCCATCTTCGCCGCGCTGTTCATCTCGATTTTCACCAGCGTCATTTACGGCAACCGTCTCGACATCCTCGTGATCACCTTCGTCGCGTCCATGGTTGGCATCTTCTGTTGCCGCCAGGTCCGCCGCCGCGCCGATGTCGTCCGCGCCGCCGCTTACGGCGGTTTCATCGTCGCCGTGTTTGCGGGCCTGATGGGCTTCATCGACCAGCTCTCATTCTTCAGCGCCCCGCATGTGATCCCGAAACAGATGCTCGCAGGCCTCGCCACCGGCGTGCTCACCGGTGTCATCGTCGCGGGCGTGCTCCCCGTGATCGAAGGGCTTTTCAAACGCACGACGGACATCACGCTGCTCGAGCTCACCGACTTCAACCATCCGCTCCTCCGCAACATGCAGATGGAGGCGCCCGGCACTTACCACCACTCACTCGTCGTCGCCCAGCTCTCCGACAACGCCGCCAACGCCATCGGCGCCAATCCCCTGCTCGCCCGCGTCTGCGCGATTTTCCACGACATCGGCAAGACGCGCAAACCCGAGTACTTCACCGAGAACCAGCGCGAGCGCGCCAATCCGCACGACGAAAACAACCCGTCGCTCTCCGCCCTCATCATCAAGGCCCACGTGAAAGACGGCGTGGACCTCGCGGTGAAACACAAGCTGCCCCGCGCCGTGATCGACGTCATCCAGCAGCACCACGGCACCTCGCTCATCCGCTATTTCTTCCAGCGCGCCCTCGGCGAAAAACGCCCGCCGCAATCCTCCGCCGCCATGACCGGCGCGCGTAGTGCGAACGCGGATACACGTGCCGGCCTGCCATCCCAGCCCGGCCTCGAGCCCGCCCGCGTTTGCGAAAGCACCTATCGCTACGACGGCCCGCGGCCGCAGTTCAAGGAAAGCGCCATCATCCATCTCGCCGACGGCGTCGAGGCCGCCTCCCGTTCCCTGCGCAAGGTCACGCCGCAACACCTCGGCGAATTGATCGACCAGATTTTCAAGGATCGCATCGAAGACGGTCAGCTCGATGAAGCGCCGCTCACGTTCGAGGATCTCACGAAGATCAAGAGCAGCTTCACCTTCACGCTGCTCAACATGCTGCATTCGCGCGTCAGCTACACGCCTCAAGCCGAGGAAGCCGCGCCCGCCGCTCCCGCCAAAACGCAGCCCGCCACGTAAGCGCCGCCCGCATGCGCGGCGCTGGTTGAAGTCGGAAGTTTAGGTTGAAGGAAAACCGGGCATCTCGGATTTTCCACGGGCCATTCCGACTTCGTCATTCGTCATTCGGCATTCGGATTTCTGGAATTCGCCATTCGTCATTCGGATTTCGCTTTTCAGTTTGCCCCCCTGCGCGATGGCCTTCCGATTGCGGGCTTCCGCCATGCCCGCCCGCGAGGTTCATCTCCACAACGCCCATCCCCGTCTCAAGCTCGACCGGCGGGCCGTCACCAAGGTCATCCGCACGCTCGATGCGCGTTTCCGCTACACCGAAGCCGACCTCCCGCTGCTCACGCCAGTCGCAAAAAAGAACGCCGAGTCACAACTTGCCACCTCGTCGGCCTTCGACCTTGGGCCTTCGGACTTCCCCCCGGCCGTTCCGCCTGGCGAACTCTCGCTCGCATTCCTGACCGATGCTGCGCTGGCACGCATTCACGCCGATTTCCTCGACGATCCGAGCACGACCGATGTCATCACGTTCGAGGGCAACGCCGCACTGGAAAGCGCCGGCGAAATCTGCCTCTCCCCCGACACGGCCGCCGCCTTCGCCGCGACGCACAACCGCAATTTTTCTGAAGAGCTCACACTCTACATCGTCCATGGCTGGCTGCATCTCGCCGGTTACGACGACCTGAAGCCGGCGAAAAAACGCCGCATGCGCGCCGCCGAAACTCGCGCGATGGATCTGCTGCGCGCACACAAAGCCGTGCCCTCCTTCGCGCTGCGTACCTCCGCCACCTGAGCGACGTTCTTCGCAGGCGTCTCTGCATCAGGCACGTTCGGCGGCGAACATCGACGCGCCTTGCCAAGTCCGCACGCCGGGCATGACATCCGCGTTTTCCGTTCACGATGTCCGATTTCTCGCCGCCGCCTTCCCGCTTCGCCACCTTTCGCAACGCGTTTCTCTCCGGAGTTCTCCTGCTCACGCCGATCACGATCACTTGGATCGTGTTCTCCGCGGTCTTCGAACGCGTCGGCGGCGGTTTTCGCGATTATTTCTTTTTCTACATCCCCGCCGATCTTCGCGACCACGAGAGTCTGCGCATAGTCTGGAACGTCATCGCCACGTTGATCATCATCCTGCTGATCACGCTGCTCGGATACGTATCGCGTCATGTGCTCGGACAATACTTCGGCGGACTCGCCGAGCGCTTCGTGCAAACCATCCCGGGCGTGAGCGGTGTGTACAACACGGTGAAACAAATCGTCGGCACCTTCGGCACGCAGAACCGCAACCTCTTCTCCAAGGTCGTCCTCGTCGAGTTCCCGCGTCCCGGCGTGCGCACGATCGGGTTCCTCACCAACAAAGCCCAAGGTGAACCCAGCGCGCGCACCGGCCTCGATTTGCTCACCGTGTTCGTGCCCACGACGCCCAATCCCACCGGCGGATACCTCCTGCTTTTTCCGAAGGACGACGTCATCGAACTCGAGATGAGCGTCGGCGAAGGCATGAAAATGATCATCTCCGGCGGCGCGGTCATTCCGCCCTGGCCGCCTGAACAAAAAACCACGCCCACCACCCTCCCCTAATCAAACGCCACTGGTCATTGGTCACTGGTCACTGGTCACTGGTCATTCGGCCTTCGTCATTCGTCATTCGGATTCCCTCACCTTCCTCATGCCCGGCCCGCAGCTAACGACCGACGCCTTTGTGCTGACCAAACGCCCGCCGGCGGATGCCTTTCAAACCTTCACGTTGTTCACGCCGGCACAGGGCACTCTCCTCGCGATCCACCGGCTCTCTCAAAAGAACGCCGCCACGACCGCGCTCGATTTATTCGACGAAATTTCCGTCGTCCTCGAAACCGCCAACCAAGGCCACACTTGGTTCGTGCGCGAAGCCCGCCTCCTCCAGCGGCATCCAGGCCTCGGCCGCAACTACGACACGCTGCGCCTCGCGTCCGCCCTCACGACCTTCATCGCGCGCAACACCATCCCCGAGGAAAGCCGCGAACCGGTCTGCCAGCTACTCCGCGAAGCCCTCGCGGCATTCGCCACCTTCGACCGTCCCGACATCGTCTATTTCAAAAGCCTCTACCGCCTCGCGCGCGACGAGGGTCATCCGTTGAAACAACACTGGTTCCCCACGCTGCCGCCCGCCGACCGCGCGCTCGTGGCTCACCTCCTGAACCAACCGCTCTCCGCCCAGACTGCCGATCCCGCTTCCGTCCTCCGCCTCCAACGCCGTCTCGACGACTACCTCCGCGCCCACACCGAAATCCTCCTCTAAAAACCCGTCTGGAATTGGCCCACTGGTCATTGGTCATTGGTCATTGGTCATTCGTCATTCGTCATTCGGCCTTCTTTCTCCGCTCTCCGTCTCATGGAATTCAATCTCGATCAACGCACCGCCCGTCTGAGCGTTGGCGAGTTTTCCGACTTCACCCTCGGCCCCCGCGATTCGCTCGGCGCTCCGTCGGGACTCTGGCGCGCGCAGCTCGGCACGCACTGGCACAACCAACTCCGCGCGCAGACCACCGCCGAACGCGCCGACGCGCTGTTCGAAATCCCCATCTCCGGCCAGGTCGCGCACCGCGGCTGGGTGCTCACGCTCACCGGGCGTATCGACCAAATCGTCCCCGGCGATCACGGACTCCTCCTGCGGGAAATCAAAACCGTCAGCCGCGACCTCCCCGCCGACGAAACGGAACTCCGCGCCGCCTATCCCGCCTACTTCATCCAGCTGGCGACGTACGCCGCCCTCGCCCGTTTCGACCCGGGCGCCCTCTCCTCCCTCCCGACGGAAAAGTGTCACGTAATACGTGACACTTCCCCCGGCGCACTCGCGGACGGACGACCTGTATCCGGCGCAGAACTACACTTCGTCGAGATCGCTTCGGGCCTCGCGCAAACGATCGCTCTCACCTCCGCCGACGAGGTCCTCTTTCGCTCGCAGCTCGAACGCGTCTGCGAATTTCTCGACCTCCGTCTCCGCGCGCGCGAACGCCTTCGCACCCTCCGCTTTCATCCGCCTTTCCCCTCGCTGCGTCCCGGCCAGGAAACCACGCGCGAACAACTCGCCGAGGCCGCGGATCGCCACCCGGTTCTCTTCTTCGAAGCCCCCACCGGTTTCGGCAAAACCGGCGCGCTCCTCGAACTCGCCCTCACCCACCTGCGCGACGCCCGTTGCGAACGCGTCCTCTACCTCACTAGCAAGGCCACCGGCCAGCTTCAGGTTGTCCGCACCCTCGCCGACATGACCGCCTCCAAGCCTTTGGAAAAGTGTCACGTAATACGTGACACTGTGCCCGAATCCGCCGGCGCCAAAACAGAGGCGGAAGAAGGAACGACGTCGGTTGCCGCGTGGCTGGTGCGGCCGAAACACGAGCACTGCATCCACACGGTTTTTCACTGTTCGCGTGATGTCTGTCCGCATATCGCCGGTGCCGAGGCGCGCTGGCCACGCAGCGGGTTGTCACGATTTTATCGCTTGGAAAACGAGCCCCGCGACATCGCTTCGCTCCGCGCCGCGGGCCGCGAGGTCTCGATTTGTCCTTACGAAATCACCCGCGCCGCGCTGCCGTTTAACGATGTCTGGATCGGCGACTACAACTATGTGTTCTCGCCCTCGACCCGCGGGATTTTCTTCGATCAACCGGGTTTTGATCCCGCGCGGACGCTGCTCGTTGTCGATGAAGCGCACAATCTGCCCGCGCGCGTGGCCGACGCGTATTCGCACGCCTTCAGCGCCGCCGATGCCTCGGCCCTTACGGAGACGCTTCACCGCTTGCGCGCACCGCAAAAGCTCGCGCAGGCCTGCGACCACTGGACGCATTTCCTTCACCGCCTGCCGGCGCGGGACGCGCTGCCGCTCGACGCCGAGGATGACGCGCGCGATCTCCTCGCTTCGCTCGCGACGCTCATCGCAACCACGCCACTCGACACGACACAGATTCCTCCCGGAGTCAGCGAACTACTCTGGCAGATTCCCTCGTTTAATGAACTTCTGAATACAACCGATCTTCCACGCCTGTGGTGGAGTCCGCGTCCGGCGGAGCTCGCGATCACCTGTCTCGACGCCGCTGCGGTCATCGGTCCGATGTTGCGCGCATTCAAAGGCGCCGTGCTCGCATCGGCGACGCTTTCGCCCGCCGATGCTTTCGCAGTCGCCGTTGGGCTCGACGAGCCGCCGTCCACCCCGACGCCCGCAGTTGGGTCGACCGAACAACCCGCGCGCCTAGGCAATCTCAACAAGCGCGATACCCGCCGCTTGTTTCGCCAGCTGACATCCGGCGCGGATTTGCTCCGTCACGAAGAAGCGCGCGAAATCGCCGCGCCCACGATCGTCCGCGCAGAGGCTCCGTGGCGCGATCACGCTTACGACATCGCGATCGATGTCCGCGTGGACACCAGTTATCAGCAACGCGCACGGCACACCGCGACCACAGCAGCGACGCTCGCTCACCTCGCGCATGCCGCTTCGCGCGTGGAAACAACGTCAGCGCCCGCGCGCGCCGCGGCGTTTTTTCCCAGTTATGCGTATGCGGAAACGATCCTCCGCGCGCTCGAGGAGGAACATCCGCATGTGCGTGTGACGCTCCAGCCACGTCTTCCCGATCTGGCCGCGCAGAGTGCGTGGGTCGATCAAGCGCTCGCCTCCGCCGATCTGTTGTTTCTGGTGTTGGGCAGCAGTTTCGCCGAAGGCATCGATCTGCTCGGAGGCCGCATCAGCCACGCGCTCGTCGCCGGCCCCGCGCTCCCGGAAGTCAACGCCGTGCAACGCGCGCGTCTCGCCGCATTCGCGCATCACGGGCGCGATACAGCCGCGCGACGCGTCTATCAGATTCCCGGTATCCAAAAAGTGAATCAGGCGCTCGGCCGTCTGGTGCGCGCGCCGGGACAACAGGCGAAGGTGCTGCTGCATTGCCGGCGTTTCGCCGAGGAAAGTTACACGCGTTTGCTCGCACCTGAATATCGCACCACGCACCTCATCGAGCACGACACGGACCTCATCGAGTGGTTGTGAGCCCGCGCGATTCACGGCGCTCAAAAACGATCGCCCGCGTCACGTGACGGCGCCGGCGACGCGAGACAGCCGCTGCTCGAATTCACCGAGCACACGGCTGCGACGAAATTGATCGACCCACGCGCGACCGCGCTGCGCCCATTCCGCTTTTTGCGCATCCGGCGCGCGGATGATCGTCTGCGCCGCTTCGCGCAGGCCGGCGACATCGCCCGGTTCGACGACGATGCCGAAGCCACCTTCGCGCGTGGCGCGGGCGAGCTCGCTGCTTTCGTCGGCGACCGCGAGCACCGGACGCCCGTACTGAAGAATCGAGAGCAGTTTGCTTGGGAAAAAAAATTGTCCCGTGCCGCGCTGTTGGGTGATCAGGCTCACATCGGCTTCGCGCAGCAACGCGCGATAACGATCGTCGGGCTGGAGTGGATACAAACGCGCGCCGCAATCAGGTGCCGCCGCGATGGCCGCTTCGAGCGCGGGCCGCGCCGCGCCTTCACCACAGATCGCCCAATGCGCATCCGCGCCCCGGGCAGACTCGATGACGACATCGAGCCCCTGTTTCACGCCGACATTTCCGGAGTACGCGATGAGCGGCGTGTTCGGTGCGATGTTGTATTCGCGACGAAACGACGCCGCGTTTTCATCGTTGGCGATACCGGCGGGCGGCTCGTCGGGAATCCAATTGGGAAAAAGATAACGTTTTTCCGCGGGCACGCCTTTGCGCTCGTAAGCGTCCATCATGCCCTGCGAGATGCCCGACACGAGCGCGGCGCGGCGATAGCTCCAGCGCTCGAGCGCGTAGAGCAGTTTTACGGAGAGCCCGGGCTTGATCATGCCCAAGCCCAGCGCGGCGTCGGGCTGCAGATCTTGCACGTGAAACACAAACGGACGTCGCAACAACCGGCTCGCGACAAACGCGCCGAGTCCGAGAAAGAGCGACGGACTCACCACGAAATACACATCGGGCGTCGGCGTGCGCAGCGCGCGCCAGGTCGAGGTCGCCACGAAGCTGAGCTCGTGCAACAGGCGTTTGAGCGTGGACGGTTTCTCCGGCACGTAGTGCCAGCAGCGATGCACCGTGACGCCCTCCACGACGGAGCGTTCGTGCCATTTGCCGGCGTCCCCGGGACGTTTTTTCCACCACGGATAATAAGGAAAGGTGGATAACATCGTCACCGCATGGCCACGAGCGACCAGCCACTTGCACAGATCGGTGTTGAACGGACCGATGCCAGTCGGCTCGGGATCGAAGTTGATGCCCCAAACGGTGATTTTCACGTGCCGCCGTTGGTAAAGGTCTTCGTTTATTTGGCTAGTCCAAAGGAATTTTGAGGGAATCCCCGGGGGGGTTTGGGGTTGAAATCGCCTCTTAACGAAGATTTCAAAGCTGGCCCGTTCGGTCTGTCGCTTGACCTGCAAGAAACGGAAATATCCTTCCGCACCTCCTCAACGCTCTACTACCGGATGAAGGTCCCTTCTATTCGCCCTGCCCTGCTTCTGCCTCTCTCGCTGATCGCCTTTTTCTGGGTCCTGTTATTCATCCGGATTCATACGGAATGGATCGTGAACGATCTTTACGCCTACGGCTGGGCGGTCCCGTTTCTGGCGATATTCCTCTTCGCCGAACGCTGGCGCGATCGCCCCGCCCCCGCGACTTCGCGGCCTCCGGCGATCTGGCTCATCGCGCCTGCGGCGCTCCTGCTCGCGTATCTGCCGCTGCGCGTGATCAACGAGGCCAATCCGGACTGGGTGAAAATCAATTTCTACCTCACCTGCCTGGTCGCTGGATTTTCCTTCTGCGCGCTCTTCGCGATGGGACGCCTGCGCTACCTCTGGCATTTCGCGTTTCCGATTCTTTTCGTATACACCGCGCTGCCCTGGCCCGTCGCCGTCGAAGAGGCCATCGTGCAGACGCTCACGCGCTGGAACACCGTCGTCAGCGCCGACACGCTTACGCTGTGCGGCATACCCGCCTACAATCAGGGCAATCTCATCCAGATCGGCGATACATGGGTGAACGTCGCCGAAGCCTGCAGCGGCATCCGCTCGTTGCAGACGTCGTTCATGATGTCGCTGTTTCTCGGTGAGTTTTATCGTCTCGGCTTTGTGCTGCGTGGATTGTTGATGGCGTCGTCCTTCGTCGTGGCCTTCCTGCTGAACATCGGCCGCACGATCACCCTCACCTACATCGCCGGCACCCACGGCAATGACGTGATGGACAAATGGCACGATCATGTGGGCACCGCCGTGATGGTGCTCTGCCTCGCCGGCCTGTGGTTTCTCGCCCTCGGTTTCGACAAGTTCCGCGCCAAGCTCGCGCAGCTCGACGCCGAGGAAGCCGGCGAAACCGCACCCACCACGGCGCAGAAGGAAACGATCGTCCATCCGGCCGCGCCGATCCCTTTCCCCAAGGGCATGGTGATCTTTGGCTTTGTTGCCCTGCTCGCGGCCGAAGTGACCACCGAAGCATGGTACCGGCACCATGAGACGCAATTGCCTCCGACCAAAGACTGGGCGGTCGCCTGGCCGGAACAGGCGCGGGACTTCAAGGTCGGGGAATTCCCCGAACGCACCCGCGCGATCTTGAAATACAACGAAGGTGAAACCGCCTCCTGGACCACGCCCGAGGGCTACGAATTCCACATGTACTACGTACGCTGGTATCCTGGCCGCGTTTCGAAATTCCTTTCCGGCGCTCATTATCCGACGGTCTGTCTGCCCGCGACCGGCCTAGAACTGCGTGCCGAAACCGGACCGATGCGCTGCCCCACCGACGCGCTCGATGTGCCCTTCTCCACGTTCATCTTCGAAGCGGGCGGGCGCCCGGTGTATGTTTACCACGCGATCATCGAAGACGTCACCTTCCCCGACAGCAAAAAAATCGACTATCGTCAGGTCGCCAGCCATGAACGCATCGATTCGGTCCTCCGCGGCCATCGTAACCTCGGGCAACGCGTGATCGGCATCTCCCTGACAGGCCCCATCGCCCGCGACGAAGCCGAAGCAGTCGTCCAGCGCACCCTCGCTGATCTCCTCCACCCCCTTCCCCCTCAGTCCTGACCAGCAACCTCGCTCTCCATGTTAAAGTTCCTCCCCAGAAAACGCAGCACCCGCATCATCGTTCTCGCTTGGACTGCGGTAGGTTTGATCGCAGCCGGCGTTGTCGGGTACCATTATGTGTTGAAACCCGGTTATCGGGAGTGGCGTGAGAAACGCGCCAACAGCATCGCGCGGGAGCACCTCGAAAAAGGCGATTACGCGTCCGCCATCACCGCCGCCCGCAAAGCCATCCAATATAATCCCGCCAACGCCAACGCGTGGAAACTCGCCGTCGAGATCGCCGAGAAACAGGAATCGCCCCACGTCTTCGTTTACCAGCAAGGCCTCGCCAACGCCTCGCCCACGCTGGAAAACCGCCTCGAGTTTATCCGCGTCGCGATCAAACACCGCGCCTTCACCCAGGCGCAGGACACCATCAATAAGATCGGTTCCGAGGCCGCCAACTCACCCGAGTTTTACCAGCTCGCCGCCGAGGTCAGCCAGCTCATGCGGAATCCCACCCGGGCCAAGTATTACCTCATGAGCCTCGTGAAGCTGCAGCCCGATAATCACAAGGCCCGGCTCGATCTCGCCCAACACCGCCTGATCGATGGCTTCGAAGACAACCGCGAATCCATCCGCGCCGAGATCCGCGACCTCGCCACTAATGCCGAGCACCGCATCCGCGCGCTTTCCCTTCTCCTCGCCGACTCGCTCAAAAACAAACAAACCAACGAGGCCGTCGAAGTCGCCGAGCAACTCTCCAAGAGCGAAGGGCTCACCCCCGAGACCGAGCTCATGATCGCCGAGGCGTATCGCCAGGCCTCGCCCCGCCATTTCCAGCCGTATCTCGCCGAACTGAAAACTCGTTTCGCCGAAAGCCCGGAACGCGTCCGCACGCTCGCCACTTATCTCAACGGTTACGAGCAATCGGCCGACGCCCGTGCCTGGATCGAATCGCTCTCTGCCGAACTCCGCGCCGATGAAGGCGTGCAACTCGCTTACGCCCGCGTGCTCTTCGGCCTCAAGGATTATTCCGCTTTGGAGAGCTACCTGCGCCCGCTGAAGTGGACGGAAAACGAATACGCCCGCCAGGCGCTCCTCGCATTCGCCGCCCGCCAGCGTGGAGACGAGCGCGGCTTCGCCGAACTCTGGCGTCTCTCCGTCCTCGAAGTCGGCAACAACCCCCGCCGCCTGCAAGCCCTGCTCACCACCGTCAACGGCTGGGCGTGGCACGAACAACGTTTCGAACTCCTCTGGAAAAAGTTCACCCTCGATCCGTCCGACAAAGACGTCCGCCGTCAGCTCGCCCAGTGGGAACGCTACCGCCAGAACACCCCCGCGCTCAACCGCCTCTTCGCCCGCATCAACGAAAACGAGCCCGGCAACCGTGAAGAGCGCAACAACTACACCTACACCAGCCTGCTGCTCCGCACCGCGCTCGAGCGCGCTCATCGCGACGCGCGCTCCAGTTACGAGTTCGATCCCAAGAACCCGTTCTACATCACCTCGTACGCCTTTTCGCTTTATCGTCAGGACAAGCCGCAGGAAGCGCTTCGCATTTTTGAAACGCTGAACTTCGGCGCCATCTCGACGCCCGAACGCACACTCCTGCACGGCGTGCTGCTCGTCGCCAACGGCCGCGCCGATGAAGGCATCGAGCTCATGAGCCGGCTCAAACTTGAAGATCTCCTTCCCGAAGAGCGCCAGCTCCACACCGAGGCAGTCCTGCTCGCCGAGCGCAGCCGCGTCGGCAAAGCCCGCATCGCCTCCCTGACCGACAACATCGGCAGCCGCCCCGAAGGCGAAGAACGCAAGAGCTGGCTCCAAACGCTCCCCGCCGCGTATCGCAGCGACAATGTTCAGTTCGAACTCGCCGACGCTCTTTACGCCGCCGATGCCTACGCGCAGCTCGAAACCACGCTCAAAAACGAGCGCTGGCCGGAGCACGATTTCCTCCGCCTCGCGCTCATCGCATACGCCCAGCGCAATCTCGACCGCGGCTCCGACTTCATCACCACCTGGCGCATGATCGAAGCGAGCATCGGCCACCGCGTGCCCGACCTGCGCGTGCTCGAAGAACTCTGCGAACGCTGGGGCTGGGCCTCCCAGCGCATCGATGTCCTCAACCGCATCATCCAACGCGAACCCGCCGGCGCGTCTCTCTACGAACTCGCGAGCTACTACCGTCAGCAGGGCCAGACCGCCGAGCTCGCGCGCATCTACGCTTTGCGCGTCGATGCCGAAAATCCCTCCGCCGACGACCGGAGTTATTTCGCTTATTACAACCTCCTCGCCAACGCGAACCTCTCGCGCGCGCACGTCCTCTCCAAACAAGCGTACGACGCCGCGCCGGAAAACCTGCTCCAGGTAAAAGCGTACGCGTTTTCGTTGTTCAAACAGTCGCGTTTCACCGACGCCGCCCGCACGGTCGAGAAAGCACTGACCGACGCCAACGCCACCGACTTCGCCCTCCTGCGCGCCGCCATCGCGGCCGAACAGGGCAATACCGACGAAGCGCGCAAACTCCTCGGAACCTTCAGCGCCGAAACCGCGCTGCCCGAAGAATCCGCGCTCGCCGATTCGCTCGCCAAGTCTCTCGCCGCGAAAAGCACTTAAGAGAAAATTTCCCGCACCACCACGCACCGAGCGCCATTCCATCTGTCCGAGGGGGGAACTTTTCCCCGTGCAAAATCGGCCGCGGGAACGGCGGTTGCTCTCTTCTCATCCACACCACACCTCGAGCTATCAGCTATTCCCCTACAAAGCTTTCCGCCAATTGATTTCAAATTGTTAATCGCGGTTTTCAGTCCGGCCTGCCAAAACCCGTCTCCCTCAGTCACTGAACAGTCGTTGTCTAAACCGTGATCTCGAAACTCCGTCTCGTCACCAGCTCCGCCGCGCTGCTCGCGCTCACGACCACCTCTTACGGCTTCGCCGAATTTGCCCGGGGAGGCCTGCTGCTGGATACAACCGGGTCGGTGACGTACGATTCGTTCTTCCTCGGTTCCGCCGACAACGATCCCGATACGATCTACACGCTTTTCCCGTCGTTGCGCTTCGTCCGCCGTGCCGGCCTCGCGCAATTCACCGCCACCGGCGGCGTGGCGTTCAACCGCCACGAAGTGAATAAGGACTACGATTCCGACGATCTCCGGATCAACGCCTCGCTCTACATCCCGACCGATGTCGGCTCGCGGCTCACGGGCAATGTCGATGTCGGTTATACCGAGGAGATGGTCGTGGATTACTCCCTCAACGATCGCATCCCCACCGAGCGCTACTACGCCCAAGTCGGAGTTACCTACCCGATTAACCCGGGCATGATCCTCCACGAAAGCCTGTCCTACAGCTCGGTCACCCGCGCGTTCTACAGCAATCAGGACATGCTCAGCAACCGCCTCAACTTCACCTATCGAGGCATCTTTCCCGGCACTTCACTGCTGCTGGGCCACGAGCTCGCCGTCACCAAGACCGATGGCAACGAATACAACCCGGTCGGGATCGATCAGTATTATAACAATTTCAGCGTCGGCCTATCGCGCGCGCTCTACGGCGAAGTCAACGGGTCCATCCGCTACGGCTACAGCGTCATCAGTCGCTCCTCCGAAGAAGTCTTCGGCGGCGACCGTTCCCGTGGCAGCCATTACATCAATCTCTCGATCGACGGTCCTTTTCTTCCCGCCAATCGCTTCCCCAAGCTCACCAGCTCGGCCTCGATCGCATACTCCCAATCGTCCGTCGCCGGTATCAACGACAACGGTGGCAAGTTTTTGAGCGGCGCCCTGCGCCTGGCCTGGTCCGCTCGCGAACGCACCCAGTTATCCATCCACGCATCGCGCGGCATGGAGCTCTCTGCGAATAATCTCGCGGTGGAAAACACGCGCGTTGGCGGCGGCTTCGACCAGAAGATCGGCCGTCTCACCAACCTCAACGGCAGCCTTTCCTACAGCTGGCGCAGCTACCGCGGCGTCACGCGAGACGACACCATCCTCGACGCCAGCCTCGCCATCTCCCGCCCCTTTACCCGCAATCTCCGCGGCAGCCTCCGCTACGGCTACGTGGACAACAACACGGACGCACTCGGCAACCAGTTCACCCGCGTCACCCCGCGCAACTACGAACGCCACACGGTCACCGCCAGCGCGACCTTCACCTTCTAACACAACAACGTTCCGCCCGCCATGCGCACTCTCCGCTTCTCCCTCCTCGCCCTCGCCGCGCTTCTCCAAGGCGCCTGCTTCTGGGGCAAATCCACCCCCGAGGCCGAACAATCTCCCGCCACCTCGACCGGCGGCTATTCCTCCTCGCCGTCGACATCATCCACACCCGCGACCGGCGCCGCGCCGGTTCTCATCGCAACCGATCCCGGCTACCGCCTCGCCCTCGGCGATGAGATCGCCATCACCGTCCATGGCGAAGCCGATCTTTCCACCGCGCAGCGCATCGATCGCAAAGGCATCGTCCGCATCCCCTACGTCAACGAAGTCGCGCTCGCCAACAAGACCGTCCGCGAAGCCGAAGGCTTCATCGAGCAACTCCTCATCGAGCGCCGCCTCCTCAAGAAGCCCCTCGTCAACATCACCGTGCGCGCCTACGCCCTGCGCGAAGTCACCATCAGCGGCAACGGCCTCACGCCCACCGTCTTTCAAATGCCGCGTGAGACGGACAACATCGAGATCATCGAGCTCGTCAACCGCCTCGGAGGCTTCCGCCCCACCGCCCGGTCCAATGCCGTGCGCGTCATCCGCATGGACGAAAACGGCAATGAAGTTTCCCACATCGTGGATGTCGAAGCCATGATGAAGAACCGCAAAGGAGCCCTGAAAAGCTTCCTCATTTATCCCGGCGACCGCATCCACGTCGAAGAACGTTTCATTTAACCACGCCACCTCGGGGAGGCTTCTCCAATGTCAAAAACCGCAAAATCAGTTTCCGCCAAACGCGCCGCAGAGATCCAGGTGCAGACCAAGCCGGCCGGCGGGCAGCTCTCGCCCAAGAGCCTGCTCAACATGTTTCTCGAGCGCTGGTGGATCGGCCTCATCGTGGGCGCCGCCGTCGCCGCCGCCTTCGTTCTCGCCCAGCCAAAGCCTGAACCCGTTTACCGCGCCGAAGCCAAGCTGCTCTTCGAGCCCAACAAAGACCGGGTCATCGGCATCGCGGATGTCGTGGACACGACGACCACCTCCGGACTGCAGCTCGAAATCCATCGCGAGCAGCTCAGCAGCCAGGCGTTTTTCGAGTCCGTGCAGAGTTCGTTTTCCCAAAAAGAAATCGAACAAATCCAGGCGGCTTATCGCGACCCCGATAATCCCAACAATCCCCCGCCGTCCCTCCGGCAGCTGGTCCACAATGCGGTCCGTATCGAGCCGCAGCGCAACACCACCATCCTCCGCATCAGCGCCTACAACCGCGATCCCGAGGCCGCCGCCCTCATCGCCAACCGCTACGCGCGACAATACATCACGTATATTCTCGACCGGGCCATGACGAACACCGGTTCGGCCATCCTCTACCTCCGCAACGAAGCCGATAAAAAGAAGGCCGAGCTCGAAGCCCTCGAACGCGAGAAGCAGGCGTTCCGCGAGAAAAACAACATGGCCGCCGTCGGTGAAAACCAAGGCGTCGTCCAGCAAAAGCTCACCATGCTCGGCAGCAGCCTCGCCGAACAGGAGCTGATTCAGACCAATCTGCGCACCATCCTCGCGTCGATCGAGACCTACCAGAAAGAAGGCCGCAACCTCTTCGAAATCTCCCAGATCGCCACCTTCGGCAGCGTCCCCGGACTCAAGGAACGCGTCGACAGCCTTCGCTCCACCCGCCGCCTCCTCGAAGAAAATTACTTCGAAGAACATCGGAGCATGATCGAGAACAAGGTCGCCCTCGACGAAGCCGAGAAATCGCTTCAGGGCGCCATCGACCTCGCCATCGCCGAGATCCGCGCGCGCTACGAAATCGCCCGCCAGCACGAACAACGCCTCCGCAAGGATTACGCCGAGACCGAAAAGCAGGTCGAAGAACTCAACAAGATCACCAGCCGCTATAAATTCCTCGAAGACGAGGCCGCCGTCGAAAGCCGCAACTACCAGTACATCCTCTCCCGTCTGAGCGAAACGAGCATCATTCAGAACCTCAATCACGACAACATCAAGGTCCTCGACAAGGCGCTCGTGCCGTCCGTCCCCACGTCCGGCACCCCCAAGGAAGTCATCAAGCAGGCCATCGCCATCGCCTTCGTGCTCCTCATCGGCGTGCCGATCGGTCTCGGATTTTTGGATACACGCGTGAAGTCCGCCATCGATATCGAGGCCGGCCTCGGGCAGACGCTCCTTGGCGGCATCAAGACGATGAAGAGGCTCAGCGAAACCGAGCGCCCTAACGTCTTCCGCCTCGCCAAGGACGAAGCACTCTCGGAGGCCTACCGTGGCATTTTCAGCGAGATGGAAATCCGCTCCGTCATTCCGATGCCGAAGCGCATGCTCATCACCTCCAGTATTCCCAGTGAAGGTAAGAGCCTCACCGCGTCCAACCTCGCCGCGGTTTTCGCCGCTCACGGCAAGAAGACGCTCCTGGTCGATTGCGACTTCCGTCGTCCGACTCTCCGCCGCTATTTCGGCACGCAGGCCGGCGTCGGCCTCATCCCGTGGCTTCGCGAGAACGGCACCAACGCCAACGCCGCGGCCGATCCGCAGAAACTCGGCATCGTGAACATCGGCCCCAGCCTCGATCTTCTCCCCGCGGGCGATGCGATCAAGAACCCGACCGAGGTCATCGATCAGATCGCTCATTGCGACCTGTTCAATAAACTCTCCCAGCAGTACGACCTCGTGGTTGTGGACACGCCACCTTCCGCGGTTTTCCCCGACGCCCTCCTGCTCTCGCGCTTCTGCAGCGAGCTCGTGTACGTCTGCCGTTTCCGCACCGTCCGCAAGGCGATCATCCGCAAGACGCTCGCGAAATTCAGCGATTCCGGCATCTCCATCCTCGGCGTCGTTCTCAACCACATGCCTCACGCCTCGATCATGAATTACGGGTACGACGGCTACGGCGCTTACAAGGCCGACTACTACAAGTCCTACCAAAGCGAAAAGACCGAGGCCTGATTTCGCCCGCCTGCCCGGGCCCGCCTTCTGCTGCCGGAATATCCTTTTGTGATTTCCGGCAGCGTCGTCTCCGGCAACCTCTTCGCTTCTCACTTCCTCCCGCCACGAACCAACAACTGCAGTGAATCCCTCCCAGCCTCAACCCGCGATCGAAGTCCGCATCCGCCCCAACACGAGTTGGTTCCATTTCGACTGGGAAGGCCTCAAAGCCTACAGAGACCTCCTCTGGATTCTCGTCCACCGCGATTTCACCGCGAAGTACAAACAGACCATCCTCGGCCCGCTCTGGTTCTTCCTGCACCCGCTGATCATGACGTTTGTGTTCGTGATCATCTTCAGCCGCGTGATGGGCGTCTCGACCGACGGCGTGCCCGACAAACTCTTCTACCTAAGCGGCATGTTGGGCTGGACGTATTTCTCCGCCGTCCTCGGCTCCACCTCCAATTCGCTCGGCGGCAATTCCCATCTTTTCTCCAAGGTTTATTTCCCGCGCCTCATCCCGCCGATCGCCGTCACCATCTCCTGCCTGCTCGCCCTGGCCATCCAGCTCGTGACCTTCGGCGCATTCTACATCCAGCACCACCTCACGGTGGAACCCGCGCAGATCACGTCACCTTCGCTGCTCTGGATCGCGTACCCATTCATCGTGCTGCACATGGCCATCTTCGGCCTCGGCGTCGGCCTCGTCCTCTCCGCCCTCACCGCCAAGTACCGCGACGTCCAGCACGCCCAGCCCATCCTCATCAACCTCTGGATGTACGCCACGCCCGTCATTTACCCACTGTCGAAGATCCCCGAACACTTCCGCTGGATCGTCGAACTCAACCCCCTCACCGCCATCGTCGAAGCCACCCGCTACATCTTCCTCGGCGCCGGCACCATCTCCACCTCCAGCTACCTCGTCTCCATCGGCATCTCCCTCCTGGTGTTCTTCACCGGCCTGTTCGCCTACCAGCGCGCCGCCCGCACCTTCGTCGACACCGTTTGAGCCCCGCATCATGAGCCAGCCCATCATCGAAGTTTCCGGCGTATCCAAAAAATACCTACTCGGCCAGATCGGCATGACCACGCTCCGCGACGATCTCCAGCGTCTCGGCCGCCGCCTGCGCGGCCACAAGGATGCCGTCGCCCACACACGCGATTTCTGGGCGCTGAAGGACATCGATTTCCAAGTCCAGCCCGGCGAGGTGATCGGCGTGGTCGGCCGCAACGGCGCCGGCAAATCCACCCTGTTGAAAATCCTCTCGCGCATCACCGAACCCACCACCGGCGAGATCGTGCTGCGCGGCCGTCTCGCCAGCCTGCTCGAGGTCGGCACCGGCTTTCACCGCGAGCTCAGCGGGCGCGACAACATCTTTCTCAACGGCGCGATCCTCGGCATGAGCAAGGCCGAGATCGCCAGCAAGTTCGACGAGATCGTCGAATTCGCCGAGATCAGCCAGTTCATCGACACGCCCGTCAAACGCTACTCCAGCGGCATGTACGTGAAGCTCGCCTTCGCCATCGCCGCGCATCTCGAGCCCGAGATCCTCATCGTCGATGAAGTCCTCGCGGTCGGCGACGCCTCCTTCCAGCGCAAATGCATCAACAAGATGCAGTCGATCTCCACCGAGCAGGGCCGCACCATCCTCTTCGTCAGCCACGCGGTCGCCACCATCCGCCGTCTCTGCCAGCGCTGCCTCTACCTCGAAAAGGGCCGCAGCCTTGGCATCATGACGACCGACGATGCCATCGAACGCTACAGCACCACCGGCATCTCCACGGATCTCGATATCGATGTCTCCACGCGCAAACGCGACTGGGGCACCGACGGTTCCGAGGCGCGTATCCTCCGCGTCACTACACGCTCCGCCCCGCGCTTCAAACAACCGCTCGACGTCGAGTTCCTTGTCCAGGCCGCGCACCCGCTCGAGAAACTCATGCTCGGCTTCACCTTCAACATGCCCGACGGCCAGCGCATCCTGACGCTCGACTCCGACGGCGATGGCCAGACCTTCTCGCTGCCGCAAGGTCGCTCGCGCATCCGCCTGCGCCTGCCCAACCTGCCGTTGCACCCCACGCGCTATAACGTCAGCGCCGCCATCGGAGCCGGGAAACATTTTCACGACATCATCGACAACTTCGCGCTTTGGGAGGTGCAGACGAGCACCTCCGACTTCGAAAGCGACCGGTCGTTCGGCGGCGTCCGCATCACCCCCGAGGTTGTCATCGAGCCCGCCGCTGCCCCATCCTGAGCCGAGTTCCGCTTCGCGCCATGGCCCGGCCAAAACTTCTCGTCGTCACCCGCCATTCTCCGCTGCCGGAAAACGACGGCGCAGGCGCCTACCTGTTTGACCTGCTCTCCTACCTCGCCCGACACGACGTGGAGATCGAAATCGCCTGGGTTCACTCCGACGACAAACTGCGCAAAAAAAAGTGGTGGAAAGTCCCCGCGCACATCCGCCAGGTCGCGCATCTCACCATCATCGGCAGCCTCGCGATCGGCCCGTGGCGTTATCTCGAATGGGGCCACACCAAAGCACGCATCGGTTCCTTCCTCCGCCGCCTCCGTCGCCCACGCCGCAGCCCTGCACCCGCGGTCGCGGAAGCCAACGGCGCTTCCAACGGCGCCTCGGTTTATCAGCCCAAATGGAGTGCGCTGCCCACGCCACTCGAAGCCCGTTTCTTTCAAAAACGGCTGCGTAGTTTCCGAGCGGATACAGTCCTCGCAAACTACTGCTGGTTCACACCGCTCCTTCCCGCGGAGGGCCGCCATTTCGTCCTCACCCACGATGTCGCCTCGACGCGTCTGGCATTCACCGGGCGCACACCACCCGAAGAACTCGCCGATCACTCGCTCGATCCCGCCAATCCCCAGGGTGAAGCGCGCCTCCTCGAACGTGCCCGCACCATCCTCGCCATTAGCGACGAAGACGCCGCCGTCTTTCGCTCCTGGCTTCCCCAACACGACATCATCGTCGCATCGAAAGCGGCGCTCCCGCGCCCGCCCACCGGCGTCCCCGCGCCCGGCACCTGCTTGTTTGTCGGCAGCAATAATCTCCCGAATCAACAAGGCCTGCACTGGTTCCTCCAACAGGTCTGGCCGCTCGTGCGCGAGGCGCGCCCCGATGCCACACTCGATATCTGTGGCTCGATCGAACGCAGCGTGCGTCAACCGCCCGCCGGCGTGAATGTGCTCGGGCGGGTGGACGACCTTACCAACGCCTACGAACGCGCCGAGGTCGTCATCGTGCCGCTTCTCGCCGGCAGCGGCGTCAAAATCAAACTCGTCGAGGCCGCCAGCCACGGCAAAGCCATCGTCACCACGCCGATCGGGCTGCAGGGCCTCGACTTCCTCCGGCCTTCCGTCCGCGAAGCCGCCTCCGTCGAGGCATTCGCGCAGGGCGTGATCGATCTCCTCGGCTCCGAAAGCCTGCGTTCCTCTTTTTCGCAAGGCACACTCGCCGCCATCCGCAACCACCTCTCGCCCGATTCCTGCTATCGTCCGGTGCTCGAACGCCTGCGCGGCTGATCGGGCTGCTGGCACCTCGCGCGTATTCATTTTCCCCATACAACCGCCCATGAGCACCCCAAACGTCCCGCATCGCTTCGTCGCGCGAAACACGCGCTGGCTGTTTGTCATCATACCCGTCGCCTGCTTTCTCGGTTTTCTGCTCCTCCGCCGCTTCGCGCGCATGGACTATTACGCCTTCGTCCGTGAAGACGGTTACATCGAGAATATCCAGAGCCTGTTCTTCGCCTTTGCGGGCCTCGGCGCCGCCGGCCTGGCAAGGCGCTTCTTCAAGGCATCCGACAAACTCTTCGGCATCTCTTTCTCCCTGCTCTGCGCAGGCCTTTTGTTCGTCGCGGCGGAGGAGGTCAGCTGGGGCCAGCGCGTCTTTGGCATCGAGACGCCCGCCGCGCTCGCGGAAGCCAACATCCAGAAGGAGCTCACCGTCCATAATCTCAAGGCTCTCGGCAACGTCGTCCACAAGGTCTTCATCCTCGTCGGCCTTTACACCGTTTTCGGCCGCGCGCTGGTGTGGCTGTTCGCGCGTCCGCTCCTCGCCACACGCTGGAGCCACATCCTCGTGGACTGGTACGTGGTGCCGTTCTTCGTGCCCTTCCTCGCCGTGTATGTAACTTATGAATACCTGAACGCCCTCATCGAGCCGCACTACGGCTTCCCACCCATCCTGTGGCAGGATCTCGAAACCGCGGAGTTCTTCCTCGCGAGCGGATTCGTCGCTTTCATCATCGCCAAGACGCTCCAGGTCCCCGACCCAACCCGGCCGGCCCCCGCCGCCCGTGCGGCGGCTCCCGCGTAACCAATTTATGGATACACGAGTCGTCCGCATCGCCGGTCCCGGCGCCGTGCGCGCTGGATGAAGACCGAGGCAAGCCCCTCCGGTCCGCCAGGCCCGCGGCCTGCAGCCTTCGCGCCGGGGCGGCGGCTGGCCGCCTTCGATTGTCTTCGCGCTTATGCCGCCATCGTCGTCGTCATCAGTCACTACTGGTACGAATACGCGCTGCCGTCCCTCGTCGCTCCGCTCAGCCGCCAGTTCCTGCTTGTGCTGAGTGCGTTTTTTCTCACGGGCATCCTGCTTCGCTTTTCCCAAACCCACCCCGGCTTCGCACTGCGCCCGATCTGGCGTTTTCACCTGCGTCGCTGGCTGCGAATTTATCCGGTCTATATCGTCGCCGTACTCGGCTCCGCTATTCTGCTCGCGCGACTCGGCGACGTCCGGCTTTGGAGCGAACTGCCCTGGCATCTCACCCAGATGACGAGCCTTCTCGTCTTCGATCACGGCCGTTGGGGTGGCCCTGGCGATCACTTGTGGACGCTCAGTGCGATCGAACATTTCTACCTGATCTGGCCGTTCGTCTTGCTGGGTTCCGGCGAGCGGCGCTGGCTCGCATCGGCGGTCATGACGATCATCGGTCCCATGGCTCTCGGTATCGCGCTGATCGTTTATCCCGAAAGCTCCACCAATAAGGTGCTCATGCCCGCGTGCCTCCATTTCTTCGCGGCGGGCGGTATGCTCGCGATGCTGCCCGGATCAGAACCGGTGCATCGCATCGATCGCGCAATCCGCGACAACTTCCTGCGCGCCACCGCCGCCATCTGGCCGTGGGCGCTCGCATGGGGCGTGCTGGTCTGCTTCCGCGCACAGGCTCCGCTGCTTAAAATCGCCGCGGACTTTACGGCGGCGTTTGGCATGGCGGCGATCGTGCGTCGCATCGCGCTTCGCTCGGAAGACACCACGGGATTTTTTCTCAATCATCCCGTGATCGCCTACATCGGGCGCACCGGTTTTCCGATCTACATCCTCCATCCATTCGTGCGTCAGGCGCTTGAACTCGAAAATCACGCCCAGCATTGGGGCATTTCGGCACTCACGATTCGCTTTGTCGCGATCGGCCTGACGTTGATCTTCGCCGCCATTCTTCATGAAACCCTCGAAAAACCGCTGACGCGGTGGCGATCGCGTATCTGACTGCTTGCGCCAACCGTCGCCCCGATCCCGTTTCCTCCCGCTCCATCATGCCTCTTCTCAGCGTCATCATGCCGGCCTACAACGTCGCTCTGTACGTGCGCGACGCGATTGCCAGTGTGCAGACGCAGACGCTCGCCGACTTCGAACTTATCGTTGTCAACGACGGCTCGACGGACAACACGCTCAGCATCCTCCAAGAGATCGCCGCGCGCGACAGCCGCGTGAAAATCATTTCGCGCCCCAACACCGGCATCGTCGGCGCGATGAACGACGCCATCGCCGCCGCGACCGCACCGGTTCTCGCGCGGATGGATGGCGACGATCTTTGCGAACCGACGCGTTTCGAAAAACAGCACGCGTTTCTTGCGCAAAACCCGTCCGTCCTTCTCGTCGGATCCAGCGTTGAATTCATCGACGCGCAAGGCTCGCGTCTCAAAACCTACCGCCCGCCCACCACGCCCGACGCCATCCAACAAGCGTTGCTGCGCGGGAACAGCGGTGCACTTATCCATCCGGTTGTCATGGGGCCGCGGCGTGCGTGGACAGACACCGGCGGTTATCGCGAGCAGTACAAGTTCGTCGAGGACTACGACCTCTTTCTCCGCGCGGCGCGTCTCGGCCCGCTCGCAAATCTCGAAGAGCCGCTCCTGCGCTATCGCATCCATGCGCAAAGCACCAACTACACCCGCCGCGAACAGCAGACCCGTTTGCTGAAAGAACTCTGCCGCGACGCGCGTGCGCACGCGGGGCTGGACGACACATTCGATTTCCAACCGGCGCCCGCGCATCCCGATGTCAGCTCCGTCCATCGCGAATGGGCGTGGTGGGCACTCGAGGGACGCGAATTCCATACCGCGCGCAAATACGCCTGGAAGGCATGGCGCGCACGCCCGCTCGCCCGCGACAATCTCCGCTGCTTGTTCCACATGCTCCGCAACGCCTGACCTCCGATGCCTCGCCTGATCTCCGTCATCCTCTGCACGCACAATCCTCGCGCCGATTTCCTCTCGCGTACACTCGAGTCGCTGCGGAATCAGGATCTGGCGCCGGCACAGTGGGAGTTTGTTCTCGTGGACAATCATTCCCGGGAGCCGCTCGCCGGGCGCATCGATCTCGGCTGGCATCCCCGCGCGCGCATCGTCCGCGAAGACGAACTTGGGCTCACCCCCGCACGCCTGCGCGGCATCGCGGAAACGACCGGCGATCTGCTGGTCTTCGTGGACGACGACAATGTCCTTCAACCCGACTATCTCTCCACCGCCGCCGCCCTCGCTGACGAGAACCCGCACCTCGGGGCCTTCGGCGGCGCTTGTATTGGAGAATTCGATACGCCACCGCCCGCCTGGGCGGGACCTTATCTTTGTTACCTCGCCATCCGCGACGTCACACGTTTCACCTGGGCCAACGAATATCGCTACGACATCGCGCCCACCGGGGCCGGCATGTGCATCCGCCGCGCTGTCGCCGAAGCCTACGCGCATGCTGTGAAAAACGATCCCATGCGCCGCGAGCTCGACCGCAAAGGCGCTTCGCTCGTCTCCGGTGGCGATTCCGACATGGCGTTCACCGCGATCGATCGCGGCCTCGGCATCGGGCTTTCGCCCCGCCTTCGTCTCCGCCACCTCATGACGGCCGGCCGCCTCGAGCTCGCTTATCTCGAACGGCTCATGGAAGGCATCGCCGCCTCGTCGCCGATCGTGCTTCATCTGCGCGGAGTTCACCGCCCGGCGCGCAGGCGTGGACGCATTAAACGATGGACCGATGCCTGGCGCCTTTCGCGGCAACCCGAGCCCGTTCGCCGTCTCGAGAAAGCGCGCGCGCGCGGTTACGCACTCGCAGAAGCGAAGATCGCATCTCTTTCGTAACATTCGCGCAAAGTTTTCGCCGCGGAGCGCTCCACCGCCCGCAAACGAAGACTAAGGCGCGCATGAAAATATTCGCCGCCGCCTGTGCCGGGGGTCCCGACGCGTGGGACCATCAGCTTGTCGCGCTTCGACGGCTGTACAAACAGGCATCCTCTCCGATCCATACATGGGTCGATTCTCCAGAGGAGGCGGACGTGATTTTTCTGACCAATGCCGACCAGCCGCACGGCAACGCACTCGTGGCGCACCCGCTTCCACGCCGTTTCCCGGAAAAATGTTTTCATCTCAGCGAGCAATGGCAGCCGCCGTTTCTCCTCGCGGGCATCTATGCCAACGCTCCGCGCACGGCGTTTTGGAGAGGGCGCTTCCGCACCGGCTCCTACGCGCTGCACCATCCCGACTTCAAAAACCCGTTTATCGAAAACTACACGCCGGATCAGACGTTGCCCGCATGCGAACGGTGCTGGTTGTTCACATTCGCCGGCCGCGATTGTCATCCTGTCCGCCGCACGCTCTTCGATTTGGAAACAAACGCATCCGATATCCGAATTTTGGATACATCCAGCTTCGATGCGTTCTCCCACGATCCCTTCGGCAAGGAGGACGCGCATCGGCGCTACTTCGACGAATGTCTGCGCTCGAAGTTCATCCTCTGCCCCCGCGGCGCAGGACCGAACTCCATCCGGCTATTCGAAGCGCTCAAACTCGGCATCGCGCCCATCATCATCTCCGACGCGTGGATTCCCTGCGAAGGACCGGACTGGTCCTCATTCGCGTTTTTCATCGCGGAAAAAGACATCGCTTCCCTCGAACCGCGCGTCCGCGCCATCGAGCCCGAGTTCGAAGCGCGCGGGCGACTGGCGCGCCAGGCATATGAGGCGTTTTTCGCGCCCGATCGTTATTTCAACTATCTCGTGGAAGCCGCAGCCTCCATTCGCCGCGCACGCATCGTACCCGAACGCATTTTTATCACACTACGCCCGGTTGCCTCTTTCCTTCGTCGGGCGCACCGACATATTCGGCCGCGATCGACAGGCCCTTAGTTCACCGACCGCACTCCATGCCTCACTCAACATCCAGCTTTTGCGACCGTGCCACCGCGGGAGCGGCATTCGTTGCGACGATGCGAGCGTACGCGTTCACTGAGTAATATGGTCCCGCTCTGGAGACGTCTCGCCCGCTGTACGCTCGCCGGCGTTCAGAAATCGATGTGGTCATCGACGCCGCTCGACATCGAGCGCGCGCAAAAAATCCTCCGTGTTTACGATCCGCAAGCGGAGGTGCGCCGCCGTTTTCACAGTTGGTGCTGCCAGGCCTTCGACGTCACGTTCCGCGGCCGTCACTGCGTCGCCAAGTTTGCCGGCCTGGAGTTCTCGTGGAAGTACGTGCTTCACCGCGAAGTCACCCGTCTTTGCCAGCTCGCCGGCGCAGGCGTGCGTGTGCCCGAAGTGGTCTTCGCCGACGTCAACCGTCTCCGCTGGCCATTTTATGTGATGCCGTTTCTCGGTGAGGGCGAAAACGAAAACTGGGACCTTGCGCGTCGAGAACTCGCCTGGAAAGCCGAGGCCGATTTCATTCGCGGATTTCCCAAAATCGTCAGTCGCGCCCGCCTGCCCATCACCTCCCTCGCCGACTCCGAATCCGTCGCCCGTCGCGAGATCGAGCGCACCCGCGCGGATCTTCGCACCTTCGGTCTTCCCGAAGACGAGTATCGCGAACTTTTCGAGGAATATGCGTCCGTCATTTTCTCCGAGCCGTGGGCGCCGGGCCAGTGGCAGGCCCCGGTTTTCCTGCATGACGGGCACGACTTCTGGCCGATCGACTGGAGCGACATCATGATGATCCCGCCCATCCGCTGGGTCATGGACTACACGCTCTACCAGCGTATCAACGAACCGGATACAGGTCGCCGCCACATCGAATTTCTTCTACGCGAACTCCACGGCGAAACCCGCGTCGAGGCGCTTTCAGCCGCCGTCGCCGTCTGCCACCGCTACAAAGCACTCGCGGATGGACTCAACCTCGTGCGTCGCGAAAACAACTGGGAGTATTTCGACGTGATGCACCGCCAGCTTTTTAACGCGCCGCTGCCCGTCCGCCGCTCGCTGGTCTCCTCATGAGCTCCGCCCGCCCGTCCCGACCGCTCCGCCTCACTTACATCGGCCAGACGCCCTCCGAGGGCACTGGCAGCCCGATCATCGTGCTGCGTCACCTGCGCCGCCTCGCGGCCGATGGCTGGAAAATCACGCTGATCCCCGAGGGCGGTCAGGATACATCCGCGTGCAAAGCCGAGGGCTGGACCATCCGGCATCTTCCGCTGCGCCGTCCGTGGTGGCCACCGTTTCGCCACGACCGCCCGCTCTCGCGGCGCATCCGTACATGGCTGCTCGGCCACGAATGCCGCCGGCTCACCGCCGCCGAACCGCCCGATGCGATTTTCGGTTATCTCGCCGCGCACGCGGATTTTTCCGCGGAGATCGCCGCTCACTTCGCGCGGCAAACAGGCGTGCCGCTTTCATTGCTCGTGCACGATGACGCCGCGGCCTTCGCCAAAACCGACGACGAACGACGGCGCCTCCACCGGCGCCATGCGTGGATCTTGCGGCAGAGTCATCGCAACTGGTTCGTGTCGCCCGAACTCGCCGCGGTGTACGACGTGCCTGATGAGAAACGGCATGTCCTCCCGCCGATTCCCGAAGGCTGGACACCGCCCGGCCCGGCCACGCCCGATCTCGCGTATCCAAAAGTTTACTACGCTGGTCACGTCTGGCCGCCGCAGTATCCGCTCATGGGTGAAATCGCCCGCACGCTCGCCTCGATCGGCGCGCGGCTCGTGCTGATTTGCAAGGACTCGGCCGAACTCCAGGCTTTTCGCGCAGAAGCGCCGGTGGACTGGATGCCGCTTTTCCCCACCAATCGCGAAGCGCTCGCGCATCTTCGTCAGCATGCCGCCGGCTTGCTGGTCGCCTATACACGCACGGTCGAAGAGATGCCGTGGATCGCGACGAGTTATCCGAGCAAGTTCATCGAATACTCGCATCTGCACCTGCCCTGCGCGCTCGTCGCTCCCGCGGCCAGTTGCATCGGGCACTGGGCCGCGCGCCGCTCGTTTCCGGATTTCTTCACCGCCGCCGAGATGCCTCGCTTCGCGAAATGGGCCGCCGAGCTTCGCGATCCCGTTTCGCGTGCGGCCGCCGTTCACCGCATCCAATCGCTGGCAGAGGGCGAGTTCTCCCCTGCCACCATCCAGCACACGTTTCAGTCGCAATTGCTCGCCGCGCCCGCACCGGGCGAGAGCTAAAACTCGACGCCGGGCCGCCGGCCGCTTTTCTCCGCCTTCGTGTCTTCCTCTCCCGCCAACGCCGTCTCTCCCACGCCCGTCGTTCTCGTCGGCTGCGGAGCCGTGTCGCAGCTTTTTTATCTGCCCACTTTGCGCGCGTTGCGTGCCCGCGGAGAATTGGTTGTCCACACGCTCGTCGATCCCTCCACCGCCGCGCGCGGTATGCTCGCAAGTGCATTTCCCGAAGCGCGCGGATGCGATGCGCTCGCCAACTGCGACGCGCCGGCAGGCAGTCTTGTGATCATCGCCACACCGCCGCGTTTTCACGCGGCGCAAACGCTCGAAGCGTTCAGCCGCGGCTGGCATGTGCTGTGCGAAAAACCGATGGCGTCGGACATTGCCGAGTGCGAACGCATGATCGCCGCCGCGCGCGATGCGCAGCGCCTGCTCGCAGTCGGTCTCTACAAACGTTTTTTCCCGTCGAGCGTTTATCTCAAAACTCTTTTCGACCAAGGCCAGCTCGGCGCGCTGCGCAACTTCACGATCGCCGAGGGCGGCCCCTTCCGCTGGCCCGCGGCCACGCCCTCATTTTTCAACAAAGCGCAGACGCCCGGCGGTGTGCTGCTCGACATCGGCGTGCACGTGCTCGACCTGCTGCTGTGGTGGCTCAGCGATCCCGAGCGATTCGCGTATCGCGACGATGCGATGGGTGGCCTCGAAACCAACTCCGTCGTCGATCTTCACTACGCGAATGGCGCGCAAGGCCGCGTGCATCTCAGCCGCGATTGGGCGACGGCCAACGAATACCATTTCCACTTCGAGCGCGGTTCCGTGCGTTGGAAAACCAACGACGCCAACGGCCTCACCGTCGAGCTCGCCGGCACGCCGTCGTCGCTGCGCGCGCAACTCATCGCACCGCTTTCGTCTTCGCCCGAGGGCGATGTTCTTCAGCCAACAAACCCGCAGAGTTTTATTCTGCAATTAGGCAACGTGCTCGGCGCCATCCGCGGGACCGACACCGTGCGCGTGCCCGGTGAAGAAGGGCTGCGCTCGCTGCGTCTGATCGATTCGTGCTACCGCCAGCGGCAATGGCTCGATCAGCCGTGGTTCACCGAAGCCGAGGCTCAACGCGCCCGCCAGCTCGCCGCCCAGCCATGAAAATCGCGATCATCGGAGCCAACGGTTTTATCGGCACACGCCTGGTTGAACATTTCCACCTCGGCGGTCTTCACGAAGTCGTGCCCATCGTGCGACGTCCCGTGAGCCTCGCGCTGCCCGCACGTTTCGCGGTCGATTGGCGCATCGGCGATGCGCTCGACAGCAACAGCCTCGCCCAAGCACTCGCCGGCTGCGACGCAATCGTGCACGCCGCGATCGGCGATCCGCGACAGATTGAAGCCATGCCCGCAATCCTCGCCGATGCGGCCGCGCGCGCGGGAATCAAACGCGTCGTCTATCTCAGCACCGCGTCCGTTCACGGTCAGTCGCCCGAGCCGGGCACCGACGAAAATTCGCCGCTGCGCACCGGTCACGCGCTCGAATACAACGACGCGAAGATCCGCGCCGAGCGCAGTTTTCACGCCGCCTGCACGCGCCAAGGACTCGCCGGCTTCGCGTTGCGACCAGGAGTCGTGTTCGGTCCGCGTTCGCGCTGGATCACCGATCTCGCCGCCGACCTCCGCGGCGGTCGCGCGTGGCTGCTCGATGAAGGCCGCGGCATTTGCAACAGCATCTACGTGGACAATCTCGTCGCCGCGGTGGAAGCCGCGCTCATCGCGGATGCAAAACACGCCGGCGCCTATCTCGTCGGCGACGAAGAAACCGTGACGTGGCGCGAATTCTATAGCGGCGTCGCCTCCGCAATCGGGATCGATCCCGCTACGATTCCGCCACTGAGAAACATTCCCGATTTCACGCCGAGCAACGCAGCGCGGATGCAATCGCTCGCGGCGACGCCCGCCGTGCAACGCGTGCTCCCGCTCGTGCCGGGCATCGCCAAGCGCACCGTGAAGAATCTTCTCGTCGCCGCGCAACGCCCGCCCGCAACCGATGCGTGGACGCTGCCCGCTGCGCCGGGACCGCGCGTCACGCAAGAGCTCGTGTTATTGCAGCAGTGCCGCGTGAAACTCCCGCACGCCAAGGCCGCTCAGGCGTTGAATTATCGCGCACCCGTCACGTTCGCCACTGGCCTCGCGCGCAGTCTTGCGTGGCTCGACTTTGTAAACCCGGTCCGCCCGCCGGTCTGAGCTCGAAGCATTCTGTGGAGAAGGCAGTCGGTACTTAAAATACGCCAAAGATGAGGCCATGAGCCGGATTCATTCTCCGGCGGGGCGTAAATCACACCGGCATGCACCCGCACACGGCGGGCATCGCGGTATATAGGCACGGAGACGCGGAACTCATCGTCGTCTAAGACGTCTCTCACGCGCCCGCCTCCCAGCGGTCATTGCCCGCCGTCGTTTGCCAAGACTCCGACGGCAAGGGCGGTTTCACCCGCAATGTCCCTCTTAATTTCACTCGTCCAAGCGCTGTCACGCTCACGCGTCGGGCACAAAATGTGGACGTTCGCTCCGGCGTGAGCGGCCGGAACACGTCGCTCATCCCGCACTTTCTCTCACTTACCGCATGAAACCCATCCTCGGCCTCTACGGCGCATTCGACCGGGTCAACTTCGGCGACCTCCTCTTCCCCGAGGTGGTGGCCCGACTTGCTCCGCCGTCGATTCAGAATCGGTATGAGTGCGTTCACTTCGGGTTGCGTTCCATCAATCTCACGGAACTCGGCGGGCAGGTCGTCCGCCCCATCCAGGAACTGCTCACAGACCGCCCCCTGCCCCCGGGCAGTCTCATCGTGCTGGTCGGCGGGGAAATCCTCACCGCGCCCATCGACGCGCTCCTGTCCTGCATCTACCCGCACCATGCGCCCCAGTTGAAAAACTTCTGGCTGCGGGTTCTCCGCAAACTGGAGTTTAGCAACAGCGCGAAAAGCGCGATGCGCCGCCTCGGCCTGCCCTGGATTCTCCCGTTCGTTCCCCGCGCGCACCAGATCCCCACCCATCCCGGCATTGCTTTCCTTGGGGCAGGCGGCCAGCGCTTCGACGCACTCAACCCTTCCATGAAAAAATGGATTGTGGACGCTCTCCGCGAAGCGGTTTTTTCCTCCGTCCGCGATCCCTTGACGCACCGCGCAACCGCCGCGTCCGGTGCCGCCGGCACCCGCCTCGCACCCGATTCGGTGCATGCCCTCCCACATATCTACGATCGCGAAACGGTTCTCAGCCAGGCCACCGCCGCCACCCGAAAAATCATTTCGGACCAAGGCCCCGCGGGGTATTTTTGCTTCCAACTTGCGCAGCGCCATCTTCGCGGCCGCGGGGACATGATCGCCGCCGCCCTCGACCGCCTCGCCGAGAAAACCGGCTATACGCCCGTGTTGGTTTCCGCCGGAACCGCCGCCGGCCACGACGACCACCTCGGCTTGAAAAGTGTCTCCTGCCACATGCAGACGCCACACGTTTTCTGCCCCTTGCCCTCGGTGATGGACGTGGTCGCGCTGCTCGCCTGCAGCAAGCTCGTGCTCTCCACCAGCCTCCACGCCATGATCGTCGCCATCTCCTACGAAGTGCCGCATCACGGATTCGCGGGCCTCGAGAGCAAAACCGGCAACTACCTCAAAGGCTGGGACCCGGAAGGCTATGTGGAAAACGCGACCTTTGAGACGTTGGTGGCCGATGCAGAAAAAGCGCTCGCACGCCCGTCTTCATCGCTGCGCGACAATGCCCGGAAGCTCACGTCCCTCGCCCTCGAAAATATCAACGAGATGTGGCGGACGATCGAAAAACTGGATGCTCGCTGATCAGCCCGCAGGAGAACACCGCGGAGATGGTCCGAGGGCCGGCGCCCTCCCGCAAACGCGCAAAAAATGCGTATGGCCGCGATTGCCTTTGCATGTCGGTCAGCCCCATCCTGCCCCTTCGTCCCAACTCATGAGTTCCAGCATCTTCACCCTCGTCGAACGGGATATTCATCCCTGCCCCGGCGTGTCCGTAGCCGCGTTCCGATCGACTTCGCAACCCCGATGCGCCGGCCGGCCCGATCATCGCAGCGCGTGAAAATCAGCATCCTCATCGCCGCCTATCACGCCGCGCCGTTCATGCCGGGCGCGCTCGCGAGCGTCGCCGCGCAGACGCACCGGGATTGGGAACTCATCGTCGTCGAAGATGGATCAAACGACGGCACCGAGGTGCTCGTGCGCGACTTCGCGCAAGCGTATCCAGAAAACAACGTCGCGTACGAAAACCTTGGCGAAAATCGTGGCGTCGCCGCGGCGCGCAATCGCTTGCTCGCACTCGCGACGGGAGACGCCGTCGCCTTTCTCGACGCCGACGATCACTGGCAGCCGGATCATCTGACCGGACTGGCCCACGCATTTGAAGCCGGCGCCGCTCTCGCATTTTCCGGCATAGAAATTTGGGATGGCGACAAACACGTCTCGCGCGGCAATTACGTGCCGCCTGCTCACTGGGTCGCACAACCGCGGCGCTGGTTGTTCGAGCATTCGTTTATCCAGACGTCGTCTTGTGTCGGCCTCACGCGCGAAACCATCCGCCGCACGGGACTGATCGATGAGTCGCTGCGCATCGGCGAAGATCGCGATTATTGGTTTCGTGCGCTGGCCGATGGCGGCAAACTCGCCTGCACCGGCGCCGTTACCTGTCGTTACACCAAGCACGAAGGCAGCAGCATGACCAAGACGTTGCGCGTCGCGGCCGACACGGTGCGCTTCTACGAAAAACACACCGTCACGCCCGACGTCCCTGCCTCGCTGCGCAAGCGTCTGCTCGCCGAGGCGCGCCTCACGGAAGGCAGGCTCATCCGCGCCAGTGATCCAGCGCGCGCCCGACAGTTGTTTCGCTCGGCGTGGCGCACCTGGCCATGGTCGCTTCGACACTGGATTTTTCTGCTGCGGTAAAACCGCCGCGGCCCTCATCGCTTCCTCCCATGAAATTGTTTGCCCGACGCTTCGCCGGCGAGATTCCGCATGTGCCCTTTCTTTCGCCGTGGTGGGGCCTGCCGTTCGAAGACGCCCATTCGCTTCATCGCGGCCAGTTCGACGCGTGGGCCGCGGATCGCAGCCACAACTACACGCTCGTCGAACGCCCCGCAGACGCCGATGTGTGCGTGCTGTCGATTTCCTGGAAGTACACCCGCGGGAACGAACAGGCGCGGCGCTTTGCGCAAAACGAAATGGACGAGGCACAGCGGCTCGGCAAAAAAATCGTACTCTTCTTCGACTCCGATCACGACGAGCCGATGAACTGGCCCGCGCACGCGATCGTGTTTCGCTTCTCGCTCTACAGCGATACGCGCCAGCCCAACGAGTTCGCGATCCCGACTTTCAGCCAGGATTTCTTGGAGCAAAATTTCGGCGGACAACTTCGCCTGCGCCCCAAGACCGATGTCCCCAGCGTGGGATTTTGCGGTTACGCACCCCCGCTCGGTTGCCGCGTGTCGCGACGCAGTCTGCGTGAAGTCGCCCGCTATCTCGGCTACCGCGCCGGCCTTTTCAAAAAGCGCCGCGAGCTCATCGCGCACGCGGCTCGCGTCCAGGCCATCCGCCACCTGCGCCGCACGCCAGGCGTCGATGGCCGCTTCATTCTCCGCGATCAATTTGCTTTCAACCGCTGGGGCGTGCTTCAGCCCGGCGGCACGCCGCAAACCGCCGCGCAACAACGCCGCGAGTTCATCGAAAATCTCGACACCTGCGACTACGCGCTTTCCGTGCGCGGGCTGGCCAATTGCTCCATCCGTTTCTACGAAGCGATCAGCCTGGGACGGATCCCGTTGTTCATTAATTCGCAGTGTGTGCTCCCGTATGACCAGCATGTGGACTGGCAGGCCGCCTGCTTGTGGGTGGAGGAATCCGACCTGCCGGAGCTGGGTCAACGCGTGATCGCGGCACACGCCGCCCTCAGCCCGGAAGCCTTTGCTGAAAAACAAAAACTTTGCCGCGCCCTTTTCGAAAAATGGATACGCCCCGAGGGATTTTTCAGGGAACTTTGGCGGCATTGCGTGACTACCTAAGCCCGCACCGCCTGCTCACCATGTCAGCCTCCCCGGATCGATCCAGCGCCGGTATCCTCTCCGCCCCGCCCTCGGCGCTGCGGCCCGGCGATCACACACCGGCGATCCGCGCGGGCACGCCGCATGGCCGCAATCCCGCCAGCCTTTCAGCCATCATTGGGTGATCCAAGCCCACAAACCATGAGACAGCCCCGCTCCATCGCCTTTTATTTGCCGCAGTATCACCCCATCCCGGAAAACGATGAGTGGTGGGGCCGCGGGTTTACCGAATGGCGCAACGTCGTCAACGCCCGCCCGCGCTTCCGCGATCATCTCCAGCCGCATCTTCCCGCCGATCTCGGCTTCTACGATCTGCGTGTCGCCGAGGTGCAGGAAGCCCAGGCGGCGCTGGCGCGCGCATACGGCGTTCACGGATTTTGTTATTATCATTACTGGTTCGGAGGTCGCCGCCTCTTGGAGCGGCCCGTCGAGCAATTGCTGCAAAATCGCCGGCCCGATTTCCCCTTCTGCCTTTGCTGGGCCAACGAAAACTGGAGCCGCACCTGGGACGGACAGGATCGCCAGATCCTCGTCGCGCAAACGTATTCGCCAGCCGACGACGAAGCGCATCTGCAGGCGCTGCTGCCGGCTTTTCGCGACCCGCGCTACATCACGATCGACGGCCGCCCGCTGTTCGTCGTGTACCGCGCGCGCCAGCTGCCCTCGCCCGCCGATACCGCTGCCCGCTGGCAGACACTCGCGCGCGCCGCGGGCCTGCCGGGGTTGTATCTCGCGTACGTCGAAGTCTCCGCGGCCAACGGTCCGGCCGGACTCGTGCCGGGCTTTGATGCCGCCATCGAGTTTGCCCCCGATTGGGGCTGCCTGCCACGCGCGTTGCCGATGCGCGGCCAGGCCCCCTGGCGAAAACTCGCGCGCAAACTTCGCCTCTCGTCGCAAGCGGCCCTCGGCGAGGACATCGTGTACGACTACACGGAGCTCATGAACGCCATGCTCGCGAAACCCGCCGTGCCCTACGTGCGTTTTCCCGGCGTCACGCCGAGCTGGGACAACAGCGCGCGGCGAAAAGCCGGTGCCCGCATCTTCCGCGGCGCGACTCCCGATCTTTATGCACGCTGGCTCGAAGCCGCGGTGAAACGTTTCCAACCGCCTTCGCCTTCCGAGGACTTCGTGTTCATCAACGCGTGGAACGAATGGGCCGAGGGCAACCACCTCGAACCTTGCCAGCACTGGGGTCACGCCTATCTCGAAGCGACCGCGCGCGCGATGCAGGCCGCCAGTGCCCGATCCGACCGGCAGCCGGAGGTCGCCGCCGCCGTATGAACGGCCTCACTCCGCTCGTCTCCATCATCATCCCCACGTATTCACACGAGCACTACGTGGAGGAGACGTTGCGCTCCGTCGCCGCGCAGAGCTTCACGGACTTCGAGATCATCGTCATCAACGACGGCTCGCCCGACAACACCGCGGCGCGACTCCGGCCGTGGATCGAAGACGGCCGCATTCGCTACGCGGCGCAACCCAATGCCGGCCAGTCCGCCGCGCGCAATACCGGCCTCCAGCTCGCACGCGGCCGCTACGTCGCCTTTCTCGACGACGACGATCTTTGGCCCGCCGACAAACTCGCGTGGCAGGTCGCCGCGCTCGAGCGCGAGCCCGACGCCGTGCTGGTGTACGGTTTTTCCGAATCGTTTGGCGACGGCGGCCGCGGCTACCGCGCTCCCGAACACGCGGGCCCCGCCGGCCACGCCAAGCGCGCATTCCTCCGCGGCAATCATATCGTGACGCCCGGCCAGACGTTGATTCGCCGCGAAGACCTCGTCGCGATCGGCGGACTCGACACGTCGTTGTGGGCGACCGACGACTGGGATTTGTGGATACGCCTGGCGGATCGCGGACAGTTTCTCTACGAGCATCGCCTCGCGCTGCACTATCGCTGCCATCTCGAAAACGCTTCGAAAAACACACGCCGGCATTTTCAGAACGGCCTCCGCCTTCTTCATAAGCATCTCGGACGCGCCCCGGCTCCGCTTCGCTGGTCCGACTGGTGGCATTGCCGGCGCTTCATCGGACTTTTCACGTCGACCACCGAACTCACCCGCGCGTCGCGTCTGACCAAACAAGGCGAGCGCTCTGAAGCACTGCGCAGTCTGGCCCTCGCGTGCCGGTTTCATCCTCCGCTTGTGCTCACCAAACGATTCTGGAGAATCGTCCTCGCCCCGAAAAACCCCCACACACACCGCACGTGAGCAAAAAGTGGCCGTTGTTTTTCTCGCCCCACCCTCGGCATCGCGCCGGTTGGTTCTGGCTTTTCCCTCGCGTCGCGAAACACCACCTCTTCGCCGCCAAACACGCACCCTTTTCACCCTCGGTCCCGTTCTGTCCGGGCAAAGCGGCCGGCGAGAATTATTGTGAGATCACGCCGGCGCTCACGCATCGCTTTGAGCCGATTGCCGTCGCTCCCCGCCGCGCACGGCATCTCTGGGATCGCGTGGAAATGATTTCGTCGGCGCCGTTTTATCAAACGTTGATGCGCGATGCCGTCGTGTGGGGCTCGCAGGGATGGATCGGTACGGCCGACGGACATTTGCTCAACGATGTCTTCACCGAGCCCACCGATGATGACTGGCGCATTCAGGCCTGCGCGGCCGCGAAAGACACGTCGGCGTCGCGCTCGCTGCGCGGCGTCACCGCGACGCTCGCGATGCCCAATCACACCAATTATTTTCACTGGCTGTGGCAGGGCGTCACGCGTGCATCCCCTCTGCTCGCGCAGTCGACGCACATCGATCACTGGATCGTTCCGCCCGCCGATCGTCCGTACATCGCCGAATCGCTCGATGCGCTCGGCATTCCGCCGGAGAAACGTGTGGTCGCCGGCGCCGGGAGCATTCGTTGCGAAAACCTTCTGCTCGTCTCGCAGCCGCCCACGGCAAGTTTCACCGCCGCCGCGCGCTGGCCCGGCGATTTTCTTCGCCAGCTTTTTTCCGCGCCCACGCTCGTGCCGCACGACCAGATCTTCGTCGTGCGTGGAAAAGTTTCCGCACGCCAGCTTCTCAACGAAAATGAGATCAGCGCATTCCTCGAACAACGCGGTTTCCGCACCGTGCGCATGGATGGCCTCACCGTGCGCCAGCAGGCCGCATTGTTCGCATCGGCGAAAAACATCGTCGGCGTGCACGGCGCCGCGCTGGGCAATCTCGCGTTCTGTCGTCCGCGCACACGCGTGATCGAGCTCCTCCCACGCAACTGGGCCTCGCCCCTCTACGCACGCCTCGCCACCAGCCTCGGCCTCGACTACCGATGCCTCGCCGGCTGCGAACCCGCGCTCAACGCATTTCCCATCAAGAATCTCGCCGCCGATCTTTGGATCGATCCCGCCGAGCTCGCATCCCTGCTCGATGCCTCGCGATAATCCGCACTTCACCCATCCACCAGCTCCATGATTTTCCGCCTCCTCGCCGCTTTCCTCCCCGCTTGTTTTGCATCCACACTTTTCGCCACTGAAGCCTCCTCCCCGCCTGCTCTGCGCGCACTGCTCGTAACCGGTGGCTGCTGCCACGATTATCCCGCGCAGACGAAAATCCTCAACGATGCCGTCGCGCGTCTCGCGGCAGTCGAGTGGACCCTTGTCAACGAAGGCGGCACCGGCACACGCGCGGAAATCCCGCTTTTCGACAAACCCGATTGGGCCGCGCCTTACGATGTCGTTGTCCACAACGCCTGCTTCGCCGACACGACGAATCCGGACTATATTCGCAAAATCACCGCCGCACATCGCGCCGGTAAACCCGCGGTCGTCGTCCATTGCGCGATGCATACGTACCGCGCCGCGCAGGTGGACGACTGGCGCGAATTCCTCGGCGTCACCAGTCATCGCCACGATCATCAGAGCCGCTATCTCGTGCGTCCGCTCGCACCCGATCATCCCGCGCTCAGAGATTTTCCCGAGACCTGGGTCACGCCGCTCGATGAGCTCTACGTCATCGAAAAACTCTGGCCTGGCGCGGAAGCGCTCGCCGTTTCCACCAGCGAAAGGAACGGCCAAAGTCATCCCGTCATCTGGACCAACCGCTATCACGGCGCGCGCGTTTTCGGCACGACTTTCGGCCACAACAACGCCACGTGGGAAGATCCCGTTTTCCAAAACCTCCTCGCCCGCGGGCTCCTGTGGGCGGTCGGCCGCGAAAACTGATCATCGCTGTTTAAGCCGGTGAAACCCGGCAAAAATTAGCGTCGATTTGCGTCCATCACTGCGGTTGAACCGCCGCCATGATCGCGCGCTGTCTCCGCCACCGGGCGCCGGTGTTGTGGCTGCTGCTGCCGTTCATGGGAGGCATCGTGGCGGCGAGGACACTCCTGCCAGCGCTTCCCGTGGGCTGGCCGCTCGGCGGCGCCTTGCTCTGCGCGATCGGCGCGACGCTCTGTTCCGCGAACGTTCGGCGTTGGGCGGCGTTGATCTCGCTCGCGTTCATTTTCGCCGGTGCAGGCGCGTACTTGATTCATCGGGACCGGCTCGTCGCATGGGATCGGCTCCCGCCGCGGGAAGCGCGCTTGACCCTGCAGGTCGAACGCACCTTCGCCTCCGATCTGAAACGAACTTCCGGGATCGCGCGTATTGGTTCGTCGGATACGCACCTGCACGAGCTTCGCGGTCAGCGTGTTTACTTCTCGCTGGCTCCGATGACTGGTGGCGGAGCGCCTGCCCGCGATTCCGAGATCGCCGTCATCGGCGTGATCGAGACGCTGCCGCTCGATGCCGCGATGGGATCATTCGAAGGTTTCCTCAATGCCTCCGGCGTGAACTTCCGCCTGACGCGCGGCCGTTTTCTTTCCATTGCACGTGAGCCATCGGCCTACGCGCGTTTTCGCGAGCGCAGCCTGGAGCGTTTTGGGAAACTGCTCTCACTCGGTCTCCGCGATCACGAACACCTCGCGGGTGTGCTCCGCGCCATGATGCTCGGCCAGAAACATGAGCTGAGCGAAGACCAGAAGAACCAGTATCTGCGCAGCGGCACGATGCACTTGTTCGCCATCAGCGGCCTGCACATCGGCGTGATCGCCCTCGCGATCCATGGCGCGCTCGTGCTGCTGCGGCTGCCCGCATTTATCCGCTTCTTCGTCAGTCTCGCAGCGCTTTGGTTGTATGTGGACATCACCGGCGCGAGCCCCTCCGCGGTACGTGCGTTTTTGATGATCACGCTCGTGCAGACAGCGATGATTGCGCGCCTGCCGATCAATCCCGTCGCGACGCTCACACTCGCGGCATTTGTGGGATTGCTGCGAGATCCGATGCAGCTTTTCAGCGCGAGTTTTCAAATGTCGTATGGCACTGTCGCAGCGATCGTGCTGCTCGGATTGCCACTCGCGGCGCATTGGGATGAAAAATGGGTGCTCTTCCGCGATCTGCCCAAAGCCACCTGGACATGGTGGCAGCGTACCGCGGCCACGACCTGGCGAGTCACCCACAACGCTCTCGCGATCGGCCTTGCGACCACGCTCGTGAGCACGGTGTGTGGCGTGATCTTTTTCCAACTCTTCACGCCGGGCGGATTGCTCGCAAATCTCCTGCTGATTCCCGTGTCGTCTCTCGTGATCTTGGGCGGATTTTTGTCGCTGGTCTGCGGGCTCCTCGGCTGGGCAGGCGGAGCGATTTTATTCAATCACGCTGCGGCGATCGTGCTGATTGTGATGGATGCCGTGATCGCGTGGCTGCTCAAGATTCCCGGCTTCTTTTGGACGCTGCACTTTCGCTCCACCGCGGCAGGCTATGTCACGCTCGCGCTGGTGATCGGTGCGATGATCGCCGGATACACGCTGCGTTGGGAACGTCGTGGCGGCGGTTTTTGGACGCCCTTTCTCCTCACCGGACTCGCGCTTGTCTTGGGGGCGCATTTGGGCTGAATTTTGTGCCCTATGAAAAGCGCCTACGAACTCGCCATGGAACGTCTCGCCAAGTCCGATCCCGATGCCGGCGCCCCGCTCACGCCCGAGAAAAAAGCCCGCCTCGCGGAGATCGATACGATCTACAAAGGGAAGATCGCCGAGCGTGAGGTTTTCCTGAAGCAACAGCTCGAGTCCGCCTTCGCCGAGGGCGACTACGCCGAGAGCGAAAAGATCAAACAGCAGCTCGCCAGCGAACGCGCCCGTCTGGAAGAGGAGCGCGAAGAAGAAAAAGAGCGCGTGCGGCGAGCGCGCTGAGCGCGCTTATCGCACTTGGCGTGATACAGCGCAGGGTACAGCGGACAATGCAGCGCATGTCCCTGCCTGCCGCTGAATCTTATTCCGGCTCGGCAGTGCCTTCGACGACCCAGTCGCGCGCTTCCGGCACGTGCTTGAAGAACTCGCGGAGAGTCGCGCTGAGGTGTTCCGCGTAGCGGAAATGCGCGCCCATGCCGGTGCGCAGCTCGGCTTCGTAGATGAATTTGTCCGCGTGCGTGCTGTGCTCGAACGGCGTCTGCGCGCCCAGCAGCAGCGAATACACATACGCGGGCGATCCGCGCTCCAGCAGTTCGCGGGTGAGCGCCGCTTGTTCGTCGAGCAACGCCGTGTGATTTGCGTGGGCGATTTCCGGCGGCAGATAAAAACCCGCCTGGATAAGCGGCGTGTAACGATGGCCCGTGCGGTGACGGTTGAGATCGCGCAGCTCGGCGATCGCGAGATTGTTCCACGCAAAGCTCACGCGCATGCGACGCGAGGCCGTGCCGTGCTGGGCGTATCGATTTGGTCGATACCGCAGGGCATCGGCCATCGATTGCCCTTCAGGGAGAAACGGCGGCGTCGCACGATCCACGTGCACCCACACGTCGTCCGCAAGCGGCGCGGTGGAGAGACGTTCGCGGCCGAGCTTCACGCTGGCGGCGAGTTCCTGGCGCGCCTGTTCCTGATAAGAACTTTCGGCGAAACTGTGCCGCATGAGCCGCGGCGATTGTTTAAGCAGTTCCTCACGGATCAACGCGGCTGCAGCACGCGCCTCTGGATGCGGCAGCGAATCGAGATGCTTCACCGTCTGCGCCCACATGCGCGAAGTCTGCACGAGGCCGAGATTCGTGCGTGTGGCGAACGGGATAAAATAGCGGGCGCGATCGAGCGCGTAGTTTTTGCGGAGCCGCGTGACGACGGCGGGTTTCGCATCGGCGGGAAGGCGCACCAGGGAGGGTTGCTCCGTCGCAAGGGCATCCAGTCGCGCGTACTCGGCGTGATAAGCGGCGAAGGATTTTGCCATCACCGATTGCCAGCGCGCGGCGAGATCGTCGGGAATGCCCACCTCGGCCGGCGTCGGCAGATTGGCGGCGTCCATCGTGATGTAGCGCGTGCTAGACTCCTGGCCGTCAGCCATTTGCGCGATCTCGAAAATTTTATACGCGAGCCACATCGACACATCGTCCAATGCGATGGCGAGGCCGCCGGTGAGCCCGCCAATCGAGGCGTGGCCGTAGTCCACGAACTTCAGGATGCGGTCGATGGATGCCTCGGGATTGGCGAGATCGACCTTGGCGAGGATCGCCGCGAGGCCGTCGTTGCTGCGTGAGTAGCGGGCCAGCACGGACGCCAGGAGCTCGGGCGTGATTTTAGGCTGATCGGCAGCGGACGGAGGCGGGACGATGGCGAGGCCGGTGACTTTCATGAGGCGCACGGGATAAACACGAACCGCGAACCGCGAGGCAACGGGAAAGGACGTCTCCGCGAAACGCGCGAGGCGCAGCCGGGCGGTTTATTTTTCCCGCAGATCGCGAACAGAACCACGCACAACCAACTCCACTGGAAAAACCAAGGGCTCCGGCTCGGTGTGATCGGCCTTGCCTTGGTGCTGCTGGATGCGCGCGAGCAGGCATTCGACGGCCTTTTTCCCCATCGCCCGCAACGGCTGGCGCACCGTGGTGAGCTGCGGCACTGTCGTGCGCGCGGCGAGGCTGTCGTCGAAACCGGTCACGGAAATATCGTCCGGCACGCGCAGGCCGGCCTCGGCCAGCGCCTCGAGACAGCCGACCGCCATCGGATCGGTCGCGCAAAAAACGGCATCGGGCAGCGGTTCTTTGCGGTTTTTTTTCAGCCATCCGGCGATGGCTCGCTTTGCCACGGTCACGCCAAAACCGGCCTCGACCACCAGCGACGACGAAAACGGGATCTTCGCCTCCGCCAGCGCGCGTCGATAGCCGTGCAAGCGCCGCTCCGCGCCGAGCAATCCGCGCAAACCCGCGAGGTGCAGGATGCGGCGGTGACCGCGCTCGATCATGTGGCGGACGACTTGATAAGCGCCGGCTTCTTCGTCGCTCTCGATGTTGAGCACGCCGGGAATCGGGATGTTTGCGTGCAAAGCCACGAAAGGCGTGTGCTCGGGCAGATGCCGCGCCGTTTCGCGACTGATGATCGGTCCGATCAAAATCAGCCCGTCGATGCGGCCATCGCAAAAACCATTGAGCCGCCCGAAGTCCTGCTCCCAGTCATGCAGCGTGAAGACCGTCGTGTTTTGATTGTGATGCGCGGCGGCCTCGAGCACGCCGTTAAACACTTCGAGAAAGTAGTGATTGAGCTCGCCCGACTCATCGAAAAGCGCGGCGACGCCCAAGGTGTTCATCTTGCGCTCGGCGAGCGCGCGGGCGGCGGCATTGGGGCGGTAGCGGAGTTTTTTCGCGGCGGTCAGGATGCGTTCGCGCGTCTCCTCGGAAATGCGCGACGATGTGCGGGCTCCATTGAGCACGGCCGACGCGGCCATGGCAGAAACGCCCGCCTCGCGACCGACGTCAGCCAGCGTGGCGGCGCGGATGATTCTACGTTTGGCTGGACGAGGCATTTTCGGCATAACGCGTCGAGTTTATCTCCGAGGCAAGCAATCAAACCGGAGCGGTCCGCCCGCAAAAAAGCCCGCGCGAACCTGCCGCGCGGGCTGTGGATCAAGAAGACTGCGCGCTCAGAAATCCACGCCCAGCGACAGGCGGTAGGATGAGCCCGAGCCGTAAACCAGACCGTAACGACCTTGGTCATCGAGGAGGTTGTCGGCATTAAGCGCGACGCGGACATTGTATTTGTCGGCGATGCGCGTGCTGTACTCGACGAGGAGGTTCACCGCGTAGCGTTCCTTCGTGTAGAACTTCACCAAGTTGTCCGGATCCGCGCCATCGGTGGAGCCATCGACAATCACGATGTTACCACCACCGCCGCCAAATCCGCTGAACCAAAGACGCTGGTCTTCCCATTGGCCACCGAGGCCGACCGTCCAGCCTTTGAGCCGTGGGAATGACGCGTCGAAGTTGTAGCGGATCCAGACGTTGGCCGTATTTTCCGGCGTGTCGTCCATCGGCTGATTATAGTCGGGCACAACCACGCGGTAAGTGGAGGTATCGTTGACGTCCGCATACGCTTCTTGCGGGCTGCGATTCTGGCCGAAGGTGCCGAAGTTTTGGTCCTTCTGCATCCACCAGCCGGCGGGCCAATAACCAAGGCTCACAAACGGATAGGTGGAGCTCGTCGTCTTTCGTTTCACATGCGCGTAGTTCAGGATCATCTGGAGCGAATCGTTGGGCGTGATGATCACCGACGCATCCCAACCACGCGCCTGGTCATTCATCGGCACAAACGCACCGCTGCTGCCGGGACCATTGGTGAACCCGGCCGCGCCATCCGACCAGCGGAAGGTTTTTCCGCCATCGGTATAATAATTTCCCTTCCAACCCGGAAGCGCCGAGATCGCATCGAACGCTTTCACCACGTCGGGATCGCTAAGGTTGAAGAGCGGGAACCACAGATTGCCCGAATAGTTCGGGTCATAGTTTTCGGTGTTGGTATTGGCCGCGTACGCGTAGCCGCTGTTGTCCCACGTCCAGAAGCGACTGCCCTCGGGACCGGCGCCGGCGTTGGCGACATCGCTCACGCCTTGGATTTCGTCGAGAAGCGGATGCCAGCCGGGGGACCAGATCTCTTTGGCCAGCGCCAGACCTTGGGTGGTGTTCAGCCCTTCGGTGCGGTGAATGACCGCCCACATGGCCTCGGGCGTGGCAAAGCCACCAAGGACCGCGTTGGGCTTGGTTTCGTCCCAACCATCTTCGCGCGACTTCCAAGGATTGGGCGCCCACCAGATAAATTTCGGCGTTCCCGTGCGCTTGATTTCGTAGGCGCTGAGCGTTCCGGAGATACGGCCATCGGCGAAGTCAAACTTCACGCCGACCTCCTTGTTCTTCGCTTTGGTTGGCTTGAGCATATCGCCATTGCCATCCGCTGCGTAGGGATTCGGCACCACACCTTCCGAATATACACCGAAGATCGAGATATCGTCAGTGATCTTAAACGTGAGGCCGATCTGCGGGCTGGTCGCCGAGGGAACATCGCCGGTCGTGCCCTCCGTGCCGCGACCGCTGAGCGTCGGGTTGCGACCACGTTCGTACATAAACGTGCGGATCGTGCGGGCGTCGGAGCGGTCCCAGCGCGCGCCGCCAACAAGCGTCAGGCGCTCATTGAAAAACTGCCCCTGATAAACACCGTAATAGCCGAGATCCCAGTTTCGCTCCACGGTGTTGTACAAGTGGTGCGTGGCGACATCGGGCACGCCATCGCCCTGAGTCCCAAAACGAAATGCTGAATAATCCTGAGGATTCTTGAAGTTGAAGCGCTCCCAGCCGTGTACCGACACCGGTACCTGCGTGGTTCTGTTGGTATAACCGTACGCCGGACCGTATTCGTCGCGCGTCTTCTTCAGTTTCATGTATTGCGCGCCAACAATGAAGGTATGACGCCCCAAGGATCCGGCGTCGTAATCATAGGTTGCATCGAAACGAACCTGATCGCGCAGATCGGTCACATTTTCATCGCGCCATTGATACCAGATCATGGCGCGGTCATTGACCGTCGGTCCCGTGGGCGTCCCTACCTTGTTAAACAGCCCTTCCCGCACAAAACCGTACAGCCGGTCGGCGCGATACGAATTGATCGATCGATTATTATAAATATCCTCGATGCTATAACCATTGAAATCGCCGTTGGCGAGGGCTTCGCTGATGGCGTCGCGGATATTATAAACGGTGCCGCCGAGGGAAGTCGTTCCGTGCGAGTAATAATTCGAGAGCGTCGAGATCGGCAGGCTGGCCCCGTCGAGCGTACCCGGCGCGACGCCCGCGGTGATCTGACGCGAATCGAAGGTCGATTCCGACTGGGCCACACCGAGCTTGATGAATAGATTTTCGCCCACGCGCTGCGTCACGTCGATAATCGTGTTTCTAAACGGCCCTTGGAGATAAGTATCCGGACCCGACCAGCGGAAGGTGCGTGTATTGATCAAGCCGTTGGTGATATCGGTGAGCCATTCGGCGTTACGCCCGGGGGACGCCGCCTGATTGCCGATGTTTGAGCGGATGTTCTGAAATCCCACGCCGAACTGCTTCGATTCCCCGAACTCGTTATCGATCAAAACGGTCGTGTTTTTGAACGGACTGAACGTGAAAACCGGCGAAATGGTCCAGTGGCGTGCCCGATAATGTTCCGTGTAATCACCGCGCTCCTGATACGCGCCGGTGACACGATAAGCGGGTCGCCACGAGCCGGTGCCCAGCGGGCCCGTCACATCGAATTCACCGCGATATAAACCGTGGCTGCCGACACTCGTGCCGATGTATGTCTTCTCCTGGCGCTCCGGAAGCTTGGGCATGTAATTAATCACACCGCCCAAGCTGCCGACGCCATATAGCAACGCGCTCGGTCCGCGCAGAACTTCGACGCGGCCAATGTTAATCCAATCCGCCGAATACTGCCGGCGGAAACCATCGCGCAACACTTGATCGATCACGAAACCACGGAGTTTTGTTGTCGATTCACCGGCGCGGCGCGTCACACCACGCGGATCGTTGGCACCCGCGCTGGACGGATTATCATCGTCCTCGGCAAACGCATCGCTCTGCGATTCGAGCACAACGCCTGCGGAATATCGCAGACCTTCGCGAAGACTTTTCGCGCCGGTGTCGCGCAGGAAATCATTAGTGATGACTTCCAGGTTTAGCGGCACGTCTTTGATCGGCGTATTCAGCCGCGTACCAGACGTCGCGTTCGTGGCTTTGTAGCCCTTGTCTTGCGTCGTGGTGACCTCGAACGGAGACAGGATCACGGTCTCTTCATCTGTCCAGTTTTGGGCATCCGTGGTGGATACCGCTGGAGCCTGTTGCGCTGTCGCCAGACTCCCGTGTGCAGCCAATACGACTGCGAGCGCCTGCGAGGCGCGCACGCATCTACGTATGTTCATAGTTGGGGTGTTATCGGACTCCGATCCGGATGAAGCGCGGGTACGCTAGGGACCATCCGGACCGAAAGGGGTGGAAAGCAGATCGGGTATGATTAAATCCGTAGCATAATTTTACGTTAAATCACCAAAAAATTCATCCCAAAGGCGCCGGACCTTCAGATTTCTGCGCGATTCGTGCCGGCTGGCACCTTTGTGTGTTTGAGGGTTGCCGCGCTCCCTGCATCGGCGAGAGGCGCCGCCTCGCTCAACTCCCAAACGGGGATCTTGCTGCCGCTAACTTTCGCCACGAGGCGTCCATTCTCGCGCTTCACCTGCGCGGTCAGGATTTCCTGTCCGTCGTTATTGAAAAGCCGGCCGTTCGCTTCCGCGCCGTCCGCCAGCTCATAAATCTGGAAGCGGATATTTTCCGCGTAATCATAATCCGGCCGCTGATCGTTCGCGCCCACTGCGAGCACCGTTCCCGGCCGGATGAAGACCGGCAGGCTCATAAAACCATGCTGCGCACGACGCCAGCGACCGCCTTCCTGCACCTCGCCCGTGAGCAGGTGCGTCCATCGACCTTCGGGCAGATAATAGTCCACCCAGCCATCTTCCGAAAACACCGGCGCGACCAACATCGATTCGCCGAGCATGTATTGACGATCAAGCGTGTCGCACGCCCGATCATCCGGGAACTCCAGATGCATCGGCCGCATCATCGGCACGCCGTCGCGATGCGCTTCCACCGCCGCACTCCATAGATAAGGCATGAGGCGGCATTTCAATTTGGTGAAGAAACGCAGCACATCGCAGGCTTCCTCATCATGATTCCACGGCACGCGATACGATGAACTTCCGTGCAGCCGGCTGTGCGAGGACATCAGGCCAAACGCCAGCCAGCGCTTATACACCGCCGCCGGCGGCAGACCTTCGAAGCCACCGATGTCGTGACTCCAATACCCAAAACCGCACATGCTGAGCGACAGTCCTCCCCGCAGGCTCTCCGCCATCGATTCGAGCGTGGACCAGGAATCGCCGCCCCAATGAATCGGAAAGCGCTGCCCCGACGCATAACTCGAGCGCGCGAACACCACCGCCTGGTTTTTCCCGCGGATCTCTTCGAGCACTTTGAAGACGACCTCGTTATACAGGATCGGATAAAAATTATGCATCCCCGCCGGATCGGAGCCGTCGTGATAACAAACGCCTTCGACCGGGATGCGCTCACCGAAATCGGTTTTGAAACTATCCACGCCCATCGCCGCGAGGCGGCGCAGATGATCGCCGAACCACTGGCAGGCTTCCGGGTTCGTGAAATCGACAATCGCCATTCCTGGCTGCCAGAGGTCGGTCTGCCAGACATCGCCATTGGTCTTCTTGATGAAGAAACCTTTTTCCCGACCTTCCGCGAAGAGTCGCGAACGCTGGCCGACATACGGGTTGATCCACAGCGATATTCTCAGGCCGCGCGCGCGCAGCCGTTTCAACATGCCTTCCGGATCGGGGAAGGTGCGCGGATCCCACTCAAAGTTGCACCAGTCGAACTCGCGCATCCAAAAACAATCGAAGTGAAACACGTGCAGCGGCAGGTCGCGCTGTTTCATCCCTTCGATGAAACTCACGCACGTCGCCTCGTCGTAACTGGTCGTGAACGAAGTCGTGAGCCACAGCCCAAAACTCCACGCGGGCGGCAATGCCGGACGTCCCGTAAGCGCGGTGAGCTTTCGCAAGATCTCCTTTGGCGTGGGGCCGTAGATCAGGAAATACTCCAGCTTCTCTCCCGGCAGACTGAATTGCACGCGCGCAACTTTTTCCGACGCCACCTCGAATGAAACCGGCCCGGTGCTGTTCACCAGCACGCCGTAGCCGCGATTGGTCAGGTAAAACGGGATCGCCTTGTACGCCTGCTCGCACGCAGTGCCGCCGTCCTTGTTCACGTTTTCCACGATCTGCCCGTTCTTCACGAAGGCAGTAAAACGTTCGCCCAAGCCGTACACACATTCGCCGACTCCAAGCCCAAGCTGCTCGTGCACGAAACTCCCCTGCCCCGCCACTTGCAGGTAACCCTGCCCGCGCCAGCCGCTCTTCGTGAGCACGCGTCCGCCGCCTTCGAAAGTGATTCCCCACTCGCTGCGGTTCAGCCGCGCCGTAAGTCCGCCCGCCCGGAAAGAGACCGCCTCCTTTGTATCCTCTATTTCAATACGCGGCGCCCCGGCCGCCTGCAGAGGGATGCGCGGATTGCGGTCCGTGATGGCGGAAAAATGCTCGATCTTCACCGCCACCACGTCGTCCATCGGCGAACTTAGCGTGATCGTCAGCAAAGGTCCGCCCAACGTGTCGCCGCGGTGTTTGATGGGGCGCGTCGGCGCATGGATCACCAATTGATCGCCATCCACGGTCGCATCGTGGATCTCGGTTGCGTAATGGGCGGTCACTCCCGGTTGGAGCAGCCATTGGCCATCGGTAAATTTCATAAAGCGAAGGAGGAAAACGGCGCGCAGGGGTGGCTATCAGGTCAGACGAAAAACCCTTGGCGTCGCGGAAAGGAGCGTGGGCAAAAAACGGGGTTGAGTTTAAGGCTAAATCAGGCGTTCTTTCGCATCGCGCAAGCCAAAAACCGCCGCGCACTCCTCCCCCACGCCGCGTTTTACCCCTTCAACGGCACCGACGCCTTTCGTCCGCACCCTCTGTTTTCCCATGCGTTTCCCTGAACTCTGCCTGCTCGTTCTGCTCTCCACATCCAGCCTTGTCGCAGCCACCCCGCCGCTCGCCGTCGGACCTGCTGCAGTCATCCGTGTCAATAGCATCGGCTTTCTCCCGCAGGCGACCAAGCAGGCGACCGCGATCGAGAGCGTGAAAACCTTTCGCGTGCTGCGCCTCGACGATGGCGAAGCGCGCCGAGTCTATGCCGCGCCCGCGGGCAAACCACTGCGAAAGATCCGCAGCGATACCAACGAACGACTGCGTCTGCTCGATTTCAGCGCGGTGACGGTGCCAGGCCGCTACGTGATCGAGGGCGATTCCGGGCAGCGATCCGCAGAGTTCTCCATCGCCACCGATGTTTGGAACACTCCCTTTCAACTCGTTACACGCGCCATGTATCTGTGGCGTTGCGGCACCGAGGTGCGCGGCGAATGGCAGGGCGTCCATTATCATCAAGCTCCCTGCCACCTCGAGGATGGCTGGCTTGATCACGTCGGCGGTGGATCGCATCAGCATCGCTCCGTCGGCGGCTGGCACGATGCCGGCGACTACAACAAATACGTCGTTAACGCGGGCATCAGCGTCGGCCTCATGCTGAAGGCGTTCGAACATTTTCCCGATCGTATCCAGAAACTGGATATGCAGATTCCCGAAAGCGCCAACAACACGCCGGACATCCTCGACGAGATCCGCTGGGAGCTGGAATGGCTCTTCACGATGCAGCTCTCCGACGGGCGCGTTTATCACAAACTCAGCGCACTCGACTTCAGCTATTGGGGCCCGGCTGCGCAGGACCAATCCAAGCGCTACTTCGCCCCGTGGGGGACTGCTGCCACCGCGCACCTGACGGCGATGATGGCCAGCGCCGCGCGGGTTTTCCGTCCGCACGACCCCGCGTTTGCCGATCGATGCCTCGAAGCTGCCAAGGCCGGTTGGGCATGCCTGGAACGGCATCCCAAACCTGTCGTCCCCGATCAGCGCCAATTCAAAACCGGCGGCTACGATGCAGCGGATGATGCTCCCCGCCTCTGGGCCGCGGCGGAAATGTGGAGAACGACCGGAGACATTTCCGCTCTGCGTGAATTCGAGCGGCGCGCCTCCTCGCTGACATTCACTGAAAACGCCCCGAGCTGGGCGGAGGTGCAGGACCTCGGGTTTGCGACGTATTTAGAATCCCACTACGAAGAGAGCGTCAGCGATCCACGCAGTCCCGCGCTGGTCAGACGACTCACGCAGGATCTCCTTGGTCGCGCACAACAGGCAGTCGAAGAGTCCCGCAAAAATCCGCATGCCCGCCCTCTGGGCGTGAAACGCAAAAACTGGTTCTGGGGCTCCAACGGCAATGTCGCTGCGCAGACGTTTCAGCTCCACCTGGCCGACCGTCTCCAGCCGAACCCGGACTATCGCGCCGCCGCCTTGGACGCGCTCGGCCATTTGTTCGGGAGAAATTATCACGGCCGTTCCTACGTGACCGGACTCGGCGCCCAGCCGCCCCAACATCCGCACGATCGTCGCGGAGAACCTGCCTGGCCGGGCTACCTCGTCGGCGGCGGCTGGCCCGATGGCCGCAGCTGGGTGGACGAGCTTGAGAGCTACGAGCGCAACGAAATCGCCATCAACTGGAACGCTTCGCTGATCTACGCCCTCGCCGCTTTCGTCGAGCCGCCTGAAAACCGTTGAACGCCTCACCGGCCGCATCGCGCGACGCGGCCGGTGTATTCATTTAGAGGATACGGTTCTCCGCCATCACCTGCGAATACCAGCGAGCGGAAAGCTTTGGCGTGCGTTTCTGAGTGGTGAAGTCGCAATGCACGACGCCGAAACGCCGGGTGTAGCCGTCTTCCCATTCGTAGTTGTCGATAAACGACCAGAGGAAATAGCCGTCCACGGGAACGCCGTCCGCAACCGCACGATGCAACTCGCGTAAATGAGCGCGCAGATATTCGCGCCGGTGGAGATCGTGCACCTCGCCATTGATGACCGGTTCATCGTCATAACCGCAGCCGTTTTCCGTCACGTAGATCGAGGTCACGCCGTAAACATCCTTCACCATGCGCGTCGCCCAATAGATGCACTGCGGCACGATATTGAGCCACACGCTGTCGGCGCGCGGGTAGTTGGCGGGCAGCTTCACTTCCTCCCAACGCCCATCCGCAGTCGCGCGCACGTGCGTGGCAGTGTAGATATTCAACCCGAGAAAATCCGTCGGCAGGCTGATCAACTTAAAGTCGTCCGCTTCAAATTTCGGCGCGTTGGCGCCTTCTCGTTTGAGATATTCCGCGGAATACCCGCCGGCATAAATCGCCCCGAGGATGTGAAGGTTTCGTTGCTCAAACCACTGCCGCGCGGCGGCGATATCGCGCGGTGTTTCGGATACGGGAATACAGACGTCGCAGTTATCCGTGAGCCCTACGCGCGCGCCCGGGCCACCGTGCTCACGCACCGCACGCACGCCATGACCGTGACATAGCAGCGCATGATGATAGGTCTGATTTACCACGGCATCGCTTTCGCGGCGACCGGGCGCTTTCGGCCCGCCGTGTTTGTACGCGAGAACCGTGAAGCAGCGGATTTCGTTAAGCGTGATCCAGTTTTTCACCTTTCCACCAAACGCCTTCACGATCGTGTCCGCGTAGGTCGCAAATGCATCGACTGTCCCGCGCACGGGCCAGCCGCCTCGATCTTCGAGCGCCTGTGGCAAGTCCCAGTGAAACATCGTCACCCAAGGCGTGATGCCGTTTTCCGCCATCGCATCGAACAGGCGGTGATAAAAATCGATGCCCGCCTGATTCACTTCACCATCGCCCTTCGGGAAAATACGCGGCCACGCGAGCGACAAACGGTAATGCTTCACCCCGAGTTCGCGCATCAACGCGAAGTCCTCGCGGAAACGATTATAGTGATCGCACGCGACATCGAGCGTGTCGCCGTTGAGCACCTTGCCTGGAATCCTCGCGAAGCGATCCCAGATCGATTCGCCTTTGCCGTCGGTAAATGCGGCGCCTTCGATTTGAGCCGAAGCCGCAGCAACGCCCCATGTGAAATTTTCAGGGAATGGGCAGGAATAGGAGATCATGGGTGTAGGAGTTAAGACCGCGCGGGGGAAAACAGGGGCTCTAGTTGCGTCAGCGCTCGTGGGCGAAGCGCTCGCGCCATGGATTGTTTAGCGATAAATCACCGTCAAGGCTCAACTCGCTCACTTCATTTTAGTGACCGAGCGTCTGTGCCCGCGCCGTGAACGATCACCGCAAACCCAGTCCGCGCGGTCGCTCCATTTCTTCATCGGGCTTCGCGGACGGCGGCGGCGAAAACGCAATCGCCCCCGCGCCCAAGCCCACCAGCACGAGACATAGCAGCACAAACCAATCCCCGTGCTGCGTATAAAAACTCGGTTTCTCCAGCCAGCGGCTGTCACGAGTGATTTCGAACGCGTGGGAACCTCGGAAATAAATGCTCTCCTGCTTGTTGGTCATCACGCCGCGGATTTTTCCAAATTCATCGATCCATCCGCTCCAGCCGCTGTTGCCACAGCGAATCACCGGCCGACGCGTCTCGACCGCGCGCAGCACCGAATGCGAGGCGTGCTGATACGCCGCGCCGCCTTCGCCAAACCAGCCATTGTTCGTCAACACGACCAGCGTCTCCGCGCCAAGCAGCACGTTTTCCCGCGCCAGTTGGGGAAAGATATCTTCGTAACAAATCAACATACCCAGCGCGAAACCGCCGGAGCTTCCTGAGAGATGCAGCGGCAGCGCGCTTTCCCCTGCTTGAAAATCGCCGTCGCCGACATCGGTGACTTTCTCGAGCCAGCCGAGCAGCGAACGAAAGGGCACGAACTCGCCAAAAGGCACGAGGCGACGCTTCGCGTACGAGGCCGACTGCAAGCCCACCTCCGGATCGACGACGAAAGCATTGTTGGTCCAACGCTCGTTCGCCTGGTTCTCATTCTCGACCGCGACCGACCCCATCAACAACGGCACGCGTACACGTCGTGCGAGATCTTCGATCCATGCACGCATGCCATCGCTGCCATTGACCGCGTACGGCGTGACAGCTTCGGGCAACACGATGAAATCCGGGAATGTCAGCGCCGCGCGTTCGGTGGTCTGCGCGATCGCTTCAAAAATCCCCTGCGCTTGCGACGCGTCCCACTTCACCGATTGCGGGATGTGCGGTTGCACGAGCGCCACTTTTCCCGCCGGCGTGAGATAGTGCTGCCGGTTCACCGTCTCCTGAACGTGGATACTCAGGCACGCGATCAACAAAAACATCGCCAGGAAAAACTCCTGACTGCGCCGGTTGAGTCCGCGCAAACGCTCAAAAAACAAGCGGTGCGCATAAGCCGCAAAACCGAGATTCGCCGCGATCACGACAAACGAAATACCGCCCGCGCCCGTAAACGCTGCGACTTGGAGCACACTCACTTGCTGCCATTGACTCGCCGCCAGAGGCAGCCACGGGAAACCGCCGAGGACCCAGGTGCGCGTCCATTCGAGCACCACCCACACTGCCGCCAGTCCCAACATCGCGAGCAGTCGCAGCCCGGTTTTCCGCCCCAACATTCGCGGCATCACCCACCACACGGCGAGATACCACAAGCCGACCCACGCGCCGATAAAAGGCCCGAGCAGAAAAAGCCCCATCCACGTCACGTGATGCAGCCAGCTCAACAAAATCGTCCACGCCACCGCCTGGGCCGCGAGCAACGTGAGCGCGTAAACCTTGAAACGCGGTCGCCGATACGCCCACAGCACGGCCGGCACCGCGAACGCGTACGCAAACTCCCCCGCCTTGAACGGCGGAAAGGAAACGATCGTCAGCCCGACCGTGAAAATAAAAACCACCAGCGCCCAAATCGCGCCTTCATGACGGCGCCAGATCGACGGCGGCGGCTCGGCGTAAGGATCATCTGGAAGGGCGGACGCGGCGAAAGACATGCGCTAGCAAGGCGCGGATTCACGTCGCGGTGCAACAAAACATCATCGCGCGCATCGCCGTATCTCAGGGCCTTCAGACGCGGCTGGTCCGAGTTGGCGCGGGCGCTCCGCGCACGTGACCTGAACCCACGAAGGTCGTCGCTGCCAGGAGCTCCTGCAGCCATCGAAAGCGACCGCGTTGATTCTGTTCGAGAAAGGCGTTCGACGCTTGCGACAACATCAACCCGCTCCACTTCGGAACGGGTTGATTCGCACGGATCAGGCGCCGTGACAGTTCTTGAACTTCTTACCGCTGCCGCACGGGCATGGATCATTGCGCCCCACCTTCGGGGTTTCGCGGCGGATCGTCACCGTGGGGAGTTTGATCTCCTCATCCGATGTCGCTACCGCTGGCGCGGCCTGAGCTGCCGGCGCGCTGGCAGGCTGGGCCGCGGAATCCGGGCCCACCGTGCGAGCACTGCGGCTGAGCAACGCCAGCATGTTTTCAAACGCCTGGATGTTGCTCGCGCTGCGGAACAGGCCCGTGCAGATCTGCAGGCGGACGTTGTTCATCAGCTCCTCAAAGTACTTGTAGGCTTCGCCCTTGTATTCGACCAGCGGGTCCTTCTGGCCGTAGCTGCGCAGACCAACCGCCTGGCGGAGGTTTTCCATCTCGGTGAGATGTTCCTGCCAGTGATGATCGATCGCGTTGATGACGACGTAACGTTCGAGCGACGCGAGCGCCTCGGGGATTTCGACGGACTCCTTCACGGAATACGCTTCCTTGATCTTGTTGAGGATCAGCGCGGAGGCCTGCTCGAGCTCATTGCCCGAGATATCTTCGATTTTCAGCGAAATCGGGAAATGCGTGTTGGTCCAACCGACGAAGCTCTCCAACGCGGCGGGCGTCGGACCGGCTTTTTCGTCGAATCCTGCGTTCTCGAGTCGGTTGATGATCTCTTCGCCGATTTGCTCGAAGATGATGTCCTTCGGTCGCTCGGAATGGATCGCGGCATTGCGAATGCCGTAGATGACTTCGCGCTGCTTGTTCAGAACGTCGTCGTACTGAAGCAGGCGTTTGCGCACGGAGAAGTTTTGCTGCTCCACCTTTTTCTGTGCGCCTTCGATCGAGCGATTGAGCCACGGATGTTCGAGTTCCTCGCCTTCCTTCATCGAGCCTTCCATCAAGCGCGAGGCGAGATTGCCCTGCAGGAACAGGCGCATGAGCTCGTCTTCCAGCGAGAGGAAAAACTTCGTGAGGCCGGGATCGCCCTGACGCGAACAACGGCCGCGTAACTGGCGGTCAACGCGACGCGATTGATGACGCTCCGTGCCGATCACGTACAAGCCGCCCAATTCACGCACGCCTTCGCCGAGTTTAATGTCGGTACCGCGACCGGCCATGTTGGTCGCAATCGTCACCGATCCACGCTGACCCGCGCGCGCCACGATGTCCGCTTCTTGTTCGTGATACTTTGCGTTGAGCACGGTGTGAATCACACCTGCCCGCTTGAGCATGCGCGAAAGCACTTCCGACGAATCCACGCTGACCGTACCCACGAGTACGGGTTGACCGCGATCATTGGCGGCTTTGATTTCGTTCACGACCGCGTTGAATTTATCGCGGCGGGTTTTGAAAATACTGTCGTTTTTATCGATGCGGATGCACGGCTTGTTCGTCGGGATCACCTGCACGGGGAGACGGTAAATCTCGTTGAACTCGGTGGCCTCGGTCTCGGCGGTGCCGGTCATGCCACCGAGCTTATCGTACATGCGGAAATAGTTTTGAATCGTGATCGTCGCGTAGGTGCGGGTTTCGCGTTCGATGGTCACGTTTTCCTTGGCCTCGACCGCTTGGTGGAGTCCGTCCGACCAACGACGTCCCGGCATCACGCGGCCGGTGTTTTCATCGACGATCAAGACCTTGCCATCCTGAACGACGTACTCGACGTCGCGCTCGTACAACGAATATGCGCGCAGCAACTGGCTGATCGCGTGAATCTCCTCGGAGATCTCGCTGTAGCGCTCCTGCGACTTGCGCTTGATCTCTTCCCGCTGCTCGGGAGTACGCGAAACGTCTTTGTCTAAATCGCTGAACTCGGTCGCCAGATCAGGAAGCACGAACGCATCGGGATTATCGGGACGAAGTTTGCCGCGACCGATGTCAGTGAGGTCCGCCTGATGCTGACGTTCGTCGATCACGTAGAACAACTCCTCCTTGAGGCGGAAGAGCTCCACCTTGTTGAAGTCGCTGTTCATCTCCGTATCGATCTTGTCGAGGGCCTTCCGCCACTCGGGCGTCTCCATGATGCGGAGCAACTGCTTGTTTTTCGGATGCCCCAGTTTCACTTGGAGCAACTTCAGCGCTGCGTCGCGCTTCTCATCCGGCGTCGCGTCGGCTTTTTCGAGGACTTCCTTCGCTTCGCTGACGAGGCGATTGCAGAGACGAATCTGCTCGTTGACCAACCGGTCAACGCCTGGCTTCAAACGCGTGAAGGGTTGCTCGCGCTCGATCGGCGCCGGCCCTGAAATGATCAGCGGCGTGCGCGCTTCATCGACGAGGATGGAGTCGATTTCGTCCACGATGCAAAACCAGTGATCGCGCTGGACCTGGTCTTCCTTCCGCGTGGCCATGCCGTTGTCGCGAAGATAATCGAAACCAAATTCGCTCGCCGTGCCGTAAGTGATATCGCGCGAATACATTTCGCGGCGAAGATCGGACGGCATTTGTTGCTGAATGCACCCGGTGACGAGTCCGAGAAATCCGAAAAGATGCCCCATCCACTCCGAGTCGCGACGGGCCAGGTAATCGTTGACGGTGACAAGCTGCGTGTTGCGGCCGGTGAGCGCGTTCAGATACAGCGGGCAAGTCGAGACCAGCGTCTTGCCTTCACCCGTGGCCATCTCGGCGATGCGCCCTTCGTGGATCGCGATGCCACCGATCAGCTGCACGTCGAAGTGAACCATGTTCCACTCCAGTTCATGACCGCAGACCAACGCCTTGCTGCCGACGAGCCGTCGCGCAGCGTTCTTCACGGTCGCAAAGGCCTCGGGCAACAACTGGTCGAGCGATTCACCGGCTTTTACACGGTTGCGAAACTCATCGGTTTTCGCCCGCAACTGTTCATCCGTCAGCGTTTGGTACGACTGCTCGATCTCATTGATGCGGACAATGATCGGCTGCACCTTTTCAAGGAACTTACGATAGTGGCGGCCGGAAAACTTTTTAAACAACCAGGAGATCATGAAAGAGGGTCAACGTGTAAGGGGACGCGAAAGCATGGCAAACGACAAATCAGCAACGGGGCTCCCGTCAGGCAGCGGCGGGACGCCCGGCAAAGCGTGTGCGCCCGGTTCACACCTGCGTGCGGAAATACTCGATCGTCCGGCGCAGACCTTCTTCAAGCGCCACAGTCGGCTCCCACTTCAAAACGGATTTCGCCAGCGTGATGTCGGGCCGGCGCTGCTTCGGATCGTCTGAAGGCAGCGGACGATAAACGATTTTCGACGAACCGCCGACCAGCTTGAGCGTCAGCTGCGCGAGTTGCAGCATGGTGAACTCACTGGGATTACCGATGTTCACAGGACCGACGGTCTCCGTTTGATTCATCAAACGCACGAATCCCTCGATAAGGTCGTCCACATAACAAAACGAACGGGTCTGCGATCCATCGCCGTAAACGGTGAGGTCCTCGCCGCGCAACGCTTGTACGATAAAATTGGATACCACGCGGCCGTCGTTCGGATGCATGCGCGGGCCATATGTATTAAAAATACGGACTATACGGATATCGACGCCGTTCTCCCGATGATAATCGAAGAACAGTGTTTCCGCGACACGCTTGCCCTCATCATAGCATGACCGCCGGCCGATGGGATTCACATGCCCCCAATAACTTTCCGGCTGGGGATGCACCGCCGGATCTCCATACACTTCCGACGTGCTCGCTTGGAACACCCTCGCACGCACCCGCTTGGCCAGACCGAGACTATTGATGGCGCCCATCACGGACGTTTTTGTCGTCTTGATAGGATTATATTGATAATGAGGAGGTGATGCCGGACACGCCAGATTGTATATCTGATCCACCTCGAACTTAAACGGATCAATCACATCGTGCCGCACGAGTTCGAACCGCGGGCTGGAAAGCAAATGTTCGATATTCGATTTTCTTCCCGTAAAAAAATTATCGAGGCAAATCACCTCGTGTCCGTCTCCTAACAGGCGCTCACAAAGATGAGAGCCAAGAAAGCCAGCGCCACCAGTGACAAGTATCCGCATAAGTGGCGCGAAAATGCGGGAAATCGGCCGGCACGCCAGAAAATCCGCAAAAGCCGTTCCCCGGGCTTTTTGAGTCACCGAGGGCCATCCGGCGCCTAAAAAATTGTCAACCTCGCGCCTGACGTGAAGCGCTGCTTGTCATGACGTTCCTGCGACCTACGTTGCAAACTCAAGCCGCGCGCAGCCGTCCGAGGCCTTTGCCCGGCGCTTTCACCTCCATCAAACATGATTACATCTAAGCAATTCATCGGGGCAGCCGCTTTCGGTCTGGCCTCATTTGTTACCACTGCGGCGACGGCGCAAGATACTGCTGACTCAGACTACGCCGGACTCCTTGGAAAACGTTACTACGGGCTCGACTTCACATTGGCCGACTATCGCGACAATCTCGATAACGGCTACGGCGGCTCCATGACCGCCAATCTCCCGATCAGCTCCGTCGTCGATTTCCGCAGCAGCTATCACTACAATATTGTGAACGGAGAAAAAACCGACCTCGAACAGCACGCGTTGCAGTTCGATGCGGTTTATTATTCCCGCAATTTCGAATACTACACCCCCTTCATCACGGGCGGGCTCGGCTACGGTTGGGACTCGTGGGAGTTCTCCGGCCCCGTCAAAAACGACAACGACGAAGGCTTCTTCTTCGCGATCGGCGCGGGAGTTGAAGTGCCGTTCAACGAAAAGACCGCCGGATTTGGATCCATCAGCTTCCGCGACGGTGTAAACAGCGATACCGAAGACTCCTGGGGCCTCGAGCTGGGCGTCAATCACTGGGCGACCAGCAATACGTCGATCAAAGCGTCCGTTTATATCGTCGAAGACGACTCGGTCACCTTCCGGATCGGATTTCGCACGTTGTTCTAACCAGCATTTAGTTTTTAACGAAGCCGCAGCTCCTCGGGCTGCGGCTTTTTTGCGTCAATTCGCTCGGACGTCGACATCGGCATTCAGCGATATCGCGAAGTATATAAACAAAGAAGGCCCGAACGCTGATATTAACAGCATTCGGGCCATAAACCTGGCAACAACCTACTCTCGCGGGACCTATCGTCCTACTACCATTGGCTGCTCGGGGCTTAACGACCGTGTTCGGGATGGGAACGGGTGGAGCCCCCGGCATATGGTCACCAGGAAGTGACTCTCTTGTTAGAGAAATTATTAAGATAAAGTTTAGATCGAAAATGAAGGAGGTAAAATAAACGCCTGCGAATAGTAAGGTGCATAAACCGAAGAAGGTCATTAGTACCAATAAACTCAACACCTTACGATGCTTACATTTTTGGCCTATCAACCGGGTGGTCTACCCGGACCTTCTACCGGATTGCTCCGGATTGTGATCTTATCTTGGGATGGGCTTGGCGCTTAGATGCTTTCAGCGCTTATCCCTTCCGAACATAGCTACCCGGCGCTGCCGCTGACGCGACAACCGGAACACCAGAGGTTCGTCATTCTCGGTCCTCTCGTACTAGAGAATGAACCCCTCAAATCACAGACGCCCACAGCGGATAGAGGACCGAACTGTCTCACGACGTTCTGAACCCAGCTCGCGTACCACTTTAATCGGCGAACAGCCGAACCCTTGGGACCTTCTCCAGCCCCAGGATGTGATGAGCCGACATCGAGGTGCCAA
>CAZNJG010000007.1:0-207843 GCA_964573305.1 uncultured Opitutaceae bacterium
CATCCTTGGTGGCCTGGCGCTGGGCATCGTTGAAATAGGCGGGCACGGTGATCACCGCCTGGGTGATCGTATCGCCGAGATAGGCCTCGGCGTCGGCCTTGAGCTTCGCGAGCACGAAGGACGCGATCTGCTGCGGCGCGAACTGCTCGGTTTTGTCGCCCACCTGCGCCTCGATGTAGGCGTCGCCGTTTTTGCCTTCGACGACTTTAAACGGGAAGCTCGAGAGCTCCTTCTGGATTTCGGCGTATTTACGCCCGATCAGACGCTTGGCGGAGAAAATGGTGTTTCGCGGGTTGGTCACCGCCTGACGTTTGGCGGCCTGACCGACGAGGCGTTCGCCCGTCTTCGTAAAGGCCACCACCGACGGCGTCGTACGCGCACCCTCGGCGTTGGGGATGACAACCGGTTCGCCGCCCTCCATGACGGCCATACACGAGTTCGTGGTTCCTAAATCGATTCCTAAAATGCGGCTCATGCCCCCATGAAAGCAGCGCACATGCCCTTCCTGTAAAAAACAACGTTATCAATTATCCATCAGTGTCTTAAAAATTTACAGCGCGAATAACGATAGAGTTTTCGACGCCAAATCTGCGCCACGGTGTCCCAGTTCATGACTCACTTTGGGGAAGCGCGCCCGAGGATGGGACAGGTGTGTCTCACCCCAATGACCGGTCACTCCCGCCGAAATTCGTCTTCCACGCGCTGCCCAATTGAATTGTCCGGTCCGCTGCCTACTATTTGCGCCATGGAAATGGAAATCACGCTTCCGGCCCAGATCGCGGTCATGACATTGCCCAATGTCGCGTTTTTCCCCCAAGCCCTCATGCCGCTCCACATTTTCGAGCCGCGATACCGGCAGATGTTAAAGGAATCGCTGGCCACGCACCGGCTGTTCGCCCTCGCCGGGCTCGATGCGCGCCGGGCCTCGGACGCCTCGGCATTCGAGCCCGCGCACCCCATCGCCACCGTCGGCATCGTGCGTGCCTGCCAGAAAACCGACAACGGCACCTCCAACCTCCTCCTTCAAGGACTGGCACGCGTCCGATTCGTGGAAGTTCTCCGCGAACACCCTTATCGCCTCGCCCGGATCGAGGCACTCAGCAGCGAACCCGGCGCGGGCGAAAAAGAAAACCTGCGACTCCGCACCACCCTCGCGCATCTCATCGCGACCAAACAACGCCTCGGCGGCGGCGTCCCGACGGATTTCGCGCAATTCCTGAAAACCGTAAATGATCCGGAGACGTTCGTGGATCTCGCCGCGTTCAGCCTCTGTGAAGACGCCGCGCTCAAACAACGTCTGCTCGAAACGCTCGACGTCCACGCGCGCCTGCAACTTTTCGCCGATCGCATCCGCACTGACATCGAAACGCTCAAACTCCGCCGAAAACTCCAAGGCCGCCTCGAAGACGATCAGATCGGTCATAACTGAGCCGCGGGGCAAATCAGCCTCCGTGCGCCCGGCGATAAATCCCGCATATGTTCGCTTTGCCGCCCATGCGTTTGCTGAAAACAAAAAAACCGCCGCGAAAAACACGGCGGATTTTTTAAAACTGGAGCCGAAGGCCGGGATTGAACCGGCGACCCGCGGTTTACGATACCGCTGCTCTACCACTGAGCTACTCCGGCAGGAGGGAATTGCGGAAGAAACTCGCCCTGCCCGTCGGAGCAAGCCTCAAATCGGGTCCTTTTCGTTTCACTCTCTCGTTCCGTGCCGCTGCCCACCGATCTCTTCGACTACGACCTGCCCGCGCATCTCATCGCCCAAACGCCCGCCGCGCGCCGCGATGCTTCGCGCCTGCTCGTGGTCGATCGCGCCAACCGCTCGCTCGCGCATCATCATTTTCGCGATCTGCCGCGCTTCCTGCGCAGCGGTGACATCTTCTTCCGCAACAACGCCGCGGTGCTCCCCGCGCGTCTCTACGCCCAACGTCCCACCGGCGGCGCGGTCGAATGTTTTCTCACCCGTCCCGATCCGGCTCACGGCGAAAACGCTTGGTGGTGCTTGGTCCGCCCAGGAAAAAAACTTCCCGTCGGCGCGACCTTCGCGCACGACGATGCTTTTCGCGGCGAGGTGCTCGCCAAAGACGCCGATGGCGGCGCGCTGGTGCGTTTCGATATTCCGTCCGGCGAATCCGTGACCGCGCTTGCCAACCGTCTCGGCGAAGTGCCTTTGCCTCCTTACATCGAACGCGAGGATCCCGCAGCACGTCGCGCGCAAGATCTTGAGCGCTACCAAACCGTTTACGCCAATCGCGATCGTCAGGTGGCGGTGGCCGCGCCCACCGCCGGACTTCACTTCACACCCGAGCTGCTCGAAGAAATGAGCACAAACGGCGTTCGTTCCGCAGATGTCACGCTTCACGTCGGTCTCGGCACCTTCAAACCGATCATGACCGACACGGTGGAGGAACACGCGATCCACCGCGAAGTGTATGAGATGCCCGCCTCCACGCAGGCCGCGCTTTTTTCTCCAACGGGCCGGCGTATTGCCGTGGGCACTACAAGCGTCCGCACGATCGAAGATTTTCTCGAACGTCACACCGCTCCGCTCGCGCAACCGTTTCTCGCCGAAGCCGGCATCTTTATTTATCCGCCGCGCACGTTCCGCGGGGTCGATGCGCTCATCACCAATTTCCATCAACCGCGCTCCACCCTGTTGTGCCTGGTCTCCGCCTTTCTCACGCCCGGATCGACCGACGGCATCGCATGGTTGAAAGACATCTACGCCGAAGCGATCGCCCGGGAATACCGTTTTTTCAGCTACGGCGATGCGATGCTGATTCTGTAGTTTTCTTAAACAAAACCCGCGCGGATGTCGGCGGAGTTTTGCAATGCAATGAAGCCGTGGGCTTGTATCAGAAAAGAAAATACCGCTGCGCCATCGGCAGCACTTTTGCCGGTTCGCAGGTGAGGTGCACGCCGTCGGCCTTCACCGTATACGTCTCGGGATCGACTTCGATGCGCGGCATCGCGTCGTTATGAAGCATGTCGCGCTTGCCGATTCTGCGGCAGTTGCGCACGGGCTCGAGACGACGTTTCAGACCAAGCTCTTTCACGCGACCTTCGCGCAAGGAGGCTTCGCTCACAAACGTGATGTTGGTGGACGCGATCGCGCGTGCGGCCGCGCCAAATTGCGGACGATAAAACGTGGGCTGCGGCGTCGGAATCGAGGCGTTGGGATCGCCCATGTTGGCCCAGGCGATGAAGCCGCCTTTCAACACGAGTTCCGGTTTCACACCGAAAAGCGCCGGTTTGAAGATCACCAGATCGGCGATTTTCCCCGGTTCGATCGAGCCGACAAGATGACTGATACCGTGCGCGATGGCGGGATTGAGTGTGTATTTGGCGATGTAGCGGAGCGCGCGGAAATTGTCCGCCGCGGGATGCGCGGGCGAGGTCAGCGCGCCAAATTGCGTCTTCATTTTATGCGCCGTTTGCCACGTGCGCAGAATGACTTCGCCGATGCGGCCCATCGCCTGCGAATCCGACGACATCATCGAAATCGCGCCGAGATCGTGCAGCCGGTCTTCAGCCGCGATGGTCTCCGGACGAATGCGCGATTCGGCGAACGACACGTCCTCAGGAATCTTCGAGTCGAGATGATGGCAGACCATGAGCATGTCGAGATGCTCATCGATCGTATTCACCGTGTAAGGACGCGTCGGGTTCGTGGACGACGGCAGCACATTCGCCTCGCCGCAGACGCGGATGATGTCCGGCGCATGTCCGCCACCCGCGCCCTCCGAATGAAACGTGTGAATCGTGCGTCCCTTGAACGCCCTCAACGTTTCTTCGACAAAACCCGCTTCGTTGAGCGTGTCCGTGTGAATCGCGACCTGCACATCGAGTTCATCCGCAACTCCGAGACAGGTATCGATCGCCGCGGGCGTGGTGCCCCAATCTTCGTGAAGTTTTAATCCGATCGCGCCGGCGACGATTTGTTCACGCAAGGGCTGCGGCGTCGCACAGTTTCCTTTCCCGAGGAAACCAAGATTCATCGGATACGACTCCGCCGCTTCGAGCATGCGGTGGATATTCCATTCGCCCGGCGTGCAAGTCGTGGCGTAAGTCCCGTGCGCAGGTCCGGTACCTCCGCCGAGCATCGTCGTGATGCCGGAACTGATCGCTTCGTCGATCTGTTGCGGGCAGATGAAATGGATGTGGGTGTCGATGCCGCCCGCGGTGACGATGCAGCCTTCGCCCGCGATGACTTCGGTCGCCGCGCCGACAATCATCGGATTCTTCTTGTTGGTGCGCGGATCGACAAACACGGATCCGAGCCCGCTCTGAATGCCGGGATTGCCGCCGTGGCCGATACCCACGATCAGCCCGTGTTTGATGCCGATGTCGGCTTTGATGACACCGAGCACGGGATCGATGATCAGCGCATTGGTGATGATCAAATCGAGCGCCTCCGCGTCGAGCGCGGTGGACGACTGCCCCATGCCGTCGCGGATGACCTTGCCGCCGCCAAATTTGACCTCGTTGCCATAACCGCCGCCCTCGGCGATCAGGTCCCGCTCGACCTGAACAAAAAGCTCTGTATCCGCCAGGCGGATACGATCGCCCGTGGTGGGACCGAACATCTCGGCATACTGGCGGCGGGAAAGTTTTAGGGACATAGGGATGAAAGTAGTGGCAGAGAGAATACGCCGTCAGGTCGTGAATGGAATGGATCTCGATTCGCCAGTGCTTCAGAGCGGGCCGTTCACCTTGGCGTTGAGTCCCCAGACCTCGCGTGCCCCGGCGAGCGCAACCAGCGTGACGCTTTTTTTGTCTCCCGCCTCGAAACGCACCGCCGTGCCCGCGGGAATGTTGAGACGAAATCCGCGGCTCGCTTCGCGGTCGAAGATCAACGCCTCGTTGACTTCATAAAAGTGAAAATGTGAGCCGACCTGAATCGGACGATCGCCGACGTTGGCGACCTCGATGGTCTTCGTTTCGAGGCCAGCATTGGCCTCAAGCGGCGCAGCGTCAGGCGCAGTGATGATTTCTCCGGGGATCATGATTGGAAAATCCGAAGCTCGAAGGCCGAATGCCGAAGGGAAAATCGGCGACGAGTTCCGGGTGAGTGGGACGAGTTCATTCGGTCTTCGGATTTCGGCATGCGGATTTCCGCACTAGCGGATCGGGTTGTGCACGGTGACGAGCTTCGTGCCGTCGGGAAACGTGGCTTCCACTTGCACATCGTGGATCATTTCGGGGACGCCTTCCATCACGTCGGCGCGTGTCAGCAAGGTGGTGCCAAAACTCATCAGTTCCGCCACGGATTTTCCATCGCGCGCGCCCTCCATGATCTCATACGTGATGATCGCGATGGCCTCGGGATAGTTGAGCTTGAGGCCGCGCGACTGGCGGCGACGGGCGAGATCGGCGGCGGTGACGACCAGCAGTTTTTCGCGTTCGCGAGGCGTGAGGTGCATGGCGGAAAATTAAGAATGAGGAATGATGAATGCAGAGTTAAATCAGACGCCGAACGTAAGCATCTTTTTCACCCTTCTCCGTTTTTCATTCGTCAGCTCAGACTTGCAGATGCTTTTTCACGACGTCGTCGGTGAGCGACTCGATCTCGCCAGACACGACGACCGCGCCGCGATCCATCGCATAGAATCGATCGGCAACTTCGCGGCAAAAATCGACGTACTGCTCCACGAGCAAAATCGCGAGCCGCCCTTCCCGCTTGAGCGCCGCGATCGCGTTTTGCACCGCAACATCGTCGCGCGGAATGCCGTCGCGTTTGAGCTTCTTCAAGGTGTCTCCGATATGATCGATGATCGACGGCTGAATGCCTTCGGTGGGCTCGTCGAGGATCAGCAGTTTGGGGTCGGTGAGCAGCGCACGACCGATCGCGAGCTGTTGTTGTTGCCCGCCCGAAAGCACGCCGCCCTTGCGCGCGAGCATCTCTTTAAGAACCGGAAAAAGCGTGAACACATAATCGAGCGCGTTGCGCGCCTCGGCGCCTTTGCGTCCGTGCACGACGAGACCGATGTGAAGATTTTCCTCCACGGTGAGGTGTGGGAAAATATCGCGACCTTGCGGCACCGAGCCAATGCCCGCGCGCGCGCGTGCGTCGGGCGTGAGCGAGTCGATGCGGTGTCCATCGAAGACAATCGAACCCGAGCGAACCGGCAGCATGCCGGTGATCGATTTCAGCGTGGTTGTTTTGCCCACGCCGTTGCGCCCCATGAGCGCGACGACTTCGCCGGCCCGGACTTCGAGATCGACGCCGCGGAGGATGCGGGAACCGCCGATGTAGGTTTCGACTTGGGCGAGTTGGAGCAAAGGCGCGGGGGAACGCTCAACAGCCAACGCTGAACGCTCCACGCTCAAGGAATCTGTCCTGCTAGAGTTTCCGGTCATCGAAAGTGAAGGGTTAAACGTTGAACGTTCCTCAGTGTTTGCCGCGGCCGAGATACACTTCGCGGACCTTGGGATTGTTTTGCACCTCATCGAATTTCCCTTCGCACAACACCGTGCCTTGATGAAGCACCGTGACCTGACCATCACGCGCGATCTGCCGCACAAACGTCATGTCGTGCTCGACAACGATGAGGCTGTGTTTGCCCGCGAGCGACAGCAGCAACTCCCCCGTGCGATGCGTCTCCTCGTCGGTCATGCCGGCGGCGGGTTCGTCGATGAGCAGCAGCTTCGGCTCCGACGCCAGCAGCATGCCGATCTCGAGCCACTGTTTTTCGCCGTGCGCCAGTTGGCCGGCCTTCCACGATCGCTTTTCATCGAGCCGCACGAGCTTCAATAAATCATCCAGCCGATCGCGATCCTCCGAGGACAATCGTCGAAACAACGAAGCAAAAACGCCGCGAGGTCCCTTGAGCGAAAGCACCAGATTATCGAACACGGTATGCTCCGCGTACACGCTCGGCGTCTGAAATTTTCGCCCGATGCCGATGCGATTGATCTCGTATTCGGTTCGCTGCGTGAGATCGATGTCGCCGAACTGGATCTTGCCGCCGGTGTTCGGTTTCGCGCGGCCGCTGATGAGATCGAAGAACGTCGATTTGCCCGCGCCATTCGGTCCGATCACGGTGCGCAATTCGCCTTCGTAGAGGTAAAAGTTGAGGTTCGAGATGGCCTTGAAGCCATCGTAGGTCTTGTGAACGTCCTCAACAGCAAGCAGTGGATGAGCCATGGTCTTGTATCTCTTTCTTGAATACGGGCCCTCAGCCCTGCGATGAATCGGCTTTGGCCGACCGTTTTTTCCAACAGGCCGCGATCTTGCCGGGAATGCTCACGACACCGCCCGGCAGCAGCAGCACGACCGTGATGAAAAGTCCGCCGAGGATGAGCAGCCACGCATCGGGATAAGCCTTCGTGGCCCAGCTCTTGAGCGCATTGATGCCGATCGCACCGATGATCGGGCCGAGCAGCGTTGCACGTCCACCGACCGCGACCCACACGACGGCTTCGAGCGACTTTTCCGGTGTCATTTCCGACGGGTTGATGATGCCGACCTGCGGCACATAAAGCGCCCCGCCAATCCCGGCGATCATCGCTGCGAGCACGAAGACAAACAACTTGTAGTGCGACGCCGCATACCCGCTGAAGAGCACGCGGTTTTCACCGTCGCGGATCGCCTGCTGAACCAGGCCAAACTTCGTGCGGCTCAACGCGCGGCAGCCGATATACACGGCCACGAGCATCACCGCGCTTGCGATATATAACCAGCGATACGTGACGGGATCGGTGAGGCTGTGGCCGGCGATGCGTTTAAAATCGGTGAAGCCATTGTTGCCGCCCATCAGCATGTCGTTGCGGAAAAACATCAGCGCGCCGCAGTACGTGAGCGCCTGCGTGAGAATTGAAAAATACACGCCCTTGATGCGCGAACGAAACGCCAGGAATCCGAAGACATACGCCACGAGCCCAGGAACGAGCAGCACCATCAGTAGCGAAAACCCGAGCGAATAGAATGGCCACCAAAAATCCGGCAGCACCGTGCGCCCGAGAAAGATCATGAAGTCCGGCAGTCCGTTCGGATTCTTGCCCGCCTGCGCGTACACACCGAGGTCGCCGATCATCACCATCAGGTGCATGCCGATCATGTAACCGCCGAGACTGAAGAACAGCGCCTGCCCAAGGCTCAGCAATCCCGTGTAGCCCCAGAGGAGATCCACCGAGATCGCGAGCAGCGAATAGCAGAGATATTTCCCCCACAGGTTGATCGTGAAGTTGCTCACGACGCCGTGCGCATTGAGCAGCGGAAACACCACGATCAGAAAAAGCCCGATCACCGCCACCAGACCGATTTCGATTTTGACGCGTGTCGTCATGCGCGGCGGAAGGAGATGGCCAATGACCAAGGACCAGTGACCCATGCGTCAAAGACCGCCGGGGCGCTGTAGTTAAAAAGAGAATACGGAGACAAGATCATGAGTACGAAATCAGTTTCATCACTGGCCATTGTTCACGGGTCACTCGCCCGGCCTACTCATCGAGGCTGCGGCTGCGCGTCACAAAGATACCCGCCGGACGCCATTGCAGGAAAAGGATGATCGCGATGAGCACGCAGATTTTTCCCAGCACGGGATTGCCGAGGATCTGCTGCAGCGACTGGTCCGCGAGTCCGATGCTCGATGCGCTGATCACCGTGCCGGCGATACTCCCCACTCCACCGACCACCACCGTCATGAAACTATCCACGATGTAGTTTTGGCCGAGCGACGGACCGACATTTCCGATCTGGCTCACGAAGGCTCCCGCCAGTCCCGCGAGTCCACTGCCGAGCCCGAATGTCAGCATGTTCACGCGCTCCGTGCGCACGCCCATGCACGAGGCCATGCCGCGATTCTGCATCACTGCCCGGATGAGCAGACCCAGCGATGTCCTGGTCAACACGAGCCATACACCTGCGACGATCACGATCGCGAAGCCGATTACGAAGAGCCGGTTCCACCCGAAGATGATGTCGAAGAATGTCCAGTTGCCGCTCAGGTAACTCGGGCTGGAGACCTGCACGTTGTTCGCACCGAAAATGAGGCGAAACAATTGCTGCAACATCAGCGACACGCCCCACGTCGCGAGAAGACTTTCCAGCGGACGACGGTAGAGAAACTGGATGATGCCGCGCTCGAGCGCGATGCCGACCGCCGCTGCGGCGAGGAAACTCAGCGGCAGCGCCACGATAAAATAACTCTCATACGCGAGGCCCGTCGCATTCAGGCCGGGCAGCGAGAGCGAGAAGCCGAATGGCGAGAGGGCGAGTCCGCCACCAAAGATGTTTTGAACGATGTAGGTCGTGTACGCGCCGACCGCGATCATCTCGCCGTGCGCCATGTTGATCACGCGCATGAGACCAAACGTGATCGCCAGTCCGAGCGCCACCACGAGCAGGATCGAGCCGAGGCTCACACCGCGAAAGATCGTGCCGAAAAAATTCACCAGCGTGCGGTGCGTCTCGACTGCATTGAGCGCGCGGCGCGCAGCCTCGGCCACCGCAAGTTTTCCCGTGTTTTCTGCGTCGCGCAGCGCCGCCTTGAGGAAATCGGTGCTGGCGAGCGTGTGGAGATCCTCGAGCTCTCGCAGCGCGCCGATCTTCACCTGATCGTCGCCCGCTTTCAGTTGGATCAGCGCGATCGCCTCCCGCAGGGACCTCTGTACTTTTTTATTGGTCTCCGCCGCCAGGCGCGACTGGAGCGCGGGCAGTTTTTCCTGATCCTGCGCGAAGCCGATCGTAGTGACCGCACGGATACGAACGCCCGGATCCGCGGCGGAGAGATCGAGCAAATCCAGCACCGACTTCATCGCCCGGCGCAGCATCGCGTTGTGCTCGGCTCCAACGAGTTCGCTGGCCCGCAGCCGCATCGCCTTGCCGGCCGCATCGAGCAGCGGCTGGCCGTCCGTCACTTTCAGCGCGGCCTTTGCGCCGTCAGCATCTTTTGCCCCGTCGAGTTGGACGGGCACGCGGTTTCCTTCGGGCGTCTGATAGACAAACAACAAATCGGCACGCCACGCGGCGAAGAGCGCGGCGACATCCTCGTCCGCACGACCGGCGAGGGAGAGCACGCGCTCGCGACGGGCGGCCGCATTCTCGGCGAGGATGGCTTGAGCGACCACTTCACGCGGCGTGTTCGCGGCGGAGGCGGTCAGCGCCGGTGCGAGCACCAGGAGAAGGAGGAAAATGCGTCGAAAAAGAGGCGATGCCATCTGTCGTGAGGCTGTATGAATTTTTTGAATACGTCCGAAAACCAGACCGGAGGGGCGCGCTCCCTGTCGGGGAACGGCAACCCCTCCGGTGGGACAAACTACAGTCGATTCTACCAATCTCCCGCTCGCGGCGGGAGAGAAGCTGTGATCACTTGAACTTACCCTTCAGCCAGGGTTCGCCGTACACGTTGTTGAAGCTCTTGATGATCTTGAACTGCCCGTCGGCGCGGGTCTCACCGATGAAGACGTTCTTCGTGAGGTGATGATTCTTCTGCGTGGTGACCGTGCCGCCCGGGCCGTCGAATGAGAGACCGGATTGCAGCGCCGTGCGCACCGCATCGACGTCGAAGGAACCGGCTTTTTCCACCGCGGCTTTCCAGAGGTACACGCCGTTGTAGCTGAGCACCATCGGCGAGCAGGTGACGCGACCGTCCTTCACGATGCCGGGCACCGTGGACTTCGCGAGCCAGGCCTGGAAGTCGGCGACGAACTTCTTGTTGGCCGGCGAATCGATCGACTGGAAGTAGGTCCAGCAACCGAGTTGGCCGACGAGCTGGGCAGCGGGAAGGCCGCGGAATTCGTCCTCAGAGATCGAGAACGAAACGACCGGGCAGGTTTCCGCGGTCAGGCCGGCGGCGGCGTATTCCTTGAAGAAAGGCACATTGGTGTCGCCGTTGAGCGTGCTGATGACGGCTGCGCCGCCACCCGCGGCGAACTGCTTAATTTCCGCCACGATCTGCTGATAGTCGGTGTGTCCGAATGGCGTGTATTTGCCGGCCGAGACGACCGCGCCTCCTTCACGCTTGAGACCACCACCGATGTTTTCGATCGGCACGCCCTTGCTGAGGAGATACTCGAGCAACACGAGATTGGTCGTCTGCGGATAGACGTAGTCCGAACCGAGCAGATAGAATTTCGTGTAGCCCTGCTCGAGGAGATAATCGACCGCGGGCGTGGCCTGCTGGTTCACGGCCTCGGCGGTGTAGAACACATTCTTGCTCTCTTCCTCACCCTCATATTGGACGGGATAAAAGAGCAGGCCGTTGTTGCGCTCGTAAACGGGGAGCACGGATTTGCGCGAGACCGAGGTCCAGCAACCAAAGGTGACTGCGACCTTGTCCTGCTCGAGGAGCTGCTTCGCTTTTTCAGCGAACAGCGGCCAGTCCGAGGCGCCGTCCACGACGACCGGCTCGATCTTGTGACCGAGCACGCCACCCTTGGCGTTGATCTCGTCGAAGGTGAACAGAAGGACGTCGCGCAGGGACGTTTCCGAAATGGCCATGGTGCCCGACAGCGAATGGAGCACGCCGACCTTGATGGTTTTCTCGGCGGCGTGTGAGGACGCGAGCGTGGCGCCGAGCGCGAGGGCGCCGGCAGCGATGATTTTCGAAGCGTTGTTGATCATGATGCGGGAAGAGCGATGCGAGGAGGGGAAACGCGGACGGCATGCGAACGCGCGTGGGAAATTCGGACCTGAAAGCGCGGAGACGAAGATCGAGGCTCCGCGCGCGTCACAAGGAAGCAGGCCGGTCAAAGCTGGCCGGCCTGCTCGTAGTTAGAATTTGAATACACCCTGGATTCCGAAGAAGGTATCCTTCGAGGATTCGAAATCTTCGTAGTCGGTGAAGGTGACTTCGGTGCGGATGGAGAGATTCTCCGTCAGCGTGAAGGACGGGGCGAAGGTGTAGCGGAGGAAGCTCGGGCCGTTGTCGATTTCTTCACCGCTGATGCGCCCGACGAGGGAGACCTTGTCGGTGGTCGCGATGCTGGCGAAGACGAGCCAGTTGTAACCGTCCGCGAAGTAGCTGTCCTTGGTCGTGTACTCACCGGCGATCGTGACTTTGTCGCTCAGCGCGTAGCTGGCCCAGAAGTTGATCACGGTGGCTTCTTCCTGCGCGCCATCCGCCGGGATGCCGCCTTCTTCCGAAAGACCTTCCGACTGATGAGCGGCGCCGAGGAACAGCGTCAGCTTTTCGATGCCGGTGTAGGAGACGAAGGCTTCCAAGCCGGCGTTGCCGCGCAGCTCGCCGTCGCCTTTGAGACCACCGTAGATCGAGTCGAGCAACGCGACACCGGATGACCAGGCGCCACTGGAGTAACCGATCTTCACACCGGAGTGATAGCCAGGGATCGCGCCCAGGAAATCTCCGTTGGCATAGGTGATCTGCGACATCGCAGGAATGTCGAAGGCCTCGTAGCCGAGATAGCTGAGGAACTTGCCACCGGTGACCACCAGGCCGTCGCCGAGATCGTAGTTCACATAGGCATCGAGCAGCGTGAGATCGTCGCCCGGCGAGCCTCCCGTGTAGTAGATGCTGGCCACTGCGGAGACCGGGCTGAAGTCGGTGAGGAAATTGATCTTGGCCGCATCGAGGTCGAATTTATCGGCCTTGGCTTCATCTAGGTAGCGGTACGATCCCGCGGCGTAACCGCCGATCGAGAAATTATCGTTCACTTTGATGTCCGCGGAGGCGACGGAGCAGAGGGCGAGTAGCGACGCGGCAGCAGCGCCGGTTTGGATGACACGTTTCGTCATAGGTGTAGTTGATTGTGTGGTGGTGTGTGGCTTCACGGACCTCTGCGGAAGACCGCGCAGGCATGAAGCGGATGCATTTCAGCAGCTTCCTTGCCAGCGCCCCCGGCGCTTAAATTTTCCATCAAATTGCCCGCGCGCGAAAACCCGCGCAGGCCGACAATCATCAATCGTATTCAATTATCGAATACGATTCATACGACTGAAACCGATCGCTTCCGCTCAAAACAAATCATCGATGCGATCGATCCATCCACACGGGCACATTAAAACGATTCATTATAAACCGGGCGCCAAATTTCATTATCAGCGGCTCCGTCATTCATCGCGTGCTGTCCGACCAACATCACGCCAGCGAGCCCGGCTCACTCATGCGGCGTCCACTGAAATGAACACCTCACAACGTCACGCAGTCCGATCCTGCGCGACCTCCCTGCGCCCCACCCGCCATGCGCGCTCCACGGCGCCGGCCATGCGCCGACGTTCGCGATTTTCCGCCACTCAGTGCGTGGCTTTTTCTTTCAGGTCTTTTTCCAGCTCGCTGAAATTTCCGAGCTCAGCGGCGTGCACGAAACCCTCCGTCACGCTTTTCAATGCTTCCCAGCGAGCACGAATCGACTTGGCCTCCGCGAGCGTGACCCTCTGGTCCGACGCCGCGAGCGCGATGACCTGCAGCATGTCGGCAAACTCCTGCACGATGTCATTCGTCGCGGGGATGAGCGAAAACGGATGCGGCTTGGCCTCGGGGTTGGTGATGAAAAAACCGCCCGCGCGTTCGCACACCCATTGGGCTAGGCGCGGGTCAGTCGTGCTGCGCAATAACTGATCGATACGATCCAGCGGATTGTTGGCGCCACTGCCGCTGCTATCGGCGGGCGGTTCGGCCCATTTGTAGATAAGTGAGAGCGAAAGCCCCATGTCGGCCGCGATTTTTTTGGCGCTGGTCTTCTTCAGAATCTCCTTAAGCAGCTCGTGGGATTGCATGGGCCGAACATGCTGGGAGGGCATAAGTTGAACGCAATCCTGCATCAGTTGGACTTTCCGTTCACGTGTTCGCTGGCTTTTTGGCGTGCCTCCCTCGCCCTCCTTGTGGCAACGTGATGCAGCCATGAACATTCACGAGTACCAGGCCAAAGCCCTCTTCGAGAAGTTCGGTATCGCTGTCCCCAAGGGCGTGCCGGCCAAATCCGCGGCGGAGTTCGACTCCGCCCTCGCCCAACTCCCGGAAGGTCCCACGATGGTAAAATCCCAGATCCACGCCGGCGGGCGCGGCAAGGGAACTTTCACCGACGGCTTCAAGGGCGGCGTCAAATTCTGCAAGACCAAGGCCGAAGCGAAGGACATCGCCGGCAAGATGCTCAACAACACCCTCGTCACCGTCCAGACCGGCCCCGCCGGCCGCAAGGTGCAGACGGTTTATTTTACCGTCGCGAGCGACATCAAAAAAGAATATTACCTCGCCGTCCTCCTCGACCGCGCCACCTCGCGCCCGGTCATCGTCGCCTCCACCGAGGGCGGCGTCGAAATCGAGAAAGTGGCCCACGAGACGCCCGAAAAGATCACCAAGATCCTCATCGATCCCGGCTATGGCGTCGCTGATTTCCAAGTTCGCCAGCTCGTCTCCGCCCTCGGCCTCTCCGGCGCCGAAGCCAAGAACGCCGCCAAACTCGTCCAAAATCTTTACCGCTTCTTCTGGGAAACCGACGCCTCGATGGTGGAAATCAATCCGCTCATCACCACGCCCACCGGCGAAGTCCTCGCGCTCGACGGCAAGGTCTCCTTCGACAGCAACGCCCTCTATCGCCATCCCGAGATCGTCGCCCTCCGCGACTTGAACGAAGAAGACCCGAAGGAAATCGAGGCCTCCAAGTTCAACCTCTCCTACATCGCGCTCGATGGCAGCATCGCCTGCCTCGTCAATGGCGCCGGCCTCGCGATGTCCACGATGGACATCATCAAACATTTCGGCGGCAACCCCGCCAACTTCCTCGACGTCGGCGGCGGCGCGTCGAAGGACCAGGTCGTCGCGGCGTTTAAGATCATCCTCGGCGACCCGAACGTGAAGGGCATTTTCGTCAACATCTTTGGCGGTATCATGGACTGCAACGTGATCGCCCAAGGCATCGTCGAAGCGGTCAAGGAAGTGGGCCTCAAGCTCCCGCTCGTCGTCCGCCTCGAGGGCAACAACGTCGCCGCGGGCAAAAAGACGCTCGCCGACTCCGGCCTCACCATCGTCTCCGGCGATACCATGGCCGACGCCGCCCAGAAGATCGTCAAACTCGTCGCCTGAAGCGGGACCACCACGAAAGACACGAATCATCCGAAACCAAACCACGCCACACACCCGACTGCGCCTCTGCCTTTCGTCCAATCCGTGTGCTTCGTGGTTAAAAAATAAAAGTCATGTCCATTCTCATCACTCCCGAAACCAAGATCCTCATTCAGGGCATCACCGGCGACTTCGGCGGTCGTCACGCCAAGCTCTCGATCGACTACGGCACGCAAGTCGTCGCCGGCGTCACACCCGGCAAGGGCGGCCAGTTCTTCGAACATGGCGGCAAGAAAGTGCCGATCTTCAACTCCGTGAAAGAAGCGGCCGTTGCCACCGGTGCCACTGTGTCGGCGATCTTCGTTCCCCCGCCTTTCGCGGCCGACGCCATTCTCGAATGCGTCGAAGCCGAACTCGATCTCGCTGTCGCGATCACGGAAGGCATTCCGATCAAAGACATGGTGCGCGTGAAGCGCGTCATCGCCGGCAAGAAAACCCGCCTCGTCGGTCCCAACTGTCCCGGTCTCGTTACGCCCGGCACCGGCAAAGACTCCAGCGGTGGCTGCCGCATCGGCATCGCTCCCGGCTATATTCATAAAAAAGGCCACGTCGGCGTCGTCTCCCGCTCGGGCACGCTTACCTACGAAGCGGTTTTCCAACTCACCACCAAGGGCATCGGCCAGTCGACCTCCGTCGGCATCGGCGGCGACCCGGTGAACGGCACGAGCCACCTCGATGTCATCAAGCTCTTCAACGAGGATCCCGACACGCACGGCATCATCCTCATCGGTGAAATCGGCGGCAACGCCGAGGTCGAAGCCGCCCGCTGGATCAAAGACAACTGCAAGAAACCCGTTGCCGGTTTCATCGCAGGTGCCACCGCTCCCGCCGGCCGCCGCATGGGCCACGCCGGCGCCATCGTCGGTGGAGCCGAGGACACCGCCGCCGCCAAGATCGCCGTCTTCAAGGAATGTGGAATCGAAGTGGCGGCCACGCCGTCCGACATGGCCGACGCGCTCATTCGCGCCGCCAAGGTCAAGGGCGTCACCCTCAGCTAAATTCGTATCGATTTTTCCACTACGACACGCAAACCCGGCCCTCGCGGCCGGGTTTTTTATTGGGCCCAAACGACATCAATCAGACGCCCATCAATGCCGGCCCCGCACCGCCCCACTCCACCGTCCGGCCCGCGCGCAACCCTTTCCGCAATACACGCCGTGCCGCCTCAACCGCCGCTTCAAGCGAATCGCCCCGCGCAACCGCCGTCGCGATCGCGGCCGACAATACGCAGCCGGTGCCGTGCGTATTCAACGTTTGAATACGCTTCGCGGAGAAAACCGTCACGCGCCCGTGCTTATCCATCAGCAGATCCCGACACATATCGCCCGCTCCATGCCCGCCTTTGATCAACACGGCATAAACGCCACGCTCGAGAATGCTCCGCGCCGCCGCTTCAGCGGCAGATGTGTTTTCGATGCGCACGTCACTCAACGCCTCCGCCTCCGGCCAGTTCGGCGTCACCAAGCTCGCCCGCGGCAGGAGCTCCTTTTCCAACACGCGAATCCCTTCCGCATCGAGAAACCGCGTGCCGCTTGTCGATCCCATCACCGGATCGATGATCAGTGGACACTTGCGATAATCATCGAGCACCCGCGCGATTGTCCGCACCATGGAGGCGCCCGGCAGCAAACCGGTTTTGATCGCCGCAATCGGGAAATCGTCGAGCACTGCGCGTAGTTGCGATTCCACTACAGGTTCGGACACCGGTTCCCAAGCAGCAATGCCGCGAGTGTTCTGCGCCGTCACTGCGGTGACCACTGTCAGGGCATAACCGCCAAGCGCATGAATCGTCCGCGCATCCGCCTGCACGCCCGCGCCCGCACCGCTGTCCGATCCCGCGATGGTGAGCACACAGACCGGCTGTTTCATGGCTGAAAAAGTGTCACGTATTACGTGACACTCGCGAGAGCCTCCCCCCGTCCGTCATAGCTCGCATCCCAGTCCTTCCACACCGGCTCGTAACCTTGCGCGCGCAACATGGCCGCGACTTCCGAGGGCGTTCGCGCATCGTCGATGGCAAACTGCTCAAGCGAAGTTTCTCCGCCCGCATAACCGCCGGGATTGGTTCGCGAACCCGCGCTCATGCTCGTGAATCCGAGCTTCAACGCGCGGTCGCGAAAGGCTGCTCTTTCGCGCGTGGACAACGACAATTCCACCTCCGGATTCCACAGACGAAACGCACACACCGTCTGCACCAGGTCGCGTTCCGTGAACGGTTGCACCGTCGTTCCGCCACCTTCGTGCGGTCTCAAGCGAGGAAACGACAGACTGTAGCGCGTCTTCCAGTAGTGCTTTTCCAAATACGACAGATGCAGTCCCGTGAACCACGCATCCGTCCGCCAATCGGCCAATCCGAACAATGCGCCGAGCCCGATTTTCTTCACGCCAGCCCGCCCCAATCGATCGGGCGTTTCGAGCCGATAACGCATGTCGGCCTTCGGTCCGCGGAGATGATGCCGGGCATAAACGTGCGCGTCGTACGTTTCCTGATACACAAGAACCGCGCTCAATCCCTCCTCCGCCAGGCCCACATAATCCTCTGCCTCCATCGGCTGCACTTCCATCGAGAGACTTGAGAAATGCTCGCGGAGATACTTCAGCGTATTCACCAGATAACTACGACCGACTATCCGCGACTCGCCGGTGACCAGCAGTACATGATCGAAGCCATGCCGTTTTAGCACCGCCGCGTCCGCCGCGAGTTCGGCCGGGGAAAGAACTTTGCGCGGGATGCGGTTCTGCGCGCTGAATCCACAGTATGTGCAGATGTTCGCGCACACGTTCGAGAGATAAAGCGGCGCATACAGCTGCATCGTCCGACCGAAGCGCTCGACGGTGAGCGTGTGACTTCGCTGTGCCATTTCTTCGAGAAACGGGCGCGCTGCCGGCGATAGCAACGCCTGCAAATCGTCGAGCGTCAGCGCCATGCCTGCGCGGCCGAGTGCCCGCTCTACATCGGCGGCAGTCTTCCGCCTGATCGATTCTCCGATCGCGGAAGAATCCTGCCCCGCCCAAACCTCTGCGAAGCTGCTCATGAGAAATCGGTGGCGTGTTCCTCGCTCGCTGCGAGAAATGCGGTAAGCGGCGAGGTGGCTTCTGCCCGTAGATCCGAACTGCGCCGCACAAGGCCCGCTCGATAGGCCAGTCGTCCCGCTTGGACCGCATGTTTGAACGCCAGGCCCATCACCACGGGGTCGCTCGCGGCGGCGATGGCGGTATTCACCAATACCGCATCCGCACCGAGTTCCATGGCTTCCGCTGCATGCGACGGCGCGCCGAGTCCCGCATCGATGACGACCGGCACACGTGCTTGTGCGATGATGATCTCGAGAAACGCCCGCGACTCCAATCCACGATTGCTCCCGATCGGTGCGCCCAGCGGCATCACCGCCGCCGCGCCAGCCTCTTCGAGTTGTTTGCACAGCACGGGATCCGCGTGCACATACGGCAGCACCACAAAACCGCGTTTCACCAACGCGCGCGTCGCTGTGAGCGTCTCACCCGGATCGGGCATGAGGTATTTCGGATCGGGATGAATCTCCAGCTTCACCCAGTTTGTCTCCAACGCCTCGCGCGCGAGTTCGGCCGCCAGCACCGCCTCCTGCGCATCACGAACACCCGATGTATTCGGCAACCAATGACAACGCGAACCATCGAGCGCGCGCAAGAGATCGTCGGGGGCACCATCCGTTCGCACGCGTCGCAACGCCACGGTGACCATCTCCGTTTCCGCCGCCTCGACGCTCCGCGCCATCACGCCGGGCGATGAATATTTTCCCGTGCCGAGAAAGAGCCGCGACGAAAATTCACGGCCGGCAATCACCAGCGGATCTGCAGAAGCATTTGGTTTCATCGCAATAGACTCATCCACGCATTCGCGATCGCCAGGTAATCGGCGCGCATGTCTCCGGTGCGTATCAAGGCAGTGGATACGGCCACGCCCGACGCACCGATCTCCTGGGCAGCGGGCACATCTTCCGCCACGATCCCTCCGATCACCCACGCCGGAATGCCGGCCAATTGCCGGATCAACTCCCGCGCGCCCGCCGGTCCCAGCACCGGTGCGAGGTCTTGTTTCGTGCGCGTGAAACGCCACGGGCCAACGCCGACGTAATCGAGACAACCTGCCTGCAACGCCGCTTGCGCGTCGTCGGCATTGTTCACGGTTCCTCCCAAAATCTTGTCCGGCCCAAGCACCGCTCGCGCATTGCGCCAATCGCCATCCCGCCGTCCGAGATGAACGCCATCAGCATCCACCGCCAGCGCGAGATCGAGACGGTCGTTGATGATGCACCGCGCGCCATGCCGACGACACTCCGCGACCACGGCCGATGCGATGGCAAAGCGTTCCGATTCGTCGCCCGTTTTCATGCGCAGTTGTATCCATTTCGCCCCTACAGCGCAAAGCTCGTGCACCTGCATCAGATGGGATCGTGCGGGGTCGTCCCGGGTGATGCACATCACCGGATGTCGGTGATCTTCAGAAAACATGATGTGTGATCGCCGATTGAATTTCCGTAAACGCGTACACCGGATCCTCCGCCTGCCAGATCGCTCCGAGCGACGCGACGCCATCGAAGCCGAAGTCGCGACAACGCGGTGCGTTCGCCGCCGTCACGCCGCCCAGCGCAATCACTTCCGTGCGTCGCTGCTCCAACGTCCGCCGTCGCAACAACGCGTACAACGATTGCAGGTCCATCGCGGTGGCCGGCCCGTATCCATTTTTCGAAATCGAGGAAAACACCGGCCCGACCAACACCGCATCGTAGCGTCCCAGAGCGGTCCGCACCGCTTCGACGCCATGACACGCCCGGCTCGAAAAACCACGCACCTCACCTCGTTCCTCAAACGGCGACGCCGACACCACCGGCGCCGCGAGCAATGCCGTGCCGTCATCGCGGTAGTGGCGTCCGCCCAGTCCGAGTTCGTCCGCCAGCGTGTGATGCTGGTGCAAGATCAGACGTGACCGCCATCGCGCCGGAAGTTTTTCGATCCACGCGCGCAAACGTTCCCGCGGCCAAGCCGGTTTGCGCAGATGATAACGTTCCAGCCCGGCCGCCAGCATCGCCATCAACGCGGGAATCTCCCGCGGATCTTCATCTTCTGGAGAAATAATGATCAGCTTCATGATGGTAAATTGATCGCGCTCTTTCAGCCGCCTTGCGCGGCTTGGATCACCAGCACGCGATCCCCCGGCTTCAGCAGTCGCTGTTCCCAAGTCGAGCGCGACACCACCGCGCCATTTAAACACGCGGCCACACCGCGACGCTCCGCCAGTTGCAGCGTGGTCATCAACGACGCCAGCGTGGCATCCTGATCCACCTCATGTTCGCGATCATTGACGGCGATTTTCATGTGCGCTCCTCCGCCGCCAAAACGGCCGAGCGATACTCCGTCGCTTTTTCTTCCATGCCCGCGACGAGTGCCATCGACTCATCCAACCCGTGCCGCTCCGCATAACGCCGCACTTCACCGGTGATTTTCATCGAACAAAACTGCGGCCCGCACATGGAGCAGAAATGCGCCTGCTTCGCGCTCTCGTGCGGCAGGGTTTCGTCGTGAAACGACCGCGCCATTTCCGGATCGAGTGCGAGCGCGAATTGATCTTCCCAACGAAACTCGAAGCGCGCTTTCGAGAGCGCGTTGTCGCGCAGTTGCGCGGCGGGATGTCCTTTGGCGAGGTCGGCGGCGTGCGCGGCGATTTTGTACGCAATCACGCCGGCGCGCACGTCGTTCCTGTCGGGCAATCCGAGATGCTCCTTGGGGGTGACGTAGCAAAGCATCGCCGTGCCGTACCACCCGATCATGGCCGCACCGATCGCACTCGTGATGTGATCATAGCCGGGCGCGATGTCGGTGGTCAGCGGACCGAGCGTGTAGAACGGCGCTTCATGACACCACTCGAGCTGCTTCGTCATGTTTTCCTGTATCAGGTGCATGGGTACATGACCGGGCCCCTCGTTCATGACTTGCACGCCATGCTTCCACGCGCGCTCGGTAAGCTCCCCTTGCGTGCGCAGCTCCGCGAATTGTGCGTCATCATTAGCATCGGCGATCGAGCCGGGACGCAGTCCATCGCCGATCGAAACAGAGACATCGTATGCGGCGAGGATTTCGCAGATCTCGTCCCATTTCGTGTACAGGAAATTCTCGCGATGATGCGCCAGGCACCACTTCGCGAGGATCGCACCGCCGCGCGAAACGATGCCCGTCATGCGCCGCGCCGTGAGCGGTATGTATCGCAGCATCACGCCTGCATGGATCGTGAAATAGTCCACACCCTGCTCCGCCTGTTCGATCAACGTGTCGCGAAAAATTTCCCACGTGAGCTCTTCGGGGCGCCCGCCGGCTTTCTCCAGCGCCTGATAAATCGGCACCGTGCCGACCGGCACCGGACAATTGCGCAGAATCCACTCGCGCGTGCGATGGATGTTTTTCCCCGTCGAAAGATCCATGAGCGTGTCACCGCCCCATTTCACCGACCAGCGCATCTTCTCGACTTCCTCCTCGATCGACGACGCCACCGCGGAGTTGCCGATGTTGGTGTTGATCTTCACGAGAAAATTCCGGCCGATGATCATCGGCTCGAGCTCCGGATGATTGATGTTCGCGGGAATGATCGCGCGCCCTCGCGCCACCTCGGAACGCACAAACTCCGGCGTGATCTCGCGCGGGATGTTCGCACCAAACGACTGTCCGGCGTGGTGATGTCCTAACATTCCGCGAGCGCTACCCTCGCGAGTATTGCCGGCAACGCGGCCCATGTTCTCGCGGATCGCGATAAACTCCATCTCGGGCGTGATCACTCCCGCACGCGCATATGCCAGCTGCGTGATCCCTCGCCCCGCACGCGCACGCAGCACCGGCTGACGCGGCAACGCTTCATCATTCGCGCCACCCCGAGAGGCGCGATGGGCCTCCGACAAAAACCCGTCGTCCTCCGAGCGAGGTGTGCGACCAGCGATCGTTTCGACATCACCGCGCTCGCGAATCCACGTTTCCCGGAACGCCGGCAGTCCACGGCGGACATCACCATGAAACCCCGGGTCGCCCCAGGCGCCGGAGGTATCGTACACGCGTATCGGATCATTGAATACATGCGCGCCGTCCGGCAATCGCGTCGGGGACAGGCCGATTTCACGCATGGGCACGCGCAGATCCGGGCGTGAGCCGGCGACATACACCCGCCGCGAAGCGGGAAACAAGGGATGCGCCGGAGACTGCTCGTTCGAGCAGGCGGCGGATGGATGGTTGGCAGATGACATTGGAGGGAGCTGTTGATGGTCCACGCCCAACGCCTCCGGTTGGGGCAAGCTCCCTCCGCGAACGATCCACGGATGGTTCCTGTTTTCCCTACGGCGGTGTTAAACGCATCAGGTTCGAAGGCTTTAGGAGCGGATCGTGCCCCAATCTCACCCTGGCGCCCCAGGGTCTCCTAAACAATTGCGTGCGCACAGAGCTCCCGCCGCGGGAGATTTTCAACTGAAAAATTTTCCGAACCGCCCGTTCACCTCTGAAAAAAACGCGCGCCGTGACACGCCCTCCGACATGTATTCAGAAATCAACTACAACTCCACGGACGCTTTTCACACGCGTACGCATGGGAGCAGCGCGGCGTCCTGCATGCCGTGGATGATCTTCTTGTCCGGCGGACAGAAGGTCGCGAGCGCTCCACTGAGCACGGGCTTCCCATCGACGTTGAAATAATAAGGGCAAAGTCGCAGTCGCCCATCGACCTCGCAGGCGTTTTGCTCCCGGTCGAAAATGCGATGTTTGACGCGCTTCGGCTTCCGATACTCCTGCGCGATGTGCAGGTGACTCGGCGCATCCTGGATCGCGAGCTCGACACCCTGCTGCCATTCCTCGCGCGAACAATCGCTGCCCAGCACAACGCTGCGTGCACCCCACGCGGTCTCATGGAAGCCGCTGATTTTCAAAATGAGATCGCGCTCCTTTTGCGAAGCGGCGGCCAGCTGGCTCCAGCTCGTCAGCGCACGACCGCCGACGCGCGGCCCATCGAGCACGGCGCCCGGCGGCAACGGCGCGGGATCGACGACCCACGAAAGCGGGATGAGGCGGCGCAACAGCTTCAGCGTTTTTCCATCGAGCGCTTCGGCCCAGTAATCGGCCAGCAGATGATGGTGAAACAGCGCGAACCCCAGTTTTTCCTCCTGGAAAGGCCTCATGGGCGGTGCGATCACCACTTCGTCTGCCTGCCAGGCTTCGAAGAAGAAGTTCGCGGTGCGGATGTTCGCGAGATCGAACAGCTCAAAGAAGCGATAGATGATATCGATCTTCTCCGGATTCCCTTCGATGTCGAAACACAGCGAACTGCCCAGCGGGAAAATGTCCTCCGGATCGAGGCAAAACACCCGTTTGCCCTGGCGCTGCAGCTCCTCGGCGAGCCAGTGCATTTCGGGCCGGTAAGTGGCCGCTTCGTCGCTCACGACGAGCGCGATCAGCGGATTGCGGAGATCTTCCCGCAAACCGGCAAGCGAGTCATAAAAGCCGCGGATCATCGCGTCGCGCCCGCCCAGTATCGAAGAATCGGATACATCCCCGCCGTAGAGACGGTTGAGAAACGCGGTGAGCCCGATGCCTCCCGGCACCGAATCGAGCTCGCTCATCACGAACCCATCCTCGGTCAGCAGCAGGTCCGGACGCAGCACCGTGGGGAAGGCGCCGCGGTTTTTCGGATCGCGCGCGTGGGCGATCAACGCAGCCGGTTTGCCTCGGTCGAGATACTCGGCGACCCAAGGCGCGAGCAGCGGTTTGTTGCGCAAGAGGTTCTTTCCTGCAGCCGATCGCAGATAAAGCGTCTCGAGAGCCTGATGATAATCGAGACAGGCAGTTCCGATGGCTTCGAGTTCCTGGACTTGTCCGGCGGTCAACGGCCATGCGGCCGGCGAGAGCTGCCAGGTTTTGTCTTCGAACAAAGTATGCGAGGTGAGCGCGGCGCGGATCGTTTCGTAAGCAAGTTCAGCCATGGACCGGAAAGATGCTTACAGCTGACCGAAAGCGCGCACGGCGCAATCTTCGTGTGCATTCCTCCCGGTCGCGTCCGCCCGTCCACGCAAAAAAGCGCCCCGCTCACGCGAGACGCTTTCTGATGAAAAATGATGAGAGGCTGGATGCTTAGCGGCCGGCCGCATCGATGTCCGGCAGGTGGTGGAGATCACCGTTCTCATCTTCAAACCATTCAGGCTTTTGAGAGAGAGAAGTGACCAACAAATACACGCCGGTGAAGTAGAAAGCCGCAAAGACGGAAATCGCGATAACCATGATGGGGTGGGTAACTGCGAATTGATGTAGCATATATGTTCCCAAAAATCTACGGCTGTTTCAGGGAAAACCTTAGCTTTTTTCCGGCGGAAATTGCACTGAGGCACACACCTCATTTGTGCATGCCTCCACCACGCAAAAGCCGCGCCGCCAAGGGAGTGGTGGACAAAATTTGATCGTCCGGCGCGCGCTGCTCATTACGTTGGTCCGCTTTCCCATGTCGCCCGCCGCCGAAATCGCCCGCCGCCGCACCTTTGCCATCATCTCGCATCCCGACGCCGGCAAAACCACGTTGACCGAGAAATTCCTCCTCTACGGAAACGCCATCCATCTCGCTGGCGCCGTGAAGGATAGGAAAAACGCGCGCGCGACCGCATCGGACTGGATGGAGCTCGAAAAGCAGCGCGGCATTTCCGTCAGCTCGACCGTGCTGCAATTCGACTACGCGGGTTGTGCGGTCAATCTCCTCGATACCCCCGGCCACAAAGACTTTTCCGAAGACACTTACCGCGTGCTCACCGCGGTGGACGCCGCCCTCATGGTGATCGACGCCGCCAAAGGTGTGGAGACCCAGACCCGTAAGTTATTCGAGGTCTGCCGTCGTCGTGGCGTGCCCATCTTCACGTTCATGAACAAGTGCGACCGGCCGACGCTCAATCCGATCGCGCTCTTGGACGAACTCGAAAGTGTGCTGGGCCTTCAATCCACGCCCGTCGTGTGGCCCTTGGGCAATGGCCCGTCGTTCCGCGGGGTTTTTGATCGCCGCACGCGCGAAGTACATCTTTTCGAACGCGTGCCGGGCGGAAAATTCCAAGCGCCCGTCAGCGTCGCCTCGCTCGAAGATCCGCTCGTGCGCTCGAAGCTCGACGACTACACGTTCGGGCAAGTTCAGGAACAACTCGAGATGCTCGATGGCGCCGGTCATCCCTTCGACTTGGAATCGATTCGCAAGGGCCAGCAGACGCCCGTGTATTTCGGCTCCGCGGTGAACAACTTCGGCATCCAGCTTCTGCTCGATGGTTTTCTCAAGGACTCGGTGCCGCCCGCGCCACGGAAATCCGTAAGCGTGTCGGTGCCCGGAGCGCCCCAGCCCACCGTCGCGCGCGAAGTGCCGGTCGACGACCCGAAGTTTTCCGGATTCATCTTCAAAATTCAGGCCAACATGGACGCGAAACATCGCGACCGCATCGCCTTCCTCCGCGTGTGCTCCGGCAAGTTCGAGCGCGACATGGTCGTCACGCATCAGCGCACGGGGAAACAGGTACGCCTGTCCTCGTCTCACAAACTCTTCGGCCGCGATCGCGAAACCGTGGACGAAGCGTGGCCGGGCGACGTGATCGGGCTCGTTGGCCACAGCGAATTCGGCATTGGCGACACGCTGACGGCAGATCGCGCGATCGCGTACGACGAAATCCCGCGCTTCCCGTCCGAAGTCTTCAGTTATATTTCCAACCCGCACACCGGCGACGCGAAGAAATACCGCGCAGGTCTCGAGCAGCTTTTGCAGGAGGGTGTTGTCCAATCCTTCAACGCCCGCAACGCCCCTCCCGGAGCGACGCTGCTCGCTGCGGTTGGTCCGCTTCAGTTCGAAGTCGTGCAGTGGCGCCTCAAATCCGAATACAACGCCGAGTCGCGCCTCGAGCCCACGCCTTGGACGCTGCTCAAATGGGTCGAGCCGCATCCCGCGCTCGCCAATCCGTCGTCGCTGATCGTCGCGCAAGGGGTGAGTTTTGGTACGGACAAATTCGACAACCCAATCGTCCTGTTTCCCAACGATTGGACGCTGCGCTACTTCATCGAAAAGAATCCGGAACTGAAGCTCCACGACCTGCCCATCGAGCAAGTGGGCGAGTGAGCGCGACGGCCCGTTGCCGGAAACCAGTCGTAAACGCCACACGCGCACTCTCAACCTCGTTGCGTTGACGCGCCGGCGTCCGCGTCTGAGTCTCTGCGCACCCCATGCGCTACCCCACCGCGTTTCCTTTGCGCGTCGCTTTGCGCGCCATCGTTTCAACCGCCGCGATTCTGGTTTCGTTTTCACCGCTTCCCCTGTCGGCCAAGCCCTCCGCTTGGCAGGATCTCGCCGGCGCTAAATTCCGCGGCGAACCGGTCGAAGTGCTCGGTCCGCTGGCGTTGTTCAAAACCAGCAGCACGTCCGGGCGACGTGTACTGATGCGCGGCCTCGCGCCGGAAGACATCCTTCGCTTTCACCGCGAAATCGCCTCCCGCCCCGCCCGCGCGGCGCGCTGGGCCGACGCGAAGGGCGCGGCCACATCGGATCTGATCGGCCATGTGCTCCGCGTGGAAAACCAAGAACTCGTCCCCGCCGACTTGAGCAGCCTGCCCGAGCCGGAGTTGCTCCTCGCGATTTATGGCTCGCACAACGACGGCGAGTCGTGGGCGATGATCCGCTCATTCACCGCGGTCTTCGAACGCGCGCAGCGTGTCTATCCGGGAAAACTCGGCGCGGTTTTCTACGGCGTGCGTCATTCCGAAGCGGAACATCGCCGCATCACAACCGTGACGTCCATGCCCTGGCTGGTTGCGAATTTTCGCGATCAAAACTCCATGAGTTTTCTCCGACGCTACCGCCCCGAAGAGGGCGCCTATCTCATGCTTTTTTCCCGCGACGGCGTGCCCCTGTTCAGCACTCAGGCTTCCGATCTGCAAGCGATCCAGACGTTTGCCGACAAACTCACGAAGCTTCTCGGCCAGCTCGATCCCAACAATCCGCGTTCGTGGCCCGACCGCTGGCATTATCTCTCGCTCACGCGCCCCGTTGACTTCGCTCAAACAACGGCGGGCCCGCTTCTCATCGGCGACCCGTTTCAACCCGATGGCCTTCGCCAGCGGGGTGTTTCGCGGGTCGATGCGCGCCTCGCGGTCGCAGCCGATGGCGAGATCACTTCCGTGGAGCTGCTGCCGTCATCCGAAATGCCGGAAGCCATGCGCACGCCCTTGGTGGATGCCTTGCGAAAACAAGCCGGCGTGCTTCCTGCGATCGAACGCGGAACCGCCGTCGCATCGGTGTTCGATTACCGCTTGATCGTGCCGCCGGAAAATCGCGCGCTTTCCGCCGACACTTCGTGGCTCAATGGCGAGGCCCAGCACGATCTCCCGCTCGCATCGTGGCTCGTGCTCAAACCCATCCGCGTGGAGGGAAAGTATTTCATGGATGTCGAGAAAGTCGCCGAGGACGACACCGTGATGCTAAAGGCGCTGCAGGTTTCCTCCGGCGTTTCCCGCGCGGACCAGATGGACGCGTTCAACAGCGACTGGTTCACCGACTCCGGCGCCGCCTCGGTGCAGCCCGTCGAGGGAGACCAGCAGATGATCGATGGGCGCGCGCTCACCTGGCAACGCGTCGTCTCGCGCGATGGCTTGATCGATTTTGGCGCACACGACTACAGCGTCGGCTATGCATGGACCGAATTTGAATCACCTGCCGCAACCGATGCGTGGCTGGGACTCGGCAGCGACGACGGCGTGAAGATCTGGCTCAACGGTCAGCTTGGCTCCGATCGGTGGATACGCCGCATGAGCCGGCTGGACGACGATGTCGTTCCGCTTCGCCTCAAAAAGGGAAAGAACCAGCTCCTCATCAAAATCCAAAATGCGACGGGCGATTGGAGTTTCATCGCACGTCTTCGCACGCGCTGATGCGCAGCGCTTTTTGTTACCTCTTCCTGTTGCGGCGCTCCGCGTGAGCCCCGGGCCGCGCGCGTTCCTCCCGATCGCCCCGTCAGATAAATAGCACCCTCTTTCCGCTCGCCGCGCCGCGCAAAAAACCCCTTCCTGCGCCGCATGTTTTTCGCGCGTCTGAAACGTCTCTTGGTGATCGCCGTCGCTCTCGTGGCCGCCGGTCCTCTTCTCGCCCAAAACACCGGCCGCAGCCGGCCTGCCACCGGTTCCGCCGGCATCTATAAGGGCTACATCGTGATCGACGCCGCGACGGGACAAGTACTGCTCGAAGACAATCCCGATGTCGTCACGCCGCCCGCGAGCATGACCAAGATCATGACGTTTCTCATCGTCGACGACGCCATCAAAGCCGGCACGCTTTCGCTCGATACGCCGGTGCGCATCACCGAGGAAGACTGGCGCATGGGCGGCACGCAGGTGCACCTCGATCCACGCGAGACATTCACCGTCGAAGAACTCCTCTACGCGCTTATGATTCAATCCGCCAACGACGCCGCCACCGCCCTCGCCCGCGCCGCCGCCGGCTCCCGCGAGATTTTTGTCGAGCGCATGAACGCCCGCGCCCGCGCACTCGGCATGAACAACACGCGCTTCGTCACGCCACACGGTTTGCCGCCCAGCTCCCGAAACGAGGCCGATGGCGACCTCACCACGCCCGCCGATTTTGCCCGCCTCAGTCGCGAAGCCATTCTGAAGTCAGACATCCTGCGCTACAGCTCCGTCAAGCGCCGCACCTTCGGCGCCGCCCAACGACTGGAGCCGTTCGTGATGGATAATCACAACAAACTCCTCGGCCGCGTCGATGGCGTGGACGGACTCAAAACCGGCTACACGCGCGCCGCCGGTTACTGTCTGGCCGCGACCGCCGAGCGCAATGGACGCCGCATCATCACGGTGATCATGGGCAGCTTCGGCCGGAACGGCGAAGTGGACATCGGCCGCAGCCGCGACCTAAAAACCATCGAGCTCATCGAACGCGGATTCGCGAGTCTGCCGACTTCGCCGGTCGCCGCGACACCCGTTGCCGCACCTTCGCCCATCAGACCGGCCGCACCCGCAAAAGCGACAGCGGAAGGAGCCCCCGTTCGCACCAATCTTTCGGCGCCACGCCGTCCCGAATCGCCCGTCTCTCCAGTTTCTCCCGTTTCCCCGCCCGATCAATCCGCGCAGCCCGAAGAGCAACCGGAAGAACTCGATGCCGGTCCTTCGGTAAAATTCGTGCCTGTGCGCCCCGGAAAGAAATAAGCGTTTGCACGCCTTTCCTCATCTCACCCGGCACTCAGCTTTTCGCGGTTTTTCGCCACGCATGACGAGCCGCTGGACAACTTTGTTATAGTCCGGCTCATGCACGCATTGCGGACACTCGCATTTCTTCTCCTCGCCTCGGTCGCGTGGGCCAAGCCGATCGTCGTCAGCACGACCACGATTCTCGACGACTTCGTCCGCACGCTCGGAAGCGACGCGATCGATGCGCGCTGCCTCGTCGACCGCGGCCGCGATCCGCACAGCTACGATCCCACGCCCGCGGATCTTCGTCTGCTCGCGCGCGCCGACATGATCGTTGTCAACGGACTTGGCTTCGAAGGCTGGCTGGCGAAGCTCATCGAAAATTCCGGCTTCCGCGGCACGCTGGTCGTCGCGACAACGGGCATCACGCCGCTGCGTTATCATGATTCACACGCACAGGGTGATCATGATCACGACCACGCGCACCATCACCACGGCGAAGAAGATCCTCACGCGTGGCACGATCTGCGTCTTGTCGCGCAGTACGTGACCAACATCCGCGAAGCGTTGGAAAAACTGGTCCCCGCCGAAGCCGCCGCCATCGCCTCACGCGCCACTGCGTACGAAACCGAACTCACTTCGCTCGATGAGCTCGTCCGCACACGCCTCGCCGCGCTTCCGCTCGAGCGACGCAAACTCATCACGTCCCACGAATCGCTGCGCTATTTTGGCGAGGCCTACGGTCTCAAGATCATCGCGATTTCCGGTCTCGCCCCCGGACAAGAACCCAGCGCCCGCCAGCTCGCGCGCATCGTGCGCCTCATTCGTCACGAAAAAGTGCCGGCCATTTTTATCGAAACCACGAGCAACCCCAAAGTCCCCGCCCTCATCGCGCGCGAGGCGGGTGTTTCCGTGCACGAACTGCACACCGACAGCCTCGGCGCTCCCGGTTCTTCGAACGCCACCTTTCTCGGAATGATCCGCAGCAATCTCGACACCATCGAGGCCGCGCTGAAATAACGTCCGTCTCTCCGCGCGCCGCGTGCGCGTCATCGTCGTGCCTTCCTCCACTCACAACATCCTGCGTTTCGTCGATGTCACCGTGCGCCATGGTGCCGTCGTCGCGCTCGATCATGTGAGCGCGGCCGTCGCTTGCGGCAGTCTCACCGCCGTGCTCGGCCCCAACGGCGCTGGCAAATCCACGCTGCTGCGCGCCATCCTCGGCTGGCATCCGCTCGCGAGCGGCGAGATCCGCATCGGCGATCATCACACGCATCACCAACTGCCGCGCCTCGCTTATCTCCCGCAACGCCATCTGCTCGATTGGGATTTCCCCATCACCGTGCGCGGCGTGGTCGAACAAGGGCGCTATCCGTCGCTCGGCTTGTTTTCGCGCTTCTCGCGTCACGATCACGCCTGCGTCGATCGCGCGCTGGAAGAACTCGACATCGCCGATCTCGCCACGCGCCAGATCAGCCAGCTTTCCGGTGGACAACAACAACGCGTCTTCCTCGCTCGCTCGCTCGCGCAAGGCGCCGATATTTTCCTCCTCGACGAGCCGTTTGCCGGTCTCGACATCCACGCCACGGAAGAACTCGTGCACATTCTCCGCAGCTGGCGCGCGCAAGGCCGCACCGTGCTCGCGGTGATCCACGATCTGGGTCTCGCGCGCGAACATTTCGAAAACGCCGTGCTGCTCAAAACACGCCTCATCGCCGCCGGCGAAACCGCGTCCGTCCTCTCGCCCGCCAATATCGACCTCGCTTACCGCGGCGGCCATTGCGTGCACGAGCACGATCCGCTGCACGGCGTGCGTACCGCACAGTTTCCCGGCTGAAGTTTTCCGCGACGTCGCATGTCCTTCCACGAACTTTTCATCGAGCCGTTCACCTTCGGGTTCATGCAACGCGGACTCTGCTCCGCGGCGTTGCTGAGCCTCAGCGGTGGCTTGCTCGGCGCGATCCTCGTGTTGCGACGGCTCGCATTGATGGGTGACGCGCTCTCGCACTCGCTGCTGCCGGGTGTCGCCCTCGCCTTTCTGATTTTCGGCACCAACACACTCGCGCTTTTCCTCGGCGCGCTCATCGCCGGACTGCTCACCGCGCTCGGCAGCGCGTTGCTGAGTCGACTCACGCGAGTGAAAGAGGACGCCGCGTTTGGCTCGTTGTTTGTGATCTTCTTCGCCGCCGGCGTCGCCCTCGTCAGCCTCATGCGCGCCCGCATCGATCTGATGCATTTCCTCTTTGGAAACATTCTCGGTGTGAGCCCTGCCGATTTGCGTCTCTCGGCCGCCGCGAGCGCACTCACGGTGATCGTGTTTCTCGTGTTCCGCCGCGGCATTTTGCTGGAAACCTTCGATCCCATTTTCAACCGCGCAACTGGCGGACGCGGCGGCTGGATGCATCTCAGCTTGCTCGCGCTCATCGTGCTCAACCTCGTCGCCGCGCTTCAAGCGATGGGCATCGTACTCGCGCTCGGGCTTTTTCTTCTGCCCGCCGTCACCGCGTATCTGTGGTGCGATCATTTCGGCCGCCTGCTCATCACCTCGGTGTGCGTCGCGCTCTTCGGCACGTTCGCCGGCATCCTGCTCAGCTATCACGCCGGCCTCGCGAGCGGGGCGAGCATCGTGCTCTGCCTTGGCGCAGTTTTTCTTATCTCTGCCTTGGTCAGTCCGCGCTACGGTTTGCTTTCCCGCATCCGCTCTAATGCGGGCCGCGGAGTCGTGAGGAGTACTGAATAACCGCTGGCGCTTCGAAACCGCGTCAGCCCGTTTTCTACTCGCTACCGGCCACTCGCCACCCGCTACTTTCCGGCACCATGCCCGATCTCGCCGCCGTCAAAACTTACCTGCTCGGCCTGCAGGACGCCATCTGCCGCGATCTCGCCGCGGAGGACGGAGCCGCCGACTTTGTAACCGATAATTGGATACGCCCCGAAGGCGGTGGTGGCCGCACGCGCATCCTTTCCGAAGGCGCGGTCTTCGAGAAAGCCGGCGTCGCCTTCTCGCATGTTTCGGGCGACAAACTCCCGCCTTCCGCCACCACGCATCGTCCCGAGCTTGCGGGGAAAAAATGGGAGGCGCTCGGCGTTTCCCTCGTCATTCACCCGCGCAATCCGCACGTGCCCACGAGTCACGCCAATGTCCGCTTCTTCTACGCACACGCCGGAAACAGCGACGTCCCGGGCGACGCCAAAACCCACAATCAAAACTCAAAAATCGAAAATCCCGTCTGGTGGTTCGGCGGCGGTTTCGATCTCACACCGTACTACGGCTACGAAGAGGATGCGGTGCATTGGCATCGCGTGGCGCGCGACGCGGTGGCGCCATTTGGGGAAACGCTTTATCCGCGCTTCAAAAAATGGTGCGACGACTACTTTTTCCTGAAACACCGCGCCGAGCCGCGCGGCATCGGCGGATTGTTTTTCGACGATTTCCACGACCTCGGTTTTGAACAAAGCTTCGCGCTGATGCGCAGCGTCGGCGATGCGTACATCCCGGCTTATCGCCCGATCGTCGCGCGCCGCAAAGCGACGCCCTACGGCGAGCGCGAGCGTCAATGGCAGTTGTATCGACGCGGTCGATACGTGGAGTTCAATCTCGTGTGGGATCGCGGCACGCATTTCGGCCTGCAAAGCGGTGGCCGCACCGAATCCATCCTCATGAGCCTGCCGCCGCTCGTGCGCTGGGATTACAACTACCAGCCCGCGCCCGGCACGCCCGAAGCGCGCCTTCACGAAGACTTCCTGCGCCCGCGCGACTGGGTGTGATCGCGGTCGCGATCGCGCAACGCCACACTTGAGCGTTGAGCGTTCGGCGTTGAACGTTGAAAGTTCCCCTTTCCGCCCACCGCCCATCGTCCTTCGCCTTTCGCCCATCCATGACCTCCCGCGATCGTTTTCTCTCCGCCCTCCGCTGTCAGCCGCTCGAGCGTCCGCCGCTCTGGGTCATGCGCCAGGCGGGCCGGTATTTGCCGGAGTATCGCGCGCTCAAGGCGAAGTCGTCTTTTCTCGAAATGGTGAAGACGCCCGCCGTCGCCACCGAGGTCACGCTGCAGCCGTTGCGTCGTTTCCCCGGCCTCGATGCCGCGATCCTTTTCTCGGACATCCTCGTGATCCCCGAAGCGCTCGGGCAGCCTTATTCGTTTCGCGAGACCGGCGGCATCGCCATGAGTTATCGCCTCGAAACGCGCGCGCAGGTTGACGCGCTCGCGCCCGCCTCCGCGATTCCCGAAAAACTCGCTTACGTCGCCGACACACTCGGCCTGCTCAAAAAAGAACTCACGCCCACCTCCGCCTTCGGCGAAAAAACGCTGCTCGGCTTCGGCGGTTCCCCGTGGACGCTCGCCACGTACATGGTCGAGGGCGGCAGCTCCAACGATTTCGAGCGCATCAAACTTCTGTTCTACACCGATCGCGCGATGTTCGACGCGCTCCTCGAAAAACTCACCGAGGCGCTCATCGTTTATTTCCAGATGCAGATCCGCGCCGGCGCCGACGCGATCCAGATCTTCGACTCGTGGGGCGGCATCGTTTCCGGCGCCGATTACGAGGCCGCATCCTTGCGCTGGATACGTCAGATCGTCGCTGCGCTGCCGCAGGATTTTCCCGTCATCCTTTACGCCAAAGGCACCGCGCCGCAGCTCACCGACCAGGCGTTTTCCGGTGTGCGTGCGATCAGCATCGACTGGACCCACGACATCGCGATCGCCCGCCGCAATCTCCCCGCCAACATCGCTCTCCAGGGAAATCTCGATCCGGTGCTCATGCAAACCACGCCCGAGATCGTGCGCCGCGAAACATCGCGCATCCTCGATGCGATGCGCGGCTCGACCGGCCACATCTTCAACCTCGGCCACGGCATCACGCCGTCCGCCAAAATCGAGTGCATGCAGGCGCTCGTGGATACGGTGACGACGTGGAAAAACTGATCCGTTTTTAACCGCCGAGGCACCGAGCAGACGTGAACGTCGTGGACAACGATTCCCCGCCCGCCACTTCCCTTCCCATCGCCGTCATCGGCGGCGGCATCGCCGGACTCGCCGCCGCGTATCAACTTTCTCAATACGGACGCCGCGTGATCTTGCTGGAGTCCGCACCGCGCGTCGGCGGCGTGATTCGCAGCGAGCGTTCGCCCGAGGGCTGGTTGGTTGAAGCAGGCCCCAATTCCTTCCAGGAAAACAGCCGCGCCATCGCGACGTTCCTCCAGGAGCTTGGTCTTGCTTCCGAAATCACGCCGGCTTCGAGCATCGCGAAAAAACGCTTCATCGTCCGCGGCGGTCGCCCCTGCCCGGCGCCGATGTCGCCGCCGTCGTTGATCGCCACGCCACTGCTCTCGGGACGCGGCAAGCTGCGCATTTTCCGCGATCTGTTTTTCTCACGTCGCACGCGTCCAGCCGATGTCTCCGTCGCGGCGTTTGTGAGCGAGCACTTCGGCGCGGAGTTGCTCGACTACGCCTTCAACCCGCTCGTGGCCGGCGTGTACGCGGGCGATCCGCAAAAACTCTCCGCGCGTCATGCATTCCCGCTCCTGTGGCAGGCCGAGCAATCGCATGGCTCACTCATCCGCGGCCTCATCGCTGCCGCACGCGATCGCAAACGCCGCGGCGAACCCAAAACACGCCTGATCTCATTTCGGGATGGGTTGCAGATGCTGCCCGACGCACTCGCGCGCGCGTTGCCGGCTGACTGCATCCGCCTCAACTCCACACTCGAAACGCTCACGCCTCCCTCCGCGCCCGGCGCGCCGTGGCGCATCGCTTTCCGCACGACGGATCCCATGCGCGCCGACAACGCCGCGTCGCCCTTGCAGGCGGAGGACTGCGCGTCCGTGCTTCTCACGGTTCCCGCACACGCGCTGGCGAAACTCGTCATCACGTCCGATCCGCAGGGTGATGCCGAATCGCCGAGTCGCCCCTTCGCTGAACTCGCCGATGTCGCCTACCCGGCCGTGGCATCGCTGTTTCTCGGTTATCGCCGCGATCAAGTCGCGCATCCGCTCGATGGCTTCGGCATGCTCGTACCTGAAGTCGAGCGCCGCCAGATCCTCGGCGTGTTGTTCTCGTCGTCGCTTTTCCCACAACGCGCTCCCGAGGGTCATGTCGCGCTGACGGTGCTCGTCGGCGGCACGCGGCAGCCGGCGCTCGCTCATCTGCCCCCTGATCGCTTGTTGGAAATGATCGCGCCCGATCTGCGCGAGCTGCTCGGCGTGTCGGGCAAACCGGTTTTTGTCCGCCACAACGTCAGCGCGCGCGCCATCCCGCAGTACAATCTCGGCCACGAGCGTTTTCTCGAGGTGATCGCGCGTGCGGAGCAGGCTTTCGACGGGCTTTTTGTGGGTGGCCAGGTGGGCGACGGCATCTCCGTTCCGGCCTGCATCCAAGCCGGGCTCGCGCTCGCCGCACGCATCGCCCGCTGAACGTGTTTCCGCGTACGGCAGACCGCCGCGCCGTCGGGATTTTAAAAGCGGGATCTTCCCTTGACTGCCCCCCCTCCCGACATAGCCTTGCGCGCTTTTCATTTTTGGTATGGCGCAAGACCTGAAAGACACACTGCATCTCCCGAAGACGGATTTTCCGATGCGCGCCAACCTCGTTGGACGCGAACCGGCACGCCTCGCGCATTGGGAGAGGATCGGTCTTTATCAGGCCATTCAAAAAAAACGCGCGCTCGGCCCCGACGGTAAACCGAACACCCGCACCTTCGTCCTGCACGACGGCCCGCCTTTCACCAATGGCGATGTCCACATCGGCACCGCGCTGAACAAGACGCTCAAGGACATCACGCTTCGCTACAAATCCCTGCGCGGATACCGCACGCCCTACGTGCCCGGCTGGGACTGCCACGGCCTGCCGATCGAGCAAAAGGTCGTCCGCCAGCTGCAGAGCGAAAACAAACAAGTTTCCACGGCCGAGATGCGCTCGTTGTGCGACGCGTTTGCCGAGACTTGGATCGCAACCCAGACCAAGCAGTTCAAACGCCTCGGCGTGCTCGCGGATTGGAAAAACGAATACAAAACGAAAGCCCCCGCATACGAAGCGGACATCATCCGCACCTTCGCCGCCTTCGTCGAAAAGGGCCTCGTTTACCGCAGCAAGAAACCCGTCTATTGGTCCATCCCCTTCGAGACCGCGCTCGCCGAAGCGGAGATCGAATACAAGGATCATATCTCCACCGCCATCTGGGTAAAATTCGCGGTGCCGGCGGACGAAGCCACGAAGTTCAACCTTCCGTCCGACAAACCGCTTTCCGTCGTCATCTGGACCACCACGCCGTGGACGATCCCCGCGAATCTCGCCATCGCGCTGCATCCAGAAATTGAATACGTCGTCGCCGACCTCGGCGCCGAGCGCATCCTCGTCGCAAAAGCGCTGCTCGAAGGCGTCATCACCGCCGCCAAGACCTCGAAGACACTGCCCGAATCGTTCGTCAGCGGAGATTCGTCAGTGGTCATTCGCGGTCAGGCTCTGGAGGGATTGGCCGCGCGCCATCCTTTCATCGACCGCCCGTCCCCCGTCGTACTCGCCGACTACGTGACGACCGAGAGCGGCACCGGCGCCGTCCACACCGCGCCGGGGCATGGTTCTGAAGATTATCTCACCGGCCTTAAGTACGGACTGGAAATTTACTGCCCCGTCGGCGACGACGGCCGTTATCTCGACGATGGCCAGGTGCCCGCCGATCTCGTCGGTGTTTCCACGCTCGAAACGGTCGAAGACCTCGCCGCGAAGAAACCGTCGCCCGCCAATCTCGCCGTCCTCAAAAAACTCGCCGCCGCCAACGCGCTGCTGGCGAAAGCCAAGTACAACCACAGCTACCCGCATTGCTGGCGCTCCAAGACGCCGATCATCTTCCGCGCGGTGGACCAGTGGTTTGTTTCGTTGGATAAAAACAACGTCCGCCCGGACGCCCTCAAAGCCATCGGCGGCGTCCAATGGATTCCCGCCTGGGGCGAAAACCGTATCCGCGGTGCCGTCGAATCGCGTCCCGATTGGTGCATCAGCCGCCAGCGTTCGTGGGGCGTGCCGATCATCGCATTCTACGACGACAAGAAAAACGCCTACCTCGACGCCGGCGTGATCCGCGCGGTCGCGGCCAAGATCGCCACGCGCGGTTCCAATTTCTGGTACGACGCCCCCCCCGCGCAGATCCTCGAAGGCGTTTCCTTGCCCGCCGGCTGGCCCGCGCCCGAAACGCTCAGCTGCGGCCGTGACACGCTCGATGTCTGGATCGACTCCGGCTCTTCGCACGCCGCGGTTCTCCGCAACGCCCAGGGCGAAACCCAATGGCCCGCCGATCTCTACCTCGAAGGCTCCGACCAGCATCGCGGCTGGTTCCAATCCTCGCTGTGGACCAGCGTCATCGCCTGCGACGGACAAGCTCCGTACAAGGCGGTGCTCACCCACGGTTTCATCGTCGGCAAAGACGGCAAAAAAATCTCGAAGTCCGGCCAGTACGAAAAGCCGCCGACCTCCGACAACTACATCGCCCAGTACGGCGCCGACGTCATCCGGCTGTGGATTTCGTCGCAAAACTTCACCGACGACATCCGCGTCTCCGACCTCGACAAGGACCTCAAGGACCCCGCGAGCATCCTCAACATCGTCGCCGAGGCCTACCGTCTTTTCCGCAACACCCTCCGCTACCAGCTCTCCAATCTTTTCGATTTCGATCCGGCGCGCGACGCCGTGCCGCTCGAGCAGATGGATACGCTCGACCGCTGGGCGCTCCACCAGACCGCGGTGCTGCTGCGCGAGTGCGAACACGCGTATGATCATTTTGAATACCATCGCGTGTACCAGCTCTGCAGCCAGTTCTGCTCCAGCACGCTCTCCGCGGTTTATCACGACATCCTCAAGGACCGCCTCTACACGCACGGCACCGCCAGTCAGCTCCGCCGCTCCTCGCAGACTGCGATTCACCACATCTTCCAGACGCTGGTGAAAATCCTCGCACCGGTGCTCACCTACACCGCCGACGAAGCCTGGTCCTTTGGCGTGGCGCGCAGCGAATACGCCGACGATTCCATCCATCTCCAGGACTGGCCCGTCACCCCCGAAGGCTGGCTCAATCCCGAGATCGAAAGCGACATCGCCGCGCTGCTCAAAGTCCGCGCGCTCGCCAACGAGTCAATCGAGCCGCATCGCGCCGCCAGCAAGCTCGGCAAATCGCTCGACGCCGCGCTCACGATCGCGGGCGCTTCCGACGACGCCACGTTCAAGACCCTGGAAAAACACCGCGATTTTCTCCCCGAACTCTTGATCGTCTCACATGTCAGCCTCGCGCCCGCCGCAGCCGACACACCTCTCGCGATCACCGTTCATCATTGTCAGGAGCTCAACCACCAGCGCTGTCCGCGTTGCTGGCGCTGGGTTCCGGTTCTTGAGGCCTCCACCCAGGGCGATGTCTGCCCGAGATGTTCGGAGGCGTTAAAAATTTAGCCCATCGTTCCTCCCCAAAAAACCCACCACCCATGGCCAAGCACAAAAAACCAGCCCCTGCAGCCAGGAAAAAACCTTCAGCCAAACCGTCCAAGCCCGCCCGATCCGCCCAAGCGTCAAAATCTTCACGTCCGCCAACCGCCTCCAAATCCGCCAAGGCCCGCAAACCGGCCAAGCCGGCGAAAGCCGTCAAACCGGCGAAACCAGCCCGGAAAAAAGCGGCTCCTCCGCCCAAGTCGGCCAAACCGGCCAAGGCGGCTCCAGCGACGAAAAACGCAAAGCCTTCGAAGCGCGCGCCCACGACATCCAAGAAAGTCACTCTCGTGCCCGCCAAAAAAAACACATCTTCCGCCAAACCCGCCGCTAAATCCGCCGCCAAGCCCGCCGCTCCGGCCAAGGCTCCCGCCAAGCCTGCCTCCAACGGCAAGGTAGCGCCGGCACCCGCGCCCGCCCCCAAGGCGGCCGCCAAGCCCGCAGCCGCTCCCGCGCGCGCAGTCGAAAAAACCGGCGGTAAAACCAAGGCTCGCGATTTGCTCCGGAGCCGGATCCTCGGCTCCAAGAAGGCGTCCAAGCCGATCGCCTTCAGCCTCGATGAGGTGCGCGAGATCGCAAAAACCGCCAAGGTCGCAACGCCGGAATCCACCCCCGCCGCACCCAAGCCTGCCCCCGCCGCCAAGCCGCGCATCGATCTCACCAAGCTCGAAAAACCGGCCCAGCCTTCTCACGTCAAAGCCGCGTCTCTCGCCGACATTCTGGGCTTCAATCCCAAGAAGGCGCAGAAGCCCGCAAACGTCATCGACCCGGAAAGCGTGCCGGAAAAATATCGCCGCTATTACAAGCTCCTCCTGGAACTGCGCGCCCACCTCACCGCGGGTATCGAGCTCCATTCGGAAGAGACCTTGAAACGCTCCTCCAAGGACGACGCCGGCGATCTTTCCAGCTATGGCCAGCACATGGCCGATGCCGGCACCGACACCTTCGACCGCGACTTCGCGCTGAGCCTCGTCTCCAGCGAACAGGAAGCGCTCGCCGAAATCGAAGCCGCCATCAAGCGCATCCACAACGGCACCTACGGCATCTGCGAAGCCACGCAAAAGCCGATCGCCAAGGAGCGCCTTCTCGCGGTGCCGTTCACCCGCTACTCGGCGGAAGCCCAGAAGGAAATCGAACGCAACCGCATGCGCACCCGCTCGGCCGCCGGCCTCTTCGGCGAACTCGGCGAAGAAGGTGCCAAACTCAGCGACGACGGCGGCGACGACGAATAATCCGCAGTTTCTCTCTTCACGGGCCGGCCTTTCACGCCGGCCCTTCTTTTTTATTCAACCCTTCGCACCCATGACGCTCCTCGAATTCACCGTCGCTCACTACGACGCCGTGCTCGCGCTCTGGGAGCGCACCGCCGGGATTTGTGTGCGCGAGGCCGACTCGCGCGAAGCCATCGCCCGCTACCTCGCGCGCAATCCGGGCCTCAGCTTCATCGCGGAGATCGATGGCCTTCTCGTCGGCAGCGCGTTGAGCGGCCACGATGGCCGGCGCGGTTATTTGCAACATGTCGCGGTCGACGAACGCTTCCGCGGACGCGGCATCGCCCGCGCACTCGTTTCCCGCTGCCTCGATGCACTCGCCCGCGAAGGCATCGACAAGGTCCATCTCGAAGTGCTCGCCAACAACGAATCCGGCAATCGCTACTGGGAACGTCGCGGCTGGACCCGCCGGCACGATACACACCGCTATTCACTCACCCTCTCCAACCGCGAAAATGCCTGAGCCTGCCCGCTTGCGGGGTTGATTTCAGGCTCCTCACCGCGCTCTCTTCGCGGTTGTTTTCCGCCACACCTCAGCCGCTCCGATGACCGAGCCCTCTCCTTCGTCACTCCTCAATGCCCCGTCCACCGAACGGCCTCGTGCCCGCTGGGAACGCATCCGCGCGTATCGCCTGCTGTGGATCATCGCGCTGACACTCTTCGTGCTCGACCAGCTCACGAAACTCTGGGTGGTCCAAAACATCCCGTTCAGCCACTATCACGATCACGACAACATCCAGGACATCGTCGTGATCCCGGGCTTTTTCTACCTCATTCACGTCGGTAACACCGGCGCCGCGTGGAGCATCCTTTCGGGAAAAAGCACCCTCCTCGCCATCCTCGCGCTCGGCACGCTCGTCGCGATTTTCTTCTGGCGGCGCACGCTCGGGCTCCGCATCCGTTCCGTGCAAGTGAGCTTCGGGCTCCTCTGCGGCGGCATCGTCGGCAACCTCGTCGATCGCATCGCCTACAAACACGTCGTGGACTTCCTCGATTTTCACTTCGGCAACTACATCTACCCCACCTTCAACATCGCCGACTGCGGCATCTGCGTCGGCGTGATTCTCTATCTCTGGCACACGTGGCGCACGCCGATGCCGGCGCCGCTCAACTCTTAGAACGCACCTCGCGTTGCCCGGCGCTTCCAGGCCCGGCGAAGTCGCCCGTTTCGGATTTTCACCTCTCGTTCATCCGCCTCGTATCTCCTGCTTCGCCATGCCCCAACCCGATATTTTCATCGGCACCGACAGCGGTGCAACCACCTCCAAAACCGGCGGCGTCTGGGCCGATGGCACGCCCATCTCCAACCACCTCCGCCAGAGTTCGACCAACTCGCAAGCCGGCACGCAGGCTGTCATTGAAGGTTGGATACAAGGCGTCACCGGATTCCTCGAAGAAAACCGCCTCTCGTGGGAACAGGTGCGCGGTGTCGGCCTCGCCATCCCCGGGCCTTATCAACGTCCCGGCGTACTCGATCGCACGGCGAATCTTCCGGCGAGTTTCGAAGGTTGGGATTTCCACAACGACTACGCCGCCGCTCTCGCCCGCGCCGCGGGCCGCCCGATCGCGCTCGTCTCGGGCAATGACGGCAACTACGGCGGCGTCGGCGAAGCCCAACGTGTGCGCGGCAATCAAAAAGCTTCCGTCCTCATGCTCGCGCCCGGCTCGGGACTTGGCGCCGCGTTCATCGACGCCAACGGTCTCCCGCTCGATGGCGACACGCTCGCCGGCATGGAAGCCGGCCACATGCCCGCACCGCTGCACCTGCTCGGCGGCATCCGTCCGTTCCGCTGCGGTTGCGGACGCGACTGGGGTTGCGTCGAAGCGTACACGACGATCTCGGGACTGCCGCAGTTGTTGGAGGAATTTTTAAAACAATATCCCGATCACGAGCTCGCACACTCGGCGCTGGGCACGAAGGAAAAAATCCTCTCGCTGCGCGGACGCGCACAGGAAGGCGATCCGCTCGCGCTCGCGATGTTCGACTTCCAAGCACGAGCATTGGGTCTGCACGTCGCCAACCTCGTCATGGCGCTCGATCCGAAATACGTCGTCATCGGCGGCGGCCTGATGGATCCCGGGGCGACCACGCCCGAGTTTCGCGCGCGTTACCTGCGCACGCTCACCGCGGCGGCACGACCGTATCTTTTCCCGGCACAACGCGACACCGTGCAGATCGTCCCCGCCACGCTCGGCGAACTTTCGCAGGCGATCGGCGCCGCCTTGGTCGCGCTTTATTCGTCAAAGAAAAGCTGAGCTTCCCGCCGACGCGAAATCAGACGCGGGAAGCTCCCCGGTTTCCCGGGAGAGCTTCAACAAGTATTCACTTTTCGAATACGCCCTACTCGACGGCCAGCGTTCCGTGCGGAATGAGTTTTTCGTAGTCCTCGAGCGTGCCGCCGGCGAGGCAGCACTCGATGATCTCGCGGCCCAGCGGCAGGAGGTCGGGCTCGCGGAAGGCGGCCAGCTCACGCGCAAAGAACTCGGCCAGGATCTGCGCGCCGCGATCGTACGCGGCCGGCCCCACCTCGGGCTGCAAATCCACTTCGAAGAACCAGGAACCGATGGTGCGGCCTTCGACTTCGATCTTGTGCGGCGTGTAACCGAGCAAGGGGCAGCGGGCGGCTTTCAATTCTTCCGACGTGAACCGGGCCCCGCCGCGACGCGCCAGATACTCGCGCGTGATCCATTGCGGCATGAAGCCCGTTTCCCACGCGCCCACATGCTGGTTCGGGACGAGAATGTAGCGCACCGCGGGATGATCCACGATCTGACGCAGCAGCAGGTTGGCCTGATCGACCCGGCGTCCGGTGGCGAAGGGCCAGTACGAGCCCACGCCTTCCGAGCTCATGCCTTCGCTCTGCACGATGCTGGGATTCGCATGGCCGCGCGGTGCGACCAAGCGCCACAGCCATGCGAGCGCAGGCGGCAGCACGTGAAACAGACCGGCGATGCCGTACGTGGGATTGTCCCGTGTGCAGGGCGGACAGCGCACGCCGAAACTGCGGATATCCACATCGACCGGACCGCTGACCACACCAGGGACCAAGGTCCGCGGCACGATCACGCGCGGATTGGGGCAACGTTTACCCGGGCTGTCCTCGATGTGTTCCCAGATGAGCGCAGTCGCGCCGGGATTCGCCTCGATGTTCAGAAACAAGAGCGGCTGCTTGGGATTGATCGTGAGCGCTTCGAGATGCGGATCGGTGCCGTAGTTTTCGATGTGGTTCACCCGCACAAACCACGCGTCTTCCGCGTCCTGCAAGGAGAGTTTGCCACGACCTTTTTCGAGCGACGGATGACACAGCGCCATGTCGTCCGTGACCGGCCGCACCTCGCAGGTGCGCGGCAGGGTGAGCGTGCGCTCATCGCCGGTCACGAGATTGCGGCCCAACAAAAGACTGCCATCGGGCTGACGATGCGCGTGCTCCAGCATCTCGCTCTTTCCGCCGCCGCTCGCGCCTTCATGACAGATCACGAGCTTGTTTCCGTACGGGGTGACGACCATGGCGGTCGAGCAATGGATGGTGGTCCAGTTTTCGCTTTCCCCGAGATTCAGAAGAACGCCGTAAATGCCCTTCTTCGCGCTCGGTCCCGGGTAGAGATTATAGCTGAAAAGTTCGTGCAACCCATCGAGGCGGTTGTGCACCACGATCTGCTTGCCCGCGAAGTGCGTGTGCCGGAACGGCGGCGCGACATAAATCACAGCCTTGGGCGAGAAGTCGGCCGGCACTTCATCCGGCGTCAACATGCCCTGCAGCAATGCCAGCCCGAGGGCAAAAAAGCCGGCGTTGTCCGGCGCGATCACCAAGGCGTGCACACCTTTTCCAGGCATGCCGGCGATGAAAGGAAACACCGCCAAAGGCTGGGTCTTCAGCCACGCGAACGTCTCGGCGCGGGTCCCGGCGAAATCCGTTTTGAACTGCTCGCGATAAGTCGGTTTGTCCGTCGGGCGATTGTCGCCGATGACCATGCAATCCGGATCGCGGCGGCGCATGTACGGGTCGAGGTAATTGGCCGCGATGCCGTTGCGCGCGCGGCAAACCTTCGCCTCCACCACCCGCCCCTTTCCGGGCACATCGTAGGCGACCTCATGCCAGCCATGCTGCGCATCGCGCACCGCCAGCTCGACCAATTGATCGACACTGTTCGCAACGGTGACAGCGGGCGCCGCCGCGAGGATCTCGGCAGCCTCGGGTGGGACCGCGAAAGGCACACGGCTACGAGCAGTCGCGAGCACGTTGGCGGGAACAGTGACAGAGGGAGTTTTCATGAGTTGGTGGGCGAATCGTTGATAGGTTCGGAGGAGGCAGCATCAGCCGCTTCTACCTCTCTAAATTAACAGACATGGGCAGAAACCGGCTCCTCGTCCGTTGGCAAGCCATGCGCATAAACTGATATCATTTTTTGCGCAGTGTATCGCAACAAGTGCTGAGTCTGCCGTCCGCCGACGCATTAAGCTGGGGTATGCCGCAAATCATCCGCCACGCGCTTGCCAGCCGTATCCAAAATCTGCCCGCGCTGAAGGAGCTGGTGGATGATTTCCGTGAGGCCACCGGGCTTGTCATCCATTTCTGGCCCGAAACCGAGCCAGCCGCCGAACTCAATGCAACAGGGCCGGCCCCGTTATGCACGCGGCTGTGGAGCGACCAACCCGGGTGCCAGCTATGCGTTCATTTTCGTCAGAAACTGCGCGAAGAGGCGGGCCAAAAAGCCGCCATCGCTTCCTGCGACGCCGGTCTCTGGGAGGCTCTCGTCCCGGTCCGCATCGGGGGGCAATCGGTGGGGCATCTCGTACTCGCCGGCTGCGCCGGGGAGCCGGCATCCACTCCCACCAACAATCGTGCGCGCCATCTCCTGGGCCGCGCGGGGATCAAGCTCTCGAGTGAAGCGCTCGTCGCATTGCGTGTGCAAAGCCCGGTCGTCCTGCCGCGACGCCGGGAAGCGCTCGTGCGCCTCATGCAACTCGCGGCCGACCGGCTCGCCTTGATGCTGACCGAGCATCTGGTCACCGCGCCGGCCGCGTTGCCCGCCACCGTGGCGAAAGCCTGCGCGATCGTTTATTCCGAATACACGTCGCCGTTGCGGCTCGATGCGCTCGCGGCGCGCCTCGGCGTCAGCGAAGGCCATTTCAGCCGGATCTTTCACCACGCGACCGGCCTGCGTTTCGTCGAGTACCTCGCGCGCTATCGGGCGGAACGCGCGCGCGCCCTCCTGCTCGAGAGCCAGCAACCCATCGCCGCAATCGCAACTGCCTGCGGTTTCGCCTCGTTGTCCCAATTCAACCGCGTTTTCCGGACGATCTATCAAACCAGTCCGCGCGCAATGCGCAGCCACGCGCAGTCGAAGAGCCTGCAGCCCGACCCCACGCCGGCTCCACTGCCCGGGCCGCAGTGACGTGCGCCGGTCCTGTATCCGCGCCGTTGATACAAGAATTCGCGGCGCCCTATTCTACATTCGCGATCTGTTCGCGGATGCGTTCGAGCTCGTTTTTCAATTCGATCACCGAGCGCGCGATCGTGAGATCGTTGGCCTTCGCGCCGGTCGTGTTCACTTCGCGACCGATCTCTTGAAGGATAAACTCCGCCTTGCGCCCGATTTCGCCGTCCGTGCGCAACAACGCCGCGAATTGATCGAGATGACTCCGCAACCGCGTGAGCTCCTCGGTCACATCCGAGCGATCTGCGAACAGCGCGATTTCTTTCAACACGCGTTCGTCCTCGACGTTGATCTCGAGTCCGGCATCGCGCAGTCGCTTCAACAACAACTCGCGATACGCGGGCGCCACTTGCGGTGCGCGCTCCGTGATCGTCGCCACATGCGTCAGCAACGTCGCGAGACGCGTCTCGAAATCCGCGAGCAACGCCGCGCCTTCCTCCGCGCGCATCGCCGAAAATGCCCGCAATGCTTCCTCCGCGGTCGCGAGCACGACCGCCTTCACCTCATCGACCGGTGGCAGCGCGGCGCCTTTGCGTTGAGCGCTCGCGATCTGCCACACCAGCTCCGCCGTGGGTGAAAACGTGATCCCTTGTTTCGAGGCGAACGCGGAAAGTTTCTCCAGATTCGCAGCGACCGTGGCTTCGTCCCATGGCGCTGCCTGCGCCGCGTCGCGTCCGGTGACTTCGAACTTCACATGGATTTTTCCGCGCAGCGCATACTTGCGCACGAGATCGCTCACCGCGGCTTCGAGCGATTCCCATTCGGTGGGCAGCGACACCATCAAATCGAGAGTCTTGCGGTTCACGGAGTTTACCTGGGCCGTGAGCGTATCCGTGCCCAGCGCCGCCGTCGCGCGCCCGAAACCAGTCATGCTTTTCATAGAGGAAAACTCCAAAGGCCAAACGTCCAAAGGCCAAATAAATCTCAGTATAAAAATTTCACTCCAGTTTCTTCACGATGGCGGAGAAAATCAGTTTCAACTCGTGCGCTTCCTGCCGCAGCGCCTTGCCGGCATCCGTCACGCCCGTCACCTCGCCGGTATAAATCAACCGCAACCACAGCTCGCACTCCTTGGCTTCCTTGCGACAGGTTCGAAATTTCATCACGCGGTCTTTGTCGCCCAACGCCTCGTTGCCCTCAATGCAGTTGGCGGCGACCGATCCTGACGCGCGGACAAGCTGCTTCACATCTTCGATGTTTGAAATCGTCCGTGGCAGCGTCCGCACGAATGCACGCACGTTGCCTGCAAACGCAGCCGTCCGCTCCTCCAAATCCCGCCTCCCGTCGTTCATTGGTTATCGCATCCTTTTTGGAGGTTTGGAGTTTTGGCGTTTGTGATTTCCCGCCGTCAACAGACGCCGGTCATACTTTTTCACCCATCATGCGGGCGACCTGCTGCACATCCTTGTCCCCGCGGCCGGAGAGGTTCACGACGATAACTTTTCCTTTTCCGAGCGCCTTCGCCTGCTTGATGCCTTCGACCAACGCGTGCGTGCTTTCCAACGCCGGGATGATGCCTTCCGTGCGCGAGAGGAGCTGGAACGTTTCCAACACTTCGTCGTCGCAGGCATACGCGAAACCGATGCGGCCGCGGTCGCGATAAAACGCGTGCTCAGGCCCCACCGCGGCGTAGTCCAGCCCCGCGCTCACCGAATGCGTGAGCTCGATCTGGCCGTGCTCGTCCTGGAGCAAATACGTCTTGCAACCTTGCAACACACCGAGGCGTCCACCGGCGAAACGCGCCGCGTGTTCACCGCGTTTGATGCCGAGACCGCCGGCTTCAACACCCGTGAGCTTCACGTCGGTGTCTTCCAAGAACTCGAAGAACAATCCGATCGCATTGGAGCCGCCGCCCACACACGCGACCATCGCATCGGGCAGGCGTCCTTCGCGCTGCAAAATCTGTTCTTTGGCTTCGAGTCCGATCACGCGGTGAAAATCGCGCACCATCATCGGATACGGATGCGAACCATACGCGGTGCCGAGGATGTAGTGCGTGCTGCGGACATTCGTGACCCAATCGCGCATCGCCTCGTTGATCGCTTCCTTGAGCGTCTTCTGGCCGGCTTCGACCCCGCGCACTTCGGCACCCATCAGGCGCATGCGGAAAACATTCAACGCCTGCCGCTCCATGTCGTGCGCGCCCATGTACACGACGCATTCGAGGCCGAACTTCGCGCACGCGGCCGCAGTCGCGACGCCGTGCTGGCCCGCGCCGGTCTCGGCGATGATGCGCTTTTTTCCCATGCGCTTCGCGAGGATGGCTTGCGCGAGGGCGTTGTTGATCTTGTGCGCGCCGGTGTGCAGCAGGTCTTCGCGCTTCAGATAAATTTTCGCGCCGCCGACGTGCTCCGTCAGACGCTCGGCGAAATAGAGCTCCGTGGGCCGGCCCGCGAACTCCTTCAAATGATGCCGCAGATCGGCCTGAAATTGCGGATCTTTGCGCGCCTCTTCATAGGCCACGCCGAGCTCCTGCAGGGCAGTCCACAAGGTCTCCGGCACATACACGCCGCCATACGGACCGAAACGTCCGTGAGCGTCGGGCAACGAGAAACGATCGAGAGGGGCGTTGACGGCGGAAGACATAGCCCGCCACCGTGAACGGCACCCGCGCGCGCTGCAAATCGGTTTTCGCCTCTGTGCGCAGTCGCGTCGCGATTCGCGCAGATTGCAGGAGGAAATTGGTTCTTGCGGCGCGCAGACGCGGGGCGCTTTGCTCGCCCTTCCATGAGCAATCAAACTCCCGTCGCCAACGAAAACGCCGTTCTCAAAACTTCCTACGGCGAAATCACCATCGCCTTCTGGCCCGATGTCGCTCCGAAGACCGTCGAGAACTTCAAAAAACTCGCGCGCGAGGGCTTCTACAATGGCACCGCCTTTCACCGCATCATCAAAGGTTTCATGATCCAGGGCGGCTGCCCCAACACCAAGGAAGGCGGCAAAGGTCTTCCCGGCACCGGCGGTCCCGGCTACCAGATCAAGGCCGAGTTCAACGCCAAGCACCACGTGCGCGGCGTCATCTCCATGGCGCGCTCTGCGCATCCCGACTCCGCCGGCAGCCAGTTCTTCATTTGCCATGGCGACGCCCGTTTCCTCGACCGCCAATACACCGCCTTCGGTGAAGTCGTGAAGGGCGACGACGTCCTCGAACAGCTCGCCAACGTCCCCACCAAGAGCGGCGGCGGCGGCGAAAAGAGCACGCCGATCGATCGCGTCGCTCTCGAAAGCGTCACGCTCGTGCCCGCGAGCTGAGCGCTCACTCTTCGATAAACTCAATCACCACTTCAGCCGGCCGGGGAGCATCCTTGGCCGGCTTTTTTGGGGTCAGTTCACGCTTCACGGCCTGCGCGATGCCGCGCACTTCGGGATAATATTCGGCGCGCTGCATCCAGTTCGCGGAGTTCTGGGTCTTCACCCCTTGCATGCGCATCCCGCCACCGGGCGAGGAAGGCGGGTTCTTCATCACCGACGGCGTTGCCAGCAACGCGTCCGCGAGATGCCCGGCGAACTCCTTCTGCTCGAGCCGCAACGCGATCAGGCAAAAACCCGCGAGCATCCGGGGACGGTCGCCGAGCACCTGCCGTTTCTCCTGCAATGCACGCACGATCGAGGCACGCGGCTTCACCGCAAACGCCTCGGTCAACGCCAGCCAGTCCCACGCCTCGGCGTAGTTGGGCGCGATCGCGACCGCCCGGTCGAGCCAGGCGCGCAACTCTTCGGTCGCCTGCTCCGGAAAACGGAAACCGGGTTTCACGCCCGAGAGAAACTGGCGGATCGTGTGCTGCGCGAGCTGCGTGTAAACAAAGGCGCTCTCCGACTGCAGCTTCGCGGCCTCGCCCAGACTTTGCGTGGAGCGCAACCGTTCGCCTTCATAATAGAAGAAGGTCGCCATGATCTCGTGCGGGCGCGGTGACGACGGATTGCGCGCGATGAGTTGCCTCAACTCCAGCAGCGCCGAGCCATTCCGTTGCAGGCGCCATTTCAAATTGGTGAGCGCCACATCGCGCGCGAAATCGTCTGCCCTCTGGAAATCGATGCTCTTCGGATCCACCGTTCCCGGAATGGTGTATTTCCTGACGGTGTAGCGTCCTCCACGAACAAAAGTCCCCAGATCCGCCTCCAGGTCGGCGGCGCTCATGCCGAAGGCCCGCTGCACTGACTCCTCCGCGCTGTATCCACGTTGTAAATACGCCAGCAGTTCGCCGAAGCCCTCGCCCGGCTTCCGCCCTTTGCGCTCCGCGGTGAGGCAATAATGCACAAATGCCCACGCCTGCGCGTAGAACATGCTTTTGCGCGCCCCCTCGTTGTAGCTGGGAGAATCGTGCGTCACGGCAAACAGCTGCTCCAGCGGCATCAGCACGGTGCGGTTGAGCTGCAGGATGTGCATCGGATTGTGTTTACCCACCATCACCTCGTCGCCCGAGAACTCCATCGTCTCATAGAATTCGGCGATGCCTTCGTTCAACCAAGGAGGCAGCCGAAAACCCCGCGCATGCATCAACAGATGGACGTATTCGTGATAAATGGTCGAAATCACCCGCTCCAGTTCTCCCACGGCGCACATCGCGATCACGACTTCATCGGGAGCACCTTGGAACACACCCGCGATGTCCCTCGGTTTCCCCTGATAAAGCGGTTTGTACGGACGAAAATCGCGCTCGCTGTCGAAGATATACACAGTCGTCCGCGGCTCGTGAAACGGCGCGCCCGGGAGTATTTGGAGAAACGTGCTGCGGAAGCGTTCGAGTCGTGCGGTGAGAATGCGCGCATCGACCTTCGGCGCGTTCGTGTACACCTCGAAATTCGCCGTCTTCGCATACATCCAGTCGCGGGCCTGCAAGATCGTCGCCGCCGACAACAACACCCACACCGCAAGCATCCCCACCATCCCCCTCGCCATGCTATTTTTCATAAATGAAGAATCTTCGTTATCAAACCCTCGACCACGCCATTTCCCATCGCCTCGAACGCTGTATCCACCGCAGCCCTACGCGCGCCACGCGGTGGGAACGCCGGCCGTTAACCGGCCCTCGGGAACTGCCGGCGCATCGCTTTCTGAGCGGTGCGCCGGACGTTTTCCAAGCTTTGTTGTCGCGACAACGAAAGCATCGCGCTGCTTTCGTTAATCACGCGCCGGCAGCCGGAGCATCCTCTGACTTGGCCGGTTTCGCGGATTTGGCGGACGCTGTAGATTCGGACGATTTTTCAGGCACCGGTGCGCCGAGGAACGCGGGCAAATTCAGCCCCACGCTTTTCGCGAGTTCCTGAATCGGGAGAACGCCCTTGTAGAGATCCTGCACGAACTGGCCCGGGCCCGCGCCCTGCCCGTTCGCACCGCCGCCCATGACGATGACTTTTTCAAACTCGAGGCCCTTGATCGCGCCGGCCTGCACTTCGGCGATGCGCACGATGTTTTCGGCGATGAGCAGCTGGGTCGCGCCGGTCGTGTCGTCGGCGACGCGCAGCAGTTTTTCGAAGCCTTGCGCCTTCGCATCGAGCAAGGCGCGCGTGCCTTCCGCCTCGGCGGTGAGCTTGGCCTGGATGCCGGTCGCTTCCGCGCCGAGTTTTGCGCGAATGCCTGCCGCCTCACCCTCGGCCACGCGACGGATACCTTCGGCCTCGGCGTCCTTTTGGATGATGTACGCGGCGGCCTGACCTTCCTGCACGATTTTTGTCTGAGCGGCCTTGGCTTCGGCATCGATGCGCACGCGCTCTTTGTCGATCTCGGCCTTCACGATCTGGTCGGCCTGTTGCTGCGCTTTTTCGCGCGCGGCGCGGGCGAGTTCGGCTTCCTGTTGCGCTTTGTAAGATTCCTGAAGCGCGCGGGCCTCGGCCACTTTTTGCGCGGCTTCGGTGCGGCGGCTGGCCTCAGCGCGTTCGGCGGCGAGATCGGCGTCGGATTTCGCGATGACCACTTGCGCGGTGTTCTGTCCTTTGCGCGCCTCGGCTTCGGCCGTGGCCACGCGGATGGCCTGTTCGCGTTCCGCCTCGGCTTTGCCGATGGAGCCGCGCTGATTCTCTTGGGCGACTTTGATCTGCGCGTCGTTGATGGCTTTGGCGGCGGCTTCTTTGCCGAGCGCGTCGATGTAGCCGGAGTGATCGCGGATGTCGCGGATGTTACCGTTGATCATGCGCAGACCGACCTTGTGCAACTCGACCTCGACGCCCTTGGTGATAAGCGCGATGAGTTTTTCGCGGTCGTTGTTGATTTCCTCGATGCTCATCGAAGCGAAGACGACGCGCATCTGGCCCATGATGATTTCCGAAGCGAGTTGCTTCACCTCGTCCAATGTGCGGCCGAGCAGGCGCGTCGCGGCGTTCTGCATCACCTCGGGCTCGGTCGAAATACCGATCGTGAACGACGCCGGCGCGTCGATGCGGATGTTCTGGCTGGAGAGCGCGCCCTTCAGCTCGATGTCGATGCTGATGGGCGTGAGATCGAGGTAGGAAAAGCTCTGGAAAAACGGCACCACAAAGGTCGAGCCCCCATGGTAGCAACGCGACGAAAGCCCATTGGCCAGCTTGCCGTACACGACGAGGATCTTGTCGGGCGGACACATGCGATAACGCGCGACCAGCGTCATCGCGATGATGAGAACAAAGACGACGGCCAGCGCCGCCAGGACGATATTGATGATATCCATGGATCGAGGGGTTGAAGTGGAAGAAAACCAAGACGCGCGCCGCCCGGCTCCCGCGCGACGCCGTCAGGGAAAAGTGATCAGAGCGGCTCTACCAGCAGCGTGCGCGAATCGACCACCGCGACGACTTTCACTTTGTCGCCAGTCGCGATCGGCGCCTCTCCGCCTTGCAGCGCACCGTACGTTTCCTGCCGCCCGCGGAAGCTCACCGTCACGAGCCCGCCCGCCGCCTTGGCCGCCGGCAGCGTTAAATAAACCGTCCCTACCGCGCCCACGGCATCCTGGATACGCACGGTGCCATCGCTGCGCATCGAAAGGATCGCACGAAACATGAACACGATCAGCGCCATCATCCCGATACCTGCCATGAGTCCGAAAACCACGGCGAGCCACAGCGGCGCACCGCGATCGAGCGCGAAACCGCCGATCCAGCCGAAACCCAGGAAGAAACCCGTGAGCGGTTTCACGGAGAAAATCCCGCCGGCGTCATGCTCGATGCTGCCGCCCGAGGCGAGCGCGTCGACCGCGTCGTCATGCTCCATGCCGAACACCGCCAGCACCATCAGCACCAGCGAGACCAGCCCCGCCGTGAGCGCGATGCCGTAGAAAAGTTGTTTGGCGAGCGTGAGTTGATCCCACCAGCGCGCGATTTGATCCAAGAAAGCGAGGATTGTCATTTGGGGTGAAGCGGCGCGTCTGGATGTAGCGTCCAAGCCGCGCGTGACAATGTACTTTTCATACAACTGCGCAGTTAACACCGCGTCGGACCGCCCGTTGACACGGCTCGCGCCGCCCGCCTAGCTTCCGCGCAAATGGACAAACCGACCTATCTGTTGGAATTCGAAAAACCGCTGCGTGAGCTGAGCAACCAGCTCGATCAGTTGCGCCAGCAGTCGCTCGAAAACAACGTCGATCTCTCCAAGGAAATCACCGCCATGGAGCGCAAGATCGAGAGCACGCGCCGCGAGATCTACTCCAATCTGTCGCCCTGGCAAAAGGTCCAGCTCGCCCGGCATCCGAAGCGGCCCTACGCCCTCGATTACATCAACGCGCTGTTCGACAACTTCCAGGAGTTGCACGGCGACCGCCAGTTCAACGACGACCGCGCCCTCATCGGCGGCACGGCCATGTTTAACGACCAGCCGGTCATCATCGTCGCGCAGCAAAAGGGCCGCGACACGAAGGAAAACATCCAGCGCAACTTCGGCATGCCGCAACCGGAAGGTTACCGGAAAGCGCTTCGCCTCATGAAGCTCGCGGAGAAATTTCGCCTGCCCGTCATTACGTTTATCGACACGCCCGGCGCGTTCCCCGGCATCGAGTCGGAGGCCCGCCATGTTTCCGAAGCCATCGCGATCAATCTCCGCGAGATGGCCATGCTCCGCGTGCCCACCATCGCAGTGGTCGTCGGCGAAGGCGGCTCCGGCGGTGCGCTCGGCATCGGCGTCACCGATCGCGTGCTCATTTTTGAAAACAGCTACTACTCGGTGATCTCGCCCGAAGGTTGCGCCGCGATTCTCTGGAAAGATCGCGCCGCCGCGCCCAAGGCCGCCGAGGCGCTCAAGCTCAATGCCGACCAACTCGAAAAGCTCGGCGTGGTGGACGACGTCATCCCCGAGCCTTTCGGAGGCGCCCACACCGATCCCGCCGCCGCGGCCAAAGAGCTCAAGAAATTGCTCACCCGCCATCTCGCGCAATTGGTGAAACTCGACGAAGAGAAGCTCCTCGATGCGCGCTACGAGCGCTACCGCCACCTCGGCCTCTACGAGGAAGATGGCGTCGTTCATTCCTGAAAAACGTCGCGCAGGCCCCGGCGCAGCATCGTCCACACGCCGATCGCCGCCCTGCTAGCCAACATCAATCGCCCCCGGAATGCCACCGGGGGTTTCGTTGTGCGCGGTTCGTTCGCCGACACCCGGACGGCTCCGCGGATATTGCCGGCGGGCCGCCCGCGCTCCCGACGCATGATTTTTCCGCAGTCATCCGGAGGCGCGTTATTTGAACCGTGCTAGAGCGGTTTCAATTAAACTATAGCCGCGCATCTGCGCCCTTGGACGTGAGCCCCCGACCGGCCACTGTTCACTTCAAACCGCGCTCAATCGGACGATGACGAACAACGCACCGGGACGGCGCGTTCCACCCGGCACGGGCTTTTATCATCAGTGTCCGTCAGTGTGCATCAGTGGTTAAAAACGGATCGAGGTGCCCGGAGCGCCGGCGAAGGGATCTCGGCGTAAATCCGCCCCCATAATTGGCCACAGTTTTAGTTGAAGTGCTCTAATAACCCGTTCCCTCGCTCACGGGGAAACGCGCGCGGAGCTCACCAATTTTTTCACCCCGACGCATGATGCCAGCTTATACCGAAAAGGAATCGGGAAGCGTGCTCGCGTCGGCCCTCCCGGACGCATGAGCGTTCCCGGCTCAAAAAAACACTCACGAGCTGGCGGCTGTTGACCGGCTCACCCGCATGCGCTCAACCGCTCCCTCGCCCCGCCGTATCCGCCACGAGATCAGCTGCGATTTTCTTTCCACCGCGCGCCGTCTTCGTGCGGTGGTGGCGATCATCCAGGAAAACACCAAGACCAATTACATCACCCATTCCGAGGTGATCGAGCATCGGGCCGAGCACACCCGGCGCTGGGCTCATTTCCGGCGCTCCATGCTCGCGGAGGATCTGAAAAGTGCGATCAACCGGCGGCGGCGCGGCTCGGGCGGAGTGATCGTGGCGACACGCGGACGCCGTATGCTGGGAGTCGCCGTATTGCGCTTCGATCTGCGCCATCGCTACGGCGTGGTCGAAGACATCGTGGTCGATGAGCGCCTGCGCGGCCAAGGAATCGGCACCCGGCTTTTGGATGCCGCGATGGCGGGCATGCGCGCAGCGGGACTAAAAAACGTGATCCTCGAATCCGGCATTCGCAACGAAAGCGCTCACGCGTTCTTCCGCCGCGAAGGCTTCAAGGATGCCGCGATCATGTTTCTGCGCCGGTTGTAGCGACGACGCCCTCCTCCGCAAAACCGGAGGATCAGGCCGCGAATTTCACCTCACAAGGTCACGCGTGAACCGCTCGCATTGGAGCGCACCGTGATCAGTTCGCACGCGGTTGCACGTTTTTGCTCAGGATCGAAGGTCACCAACGCGGCCGAGAGGCGTACATCGGTTTCCGCGACTTCGAAGCGGCGCGGCATCCCGTCGAGAAATTTCGCGATGACCGGCTTCACTTCGCGGCCGAGCACCGACGCATAAGGACCGGTCATGCCCACATCGCACATGAATGCCGTACCACCGGGTAGCACCGACGCATCGGCCGTGGGCACGTGCGTATGCGTGCCGAGCACCGCGAGCGCGCGGCCGTCGAGATGCCAGCCCATCGCCTGCTTTTCAGAAGTCGCTTCCGCGTGAATCTCCACGAGCGCACCATCGGCTTTGTCTTTCAACGAGGCCAGCATGCGATCCGACGCCTTGAAGGGACACTCCGCCTTCATGCCAAGATACTGCCGTCCCAACACCGTAAACACCGCGAGACGAAATCCTTTCGCTTGCACAATCACATGATCGCGGCCCGGGCACGCCGCAGGCAGATTCGCCGGACGACTCACGCGTTCGAAGCTGTTGATTTCATTCTCCCATCCCTTCTGGTCCCACACGTGATCGCCGAGCGTGATCGCATCCACGCCACAGCCGAGCAACGTCTTGGCGATCACGCCGGTGATGCCCGCTCCAGCCGCGGCATTTTCGCCATTCGCGATCACAAAATCCACACCGAGCTGGTTGCGTAGCTGCGGCAAACGCGAGGCGATCACGTCGCGGCCCGGCCGTCCGACGACGTCGCCAATGAAAAGAAGCTTCAACATAGCCGCCGAGCCAAGTGTCACGACCGCCGCGGCACAACCATCAACATCGAACATCCCACTCCGAAGACTCACGCTCCCCCGCTCCGTCCCTTGAACGTTCAACGTTAAGAGCTAAGCGTTGAGCGTTCCTCCCGCCCAACCGCCCTCAACGCCAAGAGAATGCAGACCTCTCCCATACCCGGACGTTGGATGTTCGATGTTCGACGTTGGATGTTCGATGTTGGATGTTGGATGTTCTCGCCCCGCGCCACCCGCGCGCGGCGCCGCCCGTTTTCCACACTTGCCTCCTCCCCGGCAGAGGTCTTTGAATCACCACCTTTTTCAACCTCCGTACCTATGAAATCGTCCACCTCGCCCACCTCGTTTCCCAAAGCCGAAATCGGCAAAGAAATGAAAGGTTCCGACTGCGTCGTCGAGTGCCTGATCCGCGAAGGTGTTGACGTCATCTTCGCATACCCCGGCGGTGCCTCGCAGGAACTTCACCAATCCCTCGCCCGCACCGACAAGATCCGCACGATCCTCCCGCGCCATGAACAAGGCGGCTCCTTCGCTGCCGAGGGCTACGCCCGCGCCACCGGTAAAGTCGGCGTGTGCATGGCCACCTCCGGCCCCGGCGCGACCAACCTGATCTCCGCAATCGCCGACGCCTACATGGATTCCACGCCGATCGTCGCGATCACCGGCCAGGTTTTCACCAAGTTCATCGGCAAGAGCGCGTTTCAAGAAACGGACTTCTTCGGCATGACCCTGCCGATCGTGAAGCACTCCTACCTCGTGCTCAACGTCCACGATCTGCCTCGCATCTTTAAGGAAGCGTTCCAACTCGCGCGCAGCGGCCGCCCCGGCCCGGTCATCATCGACATCCCGAAGGACATCCAGCAGGCGAAGTTCACGCCCGTTTTCCCCGCGACTGTCGAGTTCCGCAATCCGCTCATCAGCACCACGCCGCGCGCGACCGACGAGGAGTTGAAAAACATCCTCGCGCTCATCGCGGAAGCCAAACGCCCCGTCCTTTACGTCGGCGGCGGACTCATCTCGGCCGAAGCACATAAGGAGCTCACGACTTTCGCCGAGAAAACGAACATCGCCGTCGCCACCACGCTCATGGGTGTCGGCGCGTTCCCGGAAACGCACCCGCTTTCCATGCAATGGTTCGGCATGCATGGCGCCGCGTATGGCAATTGGGCCGTTGACCAGTCCGATCTCCTTCTCTGCCTCGGCGCGCGTTTCGACGACCGCATCACCGGCGCCGTCGATAAATTCGCCAGCGGCGCGAAGATCGTTCACCTCGATATCGATGCCGCCGAGCACAACAAAAACAAACGCGGCGTGATCCCCGTCACGTCCGACGTCAAATACGCGCTCAACCGCCTCACCGAGCTCATCGCCGCACATAAATTCACGCCACCCGACACCTCCGCCTGGCACCAGCAGATCGCCACGTGGAAAAAGGAATACCCGTTCGACAACAAGGCCGGCTTCGGCAACAGCCCGCACATCCTCCCGCAGGAAGCCGTGGCCGCGCTTTACGAGCTCACCAAGGGCGACGCCATCATCACCACCGGCGTCGGCCAGCACCAGATGTGGGCCGCGCAATTCTACCGCTTCGACGAGCCGCGTCGCTACATCAGCTCGCTCGGCCTCGGCGCGATGGGCTACGGCTATCCCGCCGCCATGGGCGCGAAAGTCGCCTGCCCGGACAAACAAGTCATCGATATCGATGGCGACGGCTCGTTCCTCATGAACGTGCAGGAACTCGCCACCTGCCACATCGAGAAGATCGCCGCCAAGGCGATGATCCTGAACAACCAGCACCTCGGCATGGTCGTTCAATGGGAAGACCGTTTCTACAACAGCGTTCGCGGCAACACCATCCTCGGCGATGCCACCAACGTCGGCGGTCCTGAAAACCTCGACGGCATTTATCCCGATTACATCACCATCGCCAAAGGCTTCGGCGTGAAAGCGCGTCGCGTGCACAAGAAGAGCGAACTTCGCGAAGCCATCCAGGAGATGCTCGATCACGATGGTCCGTACGTCCTCGACGTCATCGTGCCCTACACCGAGCACGTGATGCCGATGATTCCCGCCGGCAAGACGGTGAAGGACATGATCCTCAAGTGAGGCGAAGGTCGAACGACCAAGTCCCATGCCAAAACTTCCAGCCCGGGCCTGACCGCCCGGGCTTTTTTGCGCCGCCCTCACGCCGCCAGGCGCAACTCACTTCGTCTTCATCACGAAGACGCCATTCCATCCCGCACCGGGAGGATTCGCCGCCATCGCGTCGCAACGTTCCACATACAATAACGACGGATTGATCGGATGAAGATCATCGGGCTGCGATGGCTCGAGTCGCGATGCACGGATAAATCCATCACGCGCTCCCGCCCAATCCTGCTTCAAATAACGCTCCATCGCCTCGCCAAAAATCAGGAGGCACTCGCGCGTCGTTGCGGGAAGCGTTTCCTTCAATCCCACGATCTCATAAATCGCCACCGGCTCGGTGCGTCCTTTCACCACGATGCGGTCGAGGTAACGAAACACACAACGGTCGCCCGCCAGCTCCGCGGCCTGCCGGGTGGACTCCGTCACCAGCGTATCCACGCCATAACTACGCGCCGCCGATTCCAGGCGCGCGGCGAGGTTCACCGTGTCGCCCATCATCGTGTAATTGAAACGCGTCAGCGAACCCATGTTGCCCACGACCGCCGAGCCGCTGTTCAAGCCGATGCGCGTGCGCATGCGCCCGACCGTCGCCGGCCACTTCCCTTCCGCCTCCCATTTCCGACGCAGCGCACCGAGTTTCTGCTGCACGATCTGCGAAGCCACACAGGCGCGATACGCGTGATCGGCAAACTCCACCGGCGCTCCAAACATCGCCACCACCGCATCGCCGACATATTTGTCCAGCGTGCCTCCCTGCGCGGTCACGATATCCGTGCACGCCGTCAGGTATTCGTTCATCAACTCCACGAGTTGATCCGGCGGCAGACTTTCCGAAAAGGTCGAGAAGCCTTCGATGTCCGAAAAATACGCGGTGATGCGCGCCTCGACGCCACCCAGCTTCGGTTCCTCACCCGCCTCCACCATGCGATCCACAAGGTCGGGCGACACGTAGGTGCCGAACATTCCCTTGATGCGGCTGCGTTGTTTTTCTTCGACGACAAGCTGCCAGGCCAGCGCGGCAAAACTCGTCGTGAACGCCGCCCCCAGCGGGGCGATCAGCGGCAGCACGAAATGCCCGCGCGCAAAAACGAAAAACGCCAGCGCGACATAGGCCACCAGCACCGCCACCGCGCCCGCCCGCAGCCAGACTCCGCGACGACCGGTCGCAAGCGCCAGCGCGCCCGCCGCCGCGGTCAGCGCCAGCACGAGGAGGACTTCCGCGACAGCCGGAAACCGTTGTAGGTATTTTCCGGATACAATCGTCTTGAGCACGTTTCCATGGATGCCCACCTGCGGCACCGGACGATCGTCAAAGGGAGTCGGCGCCACATCGTGCAACAAGGGATCAACCGGACCGATCAACACGATCGCATCCTCGAAGCGCTCGAAAAATATCGCGGCAGCTTCGCGTTCGTCTGCCTGGCCGGACGCGAGCATCTGCGCCGCCACGAGCGCGAGGGAGAAACTCACGCGCGGATTCCGCTCCGAATCCCAGCGCGAAAACCAGTTCACCTCGAGGTCGCGCCCGTTCTGCATCGGCACACGGGCGAGCACGTCTCCGTTCGCTCGCGTGAGTTCGAGCCGGTCACCGCGGATCGCGACCGCATCGGCCGGCAGATTCCAATACAGGCGCGCGAGTTCGATCCCCATGTGGAAATACGTGCGCCCCGGAGTCCGCGCGAACAACGGCACATGGCGCGTGCCGCCCTCGATCGTATCGATGAGCCCGATGAGCGGCGGATGCACCCGAAAATTCCCATAGGCAAACGTCGGCAATTCCGGCGGCATCGCCTCCTCGACGGGTGTATCCGCTTTCGGCAATTCACGCACGATACGCTGACGATTGATGTCGCGATCCTCCGCCGCCGCATAAGTCGCCGCCACCACCACCGGCGCAGGCGGCTGCGTGTCGAGCAATCGTCGCAACCGTTCGGTGCCGGCATAAAATCGCGCCTCATCGGTAAGCTCGGATTTCCCTTTGTCCGAAAAAAGAAAATCGATGCCCACCGCCTTCGCTTTGCCCGCGCCGAGCAGCGCTTCACTCAGCTCGGCGTAGTAAGAACGATCCCACGGTTGATTGCCGATGTCGCTGATCGAACGCGAATCGACATCCACGTACACGATCTTCATCGGTGCATCGATCTCGCCGCGAAACAGGAAACGCCAGTCCAGCGCACGTTGCTCAAGAAAATCGAGCCAGCCGAAAAAATGCGCCACGCACCACAACGCCGGGATCGGCAGCAACAGCAGCCAGCGGAGAAAATTAAACGGCTTGGACCGGGGCACGGCGCGCGAACGTAGGTGTCGCTTTCCAGTGGCGCCAGTCTGGAGTTACACGCTTATCGCGTTATCCATTTCCTGGATACAACAGACGCCGCGCCTCAGCCGCGCGGCAATCCGTCGGTCGGCGACGTGCGCGGCGGCGGCAATTGCGGGCCGGGCGACGGCGAGAGCGGCGATGCGGGATCGGCGGGGCTCGTCGCGGGCGATGCTTCTGTCGCCGGACCACCGGAAGCGCCGGCATTCGAAGTACTCGCAGGTGCGACACTCGAGGAAATCGTCAGCGAGCCGACGCTCGAGAGCATCTGCTGCACCATTTGTAGCAGACTCGCACGCACCGAGGCGGGTACGTCGCCGGGCTCGATCGAAGCGGGCACCCCGCTGACTTCACCGGTACCGGCGTTGTAGCCAAGGCCACTCAATACGATCTGTTTTCCCTGCTCCACCCGCACGGGACGGCTGCGCGATCCAAAAGTTTGTTCGATGACGCCTTCGAGCATCACCAGCGCGAACGACGCACGGTTACCCTCGGGTTTGAACGCGAGGCGGAAGGCCGTGCCGCGAATGCCGGCCGCGCCGACCGGTGTCTGAATCGTGAACGACGAGCCGCCACCTTGATTCAGTTTTTTCACATCGGAAATGATCTCGCCGCGCAGGAGATTGAGCCGCGTGGTCGAAGTCGTGGGCTCGGCCACCAGCGCGTTCATCTTGTAGGTTTCCGTGAACGGCTGCTGCGTAAATTGATCGATCGAGAGCACGGAGTCCGCGCCCAGAGAAACCGTCGCGCCGTTGGACAACACAAACAGGACACTCGCGCCCGGGCCGGTGGAAATCACCTGGCCTTCCATCAACAACGAGCCGTTGCGCACGGGAAACGTCAGCCCATCGGCCGGATTCACCACCGAGGCTTCGCCGATCACGCGCGCCACAAGAATGCGTCCGCCGGGTGTGGGTTGCGAGTCGTTCGCAGGCTGCGCCGAAGCTCCCGTCGGTAACACGAATCCGAGAGCGAAGATGGACAGCAAGCGAGTGAGCAGGCGGATCTTCATGGCTGGAGTGAGCACAACAACGTCACGGAGACGTTGAACTTAAGCGTTGGTGCAAGGATCTGGCGGCTGCGTGGTTCGGGTCAAGGCGCAAGCAGGTTTCAACCGCCACCAGCGCCAGCTTATTTACCCTAGGATTTAGACTGAGGTGATATGCCTGGTGGTACCAGATGAGCGCATTGGTTGGCGCGAGGGTGAGCGCCTTGAGGAAGGCTTCGCTGCCGTCGTTCCAGCGCCCCTGCAAATCCAGCGCCACACCGAGCCTTACCCAAAACTCGGGAACCACTTGCGAACGTGCCAGAGCCGCCCGTGCAGCGCGTTCCGCCTCGCGCCCGAGATCGTTGCGGCTCGTCGGCGCCAGATGCGACCAAAGCGCCGCGACATAGGCCGAATCGGCCCAGCTCTGCGCGTTACTTTCGTCGAATGCGATCGCCTCCCCCAACAAGGCGCGCGCTTCGGTGAGCGCTTCCTTTTGTTGGTTGAGCGTCGGATTCGGCATCATCGCGAGCAGATCGATGCGCTGACGACCCGCCTGCCGCGACGCCTCGCCTTGGAAGGCCGGCAACGCGATCGCCAGCGTTCCCACCACCACGACGACCGACGCACACACGCCGCCGAGCTGACGCCAGGTTTCCGCGGGCGCTTCGTCATCCGGCGGCCAGTAGCGACGCACCAACTCGGCCGCAGCCAGCGCGAGCCACATGCCCACGGCCGGAATTTTCAGATGAAAATCAACGAGACATGCCACGGCGACGGCCATCAATCCGATCGCCAGCCCATGGCCAAACCCCGCACCACGCCAGCCGGTGTAAACATCGACCAATGCCCCGTGACGCCGCCGCATCGCGGTTTTTACGCCAAGGACACCGAGACCGCCGAAAAAGAGAATGAACCCGATCGCGCCGTAATCGCTCAGCGTATTCAGGTAGTCGTTATGCGCCCACTGAGGCTCGTCGTGAAAACTCTCGGGACGATGTTTCTCGAAAAGCGTGTTAAAACTGCCAGCCCCCGTTCCCAGCACCGGTGCACTTCCCCACAAGCGCGCAGCGGCCTGCCACAACACCGGACGCGAAGTTTCGCCCCGATCGCGCGCCAGATCGTCGATGCGCTCTTTCACGCGAGGCATGGTGGAATACAGCATCACGCCCAACATCACCACGAGTCCCATCGCCGTCGCCGATAACAACACCCGCGAGGCCCACGCCTGCCGTCTCAGGAAAAGCGGCCACGCCGCCACGGCGAGCGCAAGGGCCAACCATGCGCCGCGGCTGATCGTCAACGCGAGGCCACACAGGAGCATCGTCGCGAGATAACCGAAAAGTATTCGCTGCACGGCGCTCGCCCCACGCTGCCACGTGAGCGCGAGCAGCGGCGGCACCGCGAGCACGAGCAACACGGCGAAATTATTGGGATTTCCAAAACTCCCGCTCGAGCGTCCGAGGTATTGCGATACTTGCACGCGACCCAGCATCAACCAGTCGGGCGCGATGAATCGCTGATAGGCCGCCAGCAGCACGGAAAAAACCGCCAGCCCGAGCACCGTCAGCAAAATCAACAAACGCGGCCAGGGATGCCGCAGCCCATTGAGCGCGATCCAGAAAATCGCGATCATCTGGGCCCAGCCGAGCCAGTCCCGTTTTCCCAGCCAAGGAACGGGAGTGATCACCGCGACACTGATCGCCGCGTACGCCAGAAACGGCAGCAACCACCACCCGCCGGCATGCACGCTCCGGCCTTTCCACGCGCCGTAAGCGAGCTGCAACGCGAGCGTCGCTCCCGTGAAAGCCCAGCTGAGCACCATCGTCTCCGCACGCACGCCGCCGAGGCAGACAGTGGTCCAGGCGAGATTGGCCGCGAGCAGTCCCGCAAGTACCCATTCACCGGAAGGGACGGCTTTGGCAGTGTCAGAAAGAGCCATGCAATGCCTCAACAGGACGGCACTGCCCGAGGGGAAGACAAGGGGTTTTTACCCGCAGATTGTGAACGTTTTTTGAAAAAAAAGCCGCCCCGGAGGGCGGCTTGGGAAAGTAACCGGAGATCCGTGATGCGTTACTTGGTCGGCACGGTCGCGATCGTCTTGAGGATGCGCGAGGCGACTTCGTACGGATTAGCAGCGGAGTTCGGGCGACGGTCTTCGAGATAACCCTTGTAGCCGTTGTTGATGAAGCTGTGCGGCACGCGAACCGAAGCGCCGCGGTCGGCCAGACCGTAGCTGAACTTGTCGATCGCTTGGGTTTCGTGGAGGCCGGTGAGGCGGAGGTGATTATCCGGGCCATACACCGCGATATGTTCGTCCATGTGTTTGGCGAAGGCGGCCATGAGGCGCTCGAAGTAATCTTTGCCACCGGTTTCGCGCATGAACTTCGTGGAGAAATTCGAGTGCATGCCGGAGCCATTCCAGTCGAGAGCCTGGTTGTAGGCGCCGAGGAGCGGCTTGCAGTGCCACTGCACATCGATGCCATACTTTTCGCAGAGGCGCATCAGGATGTAGCGAGCCACCCAGACATCGTCGGCCGCTTTCTTGGAGCCCTTGCCGAAGACTTGGAATTCCCACTGGCCCTTGGCCACTTCGGCATTGATGCCTTCGTGATTGATGCCGGCCTCGAGACACAGGTCGAGGTGCTGCTCGACGATCTCACGGGCAGTCGAACCGATCGACGAAAAGCCCACGCCGGTGTAGTACGGACCTTGGGGTGCCGGGAATCCACCTTCGGGGAAGCCCAAGGGGCGACCGTCTTTAAAGAGAAAATACTCCTGCTCGAAACCGAACCAGGCGTCCTCGTCGTCGAGGATGGTTGCGCGGCTGTTGGTGATGTGCGGCGTCTTGCCGTCCGGCATCATGACCTCGCACATGACGAGCGCGCCGTTCTTGCGGGTGCTGTCGGGATACACCGCCACCGGCTTGAGGACGCAGTCCGAGCTCCGGCCTTCCGCCTGCTTGGTCGAGCTGCCGTCGAAGCCCCAGTTGGGCAGTTCTTCGAGCTTCGGGAAGCTGGCGAATTCCTTGATCTGGGTCTTGCTGCGCAGGCCCGCGACCGGCTTGTAGCCGTCGAGCCAGATGTATTCCAATTTGTATTTGGCCATGGTGGAGGTGGGAGGAAGGAGGAGGAATGGGTCAGGTATTTTCTTCAAGCGTATTGATAAGCGCCGGAAGTTACCTGGAACGCGGCGGGAAAAAGCAGACGACATGCCAGCGCCTGCTAGAATTAATTTTCATGCCAGATTTTTTTGGATCACCGCCCGCGTGGGCGATTTTGAACACGAACTCACCCTTGCCTCCTCCCCTGTCGGGCGAAATTGTGCAGAGCAACCAGCGTTCACAGTATGCATCCCATCAAAGATACCGCCCGGGCTTGGGTGCGCATCGGCTTCGACGGCCGGGTGCACAAGGTCTTCCGCGGCCATCTTGCCAAGGAGCGCTTTGAGAACGAAATACGCGTGCTGGCGCATTTGGCGGAAAAAGGCTGCGAGTTTGTGCCCCGCCTCATCGATAGCGACCCCGAGCTGCTCAAAATCGTCACGACCAACTGCGGCCGCGTCGTTTCCCATTTGAGCGAGGAGCGCATGCGCGAACTCTACCGCGAGCTCGAGCGCTACGGTGTCCGCCATGAAGACCCGTTCATGCGGAACATCACCTACCGCGAATCCGACGGGCGTTTCTGCGTAATCGACTTTGAATTCGCCACTTTGATCGACCGGGATACCCCCATCGGTTTGAAACCCATGGGACCCGGCGATGCCTCCGCCGCCTCTGCCTGAACCCGCAGATCCGCGACGCTTTTCCATGGTCCCGCCGCCCCCCGATCCCGCCTCCTCCAAGCGCCTGCAATGGTCCGGCCTCTCGGACCGGGGCAAAGTCCGCCCCAACAACGAGGACTCCTACCTCGGCGTCGCGTTCGACGGCCACGACCTGCGCTTCCTCGGGAAAACCGGCGGTTCCTCCATGGATTCGACCGACTTTGTCTTCGCCGTCAGCGATGGCATGGGCGGCGCCAATTCCGGCGAATTCGCCAGCCGTATCGCCGTCGAAAAAATCACCCGGCTCCTCCCGAAGGGTTTCCGCCTCTCCGCCCAAGGCATGTCCAGCGGTTTTCCCGATTTGATCGGCGAACTTTTCGCCGCCATCCACCGCGACATGCTCCGCATGGGACATGCCTACGAGGAATGCGCAGGCATGGGCGCCACCTTGAGCCTCTGCTGGTTCACCCCCGAATGGATGTATTTCGGCCACATCGGCGACAGCCGCGTGTATTACCTGCCCAAAGACGGCAAACTCACCCAAGTCACCCACGACCACAGCCATGTCGGCTGGCTCCGCCGCACAGGAAAAATCAACGAGCGCGAAGCCCGCACCCATCCCCGCCGCAACGCGCTTCAGCAGGCCCTCGGCGCGGGCCATCAGTTTGCCGAGCCGCACATCGGCGCCGTCGGTTATCAAACCGGCGATCGTTTCATGATCTGCTCCGATGGTGTCATCGACGGGCTCTGGGATCGCCGCCTCGGCGAAATCCTCGCAACCACGCCGTCCGGACAAGATATCGCCAAAGTCATCGTGGACGAAGCCGTCGCCGAATCCGGCCGCGATAACACCACCGCGATGGTCATCGAGGTCTGCCCGCCCGCCTCCTGAGGCGGAACGATACGCCGCGGCGCTCGCGAGAGGCCCCGCAGCGTCCCGCCAGGCGCATCCAAAATCTGAATACAAGCGGGCGCGAGGTCACCGCTGCGTTTTCAGCAGATCCTCCCGCACGCGCCGCACGGCCGTAAACTTTACGCGGAAAAGATCGTCCAGCGCTCCGCGCGTTTCGTCCGGAAGACGCGCGACAAGGGCGTCGATCGTCGGCAACGGGCCCAGCGCTGCTTCGGCCTCGGCCGCCGCCTGCCGCAAGGTTCGCGCTCCGGCCTTCGGCGGTGCGTTCCCCTGCTCTTTCTCTGCGCTCAAAAACGCCGTCTCATCCGACTCGCCCGGCCACGCCGGTCCATCGTCATCAAACGGCATCGACTCTTCGGCGCCGGCATCGTTGGCGCGCGTGGGCACGCTGGCCAGTTCCGCTTCGGCCTCCACTTCCGACGCGCCGGAGCTCGCAGCCGCCGACAGACGATTCGTCGCCGCATCGACGGAGGCCGCGCTGACCGACGCCATCTCCGCCATCGCTTGCGCTACCCGCGCATCGAGGCGCTCAATCAGGCCTTTTTTTTTTCGCCGTCGTCCACGGACGACTCAGGCGCCGCTTCGGCGAGCGCGCTGAGTTCTTTGATCAGAGAATCGATCGCGCGCGCGCGGCTGGCTTCGACCGCTTTCAACAGCGTGACCTCGAAATTGATTTTCTCAGAGAGCCCGAGCTTCACGTTGCCTTCGCCTTCGCGCAGGCCGTCGAGCAAACGCGTGATCTGCTCGGTCGTCATCGAAACGCCGCCGAGCAGGTCGGTCTTGCCGCCTTTCGCGATCGCATCGAGCAACGCACGCCGGACCACCTCCTGCAAATCGGTCAACAAGCGCACCAAGTCGCGCCCGCCCTGATCGCACGCATCCACGATCTCGATGATCTTCGGATGATCCCCTGCCGCGAGCGCACCCGCCAGCTCCGCGATTCTCTCGGCGGAAACAAGGCCGTACACATCGAGCACGTCGGGCTCGGAAATCTCCGCGCCGCAAAACGAAATCATCTGGTCGAAGATCGATTGCGCGTCGCGCATGCCGCCGTCGGCCATGCGGGCGATGCACTGCAACGCGTCGTCGGTGACTTTGATTTTTTCCTCCGTCGCGATCTGCTTCAGACGCTGCACGATCAACTCCGTCGGGATCGGCTTCAGGTCGAATCGCTGGCAGCGCGACACGATCGTCGGCAGCACTTTTTGCGGATCGGTCGTAGCGAAAACAAATTTCACGTGATGCGGCGGCTCCTCAAGGGTCTTCAGCAACGCATTAAACGCAGCCGTCGAGAGCATGTGCACCTCGTCGATGATGTAGACTTTGTATTTCCCCTGCGCCGGCGCGTATTGGACCGTGTCGCGCAAATCGCGCACCTGCTCCACGCCGTTGTTCGAAGCGCCGTCGATCTCAATCACGTCGAGATGCGAGCCTTCGGCGATCGACACGCACGCCGGATCCTTTGGATCGAAATCCGCCTTCGGACCGTCGGTGCAGTTGAGCGCCTTGGCGAAGATACGCGCAGTCGACGTTTTCCCGGTTCCGCGCGGCCCGACGAACAAGTACGCGTGAGCGATGCGATTGCGCGCGATCGCATTTTTCAACGTCCGCACGACATGATCCTGCCCGACGACATCGTCGAACGTCTGCGGGCGCCATTTACGGGCGATGACTTGGTAACCGGTGCTGCTCAAGGCGCCAAAAATCGGGAATCAAAACTCCAAAATCAAAAATAAAAGTGGCCAGGCACTCCACGGCACTGGGAGAACGTCGTTGCCGTTGCTACCTTCCGGTCCTGGCGGAGTTCACGCGCCTGCCCATGCATGGCACCTGGCCGACGCGGACAGTGGGGGTCGCGTCCGCTCCCGCAACCAAAAATTCCGGTTATTAGTTCAGCGCGCCGCGAGCATCTGCTCCGCGCGCTCCACGATGCCTTCGACCGGCCATAAACGACCGATGCCTTCATAGCCGCACGCGAGCATTCCCTCTTCCGGCCCGATGAATTGTGCGCCGCGCGCTTTCAGCGTTTCGACATTCGCGACCGTCGCCGGATGCGACCACATTTTGCCGTTCATCGCCGGCGCGATCAGCAATGGCGCGCGACACACCAGGTGCAGCGAACTCAAAAAATCCGGCGCGAGTCCGTGCGCGAATTGCGCGATCACATCCGCCGTCGCCGGCGCGATCAGCAACAAATCGGCCTTGTCGGCGAGTTCCACATGCCCGGGCTGCCAGCCGTTTCCCTCGCTCCACAAATCCGTCGCCACCGGCTGCCGCGCGAGCGCTTGCAGCGTGAGCGGTGTGATGAATTTTTGCGCGCCCGTCGTCATCACGGGAAAAACTTCCGCGCCCTTTTTGCGCAACTGGCTGGTGAGCTCCGCCGCTTTGTAAGCTGCAATGGAGCCGGTGATGCCGAGGACGATTTTCTTGCCGTTGAGCGGTGACGACATGCCGTCAGGAAACGTCGGTGACCTCCCGCTCGCAAGCGTCGAAAAACGCGCCGGCTCAGTTCCCGGCTTCCGGCGCAGGACGCGCGGGCGCTTCTTCGTCAACGGGCGCTGACGGTGCACGTTCGCCGCGTTCGCGACGTTCGCGCTCATGCGGCGAACGGAAGCGGCCACCGTCGCGCCCTGACGCATCTCCGTCACGCTCGCGACGCTCGCGCAATTCGCGCATGCGTTGGCGATCCGCTTCGCGACGTTTCGCGCGATGCTCCTGGAACAACGTGCGCTGCTCCGGTGTGAGCACCGCCTCGAAGGCTGCGATCATGCGCTGGTTGACCGCTTCAAATTGTTTCCGCACGCCGCGCTGCTCCTCCATGAAGCGCGAGAACAGCACGCGCGTTTCCTTCTTCTGCTCAGGCGTGAGTGCGAGCGCTTCGCCGAGTTCGCGCGTCTGCTGCAGGATGAAGCGATCCGCTCCTTTGTTGGCGATGAAGTGCTCGTAATAACGGATCGAGAGCGCGCCGCCGGCCACGCCGCCACAGATAAACACGCCCGCCAGAATCAGGATGATGTGAAACGGTTTCTTCATGCGGAACCGGCCTCACCGTTATCCACCACTTCTTCCGGCGTCTCGCTCAAGGCGGCGGCTTCATTCTCGATCGCCGCGACCACCGGCTTGAACGTCGCGGCCGCACAGGCTGCGGCCAGCACACAGGAAACACCGAGCGCGCGCAGCCCGTATCGGGAAAACAACGACGCATCCATCCACGGCGTGCGCCCGCCCAGCGCCAGAGCCGCCACCCGCGTCGCGAAACCATACGGTGCCGCTTCATCGCGCGTCTCGCGCGGGGCGCGACGGGCAAGCGAAACGAGCCGGGACCATTCGGGAGGATTCGTGCTCATGAGCGTTCCTTTTGTTTCAATTGTTCAAAGAGTTTCTTGAGTTTCCGGCGCGCACGGAAAGCGCGAACTTTGATCAGCGTCGTATTCCAGCCCGTCAGATCGCGGATTTCCACCAGCGTTTTTTGTTCGAGGTCGAGCAACTGGATCACGAGACGGTCATCAGGTTTGAGTTGATCGAGCAATTTTCCGACCAGTTCGCGCGCCGCTAGGGCATCGCCGGCATCGGCCGCGCTGGTGTCCGCGAGCACATTATCGAGCACCTCGGCCTCGGTCTCGGACAGATCGGCCCAGCGAAATTCCGGACGGCGTTTCTGCGCACGCAGATGATCGATGCAAGTCGTCACCGCGATGCGCGACACCCAATGCGGAAACGGCACCGAGCCCTGATATTGGTCCAGCCGGGTGAACATTTTCATAAACACCTCCTGCGCGAGATCCTCTTCCAGGACACGGCGCGGCAGATGGCCTCGCACAATGCGGATGACCAGCGGATGGAGATGCTCGACCAGCTGCCGGGCGGCATCCTGGTCGCGCGCACGCACGCGCTCGAGGCAGGCGCCAAGATCGAAATCCGCGTCGGCATCAACGGACATAGGGCAATGGTGAGACCATCATACACGCGTCTTGAGACGCTTGTTCCCGGCGGAGGTTACCCCCTGCCCCGCCTCGCCGCCTGTTCCTCAACGTGCGCCCTCCACCACGATGCGAAACCCCACCGTCCGCGAGCGTTCGGTCTTGGGTGTCGTCGTCACAAGAAATTCTCCGTCTTTCATGCCGTGGATCATACCCGCCTCCCGGGCATCCGCGAGCGCGTCGAGCCACTCGCCCACGCCATCGCCCACTCGCAAAAACGCATCGGGCGTTTGCGCGGCGAGCCGATAATCCTCCACGCGCGGAAGACGCACCGCGCGGCCCAACAACCAGCCCAGGTTCCGACAAAAAACCCCGGCCTCGTTCCAGTTCACGGAATCCACCGGGCCGGTGTCATCGACCACCCGGCTGGGATTTTTCCCGGCGATCTGCGTGTAGAGCTTTTGCGAAACTTCCTCCGCCAACAAACACCGTTCGTCACCCGCGCTCGCGGGCAATGCCTTCAACGCTCCGTCCAACATCGCGTGCAACGCCGTCAATCTCTCCACGTGCGCCGCCCGATAATCGATGCGCTCGCGCAGATCCGCATCCAGCCGGCTCGAGCGGGGAAATTCCTTCCACACCTTCGCGGCCAGTTCCGCGCTTTCCTGAATAAGCGTGCGCGCTTTCTCCAGATCGCGTTTCCGCAGGCCGGCGTCAGCGTATCCATCATTCGCATACAGCTTCGCCACCGCTTCCGCGGAGAGTGCGGTCTGGCGTTTCACCTCCCATTCTTCCGGCACGCGACTCGTCGCATGACGGCTTCGCGGAAAACGGGAATTCAGCCGCTCCTGTGTTTGCTGGGCGGCAGCCCAGGCCTGCGCGGCGGCATTCACATGTCCGCCCTGCTCTGCCACGACCGCCCGTTCCACCTGCGAACGCACCTCGCGCGCGAGATCGCCCGACCGCAGCGTTTCCAGCTCAACATCCATCTCCGCTTCGGCGGTGCTGTTCGCGTAGGGAGTTCTTGGATACTCGCGATTGATACGGGCCTGCAACGCGCGCACTTCGGCATACGCCGCCTCCACCGCGTCCCAACGATGGTCCGACGCGGCGATCTCCGCGCGGGCCCGCATTTCCGACAACCGCATGTGGAGCGGTTGCGCCGCGAGGGTTTCGACATCGAGACGAAGCCGGCTTTCGCGCGGCAGATCTTTTTGCACCCCGCCCGCCTGGCTGCGATTCACTGCCTCCAGCAAGGTCAATGCGCCCGTCATCTTTTCGAGCGCGCCATCCAAATCGCCGGCCTCGCGCGCCGCGACCGCCGCCTTCTCGAGCGCGGAAACTTTCCGCAGATCATCCGTCACCGCGAGTTCGGCGAGAGCGCTTTCCAGCGCCTGCAAACGTTGAAACTCCGCCGCCGAGGCGCGCGCATCGCGGCGCACGTAGTCGCGTTGTTTTTGCACCGCTTGCTCCAAGACCCCGCGCGCATCATCCACCCGCTCCTGCGCCACCGCCTCGCGCCACGTCGCTTCGAGAGCGCGGACTTCCTCCGCCAGCCGCGCCAGCTCCGCTGCGCCCTGCTGCGCCGCGACCGCCGTCTTCTCCGCGCGACGTTCCCGCGCCTTCCAAAAATAAACCGCCGCACCCAGCACGAACACCGCAGCGACTGTGATCAGTCCGGGCCGGAATCGTTTGAGAAAAAAGGACTCTCTTGGCTCGTAATCGTGGGTCATGGTCGCGCCTCGGGAGAAAAATTCCCCGCTCATAAAAAGCAATGCCCGGGCAGCCGCGGATATCTGTTGATACCTGTTGATACCTGATTCTTCTGGTAACTGAAATTAAGGGCCCTCTCGCCTCTCCTCGTCGCATCACATCGTGCTCGACCAACTCACCATCCTCGCCCCCGGACTGCTCGGCGGTTCCGTCGCCATGGCCGCCCGCGCCCGCGGCGCCGCCCGCCGCATCGTCATCTGGGCACGCCGCCCCGAAACGCGCCTCGCGCTGCGCGATCAACCCTGGTGCGACGCCGTGGCCGATTCGCCCGAGGACGCCGTGCGCAACGCCACGCTCGTCGTGCTCGCAGCACCCGTCGAAAAAATCATCGAGCTCGCGCGCCAGATCGCACCCGCGCTGCCCGCCGGCGCAATCGTCACCGATGTCGGCAGCGTCAAAGGCGAACTCTGCCGCGCCTGTTCCTCAGCGACGCCCCCGCACGCGATTTTCATCGGCTCGCATCCGATGGCCGGCAGCCAGAAAAACGGCTGGGAAAACGGTAGCGCGGAACTCTTCGAGAACCGCATTTGTTTCGTCACACCACTGCCCGTCGCAAACGACACGACCTCGACCGCGCAGCAACAAGCCGTCGAAACCGTGGCGCGTTTCTGGCGCGATCTCGGCAGCGAAGTCAGCACCGTCACGCCCGACGAACACGACGAGATCGTCGCGCACATCAGTCATCTTCCGCAGGCGATCGCGACGAGCCTCTGCAGCTTTCTCGCACAGAAAAATCCCGCCTGGCGCAACTTCTCCGGTAATGGATTACGCGACACCACCCGCATCGCCGCGAGCGACGCGACGATGTGGATCGAGATCTTCCAGCAAAACCGCGACGAAGTCCTCCGCGCGCTGAGCCAATTTCAAGACGAACTCCAAGGCCTGCACGCCGCCCTCGCGAACCGCGACTGGCCCGAAGTCCGCACCCGCCTCGAACGCGGCAAAACCTACCGCGACGGTTTCCGCCCGTAGCCTGCGCTCACGTAGCCGCGACAACCTACTGACCGCGCGGTTTGGGTGAAAAGGGTGGGCCTTCCTAACGCCGACTCACCCGCTCACAAGCGCCACTCAGAATTGATCGTCAGTGACTAGCCCGGCCACGCGTTTTAGATTCGCACCATCTTCATCCACGCCCCATTGCGTTATGCATGGCGAGCGAGACCCCAGCTTCGAACACCATTACCTCCTTAACCTCTGGCTCTCCTGAACTGGATCAAGTGAAGGCGCTCTGGAGTCCACACCGCAAAACACTCGGTTTTTTCCCGGACGGAGCTTTCGTTGACTACGCTGCACGCGGTCAAATTTTGATAGCTGTCTCCGATGGTGAAGTTACCGGATATCTCATCTACCGCATCAGCGATGACCGGGCCCTCATCGTTCACCTGTGTACATCGGAGAAAGCACGCGGAACCGGCGTTGCACGGGCACTGGTCGACAAATTGAAATCAGAAACCCTCACACGGGAATTTCGTGGAATTGGGCTAAGTTGCCGCGTCGACTTTGAAGCAAATAATTTTTGGCCCCGTGTAGGATTCACCCCAATTCATGAACGTGCGGGCAAAAGCAAAGACGGCACAGTTCTCACGTATTGGTGGTTCGATCATGGGTTGCCTGACCTTTTTTCGTCGGCCGGTAAAAGTGATGTCGTACGCGTCGTGACCGCTATCGACGCGAACATATTTTTCGACCTCGTAACCATACGCCTGCAAGGAGATGAATCAAGGGCGCTCAATGCGGATTGGCTGCAGTCCGAAATCGAACTTTGCGTAGCCGACGAGATCTACCACGAAATCCGTCGTGGTGACGACGATGCTGAACGAAGGCGCTGCAGAGAACGGTGCAATAGCTTCCGCGTACTCACGCCACTCGAAGATCGCCTTGAGCGCGCTGAGATCGAAGTAAAAGCAATCTTTGGAGAGGGAAAATCTGTACAGGAAAAGTCAGACCGCGCCCACTTGGCGAAAGCCGCAGCGATGAGCGTCCATGTTTTTCTCACGAGAGATGAAGAGCTGCTTCAGCGAGCCGATGAAATTCACGAGCGTGTCGGACTTGAAGTTATGCGTCCATCATCGCTGATCGGACGCATTGATGAACTACGTAGAGGCGCTGCGTACGAACCGGCCAAACTCGCTGGCTCAGTGATCACGCTGCAGCGGATAGTCGCGTCCGACGTAGAAGATCTCCCTCAAGAACTCAGTATGGGAGTTCGTGGAGAAAAATTAGCCGACTTTCGGAGGACACTGCGGAGCCTGTTGGCCTATCCAGATCGCAACGACACGTTTGTTGTTCGCGACGGAAACGACGCACTCGCGCTGATCGCCTTTTCTCGAACCAAAACTCATACAATCAAGGTCCCGTGCATCCGGAGCCGTCCGGGATCGCTTAAGCAAACGTTGGGGCAACATCTCGTCCTGCGAGCGATCCAGGAAGCGATCGACCGCAAAGCAACTTGGGTTCGCGTAGAAGATGATTACCTCACCACGGAACTTGAGTCGGCCCTTGCCGAGCATTCGTTCTTCCGAATCAAAGGGGCATGGGTGCGATGCGTGATGCGGATAGCGGGAAACTTAAATGAAGTCACAAATGCGTTACTGAAGGCTGAGGGCGGTTTATCTGAAGACGTTGCCGCAATAAGCGCCGAAATTGATCGTTTGCGCGGTGAACCTCAGGTTCTCGCCCACGAACTGGAAAGGGTCTTTTGGCCTGCAAAGGTCTACGACGCGGGCATTCAAACATTCGTCGTGGCGATTCATCCCAAATGGTCGCAGCATTTTTTCGACTCCCAGATCGCGGACCAAGGCCTGTTCGGAGCAGACCCGTGGCTGGCGCTGAACCGCGAACACATCTATTATCGCTCAGCAAATCGATGTGGCTTATCAGCGCCAGCGCGCGTGCTTTGGTATGTTACCAAAGACGGAGATTTTGAAGGTTCTATGAGCATTCGTGCATGTTCTCGCCTCGTAGGGATCGAAGTGGACAAGCCGAAAACCTTATTTCGGCGGTATGAACACTTAGGTGTTTATCTTTGGCAGAACGTTTACGCGACCGCGGACAACTCCATCGATAACGACATCATGGCTCTTCGATTCGTAGACACAGAAGTTTTCACCAGACCAGTCACTTTCAAGGAAGCGAAGCAGTTCGGAATTAAGGCTAATTTTGAATCGCCGGTAAGAATCGACGAATCAATCTTCCGTAGCATCTACGACCTCGGACTCAGCTCTCGAACACCACATGAATAAAGTCCTGCTTCTTTCGATCCGCCCAATCTACTCCGAGAAAATATTCTCGGGCGAAAAGCAGGTCGAGTTACGTAGGCTTCGGCCGTCGGTGCGTGAGGGAGATTTGGTCCTCGTCTACACATCATCTCCTTCATGCGAACTCACAGGAGCTTTCGTCGTCGGTGGTGTTGAAGCCGGAACGCCCAGGACTTTATGGGAGAAAGTACGTCGCGAATGCGGGATAACAAAGGCTCAGTACGATGATTACTTTCAAGGAACTGAAAAGGCATATGGAATACGCATCGAGCGAGCGTGGCGCTTAAAAGCTCCGGTAAAGCTTGCTAAGCTTCGGCGTCACTCGGCTGGGTTTCATCCCCCACAAAGCTATCGCTATTTCCAATCGGGCGACCTGAAGACCCTGATGCCAACATTGACCGCCAATAACCTTCTATCGGCCAGCCGTAGCCCAAAAAAATCACGGTCTCAGCAATGAGTTCTATCTCCACACTGTTTTGGCCGGAGCCAATTCAGTGGGGGTTTCGCGGTGATCCGTATCTGTGGCGCGAAATGGCCGGGCATTTAGGAAGCACGACCATTCCTTCTTCGTACGTGCACCTTTCCGCTTTACTTGAAGAAGCGTTTTTAACGCTTACCGGTCACCCAATTTCTTACCCCGGCAAGGTACACGTTTCCCGTTACGCTCCCGGCGGAATGTCGTCCGGGATGATATCGACGGAATTCTGGCGAAACACTGGAACTCCGTTGCTGCTCTACGTGCAGAGTCGGAACAAGGTTCACCTTAACCACGCGTAGGTAACGCTCTGTCCGGAAGCCTCCCTGTTCATTCGTTGAAGGAGTGCCTCCACGATCCTTCCTCCCATGAACATGCAGATACCCCCTCAACCTCCCGGACGCCGACCTGGCGGAGCCGAAGGCCTTTTTCCAGACATTGGGCTAGCCGCTCAATCCTCAGTTCAGCGACGAGGGGCATTTGCGTGGTCATCAACGGAGACCATTTCTGTCACGCTGACGACCATCCTGAATTCAGGCGACCAGGGCGGGAATTTCCTTCCATGAGTTAACGCCGCCCGAGCAGCAGAACTGAGCCACGAACACGTCGAAGTCTTCGCATCGATTTTGGGAATCACAGCAAAGCGGTTCCCTCCGGTTCCGGCGCTTCGCTGCAATGTGGCCTTGCGCTTGGTCTGAACAGAAATTGCTCTCCCCGCCATGCACGCAGCGCCCATTCTGGCCCCTTCCATTCTTGCCGGCGATCATGCCCATCTTGCCGCCAGCGCGGCCGTCGTCGAATCACTCGGCCTCGCTTGGATCCATCTGGATATCATGGACGGCCACTTCGTCCCCAATCTTTCCTTCGGTCCGCAAACCGTCGCCGCTCTTCGCAAGAACTCGAAGCTCTTCTTCGACGTGCACCTGATGCTCAGCGAACCTCATCGTTACATCGAGGCCTTCGCCAAGGCCGGCGCCAATCTGATCAGCATCCACATCGAGCCCGACATCGACCACGGGGAAACGCTGCGGCGCATTCGCGAGCTGGGTTGTCAGCGCGGCTTGGTGCTCAATCCCGGCACATCTGCAGCGGCCGTCGAGCCCTGGCTCGACCAGATCGAACTTCTGCTGGTCATGACCGTGCAGCCCGGTTTCGGCGGGCAGTCCTTTCGCGCCGATCAACTCGAAAAAATTGCCCGCATCGACGCTGTGCGTCGCGAGCGCGGTCTTTCGTTCCGACTCGAGGTCGACGGCGGCATCGACCTCACGACCGGCCTGGAATGCCGTCGTGCCGGCGCGGATACGTTCGTGGCGGGCACGTCGTTTTTTAACGCGGCCGATCGTCAGGCGTACGCGGCTTCCGTCGCCGCGTGGTGACGTTTCACTCAGCGGGCTTTCGCGCGCGCGATGGCCTCCGCCCGCGCATACTGCCGGCGAAACACATCGCCGAGTTCGGTCGTCAGGCGCAGTTCGTCACCCTTGTTGCGTGATGTCAGGGCGGCGCGGATACGCCCGCTCGTCGCAGCGTAATCGACGGCCGACAGATCTTGCAGCACCGCCAGCGCGTCTGCCGGCATGCCCGCGTCGATGATCGCGCACCACGCGTCGCGCAATTCGCGATGCGTATCCAGGCACATGACGCGGATGACAAAGGCCATTTCGCGAAACAAAGACCCTGTCCACGCCGAGCGATAGATGAGCTGGTCGGCACCGACATACGGATGATCGTCCGGATCGCTGCGATGCGGCGTGAAGTCCTCCACCTGATAAAAATCGCGGCGCACCGGCAGGCGACGCAGCGCAAAACGTTCGGGGCCGCCCGGCGCGCCCGGCTCGAAGTTCCACAATTTCTGCCCGTCCATCGAGAGCACGTATTCGATGAAGGCCACCGCGGCCGCGCGATTTGCGGCGCCGCGCAACAATGCGACCGGGTCCACCGAATTCACGGAGCCGCCCACTGGCGACACGTACGCGATTCGGCCGGGACCATCGCGCCGCACGACCGCCTCTTCCTGCTGCCGGCCATAAAAATCGATGCACAACCCCGCGGCGGCGTTACCCTGGGCGACGTCGATCGGCGGCTTCTGCGAGCTGTCGGTGAAGTAGCGCGAATTCGCTCCGATGAGCTGCATCAGGCGCATACCTGCGAGCCAGCCTTCTTCCACCGCTTGATCCTCGATCGCTTTCAACCGCTCGGGATCTGCATCGGCATTCTCCGTCAGCAACGCGGTCAGGCGGCGCTGCATCTGTTGTTGGATCACGTTCTCAAACGCCTTGGCGATGGAGCTGCTTTTGGTCGGATCGGCGAGCGCCACTTCGCCGAACAGGCGCGGATTTTTCAGATCCTCCCAACGTGTCGGCAACGCGACGCCCAGCCGTTTCAACGCATCCAGATTCACCACGATGCCATAACTGCTGAGCACCGCGCCCAGCCAACGCCCTTGCGGATCCCAGTAGGGTTCGCCGGCAAATTCCGCAGGGATCACATCGTCGCGAAACCATTCCGGATGTTTCTTCATCACGCCGCTGTCCACGATGCGACCGGCCTGCGCCTGACGAATAAAGTCGTAGGTGCCGCCGCCGAAAAACACATCGATGCCACAGCTCACCTCCGACTGCAGAAACATCGCGCGCGCGGCGCGGGCTTCTTCCGACGCGTCCGCCGTGAGCCGGTGGTTTTGAAAAGCTGTCTGTACTTCCGCGCTCCATTTGCGGCCAAGCGTCTTTGTCCAGAAAAGTTCAAACGCCGCCGTATATTCCCCTTCGAGGAAACGGGTGATTTCGCTCGTGCCCCCGATCACGCGCCAGTCGATCACCACGTTCCGGCCGGTCTTCTCGCGATACCATCGCCGGAAACCGGCGCCGAATTCGTGGCGAAGTGCTTCGTTGTGCGGCGTGATGATCACCAGCGTCTCGTCGGCGCGCTCGCGTTCGACTTTTTTCGGGCGAAGCACAAAGGGCAGCGCGACGACCGCGATCAAGCTGAGGAGGATGAGGAGTCGTTTGATCATCGCGCTGTCCGCCATTCACCGGCCGCGTCACTCCGAAAGGACGACCACATCATCGACATCGGCGCAGGCGTGAAACGTCTTCTCCGTCGAGCGTCCCTGGAAACGCGGATTCAGTTCATAGATTTTCAACGACTCACCGCCGCGCAACGGGACAAAATCATACTGCGCCACTTCGCCGAGATACACCGCATCGCCGATCCGTCCCGACAAACAGTTCACATCGCGCGGCTCGCTGCCCAGCCGCCAGCACTCGGGGCGCACCGAAATGGTCACCGCATCGCCCGCCGCGGGCATTTTTGACGGATCGCCGGGCAAGCCTTCGAAGCGGCCGATCGCTGTATCCACAAAAACATGACCACCCTGCGAAGACACCACTTTGCCCGCGATGAAATCCGTCTCGCCGATGAAGTGCGCGACCGTGCGTGAAGTGGGACGGCGATAGACTTCGCGCGGAGTGCCCACCTGCAAAATGTGCCCGCCGTCGAGGATGGCCATGCGGTCGGAGATCGAGAGCGCTTCCTTCTGATCGTGCGTCACGTACACCGTCGTGAGGTTGAATTCTTTGCACACCCGCCGGATCTCCGTGCGCATTTCGAGACGCAGCTTCGCGTCGAGATTCGACAACGGCTCGTCGAGCAAAAGACAGCGCGGACGGATCACCAGCGCGCGGGCGAGGGCCACGCGTTGCTGCTGGCCGCCGGAAAGTTCGTTGGGCTTGCGCGCCGCGTAGCCCGCCATCCGCACCGATGCGAGCGCGTCTCCAACACGCTGCTTGATCTCCGCGCGCGGCACCTTCCGCTCTTCGAGTCCGAAGGCGACATTTTCCGCCACCGTCATGTGCGGCCAAAGCGCGTAGCTTTGAAACATCATGCCGGTGTTCCGCTTGTGCGGCTCCAGGCGCGTGACCTCTTCTTCGCCGAAGAGAATGCTGCCTTCTTCGGGGATATAGAATCCCGCGATGCTGCGCAGCAGCGTGGTTTTCCCGCAGCCGCTCGGACCGAGAAGGAAAAACAATTCTCCGGGACGGATATCGAGGTCGAGACCGTGCAAGGCCACCGTCGATCCGAAACGCTTGGTGAGATTCTGGATGCGGATAGAAATCATGCCGCGAACAACGCGGCCGGAAGCAAGATTTCAGCCCTACATGAGTCAAAGGAATAAACCCTCGCACGCGTCCCGGAAGCAGTTGCCGACGCCACGCATTCAGCCTTTCCTGCTCGTTCCTCCATCATGGCCAAACCGCTCCTCCGTCCCGCCCACGCCGACCTCGAAACCATCCTGGTCTCCGAAGCCGCCATTAAACGCCGCCTGAAAAAGCTCGGGGCGGAAATCGCGCGCACTTACGGCGAGGAAGAAATCACGGTGGTCGCAATCATCAACGGCGCCATTCTGTTCACGGCGGATTTGCTGCGACACATTTCCAATCCTGTCCGCCTCGATTGCATCCGCGTGTCGAGCTACCGCAACGAAATCAAATCCCAGGGCAAACCCCGGCTTCTCCACCGCTTCTCGCTCGATCTCGCCAATCGCCATGTGCTGCTCATCGACGACATCCTCGACACCGGCAAGACGCTCTCCGTCGTCGTCGATCTGATCAAGAAGGCGAAACCCGCGAGCATCCGCACGTGCGTGCTGCTTGATAAGAAGGGACGCCGTGAAGTCGATTTCTCGGCCGACTTCGTCGGTTTCGAAATCCCCGACAAGTTTGTCGTCGGCTACGGCCTCGATTTCGCCGAGCGCTATCGCAATCTCCCCTGCATCGGCGTGCTGAAACCTTCGCTGCAAAATCCCCCCGAATGGGCCTGATCAGGCGTAGTGTTTATTTGAATACACGCACGGCGGCTCACTCGCGCGCCAGCCAGGCGGAGACGAGTTCGTCGGTCAGTTGATCCGCTCCGCCGCCTCGTCCGCACCACTTGAGGAAGGGCACGACGTGCGACGCCGCCGTCTCCACCTCGCGCATGTAGAGGCGCGCCAGCGGCCCGCCAGCGCGCAAATAACCGCTGTCGCGAAAACGGGCCAGCGTGGCCTGCACATCATACGGCACCGCGTGGTGCTCCGGACGCCACTCGTCGCCGGCACGCTCCATCACGACAAACTGCGCTTTCACGACGCCATCCAGCGGCAAACCGACCGCGCCGGTGTTGACGATAAAACGTCGTCCCCACGGGCGCACCGCAGCGTAGTGATTGTGACCGCGCACGATCCAGCGCTCGCGGCAACCGGCGAACATCGGCTCGATCTCCGCATCACTCGTGTACGGAAAAATCAAATCATGATCTCCGCGGGCCGACGCATGTACAAAAAGCAGATCCGGCGCCTCCGGTAGTCGTATGACCTCCGGCAACGCAGCGAGCTGCCGCCGGTTTTCTTCGCCGAGTTGCGCAGCCGCGTATTGCACCGGCCCAAACTGCCGCGTGCTCCATTCGGGCTTCGCGCGTTCCGTGCCCAGATCGAAGACATAACGCTCGTGATTGCCTCGCAGCACGGGGCAATTGAGGCCTCGTACGCGCTCCCAGCATTTCAGTGAGTCGGGTGCGCCGACCACGACGTCGCCTGCCACCACCACGCGATCGATGCGCAACCCGGCGATGCGCGCCAGCACCGCCTCCAAGGCGGCCAGATTGCCATGAATGTCAGCGATTATCGCGATGCGCATTCCGCGACTGCTGCCCACGCGGAGACTTGGTTTCAACTCACAAAAAAGCGCGGGCCCGGAAGGTCCGCGCTGCTGAAACAGCATGGGGAGCCATCGTCATCGCCTGTATCCGTATCCACCGCTCGAATACGACGTGTGCTTCCGATGCCGGTGCGAGGAGCCGTGCGAATGATGATGAGGATGGACGTGACGGTGGTGGCCACGACGCCCGGGCTGCACGATCACCACCGGCCGGCTGTGATGAACGACACGCGGACGCACGACCTTCACCGGATGATGGACCACGATACGAGGGGCCGGTGGACACGGCGGCGTCACCACGACCACAGGACGCGGGGCGGGCGCCCACACACTCGCCACGGGAGCGGCCGGCACGGGAGGCGCGTATGCAGGCTGATGAGAGTTCACCGTGGCCGCGCTCCACAAGGCGCCGGCGGCCGCGCCGATGAGTGCACCTTCGAGAGGCCGGTCGTTGTTTTCGCCAATGATGGCTCCGGCCACGCTTCCTATCAGGATATTCCGCGCGGTCTGCGGTTGGAACACCTGCGCATGGGCTGTCACGACCACACCCATTGCGCTCACGAATAAGAGAAGACGTGTTTTCATACGGGAGCAGAGACGCGCGAAGGTTCACGCGGGTGACACCCATGTGAGTTTTTCTATTTTTCAGGGAACCAAACCACCCGCGCGATCCAGGTAATCAACGCCAGCGACGACCGCCGCTGGCGCCACGCTTTGACGCCTTCGGCTTCTTGGTCGCTTTGGCCAGCTTCTTGAAATTGCCGGTCTTGAGCGCCTCGATTTGATCGCGAAGCAGCGCCGCGCGCTCGAACTCCAGACGCGATGCAGCCGCCGCCATTTCGTCCTGCAGCTCTGCGATGACCGCGGCCACATCGTCTGCGCTGGTTTCAGCGACCGCATCCGCTTCGTCGTCGCGCCCGCTGCCATCGTACACATGCAGGCTCGCCTGCGCGGAACGTGTCACACTGCGCGGCGTGATGCCGTGCTCGCGATTGTAGGCGAGTTGTTTCTCGCGACGATAAGCGGTGATCTCCTGCGTGCGCCGGATCGAATCGGTGATCTTGTCCGCATAAAAAATCACGCGACCGTTTTCGTGGCGCGCCGCGCGGCCCGCCGTCTGCACGAGCGAGGTTTCGCTGCGCAAAAAACCTTCCTTGTCCGCGTCGAGGATCGCCACCAGCGCGACCTCGGGCAGGTCGAGTCCTTCGCGGAGAAGATTGATGCCGATCAACACATCGAAATTACCCAGTCGCAGATTGCGCAGGATCTCCACGCGCTCGATCGCATCGATATCCGAATGCAGATACTCCACGCGGATCTTTGCCTCGCGCATGAACGCAGTGAGGTCCTCGGACAACCGCTTCGTGAGCGTGGTCACGAGCACGCGTTCACCCTTCTCCACCGCGCGGCGCACTTCGCCGATCAGATCCTCCACCTGCCCCTTCGTGGGGCGAATCGAGATCTCGGGATCGACCAAGCCCGTCGGCCGGATAAGCTGCTCGGCGATCACCGCTGATTTCTCCAACTCGTATTTCGCGGGGGTCGCCGACACATAAAGCGTCTGCCCCGTCACGGCGACAAATTCATCGAACGCTTGCGGGCGGTTCTCCAAGGCGGACGGCAGGCGGAAACCGAAATCCACCAGCACCTGTTTGCGCGCGCGATCGCCGTTATACATCGCGCCGATCTGCGGCACGGTCGCGTGACTCTCGTCGATGAAAAGCAGGAAATCCTTCGGAAAAAAGTCGATGAGGCAGAACGGTCGCTCGCCCGGCCGGCGGCCGGCCAGATGCATCGAGTAGTTTTCGATGCCGTTGCAGAAGCCCATTTCCTGCAGCATCTCGAGATCGTAGTTCGTGCGCATGCGGATGCGCTGCGCCTCGAGATAGCGGCCCTGCCCTTCGAAAAACGCCACGCGCTCCTCCAGCTCGCGCTTGATGCCTCCGATCGCGCCTTCGAGTTTGTCCCGGGAGGTCACGTATTGATTCGCCGGATACAGATCGAACTGGTCGAGCCGTCGCAGCACATTGCTCGTGAGCGGATCGAACTCCGTCAGCGAATCGATTTCATCGCCGAAAAACTCCACCCGCAGACCGTGCTCGAGGTAGGCGGGCATGATGTCCACCACATCGCCACGCACGCGGAAACGTCCACGCGTGAGGTCGTAGTCGTTTCGTTCGTACAAGTTTTCCACGAGCCGCTCGAGCAGGCGGTTGCGACTCATCGGCAGACCGCTTCGCAACGGGATGCGCATCTCCGAAAACTCCTCGGGCGAACCGAGTCCATAGATGCACGAGACGCTCGCGACCACGATCACATCGCGACGCGACACCAGTGCGCTGGAGGCCGAGATGCGGAGGCGCTCGATCTCGTCGTTTATGGACGAGTCCTTTTCGATGAACGTATCGCTCGAAGCGACATACGCCTCCGGCTGATAGTAGTCGTAATAGGAGACGAAATACTCGACCGCGTTCTCCGGGAAAAAGTTTTTGAACTCCGAGTAAAGCTGCGCGGCGAGCGTCTTGTTATGCGAGATGATGAGCGTGGGGCGGTCGCAACGCGCGATGACATTGGCCATCGTGTACGTTTTGCCCGACCCCGTGACGCCGAGCAGGGTCTGGTGCTTATTCCCGGCCTTGATGGACGCGGTGAGTTTCTCGATCGCCTGCGGTTGATCGCCCGTGGGCTGGTAGTCGGCGTTGAGCTTGAAAAGCATGGTAACAAAAGACGGTGACGGAAGGAACCGCCAGCGTGCTCATTTCCACAGATCGAGCAAATCGCGGACCTCGAGTTCGTCGAGCCGGTGCACCACGCGATCCACCTTGTCGGTCAATTCCCCGAGCGGATGCGTCGTGGCGACGCCGATGACTTTCATGCCTCCCGCGCGCGCCGCCGCGATTCCCACCCACGCATCTTCGAGCACAACGCACCGCTCGGGCCTGCGCGCAACTTTCGCAGCAGCTTTCAGAAAAACCTCCGGATGCGGCTTTCCTTGGGAAACATCTTCGGCCGTCACGATGCCGGAGAAAAGTCCGGTGAAACCGAGCACCTCCAAAATGGTGTCGATGTTTTCGCGATGCGTGGACGAGCCGACTGCGAACGGAATACCCGCCTCCCGCAGGCGGTGCAGAAAAGTCGCCACACCCGGCAACGCATTAATGCCACGTTCGCGCACGATCTCGCGATAAAGCGCTTCCTTCCGCAGCGACAGCCGGCGGATGTCCGCGACATCGTCGGACCACGCGAGCAACTCTGGAATGATGCGTTCGTTCTTCATGCCGAAACCACGTTTGAAATGATCGGCCGGCAAGGAACGCCGCTCTTCGACCGCGAGGCGTTCCCAACTCTCCTCGTGTTGCGCGGACGAATCGATCACGACGCCGTCCCAATCAAAGAGCACACCCAATTCTGCCTGTGTTATCGCCGACATAATCGGATCACATGCGGGCGCACGACGACGCTTCGCAAAACAAAAAAATCGCGCGCCTTCAGAACCGCGTGCGCGAGAGGAAGTGTGCGGTGGGTTGCGCTTTTCCTGAACTGGTTATCAATCCATCCTGCCGCTCTCCGCCGGCGAGTCCGCCCCCCCCACCCGCCATGTCCAAGGTCGTTATTTCCCCGCTCTATGACTCCGAGGTTTTTAAGATGGCCTGCCGTCAGTTCGACCAGGCGGCCGACGCGATAAATCTCCCCGAGGCCATCCGCGATCGCACCAAATGGCCGCGCCGCTGCCTCGCGGTTTCTTTGCCCATCAAAATGGACAACGGTTCCGTCGCGATCTTCGAAGGTTACCGCGTTCAGCACAGCCTCTCCACCGGCCCATCGAAAGGCGGCATCCGCTTTCACCAAAACGTGACCATCGGCGAAGTCGCGGCACTCGCGATGTGGATGAGCTGGAAATGCGCATTGCTCAACCTGCCCTACGGCGGCGCCAAGGGAGGCGTGATCGTCAATCCGCGCGACCTCTCGCTCAACGAACTCGAACGCCTGTCGCGCCGCTACATGCAGGAGTTGATCCACTTCATCGGCCCGCAAATCGACATCCCCGCGCCCGATCTCGGCACCCATGAACAAATCATGGGCTGGATGATGGACACGTACTCCAACCACGTCGGCCACAGCGAGCCCGCCATCGTGACGGGCAAACCCATTTCCCTCGGCGGTTCGCAAGGCCGGCGCGAAGCCACCGGCGCGGGCGTGGCTTATCTCGTGAAACGATATCTCGAGGATTTTAAGATTCCCATCGAGGGCGCCACGGTCGCCATCCAAGGCTTCGGCAATGTCGGCGGAGAAGCCGCGCGAGCCCTCGCCGCCTATGGCGCCAAAATCATCGCGATCTCCGACTACACGGGAGGCATCTACAACGCCGAGGGCATCGCAATCGACGACGCCCACGCCTACGTACAATACGCCCGCACGCTTCAGGATTACCATGGCGGCGAACCGATCTCGAACGAACAACTCCTCGAACTCGAATGCACCGTATTGATCCCTGCCGCGCTCGAACGAACCATCCATGCGCAGAACGCACCCAAGCTCCGCTGCCGGTTACTCGCGGAAGCCGCCAACGGACCGACGACACCCGAGGCTGATCGCATCCTGGAAAAACGCGGCGATATCGAGGTCATCCCCGATATCCTCTGCAACGCCGGCGGTGTCGTTGTCTCGTACTTCGAATGGCTGCAAAATCTACAGAACTTCTATTGGTCGCGCGACGAGGTGATGCAAAAGCTGTTCGACCTGCTCGAGCGCGCGAAAACCAGCGTGGAAGCGCAGCGCAAAAAATACCAGTTCAGCCGACGTCTCGCCGCGCTCACCGTGGGCATCGCCCGCGTGGCGGATGCCAAGCAACGGCGAGGCCTTTTCCCCTGAGAGTGCCCAGCCGCTCCACGATACTAGGACGCGTGCACCAATAAGCCTGCACACGCGCCACGATCGCCTCGCGCGATGACACCGGCGCGAACCTGTTTCTCCTCTGAAAGACGGCCCTGACGGGGTACGCCAAACCGGTCATTTATTAGGGGCCGGCGGGACCTCTGAAAAAAAAGTTAATAAGAATTCTTGCACAGGTGTCCTCAAACTAGTCTTTACTAGTCCATCCCCGCTTCAGACTGATTTTCCCGCCCCCTCGATAGGAAACCAGCCGTCCCCCTTTTGCTTTCACCCTGCGACTAGTCTTTCGCACCCCCCGTTTTGGACTCCGCGCGCCTGTGTCTGCGCGTCCCCCTTTCCCTAACCCCCACACCAACCATGCCAAAATATAGCAACGAAGCTAGAAAGAGTCGTGCCGTATCGAAGAGCCCAAAGCTGGGAGGCGTTTTGCGCCTCGGCTTGGCTGCTTCGCTCGCAACCGCGGCGGTCACCCTACCCGTCGCCACCCACGCCCAAGCCGCAGCCACCGGCTCGATCTCGGGCCGCGTACAGAACGCCGAAAACGGACGCTACCTATCCAATGCGCGCGTAACCGTTGTCGGCACACAAGTTCAAGGATTCACCGACGAATATGGTGAATTCCGTCTCAACAATGTGCCCGCCGGGCCCCAGACCATACGAGTATTCTATACCGGTCTGTCGCCAAAGGATATTACCGTCGAGGTACGCTCGGGGGAAGTCGCGGCTTCCGACATTTCGCTCGGAACGGATGCAGAAACAGGCGATGACACCGTAAAGCTGGAAACATTCGTTGTTTCCGGCCAGCGCGAACGCGATGCTGCCGCTTTGGCCGTTAACGAACAACGGTTTGCGGGTAACATTAAGAGCGTGGTCTCGACAGACGCCTTCGGAGATATCGCTGAGGGTAACATCGGTGAGTTCCTCAAATACGTTCCCGGCCTGACGATTGATTACGTCGCCGCTGACGCGCGCTCCGCAGGTTTAAACGGTCTCGATCCATCATATACGACGGTTAACTTTAACGGCAATCGCCTGGCCTCCGCAGCGTCGGGCGGCAATAGCCGTACGTTCGAATTCGAGTCCGCTACGATCAGCAGCGCCTCCCGTATTGAAGTTACAAAACTCCCCACACCCGAACTTTCCGCAGAAGGCTTGGCGGGAAGTATCAATATGGTGCCTAAAAATGCATTCGAATACGCTCGGCCGAAATTCACAATCAGTGCTTATCTCGGCATGCATGATGAGGAGCTCCACCTCAAGAAAGTGGGTGGCATTGGAAACGAGAAATCGTTCCGCACGTGGCCGAACTTCAGCTTCTCCTACGTGAATCCCATCAGCAAAAACCTTGGATTCACCATAAGCGGCCAGTCCTCCAATCAGTTCGTTGATCAACATCGCACCGCCTATACATGGAATTGGGGTCAAGGTAATGGCACGGTGACCAACCCTGTACTGACTAACTACACGCTCCAAGACGGACCAAAAATGTCCTTCCGCGAAGGCCTCAGCGGCCGTTTGGATTGGCGTCTAGCACCCGGACATGTGCTCTCCGTATCGGCCGGAACCAACTATTACGAAACCGAGTTCAACAATCGTAATATCAACTGGAATACCAACACTACGACGACGGCGCTACCTTCTACAGCGAATGTACCCGTAACCAATCCGGTCAACATGTCGCATTCATCGACCTTTACGCAAAGCGCCAGCGGTCGAGGTGCTGTCACTCATGGACAGAGCTTCCGAAACAAGATAACCGTCACCAACAATGCCGACCTTAGCTATCGCTTCAAAGGTCGTTTGTGGGAGGCGGAATCAAGCCTGTTTTGGTCGAAGTCGCGCGGCTGGTACCCCTCGAAAATGTTCGAGAGCCTCACAGTCCGCATGCTCAATCCCGATGCTACCGTAGCCAACAATGAAAACGTGACAGTGCGAATCGAGAGCGACGGCAGTCCATTCCCGCGTCCCGACCGTCTTCTGTCCTGGGGAACCGCTGGTACGATTATCGATCCGTTTGATCTCAACAACTATCGTGTGGTCAGCGCGCGCACTCGTCCTCAAATAGGCATCGATACCTTCCGGGGTGTTAACTTGAAAGTTAAACGGCACCTCGACTTTCTGCCGTTTTATTCCGCTCTGAAAGTTGGTGGTGAAGTCCGCATTCAAACACGCGATATAAACGCCTGGCAGCAAGATTATAACTTCAACGGAATCAACGGCAACAACCGCGCCAGCCTCTTTGCCGAGAAATATTATAACGGTGAAGACAATGGTTTCGGATTTAGCAACATACCTTGGCCAAGTCCCTACGAAGCATGGAACGCCTACCAGGCCGACTCGTCCCTGTTTACGTCCAATGCAAGCCAAGAAGCTGGAGCACGACGTTTCTATCTTCAGAACTCTCAGTATGTAGAAGAAACCGTCACTAGCGCGTTCGTGCAGCATGAAGTGAAGCTTTTCGACAATCGCCTTAGTGCTATCTATGGCGTGCGTTACGAAAAAACGGAAGACAATGGCCAAGGAGTGAAAGTCAATGGACCCAGCACCACGCTGGCAGACATCGAAGCCAATTGGCGCCAGCGGGGACAAGCCGTCGAAAAGAACTACGACGGCTACTATCCCAGCATCAACGTCAACTATACCATCACCGAGAATGCGATCTTGCGCGCGGGTTTTGCAAAGACGTTCGGACGACCTAACTTCTCCAATATTATACCGCTCACGCGTGTTAATGATACCATCAACATTGAAAATGATGGCATTGGAAACGTGGATCCGGATACCGTTCTCGTCCGCAATACTGGTCTCAAGCCGTGGCGCGCCGACAACTACGATGCAACTTTGGAATACTACCTTCCGAATGCCGGCCTTGTTTCGGTGCGCGGTTTCGTGAAAGACATCACCGGTTTCAACGTTAGTGTTAATCGCCCTCTGACAGACGCCGACATTGCCGAATTTGATTTGGACAATATCGATCCCGCCGCGCTCGCACGTGGCATGACCATTCGGACGACTGTAAACTCCAGTGTACCAGCCCGCCTTGCCGGATACGAACTGACCTATCGAATCGCCCAATTGCCGCTAATCCCGGCTAGCTTTGGGCGGGTCGGCTTCTATGCCGCCTACACTAACCAGCGCACCACGGGTCCCGGCGCGACGAACTTCACCAATTTTGCGTCAGAGTTGGCGAATGCACGTCTAAACTACAGCAAGGGTAACTTCCAAGCCGCAGCAGGCATGAACTACACCGCTCGCCGCCGCGTACAATCGCTCTCGGGAGCGCGTTACTCAAACCAGACGGACTTCAATGAATATATTCCACGTCGCATCGTGATCGACGTCAGTGCGGATTATAAGCTTAGCAGTCGCTGGTCGCTGTTCTGTAACGCTCGCAACGTGTTCGACGAACCAAACTCCATTCAAGAGTTCTACAACCCGCTCTCGCCGGACTATAGCCATGTTCAGCGCTACGAACAATACGGCGTTTTGATCAATCTGGGTGTGAAAGCTGAATTCTGATCAGCGGCTATTGCCCGGAATATCCCAGCCCGTCGCCACCCAGCGACGGGCTTTTTGTAGTCACACCCCGCTCTCCAGCAATCGGGTGATGAGTGCGGTCCAGCCCGTTTGGTGGCTCGCGCCGAGCCCCTGGCCGTTGTCGCCGTGGAAATATTCGTGGAAAAGAACCAGTTCCCGCCAGTGAGGATCGCTGGCGTATCGCGGATCCCATCCCTGACTAGGCCGACGACCGTCTCCATTCGGCAGAAAAAGCGCCGTCAACCGCCGAGACAACTCCTCGGCCGCCGTTTTCAGGTTAATCCGATTCCCGCTGCCGGTCGGAAACTCCACCGTCAGCGTATCGCCATAAAAATGATGATAGCGTTCCAGCGCCTCAATCAGGAGATAATTCACAGGCATCCAGACTGGACCGCGCCAGTTCGAATTTCCGCCGAAGAGCCAGCTATCCGAATCGCCCGGGACATAATTCACCCGATAGTCCCGGCCAGCGCTGTTCAAAACGTAGGGTGTGTCTTTATATATACGCGACAGGGAGCGAATACCGTACGGCGAAAGAAACTCTTTTTCATCGAACAAATAGCGAAGCACTCGTTCCAGTCGTTCCCGGGACGGGATTGCCAGAAGGTACCGGCCGTGATCGCAGCCGTCGTGCGCCAGATATGCGATTTTATCAGCGAGGTCTTTTCGATGTTTCAGAAACCACCGGGTTCGCTTCGAGAACCCCGCCAGTTTCTTCAATGTCGCATCTTCGATGAACTCCACGGAGAACAGTGGAATAATACCCACCATGGAGCGCAGACGAATCGGCGAAACCTCTCCATCGACCTCCAATTGGTCGTAATAAAATCCATCGCCTTCGTGCCATAAGCCTGATCCGCCTATGTAGTTGATGGCATCGGCAATGGCCACGAAGTGCTCGAAAAATTTCGACGCGATATCCTCGTACTCAGGTTGCGTTTCAGCGAGCTCCAGCGCCATCGACAGCATCGTTCCGCAATAAAATGCCATCCATGCAGTGCCGTCGGCTTGCGCGAGATGTCCACCCGTCGGCAACGGTTTCGATCGATCGAATACGCCAATATTATCCAATCCCAGGAACCCGCCTGCGAACAGATTGCGCCCCTGGGGATCCTTGCGATTTACCCACCAGGTAAAATTAATCAGGAGTTTCTGAAATACCCGCGCGAGAAAGACACGATCGCGGCCTCCCCGCGGTCCCGTCATTTTATACACACGCCAGCAAGCCCAGGCATGCACCGGCGGATTCACATCCGACAAATGCCATTCGTACGCGGGAATCTGCCCGTTCGGATGCATGTACCATTCGCGCAAGAACAGATTGAGTTGATCCTTCGAAAATTGCGGATCGATGTGCGCAAACGGGAGCATGTGAAATGCGAGATCCCACGCTGCGTACCAAGGATACTCCCACTTATCGGGCATCGAAATAATATCCCGATTATACAAATGTCCCCACTCCGTATTTCGCCCGGTGAGCCTGCTTTCCGGCGGTGACGGCTGCGCGGGATCTCCTGCCAGCCAGTCGGCGATCACATAATGATAAAACTGCTTTGACCAGATAAGCCCGGCATAGGCCTGACGGGCAACATTCGCCTTCTCGCCAGCCAGCGGCTCTGCGTGTCTCCCCGGACCTTGCCCAGCGGAGCGGACACATGCCGTTTCTTGATAAAAGTCATCGGCCTCCCGAACACATCTCTCGAAAATTGCGTCGAATGACGCGCCAAAGGCTCGCGCGGGTCGCTCTTGCTCCGCCGAGAGCCGCAAGCGCACGACCTTTGTTTCACCGCCCGCCAGGGTCCAATGCAAGTGAGGCGCCGCCTTGGTGCCAAATTTTTCTGGGTTTGTCCGCCCTTGTTCGCCGCGTATCACCGCTTCGTGAAAGGCGTCTTTCGTGTATGGAGAATGGTTCGGGCTATTATATAATTTTTCGTTGTTGGTTTCGTTCTCCGTGAAGAGCCAGTCAACCGTGGCGCCATCAGATGCGTCATCGAGTTCCCAATAATAATTGCCCAACGTCTCGTGCTCACAACGCACCACCGCGCCGCCGGTTTTCCTGAGTACAGGTTTTACGTCGCAACTTTCGTGAGACGTCCCCCAGCTCCACATATTCCGAAACCAGAGGGTCGGCAGGAGGTGGATGGGGGCAGGCTCGCCTCCGCGGTTTGTGATCGATATCCTGATCAGGATATCCTCGGGCGTCTCTTTGGCATATTCCACCTGCACATCGAAGTAGCGGTTGCCGTCGAAGGCGCCTGTATCGATCAACTCGAATTCCGGTTCCTCACGCGAGCGCCGGCGGTTCTCCTCGCGCAACCGGGCGTACGGGAATTCTACCTGTGGATATTTATAGAGCGCTTTCAGGTAGGAATGCGTCGGCGTGGCATCTAGATAATAATAACACTCCTTCACATCCTCCCCGTGATTTCCCTCGGGGCCCGCGAGGCCGAACAAACGCTCCTTTAGAATGGAATCGCGTCCATTCCACAGAGCCACAGCGAAACACAGACGGCATTGCCGATCCGCGATGCCGAGAAGTCCATCTTCTCCCCAGCGATACGCCCGTGCGCAGGCGTCCTCATGCGTGAGGTAGCGCCAGGCGTCGCCATCGGCCGAATAATCTTCACGCACCGTGCCCCATTGCCGCTCGGCCAGATAAGGCCCCCAGCGCTTCCAGTTCTTTTTGCGCTGCCCATCCTCTTCCAAACGAATCTTCTCCGCACAGAGATCAGAGCTGCCCGGGAGTTTTCCCTTCGATTGAGCGGCGGCTTTCTTCGACATAGGCAAACCTCTATGCCCGCAGGCCGGCCGCGAGTTGATTGAGGATAAATTCCGCAACGGCCGATTTTGGAGCCGGGCCAAATGCGGTCGTCGACCCATCCCGGCCGATGATCAAAACCGCGTTGTCCGCGGCATCCATACCGATATCGCTCCGGCTCACATCGTTTGCCACGATCCAATCCAGGTTTTTCTCCGCCATCTTTCGGCGTGCGTAGAGTTCGACGTCCCGCGTCTCCGCTGCGAATCCCACCACGGTTTGATGGCTCCGCTTGCGCGAAGCCAGCGTGCGCAGAATATCGATTGTCGGCTCCAATTCCAGGTGAAGCGCCGTTTCGCTTTTCTTGGTTTTATGCACCTCCATACTGCGCGGACGAAAATCCGCGACGGCCGCCACGGCGATGAATAGGTCACATTTTTCGAAGAGCGGCTCGCACCTTTCATACATGTCTTGCGCCGACACCGCCCGATGCACCCGCACTCCCGCCGGGGCCGCCAGCGAGACGGGACCGCTCACGAGATCTACTTCCCAGCCGCGCGCCGCCGCTTTTTCCGCCAGCGCATAACCCATGCGCCCGCTCGATCCATTGCTCAGGAAGCGCACCGGGTCCAGGTGCTCCCGCGTCGGGCCGGCGGTCAGCAAACAGCGAAACGGTTTTAACATCCGTTCTTTCTGACATGACTCGCCTTTCCTGTCCATTCACCCGCCCACTCTTCTCGCAAAAACCTGCGTGAACTCCCTCCCTTCGCCCATTCATGCTCACCTCATGTACGTCCGCGCTTTTCCGATGAGCATCCCCTCCTCGCGCTTTCCCGCCGTCCTCCGATTGATCGCGGGCTTCGTGCTGGCGTCGTCACTCGTCGCCGCCGAGCGCGCACATATCACAATCCTCTCAACGAGCGATCTGCACGGGCATATTTACCCGCTGGATTATTTCCGACAAACGGAGGCCGATCACGGCCTCGCGCGCATCGCCACCTTGATCCACGCGGAACGTCGTCTCGCGCCCGACCTGCTGTTGATCGACTCCGGTGATACCATCCAAGGCACGCCGCTCGCGTACCACCATGCGCGCAAAAACAACGCGCCGGTCGATCCCATGATGCTCGTCATGAACGCGCTTCGCTACGATTCGATGACGGTCGGCAATCACGAGTTTAACTTCGGCCTGCCGGTCCTCGAGAAAGCTCAACGCGAAGCCAACTTCCCGTGGCTCTCGGCCAACACCTACCACGTGGGCACCGACGAGCCGGCGTTTGCTCCATACATTCTCAAGGAGATCCAAGGCGTCCGCGTCGGCATCCTCGGTCTCACAACGCCCGGAATTCCCAAATGGGAGAATCCCGAAAACTACGCGGGCCTCGAGTTCCGGGAAACCATCCAGGATGCCCGCAAATGGGTCCGCCTGCTGCGCGATCGCGAGCTCGTCGACGTCGTCGTCATCGCCATGCACATGGGACTCGACTACGAACCGGCGACCGGCCGCGGCGATGTCGGTGACGTGCTTCACGAGAATGCCGCGCTCTCGATCGCCCGCGATGTGCCGGGCATCGATCTCATCCTGATGGCGCACACGCATCGCGACATCCCGTCGCTCGTCATCAACAACGTGTTGCTCGCGCAAGCCTCCAAATGGGGACAGCGCCTCGTGAAGGCCGAGATCTTCCTCGAACAAAATTCGACCGACAAACGCTGGCAGGTCGTGGCCAAGGGTTCGCGTTCACTTTCGACCGCGGGCGTTCCGGCCGATCCGGCAGTGCTGGCCGCGACGGCGTCTTATCACGAAGAAACACAGGCATGGCTCTCACGCGTCATCGGCGAAAGCCCGCGGACATTGAGCGCGCAGGAGGCGTCATTTCACGACACCGCTTTGCTCGATCTCATCCATCGCGTGCAACTCGACGTAACCGGCGCCGACGTCTCGCTCGCCGCGAATTTTAATCCCAGCGCGCGCATCCCCGCAGGCGAGGTCACCGTTCGCGACATCGCCGCACTCTACATCTACGAAAACACACTCTACGTGGTCGAACTCACGGGCGCGCAACTGAAGCAGGCGCTGGAACACTCCGCGCGTTACTTCCTCCCCTACGAAGAGGGCAAATCTCCCCGCGAGCTGATCGATCCCACCATCCCGGGATATAATTTCGACGTCGCCGAAGGCGTCTCATACGAGATCGATCTGCGCCGGTCGCAGGGAGATCGCATCCGCGATCTCCGTTTCCAAGGCGCGCCACTCGCACCCGATCGCAAGCTGCGTGTCGCCATCAACAACTATCGATTCAATGGCGGCGGCGAATACACCATGCTTAAAGGCGCACCCGTGCTGTCCCGCTCCAGCGAGGAGATCCGCGATCTGATCATTTCCTGGGTCGAGAAGAACCGGGTGATTCCTGCCGAGCCGACCAACAACTGGCGCATCCTCCCGTGAGCCGCGCAGCGTATTGAAAAATCAAATACCGAAATAACGCCGGGCTTCCTCGCGGTCGCTGGCGATCTGCGCAGTCAGTTCGCTCACGCCGCCGAACTCCATCTCCGGTCGCAGAAATTTCAGCCACTCGACGCGCACCGTGTCTCCTTCGCCAAACGGACAGCGGCCGAGTACATGCGCCTCGATGCGCGGTTGATCGCTGCGCTCCACCGTCGGGCGCACTCCGTAATTGGCCACCGCCGGCAGCGGCGCATGAGCCTTCGCCCCGGAAACACGCACGGCATAAACACCGAACTTCGGTCGCAACGCAGGTTCCCACGCGATGTTCAGCGTCGGAAAACCGATCGCGCGTCCGAGGCGTTTCCCGCGAGCCACGACTCCGTCGGCAAAATACGTGTATCCCAGCAACGCATTGGCCTCCTCGATCTCGCCGGCTTCCAGACAGGCACGGATCCGCGTGCTGCTGATAGGCTCGCCGTTGTGATTGATGCGCTGCGCGCTGACGACCGCGATGCGATGCTTGCGGCCTTCCGAAACCAGCAGCCCGATGTCGCCGCGTCGTCCTTTGCCAAAGCGCCAGTTTTCCCCGACGTAAACAGTCGTGAGCGTCGGCAGATGTTTGCGCAAAAACGGCAGTACGTCTTCCGCCTCGATGCTCGCAAACTCAGGCGTGAACGGCTGTGTGATGACAAAGTCCAGGCCCTTCTCCCCGAGTTGACGTGCACGCATTTCAGGACCGGAGATCAGGCGCGTGGCGCCCGCCGGATTGATCAACGCGCTGGGATGCGGCCAGAACGTCAGCACACCCGCAAGCCCGCCGCTGCGACGTGCCGACTGCACCGCCGCATCGATCACGGCGAGATGTCCCAAGTGCACGCCATCGAACATGCCGATGGCCAGATGCAGCGGCCGCGATGGCAGATTCGCCTTTTCGAGTCCGTCGATCTGGCGCGCAGTACTCACAGGGCGATGCTCGGCACCGCGTCACGCACGGGCACGAGACGTTTCTCCAACTCGGGCAACGACAGCGCCTGGATCTGCTCCAAGGTCAGGCACTGCGCCACGGTGAACTTGCCCGTAGCCGTGCGGCGCAACGACGACAGATGCGCGCCGCAGCCGATTTTTTGTCCAAGATCGTGAGCCACCGTGCGCACATAAGTGCCCTTCGAGCAGCGCAGCACGAAATCGATTTCGGGCGAAGCGAAGCGAGTCATCTCAAACGAAGCGACGCGTATGAAACGAGGCTCGCGCTCCACCTCCTCGCCTTTGCGGGCTTGTTTGTAGAGCGGCACGCCATCGATCTTGATGGCCGAAAACATCGGCGGGAGCTGATATTGATCGCCGTTGAAAGTCTGCATCACGGCCTTCACTTCGGCCTCGGTGAGCGGCGGCACGGGACGCGTTTCCAGCACTTCGCCTTCGGCATCCTGCGTGTTGGTCACGCTGCCGAGCTTGATGGTGCCGGCGTATTCCTTGTCCAGGCTCATCAGGTACTGCGACGCTTTCGTCGCCTTGCCGAGCAGCACGACGAGCACGCCCGTCGCCATCGGGTCGAGCGTACCCGCGTGGCCGATGCGCCGCATGCGCAGGATCCCGCGCAGACGCGCGATGACATCGTGCGAAGTATGATCGGTGGGCTTGTCGACGAGGAGCACGCCCTCGAGTTCTTTCGGCTGAACGAGCATCGGTAAAAAATCAGGCGCGGGTCCGTTCGGTGACGCGGGCGATCTGCGCGGCAAGTGCGCCGAGCAGCTTCGGACGAAACTCCGCGATGGAAATATTTTTCAAGTTCAAGCCCGCCGCGCAGGCGTGCCCCCCGCCGCCGAATTCGGCGGCGACTTGATCCACGCGATACAACGGGTTTTTGCAGCGAAGACTCGCTTTGAGCGCACCGGGACGTTCCTCGATGAGCACGCCGATTTCGACGCCATCGATCGCGCGCGCGTAGTCAACGAGTCCCTCCGTATCCTCGATGCTCGTGCCAGTTTCCTCGAAGATTCCGGGCGGCAGGGAACCCACGCAAACGAGTCCGCCGCAATCCAGACGCAACGACGCGAGGAATCGCTGAAGGAGCTGCAGTTTCCCGAGCGATTCGCGCTCGTAGATTTCTCCGCCGGCCTCCGCCGGACTGGCGCCACGCGCGACCAATTCCGCGGTGATGAGAAACGTGCGGCGCGTGGTTGAGTTGAAACGAAACTGGCCGGTATCGGTCATGATGCCCGCAAACAACGCCTTCGCGGTGATGGCATCGACCGGCAAATCCAGATCGAGGAAAATGCCCGCGAGTATCTCCGCCGTCGCAGCGGCCTCGGCGTCGATAAAGTTATGCAGCGCATAACCGATGTTCGAGAGATGGTGATCGATGTTGGCGAACGGTTGCGGAAAACGCTCGCTGGCCTTGTCGCCAGCCCGGCCGGCGTCGGCGCAATCCACCCACAACGAGATGCGATCATCGGAGCCGGCCACATCGTGGGGACGGACGAACGACATGTCGTCCACCAGATATTGCAGACGCCGCGGCACCGCATCGATGTTCACGCAAAGCGTATCGTTTCCAAGCGCACGCAGCACCCGCGCGAGCGCGACTTGGGAACCGATGCAATCGCCGTCCGGCCGTGCATGACCGACCACGGCGATGCGCCGATCTTTCAGCAAAGGAAGCACTCCGGCAAAAGCGGTGGAAAGCGCGGGAAAATACTTCTCCACGATCAGGCGTTCTCCTTTCGCTCGCTGTCGCCCGACTCCGCTTGCTTCGTTTTTTCCTGCTCGGCGATCTCGTCGAGAATGCCGAGAATGCGATTGCCGCGCTCGGTGGTGACATCGAGTTCGTAAACAAACTTGGGCATGTTCTTCAGCACGATCGTGCGCCCGAGTTCGAAGCGAAGCTCGCCGGAAATTTTCCGCAGCCAGCGCAACTTTTTCTCGGCGGCATCCGCATCGCCGAGAACGGAGACGAAGACGCGACCCTCGAGCAGATCGGGCGTGACCTCGACGGACACGATCGTGATCGGCAGCGATTCCGCCTGATAACGTTTGCGCAGGATGCTGCTCATCTCGCGTTGGATGAGTTCGTTGACGCGAAGAGTGCGATTGGACATGGCAGCAAAAAGGTTGAGCTCAGGATTATCTAAAACGGAACGGGCGCAACGCGTCGGCGCAGCGCCCGTGATCCACGAAAATTCGCGAGGCGTCGATTAGAGCGAAGCGCGCACCTTCTGGATTTCGAAACACTCGATGACGTCGCCAGACTGATAACCGTTGAAATCGTCGAGCTTGATACCGCACTCGAGGCCGGCGCGGACTTCGTTCGCATCGTCCTTGAAACGTTTGAGCGTGGCGACCTTGCCTTCGTAAACGATCTCGCGGCCGCGGCGCAGACGGGCGGTGTTGTTGCGACCGACCTTGCCTTCGGTGACCAGACAGCCGGCGACAAAACCCTTCGCCAGCGGGAAGGTCGCGCGAACTTCGGCGGCGCCGAGCTTCACTTCCTTCAGGTCCGGATCGAGCAGATCCGCCATCATCTCACGGACCCGGTCGGCCAGTTCATAGATGATGCCGAACGTCTCGATGCGCACACCGTGATGCTTGGCGAGCGGCGTCACGCCGTTTTCCAACTTGGTGTTGAAACCGATCACCACTGCGCCGCCGGTGCCGGCCATGAGCACGTCGTTTTTCGAAACGAGACCCACGTCGGACGAAACAACTTCGAGCGAAACTTTGTTGCTCTTGATACCGTCGAGCACGTGGCGGACGGCTTCCGTGGAGCCATGGACATCGGTCTTGATGATGACCTTGAGCGTCTTCTGCTGCGTGGCAGCGATGTTGGCAAAAAGGCTTTCGACCGAGACTTGCTTCGGTGCGGCGTCCTGCGTGGCCACGACCTTCTTGAGGCGATGTTCTTCTTCCTCCGCGAGCTTCTCCGCTTCACGAGCGTTTTTGACGACCTTGAAGGCGGCACCGCTTTCGGGCGTGCCGGACCAGCCAATGACGCGCACGGGCGTGGACGGAGGCGCTTCCTTGATGTTGCGCCCTTGATCGTCGAACATGGCGCGAACGCGCGCCCAATGCGAACCGCAGACGACCGCATCGCCGACGCGAAGCGTACCGCGTTGCACGATGACCGTGGCGAGCGGACCGCGACCGATGTCGATCTGCGATTCGATAACCACGCCGCTGGCATCTGCCTTCGGGTTGGCCTTCAGCTCGAGCACCTCAGACTGAAGCAAAATCATCTCCAGCAGTTCATCGATGCCGTTGCCCTTGAGTGCGGAAACAGGAACCGTGACGGTTTCGCCACCCCAGTCTTCCGGGGCGATGTTGCGCTGCTGCATCTGACCTTTGACCTGGTCGATGTTGGCGCCTTTGACGTCGGTTTTGTTGATCGCGACGAGCAACGCGAACTTGTCGGGCTGCTGCTCTTTCACGCCGAGGGCGATCTTGAGCGCTTCGTCGGTCTGAGGCATGAACCCGTCGTCAGCCGCGACGACCAAAATGGCGACGTCGGTGACGCTGGCTCCGCGGGAACGCATCTTCGTGAACGCGGCGTGACCGGGCGTATCGAGGAAGGTGAGTTTGCGACCGTTAAATTCGATCTGGTAGGCACCGATGTGCTGCGTGATGCCACCTTCTTCGCCGCCGGCGACATTGGCCTTGCGGATGGCGTCGAGCAGCGAGGTTTTGCCGTGGTCCACGTGACCGAGGATACACACAACGGGCGGACGCGGCGCCAGGTTCTTGGCCTCTTCTTCGTCGGGATTCTTTTTCTCCTTGGCCTTCTCCTTGGCGGCCTGCTGGGCCGCTGCATCGCCACGATGTTTGATCTCGAGCAGGAAGCCGTGTTTCTCGGCAACCTTCACGGCGACCGGTTCCTCGATCGTCTGGTTCATCGACGCGAAAATCCCCATCTCCATAAGCTCGGAGATGAGTTTAAACGGCTTCAGTCCCAACGCGGGCGCGAAGTCACGCACGACGATCGGCGGCTTCAGATGGATGACCTTGATATCGGACGGCTCGGCGCCGGCCTCAGGTTCAGCTCCGCCAAGAGGAGCCACGGGAGCCGGCGAGCCAGGGATCGAAGGCGTCGGCTTGGGCGCGGACACGCTGGCAATCGGCGGCAACGGAGCCGGGCTCGCAGCGCGCGGAGGGATCGGCGGCGGCGCCACCGGGCTCGAAACGGGGCGGGCCGGCGTGGGCGGCGTCGGCAAAGGACGCGGCGCGGAAACAGGAGCGGCGGGCGCCTTCGCGGCGGGAATGGGCGGGGGCGCAAGCGGCGCTTTCGGTGCAAACGCCGGCGGACGCGGCGGAGCAGCGGGGCGTGCGGGCGGTACGGGGACCGCCGGTGCGGGTTTACTTTGGCGGGCGGCTTCTTCTCGTTCGCGAGCGATATCGTCCGCGCTTTTCACCATCACACCGGGAGGAAGTTTGGTGGTGAATACCACCGGCGCTTCGCCAGCCGGGGAAACGGCGGGCTTCTCTTCGGAAACGGGTTGTTCAGGCGTTTCGGCGGCAGGGGGCGCTTCGGCTGATTTCGCAGCTTCCATCTTGCCAGCGAACTCCTCTTCGATGGCCTCAGCCGAGATATTGTCGATCGTGCTGGAGACGCTTTTCACGTCGTATTTGCGCTCCTTGAGCAGGTTCAACAATTGCTTGTTGTCCATGCCGATCTTCTTGGCGAGTTCGTGGATGCGGATGCTCATTCAGTCGTCTTAATATATAAATTTTAGCGCGTGGTGAAGACTCAAGGTTAGCGTTCGATGCGGGCCAGCAGTGCCTGGGCTTGCTCCTCCGAGAAGCCGCCCTCTTCCACGAGATCGCTCACCTCCACGCCTTCGAACGCGGCGGGAGAATTAATGCCCATGCCGAGCAGGCGCTCAGCGGCGGCGCGGTCGATGGCGAGCGCGCTGATCAGACCTTCGATCGCGACCTCGCGCGGATCGGCAGACACGACCTTGAGCTCTTCGACTTCCAGGCGCCAGCCGAGCAGGCGGGAAGTCAACCGGACGTTTTTACCACCTTTGCCGATGGCGACCGCCAGCTGATCGGGAGAAACCTTGATCAGGATGCGGTGGTTCTTCTCGTCGAGCTGGATTTCCTTCGGCTCGGCGGGTTTCAACGCTTCCATGGTCATCGCGCGGATGTCGGGGAAGAATTTGATGATATCGATCTTCTCGCCGTTGAGCTCGCGCACGATGGTCTTCACGCGGGCGCCGCGGGCGCCGACGCACGCGCCGACCGGATCGACCTTGGGGTCGGACGTCGAGACCGCGATCTTCGTGCGATAACCCGGTTCGCGGGCGAACGACTCGATCTTCACGGTGCCGTCGGCGATCTCCGTGACTTCGAGTTCGAAAAGACGGCGTACAAATTTCGGGCTGCCGCGGCTGAGAATGATCTCAGGTCCGCGCGGCGTCGAATCGATCGAGGTCAGCAAACAACGGATGCGGTCGCCGGGTTGATATTCTTCGCCGGGGACTTGTTCTTTGCCCGGGAGCAGCGCCTCGGCTTTGCCGAGATCGACAAAGATGTCGTTGCGCTCCTTGCGGCGGACGGTTCCGGTCACGATGTTGCCGACCATGTCCTTAAAATCGTCGTAGATGCGGTCCTTCTCGAACTGGCGCAGACGCTGCATCACCGCCTGGCGGGCTGTCTGCGCCGCGATGCGACCGAGCGTGGCGGGATCGAGTTCTTTTTCCAGTACCTCGCCGAGCACCGCGCCGGGTTTGAGCGACTGGGCTTTTTCGAGATGGATCTCCGCCTTCGGATTGCTGACAGAATCGACCACCTTGAGCAGCGACCACGCCTTGAGCTGGCCGTTCTTTGGGTTGATCTCGATCTTGAGTTCCTGACCCGAATTTACTCCCTTGAGGGCGGCAGTCTTAATCGCGTTCACGATCGCGGCGATCATGTCGGGACGACTGATCCCCTTCTCTTTCTCCATGTACTCGAGGACGGATAAAATTTCGCTGCTCATAACGGTTGATAAATTTAGGGAAAAAAAAAGCGGGCCAAAGACCCACTTTCTGGAAAGTGAACTGTGTACTAAAGGTGCAAAGTATCTTTCGGCGGAAATTCTTGTCAAGTCCCACGCCCCTCAGGGTTAGTTGCCAGACGACTGCTTTTTCTCCTCGAACAACAGCCAGCCCAACAGCCCCTGCACGCGGCCATGCGTAAGTGGCTCGCGGCGTTCTCCGGACCGCTCCAGTTGCCGCAATAACCGACGCCAGTTTGCGGGCACATCCCCCGTGAATCCGTGACGCCATCCGGCCTCCGCCAACGTCTCCGCCACGATCCCTCCGGCCGCGATCAACGGCCAGAACCCATCGCCCATCAACGTGTCCAGACGCGGGCCCGACACTGCCCCGCCGCAGATGAGCTGGCCGACGGTCTCCCGCAGTTCTCTCAGGTTTAGTCTCTTGCGCGCCGCGGGATCATGCGCCGGCGACGCCGGAACGCTCTCGGACCAAGCGCGAAAGACAGTCTCGAGTCGCTCCGGCCAGCGCGGACATGCGGCCGTCCAACGCGAGTATTGGCGCAAACGCGTGCGCGGTTGATTCGCCGGGCGAATGCCTTGCGCCTGCCAGCGCCAGGCTGCATCGCCGCCGCCCATCATCTCGTCGAGCCACCGATCCGTTTCCGCGGGAGTTCGCCCCGTCCACGATGCGAGCGGCCAACGCGTCGCCACCGCGAGCATCGGCGCGCGATTCATGCGATAACCCAGGATCTCCATCGCGGTCTGATGGCAGGCTTCCTCCCATCCGACGCGCTCGATCCGTACACGTGCGTAACGCAGCTTCACCTGCCAGCGTTCGTGCGCACATTCGGCGAGCAGCGTGCGCAACGTTTCCGCCGGCAGTGCCGCGAGTGCTTCATGGGCGCGCGTCAAAGGATGATTCGCCAGCCGTTCCACGGCTGCATCAGCCGCGTATTCCTCGAGGTCGTGCTGCAATAATGGCAACAACGAGAGCACCGGTATCGCGCCGCCGCCGGCACCGATCGTGTATCGCTCGGCTCCGGGAAATAGCACCACGTGAAGCACGACGCGGTCATACGCCGGATCGCCGGCATGTCCGTGCGCACGCCAGTCAGCGGCGCGCAGATGCAGCTCCACGTCGCCCGTTGTCACCACATTTTGGATACGCAACCTCGCATCCTTGAAATCGGGTCCGCCGAGCAGATTCCAGCGGCCCGGATGCAGGATCTCGACGCGGCGTCCGTCGGCGGTGACCGCGCCGCGCGTGTCGAAATCGCCGCGAAGCCAGATTTGTTGAAGAAGTTTTTCGGGAAACGAAAACGGCCCGTAGAGTCCCTGGATCTCCTCCACGGCCAGTCCTTCCCCGTCCCCGCCTGCGCTCGTTTTCATGATTTAGGCCGTCGCCATTCCCGCTCGTTTTCGCGGCTGCGTCCAGACACTTGTGCGCGTTGCCGGGCTTCCGCACGCTCCACCCACGCCGCGAGATCGGACGAGGACATCGTCGCCGCGCCCAAAGCCTCCACCGTCTGCCGCTCGGCGCGATCGTCGGTGGCGACGATATAAATCGACGGATCACCGGCCTTGCCGATGAGACGCTCGATGACGTCGTCCGCCGTGAGTCCACTCGGCGTGTAGAGATGTGTCAGTGAAGTTTCGCCCGAGGGGCGCTCGATCACGAGCTCATCGCCACGCCCGTCGAAAACAAGCGTCACTCGCGCCTGCCCGCCATCGTGGATCGCGCTCACCTTGAGCGAAAGTCGCGCACGCGCCGCATCGCGATCGCGTTTGATCAAAGCCCGCAGCTCAGGCCACGCATGCAGGATGTTGCCGCCATCGATGAGCAGGTGTTTTTCGTGAGGCACATCGACGAGACTATCGGGACGATGATCCCTCGCAATCGTGCAGAAGCCCCGCGGCTGTGTCGTCGGTTCACATGAAGCGCTGTGGCCGGATGCGTCATTCCCGGTTTGCAGCCGGTGCAGGATTTCCGGCAAATTGGTCGGATGGCGATTTCTGCAACGAGCCAACCATCGACCCAGCCGAACCACGAGAGCACGGCGTTGAACGTGCTGATCGCGCTGGGTGTGTCCCATCTGCTCAACGACACGCTGCAGTCGTTGATCCCTTCGATCTATCCGCTGCTCAAGGACGCGCACAATCTCACCTTCGCGCAAATCGGCCTGATCACGTTTACGCTGCAACTCTCCGGTTCGCTGCTGCAACCGGTGGTCGGCATGTACACGGACCGCCATCCGCAACCGTGGGCGCTTCCGATCGGCATGACGATCAGCCTGGTCGGGCTCATCCTGTTTTCCGGCGCGGGAAGCTTCGCGGCTTTGTTGACCGCCACGGTGTTGCTGGGCACCGGCTCGGCGATTTTCCATCCCGAAGCCTCCCGGCTCGCGCGACTGGCGTCCGGCGGGCGTCACGGTTTTGCTCAATCGATTTTTCAAGTCGGCGGAAATCTCGGCACATCGTTCGGACCGCTGGCAGCGGCGTTTGTGGTGATGCCGCGCGGCCAGACCCATTTGCTGTGGTTCACCGCGGTCGCGATCAGCGGCATCGTGATACTCCAGCGCGTGGGCGCGTGGTACCGGCAACGCCTGGAGCTCGCGCGGCAAAAAACGGCGCAATTGCATCCGCCGCTGCCCTCGCATCCGACGCGCGTCGTCGTGCAGGCGATGGCCGTGCTCGTGATGCTCATTTTCTCGAAGTATATTTATCTCACGAGCCTCACGAGTTACTACACGTTTTACCTGATCGAAAAATTCCAGGTCTCCGCGTCGCAGGCGCAGATTTATCTCTTCGTGTTTTTATTCGCCGTCGCCGCCGGCACGATCATCGGCGGACCGGTGGGCGACCGCTTCGGACGGAAACTGGTCATCTGGGTTTCGATCCTCGGAACAGCTCCGTTTGCGTTGTGGATGCCGTACGCCGGGCTCACCGCGACAATCGTGCTGAGCGTGGCGATCGGGTTGATCCTCGCGTCCGCGTTTTCCGCGATTCTGGTTTATGCGCAAACGCTGCTGCCCGGAAAAGTCGGCCTGATCGGCGGACTGTTTTTCGGCTTCGCCTTTGGCATCGCCGGCATCGGTTCGGCAGTGCTGGGAAAAGTCGCCGACCACATCGGCATCCTGCGCGTCTTCGATCTGTGCAGTTACTTGCCGCTGATCGGGCTGCTCACGATTTTCCTGCCGACCATCGAGCCGCGCAGGCGCTGACGACCGCTCCGGACGCTCGCGCGCCGCTCAGCGCGCGGGCCCCCAGCGTTTCGTGAAGGGATAATAGATGAACAGCGGGCGGCCAACGACGTCCTTATAAGGCACTTGTCCCCAACTGCGGCTGTCGGCGCTGTCGTACGAGTTGTCCCCGAGCGCGAGATAATGACCGGCTTCGACCGTAAATGTCGTCCCACGCTCGAGAATGCCTCCATTCGCATAACCGCGATAAACCCCTTCGCGATCCGCGTTTCGATCGAACGCTTTCGCGCCTTTGATCGGCTCGCCGTTGCGATACAAGGCTGGCTCACGGATCTCGATTTGATCGCCCGGCTCACCGACGAGACGCTTGATATAATATTGGTCGCCGTACTGGCGGCGGATGTCGGGAATGTTGCCCGTGCGAAATACAAAACCGGAACCGACCTCGGGGCGCACGAAATGATACGACATGCGTTCGACGAATAATTGGTCGCCCGTCATCACGTCGAACGAGAGCACACGCTCCCCTTTTTTCACACGCTTACCGGTGTTGATCCAACTGCCGGGAACTAGCGTACGATTTGCCCCGGCGGGCACTTCACCGCGTTGCGCCGGACGCTGCTGAAGCGCTGAGATCAAGTTCGGCGCATCCGGGAAAAACGCTTCATGCGCGACGCCATCGAACTTGAAATCGGCAGGCACCGTGAAGGTCACGACTTCATCGCCAACGCGCAGCATGAACTCCTGCACTTGCGCGGGAAAAACGCCCCACGTGCGGCCTTGCACCATGCTCGACGAAATCAAACCGCGCGGGCTGCCACCGACCGGAATCCAGACTTCGCCATCGACCGGTGCATCGACGGAACGACGTTTCGCGCCGAACAACGCCAGACGCGCGATGCGTGAGACTGCGCCGGGCTCGTCCGCCTCGGTGCGATACACTTCGCCGGTCATGCCGTAATACGTGGGCCACATCGAATTCGTCGGGATCTTGAATGGCTGCACGAAGTACGCGCGCAGACCGAGGATCACGATCGCGGCGACGACAAAAAATTCGACGTACTCCTGGATCGTCGAACGCGGATAAAATTTCCCGCCGGCGCGGCGCAGCGACGGTTCAAGCGCCTCGATACCGAGCTTCAGTTTGCTCGCATCGGCCTTGTCGCGCAAAAGCCCGCGCAACTGCTCGCTCCTCTGTTGTAGTTCGGCGCGATCGGGTCCGATCAATTCGTCGCGACGGTAGTTCAGAATCTTGTCCGCCAGTTCGAGCCAGTTCGTGGCGTTGGCGCGCATCTGCTTTTCGACCGACGAGAAGAATCTGAACATGATGAAAGGAGGAGAAAGGGGTTAAGTACCAAGTTCCAAGGGCCAAGTTCCAAGCGAGACGTCGGACTTTATGGGTTCGTTCTGAAAGGTTGGATGCCTTCGCCGGCTCTCGATCCGCACCTAGGTCTTCGCACGTGGTACTTGGACCTTGGCACTTGGAACTTGGTAGACCTTGGCACCTGCGCGCCAGAGCGCCCGGCGCGGCTCAGTTGTTTTTCAGCACTTGGATAAAGGCGTCGGGCGGGATGGAAACCTTGCCGATCTGCTTCATCTTCTTTTTGCCCTCTTTTTGTTTATCGAGGAGTTTGCGCTTACGGGAGATGTCGCCGCCATAGCACTTCGCGGTCACGTCCTTGCGCATTTCCTTCACGTTATCGCGCGCGATGATTTTGCCGCCGATGGCGGCCTGGATCGCGACCTTGAACATCTGCGGCGGGATGATCTCGGCGAGTCGTTCGCACAAATCGCGGCCCTTCGACTCGGCCTTGTCGCGATGGACGATGCTCGCAAACGCGTCGACAGGATCGCCGTTGATGAGGATGTCCATTTTCACGAGATCGGACGGACGGTATTCGCCGAGTTCGTAGTCCATCGAGCCGTAGCCGTGCGTGATGGATTTCAGGCGGTCGTTGAAATCGACGAGGATTTCATTGAGCGGCAGCGAACAGCGCATCATGACGCGCGTGGCGTCGAGCGTGTCGGTGTGTTCACAAATACCGCGTTTCTCCATCACGAGCGTGAGGATGTCGCCCATCGCGTCGTTAGGGATGTGAATGGACGCACGAATGGTCGGCTCGGAGATGTATTCGATGGTGCCGGGATCCGGAAGCATCACGGGATTATCGACCTCGAACTCGCCGTCGGAACCGTGCGTCTTCACTTTGTATACAACACTTGGATACGTGGAGATGATCTCGACGTCGTGTTCGCGGCGGATGCGCTCCTGGATGATCTCCATGTGGAGCAGGCCGAGGAAACCGCAGCGGAAACCGAAACCCAGCGCGACCGAGCTCTCGGATTGATAAAGGAACGCCGCGTCGTTGAGGCGCAGACGTCCGAGCGAGGCCTTCAGTTTTTCGTAGTCGCTGCTTTCGAGCGGATACAGTCCGCAAAAGACCATCGGGCGCACTTCCTTGTAGCCCGGCAGCATCTCCGTGGCGGGCTGGCGCGCAAGCGTGAGCGTGTCGCCGATCTTGATCTCGGAAGTGTCCTTGATGTTGGAAACCACGTAGCCGACATCGCCCTCGCCGAGCACATCGACCTTCTGCATCTTGGGCGTGAAGACACCGACTTCCTTCACTTCGGATTTCTGCCCGTTGCTCATGAGGAGCATTTGATCGCCGGCTTTGATCGCGCCGGAGAATACGCGCGCGTAAGTGATCACGCCGCGATAGGCATCGTAGAGGGAATCGAAAACCAGCGTGCGGGTCTGCGGATAATCGCGCCAGCGTGGCGACGGGATGCGATCAACGACCGCTTCGAGGATGTCCTGGATGCCGATGCCGGATTTGCCGCTGGCAAGGATCGCCTCCTCCGCGGGGATCGTGAGGATGTCTTCGAGCTGTTGCAGACAGAGATCGAGATTGGCGGACGGCAGGTCGATCTTGTTGATGACCGGAATGATCTTCAGCCCCTGCGAGGTCGCGAGATGGGCGTTGGCCACGGTCTGCGCTTCCACGCCCTGGGCGGCATCGATCAGGAGCACCGCGCCTTCACACGCGGCGAGACTGCGGGAAACTTCGTAGGAGAAGTCCACGTGTCCCGGCGTATCCATGAGATTCAGTTTATACCGCCGGCCGTTTTTCGCCGGGTAATACATCGTGACCGGATGACTCTTGATAGTGATGCCACGCTCCTTCTCCAGATCCATCGCGTCCAGATGCTGGTCGGTGAGTACGCGCTGCGCCACGGTGTTGGTGAATTCAAGCAGCCGGTCGGAGAGCGTCGTCTTGCCGTGATCGACGTGGGCGATGATGCAGAAATTACGTGTCAGAAGTTCTTCCATGGGTAGCGCACAACCATCCTCGCGGAGGCTGCTTTCAAGAGTTCAAAGGGTCGAGGGTGCGTGGCCCCCCGTCCGGATTCAAGCGGCTAAATCGGAAAACTCAGACAGGCTCTTGACCGGCCACTCCTTGTTGGTGCGGCGCGCCAGCCCGGCGAGCACGCCGCCCGGCCCGAGCTCCCAATACGCAGTCGCGCCGGCAGCGGCGACGCTGTGCATGCAATCCTCCCAGAGCACGGAAGATACGACCTGTTTCACCAGCGCCGCGCGGATATCGTCGGGCGACGAAACGGCTTTGCCGGTCGTATTGGTGAACACCGTGTAACGCGGGGCAGCGAATGGCACCGTCGCCAAAAACGCCTCGAACTGCGTCCGCGCCGGCTCCATCAGGCGGCTGTGGTACGCACCAGCGACATTGAGCGGCATCACTTTCTTGATGCCACGTTCCTTGGCCGCGGCGACCGCCGCATCGATGCGGGCCTTATCGCCGGAAATGATGATCTGCCCCGGGCAGTTGAAATTGGCCGCTTCGACATCGAACTCCTCGCACAATTTCGCGACCGTCGCGCGCTCCTCGCCCACCACGGCAGCCATACCGCCGACGGTTTGCTCGCAGGCCTGCTGCATCAAGCGGCCGCGCTCGGCCACCACGCGCAGGCCCGTCGCAAAATCAAAAACGCCCGCCGCCGTCAGCGCCGTCACTTCACCGAGGCTTAGCCCCAGCGCGAACTTCGGCTCTTCATCGCCGACGAGGCGCCCGCGTTCCTTCAACGCCGCGAGCAGCGCAAGCCCGTGCACAAACAGCGCCGGCTGGCACACCTTGGTCTGCGTGAGCTCCGTGTCCGGGCCTTCAAACGAGAGTTTGGTCAACTCCCAGCCGAGCACTTGGTTCGCTTCGTCGTAAAGCGCGCGGGCTGCGGCGGAATTTTCGTAGAGCGATTTGCCCATGCCGACTTTTTGGGCGCCCTGACCGGCGAAAAGGAGTGCGAGTGACATATTGAAAAACGGCGTTCGTAAGCGCTGCCCCGGAGCCTGCCAAGGCGCAAGTTCCACACCCGCTCACGGCGTCGCGAAACGACTTCTCCAGCGCAACGCCACCTGCACCAGCCCGATCAGCACCGGCACTTCGATCAACGGCCCGACCACCGTCGCGAACGCCACCGGCGAATCGATCCCGAACACCGCGATGGCCACCGCGATGGCCAGCTCGAAGTTATTTCCCGCCGAAGTGAAGGCCAGCGTCGTGGCCCGCGGGTAATCCGCCCCCACCCGCCGGCTCATGAAAAAACTCACCACAAACATGATCGTGAAATAAAGCACCAGCGGGACCGCGATGCGCAGCACATCGAACGGCATCCGCATGAACGCCCCGCTTTGAAACGTGAACATCACGACGATCGTGAACAACAGCGCCCCCAGCGTGAGTGGCGAGATACGACGAAGAAACACTTCTTCGTACCACGTTTCACCTTTCGACTTCACACCGAGCCAGCGACTGAGCGCGCCCGCCGCAAACGGAATGCCGAGATAAATCATCACGCTCACAAACACATCGCGCATGGCGACCGGCACGAGTTTGCCTTCGAGCCCGAAATACGGCGGCAGCACCGTCACAAAAACCCACGCGTAAAAACCGTAGAAGAGGATCTGCGCGAGACTGTTCAACGCCACCAATCCCGCCGCGTACTCGCTGCTGCCTTTCGCGAGATCGTTCCAGACCAGCACCATCGCGATGCAGCGGGCGATGCCGACCAACACCAGTCCCACGAGATAGTCCGGTTGATCGCGCAGAAATATCACCGCCAGCAGAAACATCAGCACGGGCCCAACAACCCAGTTCTGCACCAGAGACAATCCCAACAACCGGCGGTCCGCAAACACCCGCGGCAGCTTGGCATACTTCACCTTCGCGAGCGGCGGATACATCATCAGAATCAACCCGATCGCGATCGGCAGATTCGTCGTTCCGATCGTGAACGGCGCAAAAAAAGCCGCCGGATCCGGAATCGCCACCGCGCCGAGCACCAGCCCCAACGCCATCGCCGCAAAAATCCACAGCGTCAGGTAACGATCCAGAAACGAGAGTCGGGCTCCGGACGGCGCGCTCATCGGACGGGTCCTCCGTTTCGTGTGGCTTCGTCGCGACGTCCATCCATGTACGCCGTAAAGGTCCTCCGGATTTCGTCCCGCACCCGACGAAAAACCGCGAGTTGCTCCGCCTCGGTTCCCGACGCATGCGCCGGATCCTCGAACGGCCAATGATGACGATTCAGCTGCCCGGGAAAAATGGGGCAGGCCTGGTCGGCGTTGCCGCACACGGTCACCACGGTTTCCACCTCCCGCTCCAGAAACTCGCTCAAATGTTTTGAACGATGCGACGCGATATCGATCCCGATCTCGCGCAACACCGCGACCGCCATCGGATGCACATAACCCGCAGGGCGCGACCCCGCGCTGGCGATTTCATAACGATCCCCGCCCAGCGACCGCAGGATACCTTCCGCCAGATGACTCCGGCACGAGTTCCCGGTGCACAACACCAGGATGAGAGGTTTTTCTGTATTCATGAAACAAATACGCCCGCTTTCGTGGCTGCGTGCGTCCTCAGCGGCCGGATTTCCCCGCGCGCGTTTTGCGTGTGCCCGCACCGCACACCGGGGCGCAGGAAAAATCCACTTTTCCGAGGCGCACGAGATCGCGCTTAAAAATCGTCTGCTCGGATAAACAATCCTGCAGACACGCGAGGTTGGCTCCAAGCTCGGTCGGGCGATCGCCGGGCGGAGGCAGGGAATAAACCATCCAGTTTCCTTCCCGCGCCGCCCGCACCAGCCCGCGTCGACGCATATAGCCGAGATGCTTGGATATCTTCACCTGCGGCTCGTCCAGCACCTCTTGGAAATGACAGACGCAGAGCGGTCCCTGCAGCAGGAGGTTCAGGATGCGCAGGCGCGTCCGGTCGCAAAAACACTCATAGATGGAAACCAGATCCACGCCGCCAATATTCTCCCCGCGGAATATTCCTCAAGGAGAATATTGTGACGATTTCGCGCCAGCCAGCGCGGCTCAGGCTTCCACGCGCCGCTTGCGCCATAGCACCGCCGCGCCGAGCATGCCGGCCAGGATCGACGACAGGAAGATCGCGATCTTCGCAGCGGCGAAATCGGCGTCGTCCGCAAACGCTTCACGCGCGATGAACAACGACATCGTGAAACCGATGCCGGCGAGCACACCCGCGCCGATGAGCTGCCGCCATGAGTATTCGTCGGGTTTCTTCGCGAGATTGCAGCGCACCGCGAGCCACGCCGCACCGACGATACCCAGCGGTTTCCCGACCACCAACCCGAGGATGATCGCGATCATGAGTCGCTCGTGGCCGGCAAAGACATCCATCGACAACATCACGCCCGCATTCGCCAGCGCGAACACCGGAAGCACCACGTAGCTGGACCACGGCTCCACCACGCGCAGCAATTTATCCGCCGGGGACTCCATGCGTTTGTAGATCGTATCGAGGGCCTCCATCGCCGGTGTCGACGGACCGTGGTGCATCACGTCTTCCTTTTCGTTATACGATTCGGCGCGGATCACGGCCTCCGCTTGCGCCATCAACACACGCAGGTTCGCCGGCGGACGCGTCGGGGTCACGACCGCAAGGATCACACCCGCCAGTGTGGCGTGAAGTCCCGCATCATGCAGAAACACCCACAGCGCGATCCCGAGAAGTGCGTATGGGAGCGCGTTGTGCACACCGAGGCGATTCAGCGTGATCAACAACACCGTCGTGGCTCCCGCCGCCATGAGGAAATTCATATCCAGCGCGCCCGAATAAAACAGCGCGATCACCGCGATGGCCACCACGTCGTCCACAATCACGGCCGCGGTGAGAAACACACGCAACTCGACCGGCACCCGGTCGCCCATCAGGACGATCAACGCGACCGCAAACGCCGTGTCCGTGCCGATCGGCACGCCCCACCCCATCACCAGCGGACTGCTCCAACCGACCACTGCCGCATAGATCAGTGCCGGCGCAAGAATGCCGCCGAAAGATGCCGCCACCGGCAGCGCGCCGATGCGCCACGACGCGAGCCGCCCCACGGTGAACTCGCGTTTGATTTCGAGTCCGACCACCAAAAAGAAAAACGTCAGCAAGCCGTGGTTCACCCAGTCAAGCAGCGGCAATGAAAACCGCCAGCTCCCGAGCTCCACGCCCGCTTGCGTCGTCCACCATGCCTCGAACGCGCCGCCCCACGGGGTGTTTACCCACACCACCGCGGCAACCGTCATGAACAACAGGAGAAAACCCGCCGACGGGCCCCAGCGCACAAAATCCATCGCCTTGGTTTGCAGGCGATGTGGCAGACGCCCCTGCATCGCTTCAGCGAGCGCCGTTTTTTCCCAGGGCCCATTGTATTTGCGGCCGTTGATAAAAAACGCGGGCGACATGGTGACATCGCTGTCGCGGGCAGACGCCATGTCCGCCGCCACGTGTTCCTCGGCGATCCGGCGTTCCGGTTCCAACCACTGCGCGGGCGCATCGAGCTCAAACTCCGCCGCGATCTCATCGAAATCGCTCGCGCTGAAATGCGGCCCGCGACGCATCAACGCGTCATGCACCAGCCAGAACTTGTCGTGCTGCGCGGCATATTCCGCCAGCTCCGCCGCGCGCATCGCCATCTCGCTTCCGGGCAACGAGCGGTGACGGAAAACATAGCGCATGCGATCGCCAAACTGGTCGCGCAAATCCGCCACGACTTCGTGCGCCGCGTGGCAGTACGTACAGGCATAACTACCATATTCGACAAGGGTGATATCCGCGCTGGGATTGCCCAAAACATGGTCGCTGGTGATATCGACGGGCTTGTCGAGTTTGGTCGGCAACATATGACGCTAAGACGTTGTACGAGATAAATTCGTCAACTCTCCATCTGGCAAAAGCGGGCTTTTTTTGGCCGCGGGCGTCTCAATGGTGATGCCCTTCGTGGCCCGGCCCATGCCCGGAATGCCCGCCCGCATCGTCGCTCCACATCAGATGCTCATGCATCCAATGATGGATCGCAGGCTGGCCGCGCACGAGCGTGAGAACTCCAAAAACCACCAACGCGATCCCCGTGGCGCGCACCAGCCAGCGACGCCGTTGCTGGGTGAGTTTTTTTCCCGCCCACGCCACGAGCAGCAGTCCCGGCATTGTCGCGAGACCGAAAATATAAACCCCGATCGCGAGCCCTTTCACTTCCCCAAAGCGCACGAGATAGAGCAGCGCCATCAGCGAAAGACCGCAGGGCAGAAATCCGTTTACCCAACCGATCAGCAGACTCTTGAAGAGCGAGGGCGAACGCCACAACCCGCCCAACGCGCCGCACGCCGCACTGCCCTGCCACCAGCGCGCCACCATCGGCGGCAACCGCAACTCGAGCGCATACGCCAGCCCCGCCACGATCATCAGCGCACCCGTGATCCATCCGATCACGTTTTGAAACCGATCCAGCGACGTGCGCGCCTCCATCCATTGCCCCGCCAGAAGCAGCAACACGCCGATGAATAAATATGAGGTCGCCTTGCCGAGTTGGTAGCTGAGCTGCCGCGCCATCATGCCGCCAAACCCACCCGGGCCCGCCGAGGCGGCGATCGAAAACGCCGCGCACATGCCCACGCAATGCCCGGTCCCGAGCAGACCCAGAATCAAGACGCCGATGTAATCGCCGAGCAACATACCGCTCCACCTTCCCCGCGCGTACTCCGCGCATGCAAACTGAAATCCTGTTTCGCCGGGGAAGCAGTGGTCGCGACCTATCCTCGCGACAAAGGAAACAAAGTTCCTCCGCGCGCGAGTTCCTCGAAGCGTTTCGTGCCAACGCTTCACGCCTGTGCGTCGCGCGACTGTTCTTGGCCTTGTTTGCAAACGAACCTTGCGTGCGTTTGTTCGGTCTTTCAGCCCTTCCACACGTGTCCGCATCGCTCGCAATTCCCGGCCTCACCGCCCGTCTCGATAAACTCGTTTATCATCACGGAGGCATGAGCCTGCCCGCGGACAAGCCGCACGCCTTCGTTTACTTCATCACCATCAGCAACGCCTCCGACCGCACCATCACCTTGCTCGGCCGGAAATGGGTGATCCACCACGCCGATGGCTCGCATCTCGTTGTCGAGGGCGACCGCATCGTCGGCGAGACGCCCCGCCTCCCTTCGGGCGAGCATTTTTCCTACAACAGTTATCACGTGACCGGCACCGATGCGCGCGCCGTGGGCTGCTTCCACGGCGTCGATGACCAGGGGCGCAAAGTCCACGTCATGCTGCCGCCATTCGACATGCGCATCCCGCGCGAATGAACGCAGGAAACGCGTGGCTTTGAGGCCGGAATCGGCGCTTGCGGGGCCTTCCTCCGGCCGTAATTACTGACCCTTTATTACATGAAGTTAATTGATTTGAACCGTGACGGCGGGATCGGCGCCAACAGCCAATTCGTCCAGATCGGCGACCTGAACATCGTCATCGACAGCGGCCTGAACCCCAAAGAATCCGCCAACCACAAGACGCCCGACCTCACGCCGTTGCGCGGCGTGCGCGTGGACCTGATCATCATCACCCACTGCCACCTCGACCATATCGGCAGCCTCCCGGTGTTGATGCGCGAACACAAAGACGCCGCAGTGATCATGACGACCTCCAGCCGCATGCTCATCGAACGCATGCTGCATAACTCGGCCAGCGTCATGATCCGTCAGCAGGAGGAAAACTCGGCGCGCACCTCGCCCGTCCTTTTCACGCACGACGAGATCGACCGCATCGCCAAGCGCTTCACCGGCATCCCCTACGGACAGCCCAAGAAGTTCCGCGGCCGCAAAGACGAGATCACGTTCATCTTTCATCCCGCCGGCCACGTCGCCGGCGCCGCCGCCGTCGAGATCCATCATAAAAAGCGCCAGATCTTCATCACGGGCGATGTGCTGTTTGAAAACCAGCGCACCCTCCCCGGCGCGAAATTTCCCGCCGGCCATTTCGACACGCTCGTGATGGAAACCACCCGCGGCAACACCGACCGCCCCGAAGGCAAATCCCGCGTCGAGGAGGTTGCCCGGCTCATCACTTCGATCAATGACACCATCCAACGCGGCGGCTCCTTCCTTCTGCCCGTCTTCGCGCTCGGTCGTCAGCAGGAGGTTCTCGCCATCCTCTCCGACGCACGGAAATTCGGCAAACTCGTCGAATGCCCGATCTTCGCCGCCGGTCTCGGCATGGATCTCGCCGATTACCTCGACGAGATCGCGCGCAAGACCAAGCACGTCAATTTCTCCAAGAGCATCATCAAGGATCTCAAAATCAAACCGGCTCCGCGCAAACTGATCCCCGGCGAAGATCCGAAACAAAACGCGATCTACATCATCAGTTCCGGCATGCTGGTCGAGCGCACGCCGTCCTACACGCTCGCCTCCGGCCTCGTCGGACACGCCCGCAACACGATCGGCTTCGTCGGCTACTGCGATCCGGAAACGCCCGGCGGCGAACTCCTCGCCACCAAGCCCGGCGACCAGTTCCTGTTCAAAACCGCCAACGTCAAAACCAAGGTCAAAGCGCGCGTCGAAAAATTCGAGCTGAGCGGTCACGCCGACCGCGAAGAGCTCCTGGAATTTGCCGTGCAAGCCGCTCCGCGCAGCATCGTGCTCACGCACGGCGAATCCGCCGCGCGCGAGTGGTTCAAACAGCAGTTCGCCGTCAAACTGCCGCAGACCCAGGTCATCGATCCGCAGCCGCTGCAATCGTATCAAGTCTAGCCCGCGCGCCTCGGCCATTCGCTCGAATCCGCAGGCAACACCCAAGGATCGCGCGTGCCTGCGACGTCGGCGCAAGGCGAGGCCGGTCCAAGCCCATGCATTTTAAAAGCACGCTCAAGCGCCTGCGCGCCTGGCTTATCCTGAAAACGTCGAGCCGCGTGAGCGGCCGCCGCGGAAATAGTTTCACGTTTCACGACGCGCGCCTTCAGGGTTGCCGCATCACGTTTAGCGGCGAGGGCAACTCCGTCGAAATCGGCGAAAACGCGATCCTTCAAGGCGTCCACCTCACCTTGATCGGCAACGGAAACCGCATCGTCATCGGTGCGCACACCCGCATCCGCGCCGGCGGTAATTTTGTCGCTGAAGATGGCAACAGCCGCATCGCGATCGGCGACGGCACCACCATGACGACACCGACGATCGTGTGCAGCGAGGCAGGCCGCGTGCAGCTCGGCCGCGACTGTATGGTCGCGATGAATACATGCATCCGCAACAGCGACGGACACGCGATCTTCGATGTTCCCACCGGCCGCCGCATCAATCCTGCGGCCGATGTCACCATCGGCGATCACGTCTGGCTCGGGATCCGCACGCTTGTTCTCAAAGGCTCGCGGATCGGCGACGGCGCCATCGTCGGCGCCAATGCACTTGTCTCCGGCGAAATCCCGCCCGCATCGCTCGCCGTCGGTTCACCCGCGCGCGCGATCCGTCCGTCGATCTCATGGACGCGCGAACGCAATCCCGAGAACGCCAACATCCCGTCCGGCAGCGAAAACGTTTCCGCGCTCACCGCGCGGTAGACGTCGTCTCGATCGAAGCGCGCCGCCTTACCTCCGCGGCGCGTCGAGCAATTCGCGCAAACGCGCACACATCGCGGTATTGCCGGCCACGTAGCGGATGCGCGGCATCTTCAGATCGAATTCGCGCATGGGAAATTGCTCGTGATCGAGAAATTGCACTTCACCGCCACCCGCCAGACACAGCGGAATCGCTGCCGCGATGTCCCAGATCTTCACATTGTGATCGACGGTCGCATCGAGAATACCCACCGCCACGTACGCGAGATGCAGCGTACTGCTGCCGAGTCCGCGGATCTTGAAATTCTCCACCAGCGCCGACGCCTGATGCGCATACTGGCGATCGAAAGGACTGTGAAAACCGAGCAAACTCTGCGGATTCGGCGCACCCGTCTTCACATGCGCATCGCGCTCGCCATCGCGCAAGCCGTGGCCCGGTCCACCTTCGATCATCACGCGGCGGCTCATGTCATACACGAAGCCGTACACCGGCACGCCGTTCTCGAAAAGCCCCAGCGAAATCGCGCAGTGCGCGATCCCCGTCGCATAGTTGTTGGTGCCGTCGATCGGATCGAGCACCCAAAAATAGCGGGACGTCACGCGGATCGGCTGATCGGTGACGGCGAGTTCTTCACTGAAAACCTGATCGTCCGGAAACTGACTTGAGAGCACGCGCACGATGTTTTCCGAAATCGCCACATCGACCGGCGTCACTCGCGTGCCATCATACTTCCAGTGGCTCGCCGCACGCCCGAATTCCGCATGCATCAATTCCGTCTGCGCCATCACGGCTGCGCGCCCCGCTTCGATGCGGGCTGTCAGATCTGAACTCATAGGCAGACAGTGAGCCACGAGCTGGACGGCGGGCGCAAGCGCACACTGGCGCACCGCGCCCGCTGCCGCCCGTTCACCGATGCTTGCGCGGACCCGATTTCTTTTCGCGCTCGGTCAACCCGGGCGTTTCGTGTGCTTCCGAATCGGAACCGCTCACCTGCTCGAATAAACAAAGCGATCGCGCAACGAGCGTGTATTCTTCGCCGCCTTTCACGATCGGCGGTTCCTCCACAAAACCCGCTTCGTCCGCGGTGTCCAAAATCACCTTCCACTCGACTTCGGGTTTGCCGGGCAGACAGACCGCGAAGTCTTCGTGATGCGCGTTGAAAAAGAGCACAAAGGTTTCGTCGCTGATCGTATTGCCGAAGAAATCTTTCACCACGAGCGAATCGCCGTTGAACATGACGCCGATCACTTTCGCGAACTCCGCCGCCCACGCGGCGTCGTCCATCTCGAGACCGGCCGCATTGATCCACGTGATGTCTTTCACACCCTCGCCGCGAATGTCTCGTCCTTGAAAAAAACGCGGCTGACGAAACACCGGGTGTTGATGACGAAAATGGATCAAGCGGCTCGTGAACTCCGACAGCTGCCGCGCCGATTCATCGCGTTTCCACGCGAGCCAGCTGATCTCGTTGTCCTGACAATACGCGTTGTTATTGCCCTGCTGCGTGGCGCCGTACTCGTCGCCTCCGCGCAACATCGGGACACCTTGTGAAAGAAACAGCGTCGCCAGAAAATTCCGCTGCATGCGCCGGCGCAGTTTCAGGATATCCTCGGACGCATCCAGACCTTCGTGACCCCAATTCCACGACAGGTTGTGATTATCGCCGTCGCGATTGTCCTCACCGTTCGCGTGATTGTGTTTATCACTGAACGACACGAGATCCCTCAGCGAAAAACCATCGTGCGAGGTGATGAAGTTGATACTCGCCGAGGGAGCCTTGCCGTTGCTCTGGTACAGATCGGAGCTGCCGCACAACCGGTACGCAAGATCGCGCGTGAGGCCGCTGTCACCTTTCCAATAACCGCGGACCGTATCGCGATAACGTCCGTTCCACTCGGCCCAGAGCACCGGGAAATTGCCGACCTGATAACCGCCTTCACCAACGTCCCACGGCTCCGCGATCAGCTTCACGCGTGAGATCACCGGGTCTTGATGGATCACATCGAAGAACGACGAGAGTTTGCTCACCTCGTGCAACTCTCGCGCCAGCGTTGCCGCCAGATCGAAACGGAATCCGTCCACGTGCATCTCCGTCACCCAGTAGCGGAGACTGTCCATCAACAATTGAAGCACCCGCGGATGCGGCACATTGAGCGTATTCCCCGTGCCGGTGTAATCCATGTAGTAACGTTTATCGTCGGGCACCAGGCGGTAGTACGCAGCATTGTCGATCCCGCGAAACGACAGCGTGGGCCCGAGCTGATTTCCCTCGATGGTGTGATTATAGACAACATCCAGGATCACTTCGAAGCCCGCGCGGTGAAGCCCCTTCACCATCGTCTTGAATTCCTCCACTTGTTCTCCGCGATCGCCCGAACTGCTGAACTTCGATTCGGGCGCAAAAAAACCGATCGTGTTGTAACCCCAGTAATCGGAGAGCCCTTTCTCCACGAGATGCTGGCCCGTGATGTGGTGATGCACCGGCAGGACTTCGATCGCCGTCACCCCGAGTTTCTTGAAATACCCGATCGCTTGCGGAGAACACAGGCCGCTGTACGTGCCGCGCAATTTCTCCGGCACTTCCTCCCACAACTGCGAGAAACCCTTCACGTGCGTTTCGTAGATAACCGTCTCATGCAAAGGCCGTGTCGGCGCCTTGTCGTCATCCCACGTGAACGCCGTGTCCACCACGACCGATTTCGGCACCCAAGCCGCGTTGTCGCGATCGTCTTTGGAAAGATCGGCCGCCTCATCACCCACGCGATAACCAAACATCTCCTCGCGCCAGTCCACGCGCCCCGAGATGGCTTTTGCATAGGGGTCGATCAGCACCTTGGCCGGATTGAAACGATGGCCCGCCGCAGGATCGTAAGGACCCTGCACGCGATAACCATAGAGCTGTCCCGGCCGCACCTCCGGCAGGAACATGTGCCAGACGCTGTCCGTCGTCTCCAACATTTGGATACGCGCGGTCTCCTTCGTGGGATCATCCTCATCATACAAACATAACTCCACGCCCGTCGCGTTTTCCGAGAACAACGCGAAATTGACTCCGTCTCCCCGCCATGTGGCGCCCAGCGGATACGAGTGACCTTTCCAGATTTTAGTTGGCTGCATAAATAAAGGTGCGGGGTCTTCGCCCCCGTGAATAATATCGCACTGCACACGCGCCTGCCACCCGGCCGTTTCAAGTACGTGAACTCAGGGAAGCCCCCAGCGCGAAGTTTCCGCAGGTATACGACACCTCGCGCCGCCGGGGATTTTCTCAAGGACGGCACAGAGAAATTCCTTCAAGGCGTCTAATGCATTATGCGGCCATTCGCATCCCGGAAGATCGCATTCTGCGTTGCCAAGATGCACACACATTATGGCGACGAATGCCCAAAGTATTTTATCCGGCTCCGAATAGACGTTTTAGAAAATAGCCCGATCATCAGGCATTTCATCTGCGAGAGAGGGGCGTCTTTCCTCCCATGAAATCTATCTCCCTGGAATCCGCCGCCCCCTTCACTCCCATTCAAGCCTCGCGCCAGACCGGCGAGCCCGCGAGTTCCCGCCGGATTTTCATTGTAGATGATCATCCGGTCACCCGCTCCGGAATCGCCACGCTGCTCTCGCAAAACGGTTCATTTGAAATCTGCGGCGAGGCCGATAGCGCGCCCAAAGCGATCGAGATGATTCCCAAACTGAATCCCAACCTGATCGTCGTAGACATCTCCCTCAAGACGACGAGCGGCATTGAGTTGATCAAAAACCTGGTCGCGCTCACTCCCGGTGCGAGAACGCTCGTTCTCTCCATGCACGACGAAAATCTCTACGCGGAGCGCGCACTCCGGGCAGGCGCGAAGGGCTACTTGATGAAGGACCAGGCCGCCGACGCACTCATCACAGCCGTGCGACGCGTACTTCAAGGTGAGCTCTATCTAAGCGAACGCATGAAGGAGCGTATCCTCCATCGTTTTGTGAACAACAAGCGCGAGGAAATGACCTTCTCAATGGACAGCCTCAGCGACCGCGAAATGGAAGTGCTTGTTCACATCGGCAACGGTTACAGCACGCGCCAGATCGCCGCCAAACTCGGACTCAGCGTGAAGACCATCGATTCGTATCGCGAACACTTGAAGATCAAGTTGCGCCTCGCCAAAGGCGCCGACCTTGTGCGCCACGCGATCCAGTGGGTGAAGAGCGAAGAACTGGTTTAACCGCTCACTCACTTCCCTGTCGAACGTCGCCCAGAGAGGCGACACGCGGATTCGCATATGCGCGGCGGATTTCGTCCTCCGAATTGGCCTCAAAAAGAAGGTCCACCCAGCCCATAAACCACGACCAAGGCTGACGCGTCAGCTGGTCGTCGGAGGGCAGCACCGAGTTTTCTGTCAGCGCCACTGGTTTCCCCTGCGCGATCGCAGCCATGCGGTTGTACCATTCCTGTGGATACACTTCCGGGCGCCCCTCCAGAGGATAAATATCGGTGCCCACAAGGTCCACCGCGTCATGCCCGGGCCAATACGCCTCGACGCCTTCCCAAGGACGATCGCAGCACCACGCCCACAAGAGATTGTGCAGCTCGTGACGATGAATGATCCGTTGCTGCAACTGCCGCCAAAGCTGTTCGTAGTCCCGACGGCCGGGCCGAGCGCCCCACCAAAACCAGTTGCCGTTCATCTCATGATAAGGACGAAACACCACCGGGATACGCGCCTCGCTCAGCGTGCGCAGCCCGGCGGCCAGCACGTCCACGTGTTCACACCAGACCTCATACAAGGGGGTGCCTTCGGTGAGAATATCCCGCCACGCGTTTTCCGAGAGATTCATTTTCACGCCTCCCTCAAAAAGACACGGTTCACCGACGGTCGGACTCGCCTGATGCCACGTGAGCACCACCACATGACCTGCCTCGTGACGCGCCTTCATCTCGGCCAGCACACGCGGGCGATAAGCGATGTCGTCCGTCGCGTGGCGCGCATCGGAAAACCCCCACTCGCAACCCCACATCAAGGGTGCGATGCCGGTGACTGCTTTCACTCGGTCGCTCGAAAGCTGCGTCGCGGAAAAATAGTTATGCTGGCCGGAAAGCGTCCGCCGCCCATTCATCGATTGGAGAAAGCGGAGCAACGCCCGGGCTTCAGGTGTCGCTTGCGGATCGATAGGATCAACGGCGGAGAATGAACGCGGCATGACGGGTGATAGCAGGTGTTTTGAGAGTTAACGCGCCGCCATCGTGGATGATTTCTTCCGACGCACGCGGCTCGCCTTTCACGGAGTCCCACCACGTCAATCGCCAGCGTCCCGCCGGCACATCCTCGATGATGATTGTGGCCTCACGTGAATCGCGCGGAGGTGTCAGCGCAAAGACGCCATCGTCACGCCAGGCCCATCCCGCGATCACAGAAGTGGAGCGTTTGCCGATCGCAGCAACCAGTGGCGCGCGCAGTCCCAGATCGAGCGAGCCAAACTCGAACCAATCGCCGCCGGCATTGTTCTCGAGCACGATTTCGCGAGACCCGGCCGCCAGTTCGAAAACGAGTTCACGCGGACGTTTCGCGAATACGGGTCCGGAACCAGGTGGCTGGGCCGGCCAGACTTCTTCCGCGACGAACCGGCCATCCACCCACACGCGCACATTCGCTCCCTTCGGCCCTGCATCCGCGATATGCAGGCGCGCGGTGGCTGTATCCGGCATTTCAATACGAAAGGTCGTCCGGTCCGGATACCCTTCGGCGACACCTTCTTCAGATCCCACGATATAGCGCGGGATTTCAGCGTAGTCGGGCGTGTAGCGACCATCGGTCGGCACAGTGGTGACAACAGGCGCACGGCGCTGCCAGTTCTGACCGGCCTTAAGAACCAGATTTCCCTGCGGCCCGCCCGAGACGCGCGGAAAAAACGGCGTGAAGCGGGCCTCACCGGCCGCGTTGTTCAACTCGCGTTGAAAACGCGCCACTGCGCCGAGTTCGCCCGTGCGTCCGCTCGCCAGCAAATCAGCGCCGAGCCAAGGCTGGGCCACGTAAATCCCTTCCCCCATCAAGCTCGCCCAAACCGTGGGCACGATGGCGACACCGGAACGTTTCTCCCGATCGGTGAAGGGCTGATGGTCGTCGCCTACCTCTCCATAAAAAACAGGCCTGCCGAGCTCAGCCTCCGGCACCGGATAACGCTGCACCGCCGCGAGCATGTTCGGCGCATACAAATGCGGCTGATAAAAATCCATCGCGTCGTACGTGGCATCCTCGAGGTCGTGCGTGCTCGTGGTGATCAAATGCCCATAGACATCGAGTGAACGGATATACTCCGCCATCTCGGCATGCCACGCCGCCACCGTCGCGCGGCCTTCCGGTGTGCGCATCGCATCGACCCAGTGGACCTCGTTGAAAAGCTCCCATGCGAAGATCGCCGGAGACCAGCCCCAGCGCGCGACGGCATAACGGTATTTTAGCTTCGTGAGGCCACGGGCCTTTTCGGACGTGAAAAACGCCTCCGGGTTTTCGAGAAAACCGCCGTTCGCAACATTCCACGGATTCTCCTCCCAATTAGAATTCACGCGTGAGCTGACCTGCCCGTGATGCTGCAACACAAGTTGCACGTACACCCCTTGCTCCTCCGCCATCGTCAACAGACGATCCCAGCGTCGCGCCACCTCCAGATACAAGCGGCCGAAGGCAGGCGAGCGCCCCACTTCCGGAGGCATCCAGTCCAAGTTCAAACGCCCCCAGTGACTCATCCAGATGCGCGCCCAATTCAGCCCCTCTTTCGAGAACGCGGAGAATGCCCGGCGATAAAAACGCTCCACGTTTCTCCCAGTCGTCCACGCCAGATTCGCGCCGATCGGGCTGAACCCGCGGCCATCGGCCAACACGAAACGCGCCGCATCATCTGCGGAACGTTTCACGGGTAACAAAACCGCCGCGCGTGGAATCGCCATCACATCGCGGACAAGTTTGACGGAGGCTGGCTTGAGATCACCGGGTGCTCCCTCAAACACCGCCGCCAGATGATAAGTGCCGGCCTGCTCCGCACGCGCCCGCACTTCAAAAATACCGTCGCCGGCAAAATACGCCGGCAGCCGCAATACCCGATCATCCGAAGTACGGACGTCCGCCCAGAACTCCTTTTCAAATTCATTCCCCACGACGCCCTCCGCCGTAAATAAAAACGACACCGGCCCGCCATTTGCGAGGATCGGCCCTGCAAGAATCAGCGAAAAAAACACGCACCAAACGCAGCGAAAAACCGAGCGCTTGCGCGTAGCGCGGAGAGTTAAAACCAGAGCCATTTAGAAAGGAGATAGACCGCGTGACGGGAAAGCGCCCACGCTCGGAGAGCGACGCGCGTGTACCGTGTAGTGAAAATCAGGATACGGAATATTTTAGAAAGAGAAAAGGCAGGAAGATCCCTCGATCCTCCTGCCCTCAGCAGCGGCTCCGTACCCGCGGAACCGCCGCTTACTGCCGATAACACCCCCGCAGCGCGTCAATAAAGAGGGAGACGCGCCGCGATGGTAGGTTGTTAGAACGTGATCGTATTGGAGACTGTCCAGACCGCAGGTTCGGCAATACGGCCCACTGCCATCGAACCATCCGGTTGAACTGTCACCGGTATGAGTTCCTTCTTAGCGAAGGCATTGCGGACGTTCAGCTGGATCCGCCAGTCGAGTTTCCGCGTCAGCTTACGGCCGTAACCAATCCAGAGATCGATAGCATCTTCGGAGGGGCCCATGTATGGGTTACCCAAATCGAACGCACGGGGATCCTCCACAGAGGCGCCAGGCAGCACGGGATATCCCACGACCACCTTGTCCTGCCAGCGATAGCCACCACCTACGTTCACGCCTTTGAGAGCACCGCTGTCGAAGTTGTAATTCGTGACAACATTGAAGCGCCACGGACGGAGCTCGGGAACATTGGAACCTTCCTGAATGCGGTACAGATAATATCCCGACATAAATTCACGGCCGAACTTGCCGCGAAGAGATTCGCCCGGGCTGTAGCCTCCATTCCAGAACCGGAGGTCACCAATGACACCCACCTGCGTGCCGTCGAGCATGACCGGGGTATTATAAACGGCCCAGCGTTCCTCGACATAATCAACCAAGGAGGCTGCCATATTGATACGCTGAGCCTCGGTTTTCGCGGCGTTGATGGAGATATTCCAGTTCTTCGTAGGCTGAGCAATGAGCTCAAACTCCCAGCCTTTGGACATCGTATCACCTGTGATCGCGAAACCACTCGGCGTCGTGCCCGATACGAAATTACCTGCATCAGCCGAAGCTGTATCGATCTGCCAGAGCCGGAAGAAGGCATCCGATGGACGCGTGTCCATGTAAGCCTGCGTGATGGCATCACCAACACGCTGAGCATAGGCGATGTCGTCATCTGTCCAGCCACCCGGAGGTGTTTCATCCGCAACAATACCTTGCGGATTGTAGCCCGTACGAAAATCACCCCAACCGCCGACATTTGCACGGTCGAGGTTACCACGCCCGAAGCTATAGGCCCAAGCCTCAGCACCCCAGATCATGTAGGAACCACCGAAACCATCCAAAGTGGAATCCTTCACCTTGGTCTCATACTTATTAATCTTGAGGGTCAGACGGTCATTGAGGGTCGTGAGAACAACACCGATATCCTTGGTCTCGCCACGCGGAGAGCTGATGGGATTACCCATGACATCAATGCGACCCGCCGAGGGACGGAAGTTTGAAGATTCGTTATAATACAGCGACAAACCCGTGTTCTTCCAGAGGCGATCGCGGAAGCGTTTTGGGGTGTGTACCACAATACTCCAGCTTTCGTTGCGTCCGGTCTCGATATTGCCGGGAGCATCCGGAAGTCGATAAAGCGGTCCAAAATCGACTGTATTGCTACCATCCGCGCGTTTCGGCAGGTTAGCACCGAGTGAATATGCTTTCTGCCGATCAATACGGGCGCCGAAGCTCGGAACGACGATACCGTCGAACAGATAGGCCTGCCAATTGAACGCTCGTGAGCTGGTCTCAGTGCGATCCAGCGCCGCATTGGTGGTCAACGCATCGCGATCGCCGGCTTCATCGCTAATCAGACCGATCGTGCGAGGCGCGCCCGCCCAACCCACATAGTTGGCAGGATTATGAGCCTGCGTAAGCGGGCCACTACCAAATGTGTTTTCACCGTTGGGCCCAACCCACGGATCGGAGGGATTCACCCCGGGGGCGTTCCAAACCATGCTAAAGCCGCGCAGTGCAGTCGCGGTTGGAATTTGTACGGCATGGATATTTCCGATGCCAGCGCCCTGGATAGAGTCACGCGACGCGATATTACCCGAGAGGTAATTCAATGTATTGACCGCACGGCTGGTGAGCACCGGATCGCTCAAAATGTCCTGCCCATAAGAAATATCGGCTGCATAGCGAGTCCAGCTGCGGGTCTCCATATCGACCTCTTCTTCGGCGAGCAGACCGGTGAGTACATGACGTCCTACGATCTTTGCCAACGTGCTATTTCCCCAATAATCCGATGCGCGGAATTCGGCGAATGCTGTCAAGCGCTTCGATTCGCGCTTCGATTCATAGCTGTTATTCGCAAATTGATCGGAAACAGTGGTCGCGCGCCCGTAGTTTGGATTCACACTTCCATCCGGAAGACGGTTATTCAGGTCGATAGTAATCGCCTGCCCATACTCAGAAAGGAGGTTAACCTGACCACGATCGTAGTTCTGAGTGTCAATAACACCTTCGATGCCCAGGCGATTATCGAAGAATGTCTGAGACAGAGAAATGTTCAGCGCATCGTGGTTGGACCATTCACGTTTGTTTGGGCCGTCCAACAACTTGTTATAGAAGTCAAAAATGGAAGCATCACGCAGGGTTTCGTCACGATAGAAATCATAGTTCTGGCTAGTCTGGAGACTGCCTTCGAGGTCCTTGCGTGTCACGACACCTGACATGATCGTCCATGGTATAAGGATATTGGACGTCACGTTTTTCGGGATGTCGGTTGTCATCAAATGATGATCACCACTGTCCGGATCCGCGAAAACGGCGACAATGCCACCGTAGTTGCGGCCAAATGCACCGACGCCTCGATAATAGTAATTAGAATTATCGCCACGAATACCCGCTCCGAGGTCACCAGCGGCACGAAGTGCGGCCAGTTGGGTGGCATCACTGATGCCGACGGTAAGCGGATTCATGCCCCCTGCTTCACGGATCGCAATCAAACGCGGATTCGTCCACCAAGGGGTGATCAAATCGCCGGGGGGCAAAACACGCGGCCTGTTCGCACGGATGCGGCCATCTTCGTATTTAACGTTAAGCGACGTGCGGGCGCCTTCGAAACGCAGGAATTTGGGGTCCCAGCGCAATGCGCCATAGACACGGCGATCTTTATTAAAGGCCGGATCCTGGCGATACTTTGTGTGATCGTGCAGGCCAGAAACGCGAATGGAGAGTTCGTCCCGCAAAAGCACGTGGTTATAATCCACCGAACCACGAATACTACCATAGCTGCCAAAGCGGAATTCTGCATTACCGCTCGTCTTGAACGCCGCGCCATTGACGGAATGATTGATAATACCCGCGGGCGAACCCATGCCGAAAAGAATGGCATTAGGCCCGCGCTGAATGTCGATACGGCCGACGTTGTACGAATCCCACGGAATATCCGTCAGGAAGAAATCGCGCGTATTGTCAGCTGCCGCCAGGCCGCGCACACGGGTATTTTGGTGCGGTGCCATCCGTTGGTTGGTATCATCGAGCGTCTTATTATCGCCCAAGCCAGCGAAGTTACCGTACTGACCGCCAACCTCTCCGCTCACCGTATATTGGAGGAGCGTTTCGTTATTAACCGCACCGGTATCTTTAAGAAACTGATTGGTGACGACAGAGATCGCGGAACCGACGTCTTTGAGCTCGGTACGAACACGCGAACCCGCCATCGTGGCGGTCGCGGCATAAGAATCGCGGTCTTCGGACGCTTCGACGACGAACGGGGAAAGAACAATTGTTTCCTCATCTTCAGGTGGAACGACGGCCGGATTTGGCGTGGCTTGCGCCGACAAACAAGGCGCGAACGCGAGGCATAACGCTGACGTGACGCTGACAGCGCCCGCCCGCGTAATACGGGGTTTCATAGGTTTTGTGTTGGGTTAGGGGTGTGTCTTGGGCGATCTTTGCAGACCGGCCCCACGCCGGCTGAGGCCGGCTGTGGCAGCGTGATTACTTTATCCATGACGGCAGAAAAGTGAATGAGTTCACTTGCCTTAAAGTTGAGATTTGTTGCCAGCCCATTTTTCCAGTTCGTCCCGGATGTGAGCTCCTCTATTTATAGAGTGAAAAAAGCCTTCGAGCAGCTCCTCCTTGGCACATGGCGAAACGTTCATCGATTCTGCTTCGCCTGAATTTTCTTTCGGTAGCTTCCGGGAGCCTCTCCGGTGATGCGTTTAAACACCACGCACATGTATTCCACGTGTTCAAAGCCGGTGAGATCCGCGATCTTCTTGAGGGGGAAATCCGTCTCGAACAGCAATTGCCTGATCTTCGCCACCTGAACCCGCCTGATCTCCGCCTGGGGAGAACGCCCGAGGTGTCGACGGAATTTTTTCTCCAGCTGACTCCGCGATGCAAAGGCATGTTTCAACACTTCCTCCACCGTGATGCCATGGCAGGCGTGTTCGCGGATATAGCTCAGCGCAGCGGCGACGTTTTTATCGTCGATCGCGAGAATGTCGGTCGACTGCCGCGTGACGACACCCAGCGCTTCGATCCTGCGATCAGGCTCCGCGATTTTTTTCGCGGCCATCAATTGCACCAACGTTTCGGCAGCGTGGTAACCGGATTGAAATGCATTGGGCGCCACGCTCGACAACGGCGGATACGCGAGCTCGCAGCGGATCGTGTCGTTGTTGGCACCGAGTACGGAAACTTCCTCCGGCACCAGCAGCCCCGCCACTTGCGCCGCCGCGATCACTTGCAGCGCACGCATGTCCACACAGGCCATCACACCGACCGGCTTGGGCAGTCGCTTCAACCATGCCGCGAGCGCCGCAGTTTGTTTCGTATCCCAAAACGGCGTCAGGTCCCCCGGATATTCCACATCGAAAACATCGCAAGTATGCCCCGCCAGTTGCAGCGCCTCCACGAAACCGTCGCGGCGTTCACATGCCCACTCGTCGGTGGAGAATCCGCAAAAGCCGAAGCTCTTGAAGCCGCGCTCCATGAAATGCTCCGCGCCGAGATGGCCGATCCCCAGATTATCCGGACGGATTTTGGCCACGTTCGGGAAAGGCGGCACATCGTTGAGATCGACCAGCGGGATTTTCAACTCGGCGCAAGTGTCGACCAGCGCGGGCGTGGTGTGCCGGCTGATGACACCGTGCCATTTTTTGCTGCGCAGCCATTGCGCGTCATTTTCCGCACGAGCCTCATCGTCGAGAAACGCCGCCCAAGGACGATGCGAGCGCTCGTAGTGTGCGATGCCCTTGAGCATCGCCATGCTTTCTTCGAAGCGGGTGAGAAAAACCAGCAGGACTTGGGGTTTCATTCCGGGCAACGCTGCCAGCCTGCGCGTCCCGCCGCGCGCAGGCAATGCGCGATCAAACCTTTCCGCGACGCGCTTCGAGCTGCGCGCGCACTTCCATCATGCGTTCTTGCGACAACGGGAATCGCGCCAGCGCGATCATGGCCAGCACCAACCCGACGATGGGAATCACCGCGAGTAGCAGGCGGATCGTAAAGATCGTTGTCCCCGACTGAATCGCGACGTTCGAATCAAAGCCCACCCACTCGAGAATGAAGAAGGAAACCGCCGCACCGATCGCCATGCCGACCTTGTTGATCCAGGAACCGCACGCGACAAACGAACCTTCACGACGGCGGCCATTTTCCAGCTCGTCGTAGTCCATCACATCCGCGCCGATGGATCCCGAGATCATCCAGAATCCCGCGCCGATGAACGCGATCATGCCCGACGCGAATATCTGCAGCCAGACGATCTCCGGCGTGTAGAGCCACCACGTCGCCACAAACACCAGGACCGCCGTTCCGAGCACCGCCATCATGGCGTGCCGTTTTCCGAGCTGACGCGCGATGAAGGCAAACACGGGGATGCCGAGGAAGCCGAAACCCATGCCGGAGACGCCCATCCAGAAATTCCAAAAATTGCCCACGGATTTATTGCCACCGCAGACGTAATAAATCGTCACCGCGAGACCGAGCGTACCGACCATGCTGAGACCGATGTTATAGGCGAGCTGCATGCCAAGCTGGATACGAAACGGCCCGCATTTGAGCGTCTGCCAGATCGTATCCATAATCGAAATACGGTCCTGTTTCACCGCCACGAGTTTTTCGTAATAACGCTCCTTCACCAACGCCACCGAGGCCAGTCCCGCGATGATCATGACGATGCCGCAAAGCACCAGATAAACCTGCGCGCCGATGAGCATGTTGGGCGATGCACCATCCGGAGCCGTGCTCCACGCCGCGCCACTCGTGAAAAGCTGCTTCACACGATCGAGGACGTTGCTGCTGTCAGCGCCCACCCAGATCGCCATCGAGAAAAATTGTCCGAAGAAGAACAGCCCCAGTTCCGGAACCTTCTGCACCGCATTTTTGAAGGCGAAAACCTTCGTGCGCTCGTGATAGTCAGGTGTGAGTTCATTACCGAGACTCTGGAACGGCATGTTGAAGCAACTCACAATCGGCAGATAGATCGCCGACGAGAGGATCATGAACCAGAAGAGCGTGTTCGTGCTCCATTCTGGATTCACACCGATCAAGAACGGGAGCCCCGCGCCCGCGAGCAGCGAGCCCACCAGCATGTACGGGCGGCGGCGCCCCATGCGCGTGCGCGTGTTGTCAGAAAGCCAGCCGAAGAGGATGTCCGACACGGCGTCGAAGACACGATTCAGGAGAATCGCGACGCCGATCTGCCATTGGGGAACGTGCAGATATAATCCAAAAATCTGGAACGCGATCGTGGGGTACAACCAGTGCCCCCACATGTCGAAAACGGTGCCCATCCCGTATCCAAGTTTCTGCGACAGGGGGACCTTGTCTGCCGCGGCGATGACATAGTCCTGGTTGAACTTCCGGTTCGAGGATCCGAGGAATTTTAGCATGGGGTGAAGCGAGACAGGGGTGATTTAACGTTTAATACGTGTCGGCGAGCGACCAATGGGCGAGAATTTTTTTCAGGCGGGTGGCCGTGACGGCCTTTCGAAAGGTCACTTCCACCTGCTTCGCCTCGCCCGGATACAGTTCGAAATAATTGTCGCTCGCCTGAAAATCCGCGCCTTTGAAATCGATGGCGAAGCGGTGCTGAAACACCGCTGACTTGAACGTGAGCAACGCCGTCTTGGGCGACGTGAGCTTGATCGTTGTTGAGATCTTTTTCGCCTTGGGCAGCGCGAGAAAGCGCGGCGGCGTCAGGAAAACCGTATCCTCGCTCACGCAGGTTTTGCCCACATCGAGCGCGATGCGCAGGTAGAGCGAGTCGCGGCCGAATTTTTCCAATGCGCTGCCGAGATCGAGCGTTTGCTGTTTCACGCTTTGCCCCGGGGTCAGCGCGACGTTTTTGCGGCCGCGCAAAAGCACGCGCCCATCGAGATGGACCAGGGCCCAGCGGAGTTGCCCGCGCGTTTTTTCGGGCGCGTCGTAAACGGTGTAGAGATGCACCTCGCGCACGGTGCTCGTGCGATAGTTGCCGATGATCGCGCCTTCATCGCCGGGTACGTGCGCACTCACGAGCGCCGGCGCGAAGAAGCGTCGCGCGATATACTGCAGGGCTTTCCAGCGGCCGGTAAATTCGATCGAGCTCCAGGAGGCAACCGGCCAGCAATCGTTGAGCTGCCAGTAAAGCGCGCCCATGCAGCGCGGCATGAGACGGCGATAATGCTCCACGCCGACTTGCATGCAGTAGGCTTGGTTGAGCTGCGAAAGATAGATCAGGGCATCCTGCCCTTTCGGGAAACGATAGCGCCGCGAAACGTAATCGAGGATGATCTGATTGCCGGCGCGATTCTTCTGATGATTCTCCATCACCGGCCCGAAAACATTGTCGTCCTCCGGCGGGCAGAAGGTGGCGTTGGTCGCGGGCGAGCTGTAGCTCTGCATCCCGAATTCGGCGACAAAACGGAAAGCCCATTTCTCGTAATCCTTCACCGGATGGCGCGCGTGCCAGACATCCCAGTAATGTGTGTCGCCGCGTTGTTCGCCCGCCGCGTGCTCGGCCGCGATGTCGCCGCGCCACGGCGACGCAGGCCAGTACGGCGTCGTCCCGTCGTACGCCGCCACGACCGGCGGCAATACGTCGTGGAAAATGCGTTCATACGCCGCGCGCTCCTTGGCGAACTCGGGTTTCACCAGGTCGTGCACATTGATGGACCAGATCTCGTTGTTGCCGCACCAGAGCGCAAGCGAGGCGCGGTGACGCAGCCGGCGCACTTGATAAGCGGCCTCCTCGCGCACGCTTTCCGCAAACGCGTCGTCGCCCGGATAGATCGTGCAACCAAACGTGAAATCCTGCCAGACGAGCAGACCGAGTTCGTCGCAAAGATCATAAAAATCTTCGCTCTCGTAGATGCCACCGCCCCACACGCGGACCATGTTCATGTGCGCAGCGACGGCCGAGCGGAGATCGCGCGCATAACGTTCGCGATCGAGCTCGGTCACGAAGCTATGCGCCGGAATCCAATTCGCGCCTTTCGCAAAAACCGGCCGCCCGTTCACCACGAATTGGAAGGACTCACCCCACTCGTCCGCATGACGATCGAGCGAGATCGTGCGCAGGCCGATGCGCTTCTGCCAGTGGCCGATGTATTCGCCGGCCGCGGTCGCGACGGAAACTTCCAAGCGATACAGCGGTTGTTTGCCCTGGCCGTTGGGCCACCACAACTGCGGGTTCTTCACGTGGATCGTCGTGCCCGTGCCACTCGCGACGGTGACTTCGCCCAATGCGAGTTTCCAACGGCACACCACGTCCGCGCCGACCAGCGTGAGCTCGGGTGTCAGCGCGAGCGTGACACTGCCATTTTTCTCGTGGGTCTGCGTCAGGCGGATGCTTTCGAGCCGATTGACGCTCCACGCCTCCAGGCGAATGTCGCGCCAGATGCCGGCGGTGACAAAACGCGGGCCCCAATCCCAGCCAAACTGACATTGTTGTTTGCGGATGCGCGTGCAGCCGCCGACCGGATCATTGATCTCGCGCGCCACGTGGTCCGTGCGATGAGAACGGATGTACGCCATCGCGCTGCCAAACCGGATCGAGAGTTCATTTTTTCCCGCGCGCAGCAGCGATTTCACATTCCACCGATAGCCGATGAACATGTTTTCGGTGCGGGCGATTTCGCGTCCGTTGAGAATCACGGTCGCCACTGTATCAAGGCCGTCGGCGACGAGTTCCACCACCTCTTCGGCGAGGAGTTCGGACGATGCGGAGAAAACCGTTTTATATTCCCAATCCCGCTCCTCGATCCACTGGAGTTCCGCCTCGTTCAGTCCCCAAAAAGGATCGGGGATTTTCTTCTCGCGCAGGAGATCTGTGTGAACGCAGCCCGGCACTACAGCCGGCATCCAGCGCTCAGTTGAACAATCCCGGAATCGCCACGATGCCGCGGCAAGCGAAAGGCTTTGCATGGGGAAAAATGTCGGGGGAAAGGGTTCGGCGCTTCTCGGCAAAAGGGGCGCCGCAAGCAGTCTTCGAGGATATCCGAAAACACCCCGCGGTGTTAATGAGATCCTTTGTCCCGCACTTGAGAGGCCGACCGCAAAACGGCGGCCGTTTCTCTCAGCGTTTTCGCTGCAAGAGTCCGCGCGCCTGAAAGATGAGCCAGCAGCCATTCGCCGCCGCCATCATCCACGCCACCGGCGGCCTTTCCCGCCAGGCGATTATAAACACGATGGCCACCAGCGCAGCCACCACCCAATCCGCGCGTCGCATCGTCCGCTCGCGCCATTGGATCACCACGACCACAAGCCACACGGCCACCGCCGTGGCCGCCGTCAGCCAGCCGAAACGCAGCGCGGTTTCCGCCTGTGCCAGATCCCGCCCGATCAACACGCCGAGCAGCCAGAACAGCAGTTGATTAAAATAAAGAAAACCCACCACGAGTATCGAGATGAGCTGCGCGTTGACCGGAAATTGGCCACTCTGATCGACGGGCACCCGCGCGAGCATCGCGCAACCGGTGCAGCAAAAATAGTCCCGCCCGGGCTCGATGCGGCGCACCTTGAACGGCAGTCCACAATAGCGGCAGGCAACAGGGCTCATTCGCCGAGGATCTCCGAATCGAGATTCTGAATGATCAGCTCCTGTATCGTGGCCAGAAAGACATAACACATGAACGACTGCCGCACGCTCTCCGGCAGATCGTCCGGATCCATGTCGCCGGTTTCCAGCGATTCGTCGTTGAACGTATGCAGATGCCGCGCGCGCAGGTGGAGTCGCAGGGCCGCGCTCGCGCGCAGGATCGCCTCCGCGTTGTCCTCGTCGAACGCGATCATGCCGGTCTCGAAAAATTCGCTGTCGAACATCGCCAGCAATCGCGCGACGCCCTCGTTTTGCAGCGCCAGTAATTCCGTGCTCCAGACTTCGACGAGGTCGTGATCAACGTCCGCGCCGAGCGGCACCGCGAGACCGCCATGAAGTTCGTCGGCCGCTTTCTTGATCACATCGAGCAGCGGTGCCACGACGGGCAGGCTCAGTTTGACTTCAATTCTTTTCATCCGATTCCACAATCGCGGTCAGGTGCCAGCCGTGAAGCGTGAACGCATAAGCTTCCGCTTTTTCGCGCAGCCCCACCCACACGACGGAGCGGCCTTGCTCATGAACTTCGAGCATGTGTTTGCGCGCCGTCTGCTCGTCGAAGCCGAAGACTTTTTTAAACACCAGCACGACGTATGACATGAGATTCACCGGATCGTTGAGCACGACGACCCGGTACACGCCGGCATGCGCGAGTTCGGTATGCACATCGTGCTGCGGTTGCGTGGTGGAGAGGGTCATCGTTGCGAATGGCGCAGTAAACGCTCCACCCGCCGCCGCGCAACTCGCAAGGCGCACGATCTTAAGCCATGCGCCGCACCGCAATCCGCACGCCGGGCACGGATTGCGTCGGGTCGCCGGGCCTGGCGACCGCCGGCTGATCGCTTAGCGTTGCGACACCGTCAGGCGGACGAATCGCTGGCCGGTGCCGCCGATATCGCGAACGCGAATGCGTTCACCCGCCGAGCCGAGGCTCGTGCGCTCGACCTGCTGCGTGGGCAGGCCGGAGCCGTTCGTGACATTGTCGCCGTAGGCATGACCCGCGGTCCAAGTCTTGAGGTCGGCCGAAACTTCCACCGTGTAGATCACATCGGGGCGATTGAGCGGACACACAAAGGTGATCTCGGCGCGACGAGCGCCATCGACCGTGACCAGCGACACCGCGGTGATTTCCACCGTCTCGGCCACTTTGGGCGAGCGATCGAACGCGTATTCGAGGAACGCGCTGAGGCCATCGCCGTCCGGATCGTTGTCAGGCGAGGAAGCGTCCCCGCTCAGTCCGTGGCTTTCCACCCACGCGGAAAACGCCGTCTTCAAAACCAAGGTGAGCGTCTGCGTCGCCGAGCCGCTGCCATTGTTGACCGTGATGGTCGCCGCGCGGGTTCCCGCCGCCACTGAGGTCGGCACGGTGCCCGAGATGAGTCCGGTGCTGGTGTTGATTGAAAGACCGGTTGGAAGTCCCGAAGCGCTGTATGAGGTCGGTGAATACGAGGCCGTAATCTGATGTGCGAATGTTTTCCCGATCACGACCGTCGCGGTCGAGGAACTGGTGATCTTCGGCGCGGGTTCACCCACGGTCAGGCTGAGTACCTTGGTGCCCGTGCCGCCGGAATTGGTTGCCTTGAGGGTGATGGCGTAAACACCCGCCACCGCCGATGACGACACCGTCCCCGAGATCAGGCCGGTGCTCGTGTTGATGTTCAGGCCGGAAGGCAGTCCGGAGGCACTGAACGACGTCGGCGAATCCGAAGCCACGATCTGGTAACTGAAAACATTTCCCGCAACCACGCTGGCCGTGCCGGCGCTCGTGATCGTCGGAATGGCGTGCGTCAATGTCAGCGAGAACGACTGCGTCGCCGTCCCCGAGGCATTGGTCGCCGTCAGGGTGACCGTGCGTGTACCGGAGGCCGTGGACGAAGCGATCGTTCCCGACACAAGACCGGTGCTGCTGTTGACGGAAACGCCCGAAGGCAGATTGCTCGCGCCGTAAGACGTCGGCGAATTGTTCGCGACTATCTGGTGGCTGAAAGTCTTGCCGATCACGCCGCTGCCCGAGGATGCGCTGGTGATCACCGGAGCCGGCGCGGGCGTCGTGGAGGCGGGCACCGTGCCGGTGATTTCGTAGCGACCGAGGCTGCCGTAATTCGTGTAGCCCGAGCCTTTGCCGTCGCCTTCACCCGTGCCTTGAATCGCGAGATAATAGGTGCCCGCGCTCAGCGTGGTGGAGAGCGAAGGATAGAGTGAACCCGTCGGATTGGAGCTCGCGACGACCTTGCCCGTCGAATCGTAGAGCGTCGCGCTCGCATCGAGATTCGCGAACGCCGTCAGCGAGTTTTCCGCGACCAGCGTGAAGCTCACGGTGCCGCCCGAGGTGGTAAATTGATACATGTCGATATCGCCGGTGGTCTCGATCGAGCCGATCGTCTGCACCGTGTTGCCGGAGACGCTCAACGCCGTGGCGCTGGCGCGGGTGTTGCCGACGTCATCGGCCAGATATCCGGCGCGATTGGCGCTGTCGCTGATGATGGCGAGGTCGTCCTCGGTATTGTTGGCCGGACGTCCTTCGGTGTCGGTGTAGTCGCCTTTGCTCCATTGCACCACGTTCGAATAATAACCGGTTCCCATGAGCGGCGCCCAGCTGGTCGCGCCCGAGCCGTGGCCCGAGTAATAACCGGCCGTGGTCGTGGCCCCCGTGATCAACCCGTCGTGGGAAAGACCGAGCGTGTGCCCGATTTCGTGCGAGGTGGCCTCCGCGACGTAGCGCGCGTTGTAGCTCAGGAGTCGCGAGAACACCCAGCAGGGCGTCGTGCTGCTGAACATGCCGCTGCCCGAACGGCTCCACGAACCGATGTAGGCCACACCGCCGGCGGAGCCATACCACGCGTTGGTTTTTGTAATGATACAGCGGATACGCGCGCCAGCCGGGGCATTGTCGTAACGGCTGCGGCTCGTGGTCACATCGATGTTGAATGTGCGAAAATCCTCCGCCACGCGGCGCCACGTCTCGATGATCTGCGCTGAGGAAAGTCCGCTCTCTTCCGCCACAATCAAATTGCCGCCGTTCCAGTTGATGTCGGTTACGTTTTCGCCGTCGAAATCCAGATAGGCAACCGCGGTCGCCGTGGGCCGGCTGCTCAACGCATAGGGATCGGACTCGCTGGCGGCAGGCGTCGCTGCATCGGCAGGAAGCGAGGCCGCGGCCGGCGTTTCTTCCACAGAGGCATTTTCTCGCGCTTCGCGAACCACTGCGCGCGAAACGATCATCACGGGCAGCTCCAGACACACGATGAGCTCCTTTTCTTTCTCCAAAAGATACGCCGCACCATCGGTACCGGTTTCGATCGTGTAACCGACGGAACCTTCGCTGGGAAGAATCGTGCCGCCCAGACGGCTCTCGTCTTCGCCCAAGGAAAACGTTCCGCGACCGCCCGCAGCGAGTTCGCCGCCGACGAGGATCTGGCCCGAGCTCTCGCGCTGCACCATGTTCACACGACCGTACGCGATCTGGTTGTCGGGCAGAGGCAGCGCGACGACGTCGCCCTGACGCAGCGACGTGAGACTGCCGTTGATCAACTCCGTCAGGCGCACCGAGCGACGTGTGCGCTCCGCCATCGACGGCGTCGAAAAACGCGGTGCCACCGTAGCCGGCGCACCCGCCACCACCGGAGTTTCAAAACGATACGCCGGCACCGCCCGCGCGATCACTGCCGCGACATCCGCCGCTGCGGCGGCTTGCGCCGGTTGCGCGTCCGCCTGCGAAAGCACTTCCTGCGAGGACACCGCCGCGTCGCGCTGAACGACCACCGGTTGCGCTGCGTTTTCTTCCGCCGATTTCCGGCTGATCGAGAAAATCGCCGCACACGCGATGACAATAATAACCACCGAAAAAATCCGGCGAAACAGAGTGCCCTTCTTGAACATGTTTTCTAGGTCGGCGCAATCGACGGAACGGTCAATGAACGGACCTTTCGCGAGGGGCTTTTTACCTTCTGTTTTCGCTCTGCATAGGGACTAAACCCCAGCCAGCAAAACGATACGTAAACAATGTGTGAACGTACCTTGTGGCGGGAACCGCGTTTGCGCGTTTCTCGCGAAAAAAAACGCGGCGCATTTTGGTGCGCCGCGTTTGGGTCAAATGAGGGAAATTTCCGGGCGATTATGAATGCGACTCCGCAGCCGAGCGCACCGCACCGGCGATGGTCGCCTCGGCGTCGGCGAGCGGCACTTTCGTCACGTCTTTTTGCGCGCGCCACTTCATCTCGACCACGCCTTCCTTCAGGCCTTTTCCGCCGACCGTGATGCGCAGCGGAATGCCGATAAGATCGGCGTCCTTGAACTTCACGCCCGGCCGTTCCTCGCGATCATCGACGAGCACATCCGCACCCGCGTTTTCGGCGGCGGCAGCCAGCGATTTCGCCATCGTCATCGCCTCCTCGACCTTCGGGTCGAGCAGACAGATCAACACGTGAAACGGCGCAACCGACCACGGCCACACGATGCCGTCGGCATCATGGCTTTGTTCGATCAACGCCTGCATCGTGCGGCTGATGCCGATGCCATAGCAGCCCATCTCCATGAGATGCGTCTGCTTCTGGTCATCGGTGTAGATCGCGTCGTATTTTTCAGAATACTTCGTTCCGAGTTTGAAAATGTGACCGACCTCGATGCCGCGGCGCACTTTGAGCGGCTGGCCCGATTTCGGATCGGGCTCGCCCGGACGCACGCGGCGGAAATCGCCGAAGCGCGTGATCGCGAGATCGCGCGCCACATTCACGTTGCGAAGGTGAAAACCGTCTTTGTTCGCACCGGTCACGCCGTTGCCGATGAGGCGGATCGCATGGTCCGCAAACACGCCGGCGAGAGCCGCAGCATCTTTGATGGTGCCTTTGACCGCGCCCAGGCTGCCGGGCTTCGCGCCGAGCACAGGCTCGATCTCCTCCGCCGCGGCAGGGCGGAACACGGTGAACCCGAGCGAGCCGAGCTTGGCTTCTTCGAGTTCGTCGTTGCCGCGCAGGATGACGAGGAACGGTTTTCCGTCGCCGATGTAAACGAGCGTCTTGAACTGCTTGTCTCCAGAAACTGAATACGGCGCGGCCTCCAACGCCGCGATGGTCACGACACCCGGCGTGGCAAATTCCTCGACCTCGCCGGCCGGGGCGGCATCCGCGAGATCGGCCGGCACGAGCGCGCTGGTCGCCTTTTCACGATTGGCCGCGTAGCCGCTCTCTTCGTTGTAGATCACATCGTCATCGCCGATCTCAGCCGGGATCATGAATTCGTGCGAAAAGCTGCCGCCCATCACGCCGGTGTCCGCTTCGACTGCGATCGCGGTCGCGCCAATGCGGCGGAAGAACCGTTCGTACGCCGCCTTCATGGCCTGATAACTCGCGATCGCGCCGGCATCGGTCGTGTCGAACGAATACGCGTCCATCATGATGAACTCGCGCGCCCGCATCAGCCCGTAACGCGGTCGGATCTCGTTACGGAACTTTGTGGCGATCTGATAAAAATTTTTCGGCAGATCGCGGTAGCTGGTGATCTCGGATTTCACCAGCGGCGTGATGATTTCCTCGTGCGTCGGGCCGAGAACAAATTCCGGATCGCGCGACACACGTTTGCCGTCGCCGGCGCTGTCCGCGCGAAACATGATCTCGCGCGCCGCCGCCCAGCGCGGTCCTTTTTCCCATAGTTCCACCGGATGCACATGGGGCATCCACAGCTCGATCGCATTCGCCCGGTCGAGCTCTTCGCGGCAGATCTGCGAGATCTTCTGAATCGTGCGCAGCCCGAGCGGCATGTACGTGTACAAACCACCGCTCAACTTGCGGACCAGTCCCGCGCGGACCAGCAGCTTGTGTGAGGCGATCTCGGCATCGGCCGGACTTTCCTTGAGCGTGGGAATAAAAAACCGGGACCAGAATTTCATGGAGCCCGCGACCGAAACAGCGGGTCCGGGGCGGCGCAAATTTATTTGCGCGAACCCTTCCGCGGGGCGATTTACACGGCTCTCTCCGCGCATGTCCGCTCCCACCCGCCAGTCCTGGCCCATGAAATGGGTCGTCCTCGTCATCGTCGTCTGCCTCGCCGGCTACACTTTTGTCACGCTTCGCTACCGAAAGATCGCTCCGCCACATCAACCGTACAACGACGCGAAGGAACGCTACACCGCCACGCGCGTCCGCGAAGCCGGTTATGCGCGCATCCCCGTTTCCGTCCAACGCCCGGCCGATGTCGCTTACACGATCGCCGGCATCCCGCGCCCGCTCGCCGAGGTCACCGAACTCCCAGGCGGCCTTCCCCCCGAGCTGTTGGAAAATTTCGCCGAGGCGCCGAAGCTCTCCGAGGTCGTCGGCAATGTTTCCGCGCCCGCCACGCTCCGCGTCCTTTTCCCCTACCCAATCGTCTACACCTGCCAGTTGCCCGATCATCAGGACGTCCTCGGCGAGACGCGCGTATACGCCCGCGATCAGGACATCATCATCGTGACCGACTTCGACCGCCTCGACAGCGACCTGCTCGCCCGCACACGCGAGACGACCGTCTCCGTCGATCTGCCCGCACATCTTTTCGACTCGGGAAAATCCTACACGGTCACCCTCGTTGGCGAAAAAACCTCCCGACAGTGGCAGCTCCAAGTGCATTGACGCCCCCACTCGTTCCGCGAATCATCCCGGCCAATCTCTGCGATGAGCAATAGCGCCACTCCCTCGGCCACCAACACCACGATCAAGCCCACCGATCTCCGCGGCATTCTCAAATATGTGCCGCGCTTTCAGGACCAGATCTTTGTGGTCGCTCTCGACGGAGCCATCGTCGCCGACGAAAACTTCGGCAATATCCTCGTCGATATCGCCGTGCTCCGCAGCCTCGCGATCAAGGTCGTGTTTGTGCACGGCATCGGCCAGCAGCTCCAGGAACTTTCCGCTGCGCGCCACATCTCCATCAGCGATGCACGCGGCGCCGGTGTTACCGATGCCCCCACCCTCGATCTCGCGATCCGCGCCTCTTCGCGTGTCTCGCACATCATCCTCGAAGGCCTCACGCAAAACTCCCTGAAGTGCGCCATCACGAACGCCGTCCGCGCCGTGCCGCTCGGCATCTTGAAAGGCGTCGATCACCAATTCACGGGCCGCGTCGATCGCATCGATACTGAATTCATCTTCACGCTGATTTCGAAAGGCATCATCCCGATCCTTTCGCCGATCGGCTACGGCCCCGACGGCAAGGCGCTCCGTATCAACTCCGACCTGCTCGCCGCCGAGGTCGCGGAAGCGTTGCGCGCCTCGAAAATCATCTACCTCTCGCCGCAGGCCGGCCTCGAAATCAACGGCGAAGTGAAACGCGAAATCGCCGTCGATGCCCTCCGCTCGATCGTGAAGGAATCGCCCGAAACGCTCGCCGAACCCGTGCGCTCCAAAGCGATCCATGCCATCAAGGCGATCGAGACCGGCACCCCGCGCGTGCACCTCGTGGACGGACGCATCTTCGACGGACTCATCAACGAGATTTTCTCCAGCGAAGGCGTCGGCTCGCTCATCTACGGCAACGATTATCAACAAATCCGCCGAGCCAAACGCAGCGACGTCCGCGCCATTTATAATCTCACGCGCGGCGCCGTCCGCCGCGAAGAACTGCTGCACCGCACACAGCAGGCGATCGAGAAAAACATCGATCAATTCTACGTCTTCGAGATCGACGAGAACCTCATCGCGTGCGTGTCGCTGTATTTTTATCCCGACAAACCGCAGGTCGCCGAAGTCGGTTCGCTGTACGTGCTGCCGTTTTATCACAACCGCGGCGTCGGACGGAAAATGGTCGATTACGCCTGCATGATCGCGAAAGAACGCGGCGCCAAAACGATCGTCGCGCTCTCCACGCAGAGTTATTCGTTTTTTACCAGCGCGCTGAATTTCGAGGAAACCAGCAAAGACATCCTCCCCGACGCGCGCCTGAAACTATACGACGAAAGCGGCCGCAATCCCAAGGTGCTCGTCAAGCAGCTGTGACCGGCACGCGTGTGCTACCCGCATCGCGCAATCGCTGTTTAGACTGCAGGCCGGTTACGACGTTGCTCCGCAACAGCCGCGCTCGACTGAACGGCCTACTCACCGATTCGATAAGCGCTCACAGCCACGAGCTTCAATTTCGGCACCTGCCGAAACTCGTTCGTATTCAGGGTGGCCAGCTTATGACCATGCTCGAGCGCAGTCGCTGCGATAAGCATATCGTGAGGCCCGATAAGTTTTCCGGTTTTTGCGAGATGAGCCCACAGAGCCGCGTGTCGCCTCGCGACCGCAGCATCATAATCAATGATTTCTAGCGCTCCAAGAAAATGCTCGACGATGGCCGCACGCGCAGCCTTTCGCGAGGCCGGTGTGGCGCGCTCAACACCGTGAAGAAGTTCAGCAACACTGATCGCCGCCAGATAGAATTTCTCACCGGCATGAGCAGCGAAAAACTGCACTGCATCGAAACGCTGCTTCTCCGCCGCGATGATGATCGAGGAATCGAGAATTATTCCCATTTGTCGTTCACCGTCGGGAGTTCGCTTCGCGCCTGGCTGATGTCATCGCCAAACGCCTCGGCCTCGATGGCGGAAAGGTGTGGAAAACTTTCCCATAGGGCCGCGAGTTCGGCGCCAGTTTTGGCAGGCGCCCCGACCGGGACGATCTTGGCTACGGGCTTGCCGCCTTTCAGCAAGAGCGCGCTTTCGCTGCGGTAGTGAACCCGATTAATGAGATCCGCGAATCCTCGAGCAGCCTCGGTGACCGTGACTGTTTTGATCATTGCCCTATCATAAAATCTGATTTTCAGAAGTCAATCGCCCCAGACGCCCCGGTTATCGCACGGAACCCTCTCCTCAAGGTCGCGTCATTTCATTCAATCGAGCCCGACGGTGCGGTAGAAGCCCGCACGCGACTTCAGGCAATCCTTCCAACCTGGTGCCCGGGACAGGACTCGAAATGGCGCAGCGATTTTGAGCGCCGATTGAGCTCTTCCTCTGAAACCACTTTCTCCGAGGGAGAATCCCTTGGAGTTGTTTTTCATCGAGTGACAGGGCGTGACGAGGACTGACGCCTAAAGCGAGGTTTCTGGCGATAGTCCGTCAACAGCGGCTAAACCGCGCCTTCTTCGGTAGAACGCTTTTTGAGTTTCGCCTCCACGCTCTCGCGGAGAGCCTCTTCCCATTCCTTGCGTTGTTCTATGGCGAGGGCCTTCGCAGTTCTCTTACCGTGGACGGCTATCACGAAATACTTGGTTTTCGTCTTCCCGCCCGCAATGGGAGTTCCAGTGACGATCCATGCGGGGTACTGCCACGACTTCGTCCCTCGGTTCACTACTTTTAGCCCTTCCCGCACGCCTACGATCCCCGACTTGTTGGTTTTCTTGGGCCGTATTGCTTGTTCGTACGAGTTGAGAGCGGGCCGGGTTTTTAGTTCTTCGTCACGGCATTTGATCGCGGCTGCCAAAGCTGCGGACTTACCGCCGTACTTCTTATCGGCGAAGGACCGGTGGAACGAGTTCTCCGCCGGTGTTCTTACGATTTTAACTTCCCAGCAATGCTGCCGGGATTTCTCTGCGTCAATGCGGGCGATATGTTTGGGGTATGCCATAAATCGTCGGGGTGCGCGTCACTTATGCTGAAAACAAAACCGGTCTCCCGCATTGCTGACGCCGCGCTTGCATCGCTGGCCGGTGGACTTCGCCGTGGCCTGGCATTGGCCGTGAGTATAGGCGGCGGTTTCAGTGTAGACCTGCCGCGTAGTGGATTCTGTCCCGAGTAAACTAGCGCCGACAATGGACGCCCCGAGAAACAATGCCGCCAACAACGGTTCTATTTTCATGCAGTCTGCATCGGCTCAATCAGGGAAACCTGAAATCGCGGTCGGGCCGGATAGGCTCGCACTCTACCTCTGCGGATGCGCGTTGGTGGCTGTTCGGTGGCGGTTACTCGGTTGGTGGGTCGTTCTTGTCGTGGGGAGCGTCCTCCATCGGAAGGACCATAGGGATTGAAAATCGGATTCTCGAAACGCTGCTATTAGTGCTCTCCGATTTGCCGTGAGTGCCCACGCTGATACTGCCCACGCTAATCCCTAGTCCGCTTTTCGTCTCTCGACCTTTTTCGGCCGTCACAGCGACATCAAAGTCGATTTTCTGCACCACCTTGAAGTATCGTTTCTCAGTATTGAGATAACCGTAAACATGCTCAGACTTGACGCTCGCAGTGGCAACATTCCGAGGGTTAACAAGTGCTTTTGAATCCTTCAACTGAGCGGCCGCCAACTCGATGCCTCGCGCAATTTGAACAAGTGTGCCTGAGATAAAATCTTGAAGTTCCATTGATAGTGAGGGGTTAGTTTTTGTCTGGAAAATCTTTCATCCTCTGTAGCTCGTTTTTGGCGTTCTCGAACGCCTGCGTCACGGTCCACGGTTCGAGTTGGTGCACTCCGATCCACTCGCCCACTCCCCTCTCTGGATTAAATCCCTCGTTTTGATGCGCGACGTGATAACAACCTTGAAGGCGAAGGTATATTTGGGAATCTCGCGGGAAAATTCTGGCGACGGCCGGTTCATGCGCCCGCCAAAAATCGAGGATGTGGCGAAGCCCTTCCATGATGTTAGCTTTTCGTGTGAATATACGTTGATGAAAAATCCATTGATCGAGGATCTTCACGCGTGGGATCATTGACTCCACGGAGATCAATAGTTTCGCCACTTCGTCCGCTTTTTGGACTTTGTGGGCAACGGCGTCCGCCGCAGCTTTCTCCGCTTTTGCTGCTTCTTCCGCCGCGTCTTTCCGCTTCGCCTTCCGAAAATTTAGTGTCGAAAGGATCGCACCGTAAATGCCGAGGGCGAGCGCCGCGCCGCTGATGACGTCTTTTGGTTCAACACTCATCGTCCGGCGTGCATGAAAGCAGATTTAATCTGAGCTTCCGACGCCCCCATGCGTTTGAGGCGCTTGGCGGCTTCGTTCTCCATCTCCGTGGGTGTTGGCGGGTCGAATGGCTTTGATTCGTAGCAGTACTCGGGGCCGCCCTTCTTTTCGCGAAACCAGACCTGTACGCGGTAGCCGTAAACGTCGTCCGGAATGACGTCGAATTTATGGGCGAGTCCGTTTTTAATCGCGACGGAAGCGGCGTCTCTGGCGGTCATTTCTAAAGGGGGCTCTCCGGTGAGTGCCGGGCGACTCATTAAAGGCAAAGAAAAACCCCGGCCTGACATAGCAGGACCGGGGTCAAAGGGGCGAAAACTCAGGCGCTTGGCCTGCCCTTCCCGCCCTCCTTTTGGCGGAAGGGAATTCGGTGAGGGGGCCGCCAGCTTACGAGAGCAAGCCCATTCTCACCAACTCATGCTGACTTCGAAACTGACTGCGGTGGTCCTTCTCCCCGCTTTTTTCAAACCCCCGGCAGGGTCGATGGCACATAGTCCAACCTGATGAAAAGTGTCGGGCGTTTGGTCTTCGTCGTTAGCGATCTCCGGCAGATAAGCCGTGATATACTTCGCATCGGCTTCACTATCGGGAAAACGGATACAGCCGCCCTCTAGGTAACTCGCACCAAGCAGCATGACCGCTGGACTTTGAGAAACCGAGGCGCTGGCAATGATCCAACTGATTTTCACCTCATTTCCGACGACGACCTGAAGATCGCGAATCGCCATGCTCGCGGTGATCGCTGTCGGATCAATGGACAAGGCGCGGGACGCGCTCTTGTTGAGGATCGTACCCGTTTGATCGCGAACAGTGGCTTCATGGCGAAGCCCTCCGCGTTAACTTGGAACCACTATTACCAGAAACGCGGGCAATAGTGACCGCCGGTTTCGTGTTTACCTCCGAAGAAAGTGGTGCCCGGGACAGGACTCGAACCTGCACACCTTACGGCAAGGGCTTCTAAGACCCTCGTGTCTGCCATTCCACCACCCGGGCAGGCAGGGAAAACGCGGCCAGCTTGGCCGGCGCGCGTTTATCCACGCAAGCGCCGAATCATCGCGCCGCCACACCCAGGCGCTCGCCCATCAGCGCGTATGTTTCGATGTGGTTGCGGCTTTGTTCGACGAGGTCCGCATCGAACGCGATGCTTCCGCGCGCGAAGAGCGTGATCACGCACGAGCCGCCAAATTTGAAGAGGCCTTTCTCCTCCCCTTTCTTCACCGGCCGGTCCGGCAAAAACGTTTGCACGATGCTGCCGACATTCGTCGCGCCGACTTCGAGACACGCCACCGGCCCGAATACCGGCGAATCCAGCTGCGTGATCATCCGCTTGTTTTGCACGAGATACTGCACGCGCCGGCGCAGCGCCACCGGACTCACCGAATACAACTCGCCTTTCACGAGCTTCGCCTCCGACGCCATGCCGGCAGCCGGAAAATGAAAGCGGTGATAATCCACCGGACATAGCCGCGAGATCACCATCGCGCCGCCCGCGAACTGCTTCGCCAGCACACGCTGCTCCTCCGGCAGATCGCCCTCGCCCAACAGCTCCGCGAGTTCGAACTTCGAACCTTTCACATAAAATCCATCGGCGGCATCCACGTCCGGAAAGATCAGGTGGCGTCCGTCCGCCGGAAAAACCGCCACGTCGTCGCCCTCGGCGATCGGACGCGCCTCGGCTTTCAACCGCCGGTAGAAAAACTCGTTGAAGGTTTTGAACGAATACACCGACTTCGCGAAGATCGTGACGTCGAGATCGTACTTCACGATGAACGGCAGGATTCGCCCCGCACTCACGCGCTTGTTCATCTGCCAGCCGTAGAGGTGCGAAAAAAACGCGCGCTTCACCAGCAGCCACAAAAAGAAGCGGCCCGCGGGATTTTCATACGCGAAGCGCAGCCAGCCTTCCCCGTAGATGCGCTCGGTTTCGAGTTCGCGGGTGCGGCGGTTGTAGAAACGAATCGATTCGGCGGCCATGGCGCACAATCACCGCCAAACCCGGCGCAGCGCCAAGAACATTTCTCGGGCGCCGCGCCGTTGACGGATCGTTATTCCATCACGAGCTGATCGTCCTTCACGCGGAAAACCACATCGCGGCCTTCGCCGACTTCGCCCGACACCAGAGCGCGGGCCAGCCGCGTCTCGATCTGGCGTTGCAGAAAACGCTTCAACGGCCGCGCGCCAAACACCGGGTCGTAACCTTTCTCCGCGGCCCAGACTTTCGCCGCGCTGTCGAGCGTCACGGTGATGCGTCGGTCCGCGAGGCGGCGGTTCAAGTCGGCCAGCAGCAGGTCCACGATGCGTTCGATTTCCTCCAGCGTGAGCGGCTTGAAGAGAATCGTCTCGTCGATGCGGTTCAGGAACTCCGGACGGAACGCCTTGCGCAACTCCGCCATCACGCTCTCGCGCACGCTTTCGGGAATCGTATCGCCGGTCACGCCCTCGAGCAGGTAACGCGACCCGAGATTCGAGGTCATGATGATGATGGTGTTCTTGAAATCCACCGTGCGTCCCTGCGAATCGGTGATGCGACCGTCATCGAGCACTTGTAGCAGAACATTGAATACATCGGGATGCGCCTTCTCGATCTCGTCGAAAAGCACCACGGCGTAGGGCTTGCGGCGCACGGCTTCGGTGAGCTGCCCGCCTTCGTCGTAACCGACATAACCGGGAGGAGCGCCGATCAACCGCGCCACGCTGTGTTTCTCCATGTACTCCGACATATCGATGCGGATCATCGCCGCTTCGCTGTCGAAAAGCGTTTCCGCGAGCGTCTTCGCGAGTTCGGTTTTGCCCACGCCGGTCGGACCGAGAAACAGGAAACTGCCCACGGGGCGGCGCGGATCCTTAATGCCCGCGCGCGCGCGCAGGATCGCTTCGCTCGCGAGCTGCACCGCCTCATCCTGGCCGATCACGCGTTGATGCAGTTCCTGATCGAGCCGCAGCAATTTCTCGCGTTCGCCTTCGACCAGACGCGTGACCGGGATGCCCGACCATTTCGCCACGATCTCCGCGACTTCCTCGGCGGAAACTTCCTCCTTGAAGAGCTCGGTCTTGGCCTCGGTTTTTTCGAGTTTCTTCAGTTCCGCTTCGAGCTGCGGGATGCGTCCGTGGCGGAGCTCGGCGAGTTTGTTCAAATCGTACGCGCGCTCGGCTTTCTCCATTTCGAGCCGCACGCCATCGAGCTCCTCGCGCACTTTGCGCACGCGATCGACCGCGGCTTTTTCCTTCTCCCATTTCGCCTTCAAGCCAGCCGTCTGCGCGCGCGCATCGGCGAGATCCTTGCGCAGCGTTTCAAGGCGTTGTTTCGACGCGGCGTCTTTCTCCAGTTTCAACGCCGCTTCCTCGATCTCGAGTTGCAGCACACGTCGTTGCAGCGCGTCGAGTTCCTGCGGCGCGGAGTCCATCTCGGTGCGGATCATCGCGCACGCTTCGTCGATGAGATCGATCGCTTTGTCGGGCAGGAAACGGTCCGAAATGTAGCGGTCCGACAGCGTCACCGCACTGACGAGCGCGTTGTCCTGGATGCGCACGCCGTGGTGCAATTCGAAGCGCTCTCTCAAACCGCGCAGAATGGAAATGGCGTCCTCGACCGACGGCGGCTCGACCAGCACGGGCTGGAAACGACGTTCGAGCGCGGCGTCCTTTTCGATGTACTTGCGGTACTCGTCGAGCGTGGTCGCACCGATACAATGCAGCTCGCCGCGCGCGAGCATCGGCTTGAGCAGATTGCCGGCATCCATCGCGCCCTCGGTTTTGCCCGCGCCGACGATGGTGTGCAGTTCGTCGATGAAGAGCAGGATGCGGCCTTCGCTGTCCTTCACTTCCTTCAGCACCGCCTTGAGACGCTCTTCAAATTCTCCGCGGTATTTCGCGCCCGCGACGAGTGCGCCCATATCGAGCGCAAAAATCGTTTTGTCCTTCAACCCCTCCGGCACATCGCCGCGCACGATGCGCTGCGCGAGACCTTCGACGATCGCGGTTTTGCCGACGCCGGGTTCACCGATGAGCACGGGATTGTTTTTCGTTTTGCGCGAAAGGATGCGCACCGTGCGGCGGATCTCGTCGTCGCGCCCGATGACCGGATCCATCTTTCCCTTCTTCGCGTGGGCGACGAGATCTATGCCGTATTTTTCGAGCGCCTGATACGTCGTCTCGGGATTGTCGGACGTCACGCGCTGGTTGCCGCGCATCTCCTTGAGCGCCGCGAGCAGTTTGCCCCGCTCGATGCCGAAGCTCTCAAAAAATTTCGCGAGCGCGGGCGGTTTGCCGACATCGAACAGCGCGAGGAAAAGATGCTCCACGCTCACGTACTCGTCCTTGAGCTGCCCGGCCTCTTTCTCGGCGCGGGTCAGCACTTCGCCCACGGCCTGCGTGACGTAGATTTTAGAAACATCCACGCTGCCGCTCACGCGCGGCAACCGGTCCAGTTCACGTTCGGTGGCGACGAGGAGTACATTAGCCGTGAGCCCGAGTTTCTCCACCAATGCCGGCACGAGCCCGTTTTCCTGTGCGAGCAACGCGTGCAGCAAATGCCACGTGTCGACTTCGTTGTTCTGACGACGGCGGGCTTCGCTCTGCGCATCGGCGACCGCCTGGCGGGACATGACGGTGAGTTTTTGGAGATCCATGATCACACCATAATGCAGACTGCGTTCCGCGCCAGCGATGGCTGCGCGCCCTCTGGCACGCTGTGCCATTCACGAGCCAGCCGCGTCAAAACTCCCCGCAACGCGTCCACCCGGTGCGCCAAGGCGGCACGCGCGCCACGCGGTTTCTACGCCGCGCTTCAGACCAGATCCGACAACTTCGTGACGCCCGGCTGGAGCGAGACGAGGTCGGAGATATTCACCGGCTGGTTGCGTTTGATCGATTCGACGCCGGCGATGCCGACGAGGATCGACGCCGCGCCTTGTTCATGACCCGCGGTGCGCGCCCACTCATCCTTCGCCTGCCCTTCGCCGCCGTAGAAATGCCGGTTCAAAATCTCATCCGCGCCTCCATGCGGCAGACCTTCCTCGACATTCATCGGCACGATGTAGCCGGTCTGGAAATGCGGGAACACCTTGATCCATTCGCCCTCCGCTTCGGAGCCAGGCTTGATCTCGAGTTTGAAATCCTTCGGGCGCACCGCGCGGTTCATGTGCGAACCGATGAACTCATGGTACTCGATGCGGCCGCGATCGCCGTTGAAGGTGACGCGCATGCCTTCGCGCGGGCTGTAGCAAACAAGTGAATACGTGAGGACCTCACCCGTGCGATAGCGCACGTTAAGCGACATCTGGTCGTAGATGTCGATGCCTTCGCGAAAGACATTTTGATCGCGGATGTAGCCGGAGTCTTTTTCGCCCGCGCGGTAGATTTTGCGGAAAGGCTCGCTCTCATCCAGATCGAGGCGAAACGGATCGCCCGCCGCCGCCGGCTCGCCCGTGTAGCGCTCGTATTTGGTCAGCGCTTCGTCGCCGCGGGCGACGGCGTTTTTCTTCCCATAAAAAACCAGATCGCCGTAGCCAAAAACCTGCTCGGGAATCGCGTCGAGCCACCAGTTCACGAGGTCGAAATGATGCGTGCTCTTGTGAACCAGCAGCGTGCCGGAATCGTCCGCGCTCGCGTGCCAGCGGCGGAAATAATCGGCGCCGTGATTCGTATCGAGCAGGTACTCGAGATTCACCGAGTGCACCTTGCCGATCACACCGTTTGCGATGAGCTCCTTGACCTTGGTGCGGAATGGCGCCCAGCGATAATTGAAGGCCACGCGCACGCGTTTGCCCGTCGCCTTCACCGCATCGAGAATCGCACGGCATTTCGCGGCGTCCGTCGTCATCGGTTTCTCCGTCACGACATCGCAGCCGGCGTGCAGCGCCCGCACGATGTAATCGTGATGCGTGGAATCCTTTGAACAGACAAAAACTTCGTCGGGTTTCTCCACCCGCAACATCTCGTCGAACTGGTCCGCGGTGTACGCGGGCACCGCATGGTAGTTCCAATCCTTCGTCAGCAGCTCATTGTAGTAAGCCATGCGCGCCGGACTGATATCGCAGATCGCGACCAGTTCGTTCTGTTCACGATAAGTCGTGACCAGCGGTTCCATAAAACTGATGGCGCGGCCGCCGGTACCAACAAACGCATGACGCTTCTTACTCATGAGGAGAAAATGGGACCTGTTAACAAGAGGTCCCCTTTCGTGGGTCGACTGCCGTCTCAGTCGGACGGTCAACATCGGCCAATAAACCTCCGGTCAGGACAATCCGGCGACGTCCTGACCGGGATCCCGACCGTTCAACGCAGCCGTGCGGCCAGTTCCTTGGCGGCCAGATGCGCCGGATCGCGCTTCAACACGTCGGCGAGCAGACGTCGCGCATCCTTCCGGCGGCCGAGCCCGAGCAGCGCCTGCGCTTGCAGGAAGCGCGCTCCGGTCGTCTGCCGCGCCTGCAGATCGTCTTCGAAGAGCAGCATCGTCGGTAGCGAGGTCGCGAAATAGTCGATCTTCGCTTCGCGTTTCTCCAACGCCCGCGCGTAAGCGAGCAGATCGCGCAGCAGTTTTTTCGCCTCCGCTTTTTTGCCGAGACGTTCCAGCGCACATGCCGAGAAATACGTCATCTCGGAAAACGACTGCACACTCATCTGCTGAAAATCGCCGCGAGCCCGGGCCGCAAGCGACCACCAGCGCCGCGCTTCGTCGCGCCGACCTGCTGCTGCGTGCGCCTCCCCGAGCCAGAAGTGAATCTCGCTGCGATTCGCCAGCGGATGATAGGTCTCGCCGAGATTTTCCGGTACTTCGAGCGCCGTGGAGAACGCAACCACCGCAGCGTCGGCATCGCCCTTCTCCAAGGCTTTCGCGCCCAGCGCGAGCTGCGCGCCGGTGTATTGCCCGAGAACCTGGCCTTCGCCGCCTTCCCAGGGTTGAAAATGGCGCGCCGCGAGCAACTCACGCGCTTTCTCCGGCTGAGCGGCGAGCCGGTACAGCGCGCAAAGCTCGACGGAAAGATCGTCGCGCAACGCCACCAGCGCCGGATGTTTTTCCAGTTCGCGCAAACGCGAGCGCGTCGACACGCCCATGCGTTTCCAGAGTTGATCGCGCTCATACAACAATCGCGCATCGGCGGGATTCGCTCGAAACGCACGTTCGTAGGCCGTGCGCGCCTGCGCGGGTTTTTTGCGATGATTAAAATAACCGATGCCGAGATTCCGCCATGCAGTCGCGAAAGTGGGATCCAGTTTCACCGATTGCTCCCAGCGCTCGATCGCCTCCGCATGACGCCGGCGGTCGTAGAACAAATTGCCGAGATAATACGGCGCGCGCGCATCCTTCGGATTTCGCGCAATCGCGAATTCGAGAATGCCGATTTCCTCCAACCGCGCGGGAAAACAATAATCCGGCAACGCCTTCGCCGCAGCCGCCAGATGTTTTTTCGGCGCTGCGCGTTCGCCGCGCCGATCGCTCAACCACGCGCGATAATACGCCACCATCGGCGCCGTGCCATCAGCGGCCGCCGGATCCGCATCCGCGAGGACGGACATCGCTTCGTCAAAAAATCCAGCGCGCGCAAAATCGAGCGCCAGATCGAGTCGCACCTGAGCATCGCAGATCAGTTTTTCGCCAAGGAGATGGCGCGCACACCAATCGTGCGGATCGAGCGCCAGCGTTTCACGCAACAGCGTCGTGGCCTCCGCATCGCGTCCCAGGCGCCGCAACACCAGCGCACGCAGGTCCCGCGCACGGAGATTGTCCGTATTCACGCGCAGGGCGCGATCGAGGTGATCGAGTGCGGCGATCCAGCGTCCGCGCACACAATCGATTTCCGCGAGCGCATGATACCCCGCGGCCTGCCACGCCTGATTCCACACGGCTTTATAAAACGCCGCGTAAGCATCGTCATCGCGTCCGAGATAACGCAGCGCGAGCCCCAGGTTGTAATGCGGCTCGCCGTCGTACGGGTTCGGATTTCGCAGCGTGAGCCGTTCGATCGCCGCGCGGAAATAACGCTCCGCTTCGCCAAACTCGCCGCGGCGCAGATGCCAGCGTCCGAGCGCGTTCAAACAACGGCTGTCGCCGGGATCGCGCCGCAGCGCTTCGCGCCAATATGCGTCCGGGCCGCGGGTGGCGTGGCGGTATTGTTCGAGATGTGTACCCGTCACGAAGAGCTCGTCGTTGCTCGCGATTTCCGAAGGCAATGGCGGCTCCGTTGCCGGCGGCGGAACAGGGCGTTCCTCCTGAGCCTTGGGCGTATAAGCGACCAGCTCGCGGCCGGCTTCGTCTGTCACGCGCAATGCGAGCGCTGCACCGGCAAGCCGGGGCGCGAGCGCCACCTCTTCAAGCAGCGGCGCATCGGGCGAGAGATCGCGTACCCAGTTTTTAATGACACGATCCCCGGCGAGCAGACTCACGCGTGCTTGGGGTTGTCGTGAAGAAACGGATACACCAACCCGCGCGCGCCGGTCGTTCACGGTGAGGTTCACCGCGGCGTCCACGGTCGCCTGACGTGCGGCGCCGATTTTCCGGATGGGATACCAGAACTGGCTCCACGTCTTGGTTTCGCCCGGCATGAGATACGAAAAATCGGGCTGGTTGTCCGTGTACACGCCGGCCATCAGCTCGATGTACGGCCCACCTTCGTCCGTGAGGTGACGATCCCATGTGTAGCCGAAGGCGTTGTTGCCCCAGGTCCATTGTTTCTTGCCGGGGGCGATGTGGTGGTTGGCCACATGCACGACACCCGCTTCGAGCGCGTGATCGTAGCCGCCAAAAAAATCATCGTCGGTGCCCATGCACATGTACGAGGTCGGCACGGGAATGTTCGCGTACCAGCTCAGGTCGTTGGGCGCGTAATCGCCGGTCGGCACATACCTCGAGGGACGCTCGTTTTCAGGGATGCCTTTGCGCGGACGGCTGCCGTAATCGACGCCGTAGTAGTCGCCGCGGCAGAGCGGAAACGCGCTCGTCGCCCGTTTCGCGTGATCGGCCACGCACGTCACATCCTCGGGAAAAAACGACTGATAACGCTCGTGCACCCGCGTCGCGACATTGGCCCACCACAGAAACGTCTGCACGTGCGGCGTGCGATTATAAGCGCGCACCTTTACCTCGATGCACGAGCGCCCCGGATGCAGACAGACGCCGTGCATACCCTTCATGCGATTGAGCGGCTCATGTTCGCTCAGCCAGACCGTGCGCGATCCATCGGCGTGCTCCTCGATCTCCACATCCGTCGGCATGAAGGTCGAGGGACGGTGATGCTGCGGCCAGTTGAATTCCACGCCGCCCGAAACCCATGGACCCGCGAGCGCCACCAGCGCGGGTTTTATCACATCCTGAGTGTAGAAAAAATCGTAGCCGTTGGTCTTGTCGTGCGCTCCGTGGATGCGGCCGCCGAGCTCCGGAAGAATGGTCACGCGAATGTATTCGTTCTCCAAATACACGGCGTCCCACACATGGTCGCGCTTCTCCTGAGCGATGCAATCCGTGAACGGCACCGGATACACCCGTCCGCTACTGCCTTGATACACACGGCGTTCGAGAAACATCGGGTTTTTATCCGCCGGAGCCGGCAGATAAGTGGGCAAAATGACGGGTTCGCGACGGACTTGGACGGAGTTCATGGGATAAAAGGTTTTGACCGATCATAGGACATGCGCACGGTCGACGCAATGGAGGCTACTCGGAAAAAGCTGGATGATCTTATTCCAAGAAAAGCCGGCTTGCCCGACGGCTTTCGCGGGCAGCACCTGGTGGTTTTGCCCGCTCCCGTGCGTCGAGAGGCTGGGCGGCATCCCCTGCTGCGCGGACTGCTGGTGACCGATGCGGGGGTGTTTCCACGGGCCTCCGGACACGGCGTGCGACGTGAGCAAGGAGCACCGACGACGTTGGTCATCCTGTGTCTGTCGGGAAACGGCTGGGCGGAAATCGACGGCGCGCGCCATTCGCTTGGCGCCGGCGATGTGCTCTGGATTCCCGCGGGCGCCCCCCACGCTTATGGAGCCGACGTCGAACACCCATGGACGATCGAATGGGCGCATTTCACCGGGACCGAAACCGATGCGTGGAGAGAACTGCTGCAGATTCCTCCACAAGGCGGTTTGCTATGTCTTGAGCCTTCGCGCGACGATGCCGCCCAGCTCGGACCGGTTTGGGAGGCGCTGGAAAGCGGCTATGCGACCGTCAATCTCGCTGCGGCCTCCACCGCGCTGCGTACTTTTTTCAACCGGCTCAGTCTGCCCCGGCCGTCCGCACCGGCCGAAGGCGGATCCCCGGCGGGTCGCATCGCTGCATCCATCTTGTGGATACAATCCCACCTCATCCAGCCGCTCCGGCTGGATGAACTCGCGCGCCGCGCCGGACTCTCCGTCCCGCACTACTGCGTCCTCTTCAAACGCCAGACCGGTTTTGCGCCGATCGACTGGCTGATCCGGCGGCGCATCCAGCGCGCGTGCCAGCTGCTCGACACGACCGACGAAAACATCGCAGCCATCGGACGGCGCGTGGGCTTCGCCGATCCTTATTACTTCACCCGCTGTTTCCGCCGGATCGTCGGCCATCCGCCGCGCGACTACCGCCGCGTGCCGAAAGGATGAGGCGTCTCGCAAGCCCGGGTTTCACCCCGCAGTTTGTCATCTAATAGACGACAAACCGTCCGGTCTCGCCCCGGGGTCCCGCGCGTTTTTTCGGCGGACCAGAGCATCAGGATATTTGCTTTGCAGGTCCGTTTGAGCCCGCCGAATCTCGCCGCACCCCAGCATCCCATGCGCATTCATCGCTTACTTAGCGTCGCGACATTATTCACCGGCTGCCTGTTCCCCGGCTCTTGGTTACTCCACGGAGCCGAGGACATCGTCGAGCTTCCCACGCTCACCGTCACCGACACGCGCGAACTTCCGCAGCCCGAAAAATGGAGCTACACGAACATCGAAGGCTTCGAGGTCATCTCTTCCGCGAAGGATCGGGAAACACGCCGTTTGCTGCGCGACTTCGAGATATTCCGGCTCGCACTCGGCATCGTGTGGCCCGTGGCGCAGACCAAAGCCCCGCCTTCTGCGATGATTCTTTGCGGACGCCGCGGCGAGTTCGCCTCATTTCTTCCGCCCGCCGAGAGACACGCCGGCACAACCGCCAGCCTCGTGCTCAACGACCGCGAACAGGCGTTCGTCATCCTCGATCTGTATTCGCGCGTGGTATTGCTCGACCCATCGTCTGTGGACGCCGTCGCCGACGAACCGCTGCCCTCCGAGTTCCTCATCGATCACTACAAACAACTTTATCGCGAGTACCTGCACTACCTCTTCAGTCTCGCGAAGAATCCGCCGCCAATCTGGTTCGAGGAGGGCATGAGCCAGATCATCATGGCCATGGAATTTTCCCCGCGGCTCATCACCATCGGACGCATCCAGCCAGGCAATCAGGTCTCCATCGAAAAGGCCTGGGCCAATTCGCAAAACGCCGCCGCCGCCGAAGCCGAGGACACGCAGGCGATGGTCGCAGTCGCCCCGGTCGAGGATGTCGATTTCAACATCGCGCTCAACCGCCGCCGCCTTCTCGCGTTCGACGAATTTTTCGGCATCAAGTCAGACTCCGCCGCCGCACGCACGCGGCTGGGCAACAACCTCTGGGCGAAACAATGCTACGCCTTTGTCCACATGTGTCTCTACGGTCGCAAAGGCCGCTACGAGGCTGCGTTCAACAAACTCGTGGAGCGCGCGAGCCGCGAGCCGCTCACGCCGGAGATTTTCGAGGAATGCTTCGGAAAACCTTACGACAAATTTCTCGTCGAGCTGCGCGGCTACATCAGCTTCACCGACTACACTTACCGCCAGACCAAGATCACCGGCGAACGCACGCTCGACGTGCCGCCGCCCGAGATGCGCGATGCCACCGAAGGCGAGTCGATGCGCATCCAAGCGGATGCGTGGCGCATCGCCGGCCAGCCCGCCCGCGCGCGCGACGCGCTCGTTGCGGCGTACATTCGCGGCGAACGCGATCCCGCTTTTCTCGCCACGCTCGGCCAGGCCGAACTCGCCGCCGGCAACACCGATCGTGCGCGGCGTTTTCTCGAAGTCGCGGCGCCGAAATCCACGCGCGGTTCCGTGCTCGTCGATCTCGCCAGGCTCCGGTTCGCCGAGGCGCAAGCGCGTCCCGCCGGACCCGACGGCACGCTCAGCGACGCGCAGCTGGCCCGTGTGCTGAAACCGCTTTTTGACGCACGTGGTTTCCCCGCTGTTTCCGTCGAGCTCTACACCTTGATCGCCGAGGCCTGGCTCGCGGCACACGCCATCCCGGGGAATGATCAGCTCGCCGTGCTCACCGAGGGCATCCAGCACTTCCCGCACCATCCGTCACTCATCTACGCCATGGCAAAACTCCACGCGCGCGCCGGCAACACAGCGGCCGCAGCCGCGCTTGTCGCTCACGGCGAAAAAATCGCCCGCGACGATGCGACGCGTACACGTTTTGCCCAGTTGAGAACCGCCATTCCTTCCGCGCCATAATCCGGATGGAAAAAACCCGCGCACGTCATCGGTGCGCGGGTTTTTTGTTTCGAGTGTGCTGCGGAGAAACTCAGGGAATCTTCGCGGCTTCGACTTCGAGCTGGGCGACCAGTTCGTTCATCTGGTCGATCACGGCCTGCACGGTCTCGCGCTTGGTGAGATCGACGCCGGCCTTCTTCAGTTGCGCCATCGGGTGGTCGTTTCCGCCGCTGCGCAGAAGCGTGAGATAACGCTCCGTCGCCGCCTTCTTCGACGCTTCATCGCCGGTGGTCATCTCCTTGAAGATCTGCGCCGACGAGGCGAAGCAGGTCGCGTATTGATAAACATAATACGGCGAATTGAAGAAATGCGGGATGCGCGCCCACGTCACACGGTAGAGCTCGTTGATGTCCGTGACGTCGCCATAATACTCGCCGAGCAGTTTCCGATAGATGCCGCTAAGCACTTCGGCCGTGACCGGCTGGCCTTCCTCGACGAGGCGGTGCGCCTGCAATTCGTAATCCGCAAACATCACCTGCGTGTAGAATGTGCCGACGATCGCATCGACCGCATGCTGCAGCAGAACGAAGCGCTCCTTCGGATCCGTCGTGGTTTCGAGGAACTGATTGAGCAGAAAGCGCTCGTTGATCGTGGAGGCGACTTCCGCGACGAAGATCGTGTAGCTCGCCGTCGCGAACGGCTGCGTTTCGTAGGACAGCACCGTGTGCATCGCATGGCCGGCCTCGTGTGCAAACGTGAAAACCGAATCGAGCGTCTCGTTGTGATTGAGCAGCAGATACGGACCCACGCCGTAAACGCCCGCGCAATACGCGCCGCTGCGCTTGCCTTCGTTTTCGTACACGTCGATGCGGCCGCCGGAGACGAACTGCTTGTATTTTTCCACGTACTCGGCGCCGAGCGGCGCGACCGATTTCAACGCGAGCTCCGTCGCGAGTTCGTACGGGTATTTTTTCTCCACGTCATAGATCGGGATGAAGTTGTCGTACGGATTGTAGTTCTCGAGACCGAGCAGCTTTTTGCGCAGGCGCATGTAGCGGCGGAAAGGTTCGGTGCCCGCGCGCGTGGTTTCGATGAGATTCGTAACGACCTCGGTCGGGATGGCGTTGCCGTGCAGCGCGGCGTCGAGCGTCGTCGGATAATTGCGCGCCTGCGCGGCGAACCAGTCGCGTTGCAGCACGCCGTTGTAGATCGCCGCGTACGTATTGATGGTGGCTTCGTACGTCTTGTGATACGTCTCGAACGCGAGCTGCCGGTCGGCCTGGTTGCGGTTGGTGTTGAGTACCTGCTGATACATGCCGGGCGAGAGCGTCACTTCCTGGCCGTCGCTCAACGTGACCTTCGGAAACTTCACATCGCTCGTGCTCAGTTCCTGGAAAATCGACGTCGGGCTCTGGCTGAAACGCGACGAAAACGAGAGCAGTTTTTCGCCCTTCTCATCGAGCACGTGCGCTTGCTGGCGGTAGTTGTCGAGGATGGGGAATTTGTAGGGCGCGAGCTCCGGTGTTTCCGCGATCCATTTCTCCATCGTGGCCTGCGGGATCGTCAGCAGCTCCGGCGTGAACCACGAGGTCGCCGTGCCGAACTTCGCGAAGATCGCCTGCACGCGCTGGAGTTTTCCCAGCATGTCGTTGTTGCGCGTGTCCACATCGCGCTGAAGCTGCGGGTATCGATAAACCCGATACTGCAACTGACCGATTTCGTCGAAGAGCCGGAACGCCTTCACCACCGCTGCAGGCCCGGACGCGAGCGTGCCTTTGAGCGCGGGAAACGCGTCCATCTTCGCTTCCATTTCTTTGATGCCCGCATCCCACGCATCCCAGTCCTGATAGATCGGCGTGAAATCCCATTTGTATTCGGCGGGGATCTCGGCGCGGTTGCGTGTTTCGGGTTTGGCGGTGGCGGATGCGGTCATGCAGGCGAGAGATAAAACAGAGAGTGTAATCGAGCGGGGATGAGGGCGCATGGCGGCGCACCGTAGTCGAAACCGCGCGCGCGTCCAGCGGACAGCGCGGTCGTTCTTCGCGGCCCCGGATTCGCTTTCCACTCCGCCACGCGTCGCGCATTCACCGCGGCATTCGATGCTTGCCGGATGTGAGCATCGACCAAACGCTCGCGAGAAATTCGCGGGAGCATGCGCGTCGTCGCACGCACTTCGCGGGCATTCCCCCAACCTCCGCTTCGCTGATCATGCACGTTTCCCGCTGCCGTTCCCTCGTCCTGCTTTCGCTCCTTCTTGCCTCGCCAACCTTCGGCGGCACGCCTGCACAGTCCGTCGGCGAAGCACTCGGAGACCTCCAGCAAAAGCTCGTCGATTTCAAAGTCTCAGCGACCGATGCGAAAACGTTGAAAAACGAAAGCCTCGTTCAGGCCTTCGAGAATGCGCGCAGCGCCTCGTCTCGCGGCAATCTCGTCGCCGCCCGCGACCTGCTGCTGGCTTATCGCAGAGGTCTCGATGACAGCCGCGCAGTCGTGCTCGATGACGCGCTGAAGATCGTGAACAAAGCCATCGACGAACAGGAGGCCGCGGCCAACCGCTCGCTCGACACGATCACCGAAAAACTCCGCGAAAAGATCGCCGCGCATGCACCCGCCGCGGATTTCGACGCGCTGTTGAAAGAACTCAACCAGCACTTCGCCCCCTCGATACGCAACTTCCAGAACGTCACCAGCGCCCAACGCGTACAGTCGACGCGCGACTTCATCGCGGGCTGGCAAGACTACACCGTGCACCTCGCAGCAAAAAATTTCGACAAGGCCTCGTCCTCGCTCACCCAACTCGCCTCCATCGCTGCGCGCATCGATATCGTGCCGCGCTCGGAGATTCTCGATTTGCAACAAGCGATCCTCCAGGCACGACGCAAAACAGTCGACACGCTGACCGGCGAGCTCACCTCGCTGGTCGAGCGCCTGCCATCGCTCGTCACCGCCAACGCAAAATCGAAAGACATCGATTCGTTTCTGCAGTCGCTTGCCGACCTCCGTCAGCAACTGGAACAAGACTACAGCAACACCACCAACGAGGATCGTCGACGCATCGACAGCCTCCGTCGCTTCGCTGCCAGATGGCAGGACTATCTCGCCGAGGTGGCCGCCAATAAACCCAGCGCTCAACACACCGCGCAACAACTACTCTCCGACCAGTCATTCGATGCGTTTTTCCCCCGCTCCAAACTCCACGCACTGATCGACAGCGTCGCCAAAACGGTGGACTCCGCAGCGGCCCCACAAAACCCATCTATTCCTCCGCCCGCAGAGCTCACGCTCGCGAATCTCGATACCTTCGCCGCACAACTCGCGCTCGCCGCCGGAACCGGACGCGATTCCGCGCTGACGACCTTCAACGTTGCGCTCACCAGTCTCCAACGCTCCGCCCACCAGATCGCCAGCGGCGACGTTTCGGCCGCGCAGCAGTTTCTGCGCACTCGTGTGTCCGAGAACGTACCGCCCGAATATCGTCCGGCCCTCGCCAGCCTCCGCGCTGAACTCGCCACCGCCGCCGCGATCGTCGTCGCCGCGCCGCCCGCCGATCTCACGCGGAAGGAAAACGAAAACATTTTCTCCTATCTCACGCGCGTGCTCGGCGTCGCCACCGAGCGACGCGACTGGTCGCTCACCCAACGCACCGTCGATTCACTCAGCCTGCTCGGCGCCAGCGCCGAAGCCTCGACTTTCCGTCTGTTCTTTGCCGCGCAAAACTTCGAAACCGCCGGCCAGTTTGCCGCCGCCGTCCAGCACTACCTCGCCTGCCTGCGCACCGGGAACCGCAACCTGCCGCTCGCCGAAATCGGCGCACGCCTGAAAGCGCTGCAGGAAGAACATCCCGCCGATTACGCGCAGGGCGAAAAGATGCCGTTCCCCACTCCCGCACCCATCGATTCGCGTACCGGCGAGATCATCCCCATCCTGCGCGCCTCGCCTTCCTCGACGCCGCGCACGCGTTGAGCACGTTCCTGCGCGACACTTGCCCGCGGCCGGCGAGCTGTTCTGATGAACGGCTGCCATGGGCAAATTCTTCGAACATCTCACCGCCGCGCATCGCGACTTCATCGCGCGCCAGAAGATCTTCTTCGTCGCCACCGCGCATGCGACCGGCCGGGTGAATGTTTCGCCCAAGGGCTATGATTCCTTCCGCGTGCTCTCGCCGTCGCGCGCCGGCTATCTCGATCTCACTGGCAGCGGCGCGGAAACCGCAGCGCACCTCGCCGCCGATGGACGCATCACGCTCCTGTTTTGCGCATTCGACGGCGACCCGCTGATCCTGCGCCTCTACGGCCGGGGCCGCAGCGTGCTTCCGGGCGACGACGATTGGACACAACTGCGTCCGCTCTTCGGCGCTCCGCTCGCCGGTGAACGCGCGCTCGTGATCGTCGAGATCGAATCCGTGCAGACCTCGTGTGGTTTCGGCGTGCCGTTCTTCGAGTACTCAGGACCGCGCGACACCTTGATCAACTGGGCGGATAAAAAAGGTCCCGACGCGCTCGTCGCGTATCGCGCGGAGAAAAACGCGCGCAGCATCGACGGTTTGCCCAACCTCTTTTCCTCATGATCGACGCCTTCGTTTTCGATTTCGACGGTCTCATCGTGGACACAGAAACGCCCATCGTCGAAGCCTGGGTGCAGGTCCACGAACAAGCCGGCGTCAACTATTCGCGCGACCACGCGCTCAGCATCGTGGGCCATGCCGACAGGGAATTCGATCCGTGGATCGCCTTCGGTCCGCAAGCCGACCGGCTGACGCTGGAAAAAACCCACTACGAACTCCGTCACCGGCTCATCGCTGCGCAGCCGATTCTTCCCGGTGTCGAGGCACTTCTCGCCGAGGCGCGCGCAGCGGGCATCCGTCTCGGCGTGGCGTCCAATTCCACTCATGCCTGGGTGGACCGCCATCTCGAACGTATCGATTTATTGAATACATTCGATGTCGTCCGTTGCCGCGACGATGTCTCGCGCGGAAAACCCGAACCGGAGATCTACCTGTCTGCGATCGAAGCCCTCGGCGCCGATCCTGCGCGCGCCGTCGCTTTCGAAGACTCACTTCCCGGCAGCGAGGCCGCGCATCGCGCCGGACTTTTCTGCGTGGTCGCGCCCAACCCATCCACGCAACACCATGAATTTCCTCATGCGCACTGGCGCGTGAATTCCCTCGCCGAGGTCACGCTCGACGCCCTCACCGCGCGGGTGAAGGCGTCGCCACGCTGACCCGGGAGCGCCGACTTCCCCGTCGGCTGCTCGTCGCTTCTTAGGATACCAAGGTATCGATCAACTCAATACACCGGCATGGAGATCACTTTCCCGCTCGCCGTCGTCACCAATATCTCCGTGTCGCCTTCCTTGAGCACGAGCGACTCGTAATCCTCGCCTGCCACCGGCCTCAGCTCGCGAATATACTTTCCCTCACCTGTGCCCACGACGTCGGAGTATCCTGCCGATGTCTTGCCCGTATCGAGCATGTGTTGCTGCGCTACCGCCTGAAACTGACGCAGATTATTCTGGACAACTTTCTCCTGCGAATTCGCGCGCACCTTTTGAAACGCCGGGATCGCCATGGCCGCGAGCAATCCGATGGTCACCGGGCCGTTGGCGCCGATCAGCACTTCCTGCTTCGACGAGCGAAACGAATACGAGCGCGTCAGGATGCCGTCCGGCAGATTGCTGCGCACGCTGACCAGCGGTCTCGACAACTCCGGAATATTTCCCGCCCAGAGATCGATCACGCCCGCGGCATCCGGCCGCGCGGCCTTCACCACCACGAGCGCCTCGCGCACTTCGTCAAAGAAACGGGGCGTCACGTAGCTCAAGCCGTTGCCTTCCGTTCCGACGCTCGCGAGTGCACGCTGAAAATCCGGCTGCGACGCCAGTCCGTCCTTCGTGCGGCCGAGACATTCCCAAGTGAACGCGCGCGAGCTGCCGACCACAAACGCGTCGTTCTCGAATACAAACACCGGCTTCAACGTCGTGCCCGACGCGGCCTCCGTGACTTCAAAAAACGTGCGGCCGTCCGCCGTCACCTGCTTCAAATCGTTCGCCTCTTTAAGCAGCTTCTGAAAAATCGGCGCGAGCCCGTCCGCATTCAGGAAAATATCGATGCCCGGCACGTTCACGCCATTGGGAAGAGGGATTCGATTTTCGACATCGAGCCTCACCACCACGGTGTACCGCCCGGAGATATGCTGGATCACCTCATAACTTGTCACGCCCGTCGGCGTCGGTTTTTTCAGCTCGCGTTCGAGCATGTCCGCCAGCCCGTCCCCACCGATCCGGACCACCACGCCGCGCAAAGCCGCGTACGCCGTCGGCGCATCGAGTTCCGTTTCGAAAAACAAATCCGTGTCGGCCGGGGCCAGCCCCGTGTTGGCGAACGGCTTTGCATCTCCCCCATGATCGCGAGCAACCCGCGGCGGCCTTCCGGTGTGTAGAGAAAAGACCGGTTGCGAAAACCGTCGCCGTCGCGCACCGAGCTGAGCCCGAGCGCCTGGATGTTCGTCAGTCCCAGCTCGGCAAAAATCTGCGCATAGTCCTGCCGCGCCATCGCGAGCGCGGGATTGGTCTCCGCCGCTTTCGCAACCGCCTCGGAAACCGCGTCGCCGAGTTTCGCGACGTCGCCATCGATATCCATGTAGCCATAAAGCACGCCACCGAGTTCGAGGTGCTTGTTGACCGCATCGAAATGCGCGCTCCGTCCGGCCTCATCGACCGTGGAAACAGCCGCGGGAGCGGCCGTGAGTGATGATTGAAAAAGGCCCGCCAAAGCCAGCGCTGCCACGAAGGGGTAACGTGTTAGTTTACGCATAGACACCGCCCGGCGTACCAGCACGCACATGTCCGCACAAGAGCGTTGCGCGCAGGCGTGCTTCGCGCCTTCTTCGCGCGATGAATCCCGCCTCCGCCGAGCCAGCGATCTTCGCCTGCGAAACCCGCGGCCTGCGGAAATATTTCGGCGCCACCAAAGCCGTCGATGGACTCGATCTGCGCATCCCACGCGGCCTTCTCTACGCGTTTCTCGGTCCCAATGGCGCGGGCAAAACCACCTCGATCCGCATGATCGCCGGTCTGCTCCGGCCCGACGCCGGCGATGTATTCATCGAGGGGATACCGCTGCGCGAGAATCCGTCCGCCGCCAAGCGTCCGCTCGCCTACGTGCCCGACGATCCCGTGCTCTACGGCAAACTCCGCCCGCTCGAATACCTCGAATTCGTCGCCGCGCTTTGGGATCTCCCCGCCAACAAAGGCCAGACGCGCGCCGAAGAATTGCTCCAGAACCTCGGCCTGTGGGAAAAACGCGACGACTACATCGAGAGTTTTTCCCGCGGCATGAAGCAGAAGATGGCCCTGTGCGGCGCACTCATTCACCAGCCATCGGTCATGTTGCTCGACGAGCCGTTGACCGGGCTCGATGCGGCCGCCGCGCGACTGATGAAAGACATCCTCATCGATTTCGTCCGCCGCGGAAACACCGTCATCCTCACCACGCACATCCTCGATGTCGCCGAACGACTCGCCGAGCGCATCGGGATTCTGCACGCAGGTCGTCTCGTCGCCGAAGGTACGCTGGATGAATTGCGTCATCGGGCCGGTGGGATCGAACACGGATCGCTCGAAGACGTGTTTCTCCATGTCACCGGATTGGCCGCCGCCGAGGTTCCGCCGCCGGTGCCGCCCCAGCCTTCGCAGGCATGAACACCACGCTGCGCCAAGCCCGCGTCCTTCTCCGCAACGACCTGCGGCTCCTCTGGCGTTCACTGCTTTCGGGAAAACGTACGCCGGCGCTGCGCATGGGATTGATCACGCTCGTGATGCTCGTGCTGCATGCGATCTGGACATTCGTCGCCGCCGGACTGATGGGACCGCCATCCATCGGCGTGGAAGCCGCCGTCTGGGCCTTCTTTAGCTTCATCATGCTGGGCACGGCGATGCATCAAGCGATCGCCCTCTTCTTCGAGCGATCCGACCTGGATCTGCTGCTGGCCTCGCCCGTCGATCTCCGCGCTGTCCTGATCGCGCGCATAACCATCATCGCGAGCGGAGCCGTCGTCGGTGCGGGCATTCTTCTGCTGCCCTTGCTCAATGGCTTCGCGCTCGGATCGAATGCGTATTACCTTTTCGGATACATCACGTGGGCGCTGCTTGCACTGATCGCCGCCTGCACCGGCATCTGGCTCACGTTTCTGCTCGTGCGCTGGCTCGGTCCGCGGCGCGCGCGCACCTGGGCGCAGGTGTTCGCCGCAGTGGTCGGTGCCGCGGTTTATCTATTGTTTCAACTCCAGCACATGATGCGAGGCTCCCCGGGCGTGGCATCGTTCGATTCGCTGCTGGCGGTCGCCGCCAACAGCGGTTTCCACCAGGTAGCCGGCGCCGCGCGCGGCGAAATCCTGCCCTTGCTCGCGCTCGCAGCAATCGCACTCGCAACCACCGGACTCACGGCACGGATGCTCGCGCGCACGTTTCTCAGTGGATGGCAGGAAGCTTCTGTGCGTCCGTCACGCGCCACGCGACCTCGGCGGCGTCAGAGGTTCGCGAACGGCATTTTTCGCGCGACCGTGCGCAAGGACCTGCGTCTCATCGTTCGCGATCCCTTGCTGCTGTCGCAGACACTTCCGTCGTTCATGTACATTCTGCCGGCATTCATCGGGCTTCGTCATTTCGGCGGCTTCGGCGTGCTCGCGCCCATCGCCGTCGTCATCGCGGCGCAGTTTTCTTCGCTGCTCTGCGATGTCGCCGCAAATGGCGAGGAAGGTCTGGACTTGATTCGCGCGAGTCCGGCCCGCGACACGCAGATGCGTCTGGCAAAACTCGCCGCAGGCATGGCGCTTCCGGTGGCGTGCGCCTTCGTTCTTTGCGGCGTGATGGCATTCGCGGGACGTCCTTGGGTGGCATTGCTGACACTGACCACCGCAACCGCCATCGCCGCCGGTTGCGGCTGGCTCGCCGTCACACGCATCTCGCCGACGCCACGCAAAGATCTGCTGACCGGGAAACGTCGCCGCCTCTCGCTCGGCCGCAATATCGCCGTCGGCGCATTGATAATCGCCGGCTCCGGCGGCATCGCGCTGGTGGCGCAGGGAGCGCTGTGGTTCATTGGGCTGCCCCTGACCGGCGCCGCGCTGCTCGGGGTGGTCGCGTGTTTCACCTTCGTCAGCATCGATCCGTACGAAGAAACCGAGGTGTATCCGTCATGACACTACCGGTCCGAGGAAACATTCTGGGCGTCGGTGTTCACGCCCTTGATCTCCCTCGCTCGCGGGATCTCGTCCTGGCCCGGGCGCGCGCTGCCGGTGGAGCGTATGTCTGTTTCTGCGACGTCAACAGCCTCTCTTGCTCCCGACGCGATCCCGCACATCTGCTCACACTTAACCGCGCCTTTCTCGCCACGCCCGACGGCATGCCGGTGGTCTGGATGTTGCGTCGCACCGGCCATCGTGGCGTCAGGCGCGTCTATGGGCCCGATCTGTTGCTCGAGATTTGCGCCGCCACCGCCGGCACGGAGCTCACGCATTATTTCTACGGAGGCAGCCACGGCACCGCGACCGCGCTCGCGGGAAAACTCCAGGAACGTTTCCCCGATTTGCGTATTGCCGGAACGGATACACCGCCGTTTGGCGAACCCGATGCTGAACAGGCGGCCGCACTGGCACGCCGGCTCACGGAGCTACGGCCGGATTTCGTGTGGATCGGCCTGAGCACACCGAAACAGGAAAAACTCATGACGCTCACCGCGCCGCTTCTCGAGTCCGGCGTAATGCTCGGCGTCGGTGCGGCGTTCGATTTTCTTTCCGGGCGCGTTCGTCAGGCGCCGCGCTGGATGCAGCGCAACGGCCTCGAATGGCTTTTCCGGCTCGCCTGCGAACCGCGCCGGCTCGCGCCCCGATATTTTCGCAACAATCCGTTGTTCATTTTTCGCGCGTTTGCGCAGCTCACCGGATTGAAACGTTACCCCGCACCGGAGACAGCGCGGGATGCCGCGATCACACGCGAATGATCACGTCCTTCGGCTCGAAACGGACCTTCCGCGCAATCGCGTATTTGTCGTCTTCGGCGCGATAGCCGGCAGCGCACACGACCACGGTGGCGTAGTCGCCGCCGGCGAGTCCCAGGATCTCGTCATATTTCTCCGGCTCGATGCCTTCCATCGGACAGGAATCCACACCCATGATCGCAGCCGCGGCGATAAAATGGCCGAGGGCGATGTACACTTGATGCGTCTGCCACGTATCGAGACGGCCTTCCGCCGCCGCCTTGGTCAGATTCCCCTGAATCATCCGGGCAAAACCCGCGAGCGATTCCGTCGTCACGTTTTTCACCGACGCGACACGTTCGATGAATTTTTCGACGTGCGGCGTGCCGATGTTTTTGTGAACGGCAAACACCACCAGATGCGAGCAATCGGTGACCTGCGCCTGCTTGTAGGAAGCCGCGTGCAGACGCGTGCGCACCTCCGGGTTTTGCACGACCAGAAACTTCCATGGCTGCAACCCCATCGACGAGGGCGCGAGCACGAGCGCCTGTTCGAGCGCCGCCCACACATCGTCCGCGATTTTTTTCGTCGGATCGAATTTCCGGGTGGCGTAACGCCAGTTGAGAGCGGCAACCAGTTGAGTCGGTGTCAGTGTGTTCTTCATAAAATCGAACCGGGCACCTTAGGGGTGATTCGCGACGGAATCAAACGTTGAACCGCACGCACGCCTTCCCCGCACCACGCAGTCTCTCTGTATCCAAAAAACCACTTCACGGGCGCCCGTTCGCGTGGTCGCGTTTTGCCCACCGTCCGGCGAGCACACCGCAGATCACCAGTTGCAACGGATGATACACGAGGAGCGGCAGCAGGATCACCCCGATTCGCGGATCGCCCGCGAAGATCAGCTGCGCCATCGGCACACCCGAGGCGATGGTTTTTTTGGAGCCGCAAAAGACCGCCGCGATGCGATCCTCCGGCGTGAGCTTCGCCGTCGTCGCGATCGCCTCCACGATGCCCATCACAAGGTAAAACAGCACCAGCGATCCGACCACCGCCGTGATCACCGCGTGAAGTGCATTGCCCGACCACACGCCGCGCACGATCGAGTCGCAAAACGATGTGTAGATGATCAGCAGGATCGTGCCGCGATCCACGCGATGCATGAGCGTTTTGTGGCGCTTCGCCCAATCCGCCAGCCAGCGGCGCGCGAGCTGCCCGAGCACCAATGGCGTCACGAGCCAGATCAACAGATCCACGATCACGCCGGTGACGTCACCGCCCTGCCCGTCAGTGCGCAGGCGCCAGCTCACCCACAGCGGCGTGACCACCACACCGATCAGGCTGGAGAGCGTCGCGTTGAAGACCGCCGCGGGGACATTGCCGCGCGCCGCCGATGTCATCGCGACCGATGACGACACCGTGGACGGCAACGCACAGAGAAAAAAGAAACCGATCGCCAGCTCCGGCGATATCCACGCATCCGTCAGCCACAGCAGCCCGATGCCGATCACAGGAAAAACCAGAAATGTCGTCGCCTGCACCAGCACATGCACGGGCCACCGCAGCGCGCCCGCCTTCATCGCGGCAAACGACAGCGAGACGCCGTTCAGAAAAAAGATGAGCGCCACGCCGAGTTTGTTGAGCAGCTCCGGATGCAACCAGCCGCCTTGTGCACCCGGCCCAGGAAAGGCCCACGCGAGCGCCACCGCCGCGACCATGCCCAGGAGAAAACCATCGACTTTGATCCGCATGAACAACCGGCGCCCCGCGCGTTATGTATTCGTTTTTTGGATGCGCCGCTGGATCAGCTCCGCGATTTCCGCGCGGGCTTCGACGCGAAACAGCCATGCGAGCGCCGCATACAGGATCACACCGCCGCTGATCGTGAGGAACAAGCCGAGCGCATCGCTCCATCCCGACTGCGGTTGCCACAGCGTCCAGCTGTGCCAGCCGCCCCAGACCGCCACGCCCATCAGTGCGCTGGCCGCGACGACTTTGGCGAGATCGCCCGCGATGTGACGCAGGGAAAGCTCCGGACGTTTTCGCGTGAGTTTCGCCTGCAAATACCAGGCCTGCACCAACGTCGCCACCGTGCTCGCCGCCGCGAGGCCGACAGTCGAGAAACGCCCCATCAGGGCGAAGCTCAGCGTCACGTTCACAACAAAGCTCAGCAGCGCCGCGTGCATCGGCGTGACGGTGTCTTTCTCCGCATAAAACGCGCGCAACGCCAGATTCGCGAACGCGAGAAAGGGAAGTCCCGCCGCCGCCACCGCGAGCACCGGCACCATCGCCAGCGTGTCGGCCGCATCGAACGCGCCGCGTTGAAACAACAAGCGGATCACCGGTTCGCCGAGGATCGCGAGCCCCACTGCCGCGGGTACGTTCACCGCCAGGATGAGGCGCATGCCTTTGCGATACGAGAGAGCGAGTCCTTCGCGATTTCCTTGCGCGGCATGACGCGAGATCAGCGGGAAAACCACCGTCGTCACCGCCACCGCAAACACGCCGATCGGCAGTTCCATCAAGCGCTGCGCAAAGTTCAACACCGACACCGCGGAGTCGTTGAGCGACAGCCCGATGAAGCGCGACACGGTCATGTTGATCAGATAAACCGCCGAGCCCAGAAGCGTCGGTCCCATCAAGCGCATGATTTCCCGCACCGGCCCGCTGAGGCGTGGGGTAAAACGCGGACGCCAGCCTTCGCGCATCAACGCCCACGCCGGCACCGCCATCTGAAAAAATCCGCCCACGAGCACACCTGCGCAGAGCGCATTCATCTGCGTTTCCTTCATCTCTGGACGCAGCCACACCGCACCGGCCAGCAGGCCGATCATCGCGAGATTCAACCACACAGGAGAAAGCGCCGGCTCCAGAAATCGCCCGAGCGTCTGCAACGCCGCGCTGAACGCCGCCGCCATGCACACGAAGATCAAATACGGAAACAACACTAGCGCCAGTTCCGCGCCTTGCAGCCAGCGGCCGACCGTGTCAGCCTCCGCGCCACCTGCGCGGCCGAGCGCGACCAGCCATGCGGGCTGGCTCAGCAACACCATCGCCCCCAGCACCAGCGCGCCCGAAACGATCAGCAGCCAGCTCGACACTTCGTTGACCAAAACAAACGCGCCTTCGCGGCGCCGTTTCGCGAGTTCATCGTTGAGCGTCGGCACAAACGCCGCGGTCAACGCGCCTTCACCCAGCAACCGGCGAAAAAGATTCGGCAGTTGAAACGCCGCAAAAAAAGCCGACGCCAACGCACTCGTGCCGAAAATCGCCGCCGTGAGACTGTCCCGCACCAGACCGAGTACGCGCGACACCATGGTCAACGACGCCACCAATCCGATGTTCTTCAGGTTTTTCGACACGCGCGCAGTTCTCAATGCGCCCATTTTTCTTAGCAAGACCGTAACCCCCGGCGCGCTTTTGCACCGCGCGTATTCTCAATCACCACGCTTCATTCGATTCGCGTTTCAGATGCTCACTTAGAGCGGTTTAAATTAAACTATAGCCGCGCATCTGCGCCCTTGGACGTGAGCCCACGACCGGCCACCGTTCACTTCAAACCGCGCTCAATCGGACGATGACGAACAACGCGCCGGGACGGCGCGTTCCACCCGGCACGGGCTTTTATCATCAGTGTCCGTCAGTGTGCATCAGTGGTTAAAAACGGATCGAAGTGACTGGCCGGCGAAGGCATCGCGGCGTAAAGCCGCCCCCATAATTGGCCACAGTTTTATGTGAAATGCTCTAGTCTGCCCTCGGACTGTCCTGCGACCGGCCTCTGTGCGCCGATGAAAAAATTTGAAACGTCGCTTCGCTAAACCCCATTGAGCGAACGCGTCATTTCGGCCTCCGCCGCGCTGCAACCGGCATTGACGCTCCCTCGCTGCGCCGACACTTTCCCCGCCGCCATGTCCATCGTTCCCAAACTCATCGAGAAACTGCAGCGCCACCCGAAGCGCGTCGTGTTTCCGGAAGGGAACGATCCGCGCATCCTCCAAGCCGCGCGCCAGTGGGTCACCCGTCGCATGGGCGCACCAATTTTGCTCGGCGATCGCGCCGCCATCAAAGCCTCGGCCGCGCGCCTCGATGTGAATCTCCAGGGCATGCGCATCATCGACCCGGAGCGCAGCGAAGATTTTGAAACCTTCGCCAGCCAGCTCGTCGAATTGCGGCGCAACAAAGGTCTCACGCTCGAACAGGCCCGCGAACTCGTGCGCGATCCGAATTATTTCGGGACCATGATGCTGGCCAACAGCCAGGCCGATGCCCTCGTCGGCGGCGCCACGCAAACCGCCTCGAGCGCCCTCCGCCCGCTTTTCCAGATCATCCCCAAACACGAGCATGCGCAAAACGTCGCGTCGCTGATGATCATCGATTTCGACGAGGCGAAGGTCGGCAGCGACGGCACCTTGTTCTTCGCCGATTGCGGCGTCATTCCCGATCCCACCGCCGAACAACTCGCCGACATCGCCCTCACGACCGCTGTCATCGCGAGCCATCTCACCAACGAAACTCCGCGCGTCGCCCTCCTCAGCTGGGCTTCACACAGCGACTCGAAACACCCGTCGCTCGCCAAGGTCCGCGCCGCGACCGAACTCGCCCGCGCCAAGGCCATCACCGCCGGCATGGAAATCGAAATCGACGGCGAACTCCAGGTGGACGCAGCCCTCGATGCCCCCGCCGCCGCCACAAAAAAAATCACCGGCCCTGTCGCCGGTCGCGCCAACGTCCTCATCTTCCCCGATCTCGCGAGCGGCAACATCGCCTTCAAGCTCGTGCACATCCTCGCCGGTGCGAACACCTACGGCCAGGTGATGACCGGCCTCAGTCGCCCCGCCGCCGAGATCAGCCGCGGCTCCAGCGCCCACGATGTCTTCGGAGCCGCCGCCATCGTCGCCTGTCAGGCCATCGATAGAAAACTCCTCTACGGCGGCGCCTGATCCGCCGCCCCCGGCCCGGCAGGCATTCATCCCTCACTGGTCATTGATCACTGGTCATTGGTCATTCGCCTTCGTCCTTCGGATTTTCTCCGCCGCCCATGTCTTCCTCGCCCGCCGATTTCACGTCCAATCCTTTCCGTCAGCCGGCCTTCCCGTTGCTCACCGAGCCGACCAACACGGAGACGAAGCGGGTCTTCGTCGCCGCCACGCGCATGAACGACGGCAAAACCACCACCTGCCTCGGTCTCTTCGCCGCCATCCAATCGCTGTATCCAAGAGTTGGATTCATCAAACCCGTCGGCCAGCGCTTCGTGAACATCAAAGGCATCCAGATCGACGAGGACTCCTACCTGCTCGACACGATCTACAACGTCCACGTGCCCATCGAGAGCATGAGCCCGGTCACGATCGACGGCACGTTCACGCGGCGTTTCCTCAAACAGCCCGACACGATGCTCGCCGAGCTCGAGGACAAGATCTGCCGCGCCTTCGACCGCGTCTCGTGGGAAAAGGATTTCACGTTGATCGAAGGTACCGGCCACGCGGGCGTGGGCTCCGTTTTCGAACTTTCCAACGCACGCGTCGCCAAACTCCTCAAGGCCAAGGTCGTCATCGTCACGCCCGGCGGCATCGGCCGCCCCATCGATGAAATCGCGCTCAACAAAGCGCTCTTCGACAAAGCCGGCGTCGAGGTCGTCGGCGCGATCCTCAACAAGGTCGAAGCCGACAAACTCGATCTCATCCGCGAATACGCCGGCATCGGCCTCGAACGCCTCGGCGTTCCGTTGCTCGGCGTGCTTCCCATTCAACGCGTCCTCTCACGCCCGAGCCTCAGCCAGATCGCCGAGGAGATCGAGGGACGCTGGCTCAACGGACGCGAACACGCCCACCGCCAGCGTTCCGAACGCGTGGTCGTCGGCGCGATGACGGCGAAGAGTGTGGTCGATTATCTCAAACCCGGCGTCGTCATCATCACCCCCGGCGATCGCGACGACATCATCCTCGCCGCCATTTCGAGCGCCCGCTTCGCCGGCGAAAATACCATCGCCGGCCTCATCCTCACGGACGACACCCCGCCGCACCCCAAGCTCATGGAGCTCCTCGCGAATTCCGAGATCCCCGTCATCGCCGCGCGGCAGGACAGCTTCACCATCACCTCAAAAATTCACGGCATGACCGTGAAGACGCAGCCGCAGGACACCGACAAAATCCCCGTGATCAAAAAGCTCATCACCGAACACGTGGACCTCAAAGGACTGCTCAATAAGTTGTAAGGGGTAAGAGGAGTAGGAGGCGTAAGAGGGTAAGGTGTCAGCGCGCGCCCGCGCTTTGTCCCATGCGCACCCGTTAAACCAACGATCGACCATTGGTCACTGGTCACTGGTCATTGGTCATTGGTCACTGGTCACTGGCCACTGGCCACTGGCCTTCGGGTTTCGGCCTTCGCGTTTCGGATTTATACCCCGGCCTTCGTCATAACGATCCATTTGAACCACGGAGACACCGAGGGCACAGAGATCCGATCCAGGCCACCGTCCGGCCTCATTCGTCATTCGGCCTTCGGATTTTTCTCTCCCTGATTTTCCTCCGTGCCCTCAGTGCCTCTGTGGTTCAAATAGCCCGCTCTTGCCCGCTTCCGACTCACTATCGCCCTCCGGCAAAGACAAAGGCGTCAATTTCCTGACCACCGCACTCACGTCACCCGTCTCGCCTGTCGAAGCTGCGTTGCGCACGCTCTCGTTTGCCGACTTCACCGGCCAGCCGAAAACCGAGCTTCGGATTTCGCGCGCGTCATTCTTCCTCGCCGCGACTGAAGACTGACAGCACGACGCTGGCCGCGGCCATCCAGACCGTTGCCATGCCGACTTCGATCAACGCCTGCCGGCCATCGATCCAGCCGAGATAGGTGCACGGCAGCATCACGGCGGCGCCGAAAAAGAAACCGAACAGCGCAAATCCCGGCACACGCCCAAATTGGCGAACCAAGTAGTCGAGAAAGTTATTCAGACGCGAAAACACGCCCCTTACATCGGCACATTTCGCACAAAACTTTCCGCGAAATCCTATCGAATTTCGTCCGTGCACCACCGCTTCCGCAACCCATTGCCCCCGAAGTCCCCACCCGCCCGAAGTCCCTGACCAACTATCTCCGTCACGGGTTCATTGGTCATTGGTCACTGGTCATTGGTCATTCGCCATTCGGCCTTCGCGCTTCGGATTTCAAACCGCCTTCCCATTTCCTCCTTGCCGTCCCATCCGTACTAGTTCAACTAGTACAGAAGACTCGCACTCCCAGCGCGCCTCCTCCCTCGTCATTCGGCCTTCGATCTTCGGATTTCCCGCCCTCGTAACACCCGCCGCTTTCACCCTTCACCCTTCCCTCTTCACCATTCTCCCATGCTCCCTTTCACCGTCGAACTGAAGCCCGGCCTGCCGATCACCGAGCAGGTCATCTTCGCGGTGAAAAAAGCGGTCGTCGCCGGACAGCTTCGCCCAGGTGATGCCTTTCCTTCCGTCCGCGCGCTGAGCCAGGAGCTGAAGATCAACCCCAACACCGCACACAAGATCACCGCGGCGCTCGTCGCTGAGCGCGTCCTCATTTCCACCCCCGCCGTCGGCACCACCGTCGCCGAACCCGCCGCCGGCACCCGCGAAGCCAAGACCGAACTCCTCGATGACGAACTTGAACGCCTCGTCGTCGAAGCGCGTAAACTCGGCATCCCGCTCGACGCCGTCCAATCCGCCCTGAGCCGCCACTGGCGAAAGTTCAAAGGGCCAGGTTCCAAGTAATAAGAAACCCCAGCTCCACGCCCCGCCCCTTCCCTACAACCAACCCGGCAATCCTGTCCAAGAAACCAGCCTCCGCCCTTCCACCGTCCCTTGGGCATTGGGCCTTCGCCCTTCGGACTTTCTCCGCCCCCTTCGCCCTTCACCCTTCCATGACTTCAGCCATCGACACCCAAAACCTCTCCCGCCGTTACGGCCGCACCGAAGCCGTCCACGATCTCACGCTCACCGTGCCCACCGGCTCGGTCTTCGCGCTCCTCGGCCCCAACGGCGCGGGCAAAACCACCACGATCACAGTCCTCATGAACCTGCTCGCCCCGACTTCGGGCAGCGCCCGTGTGCTGGGAGTGGATTCCCGCAAACTCCGCGAACGCGATCGCGCCCAGATCGGCTATGTATCCGAAAATCAACTACTGCCGCTCTGGATGACCGTCCGTCAGCTCCTCGATTATTGCCGGCCGTTTTATCCCACCTGGGACCGCGACCTCGAAAAGACTCTCCTCGCCCGCTTCGCCCTGCCGCCTGAGCGCAAACTCAAGCACCTCTCCCGCGGCATGTTGATGAAAGCCTCGCTGCTTTCGTCACTCGCCTACCGCCCCAAACTCCTCGTCCTCGACGAACCTTTCAGCGGACTCGACCCGCTCGTCCGCGACGAATTCATCCACGGCGTCCTCGAAACTTCTGCCGCTGGAGAATGGACCGTCCTCATCTCCTCGCACGACATCGCCGAGATCGAGCAACTCGCCGACCACGTCGCCATGCTCGATGCCGGACGACTGAAACTCTCCGAACCCACCGAGTCCCTCCAGTCCCGCTTTCGCCGCATCGAAGTCACCCTCCCCGCCGGAAGCGCCCACGTCCCCGTCGGCTCCTCTCACCCTTCACCCCTCACCCTTCCTTCCTCCTGGCTCGCCTATGAGCAAACGGGTTTCCGAGCGCGCTTCATCGAGACGCGCTACGACTTCGGAGCGACCGAGGCCGTCTGCCGTATTCATTTTCCGGATGCGCAAGTCACGGCCCACCCCGTGACCCTCCGCGAAATCTTCGTCGCCCTCGCCCGCCCCGCCATCCCCGCCTGACACCTTCCCCGGGAGCGCCGACGTCCCCGTCGGCACTCCGCCACAGCGATCGTCATCCGCATACCTCCGCCCGCTTCACGCTTACTCCTCTTACACTTCTTCCCCCTTGTGAACTTAGTCTGGCACATCGTCCGCAAAGACCTCCGCCGCCTCTGGCCCTGGCTCGCCCTTTTTCTCTGCGCCATCGTCACACGCTACGCGCTGGGCTGGCACATCGAACATCATGATCGCCCCACCCCCATTCTCTTCCAGCGTGCCGAAATCGCCGAGGCGCTGCTCCTCGGATTTCAACTGCTCGTCGGCGCCTTTTTCGCCGCACAGCTCGTTCATCAAGACACCACCAACAACGACCGCGCCTTCTGGATCACGCGGCCCATCGCGGGGTTTCGCCTGCTCGCCGCAAAAACCATCGCGCTCCTTCTTGCACTCGGCGTGCTTCCCGCAATCGCGGTGCTCGCCTGGTGGTGGCTGCACGATTTTCGTGCATTCGAAATCATGGCGAGTTTGCCTGCATTCATCGCCCGTCAGGCTGCGCTCATCGCCTGTTCGTTCGCCGTCGCCATCTTCACGCGCGATATCGGAGGATTCATCCTCACCGCCCTCGCCACTGCGCTTGTTCTTTGGTTCCAGATCGCGGCCGATGTCCGCTGGACGCCCGCCGTCGCCGATGGCGTTGAGCAAAGCCACATAGTCTTGTGCCTCTTGATCGCTGCTCTCGCGGTCGCGGTTTGCGCATGGCTCAAGTACCAGCGGAGTCATCCCCGCGCTCCGCGGGCCGTGATTCTAGCGTCGTTGGTCACTGCGAGCGCAATCGCTGCATTCTGGCCCTTCGACATCATCACTCCGCTGCGAACCGGGTCGTGCGAGCCGTCCGTCGCCGCACCCATTGCGCTTCAAATGTCGTCCGCCGATCTGTCGCCGCGTTCTCGCGCAGCCACGTTCGATTTTAAGTTCAATAACATCCCCGAGGCGTATCGCGTGGATCTGCGTTCGGTCGAAATCCGCGCACACTTTTCCAACGCCACGACTCCCATTCCCTTTTCGCCCCTTGGCCTCAGCCCGGTTCACGACGCGGTCGCCCGGAGCAAGGTCAACATGCGCAACGCTCCCACGCGCTTTGCTTATCGCACCGTGCTGCCGCCGGCGACGACCTCCGCCCCATCGTTGGAAATCCTCACACACTCCACACTCCGCCGCGAAGACGTGATGGCCGATCTGCGCATCGTTACCGGCGCTCGCACCAAAACGGGGTCCTACAGCACACGTATTTCCCAAGCCCATGCCACGGGTCAAACTCACCGGGCAGTCTCGATCCTGTCCACTTTCCCCGCCCGCTTGAACACGACCAGCGGCATCGCCGAAAAACACTCGCACCGCCTCCCCGCCGACATTCTCGGACCTCAACCGGTTGAGCGCACGCGACGTTTTTTCATCCTCGGCCCTCACGCGCAACCGATCGACGCCATGGTGTATCAAGCGAGCCTTCAGATCGACCACGTCCGCCACGTGTATGAGAATTTCCACTACAAGACCGGCCATGCCGACGACGACCGTCTCCTCCACGTTACCTACCCGCTGCTCGGCCGTTTCAGCCGTACTGCCACCACACCGCTGAACCCGTAGCGCAACGTTCCAAATCCTCCTCTTCAGCATCAGCCCCCCACTCGTCGTACCTCAGCCCTTCCGCCCCTCCGCGCCTCCCCCATCAGCGCACGCCAGTGTTCATCAGCGGTTACCCCCCCCTGTTCCCGCCTCCGCACTCACCATCACCGCTCACCCTTCACTCTTCACCCTTCCGTGTCTCTCACCTGGCATATCATCCGCAAAGACCTCACGCGTCTCCGGCTGCCTCTCGCTATCTGGTCGGCAGTCCAATTTTTCGCCTGGCTCGGTCCGGAGATCATCTGGGCTCTTCCCCCTCTGCCTGCGGTTGAAACGCAGTTTCTCGTCCACACGATCACCGTCCTCGGGCTGCTTTCGTCGCTTGCCGCCGCCTATGTTGCGATCCAGCTCATTCAGGAAGATTCACCGAATCGCGCCGATGCCTTCTGGCGGACGCGCCCGCTTTCCGGTGTTCGTCTTTTAGGCGCAAAACTTCTCGGCATCGTTCTTTTTTCAGTCCTGGCCGCGCTTCCTTCGCTGATCGCCATTCTCCTCTTGTCGTCCGCGCCACTAGCATCAGCCAGCAGTTTTCTTGAGACAGCCCTCCTCCCCCTGCTGCTCGTTGCGACACCCCTCATCCCCATCGCCGCGCTCTGTCGATCCTTTCGCCAAAGTCTGCTCGCGACCCTCGTCGCCTTCATCGCGCTCGTTGTAGTCCCTGTTTGGATACATATCCATTACGATCCTGGCGCCACCGATCTCTACCAACCCCGCCTCGACCTCGCCCGTATCATCGCGCTGGTCACCACCGGAGTCCTCCTACTCCACCAATACACGACCGCCCGTGTTGCGCGCTCCCTGTGCATCGCCGGCGCTGGCATTGTCCTCATAGCCCTCGTGCTCGCGCTGTGGCCCTGGCGTTTCCCGCTCAGTCTGCCTCCTCTCCCCGCTGCGTCCTCGGAGCCGGCCGACGCGCACGCCCTTTCGATTGCCTACAAGGACTCGCTTCTTTGGGACTACGCCCGGGGAGGTCCAAAATCAAAACGACCTCACCTCAATCTGGAAATATCCCTGACCGGTGTTCCCGCCAACCGCTTCCTCTCGCGCGAAGCCATTTACCACCACTGGCAGGAAAACGATCCGCCCTCTTATCGAAAGATCCACGGGTTTGTCGATTCGCCCGACGCCCGCGCGATCCTCGGTCTGCTTCTGCCGCCAACTCCTCCACAGTCGTTCGGATTCCGCACATCCATCCCTGAAAAATTCGCTACGCGCCTCCGCTCTGGCCAATCCCCGGGGCCTTACCGCGCGGACATCGTTCTCAACCTCCACCGTGCCGAGATCACCGAGATTCCCCTCTCTCCCGATCACTTCGTTTCCACAGCCGACAGCGCTATCAGCCTGCTCCAGATCGACGCACGCACCGCCACTCTCCACCTGCTCGAGCGCCGGACTCCTGCACAGTTTCACACGCTCTTCACCTCGATGAACGCCCAGTTCATCCTCTACAATCCACACACCGGCGAAGCTCTCCGCGGCAGCAACCGGATGTTCGGGTTCCCCAGCATTCTGTTCTCCGTGCGCTCACTTCAGTACCACGAGCTCACGTTCGCACCCATCGTCGCCGCCAGCATCACGAACCGCACGGAGCGACTCACGGACGAATTCCTCCGCGACGCCCGCCTCGTGAAAATCACTTTCCCCATCGTCGGCACGTTGACGCGCACCATCGAGGTCCCCGCCTTCGCGCCCAAACTAGACGTGATCGCCCGCTAAACGCCTCGCTCCGCCCGCGACGGTCGCAACTATCAATTCGCCTCCCTGATCGTCTGCCATCCGCCTGTTCATCCTGTCATCCTGTCTAAAAAATCTCCGCGCTCCCGGTCTGCGATCAGCAGACCTCTCCGCGCAAACGCGCAGGCGATCAGCCGGAGCCGCATTCCCAAGATTTCGCCCGTTGGCGAAATCCTTTCGTGGTTAAAACCTTCTCCCGCTCCCAAGACCCACAGGCCGCGACGACCTGTGGGCCCTTTTCTTTCTAGCGCAAATGCTCGCCGCACCTCACACCTTCGCCAGCGCCTGCTCCAGATCGGCTAGCAGGTCGGCGAAGTCTTCGATGCCGAGCGACAACCGCAGATAATCCGGCGATACGCCCGTCGAGGCCTGCTCCTCCGCGCTGAGCTGCGAATGCGTCGTGCTCGCCGGATGGATCGCGAGCGATTTCGCATCGCCGATGTTCGCCAGGTGGCTGAACAACTTGAGCGATTCGATCACCTTCTTGCCCGCGTCGAAGCCGCCTTTCACGCCGAAGCCGAGCAGGCCGCCGTATCCACCTTTCAAATACTTCTTCGCGGCCGCGTGGTTCTTGCTCGTCGCGAGGCCGGGGTAGTTGACCCACGTGACCTTGTCGTGCGACGCGAGCAGCTCCGCCGTCTTCTGCGCGTTTTCGCAGATGCGCGCCATGCGCAGGTGCAGCGTTTCGATGCCTTGCAACAACATGAACGCATTAAACGGCGAGATGCACGCGCCGACGTCGCGCAGCAGCTGCAGGCGCATCTTCAAAATGTACGCGATGTTCGCGCCGCCGGCCGGCGGAAAGCTTTTAAACGCCTCCCAATGCACGAGGCCGTGGTAGCTCGGGTCGGGCTGCGTGAAGCCGGGGAAACGTCCGCTGCCCCAGTCGAAGTTGCCGCCATCGACCACCACGCCGCCGATCGAGGTGCCATGACCGCCGATGTATTTCGTCGCGCTGTGCACGACCACGTTGGCGCCCCATTCGAAGGGACGGTTCAGGATCGGCGACAGGCAGGTGTTGTCGATGATCAGCGGCACGCCCGCTTCCTTCGCGATCTTTGCGACTTCCTCGAAGGGGAAAATGTTGAGCGCGGGATTGCCCAGGCCTTCACCAAAAAACGCCTTCGTGTTCGGCTTCAGCGCGCGGCGGAACGACTCCGGATCCTCCGCATCCACAAACGACACCTCGATGCCGAGCTTCGGCAGCGTGTAGTGGAAAAGGTTATACGTGCCGCCGTAAAGCTGCGCCACGGACACGATGTGATCGCCCGACCCGGCGATATTGAGGATCGCATCGGTGATCGCCGACTGACCGGACGAGTGCGCCAGCGCGCCACTGCCGCCTTCGAGCGCGGCCATGCGCTGCTCGAACACGTCCGTAGTGGGATTCATGATACGCGTGTAGATGTTGCCGAGCTCCTTCAGCGCGAAGAGATTCGCCGCGTGCTCGGTGTCGCGGAAGACGTAGCTGGTCGTCTGATACAGCGGAACGGCGCGCGAACCGGTGGTGGGATCCGGCTGCTGGCCGGCGTGGAGGGCTTTGGTGCCAAGTCCGAGGGTGTTCATGGGGCGCCGAGCGTTTTTCGCCGCACGCGTTTTGGCAATCCCTCGATGCGATTCCGGCGAGATTCCGGACCCCATCTCCCCGCTCCCGTCGCGCTTATTTTTCCGTGGGAAAAAACCACACACTGCGGCGCTCGTTGTTGCCCGCATTGTCGTCGTTGAGCCCGCCCGGAGGCACGATCCGGCTGCGCAAACCCCAGCCCGCATCCGCCCGCGCGCGTTCCGGATCGGCCGGCACTTCGATCACCGCACTGCCTCCCGCGGATAATGTCGGCAGCGGATGATGCGCGACCGCGCCTTCCGCATTCGTTTCCAAAATCGCGCCGGCCACCGCAAAGGCTCCGCGATTCTGCACCACGATCCGGATGGTTCGCGCCGGCGTTTCGCCTTCGCGCTCCCACCAATGACTCGCCACCGCGAGATCCACCCGCGCGGGATTCGTGTTCATGGCCCAGCCGAGATTGAGCACACCGGCACCGTACTCTGTATCCACGCCGGGACTACCGGCATCGTCCGCGCGCGCCTGCAAATGCGCCAGCACCTCCCGCGCGCTTTCGCCCGGCCGTTGCGACATCGCCGCCGCGAGCGCACCCGCCACCACCGGCGCACTCGCCGAGGTGCCGGTGAACAACACCCGCTGTCCATCGAGCCACGCCGCCTGCACCGCCACGCCGGGCGCGGCGAGTTTCAACCCTTCGCCGGAATTGGAAAAACGCGCGAGCCGTCCCGTCGCGTCGGTCGCGCCAACCGACACCACGCGCGGATCCGCCGCCGGCCACACGAGTCGCGCCACCTGGTCGTTGCCCGACGCCGCGACGATCAACGCGCCCGCCGCCTCCGCATAGTCGATGGCCCGCGTGAGCAACACGCTCGCATCGTAACTGCCCAGGCTGATGTTGATCACGCGCGCGCCTTGATCGACCGCGGCCACGATGCCTTTCGACACCGTGAACACATCGCTGTGTCCGTCATCACCTGTCACGCGAATGCTCAAAATAGACGCCGCCGGCGCCACGCCCGTCGCGTTTTCCGCCGAACCCGCCGCGAGCGACGCCACCGCCGTGCCGTGCCCGTCGTCCTCGCCGCGCCCCGGTGCGAGTCCGCGGCCCACATCGATCGCGCGCAAGCGTCCCGAGCCAAAGGTCGCATCGGGCGCGACGCCGCTGTCGAGCACCGCGATCGTGACGCCGCGCCCCCACGCGCTGCGATCCGCGCCCGCGCCGAGCACATCGAGCAAACCGCCGCCCACCGGGGCGAGCGCACCGCCTTCGATCCACGCCGGATCGGGACGTTTCGGCCGGTCCACAAAAGTATTCGCGCCGATCTCTTCATAATCGCGCACATGCGCAAAAATATCCGCCTGCACCGCCGCGATGCTGTCGTAACGCACACGCACCGCGCGCAACGCCGGACTTTCATCGAGCACCGCGAAGCCCGCCGCCCGCGCTCGCGCGAGGAAACGCCGGTACGCTTCGTCGTCCGCAAAAATCGCCACCGACTCCTTCACCCGCGCACGCGGATGTTCGAGCCGGCGCTGCAAGCGCTCGCGCCACGCGGCGGCGGATGTTTCCCGCACGCGCCACGCGTCGTCACCGGCCGGCAGCCCTGAATCGTTTTCCACCCGCGCACCTGAGCCGACCGGCTCGTCGATAATCTCGCGTTCGACACTCTCTTCGTCGGTCCAGCGTTCGAGCCAGCCCGGGCCAAAGAAGCCCACCGCAAAAAGCAGCAGCAGCGCGCAAACGAGCGCCGGGATCAGCGAGGGACGTTTCTTGTGGCTCATGACGGCGACGCCGAACTCATTCCGGCGCATCTCCAGACGTGCCGCGCGCGCCCGGGGTTGCCAGATATTTCTCCCACGACGCCCCAATCCCCCGCCTCGCCTTTCCCCGTTCCCCTTTCACTCTTCACCCTTCTCTTTTCACTCTTCCCATGCCCGATCCCATCGATGCCGGTTTCGCCAAGATGAAAATCGACGATGCCCGTCGCCATGTCTTTCTGTGCGTCGGCCCCGACTGTTGCACAACCGACGACGGCCTCGCCACGTGGGAGTTTCTGAAAATGCGTCTGAAAGATCTCGGCGTTCCCGCGATGCGCACCAAGGCCGCGTGTCTGCGCGTGTGCAGCGGCGGTCCATGGATGGTCGTTTATCCCGAAGGCATCTGGTACGGCGGCGTCACGCCCGAGCGTTGTGAACGCATCGTCAGCGAACATCTCGCAGGCGGGCGTCCAGTGACGGAGTGGATCGCGCGGGTGCATCCACTGGGCTGATACACGCCGCTTTTCCTCGATGAAACGCGGCTGGTTTTTCCCTGCAAAATTTCCCTTGGACGACCATGCTCCGAGCGTCACATGGTAACGCCTTATGTCGTCTCTCGGTATTGTTGGTCAGCGTTGTGTGAGTGAGCGCGAGCCCGAGCTCGGGCTCGGCATCGTCTCCACCATCGACAAATCCGCCAAGCGCATCGGCGTGCGTTTTCCCGCCACAGGTGAGCAGCGTCTCTACGCGCTCGGCACGTCCGTGCTTAAACGCGTGCAATTCCGTCCGGGCGAAACCGTCTCCACGCGCGATGGCCGCTCCTTGCTCATCGAAACGGTGGAAGACGACACCGAGCAACCGGGCTTGCTCGTGTACAGTGGCAAGGCCGGCGGCGCACCCGCGCGCATCCGCGAAGACGGCCTTTCCGACATCACCAGCGTCGCGCTGCCGCACGAGCGTTTGCTCGCGGCGCAGGTTGATCCGGGCGAGGTGTTCGATCTGCGTTTTCGCACGCTCGAGGCGCAGGCGAAATTCCGCTCTTCCGATGTGCGCGGTTTTCTCGGCGGACGCCTCGAACTGATCCCTCACCAGTTCTATATTCTCAACGAAGTCTCCTCGCGCCAAAGCCCGCGCGTGCTGCTTTCCGACGAGGTCGGCCTCGGCAAAACCATCGAGGCTTGTCTCATCCTTCAGCGCTTGCTCGCGGTCGGTAAGGTCAAACGCGCGCTCATCCTCGTGCCCGAATCGCTCACGCATCAGTGGTTCGTGGAATTGCTGCGCCGCTTCAACCTCTGGTTCAGCATCTACGACGAACCACGTTGCTTCGAACTCGAACAAAGTGATCCCGGCAAAAACCCTTTCGAGGCCGCGCAGCTCGCGCTCGCCAGCGTTTCCTTCCTCGCCGCGCAACCCAATCGTCGCGAACAGGTCGCCGCCGCCGGCTGGGATCTCGTGATCGTCGACGAAGCGCATCACCTGCACTGGTCGCCCGACGCGCCGAGCGACGAATACACGCTCGTCGAGCAACTCGCTCAGCGTTCCCCCGGCCTGTTGTTGCTCACGGCCACGCCCACGCAACTTGGCCTCGAGAGTCACTTCGCGCGTCTGCGCCTGCTCGATCCGGCGCGTTATGACAATTTGGATACGTTCCTCGAAGAATCCGAAAACTTCGGCCTCGTGGCGCAGGTCGCCGAAAAAATCATCGAGAAGAAAAAACTCACCGCCAAGGACCACACCACGCTCAAGACGCTCTTCACAAAGGATCCCGCGCGCCTCGATGGCTTGCTCGCGGCACTCAGTGAAAACAAACCCGGCGCGCGCGACGATCTGCTGAAGACTTTGCTCGACCAGCACGGCACCGGACGCGTGGTGTTTCGCAACACCCGCGCCGCCATGACCGGCTTCCCCAAACGCGTGCCCTGCCCCGCACCGATCGAGGCCGCCAATGTTACGTTGCTCGCACGCATCGCCCGCGAACTTTCCGCCGAGGAAACCGGCGAAGACGCGTCGATCCGCTACTCATTCAAAGACGATCCGCGCATCGACTGGCTCGCGGCGTTTCTCAAAAAACATCGGCCCGCGAAAGTCCTTCTCATCTGCAAATCGCAGCGAAAGGTCGCCGCGATCGACGCCGCGCTGAAGGAAAAGATCAACGTCAACGTCGGTCTCTTTCACGAGGGCCTTCCACTCGTGCAGCGCGACCGCCAGGCCGCGTGGTTCGCCGAGCCCGAGGGCGCGCAACTGCTCATCGCCTCCGAGATCGGCAGCGAGGGTCGCAACTTCCAGTTCGCGCATCACCTCGTGCTTTTCGATCTGCCGCTCAACCCCGGTCTCGTCGAACAACGCATCGGCCGTCTCGACCGCATCGGCCAGACCCAGCCCATCCGCATCCACGTGCCGCACATCACCGGCAGCGCCGACGAAGCCGTGCTGCGCTGGTATCACGAGGGTCTCGATGCGCTGCAGACTTCCCTTCACGGCGGCAACGATTACCTCGCGAAATTCAAGGACCGGCTGCTCGACATCGCCGTGCGCTACGGTGAGAGCGGCGGCGATGACGCTTCGCGCAAAGACCTCAACGCGCTCATCGCCGACACCGTCGCGTTTCGTGAGGAACTCGCGGAGAAAATGAAAAAAGGCCGCGACCGTCTGCTCGAGCTCAACTCCTTCGACCGCGATGCCGCCAGCGCCGTCATCGAACGCGTGCGCGCCGCCGATCAGGATTTGTTCCCGCGCCGTTTTCTCGTGTCGCTGCTCGATCATTTCGGCGTGCGCATGAAGGACCACGAGGAGGGCGATCTCTTCCTCGATCCGTCGCACGCGTATGTGGAAAGTTTCCCGTCGATTGCCGCCGACGGCATGCTCGCCACCTTCCGCCGCGAGCGCGCCATCGTCCGCGAGGACATCGTTTTCCTCTCGCCCGATCACGCGCTCATGCAGGACGCGATCGATCTGCTGGTCGATTCACACGCCGGCACCACCGCGTTCAGTATCCTCGATTCGGATACACGCAATCTGCTGCTCGAAGCCGTCTTCGTCCTCGAAACCGTGGCCGACTCGCGCTGGCACGTGGACCAGTTTCTTCCGCCCGCCCCCGTGCGTGTGCTCGTCGATATCCGCGGACGCGATCTCACCGAGGAGCATAGCGCCGCCCAGCTCGCCGAAGACGTCGAGGATGGCGACATCCACCGCTTCCTCGAAAAACCGGGCTTCAACGCCGCCGTGCTGCGCGCGTTGCTCGAAGGCGCCACCGCCTGCGCGGAAACGCGTTCGGCCGAACTGAAAACCGCCGCCGAAACGCGCGCGACGGAAGTCCTCGGCGCGGATTTGCAGCGGTTGCGCGACCTTCGCCGCCTCAACGATCACGTGCGGCCCGAAGAAATCGAACTCGCCGGCGAACAACTCGAACGCACGCGCGAAGCCATTCGCAACGCGCGCCTGCGGCTCGACTCGATCCGCCTCGTCCTCGAGGGCCCGATCGAAGAATAAAACGCATCCTCTCACGCCGCCTTTTCCCCGAGGGCGGCGTTTTAATAACATTCCCACCACACCCATCATGAGCACATCCTTCCCCGTCAGCACTCACCTCAAGGTCCGCGGCATCGTCTATTTCGCGCGCATGCTTTCGAAGATCCGCCTGCACGCCGCCGGCCAGCTTCCCGCCGATTACGTCGGACACCTCGGCTTCGCCGACAACACCAGTCTCGACGCGCGCTTCTGCCGTTTCTGGGGACTCGACTACGAGCGCGTGAAAGCACGCACGCTCGAAGGCGGTACCGACGAGGAAATTTTCGACGATCTCTTTGCGGGCCGTCAGCCGCTCAACTCCGAGCACGTGCTCGCGTGGAATCTTTTTCTCCTGAAGCGCGGCTGGCGCGACGGAGCATCGCAAGGCATCGCCGCCGGCAAAGCCGCTTCGGGTTTCGCCAACCGCGACGACATCCAAACGTGGGCCGATCTGCACGACGCCGAAGAAGGCCGCCCGGTGCAGCCGACGTTTGAATAAACCTTTCGTCCCTCAGCGCAGCAGACTCGAAACGCCGCGTGTCCACCAACGATCCGACTCAACGTTTCAGCGATCGTGTGGACGACTACGTGCGCTTCCGTCCGGATTATCCGCCCGCGCTGCTGGCATGGTTGCACGCGCAAACTAAATTAGCGCCGACCTCGCACGTCGCGGACATCGGCGCAGGCACCGGCATCTCGTCGAAATCATTTCTCGATGCCGGATACGAAGTCATCGCCATCGAGCCCAACGATGCGATGCGCACCGCCGCGCAACACTGGCTCGGCGCATATCCGCGCTTTCGTGCGATCGCCGGTCGCGCTGAAACGACCACGTTGGCAAACGCGAGCGTCGATCTCGTCGTTTGCGCGCAAGCGTTCCACTGGTTCGATCCCGGCGCGACTCGCGTCGAATGGAAACGCATCCTGAGGCCCGGCGGTTTCGCGCTCATCGTCTGGAACACGCGCCGGCTCAGCGGCACGCCTTTTCTCGAAGGCTACGAAAAACTCCTGCACGAGTTCGGCCTCGATTATCGCGCGGTCGCGGAACGTCACCCCGACGATGACGCCATGCGCCACTGGTTTGGTGCGGGCCTCGTGGCCACCGCGCGTTTGGATCATCAACAAACGCTCGACTTCGAAGGCCTTCGCGGACGTCTGCTGTCGTCCTCCTACGCACCGCGCGCCGGCCATCCGCGTCACGCGCCGATGATGGCAGCGCTGCGCAAACTTTTCGACGCGACGTCCGAGCACGGCCGCATCCGCTTCGACTACGACACACGCGCGTTTCTCGGCCGACTCGTGTGAGGTGCGCGCCACAACCGCCCCACCGCAAAAACATCAGCCGTTCTGCGCGAGGTCTTCCGAGCGTTCGACCATGCGCGAGAGATAGGTTTGTTCCGGGCCCACCTTCGCCAGATGCAACGCGCGGCGGAAACTTTTCACCGCCGCTTCATGCTGGTTCAGCCGGTGATTCAATTCACCGACGATGGCGTGGAGGAGATAATGCGACTCGAGCCGTTCGCGCTGCGGCATCGAGTTGATCGCGTCGAGCGCAGCCTGCGGTCCGTGCAAATGCGCGACGGCCACGGCACGGTTCATGGCAACGACCGGCGAGGGTTTGATGCACATCAGGTCGTCGTACAAACGCAGGATGCGCGCCCAATCGGTTGAGGCGTAATCGGGAGCCGTGCAATGACAGGCCGCGATGCCCGCCTGCAGATGATACTCGCTCAACACCTTTCCCTGGGCCGCCTGCGCGAGATGGATCAAGCCGCGCTCGATGAGTGAAAAATCCCATTTCGAGCGGTCCTGATCGTCGAGCCGCAACAAATCGCCCTGTTCATCCACGCGCGCAGGAAAACGGGCCGCGGTGAGCGACATAAACGCGAGCAGCGCATGGCTTGGGGGCGTGTTGCCCGCGGGGTGTTCCGTCAGCAACGTGGTGAGACGCATCGCCTCGCGGCTGAGATCTTCGCGCAGGAGGCGTTCGCCCGACGTCGCCTTGTAGCCTTCGTTGAACAACAGATACAACGCCGCGAGCACACCGTCGAGGCGCTCGGCGAGCTCGGTGCCTTCAGGAAGTTCGAAGGCAAGTTTCGCGTCGCCGATGCGGTGTTTCGTGCGTGTGAGTTGTTTTTCGATCGCCGCCTCCGTGCTCATGAACGCACGTGCGATCTCCGAGGTGTGAAAACCGCACAGCACTTTCAACGCGAGGACCACCTGCGCATCCGCGGGCACGGAGGGATGGCAGCACACAAACATGAGCCGCAGGGTGTCGTCGCGTATCCGATTCTCCACTACATCGGGCGCATCAGGCGTCGCCGCCGCCGCAAGGGTCTGCTCGAAATGTGTGACAATGTTCCCCTCCTTCGAGAAGGACATGCGTTTGTGGCGAAGCATGTCGCGCGCGATGTTCATCGCCACCTGTGTGATCCATGCCGAGGGATTGGCGGGCGGTCCGCCATACGACCACGAACGAAACGCGCGCATCATCGCCTCCTGCGCGACGTCCTCCACGAGCGAAAGATTATGCGTGCCGAGCAGCCGTGTGAGCGACGCGTGCAAGCGACCGGTTTCGTGGCGGAAAAAATTTTCCACGAGTTCCGAAGCCTGGCGTGCCGTGGGGGAATCGGGATTGTGAGCGTCGGCGCTCATGGGTGCATACATCGATAACCGGCTTCTTGCGGGAAACAACGCATCGTTAACGTTTCGTCTGCGAGTTCGCCTCTCCGCCAGCGGCCTTGTCGGCCGCGAGCACCGGACAGAGATCCGCCACCGGACGCACTTCGACGGTGAGCCCGAGATCGTGGCGCAGCGTCGGGCATTGTCGGGCGATCGCCACCGCCTCCTCCAAGCCGGCGACCGTGAGCAGGAAATATCCGCCAACGACTTCGTTGGCTTCGACAAACGGGCCGTCCACCACACGTCCGTTATGCGCGGAGATGATGCGGCCTTCGGGTTCCAGCGGATGCCCATGGCGCAGTTTTCCGGCCGCAGCCAACCCGTCGTACCAGTCATACCATTCTTTCAAAAGTGCCTGCCGCTGTGCGGGCGAGAGACGCGCGTAGCTCGAAGTACCGACGTCGCGAAAGATCAGGAGGAAAGGCATTGGGGAAGGTGTGGAAGACATGGTGATTGAGGGTCGTTCACCCATCTCGACGAAACAACGGGGCGCCGCCGGACACCTCGGCGGGTTTTTTATGCACTTCCCCTCTCCCGAAGCGGCGCTCACGACAACCGACACTCCACCATCACCGGTCGATGATCCGAGAGATACGATTTCAGCACGAGGCAGTAAACCTCTACGCAGCTCGGCGGCAGAAAAATAAAATCGAGCGTGCGCTGCGGCAGCGGCGAAGGATACGTCGCAGCAAACCGCGGATGCAGCGAGTAATGCCCGTGTCGTTCGAAGTATTTGAACAACGAGGCAGTCGCATCGGTGGTGTGCGAAGGATTGTTCATGTCGCCGCACACGATGGGCGGCACCTGCCAGTGCGCGTGGCGGTGCGGATGTTTTTTTGTGAGATAATCCATCACCAGCCCGACCTGCCGGATGCGATGCGCGCGCGAGCGATAATGCAGATGCATGTTCACGACCGGCACGCGGCGTCCTTCGACATCGAGCTCGGCAAAGAGAAATCCTTTTTCGCCAAAGTTGCGCGTGCCGAACTTGATGTTCTCCGCCTCGGCGATCGGATGCCGCGAGAGGATCGCGTTGCCGTAATTGAGCCGCGGAAACACCGCGCGACGGTTGTTCACGCCGAACACCGCGTGCGGCAGCCCGGAAAATTCGCGCAGAAATTCGAGCTGGTCGAAGCTGCCCGCCCACAGCGAATTCTCGTCGATCTCCTGCAACGCCACGACATCGGGGTTCAGGCTCTGCAGGAGCTTCGCGATCTTCAGCAAATTGGAGCGTATCTTGCGGCGCGAGGTGAGCCCTTGGATGGGCTGCAAGCCGCGCCCGTGGGCGATATTGTACGTGACGATGCGCAGTCGCTGCATGGACGGCGCGCACTGTTGTCAAAAAGACCGCTATCGCAAATGGGAATTAGCCGCCACGTCGCGGCCGCCGGCCATCATCAGGTCCGGTGGCAACCCAGCGAAGCCTGCGGTGTATCGCCCACTAGAGCGGTTTAAATTAAACTATAGCCGCGCATCTGCGCCCTTGGACGTGAGCCCACGACCGGCCACCGTTCACTTCAAACCGCGCTCAATCGGACGATGACGAACAACGCGCCGGGACGGCGCGTTCCACCCGGCACGGGCTTTTATCATCAGTGTCCGTCAGTGTGCATCAGTGGTTAAAAACGGATCGAAGTGACTGGCCGGCGAAGGCATCGCGGCGTAAAGCCGCCCCCATCATTGGCCACAGTTTTATGTGAAATGCTCTAGCACGGCCGGGAGGCTGGACGAGGCCACAGCGCGGCCCGGCTGTATTCAGACGCCAAATACATCCAGATTTCCGACGCAACGCCGGAGGAAACCCGGCGCGCGGCACCGGGGATTACTCCCCGAATTCGAGGGCGTCTGCACCTCACTGCGAAACGGCGGTATCCAGCCGTTGCACGTTTTCCAGCCACCATTCGTCCTCTTTCCGCACGAGCTGGCCGGTGATGCCCGCCCCTTTTTCGGCCAGCGAAAGCGCCTGCGGCGCAACCTTCAACTGCATGGTCATCGCTTTCATGAAACCTTTGATCTCCTCGTGTTTCACGATGAGCGCGGGCACCTCGGGCCGGATGTCCACCACCACGCCTCGGAGCGGATGGCGGATCGTGCGGGTGTCCGGGCGTTTTTCCCGCGCAGCCTCCGTGTGCGGCCTACTTTCGTCGCAACGACACATTTCGAGCGAAGCGGCTTTTTCAGCCGTCGTTTTTTCAAGCGGTTTCACGGTGTAAAGTGCGAGACCGCCGCCGATCAACAAGGCCAGAACAAGAAGTCCGCGTGACATACTGGAAGCAACATTCGTCCGTCAGAAGGTGAACCCGCGCTCCACCAACGCGGTGTTGAGGGAGACGCGGCCATTTGGGGTATCCGGCGTTTTCACGCGGCCCACCGCCTGGCGTTTCCATTCCTGCACCGGCATCTTCTGCGACGCCTGAAAGGCCTGGATGATTTCTTCAAACGCGGCGAGTCCCGCGCGTTCGTTGGAGGTTGAGTACTGCTCGTGATGCAACACGACCGATTGCGGCAAACGCGGGTTCACCGACGCGGGCCGCGCAGGATCGGGGCGACCCACGACCATACCGTACAAGGGAAACGCGCCGGCCGGCAGTCCCAGTTCTTCGGCGACTTTCTCCGGCTGCGCGCGCAGAGCGCCGATGTACACGATGCCAAAGCCCAGCGACTCCGCGGCCGTCGCCGCCGCTTGCGCGGCGATCGTCGTGTCGGTCACACCCACGAGAAACGAATCGAGACGCTCCAGGCCGGGAGCGGGATCGCCGAGTTGATCGGCGATGCGACGGAGCCGTGAAAGATCCGCCACCCACACGAGGAACAGAGGCGCTTCGAGAATCTGTTTCTGATGCGCCGACAAGGCCGCGAGGCGCGCCTTGCGCTCCGGATCGCGAATCGCAACCACACTCCACGCTTGGATATTCGACGAGGTCGAAGCCGATTGAGCGGCGGCGACGATCAAACGTAGTTCGTCTTCGGTGACAGGATCGGGGAGATAAGCGCGCACGGACCGATGCCCGAGAAGATTTTCGATGGCGTGGTTGCCCGCGTGATCGATCTGCGGCTGGGCACCGCCGTAGCGGGCGCGAAGAAGTGTCTGGATGTGTGACATGTTGATAAGGGAATGGTGTTTCGCGGGGTCCCGTTCAGGGCGTCCGCAGACGTGAAAGAAAATCCTCCACTTTCCACGCCTCCGTGTCGTGGCGGTAGAGAATGCGTCCGTCGGCATCGATGAGCAGCGTGTTGAGCGAGTGCTTGATGATGCCGTCCTCGAAATAGCTCACGACATTGAGCTGGCGGAGAAGATTTTTGATCGCCGCCTCCGGGCCGGTGAGCAGCGAAAAGTTTTCCGTATCGATCCCGTACGCCGACGCGTACTTCTTGAGCACGCCCGGTGTGTCGTACTCGGGATCGAGCGAGATCGAAACGAGTTCGAGGTCGTTGATGTTCTCCGCAGCGGCCGCCTGTTGCAGCGCGATCATGCGTTGCGTCGCGGCCGGGCACATCGTCGCAATCGGGCAGCGGGTGTAGATGAAGTTCAACACCACGCGCTTTCCGCGAAAACGTGTTCCTTCGATCACGCGGCCTTCCTGATCGTGGAGCACAAACGACGGCGCTTGATCCCCGAGATCGCGAAACGTGTGCGTGCGCCGCGCGAGCGCTTCGGTCTCACGCCGGACCTGCTCCACTCCCGCCGCGAGCGCCTGCTCCGCCTGCGGATCTGCCGGCCAGATGCGTTCGAGCACATAGTCCTCGCCGCGTTGCACGAGCGTCGCACGGATGCGCGCACCTTCGCGCGCGATGGCGAGGTCGCCTTCGGAAACGATAAACTCCATCGTCATGCGCGGCATGAATCCGGGAATCTCGTCATGCGTGACGAGCAGCGTTTTCCGCTCGCGATTCACGGTCACGATTTCACCCGTCAACGGCCAGGAAGGTTCCGCGGATACACTCAACACACCGGGTGCAGCCGGTGTCGCTACCGCGGTTCCACCATCGGTCCGTTCGCAGCCGGCTCCCGCGAGCAGTCCCCAAATGCCGCTGAGAACAAACGTCAGGCGCCTAAGAGAAAACGTCTTCATCGCCTCAAATATCTTCCGCGAAGGACACGCCGGCCGCCGCGCCCGGATTGGCGATGGCCAGTTGCTCCAGGACATCGCGCTTGATGTCGGCAAACGCATGACTGAGCCGGTCCCGCGGACGCGAGAGCGGCACGGTGACAATGCGTTTGATGCGTCCCGGGCGCGTATCCAGAATTACGATACGATCGGAAAGATAGATCGCCTCCTCGACATCGTGCGTCACCAGGATCGTCGTGATGCGCTCCGTCTTCCAGATGCGCAGCAGCTCCTCCTGAAGATAGATGCGGGTGATCGCATCGAGTGCGCCGAGCGGTTCGTCGAGCAGCAGCAACTCCGGGCGGTTGACGAGGCCGCGGGCGATCGCCACGCGCTGCGCCATGCCTCCCGAAAGCTGGTACGGAAATGCCTTTTCGAATCCCGTGAGACCGACGAGCGCGAGATGTTCGCGCACCAGCTTCGCGCGCTCGTCGTGGGTGAGTTTCGCGTTCTTCAATCCCAGCCCGACATTGTCCTCCACCGTGAGCCAGGGCAGCAGGCGGTGATCTTGAAAGACCACGCCGCGGTCCAGACTCGTGCCCCGGACGATGTCGTCGCCCAGCGCGATTTCGCCCTCGTACTCGTCGTCCAGGCCGACGATGAGCCGCAGCAAAGTGGATTTGCCGCAACCCGATGCGCCGAGGATGCTGACGAACTCACCGGGATTCACGGTGAACGAAATATCGTCCAGCACGCGAAGTGGCTCGTCGTTGACGCGAAACGATTTTGAAACACCGCGCACGGACAGGGCGCGGGTGCGCGACCGTCGCGAGGCGGCCGGCGTTGCGGAGGCAATCGGTGCTGTGACTGCGGGAACGCTCATGAAACTCAGAGTCCTTTCAGGGCTTCATCGAGGAAGCGGCGGTCGGCCCACTGCTTCACGTCGAAGTCTTTTTTGATGTAGCCGTGCGAGAGCAGGAAATCCTTCTCGATGCTCAGACCGGCCAGGTTTTGCGCCGAGAGATTCGGCACCAGGTCGAAGTGCGGCAGCGCACGGGCGATCGCGCAGGTCGATGGATAAACCGTGACACGGCGGAAAATCTCCGCGGCCGCTTCCGGGTGTGCATTGATCCAGCGGCCAGCGCGAATCGCAGCGCGCAAAAACGCTACCACCACCTCCGGATGCTTCTGCGCAAACTCCGTGCTCACCGTGATCGTGCGCGGTGAGTTGGCGATGCGCAGCGTCCAGTCGGGATGACGGTCGAGATCCTCGATGACCTTGAACTCGCCGGTCTTCTCCAGCCGGTGAGCACCGCCGACCGAATAATCGAACAAGGCATCGATGCGTCCCTCGCGCAGCGCACGCGCCTCATGCGTCCATTCGTCACGCGGCAACTGCGCCCACAATCCGGCGGGCTTCGCGGCCGGCGCGCCGGAATGATCGTCGTCATCGTCGATGTCCACGATCTGCACCGCGTCACGCGTGAGTCCGTGCAGCGCGAGTGTTTTTTCGATGCCGTGCTCGGAGGTCGCGCGACGATGATCGATCTTGTCGGCGTTCAGGCTGCGGTAGAGACCGAAGCGACGACCTTGCAGATCAGCGACGCGGTAGATGTCAGAATCGGCACGAACGACGATCTTGCCCGCCGGCTGCGCCTGCGTGAGACCGACGAGCGTCGTCTGGCGGATGTCGGCGCGAGCCCAGACCGCCGGGCTGTTGCCGCCGTCGCGGAGGAGATTCGCGGTGTTGTGATCGTAATGCCATTGCCACGAACCGCTGCTGGGCAGCGAACGCAGATAGACGGCACGGGCGCCGGCGCGGGCAAACTCCTCGTCGAGCCAGCCGAGTTCGACGGCGACATTGGAGGCGACCAGCACCGGGCAGATGGTGTACACGGTTTCGGTGAGAGCGGCGGAAGGCGCGGCGCTGCGGGATTGGGTGGCGGTGGAGCTCATGTGATGTGTATTTGGTTTTCAACTACAATCCAGCTCAGGCCTGCAGCGAACGATGCGCCTCGGCCAGGAACTGCGGCGCCGCCCAGGCCTGCACGTCGAAGTCGCGCTTGATGTAGCCGTGCTTGAGGAGGAAACGCTTGGTGATCTCGATGCCGGCGAGATTGCGCGCGGAGAGATCGGGCAGGAACTCCGTGCGGGCGATCGCCCGCGCGACCGTTTCGACGGACGGATAGAATGTCGTGCGCGCGAGAATCGTGGCGGCGGCTTCGCGATTGGCGTTGATCCAGCGGCCTGCGCGGATCGCGGCGCGCAGATACGCGACGACGATCTCCGGATGTTTTTTCGTGAGCTCGGTATTCACCGTGATCGCGTACGGACTGTTGTTGACCTGCAAGGTCCAGTCCGGATGACGCCCGAGATCCTCGATGATTTTGAACTCGCCTGTCGCGACGAGCGACAACGCGCGGCCTTCGCTCGTGTAGAGCGCATCGGCCTCACCGGCGCGCAACGCCAGCGCTTCGGGCCCCAGTTTGCGCTTCTCGCTGCGACCGGCCCACACGTCGGCGGGACGCGCACCGCCGCCCCACGCGTGATCCTCGCGATCGGCGACATCGACAAACTCCGTTTCCGCGACGGAAACGCCGGCGAGTTCGAGCGCGAGCAACAAACCGCGATGCGCCGTGGCGCGCCACCAGTCCACCTTGTCGTTATTGTTGCTCTTGTAGAGCGCGATGCGGCGGCCTTTCAGATCGGCGACGCGCTGGATGCGCGAATCGGTGCGCACGACGACGTGACCGCCTTGGTGCGACCAAGTGAGGCCGATCAACGCCGTGTCGGTGCGATCCGCCTTGGCCCAGATCGACGGAATATTTCCGCCATCGCGAAACAGATTCTCTTGTTCGTGGCTGAAATGCGGGAGGAAATGGCGATCGTCGGATTGGGAGAACAGGTAGTTCAGGCGGCCGCCCGCTTTCGTGATTTCTTCTTCGAGCCAGCCGAGTTCGAGCGCGACGTTGGACGCAGCGAAGACCGGGCAGATGGTGTAGTGAATGTCAGCGACGGGCGTGCCGGTGGGCGCATGGTTCTTGGTCGTGGGAGTGGCGAGCAGAGTGGACATGGAATATGGAATTGGGTTGTGGATTAGTAGGTTCAGGAGCGGCCGAGGTCGCGGTGCGCTTCCTCGAGGAACTGCCGCGCGGCCCATTGCTTCACGTCGAAGTCGCGACGGATGTAGCCGTGCGAGAGCAGGAATTTTTTCTCGATCTCGATGCCCGCGAGCGCGCGGGCAGACAGATTTGGAACGAAATCGATATCGCGGATCGCGTTGATCGTATCGGCGAGATTGGGATGGAAAGTCACGCGGTGCAGGATCTCCGCGGCGGCTTCGCGGTTGGCGTTGATCCAGCGGCCGGCGCGGATCGCGGCGCGCAGATAGGCGACGACGATGGCCGGTTCTTTTTTCGCGAGCTCCGTGTTGACCGTGATCGCCCACGGGCTGTTCGCGACCTGAAGCGTCCAGTCGGGATGACGCGCCAGATCTTCGATGACGGCGAACTCTCCCGTGCGTTCGAGAGACTGACCGCGACCGTGGTTGGTGTAGATCGCGTCCACGCGTCCATCGATCAACGCCTGGACTTCGGGATTCAGGGTGAAGTCTTCCTTGAGACGACGGCGCGCCCAGAGTTCCGACGGCTTCGTGCCGCGGCCGACGGAGCCGTCGGAGAACGTGATGTCCTCGATCGCGACATCGCCGCGCTTGAGACCCGCGAGTGCGAGAGCGAGCTCGATGCCGCGCTCAGAGGTGGCGCGCCACCAATCGACCTTTTCGGAACTCAGACTTTTGCTGAGACCAATTTTGCGACCGCGTAGATCGGACACACGACGGATGCCGGAGTCGATGCGCACGACGATCTGCCCGCCGGAAGGCGATGCCGTGAGGCCGAGCAAAGTCGTGTCGGCGACATCGGCCTTGGCCCAGATCGACGGAATGTTGCCGCCGTCGCGAAACAGATTGTCGAGGCGATGGCTGAAGTGCGGCAGCCAGCCGGTTTCCTGCGGCAGCGAGCGCAGGTAGGAGAGCTTGCCGCCGGCGCGTTGGATTTCTTCCTCGAGCCAGCCGAGCTCGAGCGCGACGTGCGAGGCGACCTGAACCGGGCAGATGGTGTAGAAAACGTCCGTCACGGCTTTGGGCGTGGAGGAGGCGGGAACTGACTGTGTTTGGGTGAGCGTACTCATGGGATGTGTGGGTTTTGATTTGGGCATGGGTCCCCCGACGCCGGCCTCTGTGCCGGCCGCGAAGTGACCTCGAAAAATGCCGTCGATGAACAGTCCCCGACGGCGGCGGGACGTGTGGTTGACTTAGTTGATAAAGCCCGGCTTCCACCGCAGCAGATGGCGCTCAAGCGCCTTCAAGGAGCGGTCCAGAATCAGGCCGAAAGAAGCGATGATGATGATCGCGACAAACATCTGGTCGGTGAACAGCAGGTCCTGCGACCGCTGGATCAAATAGCCGAGGCCGGCGTGGCCGGAGATGAGTTCCGCCGCGACCACCAAGGCCCACGAAAGACCCGCTCCGTAGCGGATGCCGACGAGGATCGAAGGCAGCGCGCCGGGCAGATAAATATGTCGCACCAATTGCCACCGACTGAGACGCAGCACGCGGCCGACCTCGATGTGTTCGCGCTGGATCGAGCGGATGCCTTGCAGCGTGTTGAGGAAGATCGGGAAAAACACCGCCTTCGAGATGACGATCAATTTCGCGAGATCGCCCACCCCCGCCCACAGGATCACGAACGGGATCATCGCGAGCGGCGGCACCTGGCGGATCGCATCGAGCGTCGGGCCCATGACGCGCTCCACCACCCGCGACAATCCGGCATAGACGCCGAGGCCGAGACCGAGGACCGCGCCCCACGCGAAACCGTGCAGCACGATTTTAAGACTGGTGAAAAAATCGGTGAGCAACAGCCCCTCGGCAAACATGTCGAGGGCGCTGTTCAACACGCGCGACGGCGCGGGCAGCAGGATGGGCGGTATCCACTGCGAGGATACAGCGATCTGCCAGAGCGCCAGGATCGCCGCGGGCAGGATCCAGGGATACGCGCGGCGAAACCACCGCGAGAGAAAGCCCGCGCCTGTTCGTGCACGCCGCGGTGACACGGCGGGCGCGGCGATCGGCGGCGCGAGCGTGGTTGATTGAACGGAACTCATGGTTTCGATCGATTCGCTCAGAGTTCGTAGCCGGAGTACTGGCCGCCCTTGAAGAAACGGCGGTCAACAAAGGCCTCGATCTGCGCATCCGTGAGCGACTGCTTGGCGAGGATGTCGTCGTCGTTGTCTTTGTACCATTGCTGGAAGGCCTTGATGCTGGCCACGGCGGCATCCCAGCTCGTCTCCGCCGGCATGAAATCGAAGGTCGAGGCGTCGGTGATCTGAAACTTCGCGACGTAACGCGGCACGCGGTTTTCGCGCGCGATGATCGAGGCGGATTCATCGGGATTTTCGCGAATCCAATCGGCCGTGCGTTCGCGCAACCGCAGGAAGGCTTGAATGACCTGAGGGTGGGCCTCGGCGAATTCGCGCAGAGCAAAGATCGCCGGACGGCCGGCGGCGTTCACGTACACGCCGTCCTCGACACTGCGGCCCACGACTTTGATGACGCCCTGCGTGACGAGGTTCGCCCAGCCGTTGAGCGCGATGTGGGTGGCGGTGAAATCGATTTGTCCGCCGAGCAACGCCGAGGTGGTGGCGATGCTGCTGCCCTGATTGAGAAAACGCACCTCGCCTTTCTTCGTCGCCGTATCGAGCGGCAGTCCCGCTTTTCTCAGCGCTTCGTAGGGCGAGCTCCAGCCGCAACCCACGCGGCTCCCGCCGTAAGTTTTACCTTTCAAATCCGCGATGGTTTGGATCGGCGATTCCTTCAACGTGACGAGCGGCGTGCGGTAGATGTCGGATTTGCCCGACTGCCAGATGATGACCGCGTCGAGTCCGTTCGTTTTATGAATCAACGCTGGATACGACATGCGGGATGCAAAGTGGACTTCGCCCCGCGCGAGCAAGGCGGCTTCCTGGCCGGCGACGGCGGAGGTGCCCTGATCGATGACCGCGGATTTCAAACCGAGTTTGCCGAACTCTTCGGCGAGCCAGCCTTTCTTGGCGGCGATGGCCGTCCAGGAGTTGAGCGGCACGATCACGGTGGTGAGCTTTTTCTTGGAAGGTGCGGCGAACGCAGAGCCTGCGGACGTCGCGACTGCGATGATGAGGAGGACGAGCGTGACGAGACGGATGGATTTCATGTGAGTGTGACGGGACGGACGGTTGCGGGTCGGACTGGAAAATCAGAAGGCGATCACGAACTGGGAGAGGAATTGGTTCGCGCTGGGGGCATCGGGCGGGAGCGCGGTGTCGCGCACGAACAGGTAGTTCACCTGGATCTTGATCACGCGCTCGGTCTTCACCGTTTCGTAGGTGCGGCGGACGATCGGGTCTTTCTGCCAGAAGTAATAATTGAACCCGATCGTGGTGGTATCGCGGCGGCCGTTTTCGACCAGGTTGCGATTGTAGTTCCACCGATCGAAGCGCACGAGCGGCTCGAAATCGGGGAGCTTGCCCGGCCGGTAAAACACAGTGGCGACAAAGCCTTCCTTCTCAATGTCCGGCCCGGGAGCGGCGGGATCGTCGCGCCCCCAAACGTACTCCGCGGTCGTGAGAAACGGCAGTTTCAACCATTCGAAACTCACGCTGTGCAGCTCCTTGTTGACCTTGGTCTGACGCGCGCCCGTGGCCCACTGGATGCGCGAGACGCCGAGTTTCAGACCTTGGAAAAACGAGTTGTAGCGCGTGAAGGGCGAGTAAACGAGTTTGCCGAGCAAGGCCTTGTCGTAGTTTTCGTCGACGGCTCCCACGCCGCTGCCGTTGAAAACGCCCAGCGTGTACGCGAGCGTCGGCACGAATTGCGTGTCGCTCGTCGCCGCGGAATCGTAGTTCCACCACAAACCGCCGGAAGCGACCAAGCCGATGTCGCGCGTGCGGAATGCACTCAGATACGAAGCGCCGTTGATGCTCGGACGCAGCTCTTCGCCACCGACGTTGTCGTTGCCGAAGAACACCGCCTGCTGGCCGAGCTGCAACCCGAGCGTGTAAGCCGGCTCGAGTTCTTTCTTGGAGAGGCTTTTCACGCCCACCGTGATGAACGCATCGTGAACGCGCGTGGTGTTGGCCGCGCCGGCGTAGTTAAACGAGAGCGCGTAACGCACATCGCCCTCACTGGCCGGCTCGCTGCGCAGCAAACCCGTGAAGCCCACGGTCGCGATGGGAATCGAAAAACTGCTGCCGCCATACGCGGCGTTGAAAGGCGTCGCCGGGATATTGTGCGAATCCACATAACGCACCGCGGCGCTGCCGTTGAGCACGACGCCGACGCCATTGCGCACGCGCAAACGCCGCTCCAGAAGATCGCCGATCTGCTCGCGCACCGATTCGACGTCTTCCGCCGTCACCGGATCGCGCCCGGCCGAGGCGGTCGTGTCGCGCGAGCCCGCGGAAGCCGGGGACGCTGGCGGAAGCTCCGCGCGCCCGACCTGCGCCTGCAGTTGACGCACGAGCCGCGTGAGCTCGTCCACTTGCTTTTGAAGCGAGGCGTCGTCCGCCCAGGCAGTTGATGTGAACGCGAGTCCGCCGACAGCGAGGGCGCGTGTGAAGAGAGTCTTTTTGAACATGGGAATCGGATGAGTCGTGAGAGATGACTCCGCTTCCGCTCCCTCTGCCCATCGGCAGAGATCAACCCCGTCAGCGATTCCCCGCCTCGTCCGGATCCTGCCGGTGGGAGGCCTGTATCGGCGCTGCAAGCGCCGCCACAAATCGCATCTGGAAAGTGAGCGTAACGGACGCCTCCAGATGACTGGTGGGACTTGGCCTCAAACCACCGCTCGCGCCGGAAGATTTGAGAACACCTCTTAACACACACTTATCAGATATGATTTCAAGCTTTATTTTAGATTTTGGGAAGCCCGCCTCAATAGCCGGCAAAAACATATAAAATTGTTTTTTATCAATATTTTATGAATGGACTACCGCAGACAACCCGAACGACGATTTAAGAAAATTATCGACCAATCGGTTATTTTCACACTGGTTATATGTGAATTAAAAGAACCATGTCATCCCGCATTCTCGTCTCAATCCTCCTCGCTCTCGCGCCCTTATCTGGCCGCGCGACCGCGCCCTCCCCCGCGACGGAAACCGCAGCCGCCCCCAGCGCACTCGCGCTCAAAATCCTCGATCTCACGGACGCACAAGCGGGCCTGAAAGCGGAGTTCGATTCTTCCGTGGACGCGCTCATTCAGCAGCTCACGTCGAACGGTTTTCCCAGCGCCGGCGTCGTCGAAATTCGCGCCGCCATGACCAGCTGGTTCAATACGTCGATTCGCTGGGAAGAACTGAAGCCGCAGCTCGCCGCGCTCTACGACCGTCATTTCACCGCCGGAGAACTGGCCGAACTCGCCGTATTCTTCGAAACCCCGCTCGGCCGCAAAACCGCGCGCGCCCTCCCCGCTCTCTCGCTCGAATTCGCCGCGCTCCGTCAGGAATACGCCGCGACCAAACAGGCCGCGCTCGACGAGCGCATCCAAAAAATCGTGCGCCAGTATCGCCGCTGATCGTCATGCGACCGCTCAAAAAAAACCTGCTCCTCGCGGGCGCCGTCTTGATCGGCATCCAGTTTCTCCGCCCCACCCGCAACCTCGACGCCCAAGCCGCCGCTGCGGATCCGCTGGCCGGCTTCGACATTCCGGCCGACCTCAAAACCGCCCTGCGCACGAGCTGCTTCGACTGCCATTCCGACCACACGCGCTACCCGTGGTACGCCTCCGTGCAGCCCGTCGGCTGGTGGATCAACACCCACGTGCGCACGGGCAAACGGCATCTCAATTTCTCGCGTTTTCCCGAATACTCGCCCGCGCGTGCCGGCCGAAAACTCGAAGCGATCTCCTACGCGCTCTTCGAACACCGCATGCCGCTGCCCTCGTATCTCCGCGCACACGGCGACGCCCACCTCACCGATGAGCAAATCGCGCAACTCGTGGACTGGGCCGGACGCATCGGCGAAGAGCTGCAAAAACAAGAACCCGACGCGCCGCCACCGCCCGCGCATTGAGCCAGAACACTGATCCCTTTCCCCCGGAAAATTTCCCCCTCATGAAAATCCATCGCCGCCACTTCCTTCCGATTCTCGTCACGCTTGCCGCGCTTCTGCCCGCCGGATGCTCTCCGCGCGAATCCACCTCGCCGCTCCCTCCAGCCGGCCCTCACGGCGGACCGCTCACCGACATCGGCCCGCGCAAATACACGCTCGAGTTCCTCCTCGATCGCGACGAAGGCCATCTCACGATCCACACCCTCGACGCCCAGGCCGCCGCGCCCGTCCGCACCGGCAGCGAAGGCCTCGAACTCCGCATCCGCATCGGCGACGAGCCCCAGGAACGTTTTCTCATCCTCGCGCCGCTCGCCAACGCGGCCACGGGTGAATCTGCCGGTGACACCACGCGCTACGCCGGCGATGCCCCTTGGCTCAAAACGCGCGAAACGGTTTCCCTGAACGTAGTGGAAATCGTCATACGCGGCCGTAAGCACCGCGAAATCACTGCCATCATCCCCGGCGAGGGCTGAACGCCCTCTCCCGACGCGTCACCGCCTGCCATGTGAAGCGAGGAAACAGACGGGGAAACCGCGCGATCAGCGTGGAAAAATTCGCGGCGAAGAAGGGATTGACAGCCCCACCCCCGACACTGAAATTCCCCGCCCCTTTACGGCGGCCATAGCTCAGTTGGTTAGAGCACAAGATTGTGATTCTTGGGGTCGCGGGTTCGAATCCCGTTGGCCGCCCCATTTGCGAAAGGGAGGAAGCCTCTCCTAGAGAGTGAGTTACGTAATTTCAAAAAACTCACTGCTGGACTCCGCCGCCTTGGCTGATAAATTTTTATCAGTTGCATGGCTTCCCGAGGCTTCAAAATCACACCGCTGGACCTGAAAACAGGACGCAGCTGGCTGGTCACCGGCACCCTCAACCGCCGGCAGATTCGCAGGCAGTTCGCACAGCAAAAGGAGGCTGAAAAGTTCCGGAACGAGCAGGACGCGATTCTGTTCGGACGAGACGTCAACAAGGCGCCCGTTCGCACGCATCTCTCCAACCCACAGATTCAAGAAGCGGAGGCCGTGTTCGCCCGGCTGAACAAGGACCATCCCGGGATGAGTCTCATGGATCTCGAGGCATTCCATGGCGCACTCGCCGGCGTGATTTCCCCGGCCGAAGCGAGATCCGTAGCCAGCGCCCTTTCCGAAATCAAAGGACGCCATTCTAGCGAATCCTTGGCGGCAGCCCTGCTTTTCTATCTCAGAAACTATCGGGCACCGGCTGGCGCTAAAACCGTTCACGATGCTTTGGCCGCCTATCTCGAAGAACGCATGCGCGAACACGAGAAAGGATCCCTCCGAAACAGGCAGTTCACGAGCATCGGCCTGGAGATGGACCGCTTCGAACAATACTTCGGTGGAAAGCGGGCCGTGGCCGCCATCAGCCATCTCGATCTTCAAGACTATCTCCGAAAAACGTTCCCTGCTGACGCTGACGGCCGCGCGGTGTTTTCCAACAAGACGTGGAATAACCGCCGCAGCTATCTTTCAACCTTCTTCGGATTCTGCGTCACCCGCGGATGGCGGCGTGACAATCCCGCATTGGAGGTCAGCAAATTCCGGAAAGCTCAGCTCGCCAAAAAAGAAATCGTCATCCGCCGCGCGGACCAGGCCCTTGAACTTATGCGCTTCGTTGAAACCTTCGCGGAAGGGCGGCTGGTACCATTTTTTGCGCTGACGCTTTTCACCGGCATACGGCCTGACTACCGCGACGGAGAGATCAGCAAGTTCAAACCGGAGTTTGTGCATCTTGATGATAACACCATCCGGCTGCCTTGGAACATCACCAAAACCAAGAAGCCGCGGCATATCACTATCCAGCCAAATTTAGCGGAGTGGCTAAAAGCGTATCCGCTCGATGAGTACCCTATATTGTGCAGAAACTTCAAGCGGCTCTATGTCGAAGTTCGCAAACGTTTTAAATTAGAGCACGACGTCCTCCGCCACACATTTTGCTCAATGCTGGTCGCCCACTGCCGCAATGTGGGGGAAGCATCCCTGCAGGCAGGCAATACACCGGACATAATTTGGGAGTCTTATCTAAAACTGGTCAGTCCAGCGGAGGCGGAGCAGTTTTGGTCGATTCGGCCACTCAAGCGGATGCCTGCGCCAAGTCAGGACCTGCTCCCGTCAAAAATACCGGCGATTGATTGATCAAACTCTGGGCTTCGATGGCTTCCAGATCCGCGATTACCCGGCTGACGCGGTAGTGGGGATCTGTACCTGGCAAATGGCTGATCAAATTTCTCTCGGTGTATTCCGCGATCAGAGCTTCGCTGATTCCGGTCTCTGAAGAGAGCTTCGCCGCGCTTACCCACAATTCATGATGCACCGGCTTTGAAATGCATGCGACAGCGGCACGAAATCCTGATGATTTCGTGCCCTGGCGCAGTTGTTTCCAAGCTGTCGGCATGATGGTTTCCGATCTCTACGCAGATAGCTCGATGGAATCGAAGGCGGTGGCCGCATGCAGTTTCGCAGATCCGTGAGCGATTCTCAGCACCCCGCTGCTCGTCGTCGCAGACCTCACGGAAAAATGCACCCGAACCTGCAACTCCAAGAAATGAATTCGCCCGCGATCCTCAATGGGAGCAATCGCTCCCTCCTTAATGCGACGATAGATCGTGGCAACCGACCGGAGCGGGCCAACCTGAAGGGCGGCAAATTCCACTGCCGTCAGCCGGTCCTCAGCGATCGCTACAAGTTCCAGCAACCGCTCAGAGGCGGTGAAGGCAGGATTTCGCTGTTTCCAAGAGGAGTGCATACAGTATGATAGCAGATACCCGGGAAGGCAGATTTACTCGTTCTCTGCCACATAGGCCCTCAGAACTGGCGGGACTTCTCCGGCGATACGGAGCCATTTCCGCCCTCGCTTTTCCGCGGAAATGGCAAGAAAGCCGAAGGATAGGTTATTTTCGACCAGCGCCGTTAGACTGTTCTGCTTTTCAGCCCAACGAATATCGTACGCCAAGTCTGTCCCCAAGCTAACCAGTTCTACTATGCAGGGCTCTGGCGTAAGGAGGATAACGTCTACCCATAGTTTCTCCCTCTCGAGTTTAAGGAGCACTTCCTTCAGAGGCGAATCAGGCAAAAAGCGTGAACAGCGTTGAGCAGGAGGCTTGAAGTACCCGATCCCATTTTCTTCCAGAAAGAGTAACAGGGAGAATTCCTCCAAACTATGAAACGTCGCCCGCGTTGTGTAGCTCATCGGCCAAGCGTGCAGGCTTTTAAAAACTCCAGAGTCTTTTTCACGCAGTGCGGAGACGAAGTAGTCACCGACGATTTCGCGCCCATGTGCGGACGTGCGACCGCCAAAATCCGTACCCGCGACCACTTGCCAAGTGCGATTTTGCCAAGCGTTATCTACAAACTCCCTCAAATCAATTTCCACCAATTCTTCGTCGAGCGGTATCTTAAATTTGAGCGGCACCTCCGCCAATACAATCTCGTGATTCCTGGGAGGCCGGTACCTCTCCGCCAGAGTTCGCAAGAATTCCACGGCATAGTTTCCATCTTGGGACAAACTCGCACAATAAACCGCGGTGAAACTCTCTTCTACCGCTTCATGAAATGTGGGAAGGTGATCGTATTCGAAACCGACAGCCCCACAGCTACGCATGTGAAGATGCCTCTCATCCGGAAGAGCTACAGTATGTAACGCTCCAGCAACTCCCGGAACTCTCACGATTTGAACCGATAGATTCCGCTCTGGCGAACAAGCGCATCGACAAATTCGGAGATGATGTGGCCGCAGCTTTTCTTGCACCGAAAGCACCTCCGAACGATTAAATTCCACAAGTTCGCCATCCGGCATTAGAATTCTTGCAATCATGGGCGCCGGGAGTTTCTAGCGGCCATCGCCAATACGTATAAAGGACCTCCGCTACTTGACTGCAACCGATGCTTTGGCAACTGCTTGCCATCGCGCTCCGCGACCAATCGCTCGATGATCGATTTCTGAAACGCGATCAGTCGCAGATCGTCCGGATGCCGCTGCGGACTATAGAATGTGAGCTTCTTCATCGGCCGATTATTATCGATGCATCCTTTATGGGACTAATGCCTCCAGTATCTTTAGAATAGGCGCCCCGTTGTGGGCGCACATGCCAATGATGATAAATGTCACTAACGCCACCCAACCTGTCTGCGCCACCGTTAGATAGCAGGTCTGAGATCGCGATGATTTTTCTGAGCTGCTTTCGACGCTCCGCTTCAATTCGATTAAAGATCGCTCCATAGAATCCATTTTTTCCTCCATTGGCTTCAGCGCTTCCTTCAATTTCTCTAGCGTGAGTCTCTGGGCGACGATTTCTCGCCCCGAAAGTACGACGGACTCGTCCGAGCAAATAACTTTCATTTCCGATTTTGGCTTCGTATACATAAGAGTGTTCGTTGGTATGCAGATGAATGTTGGCCCGACAGGGGAGTTTCCCATTTTCGAAGCGATTGTCTGCCAGCTCTTGCAAAGCGTCCAAATAGTCGACCGGGTCCTGATTGCTGGAAAAAATCTCTTCAACATCCCGCTTGAGAAGTCGGATAATAAAATTTTTCCTCGGCAGAATTAACCGCCGTCGATTGGCCAGTGGAGAACGTAGATTGCAGTGCTTATTCACCGCTTCCACCCAATGCAGTAGGAGATTTATGGCCCCCTTTCCAGGCAGCCAATTCACTACTCTCCCGAGGCCTATGTGCAACTTCGACAGGCTAATATGGATACCAGTCCTCTTTCCTTCCCGATGGTTTGCGTCCTCTGCATGGATCACAATCAACCTGGGTGCATCAAGATCGGAGATACCCGGCGCTAAAACACGAATGAATTCCTCCGCAATTTCTTGCGCAATAATCACCGGCAACTCCTCCTCAAATCCAAGGACTAGGCTAAGAACCGGATGGGGACAGCCGGCCACGCGATAAATGGCCCGGATCACCTCTGGCTGCCCTCTCCAAGCGACTACTTTTTCACTTTGGATTAAAAGAACATAATCCGGGGTTCCGGCTTCGGCATCTCCGCTAAATAGTTTTAGGTACATGATCTTGCCTCACGTTGTTGACAGAGTTGCTCTATCCGTTGAACCCGCCGAATTTCTTCCAGAGAATTCGAATCGAAGCCTCGATGCTTCCGTCGCTTCCTCGATACCACCGCTGCCTTTTGCCTCCGGCCGACAAGCAGGGGCAGTCCAATTCTGATTCTCAGCAAGTTCGCGATCGTCCCAACGCCCTCCTCCTTCAAATGCGATTCAATCGCCTGCCGATAGAACTTCGGAATTCGTACGTTCAATGCAGCAGATCTAACGCATGAATCCTTCGGAGGAAACGCGGTCGTGGAAGATGTATATAGTCCGCAAAATGCTCTCAGATTTTTTAAACCGTGGCGAGCCGCTTGTTCCCTTTTTGGGGACACTGGAAGGCCTAGCCCGGATATTTCGTGAAATAGGTATCGCGTAGCCCTTAAGTCTCTGCTAAA
>CAZNJG010000008.1:0-202854 GCA_964573305.1 uncultured Opitutaceae bacterium
CCGTCTCGAACAGCATGGTCAGCATCTTGCGCCACAGGTCGAGCGCGCGGATCTTGCGGAACACCTTGATGCCGCCGGCAGCCGCTTTGGCCTCATAGGCTTCGTAAGCCGTCCTGAACGCAACGCCGTAGAGATCGTGCAGGTCGGGCGTCTCGTCGGGCGAGAACAGCGTCCATTCGCCGTCGGCCTCGACGCGCTGCATGAACAGGTCCGGCACCCAGTTGGCCGTGTTCATGTCGTGGGTGCGGCGGCGGTCGTCGCCGGTGTTCTTGCGGAGTTCGAGGAACTCGAAGATGTCGTTGTGCCAGGACTCGAGGTAGGCGCAGCCGGAGCCTTTGCGTTTGCCGCCCTGATTGACGGCGACGAGCTGGTCGTTGTGGAGCTTCAGGAACGGGATGACGCCCTGGGATTCGCCATTGGTGCCGGCGATGTAGGCGCCGGTGCCGCGGACGGCGGTCCAGGAACCGCCGAGGCCGCCCGCCCATTTGGCGAGGAAGGCGTTTTCGGCGATGCCGCGGTACATGATGCCCTCGAGCGAGTCGTCGACGTAATAGAGATAGCAGGACGAAAGCTGCGAGTGGAGCGTGCCGGAGTTGAAGAGTGTGGGCGTAGAGCTGCAGAAACGGCGGCTCTTGTAGAGTTCGTAGAGACCGGTGATGCGGGCTTCGCGGTCGCCTTTTTCATCGAGGAAGAGACCCATGGCGACGCGCATCCAGAAGAACTGGGGCGTCTCGAGGCGGCGGGCGGTCTTGCCGGTTTTGTCGATGATGAGGTAGCGATCGTAGAGCGTTTGGATGCCGAGGAAATCGAACTCGAGGTCGGACGACGGATCGAGGGCGGCGGCGAGGCGCTCGAGGTCGAACTCGAGGAGGCGCGGGTTGAGGCGTTTGATGGCGACGCCATGTTCGAGGTAGGCCTTGAAGGCTTTGCGATGGGCTTCCTTGAGCTTGCCGATGCCGTCGCGGGCGATGTCCCAGCCGAGGACTTCCTCGTAGATGTAGGAGAGCTGGATGCGGCCGGCGAACTTCGCGAAGTCGGCGTCCTTTTCGATGAGGGTTTTCGAATTGAGGAGGATGGTGGCGTCGAGGTCCTTTTGGGAAATCTGGTCGAAGACGGAGCGGAGGAGCTCGGCTTCGATCTCGTCGTTGGTGAGATTGAGATCGAGGCCGATGCGGGCGAATTCGATGCGCTTCTGGAGGTCGGCGCGGTCCCAGAGGACGGATTCGCCGTCGGATTTTTTCACCATGATCATGGCACCCTGCTGCGGGATGGCGACGGGGGCGGGCGAGGTGGTGTCGAGGCCGGCGGCGCGGGCGGCGTTGCGATCGGCGCGGTAGAGGATGTATTGCTCGGCGACCTTGAAGTGGCCGGCCTTCATGAGCTCTTCCTGGACGATGTCCTGGATCTCTTCGATGTGGATGAAGGACTGTTTCGACGCGAGGGCGCGGGAGGCGACGCGCTCGGTGATGTCGACGGCGGCGGCGGAGTCGCGCTGGAGCGAGAGGAAGGCCTTGCGGATGGCGATTTCGATCTTCTGGGCGTTGAACGGGACGATCTGGTGATTGCGGCGGATGACGCGGACGGTGGCGAAGGGCGCGCCGGCGTCGGTCGTGAGTTTGCGCGAGCGATTCAGGAGAAGGCTTTTGGCGACATCGTAGGCGTTGTTATCGATGAGCGTTTTCTCGAGGAGTTCGTAGAGATCGTTGAGGGAAATCTTGAGGGGCGACTGGCGGCGGGCGAGCTCGGCGAGATTGGCGGCGACTTCGCGGATGATGCGGGCGACGAAGGTGCGGTTGGCCTCGGTGAAGATGTTGGTTTCGCCGCGGGCGAGCAGGACGTTGGTGAGGGCCTTGCCGACGGTGTCGGCGACTTTGCCGAGCTCGAAACGTTCATCGCCGGTGGGCGCGGTGAGCACGGTCTCGGGCACGAGGGGGAAATCCGCGGCGATGAGGTCGCGCCAGGCGAAGTGAGGCTTCTGGTCCTTCGGGGTGTGGATGATGGTGTGTTTGAGGGCGAGGTCGGAAGAGATGTTCATCGAGATGCGGAAGGCGGTGGATGCGGTGTCGTGGAAAACTGGATACAACGAAAGGACGGTCGGGTGCGAAGGACGGAAAGAGCGCGCCAGCCGGGGAGGCGGGCACGCGAAACGAACGGCGGACAGGTGGTGGTTTTTGGGGGGAAGAAAAAGCCGGCCGGATGCGCCGCGGCGTCAGGGGGACGCGACGCTCCCGGGCGAGTCGCTCACAAATCGTCGTCGCTTGTCTGCTGCAGCGAGGACGCCTTTTGATACTCGGTGACGCGACCTTCGAAGAAGTTTTGTTCCTTCTTGATGTCCATCATCTCGGCGAGCCAGGGGAGCGGATTCTTGATGCCGCTGCTGAGCGGCGCCAGGCCGCAGCCCTCGAGGCGGCGGTCGGCGATGTAGTCGATGTAGGTGATAAATTCGTCTTTGCTGAGACCGACGGAATCGGCGGGCAGGCAGTCGCGGATGAATTCTTTTTCGAGGGTGACGGCCTCGGCCATGGTGGCGCGGAGCTCTTCCTTGAACTCGTTGGTCCAGATCTCGCGGTTCTCCTCGATGAGGTCCATGAAGAGATTGCGGAAGACCTCGATGTGGTTGGATTCGTCGCGCAGCGTGTAGCGGAACATCTGGCCGATGCCGGGGAATTTATTCTGGCGATAAAGCGAGAGGATCATGCCGAACAAGCCGTAAAACTGCGTGCCCTCCATGCACTGGCCGAAGAGGAAAATATTCTTCGCGAGCAGGCGCTTGTTCTCGGGTTGGGTGAGATCGAGATCGCGGCGGAGATTGCGGGAGTTGCGGACGACGAACTCGTTTTTGCGGGCGATCGTGGGGATGTCGTCGAACATCGCTTCGCACTCGTGCGGGTTGATGCCGAGCGACGAGATCATATAGAGCAGCGAATCGGCGTGGATGTTTTCCTCGTGAGCGTGACGGCCGAGGACGAGCTTGAGTTCGGGGGCGGTCACGAGCTCGCGGACGACGTGCTGGATGTTGTCACCGACGATGCCCTCGGCGGCGGAGAAATAACCGATGCCCATGCGGATGATCCAACGCTCGATGTCGTTGACGGCCTTTTCGTCGCGCCACTGCTCGATGTCCTTGCCCATGGGAATGTCCTCCGGCTCCCAGTGGTTGGCCTTCATGGTGCGGTACAGATCGTAGGCCCACTGGTACTTCAGCGGGAGGAGGTTGAAGGCCATGGATTCACGGCCGTTGATCACCTTCTTGTCGGCGAAAGCGGCTTCGGCTTTGGCCTGGTCGAGGACGAACGTTTTGGAACCAACTTGAAACGATTTTTGCATGGCAGAGGACGACGAAGGACGGGAGGGAAAATGACGGTGAAAAACGAAGGCGAAAAACGACGAAAAAGGACAGCGGTAGGAACGTTGGCGAGTGGGGTGGGCAGCGCCGAAGAACGAGACTTGTTGCCGGGAAAAGGCGGCGGGCGAGCTTGGGTTGTTGGAACTTATTGACTAGTTATTGACCACAACCCGTTGTGGTCGCTGCCCGACGGCGCCACAACCGATGGGGTTCCCGCTCTGGCGCGTCAATGGGTTTTCTAACGTTGCGCGGAGATTTTTCCGCAAATTTTGTCTTGCCGTGCGGCGCTGAGGTTTCCCCCGAGGGAGAAAGTCCGCCAAGGCCGGATCGGTGATCAAAAACGTGTCGAAAAACTGAGGGATTTCGGCCGCCGTTTTTGGGAGCAAAACGCGGGAATAATAGGCGAGAAGAAGACGCGTGGAAAAACGCGCGCCCGCACGGCGCGAAAAGGGCAGGCGGATGTGCGGACTGGGGCGCTGCTTGGGGTGAGTTTGGGCCGCCAAAAACGGAGAGATAGCGGGCGTCTTTGACGCATGCGCAGCGGTCTCCGCGACCCTTCGCCGGCATCTTTAGCTGCGGATCCGTTTTATGCGCTCCGCGCGTCTCATCCTACACTCTTTAAGTATGCGCATCTGTGCGCCAGCCGTGGAGCGCAGTGGCTAAAAGCCGGATCGGAAAAACCAACGCTCACGGCCGAAACTTTCGGCTTCCGTTTTGAGCGAGGCTTCCTAGCGTCCCGCCTTCCCGCCTCGGAGAGGTGGCAGAGTGGTCGATTGTACCTGACTCGAAATCAGGCGTGCCCGCAAGGGTACCGAGGGTTCGAATCCCTCCCTCTCCGCCAGTTTCGTTCACGCGAAACTGGTTAAAATAAAGGATCACTACATGCGAGGCGCAGGCCCGTCATCCGCACCTACCGCGTCCGCGGTGATCCGAGATGTGGCATAAGATCAGGGCTAAATGCCCTCTCGTGCATTTTCGGCAAATGCAGAATGACCGTTGCCGCCGATGACGGCCCGCCCCTATTCGCGATTTTCATAGGAGCGGAGAGGCGCCGAGGCGCGTGGCACACTTCAAGCGGGACGGGTGCAAGTCTTTGAATGCATCATCCCCTGAGCCTTCACACGCGTGAGGATCGATCGTCCGGATGTTGCATGCAGGGATGAATCGCGGGCGCCGATGATGGCGCCTTCCGGTTCCTATAAACCCCCTCCTCCTATGACCACTCCCGCCGAACTCAGTCGTTCCGATGTTTATACTTCCCGTGTGATTGCGACCGGCCGCCCAAAAGTGTGCTGGGCTGCGATCATTGCCGGTTTGATAGTAGCGATGGGCCTTCAAGTGCTCTTCATGCTTTTAGGATCCGGTTTGGGATTCGCGGTTTATAATCCAATCACCGAAGAAAATCCCATTGCCGATTTAGGCGCCGGTGCGCTGATCGTGCAGGGCATCAGTGCAGTATTATCGTTGTGGTTTGGTGGGTGGATCGCCGGGCGTTATTCGCCCCACAGCGTGCGCATGAACGGCTGCCTCCACGGTTTTATCGTGTGGTGCGCGGCGACGGTGGCGGGCGTGATCCTGGTGTCGGGCGCCGCCGGCTGGGCGATGAGCGATCTCTCGAAACTGGTGGGCGGCGGGCTCTCGCTTGCAGGCAAACCGGCGGCCGCCGCTGCGGGTGGGATCGCCGATCTCGCCAAGCAGGCGACCGAGCGCTCCGGCGCCGCACTTGCTAGTTTCGCCGAGGAAGCGGGCGCCGGCCGCACCTCAGCGTCTCCGGCGGAAAGCCTGCGTAATAAACGCAACCTCGCCGCCGCGCTCGCCCGATATTTTAATCCGCAACAACCCAACGACCGCGCGCAGGCGCGCGCGACGCTCGTCAATGCCGTGGCGTCCAACGCCGGCATCAGCGAAGCCGATGCGGACCGCATGGTCACTGAGTGGACTCGTTATTACGACGAGATGAAAACCGAGCTGGCCGCAGTGAAAGCGGAAGCAGAAATCAAGGCCCGCGAAGCGGCGGAGAAGGCGGCCAATGCTCTGGCGATGTTCTCTCTTGGCGCCTTTGTGTCCTTTGTCATCGGCGCGATCTCGGCGAGTCTGGGTGGGAAGAGCGGCGCTCTCTGCGCGGCGAAACACGATGTCGTTATCGATCCAGTTGTTTAATATTAACCCTCAATATATACCATCATGACCTTGCTCGCATTGATGCCTTTGGCCGCCGTCGGTTATTCGATTATCTATATGCTCCTCGGCGGCGGTTTGATCGGCGCGATTGTTATTTTTATCGTCGCCAAACTCCTCGGCCGCTGAGGCCCACGCGCCGAACCCAGGAGGCCGAAGTCCGCCCACTCACACCGAACGAACCCCCAAAAGCACTGAATGAGACGCCAAGGTCGTTTGCGATCTGGCGGGGGCGCTAGCTCGATAGGGAGAGTGCGCAGAAAACAAAAAAGCCCGTAACTCGCTTTGAGTTACGGGCTTCAAAAAATGGCGTCCCCACGGGGATTCGAACCCCGGTTCTCACCGTGAAAGGGTGGTGTCCTGGACCGGGCTAGACGATGGGGACGCAAAGAACGAAAGGGGCGCGAACTTAGGTTCGCAGGTGGGTCGTGCAAGCGTTTTTTTCAGGTTTCTGCCTGTCAGTTGCCCACGAATAACCGGTCGCGCAGATCGCGGGGTTTAGGGGCGCGCACCGGCTTTGCCTTGATTCCAGAAATCGCTCGCGGAGTATCGCGGCCCATTTGTCGCCGCATGACTTCCGCTGAAATCTCCGCCGCTTTGCCCGCCCGGGCTGTCACCTCCATCGAGTCCCTGCCGTTTCCGCGAATCGCGTCGGGCAAGGTCCGCGAGATTTTCGATCTGGGCGATGCGTTGTTGCTGGTGGCGACGGACCGGTTGTCGGCCTTCGATGTGATTTTGCCGGATGGCATCCCGGGCAAGGGCATCATCTTGAATCAAATGAGCCTGTGGTGGTTCGCGCAGACGACCGGGATCATCGAAAACCACCTGCTGCCCGATCAGGCCGGCGAGTTTGCGCGGCGCGGCATCGTCGATCGCGATCTGCAATTGCGCAGCATGGTGGTGAAAAAACTCAAGCCGCTCACCATCGAGTGCGTGGTCCGCGGTTATCTGGTCGGCAGCGGCTGGAGTTCGTATCGCAAAACCGGCGAGGTTTGCGGACATCGTTTGCCCGCGGGTCTGCGCCAGGCGGCTCGTCTTCCCGAGCCATTGTTCACGCCCACGACCAAGGCCCCGAAGGGACAGCACGATGAACCGATCAATGACGCGCAAGGCGCTGCGGCGGTCGGCGCTGCGCTTTATGAGCAAGTGAAGACCGTGAGCCTCGCCTTGTACCAGCTCGGTCACGACCGCGCGCGCGACGCCGGTATGATCCTGGCGGATACAAAATTCGAATTCGGCACGGATGCCTCGGGCAAACTCGTGTTGATCGATGAAGTGCTCACGCCGGATTCGTCGCGCTACTGGCCGGCCGATCAATACGCGCCGGATCAATCGCCGCCGAGCTTCGACAAACAATTCGTGCGCGATCATCTGCTCGCGATCGCGTGGGATCAAAAACCGCCGGCGCCTTCGCTGCCGGAATCGGTGATCCGCGACACGCAGGCCAAGTATCTCGCAGCGCTGAAAAACCTGCTCGGCTGAGCGCGTTATCGTTCGTCGCGAGAAAACGACGTCGCCGATTCGCAGGCGCAGGCGCGCGTCGCTCCTGGCCGCTCAGGCTTGCGCGCGATGTTGCTGGTTGCAGGTCGCGCCGCGACGAGTGCGCAACAGCTCGCGTCGCAGCCAGTCGAGCGCGGCATTGACGGCGCGGAGTTTGATCGTGCTGCGCGGGCCGGGGATGCTCAGCTTTTTCGACCACACGCCGCAGGGCGTGTAGAGGCCGATGTACACCGCGCCGACCGGGTGACACGGGCCGGCGGTGGCGCCACAATAACCGGTGACGGCGAGCGCAAAATCGGCGCCCATGCGCTCCGCGGCGCCCGTGGCCATGGCGACGGCGTTTTCCGCGCTCGCAGCGCCGTGTTGGGCGAGGAGGCACTCGGGCACATCGAGCAGCTGCATCTTGGCTTCGTTGTCGTAGCAGACCACGCCGCCCGCGAAAAACTTCGATGCGCCGGCGAGATCGGTGAAACAACTTGCGAGCATGCCGCCGGTCGCGGTCTCGGCCACGGCGAGGGTGCTCTCATTGGCGCGCAAAAGATCGGCCGTGACCTTTGCGAGCGAGTCGTGGCCAAAGCACAGAAGATCCTCGCCGAGCGAGGCGCCGCATTCACGCGCGAGTTCGTCCAGCTCACTCAACGAAAGACGTCCGTCGGGCGAGCTGAGGCGGCAATCGACCTGACCTTGATGGGCGCAAAACGCGATGCTGAGCGCATCGCCGTGGCGCGCGAAAATCGGTTGGAGCCGCGTCTCGAGCGCCGATTCGCCGATGCCCGCGGTGCGGAGTTGCACGTAGGCTTCGCGGTCGAGCAACAACCCGAGCTGCGTCAGCCGCGGCAGCACTTGATCGAGGAACATCGGCTGCAATTCGTTGGGCGGACCCGGCAGCATGCACAGCACCTTGCCGTCCTGCTCGACCCAGAGGCCGGGCGCGGTGCCGTTCGGATTGGGCAGCAACTCGGCGCGCTCGGGGCGATACGCTTGCTTGAGATTGTTGGCGGTCATCGTGCGCCCGAGCAGGTTGAAACGGTCGGCGATGGCCTTCTCCGCTTCGACATCGAAGACCAATTTTTGCCCGAGGACTTCCGCGATCACTTCGCGCGTGCGATCATCGCAGGTGGGGCCGAGGCCGCCTGTCGTGATGACCACATCCGCTGCGCGCCAGCTCTCGGAAAATTGTTTTGCGATCACGCAGGCTTCGTCGGTCACGGTGACGTTGCGCTGCAGCATCACGCCGCGCCGCCCAAGTTGTCCGCCGATAAACACCACGTGGCTGTTGGTGGTTAGTCCGAGCAGCAACTCATCGCCCAGCGTGATTAATTCATAGCGCGGCGTGCGGGTGGACAATGGCGTAGGCGGGACCGATGAAACCATACTTGCGGAGCGTGAAATTAAGTTAATCTCTTCAAAATGCCAGCCAACGGTCCAGATAACGACGCAGCACCGCTCGGTCTGAAAGAGAAAGTCCGCAGCCTCTCCGAGAAGCCCGGCGTGTATCTCATGAAGGACCGGCTCGGCCGCATCCTTTATGTGGGCAAGGCGAAGAGTTTGAAGAAGCGCGTGAGCTCGTATTTCACGCCGTCGCGTGCGCTTACGTTGCATCCGAAAATTCGCGCGTTGATCGATCTCATCGAGGATTTCGACACGATCGAGGTGCGTTCGGAACCCGAGGCCTTGTTGCTCGAAGGCCGCCTGATCAAGCAGTGGAAACCGAAGTATAATACCGACTTCACCGACGATAAACGCTTCCCGCTGGTCCGGCTCGATCCGCACGAGGAGATGCCGCGTTTCCGCCTTACTCGTTTCAAAAAAGACGATCGCTCGCGCTACTTCGGGCCGTTCGCGCATTCAGGTTTGTTGCGCAAGACGCTCGCGCAGATGCGCCGCCAGTTCGGAATTCTCCTCGGCGATGCATCGCCAAAAAAAATGCCCGACGGTCGCTGGCAGCTCTACGACGACGTGCGCCAGGAGCTGTATGGTTTTCCCAACGAAGTGACGGCCGAGGATTATCGCCGCCGCGTGGACGAGGCGTGCGCGTTCCTCGAGGGCAAGTCGCGCGAGTGGCTCGTGTCGTTGCGCGAAGAGATGCAGAAGGCCGCGGAGAAACACGAATTCGAGAAGGCGGCGGAGCTGCGCGATGTGGTTTTTGCGCTGGAAAAAACGCTCGAAAAAACGCGCCGCTTCGAGCGCGACCAATGGCTGCTGCAGGCCGATGCGGAGGCGATCACGGCGTTGCAGGAAGCGCTGGGCCTGAAGGCGCCGCCGGCGCGCATGGAGTGCTTCGATATCTCGCACATCTCCGGCACGTTTGTGGTGGCCTCGATGGTGCACTTCGCCGACGGGCGGCCGGATAAAAACAACTACCGCCGTTTCCAGATCAAGAGCTTCATCGGCAACGACGATTTTCGAGCGATGGAGGAAGTCGTGGGGCGGCGTTACCGCCGTTTGCACGACGAGAAAAAACCGATGCCCGATCTCATCGTCATCGACGGCGGACGCGGGCAGATCGGCGCCGCGCTCAAGGCGTTTGTCGCGCTCGACCTCGAGCCGCCGCCCATGATCGGTCTCGCGAAGAAACATGAGACGATCATCTTTGCGGATGAACGCGCGCCGCTCAATCTGTCACTCGCGCATCCCGGCCTGCGTCTGCTGCAACGTCTGCGCGACGAAGCGCATCGCTTCGCCAACACCTACAACGCGGATCTGCGCTCGAAGAAAATCCGCGAGTCGATCCTCGATGATTTTGCAGGGCTCGGTGAGGTGCGGCGGGCCGCGTTGATGTCGCATTTCGGCGGCATCGACCGGTTGCGCGCGGCGACGCCCGAGCAGATCAGCGAAGTCGATGGCTTTGGCCCGAAGCTCGCGGCCGAACTGCACGCGTTTTTGAATCGCGGTTGAACGCGGGCGTCAGCCTTTGCGCAGCCGCACGAAATAATCCATCGCCCGCACGGGGAGCAGCCAGCGCAGAAACAGGAAGAGCGTGGCGTGCCGCGGCGCGTTGTAGTGCGTTTTCGGATACGCGGAATCGAGCGCCTTTTCCACGGCCCGCGCGATGTCGTCGGGCTGGCCGGCGGTGCGCCGCAGTTTTTGTGAGTTGGCGCGGAAGCCTTCGACATAGGGCGCGTACGGACCCGCGTCGTCGAGGGCGGCGGCGGAGACCTCGTTGGCCACCTGGCCAAACTCCGTGCGGATGAAGCCCGGCCGCACGAGAACAACATCGATGCCGAAGGGCTTCAGTTCCCCGCGGAGCCCGTCGTTGAGCGCTTCGAGCGCGTGTTTGGTCGAATCGTACACGGACGACAATGGGCGTACGATACGCCCGGCGACAGAGCCGATGTTGACGATGCGTCCGCGTCCCTGCGACCGCAGATGAGGCAGCACGAGCTGCGTGAGTGCCACGAGGGAGAAGACATTGGTCTCGAAGTTATTCCGTATCGAATCGATGGATACGCGTTCGACGGGACCGCGCTGTCCGTAGCCGGCGTTGTTGACCAATACGTCGATCCGGCCGAAACGCGCGAGGGCGGTTTCCACGAGACACGCGCGATCCGAGGCGGAGGTCACATCGCAGGCGACCGTTTCGATGCGCGTACCGTCGGGGTCGAGCGAGGCGGCCAGAGCCTTGAGCCGGTCGTCGCGACGCGCCGCGAGCACCAAGCGCGCGCCGCGGGCGGCGAGGCGTCGGGTGATGGCCTCGCCGATGCCGGACGAAGCGCCGGTGATGATGACGGTCTGGTCGCGCAACGGAGGAAACGCCATGCGGGGAAAAAGCGGCTCACTCGCGTCGCTGGCAATGCGCAATCGTGTGGATTCGCACGCTGTGACAAATCCCGGTTGCGCGCTTGATCCGTCGCGCGCAGGGTGGGTGCAACCTCTCTTTCTCCATGCATTCTTTTCGCACGCTGTTGGTGGCCGGGTTGCTCGTTTCCAGTGTGACGGTTTTTGCCGACGTGACGTTGGCGCCTGTCTTCACGGATCATGCAGTGCTGCAACGCGAGAAGCCGCTGCCGGTGTGGGGCCGCGCCGATCCGGGCGAGCGTGTGATGGTGAACTTCGCCGGCCAGACGGTCGGTACGACGACGGGTGTGGATGGCCGTTGGATCGTGTATCTCGCGCCGCTAACGGCATCCGCGCAGTCTGCGGAACTGGTGGTGACGGGCAGAAATGAAGTGCGCCTGCGCGATGTCCTGGTGGGCGACGTGTGGCTTTGCTCCGGGCAGTCCAACATGGAGTGGCCAGTGGAGCGTTCAATGAACTGGCAGGAGGAAGTGGCCGCCGCGGATTTTCCGCTGATCCGGCACATCAAGTTCAAGAAAACCGTCGCAAAAACTCCGGCGGAAACGGTGGCCGACGACGGTGCCGGGTGGCGCGTGTGCACGCCCGAAGTGGCGAAATGGTTTTCCGCGGTGGGCTTTTATTTCGCGCGCGACCTGCAGCCTCGCATCGACGTGCCGGTGGGACTCATCAACGCCACATATGGCGGCACGCCGATCGAAGGTTGGATGAGCCCGGCGACGTTGAGCGATCCCGCGTTTGCCGCGGTGGCGGAGCGCTGGCGAGCGGCGGAGCAATCGTATCCCGAGGACAAGGCGCGGCACGATGCCGCCGTGGCCGAATGGAACGCGGCGGAGAAAGCTGCGCGCGAACGTGGCGAAAAGTTCACCGCACCGTGGCCGGCGCAACCCCCGGGCGTGAGGTGGTACCGGCCTTCGGGGCTCTACAATGGCATGATCGCTCCGATCATGCCGGTCGCCGTGCGCGGCATCCTTTGGTATCAAGGCGAGACCAATACCGACCGACCTGAGGAATATGGCGCTTTGTTCAAAGCCTTGATCGAAAGCTGGCGCGCGCATCTGGGGCAGGACGATGTATTCTTTTTTTGGGTACAACTGGCCGCGTATGCGGGCGGCGATGCGGCCGCCACCGGCTGGGCGCGGCTGCGTGACGAGCAGGGCAGCGCGCTCGCACTCCCGCACACCGGTCAGGCGATCGCAATCGATGTGGGCGATCCCGACGATATTCATCCCACGAACAAACAAGCGGTGGGCCGCCGGCTGGCGCTGATCGCGCGCGCTAAAGTATATGGCAGTCCGGTCGACTTCTCCGGACCTGTATTTGAAAAATCGATACGCGACGGTGCGAAGATACGCGTGACTTTTCGCCATGCCGACAACGGCTTGATCGCGCGGGACAAGCCGCTGCAGTCGTTCCAGATCGCGGGTGCGGACCGAAAGTTTTTCCCGGCCATCGCCACCATCGAGGGTGGGTCGGTGGTGGTGTCGTCGCCCGACGTGCCCGAGCCGGTTGCGGTGCGTTATGCGTGGACCAATGCGCCTGAGGCCAATCTCTACAACGGCGCGGGCCTCCCGGCAGTGCCCTTCCGAAGCGATGACTGGTGAGAGGCGGCGGGAGGGTGGGGCGGCTGGGTCGCAGACGAGTGCGCTCCATGCCCGGTCGGGCACGCCTTTTCACGGATCAGTTGGTTGCAACGCACGACTTTAATTTCCCCATGAAAATCCAGCTCATTGCTTTGTTGGTTCTCTGCGCGCCGCTTTCGGCGCTGGCGGCGTCGATGCCCGTCGATTCGCAAATCACGGCGGCGACGGTTTACACAGATCGCGCGGTCGTCACCCGGACGGCGCAGGTGTCTCTCACGGAAGGCGAGAGTGAATTGGTCTTCGACAAGCTGCCCGCCGGATTGGTGGAGGCGTCGTTGCAAGTTTCGGGAAAAGGAACGGCGGAGGTGACTCTCCTCGATGTCGGGCTGCGTACCACGCATGTCCCCGCGCTGGTGGATGCGCGTCTCAAGGCGCTCGTGGACGAGCTCATCGCGTTGGAGCGGAGGAAGGAGGTGATCGAGGATCGTCAGGAGATTCTGGAGCACCAAGGCGAGCTTCTGGAAAAAATCGAAGACGCCATTGCGTCGCCTCCTGCCAAGGAAGGTTCGGCGCGGCTGACCGTGGAAGAGTCGGAGAAATTGCTGAAGTTGGCGGAGGCCAGCGGGCGGCAGTGGGCGGAGGAGAAGCGAGCGTTGGAACTGGAGGGCGAGGAGTTGGCCGAAAAAATCAAAGCGTTGGACGCGCAGCTGGAGGCGTTGCGGACAAAAAGTGGACAGGCGCGGTCTTTCAAAACCGTCAGCGTGCGCGCGTTGGCGGCGAAAACGGGGACCCTGACGCTCACGCTTTCCTACGAAATTCCGGGGGCTTCCTGGGCGCCTTCCTACGATGCGCGTTTGCGCGGAGAAGAGCGCGTCGTGGCCCTTTCCTATTTTGGCACGGTGAGGCAGAACACCGGCGAGGATTGGAAGGATGTGGCGCTGACACTTTCGACGGCGAAACCCGCTCTTGGCGGCGCGACGCCGGAGTTGGAGCCATGGGTGCTCGATGTCTTCCGTCCGCGGCCGGTGGAGACGGCGGCAAGTGAGGCCGACGACACGATGGTTCTGCATTCATTTTCCGTCGGCCGGGATCGGAAGCAGGAGTATTCCAACATGCTGGCGGCGGCAGCGGCACCTGAAGAGAACGAGGAAACCGACGCAGAGTTTGCGACCGCTACCGTGGATTCGGCTGCCACGAGTGCGTCATTCAAAATTGCCGCTCCGGCCAGCATCTTGAGCGACAACGCTCCTCAGAAGGTCGCCATCACCACGATCCGGCTGGCGGCGAATCTGCAGTATCAGGCGACGCCGCGCCTGCTGGAAGCCGCGTTTCTCACCGCCTACATGACGAACACGACTGAGTTCCCCTTGCTCGCGGGCAATGTGAACACGTTTCTCGACGAGAGTTTTGTGGCGACCGGTTATCTCGAGACCGTGATGCCCTCGGAGAAAATCGAGCTGGCGCTGGGTGCGGACGAAAGCATCGGCGTGAAGCGAAAGGTCGTGAACCGGTTTTTGGAGAACACTGGACTGGCGGGCAAAGGCCGTCGGGTGACGTATGAATTTCTCGTCACGCTCACGAACAACAAAAAGACGGCCGAACGCGTGGTGTTCACCGAAGCGCTGCCTCTCTCGCGCAATGAAAAGATCGTGGTGAAGCTCCTTACGCCCGCCGAGCGCGATGTCGGTACGGTTGCCGCGCCCAAGGAGGTGACGCGCGAGGCCGATGGAAAGCTTGTGTGGCGTGTGGATTTGAAGCCGGGCGAGAAACGGGAATTTCCGCTGAAGTTCAGCGTGGAATATCCCGGGGATATCATGGTTGCCGGCTTGGAATGATGTTTTTTCAGAGGGCGCGCGATAGGTGCGCGCCCTTTGCGGGTCATCGCTTGCGCGGGGAGGCGGGGTGGATAGCTTCGCGGGCCATGCGCTTCCTTCCCCGTTTGTTTTTTGTCGTGTCGTTTATGTCCCTATTTTCTTTCTCCCGCGCGGAGCCGCTCGATATCGGCGCGTCCGCTCCTGTTATCTCAGCAACCACGGAGACCGGTGCCACGTTGAATCTCGGCGAGGTCTATCCGAAAGGGTTCACGCTCGTTTATTTTTATCCCAAGGCCGACACGCCGGGCTGCACGGCGCAGGGCTGCTCGTTGCGCGATGCGTATGAAGAACTCGCGCGCAAAGGTGTGACGGTGATCGGCGTGAGTGTGGATGGCGTGGAGGCGCAGAAGGCATTTAAGGAAAAATACAATCTGCCCTTCACGCTGCTGGCCGATTCCGATCGCAAGGTCATGTCGGCGTTCGGGCAGACGGGCGGCATCACCGGCTTCGCGAGCCGTCAGGCGTACCTGATCGACAAGAGCGGCAAGATCGTCTGGCGCGATTTGAAAGCTTCGACCAAGCAACAGGCCGAAGACGTCCTTGCCGCGCTCGACAAGCTCGGCGGCTGAAACGTCGTGGCGCACGGCGATGGTGTGCGCCGGCCGGCCCGCATGGGCACAAAAAACGCGCGCCGTGAAGGGCGCGCGTGGAAAAGATCGGGCGTATCTGAAAATCGGATACGCGCTTATTTCACCTTGGCATCGATCAGTTCGTAGAGACGGCGCGAGCGGTTGAGATTGCCGCCTTCGCCCCAGCGGATGCGGATGAGCGTCTGCTGGCGGTTGATCTCCTCGATCTTGATTTTGACCTTCTGGTCGCCCTGGACGCGTGCGAGGAGCTCGGCGTCGAACTTGTTGATTTCGATTTTGGTGAGGAAAAGTTCGGCTTCGGCGACCGCTTCCTTGGCGGCTTGCGCGACGACGGGGGCGGTGGAGTTAAAAACCATGCGGAACTCGCCAAACTGATATTGGGCGACGGTTTCACCCGTTTCATCGAGGACCACAGACCGGCAGCCGGCGAGGGAGCCGAGGGCGAGAAGCGCCAGAACGGAAATGCGGAGAAGTTTCATCGGTCCGAACGAAACGGCGCCCCGCCGCGGAGGCAAGCCGCGTGCGCACCGCAGAGTTTAGAAAACCGAAACGCGAAGGCTGAATGAGGAAATCAGCGAAGGGCGGCGTCGGTGGCCGCGCACGGGTGAGCGCATAACGCACTTGCTCCGGCGAAGTGCAGTCCCGAAGTTGGCCGCATGAAGAGTCAACCGCTTGTCGGCCTGATCATGGGCAGTACTTCCGATTGGGAAACGATGCAGCACGCTGCAACCACGCTCGAGCAACTCGGCGTGCCCTACGAAAAACACGTGGTGAGCGCTCATCGCACGCCGGACAAGATGTACGAATATGCGCGGACCGCGGAAGGCCGCGGCTTGCGCGCGATCATCGCGGGCGCGGGCGGGGCGGCGCATTTGCCGGGTATGACGGCGGCGATCACGGCGTTGCCCGTGCTCGGCGTACCCGTCGAATCGCACGCGCTCAAGGGCCAGGATTCGCTTCTTTCAATCGTGCAGATGCCTGGCGGTGTGCCGGTGGCGACCTTTGCGATCGGCAAGGCTGGCGCGATCAATGCGGCGTTGTTCGCCGCGGCGATCCTCGCGACCGGCGGAGAACGCGCGATCAAGAGCGCTCTCGAGGCCTTTCGCGCAGCGCAGACTTCGAAGGTTCTGGAAGTCACGCTGCCCTGAACGCAGCGCGTGCCGCGTCGAGTCTGCCAAAGTCCGAGAGCCCCGCTGTGGGCGGACTTTTTGGACGGGGCGTTTCAAAAGATTGACCGGAGAAATGGTGCGAACGGCGTGAGCGGCGCACGGTGGCGACGCGTTTGATCGTGGAAACGCGCTTGTCATTGGCGGCCGGTCATTGGTCACTGGTCATTCGTCCATTTCCATGATCTCTCCCGGCAAAACCATCGGAGTCCTCGGCGGCGGCCAGCTCGGCCGCATGTTCGCCCAAGCAGCGGAGCGGCTGAGCTATCGCGTGCACATTTACGAGCCGGCGGAGCGCTCTCCCGCGGGCGAGGTGTCGGCGGAGGAAGTCAATGCGCCGTACACCGACGTGGAACGCCTGACGGAGTTCGTGAGCCGCTGCGATGTGCTCACCTACGAGTTTGAGAACATCCCGGTCGAGCCGCTGTGGGAGATCGAAAAAAAAGCGCTGCTGCGCCCCCACTGGAATGTGCTCGAGGTCTGCCAGAATCGCATGCGCGAAAAAACCTGGCTGCGAAAAAACAACTTTCCGCACGTGCCTTTTGCCGAGGTCGAAGCGGGCGATGATCTTGAAGCCGCCATCCGTCGCATCGGCATGCCGTGTGTGGTGAAGACCGCGGATTTCGGTTACGACGGCAAGGGCCAGATCAAGGTCAACGACGATGCGAGCCGCGCGCGCGCCGTGTCATCGTTTGTTCGTCAACGCGCGGTCGTGGAGAAGTTCATCGACTTCAAATGCGAGCTCTCGGTGATCGTCGCGCGCACGCCGGGCGGTGTGATGAAGACGTTTCCCGTTTCGGAAAACATCCACACGAAACACATCCTGGATTTCTCGATCGTGCCGGCGCGCATTGCCGATCCGGTGCGCGTGGAAGCGGAGACGCTCGCGAAGACGATCGCGGAAAAACTCAATTTGACCGGCCTGCTCGCGGTGGAACTTTTCCTCACCGATCGTGGCGAGATCCTCGTCAACGAACTCGCGCCGCGCCCGCACAACTCGGGTCACTACACGCTCGATGCGTGCCGCACCTCGCAATTCGAGCAACACGTGCGCGCCGTCTGCGATCTGCCGCTCGGCGACACTTCGCTCACCTCGCCCGTCGTGATGGTGAACATCCTGGGCGACGCTTGGAAATGGCGCGATGGTCAGCTCGTTGGCGATCCGAACTGGGCCGCGATCCTCGAGCACCCCGCGGCCAAACTGCATCTCTACGGAAAGAGCGAACCCCGGCCCGGTCGCAAAATGGGCCACTTCACCGTGCAAGCGGCTTCCGCGGATGCGGCGCTCGATGCCGCGCGTGCGTTGAAAACAAAACTGTGATCGCGACGGCCTGCGCCGTCGCGAAATGACCAGTGACCAGTGACCAGTGATCATTGATCAGGTGGTTGTTGGCCCGTGATCGGTGCGGGAGCGCCGACGTCCTCGTCGGCTTCCGAATACCCGCAAAAGGAACGGCATCCACCTGCGCGCGACAGGCTCTCGATGGAGCCTGTCGTTTTTGAGGAATACCGGACGCTTACTTCACCGTGAATTCGTAGCCGTCGGTGCCGAGGAGCACGGCGTAGGTGCCGGACTCCAGCGGGGCGACGAAGGTCAACGTGAGAATATCCGCGGCGGGCTGCGAGATGACGACCGGCAGACGGCTGTCTCCGAAGCCCGCGAACCCGGACGCGATGCGCTCGAGCGGTACGCTGCGCGAGCCGTCGTCTTGCATCGTGGTCGGTGCGACTTCGATAAGCGGATAATCCTCGGGTGCCTGTTTGGGGCGCGACGGTAGTTTTCCTTTGAATACGAGCGTGACGCTTCCGCCTTCGAAAATGGGCGCCGCGGTACGGCCCTTGAAGGTGAGCGGCGGTTGGTCGGTTTCGCGACCGCGATTGAGAATGCCGCGGGCGAGTCCGCCGATGCCGGCAGAGGAGCTGCCGCCATTGCGCGGCAATGCAGCCCACGCGCTGTCATCGTTGCGGCCGTAAAGTCCGTTGTTGCGCGGCCACTCCACCGTCGCATCCGCGCGTGGTGCAGCGGTCTGTTCTTTGAGAGCGGCGACGGCGGCCCCGGTTGTGCGTTCGAAGACGTACGAGAAGGCGTCGTCTTCGCCGATGAGTTTGTCGCCATCGACGCGGAAGGCGGGGGTGGTGTCGACGGCGTGCGAGAACAGCGTATTCGCCGGAGCACTACGCGCGCGACCGCCGCCTGGCATTTGCAGACGAATCGGCAGATCGCCGGCGCGGAAGGTATTGTCGATGATCGCGCCACGCAGCGCGCGACGGAAGGATACGCCGGGTGCGGCGGCTTCGAAGCTGGCGGTGAGCGAAGTGCCGTCGGCGGATTGACGCGTGAAACGCAGGATCACTTTTTCGCTGTTGCCCGTGGACTTGCTGGTGGCGGTGCCGAGGTAGAGCCCATCGGCGCGCGTTGCGTCCATCGCGGATTGCCAGCGGGTGGCGAGGCGCGCTTTGGCTTCGTCGGCGGAGACGCGCGTGAGTTTAAGCACCTCCACACCATCGCCGGTGCCGCGGAGCGAGCCGTCTTCAGCGAGCTGCAGCTACAGGGAAATCGCTTCGCCAACCGAGAGCAGCGGGCCGGCGTCGGCGATGGCTTGGTTGGAGCGCGAGACGAGGTTTAGCGAGAAGACGCCGCTGTTTTCATCGAGCTTCCACGTGCCCGAGAAAGGACGCGCATCGCTCCAGCCTCCGCGATTGCGAATGAGTGCCGACAGTTGCCGCGAGCCCGCGCGCGCCTGCGTGATTTCGAGGGAAAACGATTCGTCCTGATCGGCGCCGGCAGCGCTGACGAAAAATGATCCCACCGCGATCAATTCCTGCAAACGCGCGAGGCGCGCTTCCTGCGCCTGCTTCGCCTCGGCGAGCACCTCCGCGCGCGCGAGCACGAGCTGGGTGATGGTTTCGTTTTGTTTTTCGATCGCAGCGCGCAACGCATCATCGTCCGCGGCGTTGCCCGCGACAAAGGTGTTGGCGCCAAATCTTCGCGAGGTTTTCCCTCGGGAATCGCGCGCGTGAACGTGCCTTGCAGCAGCGTGAAACGCCATTCCCCCTCTGTCTTTTGCGCGGTGGCCACACCCGATAGCGGAAACGCCTGCGCGGCGGCGGTGGTTTCGCGCAGAATCACGGGGTCAAAGGCGGAAAGCGATGTATCCGTAGATCCAATACGTTCGCGCACGCGCGGATCGTTCGCGGCTTCCGTGGCGTCACGAAGGGCGGCGGCAGGCGCGGGAGAAAGTCCGAGGCGCCGCAGATAACTGCCGGCGTTTTCCTGCACGTACAACGTCGCAGGAACGCTGCCCTGCGCATCGAATTTCACGAGATGCGAGCCATCGCTCTGCCGCACGGCGGTGCGTTTCACGTCGTTGAAAACGACTCGTCCGGGGATCTGCGTTGCGAGCCAATCGGTGAAGGCCGACTCAGGGAAGCGATTGCGCACATGTGACCACCACAAGCCTGCGGCGATGATCACGGCGAGGATGACGCCGGAGAGAATCAGCACGCGCGCAGGAATTTTAGGTGCCGCGGGTGTAGGTGCGGTTGCTATTGGGGGAGGTGGAGGCGGTGGAGGAACAGTTGACGCCGCGACGACAGGCGGCGGGGGCGGCGGCGCGACGACCCGCGGCGGTGGAGGCGGTGGTGGAAATCCGTGTTGACCGCCCGGTGGAGGAGGCGGCGGTGGGGGAGGAGGAGGGAAGTCGGGCGCCATGGATGGATCTCCGAGAAAAACGTGGCCGGTAAATGCTTATGCGGGCGGTGCAGTGCCGCCCGCATTTTCAGTGAATCAGCGACGGAGCTGATCGAGTTTCGACGGGATCACGAGGATGGCGCGGATCACATCGATCAGTAGATGATAGAAGAGGAAGCCGATGTACGCGAAGAGGGGGAAGATGCAGGCGGCCGCGAGCAGGGCTACGCCGATGGATTCCGTGGGCACGGGGAAGGGCACGGCGGCGAGAAGGGTGGCCGCGAAATCGAGGTTCACACCGAAGATCGCGAACAGGAGCACGATGGCGCCGCCGGCCGCGTAGAGGAAAAAGACCAGCGGTTGGAGCACGAGCATGGCTTTCGCAAAAAACGACAGCAGGCCGATGGCCTCCTCGCCGGCGGAAGCGGGCGCTTGTTCGACATTGACGAGGGACGGGTGCAGCGCGACGGCCGCGGATGCGGCGAGCAGCACAAAGGAGATCAACGCGGGCACCAGCGGCGCGCCGGTTTCAAGACGGATCGAACTGACGATGCCGCCGACCAATATCGCCACGGACGCGAGCAGCAGGATCAGGCCGATGCATTCGAGAATCGCCACGGAGGCCACGCGTGTCGGCGATGTTTGCAGGATGGAGGCGCACGCATCGAGCAGGCGTTTGGCGACGAATTGCAGGATCGCGAGCACGACGACGGCGATCAGGCCTGTCATGAAAAACTGGAACGAATCGTAGCGGATCGCGTAGACGATGCCGGCGATGAGGGCCAGGACCGCGCCGAGCAGGATCAGGAGTTGTCCGAAAGGATTGCAGAAACCGAAGACCCGGTTGAGGAGCGCGGGACTGAGGATCTTGCGCGCGCCGGCGAGGATGACGCCGATGAATGAAGACAAGATGGTCGGCAGTTTCACCGCGTCGGCGGCTTTGAACGCGGGGCGGGTGCCGGCGGCCGGCGCGGAGCCTGCGGCGGAGGTTGCGGCAGACAAGGGGCTGGCGGGTGGTGTGGCCGGCGAGGCGGAAGTGGTGCCAGGGATGGGCGGTGCACCGGACGCATCAATCACGGTGCTGAGCGGACGCCAGGTGGTTTCTCCCACCGGGATGATGTTGGTTGCGGACGTGATTTCTCCGCGGGCGAGAAGTTGACGAAGTTCATCGAGGGTGACGGGACCCGATGGTTGGTTGGATGCGTTCGCGTAGTAGTATTTCATGGGATGCGACGGTTGGGGGTGTGGCGGACGACGATGGATGGGGTTCGTCGTGACGAAACAAGCGGGATACAGCGGGGGACCGGTGCAGGCCATTTAAGGCGCTCCGGAGAAACAATCATGGCGCGCAGTGTGAGCAATCCGGGATGCGGCTCAAGTTCCGGGTTATTCGCCGTTTAAATGGCTCCCGAAAAAACGCACCGCCCGGCGCCCAGCGGAGGCGGCGAGAAAGCGCTTGCGGGATGAATTCAGGTGGGCGGCGTCGCGCGCAGTTGGGCGAGGTCGGCGGGGGTGTCGATGTCGATCGACAGCTCAGGGATTTCAACGGTCGCGGCCGTGGGGCGGTGTGCGGCGATGAGGGGGGCGTCACGCTGCGGCAAAGCCGGGGCCAGCGCAGAAAAGCCTGTGTGGATGCAAAGGGGATACCTTCGCGCCTCGGGGGCCAGAAGCGGTCTGCTAGGGGCAGGATTTGCTGTTGGCGATGAGGGCCTGAGTGAGTTCCGAGACGTAGGCGGCATTGGCCTCGTCGATATTCTGGCCCTCGATGATGGAACGCTTGAAGGCAATGTAGGTGATGACACCGCTATTTTCCACGAAGCCCAAGGTCAGGGATTTGTTTAGAAAGTAGTAGAGGATCGCGAGGATGATCCCGATTCCGAACAGGGGGCCGATTGTGACGAAAAGAATGAGAACTTCGCGCCAGGGTTTGTAGTAGCCGTAGCGAGTAGAGCAGACGTTTTCGAGCGGGATGACGCGGGTAAGGCTACCGGCAAAGGAGCCTTGAGTGAAGCGGATCTCTTTGGCGGAGACGGCGATGCTGGTAGTGGGGCTGATCTTAACTTTCGCGAGGAGCCAGCCCATCAGGCCCTCGGCGCGGCCGGAGATGGCAATGTGGTTCTGACTGTCGTCCACAGGTTGGTCGGAGGCTTTCCACGACTTAATGACATAGGCCTTCTTCGCGAATGCGAAAAAGAGGATGACCGCCGAGATTACAGCGAACGCGAAGTAGATGATGAGGATCATGGTAAGTTGAAAGTGGGACGGTGTGTCGCTGGCAGATGCGCGCGGTGGGTGGGCTCAACGGATTTGGAATTCAAAGAAGTCATCGGCGAGAACAGCGAAAGACCCGGGATCGACGGGAGCGTCGGTGGTGAGCACGTGGAGGTCGCGATCGAGCTTTTCGATGGTGGCGGGGATTCGGCGGTGCATGAATCCTCCCACTGACGGGGCGACGCGCAGGAGCGGAGCACGGCGGCTTCCAGAGGCGTCGGCTACAGAAGGGCAGATTTCGACTGGCGGATAGTCGGACGGGACGCCGGGGGGTGGGTCTTTTAATACTCCGCGTACTGCGATGACAACGGGCCCTCGCTCTACGGTTGGAAGAGGCGCGCTGCCGTCGAAAAGCACATCCGTCAATTTCTCGCCAGTTTGAGCGGCACTGGGGTTGGTCAGAGCGCCAAAAATTTGCTTTGCGATGGCTGCTGGGCCCTCGTCCGGGCGCCCTCCGTTACTAGGAAGTCGCAGCCAAGTGTCCCCGGACCTGAGGTAGGCGCCAGGCTCGGTGGGATACGTGGCGAGCTTTTCCGGGGCGAGATCCACGGGGAGGAGGGAGAACTCGAATCGCCACGCGGAGGATTCTGTGGTGTTGCCCTCGAACAACTGCTCGCGGAGCGCCAGTGTGAGCTGAAACGAATTGTCCCGGGAAAAAATCGGCGCGCGGAGAGTGCCTGAGGGGTTGAACGTACTCCCGCTGGATGTGCCGAGGCGGAGGGTGCCGGCCCAGACACTGAAGGTGCCCCGCAGGATATGCCGTATGCCGGCTTGCTCGCGGGAATCGATGGCGACCGTGAGCGTTCCTTGGGTGGGATTTGTATCGAGGATGGTGAGACGCGCGGGCGCGGCGACTTCGCTCGGGTGACGGATAAAGCCATCGTAAGAAGCGCCCTTTTTGACGAGTGTATGGAAGCGGGTTTCGATGGCCGCGCGCTTTTCCGCGAGTGCGGCGGCGGTCTCCGGCGTCAACCGTGTGAGGCGGAGGGTAAACCGGTCGTCTTCCGCGAGCAGACGGTCTCCATCGATCCGGAAGGTAAACCTCCGATCATAGGGAAACGCCAGGAGCGAGTGGTCACCGGCGGCAGAGATGCTGTTGTTGCCTGGCAAACGGAGCTGGATAGGGCTCGCAGCGCCACGGTGGCGGCTTTCGATGACAACACCGCTAAGCGTGCGTTTGAGATCAGGGCGATCAACCAGCTCGATCGTGGCGGTGAGGGCGGCACCTTCATTTTCCTGGCGCGTAAAGCAGAGGACGACGTTTTGTGTGAGATTCGTCTCCGTCGAGACTACGATGCCTTCGTACGCGACTTCTGGGGCGGAAGCGGCGAGTGCGTCGGTGAAAGCCGCGGTGATTTCAGTTTTAAGCGCGCCGGGATCTGGATGATGGGCAAGCGATAGGTTGTAGGAATCGGTTTCTGCTGTCAGACCGCCGTCGGCCGAGAGCGTGAAGGCGTACGCCCAGCCGTAGCCCTCAAGAATCGGGCCGGCTCCCGAGTTTCGTTTCGACGCCGGGGAGGTCAGGAGGAGGCGGACTGAGGTGTTCGCGTCATTCGTTTCCCAAGTGCCCTCGAACAGGCGGGTGTCGCGCCAGCTGCCGTCATTGCGGAGAAGAGCGGAGACTTGCGCGGTGGCGGGGTTGACCGAAACGATCTCGAGGACGATGCGATGACGATTAAACGCATCGGAGCGATGCATGATGCGACCGTCGAAGAAGGAGCCTGGTTTGATAAATTGCCGGGCAGTCGCGAGGAGGGCTTCGCGTTGGAGCCTGAGTTTTTCGAGGCGTGCGGCTTCGGCCTCCTGTTTGCGCGCGGCGGCTTCCGCGCGCTGTTGCTCCTGCATGCGGAGAAGCTCGTCGCGTGCGTCGGTCAAGCGCCGGCCGTAGTCGGCGCGTAGATGAGCTGCTTGAAGAAGTTGTTGTTGGACAGCGGCGTCGCTGCCGAGGGGGGTGGCTGCGGGGAAATGTGCCCGCGATTTTCCGAGAGAGTCGTCCAAGGCGAACGGGAGCGAAAGGTATTCAAACGACCAGCGATCAGCGATGCGCGAGGCCGCTAGCGTACCAGTGTAAGAAATCGTTTTCCCGGCTGGGGTCACTTCCACCAGAAAATCCCGGGCTAGCGGGTCGGGAGGAGGGGGCCCCGCTTGCTTGATGAGTTCCGGCGCTTCGGAAAGGTTGAGCATGCGCCGGACGGCGATAAGCGGCGCGGTGTCGAAATCGATTTCGCGTAGAAGCTCGGTTGCGGAGATGGATGAATAGAGTGGCTCGGGAATGGTTCCGGACGACTCAACCGCAACGATGATCGTGCCGTCCGCCTGCGGCTTTAAGGTTATCCGGGCCTGATCGAAAATGAGGGTGCCTCGGGCGTTTTGATTGAGCCACGCCATGATGTTGCCGGAAGAGGGGCGGTTGGCAAAATGGGTCCAGATCATCACGCCCGCTATCGCGACGGCGGTGAGGAGAGCAGCGACGCCGATGAGGCGCAAAAAGAACGCACCGCGATCTCGCTTGGGCGTTGGCGGTTTGGCAGCGGCGTCGGGCGGCGTCGGCGGAGCGATCGGTGCACGCGGGGGCACCGTTGATGGCGCTTCGGGCCCTTTCGACGGAGTCATCGAGGGCGGTTGGGGAGCAGACGCTGCCGGCGCATGCGAAGAAGGCGGCGGCGTTGCCGAAGGAGAGGGTAGTTTACCGGGAGGACGGGGGAGTGGGCGTGCCATGACTGGAAACCGAATATCGAAGGAGCGCGGGCATGGATGGGGTGAATCAATGCGCTAAGGATGCACGCGATCCGGCGTAACGTATTCGAACGCGGATGCCCTGCGCCTCGGAAGCGGAGGCGTCTTTCGATTCAAGGGTGATGTCCGGTCGATAACTATCGCCGCGGCTCCACCCTTCGCGGGATTCAGGGACGACGATTCGGCCTTTGACGAGCCGGGGATCTCCGGAGCGGCGGTCCAAATCGAAGTGAAGGCCTTGACCGTGGAAGGCCACTTCCACCTCGGTGGAAGAAACGCGGTTTTTGTGAACGCGCAGAAACGTCACGGTTTTTACCTCACCGCGCTGGAGGCGGAAAACCAGAGGCTCGTAGGATTCGCGACGACCGTTGAACTGGATGGCACCCCCTTCGATCGACACGTCGATAGTATCGTAAGGGGCGGCGATGGGGGCAAAAGGGGCGCTCCTTTGTCGTAACGCGATGATGTGCTCGACCTCTGCCGGAGTGAGATATCCGAGCCGGGCGAGACCGATGCGCGGATCGTTTGGGCCATCGCAAACCGAGACATCGATCTCGATCACAACTGCCCGCATGCTGCCGGAGAGCGCGGGCGGGGCGTGCGGCTCTGCGGCAAGTACGACTGGAAAAAACACGGCAAAAACGCCGGGCCCGCCAAAGATATAAACCATTATTTCCCGTAATCCCATCGAGTGGGCCATCGGCTGGGGAAAGATGACGCTTGATACAAAAAGCAGCGCAGTCCGTCGCAAGAAGCGGCGGCGATACTATTGTTAAGCGCTGCTTCTGCGCGAGAAACGGTGCGTGTTAAGGCGTCGGTGCGCGCAAGTGCGCGAGGTCGGCGGGGGTGTCGATGTCGATCGATAATGCGGGGATTTCGACGGTCGCGGTCGTGGCGCGGTGTGCGGCGATGAGGGCGCGTGCGCCTTGTTCTCCGTGCAGGGCCGCGAGGTCCGCGAAGTGTGTCCGGGTGAATACCGCCGGAACGCCCGCGAAATCGCCGTGGCGCGTGGCGGCGATGGTGGCGCTTCCGGAGAGCGCTTTTTCGAGCAGGCGGATCGCGGTGGCGGAAAAGTGCGGTTGATCGCAAAGCGCGATGAGCACGGCATCGAGTTGCGGCAACCGAGGAGCCAGCGCGGAAAATCCCGCGCGGAGGGAGGACGCCATGCCTTCGGGCCATGCAGTGTTTTCCGCGATCGAAACGGGGAGTGCGGCGATGGCAGGGCGGATTTTTTCAGCGTGTGCGCCGAGTACAACGACCACGGGCGCAGCACCTGAATCGAGTGCAGCCCGAGCGGCACGTGCGATCAGCGGTTGGCCGTGGTGGAGGAGCAATTGTTTCGGTTGACCGAGACGCGTCGATGCTCCGGCGGCGAGGATGATGGCTGCGAAACGGAGCGACGTGTTCGATGCGGAAACGGCGTCAGTCATCGAGATGGATGGGGCGTGTGCGTTCGCGAAGCGGGCGGGCATCGCGGCGCGACAAGGTCGCCTGGATTTCCGCGACGATGGCGAGCGCGACTTCCTCGGGCGTGCCGCCGCCGAGATCGAGGCCGACGGGCGCGTGCAGGCGTTCGTGTAGTGCCGACGGCACTACAGCGCCGTCGCGCGCCAGTTCGTCGAGCAGTTGTTGCGCGCGTTTTTTGGGACCGAGCAGGCCGAGATAAGCGACGGGTTTTTCGAGCAGATCGCGAAGAATCGGGCGGTCGTCGAGGTACCGATGTGTCATGACCACGACACAGGAGCGGGCATCGAGCGCGGCATTGGCGACGGCTTCGTGCGCGGGAGAAACGCGTGCCGATGTGGCTTCAGGAAAACGTTCCGCGGTCGCATAAGCGGCTCGGGTGTCGATGACGTGGACGCGCCAGCCGAGCTCGGCGGCGAGACGGACCAAGGGCTGGGCATCATCGCCGGCGCCGAAAATCGTCAGCGCGGGCGGCGGCGGGAGAAACTCGAAAAACACGTCCTCGTTTCCGCCGGGTGTCGTGAAGGAGAGCGATTGGGAACGTCCTTCCCCGAGGACGGAACGAGCGATGTCGGCCCAAGCCGCCGGCATATCGCCTGGCAGTCCGGCGGAGTTGTTTTCCACAAGAAGAGCGTGCGCGCCGGTGGGACGGTTTGTGGAGCGAAACGTCGTGACGAGCACGCAGGCGCGGCGTTTTTCCCACGCTTCGAGGATGCGCGCGAATATTGGCGGCAGTCCGCTGATGCGTTCGAGGAGCACGTGCACGATGCCGTGGCAGCCGAGACCCGCGCCCCACACGAGGTCGTTTTCACCGGTGGTGTCGTACACGACGGTCCGCGGCGAACCGGTCGCGAGTACTTCGGTGGCGTGAGCGGCGAGATCTTCTTCGAGACAACCGCCGCTGATGGAGCCGAGTCGCGGCTGGCCGGTGCGCAGGAGCAGACGTGCGCCGGTGCGTCGGTAGGAAGAACCCTCCGCGCGCACGAGCGTGGCGAGCACCGCGGGACGGGGATCGCAGCGGAGCGCGTCGGTGATGCGCAGCAATTCTTTCATCGCGGCCGCACGATGACGCAGGCGATGAGTGGCGCAATCCCGCGCCGGCGGGACTGAAAACACGCATGGGTATCTTAATTGATTTGCTGGCGGCGCTTTACTTGGTCCAAAACGACGCCCCGTGGAGGCCCTGTCTGCAACCTGCGTTGCGGCAGGGCTTTGTTGTCCATGCTTGGTCAGATCGTTTTCTCCTATGCCGACGTCGATGTCCTCTCGCTTCCCAAAATTGCTCTCCAGTGCGGTGAGCGGTTTGCTGTTTGCATCCGCGCTCCCTGCGCAAACGCCCGCCGGCACGACGCCGGATGAAGAGCTTCTTGAGCTCGAAAAATTTGTCGTGACCGGCTCCGAAGTACCGGTGTTGCGCGACCGGACTTTTCAGCCGGTGACGACGCTCACCGCGACGGATCTGGCGAATCTGGGCGGCGGCTCCGTGGCGGAACTCGTGCGCTCGATGCCCGCGTTCTTCGGCACGGCCAACACCGACATCCGCTCGAATGGCGGCACCGGTGCGGCCGGTGCGAATCTGCGCGGCCTGGGCGGTACACTCACACTGGTTGACGGGCAGCGCACCGCAGGCTTCGATGAGATCAACCTGATCCCCACGATCGCCTTCGATCGTGTCGAGATCGTGAAAGACGGTGCGGGCGCCCGCTATGGCGCTGATGCGCTCACGGGGGTTTTTAACTACCGCACGGTGTCGCGCTTCGACGGAGCCAAGGCACGTATCCATTACGGCAATACAACCGAGGAAGACGCCGGCACGGTGCGCGCGGGCGTGATCGCAGGCGGCAGCCACGGCAGAACCGATGTCGTGGTGGCGGCGGAGTATTTTAAGCGGAATGCCATCATGGCGGGTGATCGCGAGATCTCGGCCGATGCGGACATGCGGGCGCTCGGCGGGAAAAACTGGCGCGATATTTATGCGACCGGCCTGGTCTATGGCGCCCGGCCCGGCGATACGGCGTGGGGGTATTTCGTGCCCGCGCCCGGCGTGCAAGCGGCATATACATCCGCCGACGTGGTGCCTTACAACGAGTCTCACTATTATAATTTCCGGGAGCACACGGCGACGATCCCGAAGCAGGAGAACAAGTCGTTTTTCGCGCGCGTGAATCATGCGATTTTGGAAGACGGAAAACTCGAGGCGTTCGCGCGCTTTCTCTACGCGCGGAATTTCTTCGAAACCTTTCCTTCCACGTCGGCCTTCGGCATCGACGGCACATCGATGCAGGCGAGCCCGCATCGCCCGACCGGTCTGGCATTGTTTCCGAGCACGGCTGCGACGGGTTATCTGCGGCCCGATCCGGTGATCCCGCGCGGACGCCGTTACGAGCGCGACGTGTATGATTTTCATGCCGGCTTGAAAGGTCGTCTGGCGGAAGGCTGGTCGTGGTCCGCGACGTATGTGTACAGCTGGTGGTATCGCGACGACACGCAGTTTAATGCGATTCACTCGGCCAATCTTCGCGCGGCGATTGCGGACGGCAGCTACAATCCCTTCGCGCTGCCGACGGCCGCAGGGGTGAATCCCAACAACAACCGCGCGTACGATAATCCCGCGGCTCTGCGCGCGGCGGCGGGCGTGGGCCGGATCGATCACGACTTCGGCATGCGCGGCGGCGATGTGCGTGTTAACGGACGGCTCTTTGCGTTGCCCGCGGGCTATGTCGAAGTCGCCGGCGGCGTGGATTATCATCGCGCCGAACAAAGCGCGGTGCCGGACAGCGTGATGCGCTCGGGCTTGTACACGGGTTTCAACACCACGCAGGTGAGCGCGTCGGGTTATACCGCGCAGGGTGCGTTTGCGGAACTGGTCGTGCCGGTGCTGGGCAAAGGCGTGACGCTGCCGCTGGCGCGCGAATTGAGTTTTTCGGTTCATCTGCGCCGCAGCGAAAAAGAGATGAGCGGTACGGTGCGTGATGCGGGCGGCGCGTTGGTTATCCGCGAACGCATGTTCAAGGAAACCACGCCGAAATTCGGCGTTTTGTATCAACCGCTGCGCGATCTCACGTTGCGCGCGACCTATGCGGAAGGTTTCCGCACGCCGGGGCTTTCTTATATGTTCGCGGCGGAGAGTTCCTATTCGATGCCGCTGGGCGATCCGCTCGGATTTACGCCGTCGGGATCCATTCCGATCACGGGCAAAGGAAACCCCAATCTCGAACCGGAGCGTTCGAAGACCTGGAATGTCGGCGCGGTGTACGAACCCAAAGGGATCGAAGGCCTGCGCTTCGAGGCGGATTATTATAATTCGCGCATCGAAGGCATGGTGGCCGACGGCGCGCAGCTCATGCTCGATATCAATGCGCTGTCGCAAGGGCCGGGCTACGTGCCGGGCGACGCGAGCACGATCAATCCGAATGCACGTTTCTCGGATCGCATCGTTCGCGGCTCCAATGGGGCGATCACACGTGTTTATTCCACGCCGCTCAATGTGTCGTCGCGCGAGGCGACGGGGCTGGATTATGCGATCACTTACACCTGGCCTGAGTTTGCCGGATCGAAATGGGTGTCACGACTTGCGGCGAATACGACGCTGACTTGGGCTCTGGCCACCGCAGACGAACTTCCGAGCGTGAACTGGCTCGGTCGCTTCGTGGATTCGGCGGTGAATTCGATTTCGCCCGGCAGCATTCCGCGTCATCGCGGGTACTTCACGCAGTCGTGGAAACGCGGCCAGTGGGGTGCGCGTGGCACCGTGAATTATGTGAGCCATCTCGAGGACGATCGTACGCGCACCGCGGACGGGCATTTCCGGTACGTCGGCGGCTGGGCCACCGTCGATGCGCAAGTGGGTTATCGCTTCAAGGAAGACTCTGACTGGTTGCGCGGCGTGGAACTGCGCGTGGGCGCGACCAATCTCTTCGACGAAGCACCGCCGTTTGCGGCGGGCGCGGCGAACGATGGTTACGACATGACCACGTACAGCAATCGCGGCCGCTTCCTCTACGTCGAGCTGACGAAGAGCTTCTAGGCGCGTTCGAGGTTAGCGGGAAAAGCGCAAGGTCACCCGTGAAAGTTCGCGGGTGACGTTGGGAAACCCGCGGCGAGGCGCGGACTTTCCGAGGCGTTTCTTTTCACCGCGTTTCCAGCGTGCGGCAGGGAGAACATCGATGCCGTCAGTGAGGATCGGATCGTGAATGGCGACCTCGCCGACTCCGCGCACCACGAGGCGCAACGGGCGCGAAGGATCGTCGATCGGCGTGGAAAACGCTCGCGAGATCGTAGCGCGAGGACGGGCGGCGGTGGATTGAAACTCGATCGTATGCCGCGCGCGCAGCACGAGCCAGGAGCCGTCGGGTTGTTGCTGCTCGACGACGACCTGCTGCACCGCGGGTGCGATATTCACGACGGTGAAAACCAGCTGCCAGCGTCCGGCGAGCGGCGAGGCTTCGAAAACGAGTTCCGGCGTTTTGCCGGCGCGCCGCAGCCAGTCCCGCCATGCGCGCAGGCGCTCGGTATTCGAAATGAGGATACGTTCGTTCTGGCCTTGCTCACGCGGATCGCGCGAATGGCGCCACATCCGGCGTGCGGCGCGCAGGCCGTTTTTGAGCTCTTGAGAAAACTCCCGGGCGTCGGCGGTTGTGGCGCGGAGCGAAAGGCGAAAGGCCTTTGTGTCGCCAGACTGAAGTTGTCTCCGGAAAGTGAATACAGCGTCCGCGCCTGCGGCGACAAAACGGTCGCGCGCTTCGAGGTAGTCGAGAAACGTCAGGCTGTCCGCGAGTGGCGCGGGAAGTTTGGCGGCGGATTGGGGAGGCGTGTGTTTTGCCGGCGAGACCGCGTGGCGAATGCCGGCGCGGATATCCCAGCGATCATTGATTTCCCAGCGGGCGTAACCGGCGAAGGCGCGGGTATCGGCGGCGAGCGCGGTGCGGGCGGCGGTGCGCGCACCCGCACGTCCAAAGACGCGCGCGAAGCCCGCGGTGAGCAGCGACTCGTCGTCGTGCGATCCGTGCGGATCGAGCCAGAGGCTCGCGGCGGCGGCGTCGATGACGGTGGTGGTTTCGAGCGCGAGGCGGTAGGCCTCCCATGACGTGACGAGAAAGCCGCCGGCGCGGGTGGTGGCGCAGCGTTTCCACCAGGAACGGATGTTGGCGAGGCGGTCGCGAAAGAGGGGCAATGGCTCGAAGCGAAACGCACCGTTCATCGGGCATCCCCAATACTCGATACCGCGGCGGGCGAGCGGCGTGGCGAGATCGCTTTCGGCGAAGTTGTACAACTCCACGCGGGGATGTCGGGTGAAAGGATAATAATACCAGTCGTACGCGATGATGTCGGTCGGCAGGCGCGGGATCGCGGACGGGATGAAGTTGAGCATGTCGGCCCACATGCCGAGTCGCAGTCCGCGCGAGGAGGTGAGCGTGTGGAGCCGATTCACGTGACCTGCGAAATGAGCGGCGAGCCCGCGCTCGGCGATCTCGGCGCGGCAGCGCGGGCAGCGGCCGAGATGGAAGGACTCGTCGAGGCCGACGTGGACTTTTCCGGCGGTGCAGAATGGGGCGACATCGCGCAACAGGCCGTCGGCGCCGGCGAGCGTGTCGGGATGCAGCGGGCAGATTTGCCCGCGCGGAAGTGGCGAGCCATCGTCCGCGCGCAGTTCGTTGAGATCGCGCAGCGCGGGAACGTTGATGAGGTATTGCGTGTGTCCGAGGAGATTGACGATGGGTACGGTGCGGATGCCGTGCTGTGCGGCGGTTTCGACGAGGCGGGCGAAATCGCGTGTCGTGTACGCATCGCGCCGGGCGATGTCGGGGAAATTTGGATACGCGATGGCGTCTTCGAGATGGAGATAAAGCTCCTGATATCCCCAGTCGGCGTAGCGCGGCAGGAGTTTCAGCAGCACATCGAGGCGCTCAACCTGGCGGGCGAGGTCCCATTGAAACGCGCGGATCATGCGGGCAGAAAGTTTTTCGCGGCAGCTTACGATGACGCCGCGGGAAGGAGCGACGGCGTGATCTTCCAGTGAACGGACCAGGCGAGGTTGTCACTCGAAGTCAGGCAGAGCGTGGCGCCTTTCTCGAAGGCGAAGGCGGCGATGCCGGAGCGGCCGGTGATGAGCAAGGTCGCGACGGCGCTCAACTGCGGCTCGTGGCCGACGATCGCGAGCATTTGCGTGGGCGCGAGGGTGGCGAAGCGGCCGGCGATTTTTTCGGGAGGATCTTCGGGGAGAAGGCCGAGCGTTTCGCGGAGCACCGGTTGCGGACCGGCGGCGCTGATGAGTTGTGCGGTTTCGCGCGCACGCGCGAGCGGGCTGTGCCAGATCTCGGCGGGTGTGAACGCGCGGTTGACGGTGAAGAACGTGACGAGGCGCCGGCATTGGTCGCGACCGCGGGCGCTGAGGGGGCGGACCGGGTTTTCTTCGTGGGCGACGGCGTGCGCGTGGCGCACGAGGTAAATGACGGGCATGTGGAAAGGGGAAGCGTGAAGAGGGAAAAGTGAAGGGTGAAAGGCGGAAGCGGGTGGGAGGGAGATGCTGAAAATCCGAAATCCGAAATCCGAATGACGAAGGCCGAAGGACCAATGACCAGTGACCAATGACCAGTGGGCAGGGCGGACGAAATGCCGAAGGACGAAACCCGAATGCCGAAGGGGCTGCGGCTCGCGGGGTTATTTTTTCGCGTCGAGCAAGGTGCGCACGGCTTTGATGAGCGCGCTGAGTGCGAATGGCTTGATGATCACAGCGGCCGATTCGAGGGGCTCGATGGAAAGGGGCGGGCAATCGGGATTGCACGTGGCCAGCAGTTTGAGCTGCGGGTGTTCGGCGCGAAGCGTGTGCATGAGCGATTCGCCGTGATGACCGGCGGCGCCGCCGACTTGCGTGATGAGAAGGTTGACGGGGCGTCCGAGGCGTCGCGCGATGTCGATGCCGGCATCGGCCGTGCGTTCGGAGAGGACCGTGTAGCCGTCGGCACTGAGGATGCCGGCCACCATTTTTCGCACGACATCGTCTTCTTCGACGATGAGGACGGTTTCGCGGCCGCGACCGCCGGCGGGAAGGCTCGGGATGGCAAACGAGGAGGCTTGGATCGGTTCGCGGACCTCGGGGAGGAAAATTTCGAACGTGGTGCCGATCTTGGGCGTGCTTTGCACCCGGATGTGTCCGCCGCTTTGCTGGATCACTCCGTAAACAAGCGCGAGGCCGAGGCCGGTGCCGTGGCCGGGTTCCTTCGTGGTGAAAAACGGTTCGAAGAGATGCGACTGCGTTTCTTCGTCCATGCCGGCGCCGTTATCCTGCACCGCGAGCACGGCGTAGCGGCCGGTGGGAATGGCGTCGCCGGCGGCGGATTTCTCAGTGATTTCGCGCAGCGAGGTGGTGAGCGTAACCTGACCGCCGAGGTTGAGCGCATCGCGGGCGTTGATGGTCAGATTGAGGAGGACCTGCTGCAGCTGCGCGGGATCGACGCGGACGTGCAGAGAGTCGGAGTCAAGGTGAAGCGCGAGCGAGTTGGCGGGTTTGAGGAGGCGCGAAAGGATCTCGGCGTTGTCGCGGACGACTTGGTTGAGGCTGACGACCTTGGGGTTCATCGCCTGGCGCCGGCTGAAAGCGAGCAACTGGCGCACGAGCGCGGCGGCTTTCTGGCTGGCGAGATGGATTTCCTCGAGTTCACGCGAGGCGTGGCGGCGCACGGAAGGTCGCGAGGCGAGGATTTCGCAGTAGCCGTTGATGACGGAGAGCAGGTTGTTGAAATCGTGGGCGACGCCGCCTGCGAGGCGGCCGACCGCATCGAGGCGCTGCGAGTGGATGAGCGCTTCCTGCAAACGGCGCTTCTCGGTGAGATCGCGGAAGGTGGCGACGATGTGCGTGACCTCGTCGCGGGAGTTATGGACGGGGCAGTAGTTCCACGCGGCGTAAAGGAAGGTGCCGTCTTTTCGCAGGAGCTCGCCTTCGCCGCTGAACACGCGGCCGATCGTGAGCTCGCGCGCCCAGGCTTTGAGCTGTTCGAGGGTTTCGCTGCCGGCGTGCAAGGCCACCAGGCCGAGGGCGCGCTGGGCCGCCTCGGAGTGGCCGGTCATGGCGCAAATGCTCTCGTTGGCGAAGAGGATTTTCAGGCCCTTGCGCGTCCAGCGTTTCTCCAGGATCAGCACACCTTCGCTTTGCGCGTGCACGGCCGCGGCCAGCAGCGGGGCGGGCGGGGGCCGGCTGCGGCGGTCGCGTGCGTCGGGCAACGCGAGAAACGGAGGCGTGGAGTGCAGGTGTTTCAAGAAAAGAGGGATCAGGGCGCGAGGCGCTCGATCAGCCATTCGCCGGATTTTTCGCGGCGGTAGCGAAGGCGGTCATGCAAGCGGCTGCGGCGCCCTTGCCAGAATTCGACCGCTTCGGGCGATACACGATAACCGCCCCAGTGCGGAGGCAGCGGGATCTCTTCGCCCGCGTATTTTTTTTCCACGGTCTTGAAGGCATCGTCGAGCGCTGCGCGCGAGGGGAGCACGGAGCTCTGCGCCGAGGCCCATGCACCGAGCTGGCTGGCGGGCGGGCGACTGTGGAAGTAAGCGGCGGATTCCTCGCGGGAAATGCGGGTGACGGCGCCCTCGATGATCACCTGGCGCTCCATGGTGATCCACGGAAAGAGCAGCGAGACGCGGGCGTTGACCGCGAGTTCGCGGCCCTTGCGGCTGTCGTAGTTGGTATAAAAAACGAAACCCCGCCCATCGAAGCCCTTGAGCAGGACGATGCGCGAGGAGGGACGACCGGAGGCATCGGCCGTGGAGCAAACCATCGCGTTGGGTTCGGGGATTTTGGCGGCCTCGGCTTCCTGAAACCATTTCTCGAACTGGCGAAACGGATCTCGCGCGAGGTCTTTCTCGTGCAAACCGGCGAGGGAATAATCTTTGCGTAAGTCGGCGAGGGCCATGGTCGGTGGGGGTTTTTATCGAAGAGGTGGAGCAGTTTCCAACTGGTAAACGACTCGTGCCCTCGCAAGCAGGGAAACCACTACAGCATCGCGCATCTTTTCATGGATCAAACATCCCCCGGCCTTCCCGGGCCGCACGCGCGCGCGAATTCTCATGCGAAGAGCGCTGCGTGCTTTCCGCGCTTCCGTTTGGCAGGACGATCCCGCTAGATGGGCCGCATGACGCCCGCCGCTTATATCGATGCGCATGCAAACGAGTTGGCGGCATTGCTCGGCGATCTGGTGCGCATCCCCACGGTCAACCCGCCGGGCGAAAACTACGACGCGATCACCGCGCGGCTCGTGTCGGAGCTGACGGCGGCCGGTTTGCAGGCACGCCGGCTGGCGGTACCCGCGGCCGCGTGCCGGGCGGTGCTGCCGCCGGAGCAACGAAGTTATCCCCGCTGGAATGTGCTCGGACGGCTCCGCACGCGCGGCGCGAAACGGACGCTGCATTTCAATGCGCACTATGACGTGGTGCCCGTATCGGGAGACTGGATACATGGCGGACCGTTTTCCGGAGCGCTCGCCGGCGGGCGCGTTTACGGGCGCGGCACCGCGGACATGAAAGGCTCGATCGCGAGCCTGTTGCTGGCATTGCGTGCGCTGCGAGTGTGCGGCGTGAGGCCGGCGATGAACATCGAAGTGTCGTTCACCGCCGATGAGGAAACGGACTCCGAACTGGGCGCCGGCTGGCTCGTGAAACACGCGCCCATCGCACCGGACCACGCAGTCGTGATGGAAGGCGGTGAAGGCCATCGCGTGTGTTGCGGGCATAACGGCGTGGTCTGGCTCGAAGTGACGGTGATCGGCCGCGCCGCGCACGGCTCTCGTCCGGAGAAAGGTGTGAACGCTTTCGAGAAAATGGCGACGCTGACGCAGCTGCTTGCCGGACATGGACGCGAACTCGCGCTGCGGCAGTTTGTGACGCCGGAGGGCGAGACCATGCGGCCCACGTTGAACATCGGCGGCGTCTTTGCGCAAGGGCCCGGCGGCAAGATCAACACCGTGCCATCGGAGGCGACGTTCTCGATCGACCGGCGCGTGCTCGCGACCGAGACGGTGGCATCGGCCGAGCGGGAGTTGAGGCATTTTTTGCGGGACGCGGCGCGACGCATTCCGCGTTGCCGCATCGAGGTGAAAAAGGTTTCGGACAATCATCCGTGTTTCTCCGCGCCCACGCATCCCTTCTTCGCGACCATGGCGGAGGTGGTCGGTCGCGTGCGCCGGAAACCGGCGGTTTTCAGCGTGTCCACGGGATTCAATGACATGCATTTTTTTGCGCATCATCTGAAAATCCCGACGCTGGGCTACGGTCCGGGCGGCATGGGTTGCCACGCGGTGAACGAGCACGCGTCGCTGCGCGAACTCGTCGCGAGCGCCCGGATTTATGCGGAGTTGATGACGGGGTTTGCTGGTTGAGGCCGCTCGCGGCGGGCGTGCGTCAGCGAGAGTTTTTTGTGAGGGGTTATCTGCCCCGCCGGTTTGCGTGAAAATCGGAGCCGCGGTACTGTGGGTGAGCGCACCGCAACCTTAACATTCAGGAGGCCCCATGCCTGTGATTAAGATCCATCTCGAAGATGAAGAATTCGCTCCCGTCGCCCGTCTGGCGGACGAGCTGCACCTGAGGCCGGAAGACATCGCTTACGCCGGGCTGAATCTGGCCATGTCGCGAGCGAGCGACGCCGCCATGCGAACGGAAATAACCGAAGCGCATTATTGGCGTCGCGAGAACCTGCCCAGTTGGGGGGATTCCGCCCGTTCGGTTCATGCGTACGAAGGCAAGGCCGACGGCGGGCATTCCCAAGTCCGCTGACAGTGTGATTGTGTGATGGAGTGGGGCGGCGGGAGCGATAGAAGCCGCGTCCTTGAGGGCGCGGCTTTTTTGCGTCCGCAACTGGCGGTCGTTCCGGCACCTCGCGCGGAGCGGGAAGAGCCGGCTCGACGCGACCGGCGCGGATCGTTTTGGTCGCGGGGCTCATGAACGCATCCGCCACCGCACCGATCGCCCTTCACGGACTCACCCGGGCGGAGCTGCAGGCGCTTTTTGCGAGCTGGGAGGTGAGCCCGGTGCATGCGGCGCGCGTGTGGAATTATCTGTACTGGGAATGCGTGGACAGCCTCGGAGCGATGACGGAACTCCCCGCGCGTGTTCGCGCGAAACTCGAAGCCGAATGCACGCTCGGCGTGCCGGCGGTCGCGCTCGAAACGCACAGCACCGACGGGTTCACGCGCAAATTTCTCCTCGCGCTCAACGATGCGGAAAAAATCGAGACCGTGCTCATGCGTTATCCCGGACGCGTCACGGCCTGCATCAGCTCACAGGCGGGCTGCGCGATGGGCTGCGTGTTTTGCGCGACCGGCCAGCGCGGATTCACGCGGCATCTGACCACCGATGAAATCGTGGCACAGGTGGTGCACGTGCAGCGATTACTGCGCGCGGGCGGCGAACGGCTGCGCAATCTCGTGCTGATGGGCATGGGAGAACCGCTGCACAACTACGACGCGGTGATGAAGGCCGTGGATATTTTTCGCGATTCCTCGGGCCTCGCGATCGGCGCGAAAAAAATCACGCTCAGCACGGTCGGCGTTGTTCCGGGCATCCGCCGCCTGGCGGACGAAGGCCAGCCGATCTACCTCGCACTGAGCCTGCACGCGGCGACGCAGGAAGAGCGTCTAAAATTGGTGCCGACCGCGAAGCGCTGGCCGCTCGACGAGCTGATGGACGCCTGCCGCTACTACATCGCGAAGACCGGCCAGGAGATTTTTTTCGAGTGGACGCTTATCGAAGGCGAAAACGATTCCGAAGATCACGCGCACGCGGTGGGCCGGCTGCTCGCGGGCATGGAATCGCAGGTAAACCTGATTCCATTGAATCCAACTTCTGGATACGCGGGCGTTCCGACACGCAGCGAAGCGGCGAAATGTTTTCAAGCGGTGCTCGCGGGCTATGGACTGCCGAGCACGGTGCGCCAGCGGCGCGGCATCGATATTGCCGCCGGCTGCGGCCAGCTCGCGGCCGCGAGCTGAGACCGCACCGCGTCTCAGAGCTGCCCGAGCGCTTCGCGGGCCTGGAGTGTCAGCGGTGTCTCGACGAGCCCGGTCGAAGCGGGAATCGTATCCGAAAGTCCAATACGCGAGGCACGGTCGCGCAGTGTGAGCCAGGCGAGCGTGTCCTTTTCCGAAGTCGCGGCGCGTGCGGCGACTGAGGCAAAGGTCTCGGCCGGGCTGGCGACCTGGCTGGCGGGGAGCACGCCCTTGTCGGCCAGGAAGACACTGGCGGAGGCACCGAGCGTATCGCACCAGGCGAGGGGATTTGTCGGTGGCGTGTACGCCGGGCCACCGGGATAGGCCTGCCACTCCATGAAGAGGCGGATGGTCTCGTGGAGTTTCGTCAGCTCGGCGTCAGCGGTGGCGGGCGTCCAGCGCGCGGTGAATTGTTTCCGCTCGCGGAATTTCTTCACCTCCCACACGCGCAGGGTCAGTTCGAAGTCGTCGTTCAGATGTTTGAGCGCCCCCGTGAAAACATAGTCGAGCCCGTCGGTGGCGGTGTCCACGAGCTGGCGGATATTGTCGGCGGTCCACTCCGACGGAAAAATCGCGTAGTGATCTTTGGCGACCATGCCGAGGGCGGCGATGGGCGCGTAGTGCGGGGAGAAATACAGCGTCTCGGCGAGCCAGAGCGGAATGCCGCGCGTGAGTCGCGCGATCGCATCCTCGGGTTGTTTTGTGCGGGTTTCGAAATCGGGTGTGTTGAGCAGCGCGAGCTGGCCGAAGGCCACGCGGCGCAGGCGGCCCTGTTTGGCGGGAGGCAGCACGCCGGAAACTTCTTCGAGACCGTAGGCCCAGATTGGCCGGCTGATGCTGACGAGGCTGACCATCTTTTTCTCGGGCGCGGTGGCGGGCGCCGGCGCGCCGGGAGTCGTGGGCGGAGCGGAAGGCAACTCTCCGCGACGTTCGAGTTCGAGGAGCTCGGCGAGAACGTTTGAAAAGCCGTACAGGCGTTCCGCGAGTTCGGGGCGCTGCAACGAAAACAGGATGTCGAGGAGATGCTGCGCGGCGCCGGTGTTGCGCGTGGCGAGATAAGCCTGGAGGAGATTGATGCCCGTGGCGGGGCCATGACGTTCCGCGTCGTAGCGCGGCGCGATGAGTTCGACGATTTGCTCGACGTAACCGCAGGAGCCGAGATCGCCGGAAAGTGTGACGAGCACATCGGGCCGGTCGCCCGCGGTGCGCAGGAGTTCTTCGTAGATCGCCATGGCGCCGTCGATGTCCTTGGCCTCCAGTTTTTCGCGGGCGGCGAGGAGACGCGCTTTCACGCCGGCCGCGGGATTTTCGGGTGCGAGCTCGGGCGAGAGCGGGGAAGTCGGATCGCCGTTGGCAGACGCAGGAGGACGGGGTGAAGGCTGGTTGGAATCTTTTTTAGAGGCGAAGCGGTCGAAGAAGCCCATGGGCGGCAGGAAAGCGGCGACGGGGACAAGTGCGAAAGAAAAATGAGACGTCGATCCCGCACCCTCCGCGTATTCACGGAACGGAGACAGCGGCCGGGGCAGCGGTTGCGGAGACGGTCGCAACCGGCGTTGGTGGGACGGTCAGCGCGTCGGGCAGATCTTTTTCGCGCACGGCGAGTGTTGCGAGAACCTTGGGCACGTACATGCGCGTCTCGGCGGGGAGCAGTTCCACGATGTCGGCGAACTCGCGCGAACCGGTTTTTTTGATGGCGACGGCGATGCGCCCTTCCCCGGCGTTGTAAGCGGCGAGGGCGAGCGGCCACGAATCGAAACGATCGTGCAGGCGCCGGAGAAACTTGGCTGCGGCGCGGGCGTTTTTCCCCGGCTGCAAACGCTCGTCGAACGGGAAAATGCGCAACCCGTAGGCGCGCGCGATGAGCGGCATGAGTTGATAGAGCCCGCGCGCCCCGACGGGGCTCCGGGCGGACGGGTTGAGCGACGACTCGACCTCGGCGAGCCAGGCGAGCTCCGACGGAAGGCCCTCGGCGGCGAAGATCATTTTGAGCACGGGCATGAGTTCGTCGGCGCGTTTGGGTTTTGGCCGCGAACGCATGCGCTCGAGCCAGACATCGTAATAAGGAATCGGCGGCCGTGGCTCCGCGGGCGCGACGTCCAGCTCCGGCACATCGGGCGCGGATGCGGGCGGTTTCGCTGCAGCAGCGGGCGGAGGCGCCGGCGCTTTGCGCGGGGCGGCCGGCGTGCGCAGGGCGATGCCGGCGGTCTCGATCAAGTCGAGGCGTTCCGCGAGCCAGTCCGCGTATTCGTCGTAGTTTGGCATGAGGCGCAGCGCGGCGAGCGTGCGGCGGGCGTCGGGCTCGAGTGCGGCGAGTTCTTCGACGGAGCCGGCGGTGAGCGATTGCTGGAGGCGCGCGACGAAGGCGTTCCATTGTTCCTGCGAAACAAATTCGTAGTGCTCCTTGATCGAGTCGGGGGCGTAGTCGTCGAAGAGCTGGCGGCCGAACTCATAGAGCGCGTCGAAATCGGAGGCCGCGGGGGACCCGGGTGCCGCGGAGCGGCCGGCATTGCCGCCGGCAGGGGCGTTTGCGGTGTCCCCAAATAATGGATACACGGTCAGCGCAAGCAATGCGGAGAGCCCGGGAAGGAAGAAGCGCGGAAGTCGCATGGCGAGCGATGGACAGGCAGGCGGGGTGTCAGTTCGAGTCGAGATGAAAGGGGGCTTTTCGGCAAGTGCGTGGCGAAATTTGTGGAACGCGTTCGCGGTGAAACGCGCACGAAGCATTCGCGCGGGATTTTCTCTCGCCTTTTCTGTCGGCCGCGAGAGACCGGCGGAATGCCGGAAAAGCCTCAACCTGCGAAATGCCACCACTGCTCACCGCGCGGCGTTTTCTGGTTTTTGACGGCTGTGACAACGCTGCTCGTTGCCAACTGGGTCGCGGCGGTGGCGCGTTTCCAGGTGAACGTGCCGATGTGGGACCAGTGGGATTTTTTTAATCCGCTTTTCGCCGGCGACGGCTGGAGCGCGCTGTTTCATTTTCAACACGGACCGCACCGTCAGGGCTTGGGATTTGTGATGAGCTCATGGGTGATGGCGGCGAGTGACTGGGATTCGCGCATCGAGAGCTTGTGGATGGTATTTTTACTCGCCGCTTCCGTGGTGCTGGCGCTCGGTCTGAAAAAACGCGTCGCGGGAAAATTGAGCTATGCCGACGGCTCGATCCCGCTGCTCATCCTCGCGCTCGGACAATGGGGCAGTGTGATCGAAGTGCCCAATGCCTCGCACAGCGTGTTTCCGCTGCTGCTGATCTTGCTGGCAGCGCACGCATGGCTCGATGAACGCGTGATGGTCCGCCTGCCGGTGACGGCGCTGCTAGCGGTTTGCGCGTTTTTCACCGGTTTCGCGATCTTCGCCGGCATGGTGCTCTCGGTGTTTCTCGCAGTGGCTCTGGTGCGTGCGCTCTGGAAGAAATCGCGAGAGGAAATCATCGCTGCGGCGATCGGCGTCGCGATCGTGGCGGCGGGCTGGGCGGCGTTTTCGCTCGGCTATCGATTCGACCCGGCGAGCGACGGGTATCGTTTTCCGCACGAACCGCTTTTCGATTATGTGCGTTTCACGGCGCTGATGCTGGCGCATCCCGCGGGGTGGGAGGGCGAGACAACGGCGGCTTACCTGATCGGTGGTTTATTGCTGACCGTGAGCCTGGCGATCGGCGCGTTGGCCGGCTGGCGGTGGTTGCGAGGAACGGGCGGCCGGCGCGACGACGTGATCGTGCTGCTCGTGGGCGCGGGGCTGGCGTTTGCGGCGTTCACGGCGGTGGGGCGGATTCACCTGAACATCGCGGCGGGCATGGTCTCGCGGTATGTGACGTTGCTGATGCCGCTCTGGCTGGGCGTGTATTTGTGGAGTGTATCGGAAAAGCGGATACTCGCTCGATGCACGGGAGTCGCGGTGGTGTTGCTGATCGCGCTGGCGCCGTTCGCGAGTCTGGCGAAGCGCCCGATCGCAGCCTGGGCGGGCACGGCGGGATTGAGCGATCGCGCGTCGCAGGCCCTCGCTCATTCGACTGCGGGCAAAATGGCGTGGGTTTCGGCAGTGTTGCGCACGGACGATTTTCGCGAAGCCGACCGCCTGGTCGGCCGCAACGTCCATCCCTGGGGAGAAAGCAACAACCTCGACGGCAAGTTGCACTGGTTGCGCGAGCGACGCCTGGCGTTTTATGCCCAGGCGGACTCCGGCGCGTGGCAGCCGTGGTGGGACGAACCGCGGACATTGTGGCTGCATACGGCGACCCGCGACGATGACGGCTGCTGGATCGCCGACGAATCCACATTATGGATACACAGTCCGGAAGCGGGCTGGGTGAACCTGCGGGTTGTGCAGAAAGCGCGGGACCTGCCGGCGGATGCCGGCATCGAGTTTGAGCATCAGCAATCGAAAGGCCGCGAGGCGGCAGGTTATTTGACCGGGATCCTCTCGCTGCCGATCGACGCGGGCGAGCAGACCTTGCCCGTGCGCAGCACGACGGGAGCAGTGCCGATCCATCCGCCGGAGGACATGCGTTTGCTCTCCTGCAAATTTTCCCATGCGAACATCACGACGGCTCCCGCGGGCGTCGTGTGGGCGCGCGCGAATCGCCCCGGTTCGCCGTGGCGACCGGACTTTCGCTGGGGCATCTTGTCGGGCTTTTACGGATGGGAGGCGGAAACCGGGCGGGCCTGGACGGAGGGCGAGCTCCGCATGGAGATCGATTCCACGCGGCCGCTTTACCTCAATGTCGGCATCGTCGCACGTTACCGGCCGGTCGCGACAGGACCGTTGGTGGTGCAGGTGGGCGAAGACTCGCTGGAGGTGCCGTTTGTGGAAAAGGGTAACGCGTTCTCGATTCCTTTGCCGGGCGGTGAAACTCCGCGAGTGATCGTGCTCAAAAATGCCGGGGGCGCGGCGAGTCCGCTCGAGGCCGAGGGCAAAACCGATCGGCGGCAGCTCGCGCTGCGATTGAGCCGTCTGGACGTCACGGAACGGCCGGCATTTGCGGAACTGGCGCCCGGCAGGTGAGGTGTCGCGGGCGCCGCGAGCCGCTTTCCCGTTTGACCCTCGGACGCGCGTCCTTAGCTAAGACCGTTCCTTGTGCGACGCGCGGGGATTTGCCGGATGAATCGGGTCTACATCAAAACCTACGGATGCCAGATGAATGAGCGCGACAGCGAGGCCGTCGCGGCGATGTTGCGCGCCCGGGGTTATCGCATCGTGGGCTCGGAGGACGATTGCGACGTGATGTTGCTCAATACGTGCAGCGTCCGCGATGCGGCCGAGCAAAAGGCCATTGGCAAGGCGTCCTATGTGCAGCATCGCAAGAAGAAGAATCCGGACTTTGTGCTCGGTATCCTTGGTTGCATGGCGCAGAACCGCGGCGCCGAGCTGCTGGAGAAGTTGCCCGATGTGGACCTCATCGTCGGCACGCAAAAATTTCATCAGGTGCCCGACTATCTCGACAATCTGCGCGCGGCGCGAAATGCCGGCGTGCTGATCCCCGAGACCATCGTGGACATCGCGGAGGAGCCGGGTTCGCAGAATACGATCAAGGATCACCTCGAACTTGACGGACCGGTGCCGCAGGTGAGCGCGTTCGTTTCGATCCAGCAGGGCTGCAACATGGATTGCGCGTTCTGCATCGTGCCAAAGACGCGTGGCGACGAACGTTCGCGTCCGATGGACGATATCGTGGCGGAGTGTCGTCAGCTCGCGGCGCGCGGCGTGAAGGAAATCACCCTGCTCGGCCAGATCGTGACAAGTTACGGCCGGCGCGATTACACGCACACGGGCGGCATCTCGCCGTTCACGCAGTTGATCGAGCGCGTGCACGAAATCGACGGCATCGAGCGCATCCGTTTCACTTCGCCGCATCCGCGTGGATTCAAGCAAGACCTCGTCGAGGCGTACGGTCGCCTGCCGAAGTTGTGCGAATACGTGCACCTGCCGATGCAGAGCGGCAGCAACCGCATCCTGCGCGCGATGAACCGGCCCTACACGCGCGAACGCTATCGCGAGATCGTGGAGGCGCTGCGGGCGGTGAAGCCCGACATGTATTTTTCGACCGACGTGATCGTCGGTTTCCCCGGCGAGACCGATGAGGAGTTCGCGCAGACCCGCGAACTCTTTGAAGCCTGCAACTACGACATGGCGTATGTATTCAAATACTCCATACGCAGCGGCACGCCGGCGGCGGTCATGGGCGACCAGATCCCCGACGATGTGAAGGAGCATCGCAACCAGGTGTTGCTCGGCATCCTTCGCGAGAACTCGCTGCGTCGCAGCGCGCAGTTGATCGGCAAGGTCGAGGAAGTGCTCGTCGAAGGGCCTGACAAGACCGGCCGGCGTTTCACGGGCCGCACGCGCGGCAACCGCGTGGCGATTTTCGATGCCGATCCGCGATTGATCGGCCAGTTGGTGCCGTTGCGCATCGAACGCGCGTCGGTGAGCTCGCTGTATGGCGAACTGGTGCTGAGCGGCGTGGATGCCGCGGCGCGTTGAACCACTTTTCTCCCACGACATCGTTTCGCATGTGCGCGCCTGTAGATTCTCCTTCACGCCGAATGACGCGCGAGATGCCTGTCTATCGCCTTGCGAAAACGACTGCGGGCGCGGAGTAAGGATGCTCTCTCTATGACGCTCGTTACCGCCACCCTTCTGCCCGGACTTTTGCTCATCGCACTCGGCGCGTTGTTTTTGTCAGGCAACTCGGCTGTCGTTTCGACGTTCAAGTCGATGCCGCGTTCGCGCGTCGCAGCGGTGGTTTTTTTCGGGGGCGGCGCCCTGTGGTTTTTGTATGTGCTGGCCGGTCTGCCCGAGGCGGACCTGATCCTGGCGAAATCGCCGCGGCCGTTGATGATCGGGTTTGGGGCGCTGGCGCTGCTCGCGTTCTATTATCTTCCCGACTTTCTGGCGGTGCGCGGTCTCGCAATCATGACGCTGCTGGGTGCGTGGCCGTTATTGATGGCTGCGTATGGCGAATACGATCTGCCGCAGCGGCTCTTCATGGTGTCCATCGTGTATGTGGCGGTGGCGGCGGCGTTGTATGTCGGCGCGCTGCCGTATCGTTTGCGGGATTTTCTCCACTGGTTGTTTTCACGGCCGGGACGGGCGAAGGCGTTTGGCGGCGCCCTGCTCGGCTACGGAGCGCTGCTGACGGTGGTCGCCTTCACGTATTGAGATTTCGAATACCATGTCTTCACCGACTGCCGTGCCGTCCTTGTCCGCGAACGCTCCTGTCCTGCTGGTGATCGCCGGCCCCGCCGGCTCCGGGAAAACCACGCTGTGCGATCGCATGGTGGCGGAGGTGCCGGGTTTCTCCCGGGTGGTGACTGCGACCACGCGCGATCCGCGTCCGGGCGAGGTGCGCGGCGTGCATTATCACTTTCTCACGCCTGAGGAGTTTGATGCGAAGATCGCGGCGGATGCGTTTCTCGAATGGGCCTGGGTGCACCAGAAGAATCGTTACGGCACGCTCGCCTCGGCGGTGCTCGAGCCTCTGTCGCAAGGTCGCAGCCTGATCATCAATGTGGATGTGCAGGGCGTGGAAAATTTCCAGCGTGCGGCCGCGGCCAATCCATTGCTCGCGAAGCATCTCGCGACTGTATTCATCGAGGTGCCTTTGGCGGAGCTGCGCAAACGCATGGTCGTCCGCGGCCAGGACAGCGAGGCCGAGATCGAACGGCGCATGCAGACCGCGGAGCTTGAGTTGCGCGAAGCGGAAAAATTCGACCACCGCATCCGCAGCACGACGCGCGAGGCGGACTTTCAGGCATTGCTGGCGATCTGGCGCGAGACGGCGGCGCGTGTATCGAGTGCTTGTTAAGGAGGGCGGCGGGGCCGGCGCGATGCGAAGTCGCGCTGTGCGGCGAAAACTTCTCTGTGCCGGGAAACCCGGCGTGCGAGTTGCTAGCGTGTTACGCCGAGGTGAACTTTACCTTCAACCATCCTTGGCCGGGCTCAGTGGCTTGACTCGTTCCTCGGACGGCGAGTCGCTGTCAACGGCATCACCAACGTGAAACCGTCCGGGTTTTGCGCCGGAAGGATGCTCATCATCCAATCCGTCACACCATGCGTCCATCACGCGCGAATCTGTACCGTTTGTCCGTAGTCGGTGGAGCCCTGACGCTCGCCGCGCACGCCCAGCCGCAGCCGCCGGCTCCCCCTGCTCCGCCGGAGCCGCTAGATGAGGAGGTGGTGCAGCTAGCCGCCTTTGAAGTGAACGACATGAAGACGTTCTCGGACCAGGCGATCCCGGGGAAAACGCCCGTCGCCTTCACCGAAGTGGGCAAGGAGCGTCTCTCCGCCGAGCTGGCATCGCGCGACATCCCGCTCGTGCTCAACACCACGCCGTCGGTGTATGCGACGAGCGACGGCGGCGCTGCCGGCGATGCACGCGTGAACGTTCGCGGTTTCAGCCAGCGCAACGTCTCCATTTTGATCAATGGCGTGCCGACCAACGACATCGAGAACGGCTGGTTGTACTGGTCGAATTGGGACGCGCTCGGCGATGTCACCAGCACGATCCAGATGCAGCGCGGTTTGAGCAATGTGACGCTTCCGACACCATCGGTTGGCGGCACGATGAACATCATCACCGATCCGGCGGCCTCGTCGCGGGGCGGCTCGGCGAAGTTTGAGGCGGGCAGCGACGCGTTTTATAAAATCACCGGCGCATACAACACCGGACTCCTCGCGGGAAAATTCGCGGTCACCGTCGGTGCGGTGGCGAAGATGGGCGATGGCAATCCGCGCGGCGCGTGGAGCGAAGGGCTCGGTTATTACGTCGGTGCGAGTTGGAAGGTGAACGCGAAGCATCGGCTCGAAGTCTTCGGCGTTGGGTCGCCGCAGGAACACGGGCAGCGCCGTTTTGCTTCGAATATCGCCGCCTACGACACCGGTTACGCGCGCAAGCTCGGCTACTCCGACGCGCAGATCGCGGCGGCGCTCGCCGTCGGCCCCGTCAATGCCGGACAGGACTACAATCCCAACTACGCGCCCGTCAGCTCGAGCTACGGCGGACGGCAATATTATTGGGGAAAACTCCATTCGCGCTACGACTCGGATTTCCTCAACGAGAGCGTGAACTATTTCCACAAGCCGCAGATCAATCTGAACTGGTACGCGAAGTTCACCGAAGATCTGAATCTGACCACGGTGGTTTATTATTCCGGCGGACGCGGCGGCAGCGGCGGCACACTAAACAACGGTTCAAGCAGCGCAGCCTTCGCGCGATACTCCAATGCGCATCCGATCTACGGGAGCAACATCGACTGGGATCGCACGATCGAGAGCAACCGCGGGTCCGTGGCGGCCAATGGCAGCGCGAAGACGGCGGGCCGTTCGCTCGGCATCCTGCGCAACAGCGTAAATAACCAGGATCAATTCGGCGCGGTTTCCAAACTGAGCTATCAACTCACGCCCGAGTTGAAACTCACGACCGGCGTGGACTGGCGCACTGCCGAGATCGCACACTTCCGCGAAGTCCGCGATCTGCTCGGTGGCGACTATTATCTGCCGACCGCGGCTCAATCCAGCGACTTCTGGGCGGATGGCGCCAGCACGCGCCTCGGCCTCGGCGACAAGGTGGATTATAACAACACCAATACCGTGGACTGGGTCGGCAGCTTCATCCAGGCCCAGTACGAGGCGGGCCCGATCACGAGCTTCCTCGTCTATGGGTATTCATGGATTGAATACGGTTACACCGATCATTTCCGCCGCGACGACAATGGTGGCGAGTTCAAGCTGAGGGCCGACGGCATCGACGGACATCAGTTCAAGGGCGGTATCCAGTATTCCATTACGGATGATATCGGTGTGTTCGTGAATGCGGGCTGGGTGGACAAAGTGCCGATCTACGACGGCGTCATCAACGACATCTCCGGCGTGTTCGTGAATGCGGGCAACGAAACCTTTGTCTCATATGAGGCCGGCGTGCGCTATCAGACGCCCGGACGTTCCTTCAACATCTCGGCGAGTTTGTACCACACCGAGTGGAAGGATCGCACGAACACCAACGTCAATGCCGCCGCCGACACCGTCACCTACCTGAGGGGGATGAACTCGACCTATGAAGGCATCGAGATCGAGGGCGCCTGGCAGCCGCGACGCTGGCTGCGCTTCGATGCGGCCGCGTCATTTGGCGACTGGGTTTACACCGATGATGTCGAGGGAGAAGCCTTCTCGCTGAGCACGGGCGACCCGGCTCCGACGACGTCGCGCGTTTACATCCAGGATCTCAAGGTCGGCGATGCGCCGCAAAGCCAGCTCGCCTACGCGGTCACTTTCCTGCCGGTGCGCGGGCTCTCCGTGAAAGCGCAGGGGCGCTGGTACAGCCGCTACTGGGCTGAGTTCGATCCCGCCACGCGCACGAGTGCGGGCGACCGCGGGCAGGCATGGAAGATCCCGGCATACACGGTGTACGATCTGCACGTGACGTATCAGCTCCCGCTCCAGTCGAGGCATTTCGATGTCAGTGTGTTTGCGCATGTGTTCAATGTGCTGGACGAAACCTACGTCGCCGATGCGACCGACAACAGTCAGTTTGAGGCGATCTCCAGCGCGCCCTCGCACAGTGCGCAACGCGCCGAAGTCTTCCTCGGCCCGCCGCTCTCGTGGAATCTCGGCGTGAAGGTTTCTTTCTAAAACGTCCGCGTATCCATCCTTCAAATACACAGCGCCCGGAGAAGATCCGGGCGTTTTTGTTCAGGAAGCCGCGGACAACTCCCATGCCTTTGTGTGAGGCGGGGCAGCCCCGCCTCACGACCATACGGTTCACCGCTGGGGATCGACAGCAGGGCCAGCGGCCTGCTGGCCGTGATCATGCTTTTTGTGGCCAATTTTAAGGTCGGGCAGAACGCGCTGCCTTCATTTTTGCACACAAAAATTATGCGTAGGCAAATGAGCTGACATGAATAATGTTCATGTTTGTAATCGGATAGTTAACAGTGTGTTGTGCGTTTAGAGGAGAAAATTAAAAATTGTGAAAAGGGGTGTGCCTGGTTTGGTTAACATCGTTAATTGTTTAGTTTAAGCACCTTAGGTAATTCAAACACCAGAAAAAGCGCCAGACGTTGCAAATAACACGTATTCGGGAAGATGCGCGGCGAGGTTTTTGAAAAACCTGCTTTAGCGGGGGACGGGGGGCGTCGATGAAAAGCGCGACCATTCATCCGCCTTTGGGCGCAGTTAATCTCATGATTCGACATCGCTTCCTTGTTAGTGCCGCATTTTTTGCGGGCCTCGCCCTTTCCCTGTCCGCAGCCATACCCGACGCAGGCGGTTTGTTGCGCGATCAAGCCACTCAGCAACCGCTGCCGCCGCAGCTGCCGGAATCCGAGTCCGCGGTGACGACGGCGCCCGCACCGTCGGTGGATCGCGGCGTGACGCTTGCGGTGAAACGTTTCGAGTTTCAGGGGCACGATGGCCTGATCGCGGAGAGCGAATTGCAGGCCCTCGCCGCCGACCTGCTCAAGAGGCCGGCGAGTATCACCGATCTGCAGATGCTCGTCGCCGAGATCACGGTGCGATTGAAGTCCAAGGGCTTCTTCCTCGCTCGCGCGTATCTGCCGCGGCAGGACGTTACTGGCGGCACGGTGCAGATCGCGATTTTGCAGGCCAAGGTGGACAGCACGGTGGAAGTGAAGACCAACGACTCGCGTCTCTCGCCGCATCTCGTCCGCACGATTACCGAGAGTTATGTGCCGGCGGGTCGTCCACTCAACGAGCGGGACCTCGAGCGCGTGCTTTTGCTTCTCAATGATTTTCCCGGCGTCTCCGCGCGCGCGGTGCTCGAACAGGGCGCCACGCCTGGCACGACGCGTCTGGTCCTCGATATCAACGAAGACAAACTTTTCACCGGCAGCCTCTGGGCCGACAACTATGGCAATCGCTACACCGGCGCCTGGCGCGGGAATGCGCTGCTCTCGATCAACGATCCTTTGCGCATCGGCGACCAGGGGACGGTCATGGTTTCTGGCGCTGAAGGTTTGTTGCAGGCACGCGCGTCCTACACGCGTCCGCTCGGCCAACGCGGTTTGCGCGGCGGCATCGCGTACACCGCGATGCGTTATGAGCTCATCGATGGGCTCAAGTCCCTCGAAGCCGAAGGCTCTGCCCACACGATCAACACCTGGCTTTCGCAAACGCTCATCCGCCGCCGCAGCTTCAATCTCGGTGCGACGCTCGGCTACGATTTCAAAGCGCTGCGCGACGACATGCTCGGTTTCGAGATTCGCGCGAAGAACACGCACAACGCGCACCTCGGCCTCTCGCTCACCGCGCAGGATAAATTTTTCGGCGGCGGTCTCACCACCGCGTCGCTCTCGGGCACGTTTGGTCATCTCGATCTCTCGGGCAACAAATCCAACGAGCGCGTCGACCGCGCCACGGCCGGCACCTCCGGCGGTTTTCATCGCATCAATCTCGGCGCGAGCCGCCTCCAGCGTATCGCGCCGCGCGTGACGGCGTTTGGTTCCTATCAAGGCCAGTTCGCGTCGGGTAATCTCGACTCGGGCGAAAAGATGAGCCTCGGCGGACCTTATGGCGTCCGCGCGTATCCGGTCGGCGAAGCCTCGGGCGACGACGCGCATCTGCTCTCGTTGGAATTGCGCCACGATGTTCCCGTCGAGTGGAAGATCGGCGCATTGCAGCTCTCGGCGTTTCTCGACGCGGGTCATGTGACCTTGAACAAATCCCCCTGGCCGTTCGCGGTTCAAAACGCGACGCGCAGTAATAACTACTGGCTCTCCGGCGGCGGTCTCGGCGTGAGCCTGAGCAAGCCCGGCCGCTACATGGTCCGTTTCAATTACGCCCACAAGATCGGCGAAAACGATGGCCGCACCTACTTCGGCAAAGACGCCGACGGCCGCTTCTGGCTGATCGGCCAGTTCTCTCTCTGAAAATTTTAGACGTCTCCGCCATGTTCTCATCCCCACGTTTTTTTGGATCCGCGGCCCTCGCCGCGTTCTGCGCAACGCTCATGCATGCGCAACCCGTCGCCCCGAACACGCTTCCCGACGGCGGTCGCATCACGGCGGGCGAAGGCTCGCTCACGCAGCAGGGCAACAGCCTGATCGTCGATCAAGCCACGCAGCGCCTCATCGCGGAGTGGAATAGCTTCAACATCGGCGCGGATGGCGTCGTGCGTTTTAATCAACCCGGTGCCGACTCCATCGCGCTCAATCGCGTGGTCGGCGCCGATGCGTCGCAGTTGCTCGGTTCGTTGCAGGCCGATGGACGCGTGTTTCTCGTTAATCCCAACGGCGTGTATTTCGGCGCCGGCGCATCGGTGGATGTCGGCAGCATCGTCGCCTCCACGCTCGCGCTGTCCGACGCGGACTTCCTCGCGGGTAATTACAACTTCTCCAACGCCGGGGGCGCAGGCGCGATCGTCAATGACGGCGCTCTCTCCGCGCGCAACGGCGGTGTCATCGCGTTCATCTCGCCGCGCGTGACCAACAACGGCCAGCTCACGGCCGAGAGTGGCTCAGTCGCGCTCGCGGCGGGCGAAAAGGTTACGCTGGATTTCAAGGGCGACGGACTCATCAATCTTTCAATCGACGCGGCAGCGGTCGATGCGCAGGTCGTCAATCGCGGTCTCATCAAGACCGATGGCGGCCTCGCGATCCTCAGCGCGCGCGCGGCCGGCGATCTCACCGGCTCGGTGGTCAATAACGCCGGTATCCTCGAAGCGAATACACTCGTCGCGCGGGATGGTCGCATCCTTCTCGATGGCGGCGATTTTGGCGTGGTGGAAAATTCCGGCTCGCTCCTCGCGACCGGCGCCACCGCCGGCACGACGGGTGGCGAGATCGTGATGACCGGCGAAAAGGTCGGTCTCTTTGGTGACGCACGCGTCGATGCCTCCGGTCAGGCCGGTGGTGGGCGCATCGCGATCGGCGGCGGTTTCCAAGGCAATGATGCCTCGATCGCCAACGCGCAGCGCACCTTCGTCGGCGCCGATGCGCGTGTGAACGCCGATGCGCTTCAATCGGGCAAGGGTGGGGAAGTGATCGTCTGGTCCGATGACCTTACGCGTTTCCAAGGCAGCGTCAGCGCCCGCGGCGGCGCGATCTCCGGCGATGGCGGCTTCGTCGAGATTTCCGGCAAAGGTTTTCTTGAAATGATCGGCCTCGTCGATGCCGGCGCCACGCATGGACGCGGTGGCTCGGTCTTGTTCGATCCGAAGAATATCATCGTGCATGACAGCGGCGGCGTGCTCCTGACCGATGTCGATGCCTTCGCGGACAATGTTTCCGGCGACAGCATCATCGCCCCCACTACGATCACCGCCGCCACCAACGCGGGCACCGGAGTCGTCCTTCAGGCGAACAACGATATCACGATCAGCAGTTCTATTTTTACCGTGAATCCGGCCGGTGCCGGTGGCGCGCTCACCTTCCGCGCGGGGCGCAGCATCACGATCAATTCCAATATTTATTCGGATGACGCCAACGTCAGCTTCACGCTCAACGACAGCGGTGCCGTCGGTGCCCAACGCGATCCAGGCGCGGCCGCGTTTATCAACAACAGCCTGGTTGATGCGGGTGCGGGCACTGTCTCGATCACCATGAGCGCGGGTGCGGAAAGCGCGGGTATTTCCACCGGCCAGATCACCGCCGAAAACCTCACGATCACTCACAACGGATCCACGGCTGGCGCCGTCACCGGCCGGATCGATCTCGGCGAGCTGACGATCACCAACGACCTCACAATCACGACGTCCAGCGCACGCGATGTCGTCAACACCGTCGGCAACGTGCTGGTGCTCGATACCACCACGATCGATTCGAAGGGCGGCGATGTGACGCTCACGCGCGCCACCACTGACCTGAACATCGGCGCCTTCACCGACGTCGGCAACGTCACGCTCAACGACGCCAACGCGTTTCGCTTCGGAACCAGCAGTATTGCAGGCAATCTCGTTTTCACGAGCAAGGGCCCCGTGGCTTCGACGGGCGCGATCACCGTTGTGGGTTCCGCATCGCTCACGGCGTCGAGCGGTGGTTTCGGTTACGCCGATCCGTACATCAATCTTTCCAATAATAACGATTTTCAGGGTGGCGTGACCTTGAGCGTTGCCAGTTCCGGTGCGAGCGGCACCGGCGGCTATGCCACCCTCAAAGACATCAACGGCATCAACATCACCAGTGCGAACCTGAATCGCTACCTGACGATCGATGCGGGCGGGGCGGTCGATCTCGGCACGACCACGGTTGGCAGCGATCTCACGGTGACGACGACCGGAGCGATAACCGACAGCGGCACTCTCACGGTTCCCAACTACGCCCAATTCTCCGCCGGTGCGGCCAACGACATCACCCTCGATTCCGCTGCCAACAACTTCAACTACCTCCGCATTGGCTCCGGCAAGGACGTCGTGATCAACGATACCAATGCCCTCACTTTTGGCTACTATACCTCCAGCACCAGCACGATCTCCGGCGATCTGAGTGTCACCGCAGGGGGCAACATCAGCCAGTATGGTTACAGCGGGAATCCGTCGTATGATTCTCACCTCCTGGTGACGGGAGACTCGGTGTTCACCATGACTGCAGCCAATAGTAATTTATATCTGGGTTACAGCGATCCGCTCAGTCCAACCCATCCTGGAGTTGCCAACAGCTTTGGCGGTTCGGTTACAATCGCCAAAGCGGGCGATGGTTCCTATCAGGATGTCTATCTGCGCAACACGAGCGCCAATGCCGCGCAGATCATAGGTCTCGCGACCGTCGGAACCCTCCGCGACGTCGCTCTCCGTTATGATAATGCGACGAGTGTGGCGCTTCCGGGTATGACGCTGAGCCGCAATTTGTCGGTTTCAGCCCCGAAGGGCGGTATCACTCAGTCCGGCGCGCTGGTTGTTCCGGGCATCGCGATGTTCCGCGCCTCGAGTTCATCCGATATCGTCCTCACCAATGCGGCCAACAACTTCTATCGCATCAACGTCAACGGCGCCCGTGATGTCAGCCTGACCGACCTCAACGCGATCGAACTCTACGGAAACGGTTATGCATTCAGCCTTTCGCGTCACCTCAATGTCACCGCGGGCGGAGCGATCACCGATGCCAGCAACTGGGATGAAGGATATTACATCTCGGTCAACGGAGGCACTGCCACGTTCAATGCCGGTTCGGCCAATAATATCACGCTCGATAATTACTATAATCAGTTCAGCCGCGTCGATATCACCGCCGCGAATAACGTTCACATCCGCGATGCCAACAGCATCTCTTTCGGAAACTCGACGATTTCGGGCACATTCCGCGTCGACTCCCTTTACGGCGGCGCGCTGACCCAGGTCGCCAGCACCGCCATCACTTCCGGCGCCGCGACCTTCAACAGTTTCTCATCGGGCATCACGCTGAACGAAACCAGCAACGTCTTCGGCAACATCGCGATCTCATCCGGCACCGGCGCGGTTAACATCCGCGAAAACGACGCGATCACGCAGGCGTCTGCATGGAGCATCGAAAACTCCTCCGTCACCCTCACGACCTCCAACGATCAGGCCATCACCCTCGACAACGCCTCGAACCGTTTGGGCAACCTGACCATCACCCAAATCGCCAACGGCAATCTCTCACCCGGCGCGGTGAGCATCCGTGAAAATGATCACATCACCCAAGCCTCCGCGTGGACCACGCATGGCGCTACTTCGCTGAACTCGGGCTTGTATGGCATCAGCCTCGCCAACGCTAATAACATCCTCGGCCCGCTCCAAGTGAGCGGCGCGACCTCGAACGGCCAAAGCATCACCATCTGGGCCAAAGAAACCGCAGGCAAAGCCGCCATCTACGACGCGGGTTCCGCTGGCGCCTGGGCGACGGGCACGGGAGCGGATACGCTTATCTCGCTCATCGGTTACAACTCCGCGGGCACGTCTGCAGGTGCTGGCGACATCTTCCTCACGCAGACCGGTAACGTCCTCGGCCATCTCCATATCCGTGGCGATGATGTCACCCTCACCGACAGCACTTCGCTCACCGACGGAGCCACGGCATGGGTCACGACCGGCACCACGACGCTGAACGCCGGCTCCAGCTCCATCGTCCTCGACAATCTTACCAACAGCCTCGGTGCGATCGCCATCGGCGGCACGCCGTCGTCGGTCCTTATCACCGACAACACCGATCTCACGCAGGCTTCCGCTTGGACCATCGGCTCCGCCCCCGTCACGCTCGATGCGCGCAATCATCACATCGATCTCTCCACGAGCGGAAACATCCTCGGCGCTATTAGCATCACCACGACCAATGGCGTGCCTCTCTCCGTCAAAGTCACGGAAAACGATGCCATTACCCAGGGCTCCGTTTGGGCGCTCAATGGTGTGCCCGTGACGCTCGTCGCCGAAAATAACAAAGGCATCACGCTCACCAACGCGTCGAACATCCTCGGCAATCTCACCGTCACCGGCGGTGCTGTTTCCATCACGGAGAACGACACCATCACGCAGGGCGGTGCGTGGACCACCACCGGCACCACCACACTCAACGCCGCGACCAACGCGATTACGCTCACCAACACCGCCAACGTACTCGGAGCACTCGCCTTCGGCGGCACGCCGTCGAGCGTTTCCATCACGGAAAACAGCGACATCACCCAAGCCGCCGCGTGGAGTCTCGCCTCGACGCCGATCACGCTGAACTCACGAACCCACGACATCGTGTTGACGCAGGCCAGCAACCAGCTCGGCGACCTCACCCTCACCGGTCAGAATGTTTCCGTCACGGAAAACCACCTCATCAGTGACGGTGGCGCTTGGACTGTTCCTGGCGTGTCCACGCTCACCGCCGGCACCAACGCCATCGTGCTCGATGCCAATCCCAAGAGCGATCTTGGCATCGTGAAAATTGTTTCCGCCTCCTCGGCAGATATCACCGATCTCAACGGCCTGATCTTCGACACCTCTTCGATCACCAACACGCTCACGGTCACCGCTGGCGGCGCGATCACTCAAATGGGTCCGATCGTCGCCAAGTCGCTTCTCCTTGTGGGCACCGGCTACGCCACACTCACCGACATCCGCAACGATATCACCCATCTCGCCGCGGGCTTTTCGGGCGGCGCGCTCACGTACACCGATTGGGACGACTTCACGGTTTCCGTCATCAACGGCACAACCGGCGTGAACATCGGCGCGAACAACGTCACGCTCTTGTCGGTGACGGATACCATCAACGGTCTCACCAGCATTAATCCCGTCAGCAGTTCACTCTCCGTCACCACGGGTGATCCGCTCGTCGTGCCGCAGATGACGATCGCCGGCGCGCAGACGTACAGCTCGGCCGCGGGTATCCAACTCACCGCCGGTATCACGAGCACGGGTTCAGGTGCGATCACGTTCGACGGTCCCGTCACGCTCGGCTCGAACCTCTCCATCCAATCGACGAATTCCGCGATCAACTTCCGCAACACTCTCGCCGGCGGCCTGCATCAACTCACGCTCAACGCGGGCACCGGTTTGGTGAACTTCGATGGCGCAGTCAGCAATCTGGGCAACACCAGCAGCGCCAACACCGCGCTCCAGATCACCTCGGGTGGCGCGACGTTCTCCAGCACGCTTTCCGCCAACAACGGTCTCTCGGTCAGCGGTCCGGTCACCTTCCTCGACAATGTCACGTTCGCGGACGGCAACATCGGCAGCATCTTCACCGGTCTCGTCACCCTCGGCAAAGCCGGCGGCATGACGATCTCCGGCTACGATGGGCTGAGCTTCAACGGCGGCGTGCTCCTGCAGAGCGGACCGGCCACGATCCGCTCCAACAATTCCGCGCTCGTTTTCCAAGGTGCCAATACCATCAGCGGTCCGTTCGGACTCACGCTCGATGCCGGCACCGCGCAGATCACCGGGCTCGATCATCTGAGCAACACTCTCACGAGTCTTTCGCTCACCTCGAGCGCTCCAGTGATTCCTGCGGGCGGTATTTCCATTGCCGGTCCCCAGTCCTACACCGCCACCGGCGGCACCAGCATCACGCTCAATGGCAATGTCACCAGCACCGCCGCAGGCGCGATCACGTTCAACAGCCCGGTGCTTCTGGGAAGTTCCGCCTCCGTCACCTCGGTCAATTCCGCGATCACGTTTGGCGGTGCGATCGACGGTGCCCATGACCTCACGGTCGCCAGCGGCTCCGGCCTGAAAACCTTCACGGGCCGCATCGGCAACTCCACGCCGCTCGGCGACGGCATGGGCCACGCGCTCACGCTCACCGGCTCTGGCGCCGCGTCTTTCGCTGAGACGGTCGCCACCGCCTCTGGCATTTCCATCGCGGGCCCCGTTGCCTTCACGAAAAACGTCACGCTCGGCGACGGTTCCGTGGGTTCCACCTTTGGCGGAGCAGTCACGGCAGGCGGTCTCACGTTCTCCGGTCATGACGGTATCGCTTTTTCGGATACGCTCACGCTCACCGGCGCGCTCACGCTGGATTCCCGTGGCGGCGCGCTCACCTTCAACAACGCGGTCGGCGGCGCCCATGCGCTCACGCTCGATCTCGGTGCGGGTTCCGTCACCGGTCTCGGCCAGCTCGCTTCGGCGCTCACCGGCCTGACAATCAACAACACGCAGTTGGTCACGCTTCCCGCGCTCACCATCAGTGGGCCGCAGACCTATCATGGTCCTGTGTCCATCACTGGCGCGCTCAACGGCACGGCCCTGGCCTTCAACAAACCGGCCACGCTCGCTGCCAATAATCTGGAGCTCATTGCGACCCATGGCGCGATCGCCTTCGCCGACACCTTTGCGCTCGGCGCCCACAATCTCACGCTCACCGCGGGCGAGATCGATTTTGGCGCGGCGCTCGCCGGCACCGGCGCGTTCACGCTTCGTCCTTACGCAGTCGCGGGCAACGTCGTCCTCGGCGGCGCCACCGATACCGCCGCTCTCGATCTCACCGCGGCCGATCTGGCCTGGCTTCCTGCCACGTTTGGCCAGCTCGTCATCGGCCGCGCCGACGGCACCGGCACGACCTCCGTTGCGGGTGCGGCGGGCTTCGGTTCCACCGCCCTCACGCTTCACGGCGGCGGCGGTATCAGCCAGGCCGCGGCGCTCACCTCTGGCGCGCTCACGCTGCGCTCCAATGCCGGTATCGATCTTTCGAATACAGGAAACGTTTTCGGCGCGATCACGCTCTCCGGCGTGCCCACGCTCGTGAAGATCTCCGAAGCCGGAGACATCACGCAGGGTGCGGCATGGACGCTCGGCACGGCGCCCGTCACGCTCAACGCCGGCACGCATGCCATCACGCTCACGGATGCGGCCAACACCTTTGGCACGCTTTCGCTCACCGGCGGCAATGTGCAGATCGTGGAGAATGCCGCGACCGATCTGGGCGCCTCCACCGTTGGCACGCTTTCATTGACTTCCGCCGGTGCATTCCACCTGAGCGGTCCGCTGGCCGCGTCGGGCAATGTCTCGCTCACATCGGCAGGCGCCATGACCCAGGCCGCTCCGCTCTCCATCGCGGGCAATCTCGCGTTGATCACGACGCACGCCGCGGGCGATGTTTCTATCAATAACACCGGCGCCTCCGCGACCACGCTCGGCAACAGCCTCGTGGGTGGAAACTTCATCCTCACCGCGTCGGGTGACAATGTCTCCCAATTCGCTCTCACCGATGTGCAGGTCGCGGGTAATCTCACGATCGACAGCGGCTCGGCCACGCTCGACGGTGCCGGCAATCTTGTGCAGGGCTCGACCTCGCTTCCGGGCGTCAACACCGTGCTGCGCCAGTCGGGCGTCATCACCTTGGGCGATATCACCGAGGCCGGTAACTACACCGTGATCAGCGAAGCGACCAACCGCTCCTTCGCCTCGGGTCCGGTCGCGGGCTCTGCCATCGCGCTGAACAACGCCGGCAATTCCGTCGGCGGCACGCTTTCGGTCACCACGCAAGCTCCGGCCATCACGACCGGCGCGGATGTGCAAACGGGCATCGTGCAAGCCGCGGGCACGCGCGTCATCGTGAACGGCACCGCGAGCTTCACCGCCGGCGCCTCCTCTGCCGGCAGCCTCGGTATCCAGTTGACGAATACGGGCAATCAGTTCGCTTCCCTCCGCCTCAGCGGTTCCGACATCGTTGTCCGCAACGACGCCACCGGCACCATCCTCGCCGGTGTCAACGCCGGCTCCGCCTTCTCGCTCACGGGCCTCGGTGCGGTTTCGCAGACCGGTGCGCTGGTCGCGCCCCAGCTGTCGATCACCACATCGGGAGCCATCACGCTCGATCGGGCGGACAACAATGCCGGTGTGATCGCGCTCAACGGCGTGGGTGTGTCCTTCCGCGATACCGACGCGTTTTCCATCGGCTCGACCGGTGGTCTCTCCGGTATCAACGCCGGCGGCCAGGCGGTTTCGCTCCAATCGGGCGGCGACATCACGCAGACCGAAGCGATCGTCGGCACGACCTCTCTTGCTGCCAATGCGGGCGGACAGATCCTGCTCGCGCATGGATCGAATGCGATCGATTCGCTCGGTGCCGTTTCCGCGCAGAATTCGGTGCGTATCGATGATTCCACCGGTGGCCTCTCCGTGACCGCTCCGATCGCAAGCACGATGGGCGACATCACGGTTCGTTCCAGCGGCGACATCACGCTTGTTTCCGGTGCTTCGGTGACGGCGACTGCGGGCGACATCGTGATCTCCACTGAGGGCGCGGGCGAATTCATCAATCAAGCAGGTGCCTCCGTCTTCACGGTCGGCTCTGGCAAGCGTTGGTTGGTGTATTCCAAGACGCCTGATCTGGTCGGCACGGTTCACACGGAGAAGGGCGGGCTTACCTCTGCGTTCCGTCTGTACGGGAAAACCTACGCCTCGGATGCCCCGGCTTCGATCACCTCGTTGGGCAACGGCTTCATCTACGCTGCGGCCGGATCCAACACCTTGACGCTGCGCGCCACGCTCGTCGGCGATGCGAGCCATGTTTACGGCGACACGCCGACGGGTTCGTTGGGTTATTTGGTTTCCTCCGGTTTTCTCGATAGCGAGGACAACATCTCCACGATCGGCCTCACGGGAACGGCGCTTTATAGCGGCGCTCTCAGCAACACCCTCGATGCCGGCACGCACTATTTCCGCTACACCGGCGGTCTTTCGTCGCCGAGCTATACGCTCCTCGTTGATAGCACCGATGCCAGTTACACTGTCACGACCGCTCCGCTCACGTATGTCGCGAACGCTGCGTCCCGCGCCTACGGCGATGTGAACCCGGTGTTCGGTGGCACGCTCACGGGTTTCAAGCTGGGACAGGACGTTTCCGCTCTCACCGGTTCCGCGCTGTGGACATCCACGGCTGCCCTGACCGATGGCGTCGGCCAATACGCGATCGCCGGCTCCGGTTATTCTTCGAACAATTATCACTTCGTGCAGGCCGCGGGTAACAGCACCGCGCTGACGATCACGCCGCGCGCGATCTCGGTTGCAGCCGATGCGCAGTCGCGCGCTTACGGTGATGCGAATCCTTCCTCGGGCGCGTTCACAGTCGGCGGCGCCGGCTTGGTGAATGGCGACACGCTCGGCTCCTTGGTGGCTGTTTCCAGCGATGCGCTGCTGACCAGCAATGTCGGCAACTACACGCTCAGGCCGTCGTCGGCGACGTTCACGCAGGGTTCTGCGGCCAACTACACGATCAGCTACGTCGATGGCGCGCTGACGATCACGCCGCGTGCGATCACGATCACCGCCGATGCGCAGTCGCGCATTTATGGTGACGCGAATCCTGTCACCGGTGCGTTCGCGATCGGCGGCGCCGGCCTGGTGAACGGCGACGCGCTCGCTTCGTTGGTGGCTGTTTCCAGCGATGCGCTGCTGACCAGCAATGTCGGCGGCTACACGCTCACACCGTCGTCTGCGACGTTCACACAGGGCGCGGCAACCAACTACACGATCAGCTATGCCGACGGTGCGCTCACAGTGACGCCGCGTGCGATCACGCTCACTCCGGACATGCAGTCGCGCATTTACGGTGACGCGAATCCGCTCACGGGCACGTTCACGATCAGCGGCGCCGGCTTGGTGAACGGCGATACGCTTGCCTCGCTCATCGATGTCGCAAGTCCCGCACTCGTTTCGAGCAATGTCGGCATGTACGATCTCAATGGATCGGGCGCGACTTTCACGAACGGCGTCGCGGGTAACTATCAGGTCACTTACACGCCCGGCGTGCTGAATGTCACTCCTGCCACGTTGTTCTACACCGCAACGCCGCAGTCACGCGTGTACGGTGATGCGAATCCCGTCTTCGGCGGCAATCTTGTTGGTTTCCGCAACGGCGACACGCTCGCCTCCGCGACAACCGGTACGTTGCAGTTCGCTTCGGCGGCCGATGTCACCAGTTCGGTGGGTGCGTATGCCATCGATGGCAGCGGTCTCGACGCGCTCAACTATGTGTTCGCGCAGGCCACGGGTAACAGCACTGCGCTGACGATCACACCGCGTCCCATCACGGTCACGATCGGTGATTTCGCCCGCCACTACGGCGATGCCAATCCGGCGAACGCGGCCGCCACCGCGCTCAACCTCGCGAACGGCGACACGCTCGGCAGCGTGGGCTTCACCTCGCCCGCCACCGTGGCGAGCGGAGTCGGCGAGTACGCGATCACACCCGACAGCGCGATCTTCGCGATTGGCTCGGCGTCCAACTACAACATTCAATTTGCTTCGGGCACGCTGACGATCACACCGCGTCCGCTGACCATCACCGGGGTCGATCAAAGCCGCGCTTATGGTGACGCGAACCCGATCGTGGGCGCGGTCGTCGCGAACAATCTCGCCAACGGCGACGCCTTGGGCCTCAGCGCCGTGACCAGCTCTGCGACGCAGGCGAGCGGCGTGGGTGCTTATTCGCTCATGCCGGGTCTCGCGGCGTTCACGCATGGTTCGTCGGCCAACTACGCCATCACGTACGAAGCCGGCGCGCTGACGATCACACCGCGTGCGATCACGATCACTGCGAACGATCAGAGCCGCGTGTATGGCACGGCGAATCCGACGACCGGCGGCTTCTCGCTGACGCAGGGCAATCTCGTCAATGGCGACATGCTCGATGCGTTGGTGACTGTTTCCTCGAACGCCACCGCCGCCAGCAATGTCGGCAGTTACGCACTCACGCCTGGCTCAACGAGCTTCCTTCAAGGATCGGCCGCGAACTATGCCGTGAGCTATGCCGATGGCGCTCTGACGATCACGCCGGCCACGCTGACCTATGTCGCGACGCCGGTGCAGATCGACTTCGGTTCGATGATTCCCGCGGTGACCGGCTCGGTCGTCGGTTTCGCCAATGGCGATACGCTGGCGTCCGCGACTACCGGCGCGCTGTCGTGGAATACGCCGGCCACCTTCACCAGCGTGGCAGGCTCGTACGAAATCCTCGGCTCCGGTCTCAGCGCCAATCACGGCAACTACGTCTTCGTGCAGGCACCGGAAAACGCCACCGCGCTCACCATCAATGAGCGTCAAGTCGCGCCGGATCTCGGCGCCGTGTTCACCAAGCTGGAAAATGTGAACACGCAGATCGGCTTCGGCGAAGGTCTCACGTTCACCAGCTCCTTCTCGGGTGAACCCGGTGCGCCGGCCTTCGGCGTGCAGATCGTGGACAACGCCGGCTTCGGCCCGGTGTTCGCAGAAACGCCCGCGCTCTTCGGCCTCACCGCCGGGCCCGCCATCGACAATGCTTCCACCGCGCCGATGACACTCGTCCTCGGGCCGGACAGCCAGGATCTTCCCAGCCTCGCGGTGTATTCAGAAACTGGAGACACGGTTTCTTCTGCGGGATCGTTCTCCGTCAACGACGGCGGCGCACTGATGACCATCATCCCCAACAGTGCGGGTGCGGTCGCTTTCCCTGAGGTCTTCGATGTCAGCGACGCCCGTCGCGCCGACGCCACGATCGATCTCGCCGGCGACGGTCAGGTCCGCGTGTCCGCGGTGATCAACAGCGAGGGCTTCGTGCTGATCGAAGTACCGGCCGATTTCTTCCAGAAGCGCGGCGCCAAAGGCGCAGCCATCGCCGGATTGCTCGCTCTCAAGCGCGAACTCGGTGTGCCGGCCTCCGCCGTCAAGGCGGTCAAGGTGCGCGCGCGTTGATTCGTGTAATCCGGTCCCGACTTCGACGCCCCGCGGCTAAACGCCGCGGGGCTTTTTGTTTTCGGGCAAGCGCGTCGGGGAAGGCAATAAAACTGTTTAATTAAAAATAAAACACTTGATATTGTCCGCGTTTAAGTTTCGTTCGCCGCACCGCCCCGTATGCCTACCCCGTGTACTCCCCATTGGCGTCTCTGCCCGGATATTTGTGTATCCGTGTACCGCGATGATGCCGGTCGCTGAGCGGCGTTCCGGACGGTGCAGCGCTTTTTAACCCCCCAGCAAACCCATGAGAACTCCCACCCTGACGGCCGCCGCGCTTTCGCTCGCCTGTGGCCTGGTCCCTGCCTCCCGTCTCGCCGCCCAAGCTTTGCCGGATACCGCGTCTCCTGACGCCGGCGACGAGATCATTGTCCTCAGTCCGTTCGAGGTCAGCACGAAGAAAGACGCCGGCTATCTCGCCGGCAACACGCTCGCCGGCAGCCGCCTCAACACCGAACTCAAAGATACGGCCGCCGCCATCTCCGTCCTCACGCCCGAGTTCCTGAAGGACATCGGCGCGACGAACATGAAGGACGTGATCCTGTTTCAGAACAACGCCGTGCCGAGCGTCGGCGATGCCGCGCCGAATTTTAATGCGAATCCCATGATGGGCAGTCCCGCGTGGAATCTCCGCATTCGCGGCCTGCCGGCATCGTACGCGCGCAACTACTTCACGTGGACGACCTCGACCGACTTTTTCAACGTCGACCGTCTCGACCAATCGCGCGGACCCAACGCCATTCTCTTCGGTTTCGGTTCCGCGGGCGGCATCGTCAACACCACGACCAAGCAGGCGATCATCGGTGAGCGCGATACGGAGGTCGGTCTCACGATCGGCAGCTGGGATCGTCGCCGCGCGACGCTCGACTACAATCAAGTGCTCGTGCCCGGCAAATTTGCTTTCCGCCTCAACGCCGTCGGCGACGAGGGCGAGACGTGGCGTGAATGGGAATTCAACGAAGACCGCCGCGTACACCTCGCCACCAAGTGGCAGATCTCTTCCGCCGCCGTGCTCAAGGCCGAGATCGAGTATGGCAGGGTCGAGGACAACATCGCGCGTCCGTGGCTCGTGATCGATCAGACTTATGCCTGGCGCAACGCCGGCAGCCCGGTTTTCCCCGGCGCGCAATGGAGCTGGCCGGAAAGCGACTATGTCACACAGACGTGGAGCGAACACCTCGTTTATACGGAGAACTCCAACTCGCTCTACGACTGGCAGGGCATGCCGTTCAGCTATTCGGCCAACCAGAGCTGGTCGCACCTCACGATGAACGCCCAGAATCTCGCGATCATCCCCATCCACGCGAATCCGGGCGGCCCCGCGGCGTTGCGAGAAAACAAATACCACACGATCACCGCCTCGTATGAGCATGTGATTTCTCCGTCGCTCAGCTTCGAACTCTCGTACAACCGGCAGTCGTCCGATTTTCTTGGATACGATCCCGACGCGGGTAATCTCACCCGTTACGCCTATCTCGGCGGTGCGACGGAACTGTGGGCCGATGCTTCGCAATACCTGCCCACGTGGGAGGAAAATCCCAATGCCGGTCGTTTCTATCTCGAGAACAACTGGACGCGTCGCACCAACAACACCGACATCGATGTGTTTCGCGGCACGCTTTCCTACGAACGCGATCTCGGCGCCTTCGGCAAACATCGCGCCGCCGCTCTCTACGAATACGGCATGCGCGACTATTATCGTCGCGAGGACTCCGAAGTGTTCAACGGCGCGCCTTTCGCCGCTGAAGCCGAGTTCGATTCGAATCGCGTTTTCCGCCGCTACTACATCACCCCGGGTGATGCCGTCAGCATCCGCGTGCCGTCATGGCAGACGCCGATCAACATGACCGATCCCATCTCCGGTCGCACGCTCACCAGCGGCTGGGTGCCCAACCAGGGCATCGATCAGGTCGAGATCCGCCAGCACACTTTCCTCGGCGCGCTGCAGAGCCGTTTCTTCGACGACCGTCTTGTATCCATTCTTGGATACAGGCGCGACGAGTTGAAACACGAAGCCGGCGTCAATGGCCGCGACTCCGGCGGCCGCATCGTCCTCGCGCCCGGCCAGTCGGAAGCCGCCGATTTCTCCGCCAATACGCTCTCCGCGGGAGCTGTGCTCGATATTACAAAGTCGATCGCGCTCTTCGGTAATTTCTCCACGAGCCGCGATCTACCCAATCTTAACCAGACCATGCTCGATGGTTCGCTCCCGAAAATGTCGGAGAGCCAGGGATACGACATGGGTGTCAAATTCGATCTCGGTTCACGGCTCTATGCGAGTGTCAGCTACTACACGACGGACATCGAGGGCACGACCGAGTGGGGTAATATCAAGAGCGATGTGACCGCGCGAAATGACAACATCCTCTCCGCCTTCGTCGCCGCGAATCTCATCACTGCGGCCGAGGCCGACGCGCGCCGCATCAAAGCCGATGGGTACTACGAGGATCGTCACGCGGAAGGTTGGGAATTCAGCCTCGTCGCCAACCCGACGGACAACTGGCGCGTGAGCCTCAATTTCTCGATCAACGAAGTCGTGAAGGAAAATGTGATGAGCGAGATCGCAGGCTGGGCGCAGGAGGCGACCGCCTACTGGCGCGCCACCGGCGGTGATGGTTTCGAACTCGGCGGCGGCGATTGGGACACCGTCGGCAATCACATCGGCTGGATGATGGACTACATCAACCGCGAACGCTCCTTCAGCGGCAAACCTGCGCGCGGCGAACGCAAATACGGCGCCAATCTCTACACGCGCTACCGTTTGTCCGATGGCCCGCTCAAGGGTTTGTTCTTCGGCGGCGGTGGTCGTTACCAAAGCGCCAATACCATCGGCATCGATAATCCTGGCGCGGCCAACGAAAAGGTCATCAAAGGCGAATCGCTCTTCCTCGCCGATGCCTCGCTGGGCTACGATTTCCCCCTCGATCTTTTTGGACGCCGCACGTGGGTGGAACTCCAGCTCAACGTCGCCAATGTCTTCGACAACGACGACCACCAGATCTACACGACTGCCTGGTGGGACAGCACACGTCCCGAGCGCATCGGTCTTCAGGAGCCTCGCAAGATCACCTTCAGCGCCTCGTTTAAATTCTGATATCCACGAGGGAGACGACCTTCGCGCCGTCTCCCTTTGCTCCGTATTTGAATCGTGAATACACCCGCCGAACCCGCCTCCGCCGCGCCTGCGACGCACACTGACTCCGAGCGTGCGACGCGGCCGGAGGACCGGGTCGGCTTCTGGGAAAAGACCGCGCTGGGCACGGGTTTTCTCCCGCTGTTTTTCGGCAACGCCGCGGTGAAAGGGCTCACCATTCCCGTCTATCAGATGACGCTGAAACTCGACCCGGCGTTGCTCGGACTCGTGCTCGCGCTGCCGCGCTTCTGGGATGCGCTCGTCGATCCGGTGGTCGGTTATTTTTCGGACAACTGCCAGTCGCGTTTCGGCCGGCGAAAACCGTTCATCGTCGCGGGTGCGATCCTGCAGGCCTTCGCATTTGGCGCGATCTGGATGGTGCCATCGCATTGGAGCCAGGGCGCGATGCTCGCCTATCTCGCGGCGACGCTGCTGCTGTTCTATACGTGTTTCTCGATCTTCTCGGTGCCGCTGATGAGCCTCACCTACGAGATGACGCCCGACTACAGCGAGCGCACGCGCGTCTCAGCGTTCGGAGGTTTCTTCGGTAAGATCGGCGAGTTCGCGTATCAGTGGATTTTTCCGCTCACGCAGCTCGCGATGTTCGGCACCGTGATGATGGGTGTGCGCGTGGTCGGGTGGGGCATTGCGGTGATCGTGATGGGCCTGCTCGGCGTGGTGCCGGCGTTGTTTGTGAAGGAGCGCTATTTTCGAAAAGCCGCGAAGCAGCCCCGAGTGCGCTTTTTCGCGAGCGTGCGGGAAGCGTGGAAAAACGCCGCGTTCCGTGTCCTGGCGATCCTCATGATCTTTCAAATCATCGCGGGCATGCTCACGAGCAGCCTCGATTATTATCTGCTCGTTTATTTCGTCGAAAGCGGGGATGTGGCGGCGGGCTCGGTGTGGAAGGCGTGGTTGAGTTCTGGATACGCGCTTGTCGGCATTCTCGGCATTTATCCGGTGAACTGGGCGGCGAATCGCTTCGGCAAGCGCACGACCCTCGTCGCGACCTTTGTCCTCGTGCTGATCGGCTCGATCGGAAAATGGACGCTCTTCACCCCGGGCAACCCGTGGAAAATTCTCCTCGATCCGCTGCTCTGCGGACCTGTCTGGATCGCCATCAATATTCTCACCACTTCGATGTTCGCAGACATCTGCGACGACGATGAGCTGCGTCATGGTCAGCGGCGCGAAGGCATGTTTGGCGCCATCTTTTCCTGGCTTCAAAAAACGGGTTACTCGCTCGCTTTCTTCGGCGCGGGCGTGGCACTCAAATTCGCCGGCTTCGACGCGAAACTCGAAGGCGATCAGGACCCGGGCGCGATCTTCAACCTCCGTGTCATCTTCACCGCCACGACCGCGCTCTGGGCCATCGGCGCGATGGCGGTGCTCGCTTTTTATCCGCTGACGCGCGCACGAGCCTACGAGATCCGCGATGCGCTGGAAGCCCGTCGAGGCAAAGTCACCGATTGATGCCATGGCCGACTCCGCTGCATCGCCCTCGATAAAAAAATCGCCGCTGCCCGCGCGTGTGGTCAAACGTGGCGGCATGAGCCGCTCGCAGCCTGCTTCGCGTTCCGGAAAAAAAGCCACGATCTACGACCTTGCCCGCCTGGCCGAAGTTTCCCCGGGCACTGTCAGTCGCGTGCTGAACAATCGTGACAAAGTCCGCCCGGAGACGCGTGAACGCATCCTTCGCGCGGCGAAGGAATTGAATCTTAAGCCGCAGGTCGCTGCGCGCACACGGCAGGTCGCCATTCTGTCGGAGCCGACGTTCACGGACCGCATCGAGGGTTACGCGGCCACGCTGACGGCGCATCTCGCGTTTGCATTCTCCCGTCGCAACATCGGCGTGCTGTTGCCTGCGAATCCGTTCGAAGAACTTCCCGGCGCGTTTCTCGATGGCGTGATCGCGGTGACATTTGATCAACGTCTGCGCTCGATGCTCGCGGAGTTGGAAGCGCGGCTGCCGGTGGTGTACATGGACAAGTTCGACGCCGATGCGCGCCAGTACGCCGTGCGCTCCGATCACTTCGCATCGGGTTATCTCGCGGCGAAACATTTTCTCGCCCGCGGCAAGCGCCGGCTCGCTTTCATGGGCGGAGATACACCGCCCTTTCTCGAGCGTTTGAAAGGTTTCCGCAAAGCCCTCGCCGAGGCGAAGGTGCCGGCCGACGACCGCCTGCTTCTCCCGATAGCCGCCGGCGTGAATCATTTCTCGGCGGTGACGCGCCTCGTGCGCGCGGGCGCCGACAGCATCTATGCGCCTGGCACGAGCTTTCAGGCGATGGAATGCCTCCACATCCTCACGTATGTGATGGGCCTCAAAGTGCCTCAGGACATCTCGCTCATCGGCGGCGAAAACGAGGGCATTTCCATCATCCAAAATCCGCCGCTCACCACCATCGAGGAACCGCTGCGCGACATGGCCGAACAAGCCGTGACCATGATCGATGCACTCACCTCCGGCCAGCGCGTGCCCGCGCGTCAGGTGACGCTGCCGGTGCAGCTCATCGAACGCGATTCGGTATCCTGATTTTCAATACATGTTTAGCCCTCCGCGGCTGTATGCTCCATTTATAAAAGAGTTTAACAAATCATAAAACATTTCTATCGCGCCTGCTCTTTCCGGCCGCCCGGGCCGGGAGCGCGCGGTGACTCAAATCAGTTTATCAATGACCGAACGGCATTCTTTGGATCATGGCTGGCAGTTTCGCCGAGTTTCACCGGCGGAAACGGCTTCTTCGTGGGAAACGGTGTCTCTCCCGCACACGCCTTTCCGCCCGGACCTTGACGGGCGCGACCATTGGTTTGGCGAATGCGTGTATCGGCGTTCGATCCATGCTCGCGCAGCCGCCGCGGGGGTGCGTCAGGTTTTGTACATCGGTGCAGCCATGCATACCGCGGTCGTCGCAATCGACGACACGATCCTCGCGCGGCATACCGGCGGTTATCTTCCGTTCGAGGTGGATCTCACCGAGGCCTTGTGCGACGGCGCGGAGCATGTGCTGGCGATCACGCTCGATAATCGCGATCATCCCGACGTCCCGCCCGGCAAGCCGTATGGCGATCTGGATTTCTGCTGGTACGGCGGTCTTTATCGCGAGGTTGAGCTGCGCGTGTATTCACCGATTCACTTCAGCGATCCGGTCGCGGCCGGCGAGGTCGCCGGAGGTGGTTTGCTTGTGCGCACGCTGGAAGCGTCGGACGAGCGTGCTCGCGTCTCGGTGAAGGCGCATGTGCGCAACACCACGACGACTGCGCGTGAAATGATCATCGCCGTCGAGATTTTCCCGGCGGGAGAATCTACACCCGTTGCTGCCGCAAAGTTGCCGGCGCGTGTGGTTCATGGCGACGACGCGTTCCATGCGGAGCTCGAATTGAATGTGGAGGAACCGCGACTGTGGTCGATCGAAACGCCGTTTCTGTACGAGGTGCGCGTCTCGGCATTTGATGTCGATGGTGTGTTGCTTGATCAGAAAACGGAGCGCATAGGCCTGCGGCGGATTTCGTTTTCACGCTCGGGAGGTTTTCAGCTCAACGGTCGTCGTCTGCGTCTGCGCGGCACAAACCGCCATCAAGAAATGCCGTACGTCGGCTACGCGCTGCCGCGGGCTGCGCAGTATCGCGACGCGATGCGAATCAAGGAGGCCGGTTTCGATTATGTCCGGCTCTCACACTATCCGCAGTCACCGCACTTCCTCGATGCGTGCGATGAGCTCGGCATCGTCGTGATGAACGCGATTCCCGGCTGGCAATACATCGGCGGCGAAGCGTTTCAAAACGCGTGTTTCCAGAACGCGCGTGATCTCATCCGCCGCGATCGCAATCACCCGTGCGTGGTGTTGTGGGAATTGTCGCTCAACGAAACGGACATGCCGGAAGAGTTCATGAGCCGGCTTCACACGATCGGTCACGAAGAGCTTCCGGGTGACCAGATGTTCACGTGCGGATGGATGGATCGCTACGATGTCTTCATTCATTCGCGACAGCACGGTGGCATTCACCGCTGGGAAAACGGAGACAAGGCGCTCGTGGTCGCGGAGTATGGCGACTGGGAGTTCTACGCGGCCAATGAAGGTTTCGATCAACGGACAGGTGCGGGCGTGTACGATGCGCGCGCGCACTCCCGGCAGTTTCGAGCGGACGGAGAACGCGGACTGCGTCAGCAGGCGTTCAATCTCCAACTCGCGCTCAACGACACGCTCTCGTCGCCAGCCGTTCTCGACGGACAATGGAGCATGTTTGATTACGCCCGCGGTTATCACCCGACACGCGCGGCCTGCGGCGTGATGGATGTGTTCCGCCTGCCAAAATTTTCCCGCGAACTTTATCGCAGCCAGCGCGATCCGGATGAGCAACTGCCTCATGGACTCGGCGGGCCGATGGTATTCATCGCGTCGCATTGGAATCCTGCGTCGGATTTGCGGATCGTCGTTTATAGCAACTGCGACGAAGTGGAATTGTTGCTCGATGGAGAACGGATTGAGCGATCGAAACCGCAGCGCGCGTGGATGTCTCAATACCTCCCGCATCCTCCGTTTGTTTTCGAGCTGCCGCGTTACACGCCGGGCGTGCTGGAAGCGCGAGGGTATCTCGACGGACGTGTGTGCGCGACGCATCGCGTGGGTACACCGGGCACGCCCGTAACGCTGGAACTTGTGATCGACGATCTGGGCATTTCTGCGGATGACGGGGACAGCGATGTCGTGATCGCGCATGCGGAACTTCGCGATAAATACGGTTTTGTCTGTATCGAAAAATTCGATACGGTCGTCTTCTCGGTCGGCGATGACGTGGAGTTGGCTGGGCCCGCTGAAACCGCAGCGGAAGCCGGCATCGCGTCGACTGTGTTGCGGCTGTCGCCAGCGGTCGTGCGCAATGGTTATCGGTTGCTCGCACGATCGGATGCTTTGAGCGCGACGCTGACCGTGCGAGGCGTCGAATCGCCGAATAGAGCCGGCATTGAAAGCGTTTCTGTTGTCCAGCCCGTGTGATGTTTCGTCCCTTCCGTCGTTCTGCACGAGCGGCGGCTGCAACCCCCATACCCCATGAAAATACCCCGCATCATATTCCTGGCCGCCTTGCTCGCGGCCGCACTCGCGCCTGTTTCGCAGGCGGCGATCTGGATCAAAGGCTGCGACGTTTCTTCGCTGAAAAAGAGCGAGGATAAAGGCGGCAAATACTACTACGCGTCCGGCTGGCAGGACGACGCCCTGAAGATCCTGCACCACGGCGGCGTGAACACCGTTCGCCTGAAAGTCTGGGTGAAATCGCCCGACGGCTATCACAACAAAGCCCGCGTGCTCGCGATCGCGAAACGCGCAAAAAGCTTCGGCCATAAACTGCTCATCGATTTCCACTACTCCGATACGTGGGCCGATCCCGGCAAGCAGACCAAACCGGCGGCGTGGAAGAAGTACAACCTGGCCGCGCTCAACACCGCCGTGTACAATCACACGTACGACATCTGCAAAGCGCTCGCCAATCAAGGCACGCCGGCCGACTACGTGCAGATCGGCAATGAGATCAACGACGGCATGCTTTGGGACGAAGGCCGGCTCTCTACGGTGAACTACAACTTCGCCAACATGTGCCAGCTCATCCGTTCCGGCATCAACGGCGCGAAAGCGGCGAACGCCTCGACGGCGATCGTGCTGCACATTGCCAAGGGCGCCGACTGGGAGCTGATCAAGTGGTGGTTCGACAATGTGAAGGCGCAGGGCATCTCGTGGGATTATACGGGCGTGTCGTATTATCCCTACTGGCACGGCAGCCTCGATGCGCTGCAGACCTCGCTGAACAATGCGGCGAGCCGTTTCGGCAAGCCGGTGCTCGTCGTAGAAACCGCGTATCCGTTCACGCTTTCCGAAGGGGATTCGGCGCCGAACAACATCGGGCTCCCGTCGCAGTTGACGAACGGTTATCCGGCATCGCTGCAGGGACAGTACGACATGCTGAAACGCATCCTCACGATCGTGAACTCCGTGCCCAACAACCGCGGCGCGGGCGTGATTTATTGGGAGGCGACCTGGACGCCAGTGCCGGGCAATGGCTGGGACAACACCAATCCCGCCTCAGGCAACAACTGGGAAAATCAAGCGCTCTTCGACTTCACGGGGAAGGCGTTGTGGTCGATGGACGCGTTCAAACTTTTCTGACGGCAGGCGTCTTGCCGGATCGCATTACCCCGGCGCATGCGTCGCGATCCGGTTATCACGAGCCGCGAAGCCCGGCTGACCGCTCGGGGATACCACCCATCCCGGCTGTTCTTTCCCCCATTTCCGGTTTCGGACGGAACTTGTCATCTATTAGATGACAAGTTATCTGAACTTATTGTTTTATAGAATGTTACGAGGCGGGTTTCGTGGTTATCAATTGTGCCGGTATTGCATTTATTCCGGCTGTTCCGGGCGTCCGGACGACGCTGTTGGACCTTCCCGAGGAAGGCCCGGCGCATCGGGATCGTTGTTGACAGCGCAGGCATTTATTTCGATTTCGAAATAATGCCCCGCACCCGCCCCAAGTCGGCCGCTCATTCGATTTTAGAGGATCTGCCGTTTCGTCTCGCGCGCGCGGCGCTGGATTTTCGCCGCTTCAACGACCGGACTTTGCGAGCCGTCGGCGTGGAGGATCTCGCGCCGGGGCTGGCCAGCGTGTTGCACGCGGTGGAGGAGGCGGGCGGTTGCACCGTGAATCATCTCGTCGCGCAGACGCATCTGCCCAATGGAACGCTGACCGGATTACTCGACACGCTCGAGCGCGAGGGGCGCATCCGGCGCCAGCGGAATCCCGACGATGGCCGCTCGTGGCTGGTCGAACTGACCCCGGTGGGCCGCGTACTATGCGAGAAACTGCACGGACGTCATAACGACGTGATGAAGGTGTTTGAAGATGCTTTCAGCGAAGCCGAGATCGCGGAGCTGAGCCGGCTTTTATCGAAGGCTTCCGCGTGCATGCGTGAACATCATCACGGACGCGGCAAAGCGGCCAAAGCGCCGGGTCCCGCGAAACCGCGGCCGCGTGGCGCGCGAAAGTGAGTGTCGGCCAATGCCGGTTCCGGCGCGTTTCCCGCCTCTCGAACAATATCCAGTCTGGATCAATTCACTCCCATCATCTGCCCCATGAAAAACCCCCTCACATTGCGCGCCGCTACGCTCTCCCTCGGCATCTTCGTTAGTAGTGTATTCGCGGATACGCCGCAGGCTTTTGTTCACGATCCGGACCTTCAGGCAATGGGCGTCGATGCGGAGAATATCCAAAAGATGGATACACTGCTGCGGTCCTTTATGGACGACGGAAAGGTGAATGCGGTGGCGGCGTTCGTGAGCAAGCGCGGCAAGGTCATTTATAAGAATGCCTTTGGCTGGAGTGATCCGCAGGCGAACAGACCGGCGACGGTGGACGATTATTATGTGCTTTTTTCGCAAACGAAGGCGGTGACGACCGTCGCGTTCATGACGCTGGTGGAGCAGGGGCTGGTTTCGATCGACGATCCGGTGTCGAAATACTTTCCGGAGATCCCGGATCGGGTGGTCACCGCCGTGCGCGAGGATGGCAGCTATGATACGAGGCCGGCCGCGGCGCCGATGACGTTTATTCATCTGATGAATCACACCTCGGGACTGGGTGCGGGGCTTGGTCGCGACATCCGCCGGGCTGGCCGCAAGACCAGTGATGCACCCGCGGGATTTGGCGGTGCGGCGCCGGCGACGGCACCATCGGGACAGCATACGGGCGGCGGCAATTACGAGGCGAAATATCTCGAAGAAGAGATGCTGGCCCTCGCGAAGTATCCGCTCGGATTCGATCCCGGCACGCGTTGGGAGTATCATGTCAGCACCAACATGCTCGGCTATCTCATCGAGCGCATTTCGGGAAAGCCACTGCGAGAATACGTGAAGGAGCACGTGCTGCTGCCGCTCGGCATGAATGACACCGACTGGTTTTATCCGCCGGAGAAATTGGAACGGTTCGTGAAAGCGTATCGCATCGTAGACGGCAAAATTGAACCGGGCTTAAACATCTACAGCGAAGGCACGGTGAGCGCCGAGCAGACCTACGCCGAAGGCGCGATCGGCTTGAACGGTCCGATTGAGGATTACGCCAAGTTCTGCCAGATGCTTCTCAACAAAGGGGAATTCAACGGGCGTCGTATCCTGAAGCCGGATACGGTTGAGCTGATGACGACCCTCAATCGCCTGCCGGCAGACAGTGGCGCGGAAGCGGGTTTTCAGTTTGGCCTCGGTTTCGAACTTCACGCGAAAAAGAAACCCGTGCCCGCGGTGTCAGACGCAGCGTTTGCCTGGGGCGGGATGCTGGGAACTGCTTACATCATCGATCCCGCGCACGATCTGGTCGCGCTTTTCTACATCAACATGTACGGCGCGGGGAAATTGTATCCGCAGTTCTTGGAGCAGGCGTATCGATTGGCCGGCGTATCGGTGCCGGCGGAGACGGCTGCATCGGCCGCCCCGGTGGTCGTGATCGAAGAGGGAGGCAGCGGCCCGCATCCGGCGATCGTCACGGAGGATCCCGCGTTGCCGGGGATGACGATTTACCGCCCGCGCGATCTCGGTGCGTTTGCAGGCGCGCGCAAGCTGCCGGTGCTGCTTTGGGGAAATGGCGCGTGCGCCAACACCACGCAGGAGCATAAGAACTTTCTGAACGAAATCGCCTCGCACGGTTATGTGATCCTCGGCATCGGGTTGCTGGATCAGATCGATCAACGCAACGAGACCTCGCGGCGCCTCACGCATGCGCACCAGTTGATTGCCGCGCTGGATTGGATACTCGCGGAGAACGCGCGCGAAGGGAGCAGCTTCTTCCAGCGGATAGATGCGGAGAAGATAGCTGCGATGGGCATGTCGTGCGGCGGTCTTCAAGCGATCGAGATCTCGGGCGATTCGCGCATCCGCACGAGCGTCATCTGCAACAGCGGGGTGTTGCCGACACCGTTACCGCTGCGCGGCATGCCGCCGCTGAGCAAGGACGCACTGCTGAATTTTCATGCGCCCGTTCTCTACATCATGGGAGGTCCGTCCGACATCGCTTACGCGAATGCGATGGATGATTTCGCCCGTGTGAATCACGTGCCCATCGTGATGACCAATCTCGACGTCGGCCACGGAGGCACTTTTGCGCAACCGCGCGGAGGCGAGTTCACGCGGGTGGCGCTCGCGTGGCTCGACTGGCAGCTCAAAGGCGATCAAGCCGCCTCGCGCTTCCTTATCGATTCAAACAGCGAACTCACCCGCGATGGCCGGTGGAGTGTGGCCGTGAAAAATATGCCGACGCCGTAAGTGCAGGCGACCGTCGGGCGAGTGACCCGACGGTCGCGGTGAGATATCAACGCGACTGCGCGGATTGGAGGGTGATCTTCGCGGGAGCGAAGCCGGGTGCTGACGCGGTGACCACGATGTCGCCGGCAGACTTGGTTGAACGCACGATCGCGATGCCGCGGCCTTGGAAGAGCGTGCGGGAATCGCTCTGGTACGACTCCATCGACGTCATGTCACCCGAGCCGACCGCCGCGAGTGAACCCGGGCCTTCGACGGTGAACGTGACGGTCGGCGTCGCGACAGGTTGCCAGACGTCGTTGGCATCGAGCGCTTCGACCGCGATGAACGCGAGGTCTTGACCGTCGGCGCGCAGCTTGGAGTTTTCAGCAGTGAGGCGAAGCGCGTTCGCTTTGCCGGCAGTTTTTAGGACAAAGGTCTCGGCTACTTTTCCACCGGAGAGACCTTCGACTTTCAGTTCACCGGGCGTGTACGCCGTGGTGAAGGTTGCCTTGAAACCTTGTTCGCGCGTGGTCGGTTGTTCGCCGATTATTTTTCCGTTCACGAGCATACGGACGGCGTCGTGACGCGAATACACTTCGATGGCCACCGGCGTGTTTTCCAAGCCGGGCCAGGTCCATGAGGACAAGCTGGGCGGGAGCGACCACGGCGTGGTGTTCCACGGTTTGCCATCGGGAGCGGGTTGCAGGACGGCGGCGTAGAGTTTTTCGCCGCGATCCCAGACGATGTTGCGGTAGTACGAGATGGGTTTGCGCCAGCCGGTGATGTCGATGTCGCCGCAGTAGGCGCCGTGCCACGGATACATGCTGCCTTCCCAGTGTTTTTTCGGCTCCTGGCTGGAGAGATACACGCGGCCGATGCCGGCTTCGCCGAGGTAATCGAGGGCGCTCCACACGACATCGCCGATCACGTAGGCATGGTCCTGCGTGATGGCCCAATTGGTGAACGCTTCGTTCTGGTAGGATTCGCTGGCGATGATCACGCGCGAAGGCAGGCGCTGGTGATCCCCGGCGTGTTGATGGAGTTCGTAGTTGTAGCCGGCCACATCGAGCGTGGCGAAAAGCGGGTCGAGCTGCGTCCAGTTGCCGCTCGCGCCCGCGCCATTCACGCCGGCGGTGATGGGACGCGTGGTATCCAAGTCCCGGATACGATCGGCGAGCTGGCGGGCAATACGCTGACCGTCGGCGGTGGTGCGCTCGAACATTTCGTTGCCGGTGCTCCACATGATGACCGACGGATGGTTGCGGTCGCGTTTGACCCAGGCGGTGACGTCGTGGCGCCACCATTCGTTGAAATAGAGGTTGTAGTCCTGCTTGTTCTTCGCCTTCAGCCAGCCGTCGAAAATTTCGTTCACGACGAGAAGGCCGAGACGGTCGCAGGCCTCGAGGAACGCTTTCGACGGAGGATTGTGCGCCGTGCGGGCGGTGTTGAAACCCGCATCTTTCATCAACCGCACTTTGCGCCACTCAGCCGCTTCGAAGGCAGCTGCGCCGAGAGGGCCGTTGTCGTGGTGAACATTGCCGCCGAGGATCTTGACGGACTTGCCATTGAGCTCGAAGCCGCGTTCGGCCGAGACGCGAATCGTGCGGATGCCGAAGGTCGTGGTGGTGGTGTCGACGACTTTGCCACCGGCGATGACTTTGATCGTCGCGGTGTAGAGCGACGGTGATTCGGGCGACCACGGCTGCGGGTCGCTAACCTGGATGCTGGCGACGGGCTTCCATTGGCCGTTGGCGGCGAGGGTGCCGCTGAGTTTGGAGGTGAACGTCCGCGAAGGTTGCTTCTCCGCGCTCAAGGAGATTTCCACATCCACGGCGCGGGCGGAAGCGGTTTCGTTGCGCAGAGGCACCTGCACCTGAACAACGGCGGCGCGCTCGCCGAGCTCGGCGGTCGTGACGAAGATCTCTTCGGCCACGGCGTGGATCGCGTCGGTCACATGAAGGCGCACCGGGCGATAAAGTCCGGAGCCATTGTACCAGCGGGAGCTGGGCTGCGCGGAGTTGTCCACGCGGACGGCGAGGTGATTGCTTTCGCCGGCTTTGAGATGCGGGGTGAGATCAAACCAGAATGGCGTGTAGCCGTACGGATGGCGGCCGAGCGAAACGCCGTTGAGCCACACCTCCGTGTTCATGTAAGCGCCTTCAAATTCGATCCAGACGCGTCGGTTTTCCCACGATTTCGGTGCGGAAATCGTGTGGCGGTACCAACCGATCCCCGTGGGAAAATAACCGCCATCGCCCTTCGAGGAGGACTCGGGATCGATCGGCAGGCCGATGCTCCAGTCGTGCGGAAGCGTCACCGGTTTCCACCCAGAAGCGTCGAAGTTTTTTTCCTGAGCACCCGCGATGTCGCCGAGATGGAACATCCAGCCATCGTCGAGACGCACAGCGGTTCTCACCGAAGATTTCTCCGATGCGGCCTGCACGTTTGCAGGGGTGGATGTTAACAATCCGAGGCAGGTCCCCAGACCAAATACCGGTGCGAAGAAACGCAGTCGTGCGAACGAAAACAGGGCGAGGAGAGGAGGCTTCATGAATTAAAAGACGGCTGAAGGATGCGAAACGAGAACGCTGCCGGCGTTGGCGGAACGGACAACGGCAATTTGTCGGACAGTGCGATGCGCGATCAAGGACGCGCGATCGCATTCGCGACTTCAAAAGCGCGTGGTGTTGCCGCAACTTCCCGCCAATCCGATGACGACCTTTCTCCGCCGCTCCGTAGTTTTTGTTTCACTGCTGTCGCTTTCGCTCGCGGCCTGTCGCGCGACGCCCGCGCTGCCGCCCGAGGCGCGTTACGTCTGGCTGGATACGCCGGGCACGCAGCTCTTTGAATCGACGCCGCTCGGCAATGGCCGGCTGGGCGCGGCGCTCTATGGCGGGATCGTCAACGAACGCATCGTTCTCAACGAAAACGGCATGTGGTCGGGCTCGCCGCAGGAAGCCGACCGTCCGGACGCGCACAAGGCCCTGCCGGAAATCCGGAGACTTTTGCTCGAAGGAAAAAACGCCGAAGCCGAGGCCCTCGTGAACGCGAACTTCACCTGCGCCGGCGCCGGATCGGGTCGCGGCGTGGGCGCGAACGTTCCTTTCGGTTGTTATCAAACGCTGGGCGATTTGCTGCTCACCTTCACACATGCATCGGCGTCCGCTCCGGTCGAAAATTACCGCCGCGAACTCGATCTCGCCGAGGCGATCGGCCGCCTGACTTACGAGCAGGCGGGCGTGCGATTTGTTCGCGAAGCATTCGTCAGCAAACCGGCGGAAGCGATCGTGATCCGGCTGGCGGCCGATCGAGCCGGCCAGATTTCCTTCGACGCACGCCTCTCGCGACCGGAGCGCTTCTCGGTGGAGACGGCGGGTGCGGACGGGTTGTTGATGTCGGGCCAGCTGAACGACGGCTACGGCGGAACCAACGGCGTGCGTTACGCGGCGATTCTCAAGGCATCTGCGCGCGGTGGATCGATCACGATCGACGGGACAACGTTGCGCGTGCGCGATGCGGACGAAGTCGTGCTGACGCTCACGGCGGCGACGGACATCAAGACATTCGCCGGCCGGGGCGTTGCCGATGCGCGCGAGGCGGCGAAGGCGGACCTGGCGAAAGCATTCGGCAAGTCCTTCGACGAACTCCGCGCGGCGCATGTCGCGGATTACCGCCATTTCTTTGATCGCGTGAGTCTCCGTATCGGCGGCGCGGATACAATCGCGGCGGCAAAAACGACGCCCGTGCGTTTGCAGGATTTTCATGCCGGCAATCCCGATCCGTCGCTGGCGACGCTCTATTTCAACTTCGGCCGCTATCTGCTGATTTCCTCCTCACGCCCGGGAGGGTTGCCCGCGAATCTTCAAGGGATCTGGGCCGACCGCATCCAGACCGCGTGGAATGGTGACTGGCACCTGAACATCAACGTGCAGATGAATTACTGGCCCGCGGAGGTCACCAATCTCTCCGAGCTGCACCAGCCGCTGTTTGCGTTGATCGAGTCATTGCAAGAGCCTGGCGCAAAAACGGCGCAGGCCTATTACGACGCGCGCGGCTGGGTGGCGTTCCTCCTCGCGAATCCGTGGGGATTTACGTCGCCCGGCGAATCGGCGAGCTGGGGTTCGACCGTTTCCTGCTCGGCGTGGATGTGCCAGCACCTCTGGGAGCACTATCTCTTCACCAATGACCGTGAGTTTCTCGCGTGGGCGTACCCGATCATGAAGGGATCCGCGCTCTTCTATCTCGATATGCTCATCGAAGAGCCGAAAACCAAATGGCTCGTCACGGCTCCGTCGAACTCGCCGGAAAATGCGTTTCTGCTCGGCGACGACCCGACGCCGCTGCACGTCTGCATGGGGCCGACGAGTGACATGCAGCTCCTACGCTATCTATTCGACGCGTGTATCCAGGCGTCTGATACGCTCGGGATCGACGAGGAGTTTCGCGCCGAGTTGAAAACCAAGATCGCACGGCTCGCGCCCACACGCATCGGTTCGGATGGCCGCGTGATGGAATGGCTCGAAGAATACCAGGAGGCCGATCCGCAGCACCGCCATATCGCGCACCTGTGGGGGCTTTATCCAGGCAATGAAATCGACCCGCACAAAACGCCGGATCTCGCGGCGGCTGCGCGCAAATCGCTCGATGTTCGCGGCGATGGCAGCACGGGCTGGAGCCTCGCGTTTAAGATGGGCATGTGGGCGCGTCTGGGCGATGGCGACCGCGCGCACAAAATTTTCGGCGCGCACCTGAAGCCCGCGACTCTCGAGACCGAGAAGAAGCGTTGGAGCGGCGGCACGTACGCGAATCTCTTCGATTCGCACCCGCCGTTTCAGATCGACGGTAATTTCGGCGGCGCGGCCGCCATCGCGGAAATGCTTTTGCAGAGCTCCGCAGATGAAATCGTTTTGTTGCCCGCACTCCCGTCCGCATGGCCCGATGGGGAAGTGAAGGGCCTGCGCGCGCGCGGCGGTTTCGAAGTCGATCTCGCCTGGGCGGGCGGCCGCTTGATCTCGGCCAAAGTGCGCAGCGTGAGCGGAACGCGGACGACGGTTCGCTACGGTTCCGCGCAGCAGATGCTCCGCCTGGCGAAAGGGGAGAGCGCGGAGGTGCGTTTCCCGTGAGTGGAGACGCGTGGTGTGGAGACGACGATGAGCCGTTTCCCACCGCGGCCGCAGTGCGCGGAGCACAGGAGCTTTTCCGTGTTCGGGTCGCGCCCGGGATAGATATTTCGTAACCGAAATTCTTTTCGGGCGTCCTGCTTCTGACGCTTACCCCTTATGCGAACCCTTCATCTTCTGTTGTGCGCAATTGTCGTTGCACTCGGCTGGCCGGCATTCGCGGCTTCGCCTTTGCCGATCAAGCCCGACCTCGTGGTCGCCGCAGACGGCAGCGGCGATTTCACCTCCGTGCACGCGGCGGTGCAGTCGATTCCCCAAGAAAATCGGGAGCGGAAGATCATCCTGATCAAAGACGGCGTCTACAATGAGAAGGTCCGCATCGATGCCGCGCGGATCACGCTTCGCGGCGAAAGTCGCGCCGGCACACGCATCGAAGCCACTGTCGCGCAGGGGATCGGCCGCGACGATCGCGGTCTGGGCGTTCTCAATCTCGCCGCAACCGCGCATGACTGCGTGATCGAAAATCTCACCGTCAGAAACACGCACGGAAAATTGGGGGTCCACGCGTTTGCGATTTTCGGCCGTGCGGATCGAACGGTGATTCAGGATTGCGATGTTCTCAGCCACGGCAACGACACGCTTTCGTTGTGGCGTGGTCGCGCCGAGGATGCGGGCGAGGTCGCCGCGGCGATGCCCCGCAATGATCCATCGATCCTGAAGGATGGCGGTCGTTATTATCACGCGCGACTCAAGGTCGAGGGCTCTGTCGATTTCATCTGCCCGCGCGGCTGGTGTTATCTCGTGGATTCGGAGATCACGCAGCTCAATCCCGGAGCGAGCGCGGCGATGTGGCACGATGGCAGCGGCGATCCCGACAAGAAATTCGTGCTCAAAAACTGCACCTTCGACGGCCCGCCAAACTGGTATCTCGCGCGTCGTCATCACGACGGACATTTCTATTTCATCGATTGTAAGTTTTCGGAGCGGATGCGCGATCATCCGCCGTATCGTCAGCGTTATCCCCTGAGCGGCGGTACACCCACGCAGTCGGACATCGAGCGCAACGCGCGCTATGATCGCACGAATCAGTTCGGCGATCGGAATTATTTTTTCAACAGCCGGCGCGTGGGCGGAGACTATCCCTGGCATCGCGATAATTTGGAAACCGCACCCGGCGCGCCGACTCCCGATCAGATCACTGCCGAGTGGACGTTTGCGGGCACGTGGAATCCTGAACGAACCGATCCGCCGCGAGTAGTTGAAGTGGATCGCGCCTCCTCCGGAGATTTTATCATTACCTTCAGCGAAGCCGTGACGGTGAAAGGAAAACCACGTCTTGTTTTCGCCAAGGATGCTTGGGGCGAATATGTTAGCGGCAGCGGCGGGCGCAGATTGGTGTTTTCCGCCGCAAAGGCGTCTTCCACGAGCGACAGGCTCAGCCTGGACTTGAGCGACAGTGCGATTGTCGCCTGCGAAGCGGGTGCCTCGCTGCGCTTGGTCGATGCGGCGTCATCGCTGCCGCTTCCGGCGACAGCGGCGGGCTCGGAATATACATTGCCCGCGTTTCCCGGTGCGGAAGGATTTGGCGCAACCACTCCGGGCGGGCGCGGCGGCCGGGTGATTTTTGTGACCAATCTTAACGATTCCGGACCGGGAAGTTTTCGCGCGGCGTGTGAGGCCACCGGCCCGCGCATCGTGGTGTTTCGAGTGAGCGGCACGATTGCGCTGAAATCAGATATCATCGTTACGGAGCCTTATATAACCATCGCGGGGCAGACCGCGCCGGGTGAAGGGATTTGTTTGCGCGACGCGACCTTCGGAATCGCGACGCACGATGTGGTCGTTCGCTATCTGCGCAGCCGGCTTGGCGACGAAACGCGTCGCACGGCCGATGCCTTCGATGTGCTGCACGGTTCGCGAAATGTCGTGCTCGATCACATCTCCGCCACGTGGTCGATCGATGAAGCCCTGTCGCTGTCGGGAAATAATCAATACATCACCATCCAGTGGTGCCTGATCGGCGAGTCGTTGCGGGAAAGTAAACACCGCAAAGGCGCACACGGATTCGGCACCCTGGCGCGGGCGAACGGCCCGGTCACGTTTCATCATAATCTCTGGATTCATAATGATGGACGCAACCCGCGCCTCGGCGACAACTACGGCCGGGGAAACTCCCCGACCTTTGATGTACGCAATAATGTCATCTATAATTACGGCGGCACCGCATCCGGACTTACGCAGGGAATTCTGAAGGTGAACTACGTCGCGAATTACATCCGGCCCGGTCCAAGCAGCCGTGCAAGAACGCCCATCACCATCGGGCCAAACAGATCGTCGATGGATTTCTTTATTCGCGACAACGTCTTCGACGGGAACGAGGAACTGACGCGCGACAACACACGATTTTTCAGTCAAGTGGAGGCGGACGGAACACGTATCGTGCGCATAGCGGATCAACCAATCGAAGCGCCGAAAGTAACCACCGTTTCTGCGGAGGAGGCACTCGAGCTGGTCCTCGCAAAAGTCGGTGCGTCATTGCCCAAGCGTGATGCTGTCGATGCGCGATTGGTGGAACATGTGCGCACGCGCACGGGCACGATGATCAATTCGCAAACGGAAGTAGGCGGCTGGCCCGAGTTGAAGTCCGCCACGCCTCCAGCTGATGCCGACAACGACGGCATCGCCGATGATTTCGAGAAGCGTCACGGCCTTGATCCGCACGATCCGAAGGATGCGGCGAAGCTCGCCCCGAGCGGTTACACGTGGATTGAAGAGTATATTAACAGCTTGGTGTTATAGAGAATTTTAATTAAAACCTGAGCCGCTCAGCTATGTCATTGAACACGGGTCTGCTTCCGGCATTCTCATCGGTCGCCGACGCCGTATGGCCTGCGCCGAGTGCAAGGTGCAAAGTTCGACCCCTTTTTTCGGCTCTCGGATCATACCCGCCTTAGAGCCTAAACTGGGGAAGGTTGGCTTTCTGCTTGATCTGTTTAATCCCTTTACTGATGCAGCAATCGTTGTTCAGCTCACCACCGAGACGCAGGTTAAATTGATGGATAAGGTTACTGAAGACATGACAGAAAAACAGAAAAATGATTATTATGAAGCTGTTAATCGAATGTATAAAGAAATGGCGTCCTCATTTGATCCATAAATATGGCAAATCATATTTTCCAACTTATCCGTCGATCCGAAACCTCTGTTGATTCGATTGAGTCCTCATTTGGTGAATGGCTTGGATCTTCATTTCCAAGTAATGTTCAAATTGAAGAGGGGCGGTTTTGGGCAAACATAAGGTCCGGTAAGGTTCCAAAGCAGGATGTTATAGGATCATTTTCAAATGATTTGATTGTTAGCTCAAGAATGCGTGATTTGCTTTGGGCGCATTCTGTGCCTGAATTTGTCAAATGCATACCTGTTGAGATTAGGGGCAAGCACGGAAAAGTCTTAGGTAACTATTATGTAATCCATGAATACAATAAGTGGGTAGACGTTGCTAACGAGCAGCTTTCGGTACCGAAATATGCGGGAAAAGTATTGGTGAGGTATGCGGTTCTTGTTATCGATGAGAAGAAAGTCCCCAGTTGGGACTTGATCCCGATTTTGCCGTGTCAGTGGCTCGTTTCTGCTAAGATGAAAGACATTCTTGTGCGTTTCAATTATACAGGATTTTCTTTTTCAGATCATAGTATGTGGATTGCACCGAGCAGTCTACAAAACTGACATCGTGTACTTCGCTGTTGCTATGCCTCGTCTTTAGCAGGCTGCTGAAAAAGTCCGGCACCAGCTGGTGTCGGAAAAACGGGTCAAATTTTGCACATTGCAGTCGGTGGTTGGATAACGGTTACAACGAACCAAGCGGCACGTCTCGCGCCAGCTCTGCGCGGACTCCGAGAGGATGAAAGATGAGTCGAGCCGAAGGGGTGAATTTTGCACTTGGCACTCGACGGTCGGTTGAGGCGTGGATTTGAGTGTGTGGCATGTCCCGGAAGGCTCGTATCGGGTTAGGAGGCGCGGTTTATCGCGTGATCAGCCGTGGGAACCGCGGGGACGTTTTTGCCCGGGGTACGACGTCGGACCTTTTCGGCAGCTGTGTGCAAAGTGCAAAGTTTGACCCCTTCTCCTTCTATGGCGTTTTGCTTGGTGGCCGTGATTACAGTCCTTATGGAGATGTGTGGTTTGACAAGTGGTATGATTCGTCTGCTAAATCGGCTTTTGGTGTCACTGGATTTGGTTTTTCCACTGAATATAAAGATGAGTCAGGGCTAGTGGATTTTGGTTTCCGCTATTATCGCCCAGACTTAGGCCGATTTATTTCCCGAGACCCTGCTGGCGAGGCGGGATCTGGAGTAAACCTCTACGCTTTCGCAGGCAATGACCCCGTAAACAATCGTGAACTTTTTGGACTTTGCCCAGTGAATGAAACAAGCGGGCTGTGGAGCGTTTTTAATTCTATTAAAAATGCTATCGGCAACTTTTTCTCAAATGTATTCAATACAGCTTTCGCCCTGATCGACGGAGTCGGGCAGAGCATTGCGTCATTGGGGGCTTCGATAGGTAGTTCGTTAATGAGTGCTGCGGAAAGCATTTCTGATTTTATAGTTTCGGTCCAAAACAATAGTCCGAATAACGGCTCTTGGGTTGGCAATGTCTTAAGGCAGATTCCGTTTGTCGGAGGAACACTTGGCGCGATCGGAGACATCGTGTCTGGCTTTGGTAACGTGGCCCTCGGTGTAGCCACCTTTGGCCGATCGGGAACGTTTGCTCGGGGGTTCGGTCAGATAGGAACCGGGATAAACGTCTTTTCCGCAGATATTGCTGCAGCGACTTACGGTTTTACTATCGGCAAAATCACGTCCATTGTATTGGGGGTTGGCAACCTGCTAACCGGAAACTACTTCGCTGCGAACTATCTAAATGACCCCAAGCCCGAGGGCCGTGGGTTTTTCGCCGGATTGTCCAACTTCCTTCGCTCGATGGTTATTCCCAACTACGGTCTGAATTTGGGGGTAAACTACGGCGGCGTTCAGCAGCGCTTCATTGAACCGCAATTTGCCCGATCGTTCAATCAGTTGGATGCGGTCTCATATCAACACGACCTCGATCAAGATAATCGCAATTGGGTGAGGTCTAGCAGCTCCACTCAAGAGAATATTACTCCCACTGGTCCGATAGGAACGATTATCAATATCATCGGCGCACCGGTGTTCTGGCTTACACCTTCAAGATGAGGGATACTTTCATGAGCAAACTTCCCATAGCTGTATTTTTATTTATCGCGGTGTTGTTACTCGCTGCATGTGTGAGTGGCAGCACCCGGGGTAGATACTTCCGCATTTCTTTTAATGATTACATATTGTTGCAGAAAGAGACAACAACCGTTGCCGTAAACCTCACCGAGGCGTTCAAGCGCTATGGTTTTAGGGAAAGTTACGCTACTCGTTACGCCCCGAACGAACTAGGTGAGTTTGGTCGCCTAATACTGAATGCGCATGGGAGACGTGCTGCGGTCTTCTTCGATCTCAATAGCGGCAATGTCGTCAAAATATCGATTCTCGCAGATGAATCGCTTCTTCATGAGCAGGACTTTGTCGAATTGCTGAACATGGTTCGTGCAAACTGTGAGGCCTTGGCTTCGTCAGGACACGCAAGATGGGAATATGAAGAAGGTGGAGGCAGTTTTATTAAATAAGCTAGGCCGCAAACAGTACAGTCGTTGTCGCAAGGATCCAATTGCTCAACACTTCCGCTCTATTTGCCCTTCACATTTTGAGTGTAGGTGGATCGCTCTTACGGGTGGCGGAATAATCTGCTGGAGCGAGGCCTTGGGCGTGGAGTCTTTGATCGTCCGCTCGAGCGGGCTTGATGAACAGGTTGAGGCGGGAAGACTAGGAGAGTCGGTGCTGAAATTATCGCAAGACATTGATTAATAATATCTTGATTGCAATGGCAGGCCGGTTATTTTCCCGGAAAACGTCATTTTGACATAAGAAAACCGGGAAAACGGATGAAGCCGAAGAAGACCAAGCATGAGGCGCAGGGGCCGAGCCGAAGGGGTCAAACTTTGCACTTTGCGCTCGTTGTCTCACTTCGGTCGTGCGTTGACCGAGGCTTGGGTGCGTTGGCGTCTCTGCCGGCTCCGCCGGTTTTCCTCTCCCTCCTCCGCTCCACGATCCGTGCCGTGTCGACGAGGACGTTGGTGTTCCCGGGCCTCACAATCCGTTCTCCACGATTTTATCCTCTGCTCTGCGCCCTTCGCGCCTCCGCGGTAAGAGCGGTTTTCCCCTGGTCGAAATCACACCCGACGACCATGGGGCGTCGCGCCAGCGCGAGCCCTACGAGGAAGCCGGCAAAAGAGGGCAAACTTTGCACGTTGCACTCGACGGTTGAAGCTTGGGTTTGGAGTATGTGGCTCCTTCCCCGGGAGCTGCGTATCGAGTATGAAGGCGCGGTGTATCATGTGATCAGCCGTGGAAATCACTGCGCGGATGTCTTTGCCAGGGATGCTCGCGCGCGGCGCTTTTTAAGCGATGTGCCTGTCTTGGACGGTGGGATGTTATTCATGGTGCCTGCGGCGTGTGGTTGTGGCTGGGCGACGGCTGTACAATGCGCGCAAAAAAGCCGCGCCTTTTTGGGGCGCGGCTTGGTGTTTTAAAGGAGTGTCGAAAACTCAGGCTTCGAGCTGCGGGCGGGAGGGCTCGGGCCAGTCGATGTGGAAGAACTTGCCGCGCTTGTTGTCCACGCGTTCGTAGGTGTGCGCGCCGAAGTAGTCGCGCTGGGCCTGGAGCAGGTTGGCCGGGAGGCGGGCCGAGCGGTAGCCGTCGTAGTAGGCGAGGGCCGACGCGAAGGTCGGGACCGGGATGCCGTTCTCGGCGGCGAGGCTGACGACCTTGCGCCAGTTTTCCTGCGCCTTCTGGATCGTCTTGTTGAAATACGGATCGAGGAGGAGATTCGCGAGCTTCGGGTTCTTGGCGTAGGCCTCGGTGATCTTCTGGAGGAAGGCCGCACGGATGATGCAACCGCCGCGCCAGATCTGGGCGATCTGACCGAAGTTGAGCTTCCAGTTGAACTCGACCTGCGCCTGGCGCATGAGCTGGAAGCCTTGCGCGTACGAGCAGATCTTCGAGCAGTAGAGGGCGTCGTGGATGGCCTGGATGAGGGCCTTCTTTTTGGCGGGGGAAACTTTCTTCACCTTCGGTCCCTTGAGGACCTTGGCGGCGGCGACACGCTCTTCCTTGATGGCGGAGAGGCAGCGCGAGAAGACGGACTCGGCGATGGTCGGAGCGGCGACGCCCATGTCGAGGGCGTTGACCGAGGTCCATTTGCCGGTGCCCTTCTGACCGGCGGTGTCGAGGACGACATCGACGAAGGGCTTCTTGGTGACGGGATCCTTCTGCTTGAGGATGTCGGCCGTGATTTCGATGAGGAAGCTGTCGAGAGCGCCGGCGTTCCACTGCGAGAAGATCCCGCCCATTTCGGCGGGCTTGAGGCCGAGGAGGCCCTTCATGAGGTCGTAGGCCTCACAGATCATCTGCATGTCGCCATACTCGATGCCGTTGTGGACCATCTTGACGTAGTGACCGGCGCCGTTTTCGCCGATGTACACCGAGCAGGGGACGCCGCCCTTGACGGGCTTGCCTGGCTTGGCGCCGAGGAGGGGTTTGCCGGTTTTCTTGTCCACCTTGGCGGCGATGGCATTCCAGATGGGCTGAAGCTCCTTGAACGCGGCTTTGTCGCCGCCGGGCATGAGGGCCGGGCCGAAACGTGCGCCTTCTTCACCGCCGGAGACGCCGGAACCGATGAAGCGAAGACCCTTTTCCTTGAGGGCTTTTTCGCGGCGGATGGTGTCGGTCCAGAGGGCATTGCCGCCATCGATGATGATGTCGCCCTGCTCGAACACGGCGGCGAGGCCGTCGATCACCGCGTCGGTGGCCTTGCCGGCCTGGACGAGGATGATGGCCTTGCGGGGCTTGGCCAGGGATTGGGCGAATTCCTCGAGGGTCTTGGTCGAAACCAAGCCGCCGGGAGTGTCGGGATTTTCTGCGACGAACTTCTCGGTCTTTTCGACGGTGCGGTTGTAAACCGAGATTTGAAAGCCGTGGTCGGCGATGTTGAGGGCGAGGTTCTGACCCATCACAGCGAGGCCGATGAGTCCGATGTCAGAGTGGGCTTTAGGCATAAAACGTTGGGTGTATAGTCAGAAAGCGGATTTGAAAACGATACCAAAGTTCACGTGACCGCGTCGGCGCGCATCGGGAAGGGCCTGACCGGGCTTATTTTTTGGATGCGGGAGCGCGCGAACCGTCTTCGTTGAGCGAGCGAAGTTCCGCCCCGCCCTTGGTGGGCAGGAAGCCGGAATTGGCGATCGGCTCGATGATGGGCGTCATGAACGCCGGTTCGTTGCGCTCGTAGATCCACACGAAGGAGAGGATGCTGAAACCGACAAAAAGGATCAGGCCGAGCACGAGTTTGTTCATGCGAGCGGCCTTCTGGATGAGGATGACAATGACGATGAAGGCGACGATCACCGCGAGGGCTTTCACCCAGAACATGGGCGGCACGTCTTTCAGTTTTTCGAGCGCGGTGGCGGCGAGGAGCTGCATGGGGAAAACGAAGCGGCATCCTGAGCGTCCTGCAGGGCGACACGAGACGAAATCAGTTACTGGACGGGCTTTTTACCTTTGTTTTGGCAAATTGCACGCGAAGCGATCAGGTTGGCGCCATGGATCTCACGGCCTTTTCCCAAGCCCGTACAGTGCAGATGAAGAAACCCAGCATCCCGATCAGCGAGACGCTGCGTGCCTACCTGCGCCGATATAAACGCGAGCGGGAATTGCCCGTGACTTATCAGCGGTTGCGGCGGTTCACGGAATCGGCGCCGCTGACCGACAGCACGGGCCGGCCGACGCTTTGGGAAACGGTGGTGTACGATCAGCTCGAGATGGAGTCGCTGCAGGAAGGGCTGAAACGCCTCTACGCGTTGCTGCGCGTGGATGGCGACCTGACGTTCATGAACCACCTGTACGTGGATCGCATCGACTTCTGCGCGTTCGGGAACTCGGCGCCGTTTCGTATCCGGATCGTGAATGCGTACAACGACAACCCGGACTATTTTTATATCAAACGCGGCGACGCTTCACGCGTGTATGGATTGGAGCTGGAGCATCTGCTCTCGCCCAATCGCATGCATTTTTTCACGCACGGCGATACGCTCGTCGAGGAACACATCGCGGGCATCCCGGGCGATATTTTCGCGCAACGCTGGTTGCAAAACAGCGAGCTGAAGCCGATCCGCGTGGCGAAGGAACTCGTGAAGTTTAACGAGCGCTGTTTCGTGCGGCTGCTCGGTGACATGCGCGCGTATAATTTTGTCGTGGTGATCACGCCCGATTTCGAGGGTGCGCAAATCCGCATCCGCGCGATGGACTTCGATCAGCAGGCGTACGAGGGACGCATGAATCTGTATCGTCCGCAGTTCTTCAAAGACAATCAGCCGCTCGCGTTCTATTGTATGAAACATCTGCGCGTGGAAACGGCGCGCCAGTATCAACGCGAAGAGCAAGTGCTCATGCTGCAGCGCGCGGCGGTGATCGAGGAGCGGCTCGATCAGTTGCTCACGGCAATGTCGGATGTGTCGCTCTCGCCGCCCGATAATGTGATCCAGCTCCGCGAAAGCCTCGCTGCGCATTACGGACGCTCCGCTTATCTGCGCTGCATCACGGTAGGGGAACTGATTCGCGAAAATCTCGAATCGATCCGCCAGAACGTGACCGCGCCGCCGTTCTCGCCGGATTCGCCCGGAGAAACCGAGTAGCGGTTGAAAATCTCAAGGGCCAAAAATCAAAGGCCAAAAACAGGTGCCAAAGGCGGGGCGCAGCTTCGCCCGCGGTGCGTATCCAGAGTTTGGATGCGCGAGCGGAGTCGGGCTACGAATCGCGCGTGGTGTCCGCGAAATCACCGCGCGTGGCGCAGTTGATCCAGGCGCTTGCGCCGCCGGTGTAGTGTTCCTTTTTCCAGATCGGCAGGCGCGCCTTGGCTTCGTCGATGATATAACGGCAGGCGGCGAAGGCGGCGTCACGATGCGCGGCCGACACGCCGACCCACACGGCAAGTTCCCCGATCTGCAAATGGCCGGTGCGGTGCATGCCGGCGGCGGTGGTGATCGAGAATTTTTCGCGGGTCTCCGCAAGGATCCGGGCGCCTTCTTTTTCGGCGAGCGCGGCGAACGATTCGTACTCCAGCGACTGCACGGGCTGGCCTTCGTTGTGATTGCGCACCCAGCCCTCAAACGTGACGCAGGCGCCGGCGTGCGGATCGTCGAGCAGGGGCTTGAGCGCGGCAGGATCGAGCGGATCGGCGGAGATGCGGAACGTGAACATAACCGGAGCCAGAGGAACCACGAAAGCCACGAAAGGCACGAAAACAAAACAGGGACTGTTTGTTTGAAGGAGTGAATTCCGCGCGCTGGATTTGCTGCCATCGTAGCGATTGAGACGCGTCGGGGTTTGGAAAATAAAAAGGCCCGGGCGAACCCGGGCCTTGGGAAAAACAGAGATGGCCGGCGAGGACGTCGGCGCTCCCGGATCAGAGTTTGCCGGCTTCGAGGCCGAAGTAGGCTTCGGCGTTTTTATAGCAGATGTTTTCGATCATCGAACCGACGAGCTGGCGGTCGGCGGGGATGAGTCCGGCCTGCACGTCAGCGCCGATCATCGAGCAGAGGAGGCGGCGGAAATACTCGTGACGCACATAGCTCATGAAGCTGCGCGAATCGGTGAGCATGCCGACGAAGCGGCTGAGCAGACCGAGCTGCGAGAGCGCGTTGATCTGCCACTCCATGCCTTCCTTTTGATCGAGGAACCACCAGCCGGAGCCGAACTGGATTTTGCCGGGGACGGTGCCGTCCTGCACGTTGCCGATCATGGTCGCGAAGACGTAGTTGTCGGCGGGGTTGAGATTATAGATGACGGTCTTCGGGAGCTTTTCCTCGGAATCGAGACGATCGAGGTAGCGGGCAAGGCCGCGGGCCTGCGGGAAATCACCGATGGAATCCACGCCGGCGTCGGCGCCGAGGTGTTTGAGGAGGCGGCTGTTGTTATTGCGGATTGCACCGAGGTGGAGCTGCTTCGTCCAGCCGCGTTGCGCGTCGAGGCGGCCGAAGAACAGCATCATGAACCAGGTGAATTTCGCGGTCTGTTCGGGCGTCGCGGCGGCACCGCTGCGGGCGGCGGCGAAGATGGCTTTGGCTTCGCTCTCGGTGCAATCGGTGTCCGGGATGTTTTCCATGCCGTGGTCCGAGAGACGGCCGCCGAGCGAGTGGAAGAAGGCGTGGCGGTTGTCGATCGCGTCGAGGAAGGACGCGAAGTCTTTCACCTCGATGTTCGAGCGGGCGGCGAGCTGCTCGCACCAAGCGTTGAAAACGGCGGGCGTGTTGACGACGAGCGCCTTGTCGGGGCGGAAGGTCGGATAAACTTTCGTGCCGATGCCGGTCTTCTTGATGGCGATGTGATGCGCGAGGTCGTCCACGGGGTCGTCGGTCGTGCAGACGACGTTTACGCGGTTGCTGGTGAGGATGCCGTGCGTGGAGAGCGCGGGCGTGCGGAGTTTTTCGTTGGCGGCTTCCCAGATCTTCGGCGCGGACTGCTCGTTGATGATGTCGTTGATGCCGAAGTAGCGGCGCAGCTCCAGGTGCGACCAATGGTAGAGCGGATTGCGAAGCGTGTGCGGGACGGTTTTGGCCCAGGCGAGGAACTTGTCGTAGTCGGAGGTTTTGTTGCCGGTGACGAAGTCTTCGTTGACGCCGTTGGAGCGCATGGCGCGCCACTTGTAGTGATCGCCGGCGAGCCAGATTTGGAACAAGTTTTCGAACTGGCGGTTGTTCGCGATCTGATCGGGCGGGAGATGACAGTGGTAATCGAAAATGGGTTGTTTGACGGCGTGCTCGAAGTAGAGCGTGCGGGCCCATTCTGAATTGAGGAGGAAATCTTCGGGGAGGAAGGGTTGCGCGGACATGGCGTCCCGAGCCTTTGCGCGGAGGCGAAATGAGTCAATGGGATTGCCCGGACAGCTGTCCGACATGGGAACCGAAAGCAGGTTCTGGTGTACTGTTAGCGCCAAATGACGCCTGTATTGGCTCGACGTTTTCCATGGGTGCTCGTGCGATGCGGGCGCGTGTTTCGTTTTTGCTCGAAACTTGGTCGCGAAACGGCCGGCGATTTTTCCGGTGCTGTCGCGTTTGCAGATTTGGTGCTCCGGCATTCTCTGCGCTTGGTTACCCCGGTTTGCCAGATGGTTTCCGCGGGAAATGGATACATTCGAACAGCCGGCTGATCCCGCCCCTTCGGCCCCAACATAGTCCCTATGAATCATACACATGCCCCCTTTCTTCGTGATGAGAAAAATCCTTTGCGATCGATAGCGGCGGGAGTCGCGGCCATCGCCGCCGTCTATGTGTATTTTGTTCTGTTCGCAGGTTTTGCATTTGTGGATTTTGTGCAGGCGACGCTCGGGCGGGGAAATGGCCAAGGGCCGCTCGTGGCGCTCATCGTCGGTGGTGTGGGTGGTACGATAGCGGCGGTGCGCTTTTTCGCGCCAGGGCCCGGCCGCTGGATGCTGGCGGGTGGGTTTGCTGGATGTCTGCTCGGAGCGTTGGTGACGCCGGCGGGTGGATCGGGATTCACGCTGGCGCTGGTGGGATTGCTCGTGGGTTTGAGCACGGGCTGGACGACGATGGTGTTGGTGATGTGCCTGCGCCCGACGCTCCATTTGAAACGTCTTGGCATGTGGTGCGGTCTGGGCACGGGGCTCGCGTATGCGTTGTGCAACCAACCGTTCCTGTTCGAGGCTGCGCTGGAGCAGAAGATGACGACGGCGGCGATCATGGCTGCGATCGGCATGCTGGCGGCGTTCGGCATGCGCGGAGGACCGATCCGCGCTTCGTCGCTGCCGGACTATGAATTTCGTGCGGCCACCGGCTGGATCGTGGCGCTGTTTGTATTGGTTTTTTTGGATACGCTCGTGTTCTTCATCATCCAGAACAGCGTGACGTTGAAAAAACTCTCGTGGGAGACGCCGCTGGTTTTGCAGGGAAATGCGTTTGTGCATCTTTGCGCGGCGTTCCTCACCGGACTCGCGCTGGACCGGCGATGGGCGGGAGCTGCCGCGCTCTTTGCGCTGTTGCTTCTGCTGGCTTCGTGTCTGGTGCTGGGCATGCAGCTCGAGCATTTCCCGAAAGCGCGCATGCTCTATGTCGCGGCGGTTTCGATCTACGCGACCCTGCTGATTTTCCTGCCGGCGCGCAGCGGTCGTCCGCAATTTGCGGCGTTGGTGTTTGCGGTGAGTGGCTGGTTTGCGACGGGGCTCGCGCTCAGCATCGCCCTCGCGCAGGACGTGCGCCGGGTGTCGCCGTATGTGATCGCGCTCGCGTTCATCGTCGGTGTCGCGGCGCTCGCGGTGCGCATGCTCTGGCTCCAGCGTGTGCATGAAATCGAAGCGGAGCGCCTCATCAACCGCAGCCAGCCCGGCGATGAAGCGGTGAGCTGAGTCCTTTTCGAACTGGACGCATGCCGATCCCTTGCGCGTGCCGTGCGCGGGAAACACGTTTTGCGGTATGTTCTCCTCGTATCGAACTTACACCGGGATGTCGTTCGCGGTGGTCTTCGTCGCCGCCGTTGGAACGCTCGCCGCGCAAACGCCAGATGCCCGTTTCGTTCGTCCGCAGACGCCCGCGCCGATCTATCATGATGGCTGGATCGATCTGAATAAAGACGGTCAAAAAAATCCCTACGAGGATCGCACGCTCGATGTCGAAGCGCGCATCGACGACCTGCTTGCGCGCATGACGCTCGAGGAAAAGACCGCGCAGATGGTGACGTGGTATGGCTTCCCGCGCGTCGCGAAAGACGAACTGCCCACGCCGGCCTGGGACAAGGCGCTCTGGAAGGACGGCATCGGCAACATCGACGAACACATCAACGGCAACACCGGCTGGACGAACAATCTCGCCGACCCCGTTCACGATCTCCCGCACTCGCTGCACACGCGCGCAATCAACGAGGTGCAACGCTGGTTCGTCGAGCGCACGCGGCTCGGCATCCCGGTCGATTTCACCAACGAAGGCATTCGCGGTTTGATGCACTCGAAAGCCACGAGTTTCCCCGCGCAGCTCGGTGTGGCGAGTACGTGGAATAAACAACTGGTCCGCGAAATCGGTCGCGTGACGGGCCGCGAAGCGCGCGCGCTCGGTTACACGAATGTCTATTCTCCGGTGCTCGATCTTGCGCGAGATCCCCGTTGGGGACGCGTGATCGAGAGTTATGGCGAAGATCCATATCTGGTCGGTGCGCTCGGCGTCGAACAAGTGCGTGGCATCCAGGAGCAACGCGTGGTTTCCACGCTCAAACACTACGCCATTTATTCGGTGCCGAAGGGCGGCCGCGACGGTGAAGCGCGCACGGATCCGCAGGTGACCTGGCGCGATGTGCAGACGATTTTCCTGCCGCCCTTCAAGCGTGCGATCGTGGAAGGCGGCGCGCTCGGCGTGATGTCGTCGTACAACGACTACGACGGCATCCCGGTGCAAAGCAGCCGCTTGTTCCTCACGGAAATCCTCCGCGAACAATGGGGTTTTCGCGGATACGTGGTGTCCGACAGCGCGGCGGTGGAGTTCATTCATACCAAACACCGCACCGCGGCGACGCCTGCGGAGGGCATCCGCCAGTCGGTCGAAGCGGGCCTCAACATCCGCACGAATTTCACGCCGCCCGAAGAATACGCGGAACCGCTTCGCCAGCTCGTGCGCGAAGGCAAGTTGTCGATGGATACGATCGACGCGCGCGTGCGGGATGTATTGCGCGTGAAGTTCTGGCAGGGCTCGTTTGATGCGCCTTATCGCGCCGCACCGGCCGAGACGGATCGCATCGTGCGCGCACCTGAACATATGGCGCTCGCGGCGAAGGCGGCGCGTCAGGCGATCGTGTTGTTGAAGAACGAAAACAATGCGCTGCCGCTCACGAAGGACGCGTTGAAACGTGTGCTCGTGACCGGACCGCTCGCCGATGACGGCCACGGCTGGTGGTCGCGTTACGGGGCGCAACGACTCGACTTCATCACGCCGCTCGCCGGCATTCGCGCGAAACTCGGTGCAGGCGTCGAGGTGCGCTATGCGAAAGGCGTCGAGGTGAAGGATGAAAATTTCCCAGAAAGCGACATCCTCAAGGAAGCGCCCTCGGCAAAAGTCCTCGCGGGAATTCAAGAAGCGGTCGATGCCGCGCGCGATGTTGACGTGATCATCGCGGTGCTCGGCGAGACGGATGAACTCTGTCGCGAGTCTGCAAGCCGCATCAGCCTCGATCTGCCGGGTTATCAAGAGCACCTGCTTCGCGCGCTGCACGCGACGGGCAAGCCGGTCGTGCTGGTGTTAAGCAACGGCCGTCCGCTCAGCGTCAACTGGGCCAACAAACATATCCCCGCGATCGTCGAGATGTGGCTGCCTGGCGAAGAAGGTGGTGCCGCGCTTGCCGACATCCTCGTGGGTGACGTGAATCCCTCGGGCCGTTTGCCGATCACCTTCCCGAAAAGCGTCGGACAAATTCAGATGAATTTCCCCGCGCATCCGGGCTCGCAAGGCCGCGACTACGGCCAGGTTTCCGGAGTGCTGTATCCCTTCGGTCACGGCCTGAGCTATACAAGCTTCGCGTATAAAAATCTCCGCGTGACACCGTCCGAGCAAGGTCCGGGCGGCCGCGTTGAAGTGAGCTGCGACGTGACCAACACCGGTTCGCGCGCAGGCGACGATGTGGTGCAGCTGTATTTGCGCGACGACTACAGCACGGTGGTCACGTTCGAAAAAGTGCTGCGCGGTTTCGAACGCGTTACGCTCGCGCCGGGCGAAACGAAGACCGTGACCTTCACGCTGAAGCCTGCGGATCTCGCGCTCTACGACCGTGCGAATCAATGGACCGTGGAGCCCGGCCGCTTCACGGTTTGGATTGGCGCGTCATCGGAAGACATGAAGCTCGAAGGATCGTTCGAGATCCTCGACGGCATCGCACCGCGCGAAGGAGCCGCGAAAGAAACCGACCGCCTCGATCCGCGTTGAGCGCGTAAGTGATTTCCGATTTGCCTGAGGGGCGATACCCTCCGGCAACGAGGATCAGGTTATTAAAAAAGCCCCGCGAAACTCAGTTCGCGGGGCTTTTCTTTGAAGATGATTAACGCGACACCACGTAGGCGGCGTGCACGTCCACGGCGGTCTGGCCGTCTTCGACGACGCGGGTGCGGAGCTTGAGCTTGGCTTTGCCGTAGCGGGCGAGGGCTTCCTTAAACTCGGAAATGGCGGCTTGCGCGGGGCGCTCGCAGATGGCGCGGAGATCGCCGAGGACGGGCTTGCGGTAGGCGGCGCGGCTTTCCTTCACGACGATGTGCCAGTGCGCTTTTTCGTCGGGCGATTTTTGTTCGGAGCGCATCAGTTCCCACACGACGCCGTAGCCGGCGAGTGTGGCGATCGAGACGAGGCTGCCGCCGAAGGCCGTGTTGAGCGAATTTTTGTTCTGCTCCTTGGGCGCGCACAGCACCAGCGAGCGGTCGTCGCTGACCTCCACGCCAACGCCCATCGCTTTCGCGAGAGGGATCATCTCGTGGAGGAATAACTCGAGGGCTGGAACCTTAACCGGCTTCATTCTGCTCAGAAATAGATAAATTTTCGTCGCGACGTCAAAGGTCTGTCCTGCGGGAAGGGGTAACGTTCGGCCCTTCGTGGGGCGCCGGGTTGACGCGCGACGGTTCTCCCGTGTCATCGGCACAAATGGTCCAGCCCGGTGAAAAAATATCCGCGAATTTTCCGCTCATGATCGTGCGCGACGGTAAGCTGTCCGAAGTGAGTTTTCGCGACCTGCTCACGCGAAAAACGCTGGTGTCCATCCATATGCGCAACAACACGCCGTCGTGCGACCGGCAGGTCGAAGCGCTCGCGAGCCTTGCGGAGGAATTGGATGCGCGGGGCTGCTCGGTGGTGTCGATCAGTCGCGACCGGCCGGGCGCCCATGAACGGTATGCGGCGAAAAAACTCGCGGGATCGAAGCTCATCCTGGCGAGCGATCCGGAGGATTGTTTCGCGCACGCGGTCGATGCGGTGATCGACAAGGTCCTTTACGGGCGGAAATACCGCGGTCCGGCGCGGGCGGCGTTTTTGCTGGAGCCGGATGGGGCCGTCGCGGCGGTTATCCAGAAAGTGGATACGAAAAACCACGCGGCGGAAGTGCGCGCGCTGCTGGCGGAGTCGGAGCGGACTCAACGTCCCTGAAGGCGGCGGATGTGGTTCACGCCCTCGGTGGCGCCACGATGTCCGGGCGCGAGGAACAACGTTTCCTCGAAGCGCCGCGCGGCTTCGTCGAGCCGGCCCTGTTGCAAGAGTGCGAGGCCCCACATGTGACGCATCTCGGGATTGCCGGGCTGCAGCTCTGCGGCGCGCGCGAGATGCGGGGTGGCGTCGTGAACTTTTCCCGCCATGAGAAACGCGAGCCCGGTTTTGAAATGGGCGTCGGCGAAATCAGGTTCCTGACGTCGCGCTTGCTCGAGCTGCGTGAACGCCTCGGGGAGGCGGCCGTTGTTGGCCAGCGCCCAGCCGTAGTTGACGCGAGCGGAGGTGAATGTGGGGTCGATTTCGAGCGCGCGCTGGAAAGCTGCGAAAGCGGCGTCGGCTTGCTGAAGACCGATCAGCGACACGCCGAGGTTGTTGTGCGCGCTCGCGAAGCGTGGCTGGAGACGCAGAGCCTCTTCGAGATGAGGCCTCGCGTCGCCGGGACGGCCGAGCCGGTTGAGCGCGCTGCCGAGGCTGTTGAGCGTCTCGGGAAACCCGGGTTTTAACTCAAGCGCGCGCTGGAGATGTGGAACGGCTTCGGCCGGTTGGCCGATGTCGTCGAGCGCGACGCCGAGATTCAGGTGCGCGACCCAGCTGTCGGGATTGCGCGCGAGGGTGGTGTCGTAGAGCGCGAAGATATCGCGGTACATGTGGCTTTGCCGCCAGCTGAGAGACCCGAAGATCAGGAGCACGGCGGCGGCGATGAGCGGACCGCACCACGCAGGCGAGGCGAAGCGCGCGAACCCGCGCACGGCTGTGGCCGTGAGAAACGCGATCATGGGCAGGCACGCGAGGTATTGGAAATGGTCCGCCACGTACGCGAAGATGAACGGGTAAACGTTCACGAAACCGAGCACGGGCACCAGCATGCCGCCGAAGAGCAACGCGGCGGCGAGCGGGGCGCGGTCGCGCTTGCTCCACCACACGGCGGTCGCCAGTGCGAGGAGGGTGGCGACGGGGAAGAGCCATTGCCACGCAACCTGCGCATCGATTTCCCAACGGGGATAAAAGAACGTGAGGCCTGCGGGCCAGACGAGTTTCGCGATATAAAACCAGACGACGCGACCCGCGAGGAGTCCGCGTTCCGCCGCACCGAGGGCGAAGTCATCACCGGCGGCGCCGATGTGGGTTTTTTCGACCCAGATGGTGCCGAGGCCGGCGATCACGCCGCAGGCGAACCACGGCAGAAGAGGCGTCACGTCGCGGCGCCACGAAAGGCGTCCACGCCGCCACCATGCGAGGACGAGCAGCGCTGCGGGCAATGTGGCGGTGACAGATTTGGTGAGCAGTGCGGCGATGAACCAAAGCGATGCGATCGCGTAACGCGTGGGCCGCCGGTCGTCTTCGAAGCGTAACCACGCGAGCGCGGCGGCGAGGAAGAGGACGGTGGAGAGAGTGTTTTTTTGCTCGGTGATCCAGGCCACCGATTCCACACAGACGGGGTGAAGGGCAAAAATGAAAGCGGCGAGCGTGGCACCCGGGATGGCGAGGCGGCGAAGAAGCGCGGCAAACAGGCATGCCGAGGTCGCGTGCCAGAGGATATTGATGACGTGGTAGCCGGCGGTGGCGTCGCCCCAGAGTTGATGTTCCAGCCAGAATGCGGAGTGGAGCAGGGGGTAATATTGTTGAGTGGCGCCGAGCTCGAACCAGATCCGCCACAGGCCGCTGCCTGATTGCAGTTCTGGATGGGTGATGTGACCGGCGTCGTCCCAGAGCAGCTGGCCATTCAAGGCGGGCCAATAGACCACGAGGGTGACCGCGCACAAAAGAACGAACAGCCAGGGCAGCGGCAGAGGACGTGAGGGAGGAACGGTGGCGGGGGATGGGGACGTCCGGGTCATCGCTGGAGAAGGATCATCAAGACAGTGCGAGAGGAACACGCGGTTTTCCATGCGTCGAGCCGTGGAAATAAAATCGCCGCCACCCTTGCGAGTGACGGCGATGGATAAGCGGATTTGGGAGTTTTTTTAGAACTCGAACATGGCGCTAAGAACGAACTGACGCGGATCGATGATACGATACGTCGAGGTTCTTCCGTCGAAGAAGGCGGAGGTGGCTTGCAGGCCGCCACCGTCTTCGAAGGCGTTCTTCACGTTGAGCTGGAAGCGGGCCTTCACCTTGTCGTCGAACAGCCGGGTATTATAGGTGACGAAGAGGTCGACGTAGGTTTCCGCGGCCGAGTAGATCGGGCGGTTCGTGTCGAGCTCGAGGATTTGGTTCGCCGGATTGCGGAGGTCCATGCCTTCTTCGTAGCCGAGACCGTAGAAGCCGATGGAACCCTTGCTGAGGTAACGCACCGAGCCACCGACCGCCATATTGCGGAGGATACGGTTTTCGCTGATCGCCTGGAGGTCGAACTTGGTGTTGAACTTCGCGTTGTACTCGCGGACCTGCGGGCGCGGACGGCCGATCAGGGCGCGGAAGACGGACATCGGGGCGTTGATGTTGCCGGCGTAGTTGGTCGCGGCGGAGTTGGTGTTGTTGTAGCCAGCTCCCGTGGCACCGGTGTTGAAGGCGGAGCCCATGATGCGCCACCAAAGGAGATTTCCATTGGCGCCGTTGGGGATGACCTGGTTTGCATCCGCATAGCTGACGTCGAACGTGCCGCCAGTCACCGTGCTGCTATAGGTTGCGACCGTGTTGCTGCCGACGGTGGTGGTGCTTACCAAGCTGTAACGCGGATCTTCGAGGGTGGTCCAGACGGGCATGCGAGCGGCGATGTAATCATCCACCGCGGCACCAGCTGCCGTGTTGATCGACTCGCCCTTGGTGACCGAAGCACTGACGGTCCAGTGACGGGTAGGGTTGTAGTTGATTTCCAACTCATGACCCTTGGATTGCATGTCGTTGACCGCGGCGTAGGTAGCGTTGGCTCCGATGATCTTCAATCCCCGGTATTGTTCGATGGGCATCTGGATGGCGGCGGCGATCTGTTCGTCGCTGGCGCTGCCGCCGGTGCCAACATTGTTCAACCACGCGGTGGTTTGTTTGGTCAGGTTCCACGCGTCATTGGAAACGAAGCCTTCATAACGCAGGATGCGCTGGGCCATCGTGGAGATGTCGCCATTGCGCAGGTTGAGCTGCTTCGTGTCGTAGTAGGTGTAGCGAATGGAGAGCTTGTTATCGAAGGCGGTGATCCAGAAGCCGATGTCCTTGCTCGTACCCGTTTGATTGGGCAGTTTGTTGAGGAACAGATCGTAGGCCGGACCTTGGGCGATGAAGTTGTCCGATTTGTTGTAGGTGGGGCTGAAGCTGGTGGCGATTTCGGCCAAGAATTTGCCGATTCCGCTGCCGTTGCTGGCGTTGGATTTGAGGAAGCGGATATCGCGGAACGGACGCACGACCACCGAGAGGCTGGTCGTTTTGCCGGAGGCTTTGCGCCAATCGGAGGTCCATTGATTGGACGCAGCGAAATCGAATCCGCGGAGATCGGACGTCAGCAGTGCGGATGGCGCATTGCGGTCGAACACCTCGTCTTCTCGGAGGCCGTAGGTCGCCACCAGTTTGCCATCGAGGAGGGTGCTCTGGAACACGCCACCCAGGGTTTTGACGCGGGTGTTGGTATTATGGAGGCCGCCGCCGAAGACAGGACTCCAGCCGATCGTGGCGGTGTCATGCATGATCGCATCGGCCGACGGGCCCCACGCATACGGGAGGCGGATACCTTCGGGGAAGTAATTCGGAGCGTATTCGATACCGCTGCCGAAGCCGCTACCGACATAATATTGCTCGTTGAGGCGGGCGTAGTTGTTGGTGGTCCACAGAGCGCCGTTGGGCTGCAAATAACGACCATCGGCATTGGCGTTCGACTGGAGGCCCAGAGGGGCATTGAGACCGGCATAGGTCTGCAACCACGGTAGATCGGTGCCCACCGGGGTGTGGCGGTAGTTGTACTGGCGGCTCTGCTGGTCCTTGTATTCATAGTAGCCGAGGACTTGTTGGGTGCCGAGCCACTTGGACCAGCCATTGTCTTGAGCGAAGTCCACGCGGTAGGCGGCTTGCGCGCGGTAGGTATCCCACAGCAAGGGTTTGTCGCGCAGATAGGGCTCGTTGCTCCGCAGATAGGGACGGCCGAAGTAGGGATTTTCGCTGCCGTCGAGGAAGTGACTGTTCACATCGACCTGGAGCTGGCCAACATTGCTATTTACGCTGGCGGGGCCCATGGGCTGATTCTCCAAGCGCTTGGAATCCTCGCGCATGTATGCCCCTTGGACGGCGAGCGTGTGTTTGGCGGTGTTGATGATGAACTGGTCGAGCTGGACGAGGTAGGTATCGACGTCGTCCCAAGCCTTGCTGTTGCCGGCGAGGTTGATCTTGGTCCAGTCGTAGATCGATTTGTCGCTGATGGGACGCGCCACGTTATTATAGAGCGGCTGTTGCGTGGCGGTGTAGGTGTCGGAGGGACCGGTGGTCAAAAAGCCGATTCCCGCCGCCCCTGCCCTGAAGGGATCGGTGGTCGAATACGTGTTCCCGGCCGGTGTGGCGGGGTTGGTGGTATAACGCGACATGAGCCAGTACGTGGTCTCGCCGGGAGCGCCGATCAGGAACGACGAGCGGCTTTCGGCGCCGCCTGCGAAGAACGCAGGCGCGGCGGTATAAGGCGTGGTGGACCCCACGACGTTGCCGTTGCCCATGACGCGGCCGTCTGCGAACGTGACCAAGCGGGTGACGGGATTCCAACCCGGTTGTCCGGCTTCGACCCAGTCCGTGTAATAGTCGCGGGGGGTCGTGTAATTGGGCCGCACGGCGGTGTTTTTATAGCCGTAGTAAGAGGCGGACAGCGTCGTGTTGCGGAAGGGCTGGGCCTTGATTTGGAAGCTGAGGCGTTTGGCGTCTTCTTCCGCAGGTTTGCGGATGAAGCCGGTATGCTGGTAGGCATAGCTCGCGCGAACCGACAGCTTGTTTTTGATCAGCATGTGGTTCACGTCGAACGAAGCGCGCCAGCCGTCGTAGCTATCGGCGCGCAGCTCGACGCGGTTGAAATTGCGCGAGAGGTTGGCCGTGGCGGGCACCTGATTGACGGTACCCGAAGCGTTGCCGAGACCGAAGATGTTGGCGTTGGGGCCGCGGCTGAGTTCGAGGCCGTCCATCCAAAGCGGATCGACCGGAACGCGGCCGGTGGTGCCGATGTTGCCGAAGGCGATGTTGGCGCTGCCGATACCGCGCACGCGGTTGGCGGTGTTCGGGCTGAGGCTCACATTGTCCACCACTGCGCCCGTGCGGTCGGTTTCGAAGCTGGAGTAGGTGTTGGTGCCCTCGGTGCCGGCCATGTAGTCGAACACGTCGTTGATATCGAGCATGGCGAAGTCGCTCATCTGCTCCTTGGTCATGACCGTGATGGACTGACCGAGGTCTTCGATCTTCGTGTTCAGGCGGGTGCCGGACATCGTGTTGGCCGAGTAGTAGCCGCGGTTTTCGCTGACCACTTCGAACGGCGAGAGCATGATGATCTCTTCGTCGTTGTTTACGCCGGTGTCGGCGAGCCTCTCGACGGGAATCGCCCGGTCGGCATCGGCGGGCCGGGTGGCTTGCGGATTCTCTTCCGGAAGGGCCTGTGCTGAGGCGGTGGCGGCGAGCCATAGCCCTCCTTGGGCCATGAGCAGCCGCTTGAGCAGCTTGGAGGATCGATTAGTCATAGGGGGGTGGGTTAGGGTGTCGGTTTCCCCAAATACTCCGATTTACGTAAGTGGGCGACTGCCAGTGGCTTGTCTCTTAGCGTACGTCAGGTGCGAGGTAAATGGGGTAAGTTGCATGACGCTTGTACTCGGGTAGTCGAGGACAAGGGCAAATATGCGCGCATTGTTGATTACAATGGGTATTCGGCGAAAGGGCTGAAGCGTGAAGGGACGGAGAAATGCAGGGATGGCAAGGCGCCGAGGTGCGGGCCTGAGAAGGTCTGGGTTAGAAGAACCTTAACGCGCGATGGAGAACCCGTCTTGTCCTGAATTTTGATGACAAAAAAACTTCGCTGCGCAGGGAGGCGCAGCCGGAATGAACCGCGGCAGACGCAGATTCGCCCGTAGCGCGGAAGCTTATCCGCCGACCCGGAAGCCGAAGAAATCGGCGTAGCTGCCCGAGCTGGCGCTCCCGGCCGTCGCGAAGAGGCCGACCTTGGCGCCGACCCATTTGCTGGAGCGCGCGGCGAGTGGCTCGCCGACGGGCCGGAATCCGTCGGCATCGCGGTAGCTGAAGCGGCAGCGGGCGTTGGCGTCCACATCGACACGCAGTTCGACCTCGGAGCGACCAAGGTCGATCGAGGCGAGTTCTTCCTCGGGATTGCCGTCGTTGGCATTGAAGCAGCGGTTAAACACGAGCTGCGTGCGCCCCGCGCGGCGGCGCAGACCGATCCAAGCGTAGTCATAGCCAAACACGATCAGGCCGGCGCGGTCGTTTTCTTGAGCGGCCTGCAAGTGCAGCGTGGTGCTGGCGGTAAACGCGAGCGCCGGGAATTTTTGCATGAGCAGATGGGGCGTGTGCCAATGCGTGCCCTGATCGGGTTGTGCATACAGGCGCAGCGCTCCCGGACGGGCGTCGAGTGAGTACCACGCGGTGTCCGGAGTGCCCTGCCATTGCCATTGATGCCCGAGAGTGAGCGCCGAGAAATCGTCGGACGTGGCCGGCTGGGTTATCGGCCGGGCGGGCAAACCGGGTTTGCGGTGGGTGACGGCGGGTTCGCCTTTGCCGCCGGCATCGCGGTTGACGCCCATGGCCGGCCAGTCGTCGTCGCGCCAGTCCATCGGCTGCAGGTGCACGACACGGCCGTAGGCGGGGAGTTCTTGAAAATGGAAAAACCAGTGTTCCCCGCGCTGGGTCTCGACCCAGGCACCTTGATGCGGGCCGTTGACGGGAGAACTGCCCTGTTCGAGGACGATGCGGCTTTCGTAGGGGCCGAAAATATCGCGCGCGCGAAAGATCGCCTGATACCCTACGGCCACGCCGCCGGCGGGGGCGAAGATATAGTACCAGCCGTTTCGTTTATAAAACTTCGGGCCTTCGATCGTGTGCCAGCCGGGCATGTTTTCGCCGTCAATGATGACGACGCCTTCGTCGAGCACCTGTCCCGATTCCGGATCCATGCGGTGCAAGGTGAGGCGGTTGCAGATGCCGGCGCGGCTCTTGGCCCAGCCGTGTACGAGGTAGGCCTGGCCGTTGTCGTCCCACAACGGGCTCGGATCGATCAGGCCCTTGCCGGCCTTGATGAGGCGCGGCTCGGACCACGCACCGCGCGGGTCATCGGTCGTGATGACATAGAGGCCGAAGTCGGGATCGGGATAAAAAATCCAGAATTTACCCGCGTGGTGGCGGATGCACGGAGCCCAGACGCCTTCGCCATGGCGGGGTTTTGCAAAGTGTGCGGCCGGAACGAGGTGGGGCAGTGCGTGATTGACGATGCTCCAGTTGACGAGATCGCGCGAGTGCAGGATCGGCAGTCCGGGGGCGTGGCAGAAGCTGGAGGCCGTCATCCAATAGTCCTCCCCCACGCGAATCACATCCGGATCGGAATAGTCCGCGAAAAGCACCGGATTCCGATACGTGCCGTCGCCGCGATCGGCAGTCCAGGGCGCGGTCGGCGCAGACTCGGTAAGGATGGTTGCGCCGGAAGCGCGCGAGGAAGGAACATCAGTCATGGATGAGATGAGGACGATTCGGAAGGGGCGGGCTGCCAGCCATCGAGGCCGCCCAAGACGCGGGCGGGCGTGATGGCAGCAGCATCGCGCTCGGAAAGAAGAGGAGCCCAGGCGACGCGTTTCCCTGCTGGAGCGCCGGGACCGGTGCTGGCGAATTCGGCGTAGCGCACGGTGGCTTCGCGTTCGGGACGGCCCCAGTTGTGCCAGCCTTCGGGCCGCACATTGACGGACATTTCCGTACGCAGGAAAATCGTGGCGGAATGCGCGCGCCACGGGCGTCCGAGATAGGTGCGCACGTCTGTATTCGCGCCGGTGATACGGCAGCGGTTAAAAACGTAACCGAACTCGGCCGTGGGCGGCGTCGAGGCGGCGGTGATGTAGCCGTTGCCGGCGATGTGGATTTCGCAGTTTTCGAACCACGCGGTCGCGCCGCCGAAGATGAAGTCGGTCGCGCCGGCGATGTAGCAGTTCTCGAAGTACTGGCGTCCGCGATTGATGAAAACCGTGTCCTGCCAGCCGAGGAATCGGCAGTTGCGGAACGCGACGCGGTCGCCATCGACGCGCAAGGCGAGCGCCTGACCGGTGGCACCGGCGGTGTTGGCCAGGGTGATGTTTTCGACCGTGAAATCATCCGCATCGATCTGCACGGTGGGCGTGCGGAAGGTGCCGATTTTTTCGCCGTCGGGCCCGACGGTGCCGGCGCGCAAATCGTAGGTGATGATCGTGGTGGCGGCGTCTTCGCCGACGAGGCGCATGTGGCGCTTCTCGCGCTGAATGTAGACGACTTCGCGGTAGGTGCCCGGCTTCACGAGGATGGTCCACACGTTGTCGGGCGCGGTGTTCTGCGGGGCGGCGTTGATAGCAGCCTGGACCGTCGTGTACTGGCCGGAGCCGTCGGCGGCCACGATCGCATCGGCGGCGGAAGCGACGATGCCACCGACGAAGGGCAGGAGAAACAGGGCGGCGCGTAGAAAACGTTTCATCGGACGGGGCGGAGGTTGGCGTCGAGGCGAAGCGTCTCGCCTTTGGCGAGGGAGAACTCGGCGGATTTGTCGCCGGCGCGCACGCGCAGCGGGTTGCCGAGGGTCGAACGAATTTCGGCGGAGGCGAGTTTGCCGTCCTTCCACGCGAAGCTGAGTTCGAAACCGCCGCGGGCGCGCAGGCCGGAGACGGAACCGTTCTTCCACGCAGAGGGAAGCGCGGGCAGCAGGTGGATTTCGCTGAGATGGCTTTGAAGGAGCATCTCGATCACGCCGGCGGTGGCGGCGAAGTTGCCGTCGATCTGGAAGGGCGGGTGCGCGTCGAAGAGATTCGGATAAGTGCCGCCCGGGCTCTTGTTGCCTTCGGTGAAGGCGGGCACGTAGCGGAGTTGCTGGAAGATCATCGTGCGCGCGTGATCGCCGTCGAGGAAGCGGGCCCAGAAGGCGATCTTCCAGCCGAGCGACCAGCCGGTGCCGTCGTCGCCGCGGAAGCGAAGCGATTGTTGCGCGGCTTTGAAGAGCTCGGGCGTTTGCGGCGTGATTTCGCTGCCGGGGAAAACGCCCCAAAGGTGCGAGACGTGACGGTGTTTTTCGTTGGGATCGTCCTTGTCTTCGAGCCACTCCTGAAGCTGGCCGAGACGGCCGATCTGGTTGGGCGCGATCTGCGCGCGCATCGCAGTGAGCTTCGCGGCGAAGTCGGCATCGACACCGAGGATCTTCGCGGCAGCGGCGGTGTTGGCGAAAAGTTCGCGGATGATCTGGTGATCCATGGTCGGGCCCATGACGAGGCCGCCGAGCTCGGGCGAATTGGACGGACCGCTGATGAGCCAGCCGGTTTTTTCATCCTTCACGAGATAGTCGGTGAAGAACAACGCGGCTTCCTTGAGGATCGGGTAGGCGCGTTTCGCGAGAAATTCTCTGTCTCCAGAAAACTGATACCGTTCCCAAAGATGCTGCGTAAGCCAGGCGCCGCCGGTGGGCCAGATGCCGTGATTGGAGGCGTTGATCGGAGCGGTGCCGCGCCAGAGATCGGTGTTGTGATGAAGCACCCAACCGCGGGCGCCGTAATGCGCGCGGGCGGTTTCGCGTCCACTGATGACGAGATCGTCGAGCATCGAGAAGAGCGGCTCGTGGCACTCGGAGAGATTGGCGACCTCGGCGAGCCAGTAGTTCATTTCGGTGTTGATGTTCACCGTGTATTTCGAGCCCCAGGGCGGCGAGGTGAGGTCATTCCAGATGCCCTGGAGATTGGCGGGCTGATCGCCGGGGCGGCTGCTCGCGATCATGAGGTAACGGCCGAATTGGAAGGCGAGGGTGATGAGATGAGGATCGCCGGCTTTGTCGGCGGCCTTGATGCGTTCGTCAGTCGGAAGCGCCCACGCGTCGGTTGTCCCGAGGTCGAGCGAAACGCGGCGGAAAAGCGCACGGTGATCGGCCTGGTGGGCGGCGAGGAGATCGTCGTAGGATTTCGCGGAAGCGGTCTCCATCGCAGCGACGGCGGGGGCCTCGGAGTCGCCCGAGATGTCGCGGAAATTTTTGAAGCTGGTGGCGGCGGTGACGAGGAGCGTGGCGGAGTCGGCGCCTTCGACATAAATACCGGCGGTGGTGGCGTTGACTTTGCCGCCGCTGGCAAGAACGCGGACGACGGCGGTGAAACGGGTGCCGTCGCCCTTCACCTGACCGGTGATGAGCAGTGTATTCGAATCGAGGATACGTCCGTGCGTGCCGGCGTGAGCGCTGGGCAGGCGGGCGGCGAAGGTGAGCTGGCCGGGTTTGTCGGCGGCGATTTTTTGGACGATGACCTGATCGGGATGGCTGACGAAAGCAGTGCGGGTGAACAGCGTGCCGTCGGCGGTGTAGCGGACGGTCGAGAGCGCGCCATCGAGATCGAGCTCGCGATGATAGTGCACGGCATTCGCGTGAGAGGCGGGGAAATGCAGGAGCAGGTCGGCGAGCGGCTGGTAGTTTTCCTGGCGGAGCGGGATGCTCATGAATTCGCGCGTGGCGAGATCCTCGGCCTCCTTTTGTTTTCCCTCGGCGAGCAGACGGCGAATCTCGGGGAGAAACTTAACCGCGCCTTCGTGTTGATATTGGTGAGGTTTACCGGACCAGAGGGAATCTTCGTTGAGCTGGAGACGCTCTTCGGTGAGGCCGCCGAAGACCATCGCGCCGAGGCGTCCGTTGCCGATGGGGAGCGCTTCGTTCCAGTGGGAAGAGGGTTGGGTGTACCAGAGTGTGAGAGGCGAAGAGGGTTTGTTGAAAGCGGTCGAGGCGCTGGCGGGGCTCGGGCGTTTTTGCGTTTCGGTCACGCCCAGTTTCTCGCGGACCCAGGTGATCATTTTGGGGAAATGCTCGGGATCGTAGTTGGCCCAGTCGGAGAGACGGTGTTGCGCGCCGCGCAGGATGATGACGTCGGACGGGACGTTGTTGGCGCGGAGGCGGGCCTGGAAATTGAGCGACTGCTGGAGCGGGACGGTGCGGTCGAGATCGCCGTGGAGAATGAGGAAGGCCGGGTGGCCGGCCTTGGGCTGGATGTGGTTGATCGGCGCGGTCTCGCGGAGGATTTGCAGCGCCTCGGGCGTGACCTCGGCGGGGATGTTGTGGAGGTTTTTCAACGCCGCGCTGATGCCGCCGCGCGTGGGCAGTTCCTGCTCGAAATCGGTCACGGGCGCGTAGCCGACGGCGGCTTGCACGCGGGTGTCGGGCTCGGGCTTGATGGCGGCGAGAAACGCGAGGTGTCCGCCGGCGGAGTGACCGAAGAGCACGATGCGGTCGGGGTCGCCTTTGAACTGGGCGGCGTTGGCCTTCACCCAGCGGATGGCTGTATGCACATCTTCAATACACGCGGGCCAGCGGTGTTGCGGCGCGAGGCGGTAATTGATCGAGAACCACGTGAAACCGCCCTCGGAAAGCGGCGCGAACCACGAGGAGATGTCGGCGCCGTTGGTGTGTTTCGGCGTGCCTTTGTCCCCCGCGCCCCAGCCGCCGCCATGGATCAGGATGGCGATCGGATGTTTGCCGTCGGTCGGCGGTGTGTAGGCGTCGAGCAGCAGTTTTTCGCCACCGGCTTCCCCGTACTGGATATCCGTTTTCAGCTCCGCGAAGGCGGAACCGAGGACGAAGAGGACAGCGAAGAATAAGGTGGAGAGTTTCATGATGACGTAGGTTGACGATAACAGGAGGAAGACGGACTTCCTCCGAGGATTTAGCGCGGGACGCGGTACGTCCAGCATCGGGCGCGCGCCCGGAGATTTTTATTTGGGCTCGATGCGGGGCACGAGGATCTGAATGGCGAGCAGCGAGAGGAGATACATGCCGGAGATGTACGCAAAAACGGGCACGTAGCTGCCGGTGCTCTTGAGGATTTCGCCGGTGATACCGTTGACGAAACCGCCGGCGAGATAAGAGACGAAGCCGCCGAGGCCGACGACGGAGCTGATGGTTTCCTTTGGCATCGTGTCGCCCACGACACTGAAAAGATTGGCGGACCAGCCCTGGTGCGCAGAGCCGGCGATACCGACGATGAGGACGGCGAGCCAGACGCTGCTGACAAATGGAGCGAGGAAAACCGGCACCACGCTCAGCGCGCAGACGAGCAGCGATACCTTGCGCGCGGCATTCACGCTCCAGCCGCGTTCGAGGAGTTTGCCGGCGAGCCAGCCGCCGAGCACACCGCCGGCGATGGCGATGGCAAAAAACGCCGCGGACCAGTTGCCGGTTTGTTGAAGGGTGAGGCCGAAACGTTTGCCCAGAAAGTCCGGCATGAACGACTGGTAAACGCCCCACGCGGGACCCGCGAGGATGCCGGCGATGATGTACGCCCACACCGCGCGATAACGGAGCAACGACAGCCACGGCACGCGCGGAGGATTGGGCTCGACCGGCGGTTGTCCGCGGCGGATGTAGTCGAGTTCGGCGGGCGAGAGACGCTTTTGTTTTTCCGGGCGCTCGTAGAAAATCCACCACGCGACGATCCAGAAAAAGCCGGTGGCGCCGGTGATATAGAAGGTCATTTCCCAGCCGACCTTCGAAAAAAGCCACGGCATGGCGACGAGACAGAGGATGGCGCCGACGTTGCTCCCGGCGTTGAAAAGTCCGGTGGCGAGCGCGCGTTCCTTGATGGGGAACCACTCGGCGACAGTCTTGATCGATCCGGGGAAAACACCGCCCTGCGTGATGCCGAGCGCGACGCGCGAAAGCATGAAGCCGGCCGCGGTCATCGGCATCGTCACCGTGAGGACAATGATGCCGCCTTCGGCCCAGGAGAGCCACGGATAACTGAAGTTGGCGGCGACGTCGAAATACGCGCAGAGACCATGCGCGAGCGCCGCAAGGCTCCATAAAAACACGATGAGCGGCATCGCGCGCTTCACGCCAAATCGATCCATGAAACGTCCGCCGAAAAGATAACCGAACGCGTACGCGAACGAGAAGGCCGCGGTGATCCAGCCGTAGTGTGCATCGTCCCAGCCGAGTTTTTCGCTGAGCGGCTGCTTCAGAATGCTGAGCAGCTGGCGGTCGAGATAGCCGATGGTGATCGCGAAGAACAGGAGCAGGCAGATCACCCAGCGGTAATTTTGTTTCGGGCGAGGAAGACTGTAGTCGGTGCTGGCCATGGGCGGTTGGGGCGGTGTGTCGTTAAAAACCGGATGCGGCTACGCACACGGCAGGGAAATTTTCAGAACAAAAAAGAGAGCTCGAAGGCGCGTGGCAGTTCCTGGGGCCGTAAACGATTTCGAGCGGCAGGCGGGCACGCGCACAGGTGAATCGGCGAGGGTGGAACGCTCGCGACCGCGCTCAACCGGCGTGCTGCGCGCATTGTTGACGCCGCTAGGCTTGCGGCGCGCGCAACGTGCGGCCTTCGAGCCATTCGCCGGTGAGGAGGACTTCATGTTGATCGACCGGCACGCCGGTGTCGGAGCGGTGAAGGAGGCCGATGAGCATCTCGATGCCGAGGGCGCCGAGTTTCGCCGGATCGAAGTGCACACCGCTGTGATTGAGGTCGGGATGGTCGTTCACCAGAGCCACGATGCCGGCGTCGCGCGGAATCTTTTTGCCGATCTGCCCGAGCCAGTCGATCACCGGGGCAGCGTGGGTGACGAGCATCGCATCGGGCTGATGCTGGCGGTGCCACGCATGAAACGCCGCTGCGTTGTCCACGCCATCGCGGAAGAAGAAAGGTGGCAGGCGGTCTTTTTCCTCGAGGCGCAGTTGTTGATGCAGATAAGCGCCGAGCCAGCGTTCGCCGACACGAGGACTGTCGTTGGCCTCGGAGAAAACAAAACCGATGCGACGATAGCCGCGCTCGATGCAGCGGATCATCGATTGTTTCGCGGACGCGTAGTGATTTTCCGTCACGTGATGAAGACGCGGCGTGTGCAGCGTGAGTCCGAGGGCGACTGCGGAAAAACGTTCCCACGACAAATCGAGCTGGCTGCAGCCGGGCGGGAGGCGGCCGATGAGCAGGCCATTGATGCCGCGGGTCGCGAGGATGTCGGCAAAACGCGCGGGCGTCATACCGGGTTCGCCGAGCCAGAAGTGTTCGAGTTTGTAACCGAAGTCGCGGGCGCGCGCGGTGGCGCCGGGAAAATAATCGGGGCGATTATGATGTGGCGGGCGCCAGCCGTAGCGCGTCGGGTAATTCGTCACGTAGGCGAGCACGACATGCTTCTCCGTGCGTCGCGTGCGACGCGCCTGCATGAGCGCGGCGACGAGTGGATTGATGCGATAGCCGAGCTTCGCGGCGATCGCCTGGATGCGTTTGCGAACCGGCTGGGAAATGCGCGGATGATCGCGAAGGGCGAGTGAGACGGTGGAGCGGTGGACACCGGCTCGTTTGGCGACGTCTTGCAGGGTAGCTTTGGCGGGCACGGTGCGCATCTCAGCGGGTGAGCGCCGAAAAAGTCGAGCGGACAAAAGCGGACGGTCAACGATGCGCGCGTAAGCGGCGTTGTGCGGGCGTCGGCCGGTTTTAACGCTGCCCGTCAATCGCCCGCTGAGACCGCCCCGGTCCTGCCAGACGATTGTTCCCCCTCATCCCCGCGAGGACTTTTGCTCCTCGTTTTTCCGCCCCTTGCAACACGACCGTCCTCATTCCCGGCATCGCGCGCAGCCCTTGGCTCCACGCGCAACACGGCTCGCCTCGAGAGCGGGGAGGCGCGTGCGTTTTACGGACGATATGGCGATGTGTGGAGGCGATATTATTTTCCGTTTTCAAGGGCGGTTTGCAGATGCCCTTTGCGGAGGCCGGCACTGGGTGTGGCCGGCTTCCGCGTCACTGCTTTCCGATTAGGTTAGGGAAAACGAATCGGAATTTCAGGCTGGTTACCTCGCCCGGCGTGCTGACAACACGCCGGGTTTTTTGTGCCGCCGTTGTGCGATGCAGGCACGCGGACGCGCGGCAACACACCGCGAGTGGTCACAGAGTTTTTTTGATTTTGGCGACGACCTCGGGGTGATCGGCGAGATAGCGCGTCAAACCCTCGATCGCGCGAAATGTCTCGGGGCTCACGTGATGTTCGAGACCTTCGACATCGTGCGCGATGATGGACTCGTCGAGACCGAACAGGCGGAGAAACTCCGTGAGTAATTCGTGGCGGTGTGCGATGTGGCGGGCCACGGCTTTGCCGGCGGTGGTCAGGACCATGCCGCGATATTTTTCGTATTTAACCAGACCCTCGGCATCGAGCCGCTGGATCATGGTGGTGACGCTTGCCTGGGAAATTTTCAGCTCCGCGGCGATATCGACTACGCGCGCGTAGCCCTTGCGTTGAATCAGTTCGCCGATGCGCTCCAGATAATCCTCGACCGCGGCGGTCGTGCGAGGAAGGGGAGTCCGGGGAGTTTTTGCGGCCACGCAGGGAGGGGGCTCCGAGCCTGGCGGACGACGTGAACGCGGGCTCGGCGGTCCGTTATTTCTTGGCGGCCTTTTGAGCGCGGTAAACGACGCGGAACATCTGGATCGCGAGCCAGAAAACGCCGCTGATGCACGCGGCGGCGAGGCCGGCCCAGAGGGTGATGTACTTCGGGTCGGTCGATGGCACGTGGATCCGGAACAGCGAGAACATGAGCGCGAAGAAGCCGATCACGAGGATCGCATCGACGATCAGACTGGCAGGGGTGATGAACTTGGTTTCGGACTGAGCCATGGGCGCAAAAAAGGGCGGGAGTGAGAGGTTGTCCATGGCAATTTTTTCAACGATCCGCGCGCAGGGCCGGAGATGGTCCGGAGCCGGCGTCATCAAAACTGACGACAAGACCTGAGCGCGTCGCGGCGTTATAGTCGGTGTTCAAACCTTGGCTCGCGACGAGGCCCCTCCTCGATCGGCCGCGAGCGTTACTGCTTCAACTCCTCCCCGCCGGTGTTCCCAGCCGCCGGCCTCTGCCATTTGCCCATGACCTCACTACGTCACTCCGTGCGCGGCCACGTCCGCCTGTCGCGTCTCTTCACCCTGTTTTTTGCCGGTGTCCTGGCGGTTCTTTCGCTGGCGACGCCCGCCCGCGCCCAGCTCAGCTGGACGGCGTACGATACGACCGGCGCGCGCGTGGGTGAGGCCGACCAGGCCGCGACCTTCGACGCGGCGACGGGCACGTACACGCTCACGATCCCCGCTGGAGTTCAGCATACGTTTATCGCGCGCAACATCGTGCCCATAGCGCTTACGACGCCTGCTTCGGGGGCTTCCATGCAGACGGTCAAATTCACGATGACCGCCTCTGGTGGATTCACATCGGGCACGGCGGTTGGCGACCGCAATTTCCTTATGGGGCTGTTCGACACCAACGGCACGGAGCCGGGCGCGACAGGGAATTTCACCGACGACAAAGGAGTGTGGACGAATGCCCGTCCGAATACTTCGGGGAATTTCAGTTCCGAGGGATTTGCTTCCGCAGGCACGACGACTCCCGCGGGTCTTCTCGGATATGTGGGCACTGGAACCCAGCTTGGCTCTTCCCGCGGACCCAGCGGTGCAGTCGGTTCTCTGACCGATGGGCAGGCGGCCAACGTCACCTTCCGCGTGCGGATCAACGACACTGGTGCTATCGGTCTCGGCACCGGGACCGCGGTGGATGTCGCGGGTGCCGTGTATCAGGATGCCGCCACCGGCGGTACTACGCTCAACCGGACGTTTGCCTCCAACAATAGCTCCGCATCGCTGACCGGTTCGCAGACATTCAATCTGTTCGCCGTGGCGTTGAGAAACTCCACGGACAATCCCGTCACGCTAGTCCTCTCCCATTTCGAAGGACTCATCGCTCCGCCCTACATCGTCACCCACCCGCCGTCCGTCCTCACCGCCAGCCTCGCGGGCAATATCACGATCACTGCCGCCGCCGGCGGCAACCCGGCTTCCTATCAATGGGAAAAGAGCACCGATGGCGGCACCACCTACGCGGCCATCGACGCCGGCGCCAACCCCAGCGCAGCCACGGCTTCGCTCACGCTTTCCAATGTGCAGAACGATGCGGCAGGTTTGTACCGCGTGGTCGTGACGAATGCCGCGGGCTCCTCCACCAGCTCGGCGGCGACGCTCACGGTCACGGCCGGCGCAGTCGCGCCTACGATCCTCTCGGAACCGGCGGACGTGACCGTGCTCGTCGGCCAGAACGCCTCGTTCACCGTTTCTGCCAATGGCACCGCGCCCCTCGCTTATCAGTGGAAAAAGGGAGGCACGGATATCGTCGGCGCCAACGATAGCACGTTGAACGTGACGTCTGCGCAACTTGCCGATGCCGGCAGCTACACGGTGGTCGTTTCCAACTCCGCCGGCTCGGCCAACAGCGCCGCCGCCACGCTCACGGTCAATGAAGCGCCGGTCATCACCGCGCAGCCCGCCGGAGCGACTCTCGCTGCGGGTGGATCGCACTCGCTCACGGTTGTCGCGACGGGTGCACCGGCCCCCGCGTATCAATGGAAGAAAAACGGCGTCGACATTCCGTCCGCCACCAGCGCGAGCTACACGATCGCCAGCGCCACGGGCGCCGACGCCGGTGTTTATACCGTGGTCGTGACCAACGTCGCTGGCAGCGTCACCAGCGCGGCCGCGCCGGTGATTGTCGGATCATCCACGCTCGCGGCCACGGCCTTCACACCGGCATCTGCCGCCACTGCGCTCAACGCCGATACGCGCCTCACGCTCACGTTCAATGAAGCGATCTCGCCCGGGTTTGCCGGTCGCATCCGCATCCACGACGCGTCCGACGACTCGGTGGTGGACACCATCAATCTCGTCGAGGCCAATGCACGTCGCGACACGCTTCGCGCAAGCAGTGCAATCTCCACGCTCAATCTGCCGGTGGAGGTCAAAACCATCGGCGGGCTCGCCACCATCAATTATTATCCGATCACGGTCTCCGGCGCCACCGCGACGATCCACCCGCGCGACGGTGTGCTCGCGTATGGAAAATCCTACTACGTGACGATCGAGCCGGGCGCGTTCGTGAACGCCGCCGGCGAATCCTTCGCCGGTATCCAGGAAAAAACTACATGGACGTTCTCGACCCGCGCCACCGCGCCGGATCTTGACGATCACATCGTCGTCGCGGCCGACGGCTCGGGCGATTTCGACACCGTGCAGGGCGCACTCGATTTTGTTCCCGCCGCCAACACCACGCCGCGCACGATCTTCATCCGCAACGGCACCTACTTCGAGCAGATCGTTTTTCAGCAGAAACATAATCTCACGATCGTCGGCGAGAGCGCGGAAGGCGTGATCATCGATTTCCCGACCAACAATAATTTCAACAACGCTTCCGGCACCTACCGCCGCGGCACGCTCCTCGCGCAATCGGTCTCAGGGCTCCGCCTGCTCAACTTCACGGTGCGCAACAGCACGCCGCAAGGTGGCTCCCAGGCCGAGGCGATCATCATCAAAGGCAGCGCCACCACCGGCCAGAATCTCGCGTCGAAACTCCGCCTCTTCAGCTATCAGGACACGCTCCAGGTGGACGGCCAGTTCTACATGAGCGACTCGTACATCGAGGGCGATGTGGACTTCCTGTGGGGCAACGGCCCGAGCTTTTTCTACAACTGCGAATTCAAGGCTCTGCGCCGCACCTCCAACGTTCCGATCTTCGCGCAGATCCGCAACGGCGCCGGCAATCATGGGTTCGTTTTCCACAACTGCCGCTTCACGGCCGAGGCCGGTGTCACGGGTGCGTTCTTCCACCGCATCGATCCCGGCGCCGCGCAGTTCCCGTACAGCGAGATGGTGATCCTCGATTCCACCGTCGGCTCAGCGGAGAATAACAGTTTCCTCAACACCGCCATCGGCGGCGCAGCAGCGAATTATCAAGCCGGCTGGTGGCAGCTCAACAACGCCACCGATGCCCCCAACGTGCATCTCTGGGATAACAACATGGTCGATAAGGATGGCGTCGCGCTCACCTTCGGCGAAGGCGTGCGCCCGGCCTTCACGATAATGCCGGTCGATGCGACGACGCAGGCCAACTACCGCAATCCCGTGTGGGTGCTCAACACCGCCCGCGACGGCTCGGCCACCGCCGCGAATTGGACGCCCGCGCTGGCGCCGGTGATCCTCACACCGCCCGCTTCCGCCGCGCTCAACGCAGGCGATGCGCTGTCGCTCAGCGTATCCGTCGCAGCACTACCGGCCGCCACCTATCAGTGGAAAAAAGATGGCGCGGACATTCCTGGCGCCACTGCAGCCACGTACTCGGTGGCGAGCGCGACCGCCGGCGACACGGGCAGCTACACGGTTGCCGTCACCAATTCCGCCGGCTCCGCCACCAGCACCGCCGCCTTGATCACGGTGGGTTCGGGCGTGATTGCGCCTTCGATCAGCGCGCATCCCGCCGATGTGTCCGTAGCCTCCGGCCAGCTGGCGACCTTCACGGTCGTCGCCGCCGGCAGCGCACCGCTCACCTATCAATGGAAGAAAAACGGCACGGATATTCCCGGCGCCACGTCGGCGACCTACACGATCGCCAGCGCCGCGGTGTCGGACAACGGCGCCTACACGGTCGTTGTCTCCAACAGCGCGAGCAGCATCACCAGCTCGGCAGGCACACTGACTGTCTCCGCACCTCCGCCCAGCAGCGGCGCGATCACGTTGCTCGACGATTCCTTCGCGGACGGCAGCGCGCTCAACCAAGATCTCGCGAACGGTTCGGTACGGATTTACAAAGCGCGTACCGCCACTACGCGCACCGATGCGGTCGGCTCCGTGACGTTCACGCCAGCCAACTCGGATTCGGACGCTCACTGGTTCCACTTCACCGATGCTCCCGAAGCCGTCGCGCTCAAAGTCGGCGAGAGCTTCACCGTCAGCGTGACCTTCAAACTCGCCACACCGAAAAGTGGCGCCGTCCGTTTTGGCCTCTTTAACTCCGAAGGCACGCGCCTTCTGGTGGACAAGGGCAGCGGGCACAACGACTCGCTGTTGCAGGGCGATCGTGGATACGGCGGTGAAATGGCGATCGACGCCAGCGCGTCTGCCGGCCCCTTCGTTCGTCTCGGACGTCGCGACACGGTCACCTCGGGAAATCTTTTCAATTCCAATAACGACTTCCCGGTTCTGCCCAGCCCGGTCGTCGGTTCCACATCGCGTCTAGGTTTCGCTGATGACACGCCCTACACGTTGACCATGACGGTGCGGCGCGACAGCGAGACCGCCAATGAGATCAGCTTTGCGCTCACCGGCGGTGCGTTCCCCGAAAACTACACTTATTCCGCCATCGATACCGGCGCGCCCACCACGACCTTTGCCTTCGACTGGTTCGGTTTCCGCTACGGCGGCAGCAATCTCGCGAGCGCCGTCACCTTCACGAACGTCAAGGTCGTCCACACCAAGGTCGCGTCGTCCACACCGGCACCGGTCATCACCGCGCAACCGACATTCGCGGGCGGCGAGACTTCGCTGACCACGCTGACGGGCGCGGCTGTTTCGCTCTCCGTCACCGCGACCGGCGACGCGCTTTCTTATCAGTGGAAAAAAGACGGCGTGGACATCCCCGGCGCCACGTCGGCCACGTACGCGATTGCCAGCGCACTCGTTTCGCACAGCGGCAGCTACACCGTCGCCGTGAGCAATGCCGGTGGTGACGTGCTTTCGTCCGCCGCCACGCTCACCGTCAACGCGCCGGTCATCGCGCCGATCATCACCACGCATCCGGCCGATGTCACCGTTGCTCTCGGCGAGAGCGCCACGCTCACGGTCGCCGCGTCCGGCACCGAGCCGTTTACGTATCAATGGAAAAAAGACGGCGCGGATATCGCCGATGCCACGAGCGCGAGCTTCACCATCGTCAACGCCACCGCCGCCGCGTCGGGCAGCTACACCGTTGTCGTGACCAATGTCGGCGGCTCCGCGACCTCCAACGCCGCGGTCGTCACCGTGAACACCGCGGTCATTCCGACCTCGATCGTGACACAACCGGCCGCCCAGTCGGTCGTCGAAGGCCAGCCCGTGACGTTTGCGGTCGCGGCACAAGGCACGTTCCTCACGTATCAATGGCAAAAGGGTGGAGCCGACATCGTCGGCGCGACCAGCGCGACGCTCGTGATCGGCGGCGCGCAACTCGCCGACGCCGGCGATTACACCGTGGTTGTCTCGGGCGCCGATGGCACCGTCACCAGTGCGGTCGCCACGCTCACCGTTACCACCCGCACGGTGAAGACGATTTTCTCCGACAACTTCTCGGCTGGCAGCACGGTCAACTCGACCACGCCCGCCACGCCGACGGAAAACTCCGCCGCTTACCAAATCCTTGCGGACAAAAACTACAGCCCGGTGCCCAGCATCTCCGCGACCGGTTTGAAGATGGGCATGTCCTCCACCAGTTCGGGCAACATGGAGGCGCAGGCGCTCTTCGGCTCAGCGCCGGTCATCCTCTCGGGCATCGGCGACTACATCGAGATCACGGCGACCGTCACGAATGTCGCCGGCATGTTCTCGACCACGCCTCCGGCCAATAATCTCACGGCGAACAACCAGAACACGCTCTACCTCGGTCTCTACGATTCCGACCAAGTTAGTCCTGTTCCTGGCGGTCTCACCACGCTCAACTCCGCGGCCACGCATGGCGTCGGTTATGTGAAGGAGTGGGTCGGTTACGTTGGCAGTGTCGTCAATCACGGCATGAGCGGCGCGACCAACAACAATCAGATCCGCACGCGACCGGTGCAGAGCAACGCGCTCAATAATTACAACCAGTCGCTCGCCAGCGCCGCCTTCCGCAATCCGGCTGGCGCGGTGGTCGGCGCCATCGCCTCGGAGATCGATGCTCCGACTTCCGCCGGCGGACAGTACACTGCCGTCTTCCGCATCACGCGCAGCGCAACCGCTGAATACACCGTGGAAAAACGTCTCTACGACGGGGCCGGCACCGCGGGCACTTTGCTCGCGACGGTCAGCGGAATCGCGACAGGCGATACCTTCCTCACCGATGATTCCGACAATCTCGGCTTCGATGGTTTCGCCCTCGGCGCGCGTGTCACCAACACGCCGGGCCAGATGGAAATCAACGCCGTCACCATCACCACCAATGCCTCACTCGTGCCGGTGCCGAAGATCACCACGCAGCCGCAGAGCCAGACGGTCGGTGTCGGTTCCGCGGTGACTTTCACCGTCGCCGCCGAAGGTTCCGGTCTCGCTTATCAGTGGTACAAAAACGACGTCGCCATCGATGGCGCCAACGGTCCGTCGTACACGATCGCCAGCGCCGTCGCCGCGAGCCAGGGCATCTACAAGGCGGTCGTCGCGAATGATCTCGGCGGTCGCTCCACCAGCGCGCGTGCCGAGCTCATCGTGGACATCGCCGCGGGCGCTCCTCCGCCTGATGGTTTTGCCCACGCCGTCACCGGCGGTGGCAATCGCGCAGCGGTCGTCGTGACCAACGCCGCCGATTTCAAGACGCACGCCGAGTCCGCCGATCCCGCGGTCATCACGATAACCGGCACGCTCGATCTCGCCGCTGTCGGCGGTGCGATCCAGGTGAAGTCCAACAAAACCATCCAGGGCTTCGACCAGCACGCGACCATCCGCGGCAAACTCGATCTCGGCTCGGGCGGTGTGAACAATGTGCTCATCCGCGGCCTCAACATCACCAATCCCGGCAGCGTCATCGTGGACGGCAAGTACACCGATGGCGGCGATGGCATCACCGTGGCCGGCGCCACCAATGTCTTCATCACGCATTGCACCGTGTACGACTGCGCCGACGGCCTGATCGATATCGGATTCGGCTCCGACAACGTCACTGTTTCGTGGTGCGAGTTCTACTACACGAGCGCCGCGCAGGTGCATCGTTTCACGATGATCACCGGCAACGCCGGCGCGGAGACCAAGCCGCTGCACATCACGCTCCATCACAACCTCTGGCACGACCTCTGCGACCAGCGCATGCCGTCGGGAAGTTTTGGATACGTTCATCTCTACAACAACTACTGGAACACTCCGGGCAACAGCTACGCCTCCAACGCCCGCGACCAGTCGCAGTTCTTTTCCGAACACAATGTGTACCATCAGGTGAAGAGCCCGTTGTACAAGGAGAACGTCGATCCCGCGCTGCCCGGCGGACTCATCCGCGCCATCGGTAATGTGTACACGGAAGTCACCGGCGAAGCGGCTGACGCCGGCCAGGACACTGTCTTCACGCCGACTTATTCGTACCAGCTGCTCAGCGCGGTCGATGTTCCCACGATCGTCCTCACAGGCGCGGGCAACACCGCCGGCGCGGCTTCCGCGTCGCTCGCCGCCGGCTCGGCCACGCTCAATGGCCCGGCCGGCGTCGTGCCGGTCAACACGAGCTTCACGCTCACCGCCGCGGTCACCGGTTTCACGCCGGTCTCGTATCAGTGGCGTCGCAACAACTTCGACATCGCCGGCGCCACCGCGGCGACCTTCAGCGTCGCGTCGATGAAGCCCACCGACGAGGGCGTCTATTCCCTCGCGATGAAAAACGAAGCCGGCGACACGCTCGTGAGCAACGGCCACAAGGTCGTCTACAGCTCCGCGCTCGTGCCGACCATCACGTCGCAACCCGCCAACGTCAGCGTGAGCGCGGGCCAGCCGGCCAGCTTCTCTGTGACGGCCACCGGCGATGCTCCGCTGACTTATCAATGGCAGAAGAATCTCGGCGGTAATTTCACCAACATCACCGGCGCCAATGCGACGAGCCTCGGTTTCCTCAACGCGCAGGCGGTCCACGCCGGCCAGTACCGCGTCGTCGTCACCAACGATGTCGGCACCGCCATCAGCAACACCGTGACGCTCACCGTCACCGAAACGCCCGCCGATGCCGGCTCCGGCAGTTCCGACTCGGGCGGTGGTGGTGGCGGCGGTTCGCCCTCCTTGTGGTTCCTCGGCGCGCTGGCCCTGCTCGCCGCTCTGCGCCGCCGCCGCGACTAACCTCAACCTTCTTTCGAGCTTCAATGAAAACGTTTCTCCCCGCCCGCCTGCTTCTCCCTGCCGCCGTGGCTCTCGCGCCGATCCCCGCCGTCGCTCAAACCGACGCCGCGTCCGCCACCGCGCCCGCCGAACAGGGCGTTCTCACCGGCCGGGTTCTCAACTCTGCCACCGGTTCCTATCTTCGCGATGCGCAAGTGACCGATGTCGCCACCAACCGCTCCGTGCTCACGGAAACGGACGGCGGTTTTCAACTCAACCTGCCCGCGGGCCAGCGCCGCATCCGCATCAGTTATTTCGGCCTCGATGATCGCGAGATCACGTTCGAGATCGCCGCGGGTCAGCGCCGCAACGAAGAGATCGCACTCACCGATCCCGATTACGGCGAGGTCATCGCGCTCGAGGCCTTCGTGGTCGCCGGCGAGAAAGAAGGCCGCGCCGCCGCGCTCTCGCGCCAGAAGGAAGCCGAGAACATGGTGACGCTCATCTCCTCCGACGAGTTTGCCAATGTCGCCGGCGGCAGCGTGGGCGATTTTCTCCGCAACGTCCCGGGCTTCAGCATCGAGTATTCGGGCGACGATCCGCGCTCGATCAGCGTCCGGGGTCAGGATCCGAACATGAACACCGTCACGGTGAACGGCATGCGCTCGGCCAACGCCGCCAGCGGCAACGCCAACCGCCAGTTCGAGCTCGACCAGATCTCGCTGCAGGACGTCGAGTCGGTGGAAATCTTCAAGGCGCCGCCCGCGTCGATGGACGCCGATTCCGGCGGCGGCACCGTCAACATGACGAGCAAGAGCGCCTTCACCACGAAGGGCCGCCGCATCACCTATTCGATCCTGGGCAACGGCAAGAGCAGCGCGTTCACGCTCAATAAAAAGCGGATGCCCGACGACCAGCCGATCCTCAAGATCCGCCCGGGCGCCACGCTCTCGTACACCGAATCATTCTTCGGCAACCGCCTCGGCGTCGCCATCACCGGGAATTTTAACGAGTTCTACACCGATGGCGTTTCCATCTCCAAGAACTACGGGCTGACTTCCACGCGTAGTGGATTTTCGGATACGGACGTGAACTCCCCGCGCGGCATCTATCCGCGCACTTTCAGCTACGGCCTCTCGCCCAACATCACCAACCGCCAGGCGCTCTCGGTGAATCTCGATTTCAAGCTCAGCGAGAACACCACGATCTGGACGCGCAACCAGGTCAACACGAGCCTCATCTACGGCGGTGCGCGCAGCCTCGAGCTCGGCGTGATCGCGCCCAACTCCACCGATGTGGACGGCTCGAACTCCATGGCCACCGACTGGACCGCGGAGCAATGGACCGCCATCGGCGCCGATCCGGGCGCGGAACAGCTGAGCGGCAACTACGCCCGCCTCAATGGCGAGTATCTCTACAAGACCGGCACCGGCACGACCTTCTCGATCGGCGCCGACCACAAGTTCGGCGATTGGAAGATCAACTACGCCGCCTCCACCTCGCTCTCGACCAATCACTACGACAACCAGGGAGACATGCCCGTGCCGCAGGTGGAGCTTTTCCTCCGCGGCATCGGCTACACCGTCGATGCATCGCAGTCGGGAAATTACCCGTACTTCGTGCAGAACTCCGGCCCGAGCGTGTATGACCTTTCCAACTACACGAGCAACGCCGGCACCGCCGCCACCACGCGCGTGAGCGGCGCGCGCGTCCGCTACAAACTCGACGACGCCGGCAACACCATCCTGCTCAATCGCGACACTTCGATCTACCCGATCGCGTCGCCGTCGGGCACGCTCGTGTATGATTTTCCGATGAGCTTCGATGGCAACGGCGTCGGCTCCATCACCAAGTCCGCCGGCTCGTTCAGCAACACCGGCAATCGCGCGGTCCTCACCTATCCCGACGTGTACACGGCGAACATGGATGCGAGCCCGTTCCGTCTGCGCAACGGCCGCCGCTCCAACGCCAAGGAATCGTTCAACACCGCGAAGCTCGATGTGCGCCGCAACTTCCGCACGTCGATCCCGTTCTACCTGCAGGCCGGCGCGCAATTCCGTCAGCAGAATCGCGACATGGATAAGTGGGGCCAGACGCGCTGGTACTACACCGGCGACGCCGCCGATCAGGCCGCGTTTGCCGCGGCCGCTGCAGCCACTGCGGCCAACGATCCGACGGCTTCCGCGCAACGCATCGCCGCCGACGCCGCCTATCGCACCAAGCTCGCGGGCCATCTCTCCACGCTCGGCAACGACAAGCTGCCGCAGCCGTCCGCGTATCAGGTTCCGTACTACAACCTCGATGCGGTGAACGCGTTCTTCAAAGCGAACCCGAACCTCTTCACCGAGGACACCGCCTGGCGCATCGAGACCGAGCTGGCGGGTTTCAAATCCGTCGAAGAAAAAGTCTCTGCCGGTTATGCGATGGGCAACTTCCGCTTCGGCCGTTTGAACGTTCTTGCCGGCGTGCGCTACGAACTCACCGAAGGCAAGGGCACCGGTCCGGTCGTCGATAACGAAGCCGCCCGCGATGCCGCGCTCAACCAGCTCCTCGCGCATGTGCAGAGCCGCGGTTACGCGACGATCAACGACGCCTACCACGCCACGCTCGCACCGATGGCCGATTATCATACCGCCACGATGCTGAGCGATTTCCGCGCGGACCCGGTCGAACTCGCGCGCATCCGCTACGCGCGCCGTCAGACCGTGCAGCAGGATTACGACGACTTCTTCCCGAACCTGCAGCTCAAGTACACTGTCGCGCCCAATGTTGTCGTGCGCGGTTCCTATAACCGCACAATCGGCCGCCAGAACTTCGAGAACATCATCCCGGGTTACACCGTCACGCCTCCAGGGAATGAAGATTCCGCGCTCATCGTGACCGCCAACAACCCGCAGTTGAAACCGGTCTATTTCGACAACCTCGAAGTGAGCATCGAAAAGTACCTCCGTCCCAGCGGTCTCATTTCGGTGAATGGTTATTACAAGGACGTGAAGAACTACGTCTTTCAGACCGACGAGACGATCCTGCCCGGCGTCGATTACGGGTATGATCTCAGTGGATACGTCGGCGAAACGCTGCGCCATCTGGTCAATGCCGGCGAAGGCCGCATCTGGGGCGTCGAGGCGTCCTACTCACAGCATCTGAGCGCGATCTCCCAGGTGCTCCGTCCGTTCAGCGTCTTCGCCAACTACACGTATCAAAAAGGCGAGGCCTCCGCTTCGTACGATGGTTCCGCCACCTCGAAGACGCTGCCGATCCTGCGCTTCGTGCCGAAGATGTTCAACGCGGGCGTCACCTTCCGCGAAGGTCCGTACAACCTCAGCGTGAAGTATAATTGGAAGGACGCGTACGCATCCGGCGTGACTCTCGACGGCGTGAACGGTCAGGCGATGCTGACGTACTTCGATCAACGCGGCACGTTGGATTTCTCCGCCGCGTACACGTTCTACAAGAGGCACTCGCTGTTCCTCGAAGTGAAGAATCTCACCAACGAGCCGGTGCGCCAGTACATCGTGAACAAGGACTGGATGCGCACGTACAACCTCTATGGCGCCACGATTTACCTCGGCTTCAAAGGCACCTTCTGACGGACGGCCGCGATGGCGGCACACGTCTCTGTCTTTTCCGATCGGTTAGGGAAAATGGTCGGAATTTAGGCTGGTCTACCGAACCCGGCGCGCTGACCCCGCGCCGGGTTTTTTTGCAAAGGCGGCGGTCTAAAAAGTTCGGGGTGCGCGGCCCGTTACGTCGCCCTCGGTTTGGCGAGTGCGGTCACGATCGATTCCACGTGCTTCACGTCGGCGATGCCGAAGAAGCCGACATCGGTTTTAACGTCGTGTCCTTTGTGGATTTTGAAATCGCTGGTGAGGAAAAGATCGCCGCTGCCGTCGGCGCGCTGCACGCGACGGATTTCGTGGAGTTGCTGCGGCTCGATCGAGCGGATGGCGATGTCGCGTCCGCTCGGCTCGAAAATAATCACGCGCTGATTCGTGACCACATAAGCCGTGCCGGCCGCCTTGCGCATCGTCCACCACGGAGCGGTCAACATGCCCAGACCGATCAGAATGAACGGCACACCAAACAAGGCGAACCAGCCCGTCGGGTGGGAGAAGTCCGGCATTTTGAAACCGCTCGCTCCCGCGGTCCAAAACAACGCGAAGGCGGTCCAGGGAATGCCAAAGAGCACGATCGGGATCGACTTTCTGGCGACGCGCCGCGGGTTCGGTGCCGATCGCCAGACGATATGTTCTGTCGAGCGGAGTTCGTTGTGGATCAAAGCCTCGGTTTTCGTGGATGCGGCACGCATGTTGGGGGGGGCGACGCGCGGGTTAATCGTTGCGTCGGCGGAGCATCCTGCGCGTCACCGCGGCGATGGCAATGGCCGCGAAGAACCAGAGGCTGGGTGAACCGCCGCCACCGCCGATGTCGAGTTTTCTGGGCTCAGCCTGGGCATCGATGGCGATCACCAGCGGCGCGCTGACAATGACGTCCTGCGAGGCCAGGGTCAGGGCGACCGTGTAGGTGCCTTCGTCCTTTTGACCGGCGTGGGTGACGTGATAAGTCGCGGAGTTGGCGCCCGGGATGGGCAGGTTGTTCAAGCGCCACTGGTAACTCGACGGTGTGAAGCCGGCCGGAGCGGCCGTGAGCGTGAACGCCGACAGGGATGGGATGGCTGTATCCGGTCCGTTGATACGCGCGGTGGCGTTAACGACTTCGGAGTAGTCGCCGCCGCTTTGGTTGCCGGCGGCAGCGAGGACCACGGTGAGATCGGAGACGGGCAATGCTTCGTAAGAATGAGGCGGTGTGAACACCGGGTCGTTCCCCGCATAAGGCGCGGCGCCGGTCGTGCCGGTGTATGTATTTTCATATACAAAGGCGCGACCGCCGGATGCCACCGCGAGCGGTGAGGCGACGCCTTGATAGAGATTGCGCTCGCTGAGCAGTTCGCCGCGAAGACCGACCTCGGTGGCCGAGGTGTTGCCGGTGGATTCGATGATATTGTTGTAGAAGTGAACGCGGCCCTGATGAACGAGCGGGATGTGCGCATCCACGCCCGTGCTCCAGCGGTTGTGATGGATCGAGACCCGCGGTGCGGTGAAGTCGCCGCTGCTATTGCCGACAAGGACACTGCGGCGCTGACCGGTGTGCGCGGGAGTATAATAGAACTCGTTCCACGACAGGGTCACTTCATCGGCGCCGTCGATGATGCGGATGGCATAATCGGACGCGTCGAAGAACGAACAGCGAGTGATGAAGACCCTGCGCGCGCCGGCGATCGTCAGCGCATCGCCACTGACCGCAGGGGCCTGGACGGGTGCGGCGAAGGGCAGCGCAGCCATCTGCAGCGGTGCGGATGCCGTGCCGGGATTGGACAGGTTGAGACCCTGGATGATCACATTGCGCACGCCGGATCCGATGTGAAGATTGCCGATGAGAGCGGCGTCCGCGTCGATGCCCTGGATGGTTTTGTCGGAGTTAACCGCGACCGGCGTTGTACCCAGATTCAGGATACCATCGACGGTGATGATCGCAGGAGTGCTGGACTCCGCGTGCAGACGGAAGTCGGCGGCGGTGCCGACCGTCACGACCAGTTGCGCGCCCGTGCCACCGGTCGCGCCACTGGCGTAGCCATCGGAATCAGGCTCAGAGAAGTCGGCGAGCACCGTGAAGGTACGCGAGGCCGGGCTCGCAGCGGCATACGCGGCATCGCCGGGTTGCTGCGCCGTGATCGTGACCAGCCCGGGCGCGCCGGTGAGTGTGACGGTGTTGCCCGTCACGGTTGCAGGACCGGAAGCGACGCTGAAGACAACCGGCAGCGCGCTCGAAGCGGTCGCATGGACCGTGAAGGCCGGCGCGGTCCGCGTCTTGTTGCCGATCGCATCGAACGTGATCGTTTGCGCGAGTTTGTTTACGACGAGAGTCGCGGGCTCGCTGGTGGTCACGTTGCCGGCGGCGTCGGTGATGACGACCGTGTAGTTGCCGGAGAACGACACTGGATCGATGTTGCTGAGCGTGAGTGTCGCGGTGGTCGCGCCGCTGTGCTGCGCCGAATCGCTCAAGGGGTTTCCATTGCGATGCCAGAGGTACGTGAGTGCGGTGGCATCGTTGGCGACGACCGTCAGGACGAAGGTGGACTTCGCGTCCGCTGTGCCGCCGGCGGGCTGCGTGACGATTACCGGCGCGGCGGCGTCGATCGTCACGGCGAAGTCGGCAGAAGTCGCGCCGGTATTGCCGGCCGTGTCGCTGGCAAACGCGTTGAACAGATAAGGTCCGTCGGCCAGAGGCGTGGCGCTGTGATCGAATGTCCACACGCCGTCGGCGGCGCTGGTCGTGGTGCCGATGATGCCCGTGCCGCTGCGCGACAAGGTGACGGTGACCAAGGGATCGGCCGTGCCGGCCAGAACGAGTGTATTCACTTTTGTGATACCATCGGTGGCGCTGGTGCCGGTGTCTTCGCTCATCGAAACGATCACCGGCGCGTTGGGCGATTCGGTGTCGATTTCCACGAGGAAGACCGCGGATTCGGCGCTGGTGTTGCCGGCGACGTCGGTGACCTTCGCGGTGAAGGTGTGCGTGCCGGCGGCGAGCACCGTGGCGGTATAGTCGTACGACCATACGCCATCGGTGTTGATGGGGGCGGTACCGATCGAGGCGGTGTTGCGGAAAACTTCGACGGTTTCATTCGCCGCACCGATGCCGGAGAGGATCAATGTAGTGTCCGAGGTGATACGGTCGCTATCGCTCGATCCGGTGTCTTCGGAGATGGCGGTAATGACCGCAGTCGCCGGTGCGGTGGTGTCGATGGTCACGCTGAGCGCGTCGGACGCAGGACCGGGATTGCCGGCGCCGTCGGTGGCGCGTGCGGTGATCAGATGAACACCTTCGGAAAGCGCGGAGCTCACTGTGAACGTCCAGTTGCCGGAGCCGCTGGCGGTCGTGGTGCCGAGCGATATCGTACCGTCGCGGAAGAGTTCGACGGTGCTGCTGGCCTCGGCCGTTCCCGTGAAGGTCGGCAGCGTGACGTTGGTGATGCCATCACTCGACGAGACGCCGCTATCGGACTCACTTGATAATGACGGAACTGACGGTGCCGTGGGAGCGTCGCGGTCGACCGTGTGGACGGAGCCACTCGTAAAGGCTGCCACATATCCGTGGGTGCCGTTGCCATTGCCATGCGCATCGGTGATGCCCGAGTTGGCCACCATATCCAACCGCAAAGTGCCGGTACCAGTTATATTATCAATGTTCACGGTAAGGGTGTTGCCGCCCACTGAAGACACGCTGGTTATATTCGCGGCGGCGGAACCCGTGCTGGTCAGAACAAAGTCTGCGACCCTGGCGCCGGTAAAAACCTCATCGAACGTCACTGTAAATGGGACTGTTGCCGCGTTAGCTGCAGGCGTACCGCTCACCGCTACCGATGACACGACCGGTGGTGTGATATCTGCCACCGTGAAATTCCACGTGGAGTTATCGGCGATGCCGGCATAGGGGTTGCCCGCCAGATCGGTAATCGCACCGCTGGCGATCTGCACATGATAAGCAGCCTTTTCCAACAGCTCTGCTGCTAAATCAATGGTCAGAGTCGCATCCGCAATGCTCAGCTGATTGCCGTGATTGGTGACATTAATCGATGTGACGAGTGAAGCTTGACCGTCGTAAATCGCGATTGCACCAGTCCCCAGCGCAATATTTTCGCTCAGCGTTATTACGAGATTAGCGCTGGGGGCCACTGTCTGCGCGTTATCCAGCGGATTCAGACTGACTAGCGTTGGCGCTACCGCATCCACCAATACTCCGGTGGTGGATCCGATAGAGTTTAGGGTCAGCGTCACGTTATTACCCGCGGCATCCCTGAGCGTTCCAGCATTGGGGGCGAGCACGCCAACGCTGATGCCATCCTTATCGAAGTCGCCAGCCTGCACGGTATAACTAAATACCAGCGCCGAAGGGCTGCTGCTGCCGCTGACATAAGTAGCAACTTGTGAAGTGGAGCCAATGGTCAGAGAAATAGTTGGGGTACCGCTCGTGGTATCAACAACGACGGCCTCACTCGTATTGAGTCTGAATTCCAAGCTTTCACCGGCGCGATACGTTCCATCCGTTGGTACACTGACACTACTAATGACTGGCGCCGAAGTATCAACGGTGGCATTGCTGGTATCCGCGCCAGTGGTTGTGTTGCCAGCATTATCCGTAGCGGTAACCGAGATATTTAAGCCGGTGCTTTCTAGTGTTCCCGCCGTTAAGGCGAATGTGGCCGTCCACATTCCTGAACTGTTCGTTGCCGCAACTGCCGTTCCACCACCAAAGGCGGAAAAGTCCACCGTGACGCCGCTGATGATATCGCTATTGTTATTGCCGCTGACCGTATTGTTCCAAGTGGCCGTTAGGATATCGCCTATTTTGTAAGTGCCACCGTTACCCGTGGCACCTGCAATACTGATACTGGCGTCAGTGACCGTGGGAGCAATATTGTCCACTACGGCATTCGTCGTATCTCCCCTGGTTGTGCTTTTGCCGGCCGTATTGGTTGCAGTCACCGATATATTTCGATTAGCCGCGTCGATGTCGCCCGCCGGAATCGTATAAGTCGCAGTCCAAGTGCCGCTATTCTCCGTCGCCACAACCGCTGACCCGCCGCCAAACTGACTAAAATTCACCGTCACACCGGTGATATCCGTGTTGTTGTCTCCTGCGGCCGTATTGTTCCAAGTTGCCGTGACAGTATCGCCAATCTTATAGGCACCGCTTATGCCACTCGCACCAGAAATACTGATATTGGCATCGGTGACAACCGGTCCAGAAACCAGCGAACTGGTCTTAACCCAGTTAGATGAATTACCGTTCAAAGCAAAATTGACCAAGGTGCCATTTGCCCCATTCCCCGTGCGCTCAATCAACGTAGTGCTACCCGCATTATTTTCGCCACCGATTCCATGATTAAAATCGTAATAGCGCACCAGATTGGCCGAATACGGTGGCGTTAACTCCGCATCCTTATTATCGATAATTTCCTGTGCCGTTCTCTCCACGTTCCAAATGCGGAAATCCTCCAAAGCGCTGTCGCCCAGCGCGTATCCTCCCGCAGGCAAACCAAAAATCCCCGGTCCATATCCCACGGTAACATCCGTGAGCGGCAACACGCCCGCACCGGGACTGCCCGTCTGGGTAATGCCCGACAGCACACCGTTGATGTACATCCGGACACCGTTGCCAGCGCTGTAACTGATGGCGACATGATTCCAAGCGCCGTAAGTCAATAATAGAGTCGATTTATACGCAGTACTCTGAGTCGTCCATAGAGAAACGGCATAGTTGTCCTCAATAAAAATACCCGTGTCATTATTGTTATTCGCCCAATAAATGCCTTGCCAGTTTCCCGGAGGCGTTTCGGAGTCCAGAAACAGGTTAAATTCGACGGTGAAAGCGGCGGGGCTTATGCCCGTCAATCCTGTCACTTTCGCATCGGCGTCGAAATAAAGCGCATTGGCTGTGGAAGTGGTGAGGCTAACTAGAGCCGGGCAGGTTTGTACATTGGGTGTGGATTCATCATCACGAGCCACCCAATAAACATCGTAGGCCGTACCGGCGGTCAAACCGGACAAAACTGCAGTGTAATCAGTGTCCGCAACCGCGACATTAATAGACCCACTTGCCAGCGCCGCTGCACCGGCATTATTTAACCCCGCAATTACCTGTGCAGATGTTGGCGCAGGCGCACCGTTGGCCACGACAACATAAAAAGCGGTGCCGACTTCATCCAGGCGAACCCTTACAGCGGTACTAACTGCATTGATATTCGTGAGTGCGGGCGTGCTATTTTGAAATACGGGAGCGGTATTGTCCTCTACCGTAATTGAAAAAGACTTTTCGTAAAAAAGCCCCCCCTGATCCGTGGTGCGGATACGCACACTGTAGGCGCCTGCCGCCAAAACTCCAGCATCATTAACCCGCAATAATGCGTCGCTGATATTAAAGCTGGTATTATCTGTGTCACCGATTCCAGCAACCCGAGTATAAATAAAGGTGTCGCCACTGTCCACGTCTGTGGAGCTTAATGTGCCCACAACAGCATTAACACCATCGTTTTGGCTAATACTCGTAGCGCTCAACGATATATCAGTGGGGGCATCATTGACGCTCGTCACGGTAAGCGAGGCCGTCGAAGTATTGGAGGAAAACGCGGTGCTGCCTCCATTGGTGCTGGTATCGGCCGTCGATGGTGCGCCGTTTACCGAGGACGTGCCGCTGGTTCTGTCCCAAGCGCGCCAAGTGAAGGTGGCGGCTCCTCCGTTCATCCCGTCGCCGACTAAACGGACCCGGGTCGTCGAATTCAATAGCAAGGCGGAGGTGTTACTGACCGTGCCGAAGGCCGTCCACGCCGCGCCGTTGGTCGAGTACTGCCAGGTGCCGTTGCCGCTCGCCCCCGTGATCGCTATGCCGAATGCGGCGCTCGTATCCACATCACTGACGGTACTGCTGGCCAGGATGGTCGCCACCAGTGTCGAGGGACTGGTGCTGTTTTCGTTGGTGCCGGTCAGCGGAACAGTCCCGGAAACGAGACTTGGCGCGTCGTTGACGGCTGTCACCTCGATGCTGGCGCTGGCTTGCACAGACGAGTAGGCGGTAGTGCCGCCGTTGGTCGTCACGTCCGCAGTGGCGCGGATGGCCCCGTTCGTGGAGGTACCCGCGGTCTGGTCCCAGGCACGGAAGGTAAGGGCCGGCGCAGAGCCGCCGGTTTCGCCGTTCGCGCCATCGGGCACGTAGCGCAACTGGGCCGAGGCATCGAGCAGCAGGGCGGCGCCGGAACTGACGGTTCCCACGGCGTGCCAGTCGGTGCCGTTGGTCGTGTATTGCCAGGTGCCGTTGCCGCTGGAGGCGGAGATCGCGATGCCGCTTTGGGCACCGCTGTCCACATCTGCAGCACCGACGCCGGTGAGGATGGTGGAGACGGCCGTTGCGCTGCTCGTCGTGTTCTCGTCGGTTCCGGTCAGCGTGTACGGCCCCGCGCCGATGGTCGGGGCATCGTTGGCTGCATTGACCGTCAGTGAAACGGTATCGGTAGCAGTGGAGAAAGGCGTGGAGCCACCCGTTCCCTCGACGTTGATATTGGCTTGGCCGCCATTGGTACCGAGGCTCCTGTCCCAGCCACGGATGGTCAGTGCCGATGCCAGCGTGCCGTTCCAGTTTGCATTGGGCTGGAAGTGCAGCCGGGTATTTGCATCTGCAGCCAGCAGGCGGGCAGCGCTGGCGGAAGGCGTTCCCAGCGCAGACCAACTCGTGCCGCCGTTGGTCGTAAACCACCATGTGCCCTGGCTGTCATCGACGCCGATGATGGCAATGCCCTGCAGCGCCCCGCTGTCCGGGTCGCTAATGCCGCCCACCACGTTCGAAACCAGAGTGCCGGAAGCTACTCCATTCACCGGGGCGCCGGCGTCTTCATTGATGGCGTCCAGCGTCAGGACGGTGGTTGAATCGAGCACTGGCGCGTCGTTGACGGCACTGACGGTGACCGTGGCCGCGATGTTCGGGCTCGCGCTGTTATTGCTGCTGCCGCTGTCGGTGATGCCGGTGATGGTCACCACACGGTTGTTGGTGCCTGGTGCGTCGCTGGTATTGCGATAGGTGATGCCGTCGATCAGCGTCCCCATCTGCGTATTGTCGCGGGTCATGCCGGAAAGCGTGACGGTGGCCGTGCCACCTGTGACGCTCACGCTGTAATTGCCGATGGCGGTCAAGGTACCGCTGTTACCGTTGGTGAGTGCGACGTCGGTGCCACTGATGGTGAGGATCTCGCTGGCGCCGTTGGAGACATTGGTGACCGTCATGGTCATGCCACTGAATGTCTGGCTGGCGTCGTTGACGGCGGCGGTGACACCGGAGAACAGGTCGACCGCGCTGCCGTTTTCCGTGAAGGTCGGCGTGCCGCCGGTGGCCGTAAGGCTCGGCGCAGTATTAGGGGAAACGGGATCGCCGAAGTTGATGTCGTCGAGCGCGAGCACCATTAATTTACTGCCCGGAGGGGCGCCATAGTCTCCCGGTATATCGTTCGGATTTGTCAGCCGGACTTCGTCGACATCACCGAACGTAGCGGACGGCAGATCGGCAGGTCCAAAGCTGGCAGCATGAAGAACGCCAGCATATGAGGTAAGATTAAGCACGACATGACCCGTCGAGACACCCACTTTGAATCCCTCGATCCGGACCTGCGCCTGAGCGCCGCTATAGTCGAAAAGGCCTATGCCTTGAAACGAAAAGGCGGTCGCATTGCCTTGGCTGCGGATGACGACCACCGGGTCGCCATAAGTGCTGTTGCTCCAAATGCCGTCGTGTCCCGCACCCGACATGTCGTCTTCATATGTCCATATGGCGCCGTTCGGATTTCCGGCGGCATCGGTAGCGAAGATCTGGTAGGTGACATTCGGAATGTCGGTCGCACCGGCGTCCGTGTCAGTCACGATGTCGCTCAGTTGCAGGCCCAGCGGCGGCGGGTTCACGACGTGAAAGTTGATCGTTCCCGCAACGGTCTGTAGCAAGGAGGCGTAGTTTGTCATCGCTACTTCGGTGAAGGCGGTATGGGCGAGGATGGTTCCCACCTGCCTTTCAAACACCCAGTCACCCCCCTTTCTGGCTGAACCGGTTACGTTGGTGGAGGCCGCGACATCGGCATGGGTTGCGGCGGCCAACGAGCGGATGAAATCCACGCCCGCGCCGTCGGCACCGACCTGGCACCCGTACAGCAAGATGTCGCCCTCCGGTGCCAGCGCTCGGCCAATACTGGCAAGCACGTCGGCCTGACTGGCGATTCCGGCGGCGTCGAGCCAGCCGCTCCCGAGCTGGATTTTTCCCACCTCGCCGTGACTGATGATATGAATGGCTCCAAGGTCGCGTCGGGTCGAAAGATGCGTGGCGATTTGCGCGAGACCGTCAGTACCCGGTTGGAGACGCACGCATTCAAGATCTGTGCGAAGCCCGGCGAAGAGCGTCTCGGCGTCGCTTACGCCCGGGTCGATAAAGACGATTTCACGGGCCAGGTTTTCTTCCGTCGCGCGCGACGTTCCCGCGAAGGCCAGAAAGAGGCAGCCGAGCGCGAGGCACAGGGACATGAGACGAGCGGCGGAGGGGGACGAGGCGACGCGGGCGGGAGGCAAAAAATGCATCATGAAGGAGGTGATGAGCCTCTCTTTTTCGGCACATACGCGGGCGGCTAAATGGCGGCGTCAGGCGATCTAGCGAAATTTGTTAGCTGGTTCTTTAGTCTTCGTTACAAGCGGCGTCGATGTCGGGAGACTGCGCATCATCACGACCATTCCCGGAAGAGGCCACGTGAGCGGCGACAGCGTTCCGCGACCGGGTTCTTTTGCCGGAAGGCCTTTCGAGGATGCCAGGCCGCGATGCACCCAAGACCGCGCGCGGGCGCGTCGCGTGGGAAGAGGGGGCGAGGATCGCCCTTATGCGGACGTTTGCGCGGAGTTTTTCCGGCGCAGCTCGTGGGCTTTGGCGACGGAGAGGAATTCGTAGAAACCGTGCAGCTTCGCGAAATAATAACCCGCTCGGCCGTCGAGGATGCCGAGCTGGAAAAAATAGACGTAGCAAAAACGCAGCGTCGGGCGGAACGGCAGGCGTCGCACGAATTGTTTCAGTTTCCGCTTAAACTTCGTACCGCCCATCTGGAGGTGCTGCGCGGCGTGCGCGCCTTCCTGTACATCGAGCGCCGCCTCCCAGTTGGAGTAGCGGTTGTGTTTCTCGACGAAGACATCGACCGAGGGGAACGCGTAGTGATCCATCTCGGACTTGAGCCGGCCGGTCTCGCCTTGGACGACGATGTGTTCGTGGACTTCGTTGTCGCCGCTGCCCGTCGCGCCGGCGACGAGGCGTTCGTAGCGGCCGAGTTTGTGCTTAAAGAGGCGGAGATTCCAGTTGGGGTAATAGGCGTGTTTCAGCCACTGGCCCATGAACATGAAGCGGCGGTTGATCCAGTATCCAGTTTTTCCATACCCGTCGTGCGCGATCAGATCGGCGAACTCCGCGGCGGTTTCGGGCGGGAGCACTTCGTCGGCATCCACGATGAAAACCCAGTCGTGTTTGAACGGCAGGTTTTCGAGCGCCCAGTTTTTCTTCTTCGGCCAGATGCCGTTGAAGTCGAACTGGACGACCTTGGCTCCGGCCGCCTCGCAGATTGCCTGCGAGCCGTCGGTGCTGTGGGAATCGACCACAAAAATCTCGTCGGCCCAGGCGAGCGCGGCGAGGCAGCGCGGGAGATTGGCGGCCTCGTTTTTGATCGGGATGAGGATGGAGACGGGGACTTTGGTTGAAGTGGTCACGAGGGAAGTGGGATCAACAGAATCGGAGTGGGTCACAGAGAACACGGAGTGCGGACACAGAGAGCACTGGAGAGCGTGGGAACTGCGATGATGAAATGGCTTGATGAGGATTCGGATTCGGGCGGGGGAATTCTACAGAAGGAAACGAAGGGAACGAAGAGCAGGAAGGGGGTGCAGGTTTTGGTGCCTTCGTTGTCTTGGTTATCTTCTGTGAAACTCCGAGTCGGACGGCGTGAGCCGCAAGGGACGTCGCAAGTTTGCTGCTCTCCTGTGGTCTCTGTGTCACGGGTTTGGAGCGGGGCGGGTGCCGATCTGTTTCGCGGGATTGCCGGCGACGATGGCGGATGCGGCGACGTTTTTTGTCACGACGGCACAAGCGCCGATGATGGCGCGGTCGCCGATGGTGATGCCGGGAAGAATAAATGCGCGCGCGCCGACAAAGACATCGCGGCCGATATGGATCGGGCTGGTTTGCAGCGGCAGCGCGGCCGAGGCGAAATCATGCGTGCCGGAGCAAAGATACGCCTCCTGCGCGATCGTGGCGCCTTCATCGATGACGATGCGGCCGAGCGTGTAAGCGTTGGCGCGATCGCCGAGGCAGGCGCGGTGATGCATCGTGAGATTCCACGGAAGCTGGATGCGTGCGCGTTGATGCACGAAGGGCGTGCCGTGGAGTTTGGCGCCAAAGCAGCGCAGGACAAAAAGCCGCCACGGATTGAGCGGTTTCGGTGTCCAGGCGCAGAGCAGCGCCCACGCGTAATCCCACACGAGCGCGGCCACGCGCTGGCGGAGCGTCCACGGCGAGTCGTACGGCGTGGCTTGCGCGTGGGTTTTTAGTTCGGTGCTCATGAAGGCGGACGGGCGGAGTGCTTAGGGACGAATGGCGCGAAAAGCACGAAAAACGAAAGCTCAGCCCGTGCCGGCGAGCGAGGCGAAGTCATCGAGGAAGTCGCCGGCGATCTTTGGCAGCGTGTAATCGCGCGCGGTCTGCCACGCATTGGCGCGTATCCGTTCGATGGATGCAGTGTCGGGCAGCAGCCTCGAGAGGGTTTGCGAAAGCGCTTCGACGGGATCGGCGGCACGGTGGTTGAACACGAGGCCGTTTTCACCGGGCGTGATGAAATCTTGAAAACATTCCAGCCCTGAGACGATCGGGGCGCAGCCGGCGGCCATCGCCTCGAGCGCGGCGAGTCCGAAGGTTTCGCCTTTTTCCGCGAGCGACGGATACACAAAGACGCGCGCCTGCCGGTAATGCTCGATGAGACGGGCTTCGTCGAAAACGCGTCCGACGAAATCGACCTGATTGGCCACGGGTGCCGCAGCGGCGCGCAGTTCGTTGAGGTGGGTTTCTCCGCCACCGCCGTACGCGGTTTCCCACGGGCCGACGATTTTCACGCGCCAGCGTGCGCGCAGTTCCACGGGCAGTCGCGCGAAACCTTCGATCAACAAACGCACGCCTTTTTCCGGATGCACGCGGCCGACATAGAGGAGCGTGTTTTCGCCCTCGGCTCGTGCGGGCAGCAGATAACGATCGGCGAGCGGATAAGGGATCACGCGCACGCGTTTTTCCGCGGAAGGATCCTCTGCCACGATGGCGTCGCGGATCGGCGCGGAGACGGTTTGCAGGATGGCGCGACGGTAGAGCTTGAGCTGACCTTTCGGATAACGCGCCACGTGCACGTAAGGAATGCCGCTGCGACGGCGCGTGAGTACGGGCATCCAAAACGTATTCGTCACGAGGATGTCGGCATCGGGGAGACGGCCGCGCAGGCGCAGGCTGTACCAGAAATCGCAGAGCAAGCGCCGGGGAAACGAGCGCGGCGAAGTGAAGCCCGAGAGGCGCTCGTGCCGCACGCCGTCGATGGTTTCCCGCGCGGCCAATTGCGGATGCGCGCGGGAGAAATGCGCGACCTGGTGGCCCTGCCGGACGAATTCCTGTCCGAGCGAGAACCAGACTTTTTCAACCGCACCGCCGAGGATGGCGGGGACGGGGAGGAAGGGACCTTGAACGATGGTGATGCGCACGTGCGAAGAAGCGGGAAACGATCAAACGGCCTTGGAGGACCGCGTGTCGAGAAGTCGAAAGAGTTCGTCGCGAAACCGGCGCGCGGCGCGATCGATCTCAAAATGTTTTTCGAAGCAGGCGCGGGAGGCGTCGGCCATTTTGTTGCGCGCGTCGGGGCCGAGCGAAAGCCAGCGTTCGAGCAGGCGCGCGGTGCCTTCGAGTGAAGCGGCTTCGACGAACGCGGCGTTGTCGGCATCGAGTTCTTTCCACAACGCGAAGCGGTCCGAGATGAGCACGGGACGTCCGCAGGCGAGCGACTCGATCACGGAGGCACCGAAATTTTCCTGCTCCGATGGCTGCACAAACGCCTCGGCACCGCTCAACGCACCCCACCGGACATCGCCCGCGAGCGGACCGAGCCAGTGCACGGCGTTGGTGATGCCTTCGGCGTCCGCGAGTGCGTGGAGCTTCTGCTGATATCGCTGGCTGACCGCGACACCGGCGATCACGAGATCGGGCGCGGTGCCGGCGTGCGAAAGCGGATAGTTGCGCGCGACGCGCGCGTAGGCGCGCAGCAGACGCTTGAGTCCGCGTCCGGGCTGGATCGGGCCGAGATGAAGAAAATAGCGATGCTTCGCGGCGGACGGACACGCGGACTGCCACGCTGCGGCCCAGTCAGAGGGCAGACCTTCCGGTCGTGCGGCGCCCACGGGGATCACACACGCGTTGGCCTGGTAATGAAGAAAGGTTTTTTGCGCGCGCTCCTGTTCCGTGATGCTCGAATAAAACACCGCGCGGGCATCGCGCAGCACCCGCCGCTCGGCGAAGTGCCAGTAGATCCATTTTTTGAAGTGCTTGAGTGGATACGTGCGCCGGATGGCGGGATCGAGCATCCCATGCGGCACGACGAAATACGGCGGCGCTCCAGGCGCACGCGATGCGGCGCGTACGGCCGGACCAAACGCCTCCCAAAGGCCATGCACGATGATCGCATCGTAACGCTCCAGATTCCGGCTGAGCCAGGGCCGGAGCTGCGCGTTGTAGCCGTAACGCGAGCGCCCGGGTCCGATGGCGAAGGTTTCTACATCGGCGGAAAACGGTTTCGCCGCCGCGCTTTCCATGGTCACGAAGGCGGTCTCGATGCCGAGGCGTTCCAGCGCCGGCGTGATCGCGCGCACAGTGGACGCCGGACCGCCGACACCAGGGTCGATGGAGGCGATGGCGCGCAGGATTTTCATCGGGCCGAAAACGGTTCGCGGTGCGGGTGGGCGACGAGCAGGCTGTAGAGTTCCTGATACGCGTCGAGCATGGCGTCGGGCGCCCAACACACGGCGCGGGCGAGTCCGGCGGCGCGCAGCGGCTCGGGATCGGTGAGTGCGCGCGCGATGTGGCCGGCCGCTGCGTGCGGATCAGCCGGATCGATATACACCGCGGCATCACCGCCGACCTCGGTCATGGGCGGGCGGTTCGAGGTGAACACCGGACAGCCGCAGGCTTGCGCTTCCGCGACGGGCCAGCCGAAACCTTCCTCCCACGATGGGAAAATGAGTCCCGCGGCGAGCGAGTACGCGGCGCGCAATTCTTCGTTGGAAAGGTTCTGTATCCGAAAAATGGATTCACTCAGCCCGTGACGTGCGATCAATGCCTCCTGCTCGGGATCGAAGGCTGGCCCGGCGTAAAGCAGCGGCAGCGTCGAGTCATGTTGTTCGCGCAATGCGGCGACGATGGCGACGAGGCCGGTACGATTTTTATACCATTGCGCGCCGCCGATGCCGAAAAGGAAACCATCCGGCTTCAAATGCGCTGCAAACGCACCGGCCAACGCGGGCGGTAGTTGCCGCATAAGCGCACGCTGAAGCAATGGCCGTGCATCGGCGGCCGGCATGGGCGCATAGGGATAGTTGAGGGAATTGGGCACGACTGCGACAGAAGCATCGGACAGATGGGCCAGTCGCTGAAGGTCCTGTCGGGTTTTTTCCGAGACGCAGGCGGCGGCGCGCAGGCCCGCGAGATTGCGGAGAATCCACTCCTGATATTTCGCGCCCGAGCGGCCGGGCCGGCTCTGGGGAAATTCGCCGCGCGCGGCACGAATCGGCAGCAGATCGTGCACGGTCACGAGCAGCGGCACGGAAGCGAGGGCGGGCGCGTACACGGCATTGCTGTGATCGACGATGTGGAAAACCGTGCCCGCTGGCTGCGCGCGCGCGCGTCGGCGCAATTCGCGGGGGAAGCGCAAAAATTTATCCAGATAGCCGAGATATTTGGGAAGTCCGCCGTAGCGATAGTGGCGGACGCATTTCACGAAAAGCGGAGTGGGCCGCCATGTTTCCAGCGGGAGACCGCGCGTGGCGAAACCCTGCGCCAGCGCGTTTTCGAAACGCAGCATGCTCTCCTGCCGGTCGGGCAGGAAATTGCCGATGAGGACCAGCTTCTTCACCGCCTTCACGCGAGCCCCCGCATGCGGCGGCGACGTTTTTCGTATTCGTCGAGGGTGTCTTCTTCGTCGTCCTCGTCGTCATCATCCGACGTGAGGTCGTCGTCATCGTCTTCATCCTCGAATTCATCGATGGCATCGTCTGTTTCCGGCGGATTCTGGACGAGCGCGAGCACCAGGCCTGCGTCCACGATGGCGAAGCCGAGCTGGGTGGCTTGCGACCATTGCTGGAGCAGCAACGGAGGAACGCTCGCTGCGGTGATGAGCATCGGCAGGATGTCGCCGCGCTGACGGAAAGCGCCCCAGGAAAGAATGAAAAGATGCAGGGTGAGCGCGACGCGCAGGCCGATGAAGCCGAGGCCGACCAGCGGGCCGAGTTCGAGCATGGCGCGCTCCCATTCGTTTTCGGAAAGCAGGAATCCGAGTTTCCCCGAGAGCAGCTTGGCGCCGACATTCGAACCCACGCCGATGCCGTGTCCGAAGAACGGCACATCCATCATCAGTTCGAAAGGAGCGGTGAAACCGGTGGCCACGCGGTCGGTGAGGCTGCCCCACGCATCGCCCTGGACCTCGGACGCCGCCTGATTCCAGCGATCCATGAAGACGATCCAGGCCTCTTGCGTAACGGGCAGAAAACGCAGCGCCATGAGCACGAGCACCGCCGAGACCACCACGCGGATGAACGATGCGTTGAACGCACCTTTTAGGAAAATACACGCGAAAAACACCGCGGTGACGCAGCCGCAAATGACGACCATGCCCCGGCTGATCGAGATCGGCATCGCGAGCGCGATACACACCCCCGAGGCGATCACGAACCAGTGGATGTACCACTTTTTCTTCTCCGTAACGAAGGCCAGGAAGAACGCCGTGACCACCGGGAAAAACACCATCGGTCCGGTGATGAACGAGAAGAAACCGGGCGGGCGGATGCGACCCATGGCGCCGTGAATCTGGCCACCTTCGCCGCCGCCCGCGCCGAGGTTGAGCCAGTCGTTCGCCGGTGCACGATTCTGCATCACCATCAGCACGGTCATCGGGATCGCGATCGCCAGCAGCGCATAGCCTATCAGGCGCACATCGCGGCGCGTGAGGGTCGCGGCCATGACCCAGATCAGCGGGACGTGAAAGTAGTTCGTGCGAATGCCGTAGGCGGTGACCCAGATATTTCCCTGGCCGCCGAGGAACGGAAAAATACCGGACAGGATCGCGAGGCCGAAGGTGAATACGACGAAACCATTGCGCGGAAAAATGCCTTGCGCGATGGCCAGTCCGTAGATCGCGGCGACAATCGGATCGCGCACGAAAAGCAGGAGGTTGGACGCACCGGGCATCACCCATTTGCGCAGCGCTCCCTCAAAAATGAGGAGCAGTATGTAGGCCCAGATGCCCCATTTTATGTAGCGAGTCATAGCGTGATGGCGGTCGGGCGACCCGGTCTCATGGCGCGCATTAGCCCCGAGCGGCTGGAGCTTGGCAAGCCCGCGCCACGCTTTCGGCGAGACGCTGACCGTAGGTGTCCCACGTAAAGTGGGCGGCGCGCAACGCGGCTTGCGCTCCCAGATGGTTGATGAGCGCGCGGTCGCGGCGCAGCAGATCCAATTTTTCCGCGATCGCCGCGGACGAACGGATCGGCACGAGAAATCCTTCGCGTCCATCCTCGATCAGATCCGGCGCGGCGGTGTGCGGCGTCGCGATGATCGGCAGGCCCATGGCCATCGCTTCGAGGAGGACGAGGCCGAAGCCTTCAAACAATGAAGGGAAAACAAACACGTCGTGCGCGGCCATCTCCGCGAGCACTTCGCCATGCGGGCAGGAAGGAATCCAACGCACACCTTCGCGGCGCAACTCGGTTTGGAGCGCGGGGCATTCGGTGAGCGGGGGCGTGCCGATGATCGTCAATTCCACGGCGCTGCCGAGCGCGCGGCAGGCCGCGAACAGATACGACAGCCCTTTGCGCTGGCCGAGTGAACCGACGAAGATCACGCGCAGTGGACCGGCTCCGTCGCGTTCGGTTCGACGTGGCGCGGAAGCCGGGCGCAACGGCGCGCCGTAGGGAATCACTTCGACCGGCGCCGAGAAACCGGGAGCGGACGAAAGCGTTTTGAGCGTGTAGGTGCTGGCCACATACACGCGGTCGGCGAGCGCGAGCTCCTCGTCCTTGCGCGCGGTCTTGGCCGGACTGTCGTCATTGCCCACGAGCGTGGAGGCCCAGCCGGGTTCGAGTTGAGCTTCTTCCAACAACAACTCCCGTGCAGCCCGCCAATAGCCGATCGGCAGATCGTAGAGACGCACCTGCCCGCGGCGCTTTGCTTCGCGAAACGAGTACGCGGCGCCATCTTCATACGCGTAGAGTCCGGAAAAATCGCCACTGCGCAGCCGGCGCGCCACGCGGCGGTCGAGCGATTGATACACCGCATCCACGCTGAGCAAACCGGTTTCGTGCCGCACGAGGCTTCGTGCGCCCGCGCGATGCGCGAGCAGGCGGCCGGCTTCGCGCCACGGATGCGAACGCAGGCACGGCTGCAGTTCGTCGGGAAACGATCGCCGCGCGAGCTGGCCGCGCACACCTCCGGGAAGGAGGCGCGTCAGCGGATTGCGGCCCCGGTAATTGATGCAGGTCCAGAATTCGCGGATCAGGCCGGCGCGATGCAGCCCGAGGGCGGCGTGGCGGACATTGGCGTTTCCAGTGGGATGGGAAAAAAGAAGCACGGACGAAAAAGAAAAGGGCGTCAGCCGGCAACCGGCGCGACTTGCGTAGTTGAAATTTGAATACGCTGGCCGGACTCAAGGTAGTCGAACCATTGGCGCGAGACGACGGACGGCTCGAAATAGCGATCGTACGCATCGCGTTGCGCGAGGCGCGACGTCTCGCCCGCGCGAAGACGGCGGACGAGTTCGCGCGCGCCGGCGAGCGCGGATTCGTCCGGGCACGGATGATCGAGCACGATGCAGTTGCGCGGTTCACGGGCGATCTCGCGCGTGCCGCCCCGATCGGTCGCCATCCACGGCAAGCCGGCGGACATCGTTTCGATCAGGCTGAGCGGCATGCCTTCGTTGTGGATGGAGAACAATACCACCGCATCGAGCGAGCGGAGCACCTCGCCATGACGCTCAAGCGAGCGATACGCGCCATGATAGCGGATGTTGGGAAACGCGTTGAAATGAGCTGCCGGATAATCGGGGCCCTCGCCGTGAATATGCCAGATCACGCCGGTGAGTTCGGGGCGCTGGCTCAATGCGCAGAGAATATCGATGCCCTTGGTCGAAACCAAGCGGCCGAGAAAACCGATGTGCAACGGGCGGTCGCCGGCCGGGCCTGGCTCGACGACTTGTTCGCGCGCGACCGGACACGCCGTGAAGTACGGAAGAAATTTCACCCCATCGCGACCGAGCGCGGACTCGATGTTGCGACGCGTCGCTTCGCTGCACGCGATGACCTCGGGCGCGCGCGCGAGCACGCGGCGAAACGACGGCGACCACGTGGCCTGTTCACCCTCGTCGGCCGCGGTGTGATGATGATGCACGATGCGCGCCTGACCGCGGGCGGCGCGCCACACGATGCTCGCGAGCGCACTCTGGCCATTGGTGTAGATCAGATCCCAACGCATGCTGCGCGCAGCAAATGTCTCGCGCCAGAGCCACAGATATTTTTGGAGTTTCGACGCATTGCCGCGTGGCCGCGAGAGCTCGCGGAAATCGACTCCGGCGGCGCGCAGCGAGGTGCGTGCGTCGGCATTGAGCGAATCGCTCGTGGTGAGCATGCGCACGTGATGGCCACGGGCGGCGGCTTGCTCCGCGAGCACGCAGACATGGCGCTCCATGCCTCCGTACGCGGCCATTTGGGGGACGTAGAAAAGCAGGTTCATGGATGCGGATCGGTGTAGTCCTGCGGCGATTGGAGGCGCGTGAGAAAAGCGTGGGCGAGCGCGGGCAGGCGCGGCTGTGGCGGTCGCCGGCGCGCGAGCCAGCCTGCGACGAGTTCCACCGGTGTTTGCGACAGGCGCACGACGAGCGGATCGCGCAATGGCGCGGGCGTGGGTGGCACGCGCAATGCCCAATCGTCGCGCGGCACGATGACGGGCACGCCGTGATCGAGCATGGCCGCGACGGCACCGCTTTTGCCGATGAGTGCCCACGGATGTGTGCCGATGCCGAAATCGAGCGATTGCATCAGCCGGGAAATTTCCGCCTGGGATCGTTCGCCGAGATTTTCGAAGACAATCTTGCCCGCGTACTGCGCGGCGAGTTGCGCGAACAAGTGTTCGCCATGCGCGCCGAGACGGCCGAAGCCGACGATGCGCAATGAACGTCGCGCGGTCTTCGCTGCGCCGGACAATGTGGCGAGACAGGCATGCGGATCGAGCTGCGGATGCACCGTGCCGAAAATGCCGCCGACCCATTCGGTGGAAGCCGGCGCGGGCGGCATGGGCTCGACCGGGATGTTTCCGCACAGCGGAAGCACGCCGGGTGCGAAACCTTCGCGCAGCAACACGCCGCGATACGCGGGATTCGATGTGTCGAGCACCGCCGGCTGGATGTGGTGAATGAGCTCCTTCAACGCGCGTCGTTGGAAAAAACCGTACACGCGATTCTTGAAAGGCTCCCCGTGCGAAACACCGATCCACAGCTCGTGCAGCATCACGTGATTGGAACGGCCGCGCGCGAGTTGGGAGATTTCGAACGCCGAATCGGGGATGATGCCCTTCGGGTGAAAACCATACGGTACCAGTTGCCAGCTGATCCAGTCGGGCGCCTGGGTTTGGACAAACACACGCGCGTGTTCATAGCGCACGGTCCACGTGAGCGTGGGCGAGAGTCGCAAGACGGGAAACGCATGGCCGCGCTCGGTTTGGATTTCCTCGCGCACGGGAGCGTCGAGATGCTGGTCGTTGATCGCGATGAGCGCGCACGTATGCCCTTGATCGGAGCAGCCGCTCGCGAGCAGGCGCACATAGTCGCCCACGCCGTCGCGGCCGGGTTGAAGGGATGTGCAGATAAAGACCAGCTTCATGACGGCGCGCAGACACCACGGGAGGCCGGGCGTTGCTTGGCGGGGGGCGGAAAGTCCTTCATGAGCGACGGTAGAAGCGACCGATCAACGCGGCAACGGCCAGCGCACGACGCCGGCCCCGCCACCACGCGGGCGGGAAGAGCGCGACGGGACCGTTTTCGCCGAATTGGAAAAACGCCTTGGCCGCGGCGGAAGGCGGATACCCTCGCAACGCGCGTCGGATGAAGCCGCCATGCCACGGCTTGGGGGTGCCGATCGCGTGCGACAAGTAATGTCCGCCGACGGCGAAATCCATGCCCTCGGAGCCGGTGGCGTTGAACGGGAAATCGCCGAGCATGAGCGCGAGATTGAGCGCGTCCTGGTCGGGCGTGTGGAAAAGCGCGGACGGCCCGCCTTGCTTGAGGTTGTTGAGCGAGCCGTTGGTCTCGCCGATGCGATGGATGAGATCGGCCCACACGGTCAGGACTTCGCGTTGCGCGCGCGGCACGCCGACGAAACCGGCCGAGTGATAACGATGATGTTCAGAGCGAACGGTGAGACCTTGTTGCGTGGCCCATTCGCGCCAGCCGATGCGGAGCGGGTGTCCCCACGGCAGATAAAAATTCACGTCTTCGCACAACGCGATGCCTCCATGCGCCCAGCGCTCGAGCGGAGCCCACGGACATTTTACGACGATGTCGGGATCGAGGTAATAATATTGATCGGGATCGCCGGCGTGTGTGGCCCAGGTATCGAGCAGAAAACTGGGTTTGTAATTGGTGAAATGGATCGGCGTGGAGAGCGGGATGAACCACGTCTCGATGCCATCGAAGTCGCCAATGCGCACGTCGCCCGGGCCTTCGCGGACGGCGCCGGCCCACGGCGGAAGCGGTCCGCGAAAACCGCAAAGAAAACGTCCGCGAAAGCCGGCGGCATGCAGCGAGTTGAGCAGCGCGCCGGCGCCGATGTGGTAGTTGCCCTCGAAGAGCGTGCAGACGGCGGTGGTCATGAGGACGGACTTCGTTTCACCCAGCCGAGCACCAGCGCGGCCGCGCTATAAAGAAGAATGCGCGGAGACGCGGGGCGGTGACGCCGCGCACGGGCGATATGCTGGCGGGCGAGACGCGGATTGGCGCGCAGGACCAGGCGGCCCGCGTCGAGCCAGGCGGAGGAAACGCGTTCACGACGCACGGCGGCGGGGATCGCGGACCAGTCCACGTTGCGCTCGAAAACCTCGGCGACGCCGACAGCCATGGCGGGGGCGTTGCGCGTCATCGCCGCGCCGTGCTGGCGATAGCGGCAGGTGATTGTATCGACATAGTGGATACGCGCGCCGGCGCGCACGAGTCGCAGCCACAATTCGCGGTCCTCCACATAACGGCAGGTGGGGTCGAAGCCGCCGACGCGGTTGAGGATGTCGCGATGAATCAGCGTGGATGATGGCTGGATCAGGTATTCGCCGCGAAAAAGAGAGAGCGGGAGCGCGGCGGCGGCCGTGGGCGTGGGCACACGGAGTTCGAGGTCGCGACCCGAATCGCTGTCGAAAAGCACGACGCCGGTATGGATCAATTCCGCTCCCGTGCCGCGCGCCGCGGTGATGGCGTGTTCGAGATGGAGCGGCGTCCAGAGATCGTCGGAGTCGATCAGCGCGATCCATTCGCCGCGGGCGCGGGCGATGGCGGTGTTGCGCGTGGCGGGAAGACCGCGGTTTGCCGGGTGACGCTCGAAATGGACGTGTTGAGTGACGCTTTCGGCGAAGGTGCGCACGATCGCCTCGGTGCCGTCGTCGGAGCCGTCTTCAATGATGATGACCTCCCAGTCGGTGAATGTCTGCGCGCGGATGCTGGCGAGCGTTTCGCCGATAAAGGGGCCGGCCTTGAAGGCGGGGATGCAGATCGTGACGGCGGGAGAGGTCATGCACGGGTCCGAGGGCGGCGGGACGCAATGGGTTTGACGGCAAGAAGATGTCGTCGGGGGCGTCGGGCGGAGGCGGACATGGCTGCAAAAAGGAGCGAAACCGGCGGGGGGGCCAGTTTTTTTGCCGTGCTCAACGGACCTCGTGGGTGAACGCCTGGTTGTCGAATTGCTGGTTGAGCCGGATGCGTTCGGCTTCGAGGAGGCGGCGTTCGATGTCGGCGAGGGCGGGCTCGAGCTCGGCGTCGCCGACCAGGTGGGTTTCCGCGAGGACCACTAATTCCTGCCAGCGGGTGCGCAGCGCGGCGTCGGCGATGTGGGCATATTCGACGGTCGCCGCCTTGAACATGCCGTCGAGCGTATCGAGTGCGGGCTGGCGGATCTGCACATACTCGTTGAGGAGGCGTGCGGCGCCGGTGGCGGCCTCCGGCACGGGGCAAACGGTGAGTGTATCGATTTCGTTGATACACGGCCAGGACTCAGCGAAGGGCAGGCGGCTGGCGGCGAAAAGGGTGCCCTCCACCTGGGCGGCCTGCTCGGTGGCGAAGCCATTGAGCTCGGCGAGCGTGCGTTCGAGCTCGGCAGCGGCGGTGCGCACCGTGGTGATTTTCCACGTGGCGTGATTGGACGGAAGCGGCCGGCCGTTTTTGGCGTCGTCGGCGAGCGCGGTGGCGGTTTCACGCAGATCGCGGACAAACCCCTTCATGCGATCGACCACGATCGTGTGGTGATGCGCCCAGTGGGCATGAAGACGCGAAGCCTGGAGGCCGCGTTGGAAAGCCGGATCGCGCGTGCTCAGGTAGGCCAGAAGCGCCTCGCGCAAACCGGGTTGAACGCGGTCGCGCGCGAGCGTGGCGCGGGTGATGAGACGGTCGATGGAGGCGCGCTGGATTTGGACGGTCTTGAGCGCGGCCTGATAATCCTCGCGGTCTTTTTTGGAGGAAAGGATGCCGCCGAGCGCGGGTTTGCGGGCATTGATTTCGTCCGTGCGGGCGAGGTTCTCGCGACGGCTTTCTTCCAGCACACTCAGCGCGACCGACAAAGTCGCTTCATCGCGTAGCATCCCGACGAGCGCCGGAGGATAAGCGGCAAAAGGAGAGATGGGGCTGGAGGTGGGCTGAGTCATGCACGCGGTACGCGCGTAAAGGTGCGGCGGGCCACCGCCGGAAAAGCGGAGGCGGTCGCGGAATTGCGGGCGGGCGTGACGTGGAGGATTTTCACCATTTTCCCAATCGGCTGAACAGGAGCGTGGTTAAATTCGCGTAAATCAAAGTGCGAGGAAAACCCACGTACCGGGACCGCGCATTTCGCAGGGCGGGGCGAGGTTTATCCGCGGCGGATTTCCGAGCCGCTGAAATGAATCTGGAGGCGGAAGACTTTCTTGACGCGGCATTTGATGATTCCGGTGGCGGGGTCGAATTTTTCGGGGATCTCGATGCGATGCAGATCGACGACGGCGTGGTAACCGCGTTCCGAAAAAACGTCGATCAACATGGCCAGGGCGAGCGGATCGTCGAGGACGGGATCTTCGGTGTTGATGAAGGCGACGCCGGAGATCGCGTGGCGCAGCACGATCGGCATCAATTTCTTGCCCACGAAGGAAACGACGCGGCCGAAAAGCTCTGCGTTCTCGTATTCGTAGCTGTCGAGGCGTTTCACCATTTCCTGGCGCGCGTGGATGACGATGTCGCTGGCGACAGGAAGCGAGCGGAGGCGGTCGTACGTGCGCGGATCGAGCTCGAGCGAGCTCTGGTACTTCAATTCGCGGAGGATGTTTTCCTCGACCTCGGCGATGGAGCCCTGCGCGTTGATGAAGTGATAGTGGTAGATCGACTTGAGCGACTGGAGGGCGGCCCAGGTTTGCTCCTTGAAAACGCGGTAGCGGCGCTGGGCGAGCGCGGGATCGTAATCGGTGGCGCGTTCTTCGAGGAGTTCGCCGACGCCGGTGCGGCGGACCTCGTCGTTGTGCTCGCGGATTTCGCGGCCGCGTTTGAGCTGGCGAGCGACGCTCTCCTTTTCGTCCACAAACAACACCATGATGTGGATCGTGGGCTGGCGGAAATGGATGCTGAGGGCTGTATCCGCAAACTCCCTACGCAGTTGGTGGAGCTGGTTGACGAGGAGCTTGAGGCACTCGACCTGGACCTTGGTGCGGGGAAAGCCATCGAGGATGACGCCATCGCGAAATTCGGGACGGAGCAGTTCGCGCAGGAGGATGCCGACGACCTCGCGATCGCCGACCATGCCGCCGGCGTCCTTGATGCGCCGGGCCTCGGGCGTGTCGAGAAGTGCGCTGACGACGATGGGCGAGCAGGTGAGTCCCCGGGCCTTGAGGATGAAATCAGTGTTGGTGCCTTTGCCGGCGCCGGGAGCGCCGCCGAGGAGAATGTATTCCTTGGGGAAGCGCAGGTTTTCGCGGCCGATCTCGGATTCGAGATCGCGCCAGACGGCATCGAAGATGAGTTGTGCGTCCTTGATCTCCAAGTCGGGCAGCCGGGCGGCTGCAGTGGTGGCCGGGGGGGCGGGGGGCGTGTTTTGGGCGGGCGCGCTCATGAGTTAAGATCGCGAAGTAAAGGGAGGTGCTCGCGGGATTCGACACCAGAGTTGCCGAAGAGACGATTATGCGGCCGGGCGTGGGAGCACGCCGGATTTTGCGGAAACGCCGTTCGCTGCCCCATGTGAGGAGCGCTGCCCGATGACCGCGCCGAGCGGGCGACGAGGCGCGGGATCGGACGCACGCTTCAGAGTTTTTTCGGATCCGCCGGGGCGAGTTTGTCGAGGTTGAAGCTCGGCGGCGGCGTGTTATCGACCAGCGCGAGGAATTTTTCGCGGCGCTGGAGGAGCAGGTGGTAAACGGCTTCGCGCTGGGCAAAGGTGAGGCCGAGTTCTTCGTTGAGACGGGCGAGGGCGAAGGGAATGACGACCAAGGTGATCGTGGAGTCCATGCCGCCATAAGCACGGTAGTTGCGATCGCGTGCGGGATCGATCGTGCCCGGAGGACCGGGCGGGGGCGGCGGACGCTCGCTCATGGCTTTGAGGCGTTCGCGTTGCACGGGCGTGAGCAGGGCTTCGAGCTCTTTGCGGAACTCGGTTTTGATCGGGTCGATCTTCTGTTTGAAGGCCTCGATTTCGGCGACCATCTGGCGGAGCGCTTCCTCGGGAAGCGGGCGGCCAGATGGAGTGGGCGCGTCGGGGTTTTCAGGCGCGGAGGCGGTGATCGGCAGATCGCGGAGCTCTCCGAGCACGGAGGTGGGCGGCGCGGGCACGGGTTGCGTGCGCTGCATCCAAGCGCCGGCGAATGTGCCGGCGGCAAAGCCGATGAGCGTGGAGAAGGCGACGATCAGACCTTTGTTCATAGGGGGTCGAGGCTGGCGGTCTGCATGGCGACTTCGCGCCATTCGGCGAGGTGACGTTCGTTGGTCTCGGCGGTCTGGCGCAGGTGGAGGACGACGACAAAGAGGAGGCAGGTCGCCGCGGTGTAGGCGGACACGGCGAACGGATGCAGGAAGAAGCGTGCGGCACCGGAGCGCTCGGTGCGGACGGTGCGGAGCTGGCGAAGCACGCGGTCGGGGAAATCCGCGGAAAGTTGCGCCGCGGCATGCTGCTGGAGCTGCTGCCAGGCGCGGGATTCAGGAGGCGTGTTCATAAAATTGGCGGAGTTGTTCGCGGGCGCGATGGAGACGGGCTTTCAGGGCGACGACGCTGATGCCGAAGGAGTCGGCCATCTCTTGCTGGCTGCGTCCTTCCTGGGCGAGGGCGATGAGGGCGCGGTCCTTGGGCTTGAGTTTGGACAAGGCGTGGTGAAGCGCGTCCAGCTCCTCGCTGTTGACCGTCGTGGGCGGTTCCGGGATTTCGAAATGTTCTTCCTGTTCGAGCGGGGAAAACAGGCGCTGCCAGCGCTGGCGGCGGAGAAAGTCGATGCAGGCGTTGCGCGCCATGCGGAAGAGCCAGGCTTCGAATTGGGCAGGCTGATCGAGACGTGGGAGCGCGCGGATCATCTTGATGAAAACGATTTGGGCGAGGTCTTCGACGTTATCGCTCCGTCCGGTGATGGAGTAGATGAAGCCGGCGATGCGATTTTGATAGGCGACGATGATCGTGCGTTGCGCATCTTCGTGGCCCTGCTGCGCTTGCCGGACTAGGTCCGTCAAGGCGGTCGGTTCGATGTTGTCCATGCGCGTGCATTCTCTGACAGGGTTGACGTGAAAGGTGTCCTTAAGTTGCGCGGACGGTTTTCTTGCAATCTGCGGGTGGGGAAAGGTCTGTGTGGATGCAAGTTGCACGTTTTGCGAAAAGGCGGGAAAGGGTCGCGAAATCCGAAGACTGCAGCAGCCCGTTTACGTTCAAAAGGATGTGCGGCAGGCCGCGTTGGTGGCACGGCGCCCGCAAGAGGAAAATGCCCATCCATTATTCCGCAAGACAGGATCGTCGATGATGTTCACGTGCGGCTGGCGCCGCGAATCGTCGCTCCCGTTTTTTCAAACCCATCCCACCATGCTGCACTGGATCATCACCTTCGCCCTGCTCGCTACTGTATCGGGATTTTTTGTGTTTGCGGGAACCGCCGGAGAAATCGGTAGTCTGCTGGCCCACGTTACCATGGCCGTCTGCTCAGTGCTGGCTCTGGTGATGCTGGGGGTCCGCCTCTGGCATCGCTCACGACAGCCGAAGGCAGGATAGTCAGGGAGTTCTTTTCGGAGCAAAAAATCTTTCCCACTTCCCGGAGGTGCGACTTCCGGGATTGTTAGTTGAAGCTGGACCTGGCGGGGTCGCGTTAATGCGGCCCCGCCTTGGCTTTTTTGGGGAGGAGGAGATGGCTGCGGATCGAGCCTTGCGAAATCGAGCCATTGCTCACGAATGCTCCGCCAACTCCCATCATGCGTGTATTGATCGTCGACGATGAACCCAGCATCCGGAAAATCACCGGCTTGGCCGTGGAGAGCATGGGGCACGAGGTCCTCGTGGCTCCCGGCGGGCTGAAGGCTCTAAAAACACTCGAGGAGACTCCCTGCGATGTGTGTTTCCTCGACGTGAATCTCGGTAACGAGGACGGCCTCGCGGTCCTGGAAAAACTCCAGAAGGCGCACCCCGATCTCGTGGTGATCATGTTCACCGCTTACGCGAGCATCGCGACTGCCGTGGAGGCGATGCGACGCGGCGCGTTTGATTTTATTCCCAAGCCGTTCACGCCGGATCAAATCCGGCAAGTGCTCGACAAGGTCGGCCGCACGCGCCGGCTCGAACAAAAAGTCCGCCAGCTCGAAACGCAGATCACCGAAGAAACGCCGGCGCTCGATCTCACGTCCGAAGAACCCGCCGTGCAGAAGGTGCTGCAGATCGTCTTCAAGGCCGCCGAGTCGCCCGCCACCATGCTCATCCTCGGACCGAGCGGCACCGGCAAAAGTGTGCTCGCCCGCGAGGTGCACCGGCGCAGTCCGCGCAAAGACAGTTCGTTCATCACGGTCAACTGCCCGAGTCTCTCGCGCGAACTGCTGGAGAGCGAACTCTTCGGCCACGTGAAGGGTTCCTTCACCGGCGCGGTCAACGACACGATGGGCAAGGTCGCCGCAGCCGATGGCGGCACGTTGTTCCTCGACGAAATCGGCGAGCTGCCACTGGAGATACAACCGAAACTTCTCCGCCTGCTGCAGGAGCGCGAATACGAGCGTGTAGGGGAATCGCGGATACGCAAAGCCGACGTCCGCGTGATCGCCGCCACCAATCGCAATCTCGCCGACGAAGTGAAGGCGGGGCGCTTCCGCGAGGATCTGTATTACCGGCTCAACGTCATCAACGTGACGCTCCCCGGCCTCAAGGAACGTCCGGCGGATCTGTTGCGGCTCGCGGAGAATTACCGCACGTTTTTCAGCGAGCGCATGGGCAAGCGCATCAAGGCATTTTCCCCTGCGGTGAAGGAAGCGTTTGTGCGCTACGGCTGGCCCGGAAACCTCCGCGAACTGCGCAACGTGATCGAGCGCGCGATCATCCTCGCAGGCAGCGATCAAATCGAACCCGCGGATTTGCCGGAGGAATTTTCTTATCAGGCGGATTCCAGCATCGCGGTCGGTGCGCGCGTGACGCTCGATGCGCTGGAAGCCGAGCACATCCGCCGCACGCTCGCCACGGCGCGCAACCTCGACGACGCCGCGCGCACGCTGGGCATCGATCCGGCGACGCTTTATCGCAAGCGTCAGAAACTCGGGCTTATCTAGGCCGCCCGCGAAACGCCGGGCCGGGTCAACTCCACGATGCTTCGCACGCGCCTTTATCTCGGATTGTTGCCGCTGCTGCTGCTGTTCATCGGCGTCGGCCTCGCGGCGATGTATATCTGCCGCGATCTCGGGCGCTCGATCGAAGCAAAGCTGGTGGCGAGTTATCGCGTGATGATCGGTTGTCACGAGATGCGCGAAGCGGCCTATGCGATGAATGAGGCGATCCGCGATGCGCAGAGCGGGCGCATCTTGGAAAGCCGCCCCGTGTATGAAGAAGAACGCGGGCGTTTCCGGCGCGCGCTGATGGACCAGTCGTTTACTTCCGCCGGCACGTTGCGCACAGAAGCACTGGCGCGCGTGGCGGAAGCCTTCGATCTCATGACCGGGTACGGCGATGGCATGTACCAGCAAGGCGCGGTGGTGACGCGCCGGAGTTTTCAACAGGCCGAGCAACTGCTCAACAGCACGCTGCGCACGCTCGAGGATTTGATCCACGCCGATTACAGCGAACTGCAGCGCGAGGCGAAACGCGTGGCGGACGTTGCGCGCGTGAGCATCAACGTCGTCGCGGGCGCGATGGTGGGCGGCATCGTGCTGTCGTTGCTGTTGTCGTACGGACTCGCGCGTTCGTTGTTGAAACCGATCGGCGCGCTCACGTCCTCGGCTGCCGCGCTCGGCGATGGCAATCTCGATCGCGATGTGCCCGTCACGTCTAACGACGAACTCGGCGAACTCGCGCGCACCTTTAATCTCATGGCCGCGAAATTGCGTGCGTATCGCGACGCCACCGCCGCGAAAGTCGTGCGCGCCCAGCGCACCATGGAGGCGACGCTCACCTCGACGCCGGATCCGCTGTTTGTGGTTTCGCGCGAAGGCACGCCCGAGCTGCGCAATCCCGCCGCCGAGGAAGTGGCGGCCTCGCCGGAATTCGCCGACGGCATTCCCGAGTGGTTGATGAAGCCGCTGCGCATGGTGCTCACGACCGGCGTGCATTATGTGCCGACGGGTTACGATCATGTCGTGACGGTTCACATCGGTCGCGACGAACGGCATTATCTGCCGCGTATTCTTTCGATCGGCGATTCGCTGACCGGCTTCGGCGGTGCGGCGATGATCCTGCAAGACGTGACGAAGTTTCGCCTGCTCGATGATGCGAAAACCAATCTCGTGGGCACCGTCAGCCACGAACTAAAAACGCCGCTCACCAGCCTGCGCATGGCGGTGTATTTATTGTTGGAGGAAAACTTCGGAAAACTTTCTCCCGCGCAAAAAGACATGCTGGAAACCGCGCGCGACGATGCGGACCGGCTGTTACGCATTCTCAACGATATCCTCGATCTCTCGCGTTTGGAAAACAGTCGCGGCGCGCTCAACCGTCGCGAGATCGAAGTGTCCGCATTGCTCGACGACATGGCCCGCGAGATGAAAGCGATCGTGGACGATGCGCAGCAACGCATCGAAATCATCATCGAAGACGGCGTGAGCACGGTGAACGTCGATCCCGACCGGCTGCGTCATGTGTTCATCAACCTGTTGTCGAACGCGTCGAAGTACTCACCCGAAGATGGCGTCATCACGCTGTACGCGCGGCCCGGTGGCGACGGTGTGGTGCGTTTCGGCGTGCGCGATCAAGGGCCGGGAATCCCGGAGGAAAGTCAGCGCGCGGTGTTCGAGAAGTTTTATCGCGAGCCCAACCAGACGCGCAAAGGCGCGGGTCTCGGATTGACGATCGCGCGCGAGATCGTGCTCGAACACGGCGGAGCGATCGGTTGCACGAGCAAGCTCGGAGAAGGCAGCGATTTTTATTTCCTGATCCCGGTCAACGCGGGCGGGGAAACGACGCCTGCCTGAAGGCGCCGGTTGGTAGGAATCGGGTGGGAGTGGAGATCCCTTTCGCCGGTCTACTCGGGAAAAATGGTGGAGGTGGCGGGAGTTGAACCCGCGTGCCCCTGACCTTCATGTACCGCGTCTACCGTTGTAGTGAATTTTTAGTCTCGTCCGGATTATGCGAACTCACGCGCTTAAGCCCGGACCAACTCCCGGGTGAAGGTACGGTATGCGGCCCGCGAGTGGCTCCGCATACTATGCCTGCTGTCGACGTTCGTTCCGGCTAGCAGGTGTCGCCGGACAAACGACGCTGCATTAAGCAGCGAGGGGCATTTCTTCGTAGTTGCCGATTATGTTTTTGAAGGGGGATTAACGAGGCCAACCTTCATCCTCGAACGGCAGCGGCGCACTCCAACCAAGGGTCGAATCCATAACACCCCCAAATTCTAAAAAGTGGGAAAGTAACAAGGTCCAGGTGCCAGAGGCTGGCGGGCGTGGGAACTCTTGCGGACTGATGTGGTGAATTGGGTGTTAGCCAATCAAAGAACGGGAGGACGGAAGGTGCGTAGTTTCCGCGGAATTTCAAGGGGCATTCCCGCGGGCGAGGAAACGCGTCGCCGCGGATCATGAGGCACTGACAGCGCCCGGAAAAAACACGTGCACCTTTTGGCTTTCGTCGCGTCGCGGTGGACGTCATCGGTGATGACGATTTTTCCATGTCGAAATCGAGCGATGATGTTTCCTCCGTGGTGCGGCAGATCCGGTTTGTAGGCCGGTCGGGCGGTGCGGTGAAAACACTGGGTGGTTTCAAGAAGGGGCATCACACACTGCCCGATGCGGTGAATGCGACGACGACGGCCTTTCTCGGCAAACTCTGCGCGGATGAACTGGCGGCGGAGGCCGAGGGGTTTTTCCAGCGATCGCGCGAAGGTTTCGGCTACAAGCGGAAGGAGCTGTCGCTCGATGTGGTGAGCCCGGGCGCGGTGCTCACGACGAAGGATTTCACGCTCGAGCTGGCTTACGCGCTCGACGAAGCGGAGCCGTCATCATGGACGCTCACGCGGACATTGCATGGTTTGGGGTGTATTGACTTTGTCGATACAGCAGCGTGCGCGGATGTATTTGGCGGGCTTTTCGCCGAACTGGTTTTTGGCCTGGCGAAAGGTGCGCCGGTGGAGGCGGTGATCGACGCGATCGAAGGGCTCGATGCCGACGACAACGAGGACGCGGCGCCGCTGCGTGTGGACTATCCCTCGGATTGCCGGCACTGTGTGGTCTCGGTCGAAGGCGTTTCGGCGACGGTGCGTTTCGAAGGCGCGGAACTCTCGATGGTATTTCCGCGTGCGGGCTCGCCACGGGAATTGCTCGATGGATTCATCGCGGTGCGATCGGCGTTTGCGCTGACGAAAAACAAAGCGCTGGCGGGTTTGTTGAAGTAGGGATGCGGAGAATAAAAAAACGCGATCCGGGAGGGATCGCGTTTGGGGAGTGCGGGGCGATGCCGACGGGGACGTAGGCGCACCCGGGTCAAAGCATATCGGCGACGGCGGCGCGTTCTTCGGCGAGCTCTTTGTTGGTGATGGCGATCTTCGATTTCGAGAAGTCGTCCATCGGATAATCGGTGATGACCTCGTAGCTGCCGGGCGTGGTGGTGCGCACGGGCATGCCGGCCCAGACATTGGCATCGAAGCCGTAGAGACCGTTGGACTTCACGGCGACGGAGTGAACGGCGCCGGGCGTCATGAGATCGCGAACGTGATCGACGAGTGCGTTGGCGGCGGAAGCGGCGGAAGAAAGACCGCGTGCGGCGATGATGGCGGCGCCACGTTTGCCGACGGTTTCCAGGAACGGACCTTGGAGCCACGCATCGTCAGCGACGACTTGAGCGGCGGGTTTGCCGTTGATGCTGGCGTGGGCGAAGCAGGGGAACATGGTCGGGCTGTGATTGCCGTAGATGAAGATGTTCTTCACCGCGGTGAGATCGACGCCGGATTTTTTCGCGAGCTGGGCTTGGGCGCGGTTTTGGTCGAGGCGGACCATGGCGGTGAAGCGCTCGGCCGGGAGGCGCTTGGCCTGGCTGGCGGCGATCATGCAATTGGTGTTGGCGGGATTGCCGACCACGGCGACGCGGGCGTCCTCGGCGGCGACTTCGTCGATGATCTTGCCTTGGGCGATGAAGATCTTGCCGTTGTCCTTGAGGAGGTCGGCGCGTTCCATGCCGGGGCCGCGCGGTTTGGCGCCGACGAGGAGCGACCAGTTGGCGTCCTTGAAGCCGACGCGCGGATCGTCGGTGAGCACCATGCTCTTGAGCAGGGGGAAGGCGCAGTCGTCGAGCTCCATGGCGACGCCTTCGAGGGCCTTCATGGCTTTTTCGACGGGGACTTCGATGAGTTGGAGGATGACGGGCTGGTCGGGACCAAACATCGCACCGGAAGCGATGCGGAAGAGAAGCGAGTAGGATATCTGACCGGCGGCGCCGGTGACTGCGACACGGATGGGTGATTTGCTCATGAGAGTGAGGAGTAGTTTAGCAAAGGAGCGTGGCGGATGACACGCATGGATTGTGTTTCTGCGTGCGGAATTAGCGGCGTGGCGACGAGGCAGTAGCGATCGTGGCGGTGATGCGCCCGCTCAGGCGAAACGGGGTGCCAGCGCGGAATGGATTTCGCGGATCATGGCTTCGGTCGTTTCCCAATCGATGCAGCCATCCGTGATGGAGACGCCGTATTTCAGCTGATCTTTCGGCTGGGGGAACGGCTGTGCGCCGGCGTGGAGATTGCTCTCGACCATCGCGCCCATGATGGAGGTGTTGCCCTCGGCGATCTGGGCGAGCAACGCCCGCATGACCTCGGGCTGGCGCTCCGGTTTTTTGGCGGAATTTTCGTGCGAGCAATCGACGAGGATCGAGGTCGGCAGGCCGGCCTTGGCGAGGAGCGCCTCGCTTTCCATCACATGTGCCGGTCCGAAATTAGGCCCCGTCGTGCCGCCGCGGAGGACGAGGTGCGTTTCCGGATTGCCGCGGGTCGACACGGCGGAGGCGGAGCCGTCCATGTTGATGCCGAGAAAAGTCTGCGGCTGGGAGGCGGCTTTGATGGCGTTGATGGCGGTCTGGATGGAGCCGTCGGTGCCGTTTTTGAAACCGATCGGCATGGAAAGCCCCGAGGCCATCTGGCGATGGGTTTGCGATTCCGTCGTGCGGGCGCCGACCGCGCCCCAGCAAACCAAGTCGGCCAGGTATTGGGGCGTGATGGGGTCAAGGAATTCCGTGGCGGTGGGCAATCCGAGATCGAGGATCTCGCGCAAGAATGAGCGGGCGGTGCTCAAGCCGGCTGCGATATCATGCGAGCCGTCGAGATGCGGATCCATGATGAGCCCCTTCCAACCGACTGTGGTGCGCGGTTTCTCAAAATACACGCGCATGACGATCATGATGCGATCGGAGACCTCCTTGGCGATGGCGGCGAGTCGGCGGGCATAGTCCGCGCCGGCGACGGTGTCGTGGATCGAGCACGGACCCACGACCAACAAGAAACGTTTGTCGCTGGTGAAGATGATGCGGTTGATCTCTTTTCGTGAGTGGGCGATGAAGTCCGCCTGCGCTTCGCTTTTAGGCAGTTGGGCCAGGAGCTGTGTGGGCGCGGGCAATGGGCGCGTCTCGACGACGTTGATGTCGGAGGTCTTTTGCATGGAAAGGGCAGACCTTGGCCTGTTCGCGGTTTTGGTGGCAAGCTTCCGGTGGGTGGAAGGGGCTTTCCCGCGATCTTCCGGCGTATAAAAGAAGTTGGCCGGTCGCCTACCCCTAAGCGACCGGCCATTTGCTTTCTTAGTTACCCCAAAACTCCCGCTATGCGGGAGAAGTGAGAAATTTGATGGAGCAAATGAGTAACGACAGCGGGGTGATCGTCAAATAAAACTTGGATATTTTCAGCAGGGTTTTTGCAATTTGCCTAACTTTAGGCACTTAAAAGCTATGAAATCTGGCACGCGTGTCCGCGTTTTCCCTTTCCGCCCGGCAGCGGTACTGCGCGCGACGGGCGAAGATGCGTTAGAGTTTCTTCAAGGCCAATTTACGCAAGATTTGTCTCTCGCTCGCGATCGGGGTGTCGCGTATGGTTTGTGGCTTAATCAGAAAGGGAAAGTGCTGGCCGACAGCTTCATTTGGCAGGCGTCCGGCGGGGCCTGGTGGTTGGTGAGTTATTCTTCGCCCGCATCCATTATTCGCGAGCGGTTGGAGAGTTATATCATCGCCGATGATGTGCTCCTGGAGGATGAAACCGAGAAGTGGGAAGGTTTCACCCTCACGGGCGAGGGCGCGGCGGCGTGGCTCACTCAGGCGAGCGGTCAGTCGCTTCCGGCGGAGAACGCGGTCGCCTTGGGCGCGTCCGGCATGATCTGGCGCGGGAGGCGGGGTGTGACTGCCTACGAATGGCTGCGTCCGCGTTCGCTCGGTGCGCTCGATTTAAGTGCGGTCGAGCGGAGTGAAGCGGTGGAGTTGGAGCGGGCGCGGATTTTCGCGGGCATTCCGTTGATTCCGCACGAGCTCGGTCCGGGCGATCTGCCACAGGAGGCGGGCCTGGAGACGACGGCGATTTCGTTCACCAAGGGCTGTTATCTAGGCCAGGAAGTCATGGCGCGTTTGCATGCGATGGGGCAGGTGCGTCGGCGACTGTTGCCCGTGGTCGGAGGCGCAGGCGTGGAACTCCCGATGACTTTACCCGCGGATGTTTTCTCCGGTGAAAAACGAATCGGTGAGCTGCGCTCGGTTTGTGTGGAAGCGGACGGAGCCGGCTGGCGCGGGCTGGCGATGCTCTCGACCTTGGGCTTGCCGGCGGACGCTGCGCTGAGTCTCGTGGCAGGCGGTCCGACGGCGCTGACGCTGGACTGCGTTTCTCCATGACCGAACACGAACAACTCGCCGCGCTTTGCGCAAAAATGGGGGCCACCGCCGCGCAAGCCGAAGTGATGGCCACACAACTCGCCAAGCGCGCCGATCAACTCGTAGCGCAACGCGGCATCCCGCGTGTGGAGGCGATGGCGCATTTGCTCGAAGTGGTGGTGAAAGGGCGCAACGGCGAGACGCCTGCTGGTTTTGAAGGACATCGCCCCGAACCGCCCGCGATCTGAACTGACGCCGGGCGGGTGCGGTAAAAGCGTCTCGCCATCGAAGCAGCCGATCGCGAATTTCGCGGTTTTCCCCATGAACGATCAGGTCATCGCCCAGTTTCAATCGGCGTTCGGTCGCGCGCCGGAAATCGTCACCCGTGCTCCCGGGCGCATCGAATTCATCGGCAATCACACCGACTATAATGGCGGCACGGTGCTCGGGGCCTCGATCGATCGCGGCGTGTCGGTTGCCCTCGCGCGGCGTACGGATGGAAGGCGACGTTTCTTCAGCGCGCTGTCCGGACGCGTGGTGGAGCTCGACGCAAGCGCGCCGCAGAAACAAAGCGGCGACGCGGGTTGGACCAATTACCCGCTCGGCGTGATCGCGGCGCTGCCGGAGTTTGGGCTGAACGCTCCTGGTGGTTTCGATTATGTCGCCGCCTCCGATCTGCCGACGGGCGCAGGCCTCAGCAGCAGCGCGGCCATCGAACTGGCCTCGGCGTTGGCGTTCTTAAAAGCGACCGATCAAAATCCGGATCGCGAGACCGTGGTGAAAATCGGCCGTCATGCGGAGAACCATTTTGTCGGCGTGCCCTGCGGCATTCTCGACCAAGGCGTGTCGGGTTTTGGCAAAGAAAATCACCTCGTCTTCATCGATTGCCGCGGGCCGAAATTCGCAACGGTGCCGCTGCCGGCCGACGCGCATTTCTGGATTTTCAACACGCATCACAAACACGCGTTGGTGGACGGCCTTTACGCAGCGCGCCATCGCGAATGTATGGACGCCGCGAAGACGCTCGGCGTCGATTTGCTGGTCGATGCCACCGTGGCTCAACTCGATGCGGCGCGCGGAAAATTGTCCGACGCGTCTTACAAGCGCGCGCGCCATGTGATCGAGGAAATCGCGCGGGTGGAGGCGGCGCAGCGTGCGCTCGCGGCCGGCGATCTGACGACGGTCGGCGGATTGCTCACGGCGTCGCATCGCAGCTCGCAGACACTTTTCGAAAACAGCACCCCCGAGTTGGATCTGCTCGTGGATACTTTGGTCGCGACGCCGCATGTGTTTGGCGCGCGCCTGACCGGCGGTGGTTTCGGCGGTGCGGTGATGGCGTTGACCGACGGCCAGTTTGGCCAGGCGCAGGCCGACGCGGTCGCGGCCGTGTATTCAAAAAAATATGACGCGCGTCCGGAGATCCTTCACTGCCGCACGGGCGATGGCGCGCGGGTGTTGTGATGGCTCGCGCCGCTCAGAGCACTTCCTGCAGTTTCGCGAAATACGCGGCGATGTAAGGATGCAGAACGAGGAAATGGAGCAGCCCGCCCAAGGCGAGCATGGGGCCGTAGGGCACGGGCGCGCCCATGGCGAGGTCGGCAGGCTCGGTGTCGGGTTCGGGCGTTTTGAGCTGTAGTTTTTTTCCGGATACTTTTTGCCAGATCAACGCGCCGGCGAACCAAAGCGAACCGATGATGGCGCCGCCGAAAATCGCGGTGACCGTGCCTTGCCAGCCGCAGAATGCCCCGATCGCGCCGACAAATTTCACGTCGCCGAAGCCCATGGCTTCTTTCTTGAGGATGGTTTCGGCAAGGATCGCTATCCAAAGGATCAGGGCGGAGCCGATCAGGACGCCCTGCAAGGCGATGACACCGGCGCGAAAGCCGGCGATGAACGGGACCTCGTCGTGTTGACCGTGCAACGCGGGGAAAAAAATCGAGAGCGCGACACCGACGAGGGCGAGCCCGATGGTGAACCGGTCGGGGATTTCGAAGTGATCGAGATCGATGAAACTCGCGCAGATGAGCGAGCTGACGAAGACCCAGCCGCACAGCGCTTTGGCCGGCGGAAACAACAACCAGCACGCGAGGAAAAGTCCGCCGGTGAGCAGTTCGATCAGCGGATAACGAAACGAATACGACGCGCCGCAGCAGCGGGCCTTGCCGCGCAGGATGAACCAGCTGAGCACAGGGATGTTGTCGAACCAGCGGATCGGTTGTCCGCAGGCGCAATGCGAGCCGGGGAAGATGACGGATTTTTTCGCCGGGATGCGGTAGATGCAGACGTTGAGAAAGCTGCCGACGATGGCACCGAGGACGAACGCCGCGCTGGCGAAGAACACGGGGAACGCGGCGGAAAGCTCGGCGAGGTCGGAAGCCATGGAAAGTGCGAGGATGACGGCGGTGCGCGCAGGGGTTGTCAAACGCCCGCACGTGCGCGCGGAGAGGCGGAATGGACGCGCGGGTGGAGGATGGTCACTTCGTATCGCATTCGTTGATACACGCCGACGCGGACCCGGCGAAAAGGTTTACCCGCTTCATCGAGCGGGCCGGCGTGATGACCTTTGAATGCGGACGGCAGCGTCCGCTGAGACAGGGCGGCGGTCATGCAGCGGTGGCCGGCGCAACCGGCGGAGAAATCTCACAGAGGGAGGACATTGAAGATGGCCTCAGCGAAGAATCGGCCGCGGCGGACGGGACTTGAGGGAAAGTACCCGGAAGGATTCCGCAGAAAGCCCCTAAACTTGGGCGGGTTATCGTCGATTTAGGGGGAACAAACATCATGCCGTTTTCCCCGTGTGAAGCGACGTGGTGCATCGCTCATGTCTTCGTTCAGTCCTCCACCGGCAACTACGCAACCGCCTTTCCAGGCGTACCCTGACGCTGAAATCATGCGTCGCATCGATGCGTGCCCGAAGCTCGCGTCGTTGCAGAGCATCAACCGCGCGCTGGCGGGCCTGGTGAATTCGGAGCAGAGCTACAACTCGCAGATCGCGGAGATCATTCGTCGCGACCCGTCGCTGACGGCGCGCCTGCTGCGGATGGTGAACTCGGTTTATTTCGGTCTCACCGCGAAGGTGAACAATATCGAAGAGGCGGTTTTTTATCTCGGCCTGCGCCAGATCCGCGAGCTGTCGATGGCAACGCCGGTCATCGAGGAGCTGGAGAAAATCAATCGCTCTCCGCTGCGACTGCCGTGGAAGGAATTGTGGAAACACTCCATCGGCGCGGCGATCATGACCCGGGAGATCCTCGCGACCACGACCTTGTTGGTGGACGACGATACGGACTACATCATCGGCCTGCTCCACAATGTGGGCAAAGTCGTGCTCGCCTCCGCGTTTCCGGAGGAGTTTGCGAAGATTTTCGAAACACAATTTTCCTCGCCATCCGCGGTGTGCGCCCGTGAGCGCGAATTGATCGGCTGGGACCACGCGCGCATCGGCGGTTATTATCTGCAGCGCCATCAACTGTCGTCGGAGATTTCCGACGCGGTTTATTATCACAACGATCCGGCGAGCGCGCCGGAGCATTCGTTTTATGCGGCCGCGGTACAGGTGGCCGATCAACTGGTGCGTTTCGCGGGAATTCCAGGCGGCTTTGAAAAAGTCGATCCGATCCCCGAGGACTCCTGGCTCGAATTGCCGGGCTGGCGCATCCTTTACGGAACCGACGAAAAAGAAACCCGGATCGCGCGCGCCGCGCTCTCCAACAGCATGCAGCGCCTGCCCACGGTTCTAAGTGGTCTGGTGTGATCGGCTTCTCGAGGAAACGCCCAGCTTCGTGATGACCCTTTTCGCCCAGCTTCCCAAGATGGCTGCCTCGACGGCCGCTGCTGAAGAAGAAGCCGTGTTGGTGCTGAACTCGCGTCGCCGCATTCAGCAAACCACCCGTCGCGCCGCGATGCTGCTCGGACGCGAGCCGCCCGATCTTTTGGGTGAACCGTTCGACCAGCTCGGCGATCTCGACGCGCTCGGATTAATCGCGCGCGAACAACCGGTTTACCGCCGCCGCCAGAAACCCTCGGCCATCATCGTGACGCTGCGGCTCGTCGATCTGAGCAGTGGTGAATACGACGAGGAACTGCGCCCATGGCAGGCCAGCGTGGAACTCGCGTTGTTGCGCAATCCCGACGGACGCGTGCTGGCGGTGAACGAGGCGTTTGCCCGAAAGTTCGGCGTGCCCCGGGCCTCGTGGCCTGGCGCCGAGACGGCTCCGCTGCTGCATCCTGACGATGTGGCCGGCTGGCGCGCCGCCATCGCGCGCATCGATCGTCCGCCGCATCGCGGTGCGCACGAACACCGCTGGCAGACGGCCCAGGGCTGGCGCTGGCTTTCGTGGGAGGATTGCGCGGTGCGCAATCACGACGGGATGATCATCGCCTATCGCTCGATTGGCCGCGATGTGACCAAGCGACGTCTCGCGGAGGAGCATTTTCAAAAGCTGGCCAGCGCGGTCGAGCAATCGCCTTTTTCCATCGTGATGACGACGCCCGACGGGCGCGTCCAGTATGTGAATCCTCGATACACCCAGACCACGGGCTACACCCTCGAGGAAATTTTCGAGAAGAACATCCCCGTGTTGCGCGGCGGGCACGCGAGCGACGAATCGTTTCGCGAGTTCGAAGAAACCGTGCGCGCCGGCCGCAAGTGGACCGGTGAGTTATGCACGCGACGCAAAGACGGCGCGCTGCTGTGGGAGCATGTCCAGGTTTCGCCGATTCATAATTTTGCCGACGAAGTGACGCATCTGCTCGCGATGCGTGAGGACATCACCGAGCGCAAGAAACTCGAGGAGCAGCTCCGCCAGGCGCAAAAGATGGAGAGCCTCGGCACGCTCGCCGGCGGCATCGCGCACGACTTCAACAACGTGCTCGCGATCATCAACGGCTTCGCGGAGATCGCGATCAGCCGCGGACCCGCGAACGAAACGCAGGCGCGCCATCTGCGGGAAATTCAGGATGCCGCGCAACGGGCCGTGGGCCTCGTGCGGCAGATTCTCACCTTCAGTCGCAAAACAGAGTCCACCTTCCGGCCGGTTTCGGTGAACCAACAGATCAAGGATCTCGGCCGCATGTGCGTGGAAACCTTCCCGCGCACGATCGCGTTCACCTTCGATCTCGACGAAACCATTCCCGAATTCGCCGCCGATCCGAACCAACTGCAGCAGGTCATCATGAACCTCTGCGTGAACGCGCGCGATGCCATGCTGCCGAAGGGCGGCGGCATCGCCATTTCGACCCGCCGCGCAGCCGGCGGAACGATCGCACGCCTCGGCGCCGACGGCACGCGCGACTACGTCTGTATCCGCGTTGCGGATACCGGCTGCGGCATGCCCGCGCATGTGCGCAACCGGATCTTCGAGCCGTTCTTCACCACCAAGCAGGGCAATGGCGGCACCGGCCTCGGGCTTTCCGTCGTGTACGGCATCATCCTGAACCACCGCGGCTTCCTCGAAGTGGACAGCGTGGAAGGCGAGGGCAGCACCTTTAATATTTATCTGCCTCTCGAGGCGGTGAAACCCGTGCCGGCGATCGCGCCCTCTCAGGTATCCCGACGCATTCCGAGCGGCACCGAGACTGTGCTCGTGGTCGAGGATGAGCAGAGCCTGCGCGATCTTTTGAAAGCGTTGCTCGCGCCGAGCGGTTACCGGTTGCTCATGGCCGCCGACGGCGTCGAAGCGGTCAACATGTTGATGTCGGAGCCGGGCCGCATCGATGCGATCCTCCTCGATTTGAACCTGCCGCGGATGAACGGCGTGGATGTTTATCACCACATCCAGCGGCTGCGTCCGAGCAGCAAGGTGGTGGTCATCAGCGGCAACATCACGCCCGATGCGCGGCAGGAACTCACGGCGCTCGGGCAAAAGGATTTCTTTCCGAAACCGTACCGGCTGGAGGAACTGGCGTTCAAGTTGCGCGAAGTGCTCGACCGCAAGGCGACGGTGCAGGGCGCGCAGAAGGACCCCTCGTGAAACCGTCCGCGTACAAGGCCGGCCTGTTTCCGAAGGCGTCGTCGCTGATCGCGTCGGTGAGCGGAAGCACCAGCGACGAAAAGTTGCTGGAGCCGGTGTACCTGCGTGGCGACCGGTGGATGCGGATTTTTGTGGGGTTGCACACGGTGCTGGCCGCCGGGCTGGCGGCGGTGCACGGCACCTGGGTGGCCACCGCCTGCGTGGTTCCCGCCGTCTTTATTGTATTCACGATTTGCATACGGACGGCGCCTGGCTCGTTCCTGACGCGTTGCGTGGCGGGACTTTCCCTGCACACACTCGTCTGCCTGCATGTGTATCAGCTTGGCGGATTGTATGAGGCGCATCTGTTTCATTTCACGGCGCTGACGATGATGGTGGTCTACGCGGACTGGCGGGTGTTTGTGCCTGTGGCGGCGCTCATGTTTGGCGTGTCGTGGATTTTTGCCGCGACCAGTTACAGCAACCTGTTTCCCTACGCGTTCGCCTCCTCGGGGGCCGGGGGCAATCTGCTCGGCGCATTCCTGCATTTTTCCGGTCTGTTTCTTCAGACGATCGTGGTCGGCTTCTGGTCGTACCTGAACCGTCGCCACATTCTTGGCGAAGAGTACAGCCGGCTCCGTGCGAAGGAGCAGCAAGGCGAATTGGAGCAGCAGCTCCAGCGCGTGCGCCGATCCGAGGCATTGCTTCAATCGAGTGGACAGGTGCTTCTCGAAACGCAGGGAAAAATGGCCCGCGAGATCCGCGAACGCCGCAAGACCGAGGAGACGTTGTTGCTCGCAAAAGCGGAACTGGAAGCGGCCAACAGCCAGCTCGAGGACTCGATCGCGCGCGCCAACGAACTCGCACTTTCCGCCGAGGTCGCGAATCAGGCGAAGAGCGCGTTTCTCGCGGTGATGAGTCATGAAATCCGCACGCCGCTCAATGGCGTGATCGGCATGACCGAGCTCATGCTCGACACCCAGCTGACCGAGCAGCAGCGCGACGGCCTCGAGACCATCCGCAACTCCGGCAACAGCCTGCTCGTCATCCTCAACGACATTCTTGATTTCTCGAAAATCGAGTCGGGCAAACTCGAGCTCGACAGTGGCGACTTCTCGATCGCGCGCCAGGTCGATGAAACGCTCGCGCTGTTCTCCGGCCGTGCGCAGGAGAAAGGCGTGAAACTCTCCGGCGTGATCCGCCCGGGCGTGCCGCCGTGGATCAACAGCGATGTCACGCGCATCCGGCAGATCCTTTCCAATCTCGTCAGCAACGCGGTGAAGTTCACCAGCCACGGCGAAGTCTCCATCGAAGTTTCCGTGTCGTCCGCGGAGATGGTTTCTCCGGGCCAGGTCTGCGTGCAGTTTGCGGTGCGCGACACCGGCATGGGTGTTCCCCCCGAAAAACAGGCGCTGCTTTTCCAGCCGTTCAGCCAGGCGGATCTCTCCACCTCGCGGAAGTTCGGCGGCACGGGGCTCGGCCTCGCGATCTGCAAACGCCTCGCCAAGCTCATGGGCGGCGATGCGTGGATGGAAAGCGAAGTGGGCCTCGGGTCCGTCTTTTATTTCACGATCGTGACAACGCCTGCGCAACCCGTCGCGACGCCCGCCGAACGGGAAACGGCAGTTGCGGAAACCGCGAGTGAGAACGGCGCTTTGCGCCTCTTGCTCGTGGAGGACAATATCGTGAATCAGAAGGTCGCGCTGGCGATGTTGAAGCGCATGGGGCACGACGCCGATGTGGCCAACAACGGCCTCGAAGGCATCCGCCGCGTTTCGGAACGGCGCTACGATGTCGTGCTCATGGACTGGCACATGCCGGAGATGAATGGACTCGAGGCGACGGCGGAAATCCGGCGTTCGCTACCGGCCGATCGTCAACCGTGGATCATCGGCCTCACGGCGAATGCCATGCAGGGCGATCGCGAGAAGTGTCTCGAATCCGGCATGAACGATTACATCACGAAACCCTTGCGCAAAGAATCGCTCGATGCGGCGTTTGCGCGTGCGCGCACCGGCACCGCACTGCCGGCCGATCAGCATTGATCCCGCGGGGGAAACGCCCGCGGAAGGTTGTATCCGAATATTGGGTACGGTCAGGCGCCGGAAAACGGATATAAAAAAGCCGCGCGGGAAACGCGCGGCGTGAAAGGAGGGCGGAGCGGCGGAGGACGCTCAGAGGTTGTCCGCGATTTCCTTGACCGTTTCGGGAGCGACGACGCGGTCGATGTCGAGAAGCGTCTTCACGGTACCTTTGATCTTGGCCATGCCGAGGATGTAGCTCGTGTCGATGCGCGTGCCGAAATCGGGCGTGGGCTCGATCTCATTGGCGGCGAGATTCACGACCTCTTCGACGCTGTCCACGATCAGACCCATCTGCACGTTTTGCGTGGCGGAAACTTTGACCTGGACGACCACGATGCAGGTACGTTCGGCGAAGATGGCCTGGAGGCCGAACTTCACGCGGAGATCGATGATCGGGATGACGCGGCCGCGGAGATTGATCACGCCTTTCACGAACTCGGGCATCTGGGGCACCGGCGTGATTTTCTGCATGCGGATGATTTCCCGGACCTTCAGCACGGCGATGCCGTAGGACTCGTTGTCGAGCACGACCGTCAGGTATTTGCCGGTGTTTTGAGTGGCGATGCGCGGCGCAGCAGGAGAGCTCATGGGTGAGGTCAAATTCGTGAAATGGAAAAGGAGCCGCCGAGATGGCATAGCTCACGGAGTATCCTTTCGGCGCACATGAAGGCGCGCTTTAGAAAAAATCTCCCCGGGTGTTTCCCTCACGCGCTGCGGCGGGCGGCGGGGCGGAATGCAATTCAGGGAGCGAAATCGGTTAAGTTTCGTGAGAGCGCGCCGAATGTGGGGGGAATCGTTTCGCTTCGCTCCATGCCTCTTTCTCCGGAATCCTATGCCGCTCTCGATGATCTCAGCAACCGACTCGCTGGCGAGTCGATCCTTGCGCAGGTCGGCCGCGACGACGGGTTGATCCCCGCCTACAGTCTGCTCGGCGAACTCATCGACGCGTGCGCCACGGAGCCCGATCTTCGGACGCCGCTGGAGGCGTTGAAAAACGACCTCGAGAAACAGCTCGATAACGCACAGCCCTTCGACGACGCCACGCTCGATCATCTGCGCAAGGTCGTGAAGTGGCTCCCGCTCGCCGCAGAGGCGAATAAAGCATCGCAAGCCGTGCCGCCCGTGCATGAAGGCGCGGTGGTTTCTGCCAGCGCGCCGGCCAATCCCGCCCCCACGCCCGCATCCGTGCCGGCTGCCGGCGACGGTCTTGAAGTCAACGACGTGTTGCTCGATCTCAACCTCGAGGAAAATCGCGAATTGCTCACGGAGTTCCACGCCGAGGCGCTGGATCATTTGCAGCAGATCGAGGCCGCGTTGCTCGCGCTCGATGAAACGCCCGACGATCCCGAGGCGCTGAATTCCATCTTTCGTTCGTTCCACACCATCAAGGGTGTCTCCGGTTTCCTCCATCTCACGCCGATGCACACGCTGACGCACGAGGTGGAGTCGCTGCTCGACCTCGCGCGCAATCACAAGCTGCGCCTCAACTCGACGATCATCACCGAGATTCTGAAGAGCCGCGATGCGGTGCAGAACATGGTGAACCAGATCACGGTCGCCCTCGAGCAGGGCGTGGTTCCTTCCGAGATCGTGCCGGTGAGTTATCTCATCCGCGCGGTGAAACGCCTCGCCTCCGGCGAACCATCCGCCGCGCCTGCGACGCCTGCTGCCGTTGCGCCTCCTCCCGCCGCGAAAACAGCCCAGCCAGCCGAGCCTCTTGCACCGGTCGTGCCGTTTGCCCCCGACGCGGAGAAAGCACCCGCAGCTCCGAAACCGGTTTCGACGAAGGCCGCCTCCGGGGAGCCTCGCACGGCGAGCTCGAGCACGGTGCGCGTGAACACCGACAAATTGGATTCGCTCATGGATGTCGTGGGCGAACTCGTGATCGTGCAAAGCCAGTTGATGGAATCCGCGCGTTCGCTGGAGACGGAAAACGCCGCGCTGCTGCGCAACATCACCCAATTCGGCCGCCTCACCAAGGAACTGCAGCACACTTCGATGTCGCTGCGCATGATCCCGGTGAAACCTACTTTTCAGAAGATGGAGCGCCTCGTGCGCGACCTGTCGCGCGACTTCAACAAACGCGTCAATTTCCACGTCAGCGGCGAAGACACCGAACTCGATCGCACCGTCGTTGAGGACATCGGCGATCCGCTCGTCCACATGGTGCGCAACTCACTCGATCACGGCCTGGAGTCGTCCGAGGACCGCATAGCCAGCGGCAAGCCCGAGGTCGGCAATGTCCATCTCAAGGCTTATCACGAGGGCAGCAGCATCGTGATCGAGCTCAGCGACGACGGCCGCGGCATCAACGCCGAGAAGGTCCTCGCGAAGGCGAAAAAACAAAATCTCATCCCGGAAAACGCGCAGCTCACGCCGGATGAGATCAATCACCTGATTTTCCTCCCTGGTTTTTCCACCGCCGATAAAGTCACCGCGGTCTCCGGTCGCGGCGTCGGCATGGATGTCGTGAAGCGCAATATCGAGAAACTGCGCGGCAAGATCGAGATCGTCTCCGAATGGGGCCGCGGCTCGACCTTCCGCATCCGCCTCCCGCTCACCATGGCCATCATCGACGGCCTCGTGGTGCGTGTGGGCGACGACCGCTTCATCCTTCCCAGCACGTCGGTGCAGATGGCGCTGCGTCCCTCGAAGGACGCGCTTTCCACGATCCACGGTCGCGGCGAAGTACTCGACCATCGCGGCAAAATCCTGCCCGTCCATCGTCTCTACCGCCGCTTCGGCATCCCCGGTGCGATCGAGAATCCGTGGGAAGGCATCGTCGTGATCGTCGAAAACAACGGCCGCGCCTCCGCGCTGCTCGTGGACGACATGGTGAGCAAACAGGAAGTCGTCATCAAGAGCCTCGGCGGGTTCCTCCAGAACCTCGCGGGCGTATCCGGCGGAGCGATACTGGGAGACGGCGGCATCGCGCTGATCCTCGATCCGGCGTCGCTGTTTTCGCATGCCGCATGAGCGCCGCATCCATGAGCGAAAAACCCACACTTTCCGAAGTTTGCGAACAGGCGCTGCGCATGCCGTGCTCGCCCACGTTGCTCCCTCGACTCATCGGCGTGCTCGAGAATGAGGATGCCTCGATCGACGATCTGCGCGACGTGATTCAGGTCGATCCTCCGCTCGCCAGCTCCACGTTGCGCCTGGCCAACTCTGCGTTTTTCGCCGCGGGCAATCGTCAGGTGGAGGCTTTGACCGACGCCCTGATGCGCCTTGGTCAGCGCGAAGTTTATCGGCTCGCCGCGCTCTCGCTCGCGAGTCGCTGGATGACGCAAAAGGTCGAAGGTTATCAATGGGAGGCAGGCGATTTTTGCCGTCACTCGCTCGTCACCGCCGTCGCCGCGGAATACCTCGCCGAAAACTCTGGCAAGGTGGATCCCAACACCGCGTACACGGCGGGCCTCGTGCATGAAATCGGCAAGCTCGCGGTGGCGCATGCCTGCGGTGCGCATTTTGCCGCGGTGCGCGATGAGCAAGCCCGCACGGGTTGCACCTGGTTGCAGGCGGAGTCTGCCGTGCTCGGGTACAATCACGCCGACGTGGGTGCGGAACTCCTGCGCAAATGGAAATTCCCCGCCTCGCTCGTTGCGGTGGGTGTGCATAATCCGCCGCGCGCGGATGCGCCGGCCGCGGTCATGCCGCTGATCGTGCATGTGCATGCGGCCAAGTTCATCGCCGTCTCGATCGGCGCGGGCGTGGCTGAAGACGGTTTTCTTTTCGAGCTCAACTCGACGCTCCTGGTCGAGTGGGGGTTCACGCCAGAAGTGCTTGAACGCGCCATCCCCGAAGTGCTCGCACGGGCGGGCCGTCTGTTGCGCGAAAATCTTTCTCACGGAGCGCTCAGCTTTTGAAGCGATGAGTTGAGCGAGTTCGTGGGTTCACTGGGGCGGAGGTCGTTGATACCGGCCTCCGCCCCTCTATTTTGGCCGTGTTTCAACGGCGGCGAAACGGCGCGAAAAAAGCTCCTCAAGCTTTGTGCGGGCGCGCCGATATCACACTCAATGGCGCCAAGTGATGCTGGCGCTTCTCGCGGAACGACCCCAATCGGCGAGCCGCGAATTTCATACAGGTGTTGTGGTCAGCCCGGCCGGACGCGAAAGCGCCGGCCGGGCGTTTTTTTTGCGGCGCAGGGGAGCGTCGCGACACCCGTCGTATGCGCGGGGGCGGGGGATGATGCCCGGCGGGAAAGCCGGCGCTCCCGGATTGGCGTATCCAGAATTTGGATGCGCGAGGGCGGCCGTTTACAGCGAGAATTGCTCGCTGCGATTGGGGAGCTTCATGGATACGCGTCCGGTGCCGATCTCCATGTGGACGGTGCGGTTGACGTTTCCGCCGATGTCCTGGCCCGCGATCGCGTAACCGTTGGTCTTGAGGTAGCGCAGCACGGCGACGCAATTGCGCTCGCCGATTTTGAAAGGGTCCGCGCCGTTGAGAACGCTGGCGCCGCCAGCGAGGAAGATGCGGAGACGGTCGCGGTCGGCGCGCACACCGAGGAGCGATTTGAAAAGAAAGGGCAGGCCGGTGTCGGCGAACATCGCCGGTTGTTTCGTGGCCTTGTCGGGCGAGATGGTCGAATCGGGCAGCATCAGGTGGAGGATGCCGCCGGCGTGCGCCACGGAATCGTACACGATGACGCCGACGCACGAGCCGAGCGCATAGGTGGAAAGCGTCACCATCTCGTTATTGGAGACGGCCATGTCGCCGACTCCGACCACGACACGTTGAGCGAACAGGGCGGATACAGTGGGTGCTCCGGCCATGGATCAGAATGACTCGGTGCCCCCGTGATGCAGGTGGCAGTTAAAACGGTTTTGGCGCATGCGGAGGCCGCTGAGCGCGGCCTTGCCTAATTACGGCTCCGAAGCGGCAAACTTGAGGTCGGGGCCTGGCAAAAAACCGGCCTTTTTTCTCCTCTCAAAAATTTGTGAAACTCCAGCGCGTCGTGTGCTTGCGCACAGGTTGCCGGCCGGAGAGCCGCGCGTAGTGGGTTTATGAATACACCAGCAGGCGCTGGCTGATCGGGTCGATCAGGTTATGATTCCGGATCTTGGAAATCATCGCCGGATTAAGCGTCTGGCCCTCGCTGACGAGGAGCAGGCCGTGCGGACTGTAGAGACCATTGGCGAGCGTCATGCCGGCCTCGAGTTCGTCGAGGAGGATTTCGCGGACCTTGCGCGGGAGTTGGATGAGGTGCGTGACCTTGAGGAAAAGGCGGACGGCTTCGGGATCGAGCGCCCGGCCGGATTCGGCGAGGATGGCTTCGATGGCCTGATCCTTGGGGAGGCCGGATTCGACAAACCACACGGCGACGGCGAGGCAGCGGGCGGTCCACGGAATGGCGCGACCGCTGAGGCCGTCGGGATAACCTTTGCCGTCCCAACGCTCGTGGTGGGCGCGGATGGTTTCGCCGACGGCGGGTCGGTTGTCGATGTGGGCGGCGAGCGTCTGGCTGTAGATCGGATGGCTTTGCAGCGTGTGTTGATCGCGCTCGCTGAGCTTGTCGGGGTTTTGACGGAAAGTGCGGAGCAGCTCGCGCGGCACGCCGATGAGGCCGAGATCGCAGAGCCAGGCGGCGGAGCGGAGGACGTGTTTTTCGTCGTCGGTGAAGTGTTCGGTCTCGGCCATTTTCCGCGTGATATCGACGAGCGTTTTCGCCTGGCCGCTGAGGAGCGGGTCGTAGGTGGCGAGGATGCGGAAGCAGAGGTCGAGCGAGTGCTCGTAGCGCGTGGCGAGCTCGGCGTTGGCCTTGTCGAGTTCCTGTTTCTGGTGCTTGAGCGTGGCGATCTGTTCCGCGAGCGCGGCGTTGGCGATGGTGAGCTGTTGGTTGAGGCGCTGGCCTTCGCTGGTGAGGCGGTCGTTTTGGACGATCAACTCGTAGCGATTGATCGCGTTCTTGACGGTGGCGGTGAGCTCTTCGCGCAGCCATGGCTTGGCGACGAAGCGGAAGATTTCGCCCTTGTTGATCGCGTCGACGATGGTCGGCAGCGACAACACCGCGGTGATGAGAATGCGCGAGGAGAGCGGGCGGATCTTTTTGCTCTCCACGAGAAAATCGAGGCCCATCATCTCGGGCATGCGCTGGTCGGAAATGATGACGGCGAATTCGCGGTCGCGGAGGATCTCGAGGGCTTTCCGCGCGCTGGTGGTGGCGACCACATGATATTTTTCGCGCTCGAGCGTTTCCTTCAGCGCACCGAGCACGATCGGCTCGTCATCGACGATGAGGAGGGAGGCAGGAGCGGAGTTGGCGCTGTCGGGCGTCATGAGAGGGCAAGAAGGGAAGGCCGCGGAGAGACAGGGCGAGCAAGGCGGTCGCGGCGGGACAGGTCAACCCGTGTTACAGACCGGAAGCGGACGAGGGGACGTCAGGCAACATCCAGAGTGGGGCTGGCGACGACGGGCGCGGACGCGGTTTGCACGAGATAATCGGCGACGTTTTCGAGCGCGAGCTGGCGTTGAGCGGCGCCGTTTTCCCACGCGACGCGCGGCATGCCGTAAACGACGCTGGTGGCTTCGTCCTGGGCAAACGTGGTGGCGCCTTTTTCGCGCAGACGCAGAAGGCCCTCAGCGCCGTCCTTGCCCATGCCGGTGAGGACGCCCGCGATGGCTTGCGGCCCGGCGATGTCGGCGGCGGATTTGAAAAGAAGATCCACTGCGGGGCGTTGGTGCCAGACCATCGGGCCGTCGGTGATGCGTACGCGGTAACTGTCGCCAGCCCACTGGAGCATCATGTGGAAGTTGCCGGGAGCGATGAGTGCGAGGCCGGGCGTGAGACGATCGCCATCGACCGCTTCGCGCACGGCGAAGGCGCAGCTGTTGTTGAGGCGGTCGGCAAATGCTTTCGAAAAATGAGCGGGGATATGCTGCACGATGGCGATGCCGGGAAGGTCGCCGGGGAGCGCGGTGAGGACTTCGCGCAGCGCCTCGGTGCCGCCGGTGGAGGCGCCGAGGAGGATGACGCGCCGCGGGTGATGCTTGCCGGCGGGCACGGGCGGCCGCACGCGGGGTGCGACGGGCGCCGGGCGCGCGGAGGGCACGCGGCGGGCGGGTAGTTGATTATTGGATACAGCGGGCGCGGCGGCATGGGGCGCCGGGCGGAAAGGCGTGCGGGTGGGGACGGGTTTGCGCAGGCGGGCGATGGCGGCGGATTTGATCTTGGCGATCAATTGCGGACCGAGGTCGCCGAAGGAGTACGAGCCGCCGGGTTTGCCGAGCACATCGACGGCGCCGAGGCGCAGCGCCTCGATCGCGTGTTGCGAACCGGTTTTGGAAAGCGAGCTCATGATGATCACGGGCAGCGGACGCTCCTCCATGATGATCTTGAGAAAGGTGAGCCCGTCCATGCGCGGCATCTCGATGTCGAGCGTGAGCACGTCGGGTTTGAGCTGCACGATCTTGTCCCGCGCGATGTAGGGATCGAGAGCGGTGCCGACGACTTCGATCTCGGGGTCGTTGGCGAGTGCCTCGCTCACGACTTTGCGGATGACGGCGGAGTCATCGACGATCAGGACACGGATCTTGCGCAGGCTCATGAGGACGGCGGTCAGAGAGGTTTCCGGTAGATGGCGGGTTTGACGACCTCCAGCGTGTGTTTGACGCCGCTGAGGCTTTCGGAGTGGCCGACAAACAAATAGCCGCCGGGCACGAGGTGGCGCGTGAGTTTGGCCACGAGTTCCTCCTGGGTCGCGCGGTCGAAGTAGATCATGACATTGCGGCAGAAGATGAGGTGGAACGAGTCCGCGAAGGGCAGGTGGCGGTCGAGCAGGTTGAGCTGGCGGAAGGTCACGCATTCCTGCACGTGCGGTTTCACGCGGTAGTTTCCTTCCTGCGGGCCGAATCCTTTTTGGAAATGTTTGCGCAGCGCGGCGGGCGGGACGTGGGAAACGGATTCCGCACGGTACACACCGATGCGGGCGCGCTGGAGGATTTTATGGGAAATATCGGTCGCCTCGACGCGCCACGGCCAGGGCGTGGACTTGCTGAACTGTTCGAGCAGCGAAATCGCGATGGAGTAGGGCTCTTCGCCGGAGGACGAGGCGGCGCTCCAGACGTTAAACGAGGGCCAGCGCTGGGCGACGCGGTTCTCGAGCATCTGGGGCACGACGGTGTCGCGCAGGAAGTCGAAGTGCTGGGGCTCGCGGAAAAAGAAGGTGTGATTGGTCGAGATCGCGTCGATCAGGTGCGAGAGTTCGTCGCCGCCTTCCTTCTGCTGAAGAAATCGGCAGTAGTCGCTGATCGAAGTGATGTTGGTGGCACGCAGTCGCTTACCCAGGCGCGCGGAAACCAGCTCGCGCTTGTCGGGCCCGAGATTGATGCGGCTGTGATGATAAACCAATTCGCGGATGAAGTCGTAGTCGCTGTCCCTCATGTCAGGGTGTGTTAAAAGCCTATCGGCGCATTCTGCGCTGAATGTAGGTTGCTTTGTGGCTTTGGTAACGCGCGCCACGCGGGGAGGCCCGGCGCGGTTTTTGAAGCGCGGGCAAATTTTGCCGATCCGCTTTGCGAGAAACCGGGGTGTTTGCCCGGGTGTCCTGAGGTGTACTCCCTAGAAGTTTTTAATTGATTGTTATAAATGTAGTTACGTTAGTAAAAACTCGTTTGGCACCGGCATTGCTGAATGCGGGCTCGATGATCGATCCGATTTTCCAGTCCGATAACTACCTACTCGCGCGGAATCTCCTGGATGCCTCCTTGCTGCGCCAGGAAGCGATTGCGTCGAACATCGCCAACGCCGAGACGCCCGGCTACCGCCGGCTGCAGGTCTCCACCGATTTTGCGTCGCAGCTCCGCGCCAAGCTCGAATCCGGCACGCTTTCCGGCGGCGAGATTTCCGGTCCGTCGCTCGTCGAAGATGCCCACGCCCGCAGCGTCCGCCCCGATGGCAACACCGTCGAGATCGAGCGCGAGTTGCTCGATATGAGCCGCAACAGCGTGGAGCACGACTTCCTGACGGAGCTCGTGAGCCGGAACATCAAACAGATGAAACTCGCCATCACCGGTCGCAGCATGTGAGCGCGTTTTTTTAACCCACTTACCGCGATACTCATGAACATCATTTCCGGCATCGACGTCACCGCGAGCGCTCTCACTGCGCAGAAAACTCGTCTCGATATCGTCGCGCAAAACATCGCCAACGCCCAGACGACGCGCGGCCCCGATGGCCTGCCTTATCAGCGCAAGACCGTCTCGTTCGAAACCGAGCTGCTCCGCCACACCAATGGTCCCGCCGGCGCCGCCGCCCTCCAGAGCGTGCACATCGGCAAGATCGGCACCGACAACACGCCCGGCGCGCGCATTTACGACCCGCAGCACGCCGACGCCGGCGCGGATGGCTACGTGCTCATGCCCAACGTGAACATGGCCTTCGAAATGGTGGACCTCATGTCCGCTTCGCGCGCCTACGAGGCCAATCTTTCCGTCGTCAGGAGCGCCCGCCAGATGGCCACCAAGGCCCTCGAAATCGGCAAATAATCCGCGCATCGCCCGCTTCTTCTTTTCTTCGCCATGTCCCTTCTCGGCTCCGTCACTTCCGTCCAGAATCCCCTGCTAGCCAAGCTCCCCGGCATCACGCGCGACGACGCGCCGACCGGTCCGGTCAAGCTCCCCGGCATGGGCGCGTCCGCCGAGGCGGGTTCCGTGCAGCCCGGTGGATTCGGCCAGGTTTTTGGCCAGCTCATCTCGGCCGTGGACGGCAAGCAGAAGGAGGCGCAGGCCATCACCCGCGATGTCCTCCTCGGCAACAACGACAACCTGCACCAATCGATGATCGCCATGCAGGAGGCCGGCGTGGCCTTCCAGCTCATGGTCGAGGTCCGCAACAAAGTCGTGGAGTCCTACCAGGAACTCATGCGCATGCCGGTCTGAGCACTTTTCCCCTTCATTTTCCCCTCCACGGCGCCCGCTAGCCCCCGATGAAAAACTTCACTCAATCCCTCCTGAATCTCTGGAAGGAACTCGGCCTCAACCAACGCGTTTCGCTCGTCCTCGCCGCGCTCGTCGTCACCGGCGGTCTCGTCGCGCTCGTGCTCTGGTCCGGCCGTCCCGATCTGCAACTGCTCTACGGTCGTCTCTCGGAAAAAGACGCCGCGGCGATCATCAGCCAGCTCCAGGCGCAAAACATCCCGCACAAGGTCACCAATGGCGGTGCCACCGTGTACGTGCCGGCCGATCAGGTTTACCGCCTCCGCATGGAACTCGCCGCCAAGGGCGTGCCCACGGGCGACGGCGTCGGTTTTGAAATTTTCGACAAGGGCCAGTTCGGTCTCTCCGACTTCGTGCAGCGCACCAATTACCTGCGCGCACTCCAAGGCGAACTCGCCCGCACCATCGGCCAGCTCGAGGGCGTCCAGGCCGCGCGCGTCATGATCGTGCAACCGGAAAGCCGCCTCCTGCTCACCGATCGCAACCTCAAGCCGACTGCCTCGGTCTTCGTCGAACTTTCCTCCAACCGTCTCGACGCCGATGCGGTGAACTCCATCCGCCACCTCGTCGCCAACGCCGTGCAGGGCCTCCAGCCCGATTCCGTCGCCGTCGTCGATCATCGTGGCCGCGTGCTTTCCGAAGACCTCAAGCAGGATCCCTCGCTCGGCACCGCTTCGAGCCAGATGCGTTACCGCCAGCAGGTCGAAGAGTATTTCGCGAAGAAGGTGGAGAGCATGCTCGTCCCCGTCCTCGGCGCCAACAACGCCATCGTGCGCGTCTCGGCCGAAATCGATTCCGAAGCCACCACGCTGATGCAGGAAAAATTCGATCCCGAGGGCCAGGTCGTGCGTTCGCAGACCATCACCGAGGATCTCACCAATTCCACCGAACAACGCGGCGGCGGCACCGTCGGCATCTCCGCCAACACGCCCGAAGGCACCGGCAACACCGAGACGCGCCCGTCCAACGTTTCCGAAACCAACCGCAAGAACCGCTCCACGACTTTCGAGATCGGCCGCATCGTCACCAACACCACCCGCACGCCCGGCGCGATCCGCGGACTCACCGCGTCGGTATTTGTCGCCCAACGCGGCGTCGCCGCCGACGGCAAACCCAATGTCCGCAGCGAAAAGGAGCTTCAGGATCTTCGCCAGGTCGTCGTCAACGCCCTCGGCATCAAGGCCGCTCCCGGCCAGTCGCTCGATTCCCTCGTGAGCGTGCAGGAGATCGCCTTCCAGACCGAACCCATCGCGCAGCAAATCCAGCAGATCCAGACCGAGACGCGCGTCCAAGGCTGGATCGAATCCTCGAGCCGCTACATCGCCGTGCTCATCGCTGCGCTCGTGCTCTTCATCTTCTGGAAGACGCTCAAGAAACAACGCCTCGAGCCCGTGCCCATGGAACTGCTCACCGCCCCGCCCGATGTGCAGCGCACGTTGCAGAACAACGGTTCGCTCACGCCCGAACTCCTCACCGAACTCATCCGCCAGAAGCCCGCCAACATCGGCACCGCCCTGCGCGATTGGGTCGCCGTGAAGAAGGGCTGAACAGGCCCAGCTCGTGAACGTGAAACGTTTCCGCCGCAGCCTCCACCCACCTCAAACTTTCCCACTTAAAACCTAAACTGGCGGCGCGGCACGCGCCTTCTCGCCATGTCCGAGCCCGATTTCAGCAAACTCTCCCGCCAGCAGAAGCTCGCGATTTTCCTCATCATCCTCGGCCCTGAGCCCGCGGCGGAAATCATGCGTCATCTCGACGACACCGACATCGAACTCGTCTGCCGTGAGATGTCGCAATTCACCATGGTCTCCGAGTCGCTCCGGCAAAAAGTGCTCGAAGAATTTTCTCCCGTCATCGGCCAGAGCATCGCCGCGACCATGGGCGGTCTCGACTACGCCCGCCGCGCGCTCGAAATCGCCCGCGGCGATTACAAGGCCGGCGCGATCATGGGCCGCCTCGGCCCGGCCGGCACCGCCGTCGAAGTCATCAAAGACATCTCCGAGATGGAAGGCCGCCAGATCTACAATCTCGTGAAGAACGAGCAGCCGCAGACCATCTCTTTCGTCCTCTCGTATCTCGACGGTCCGAAGGCCGCGGAAATTTTTGCCCTGCTCAGCCCCGACCTCCGCGAAGAAGTTGTCGAACGCCTCGGCACGATCGACTCCACCTCGCTCGATCTCGTCAGCAAGATCGTCCGCAACCTCGGCAAGCATTTCGACAACAAGGTCCGCCCCACGTATCACCGCTCCGGCGGCGTCCGCGCCGTGGCCGACCTGCTCAACGGCATCGACAAGGAAATGTCCAAAAACCTCCTCGCCCGCATCGAGGAGCGCAACGCCCACCTCGGCGCCGCCATCCGCAAGAAGATGTTCAGCTTCGAAGACCTCGGCCGTCTCGCGAATGCCGACCTCCAGCGCGTGCTCCGCGAAGTCGATTCGGCGAACCTTGCGATCTCGATGAAGTCCGCGAGCGAACAGCTCAAAGACAAGATCTACGGCGCCATTTCCAAGCGCGCCGCCGAGAGCCTCAAAGACGAAATTTCCATGCTCGGCCCGGTCCGCCTCAAGGACGTCGAAATCTCGCAGGACGCCATCATCCAGGTCGTCCGCCGCCTCGAAGAAGAAGGCTCCGTCTCCCTCGGCGGCGAAGCCGAAAGCGAAGTGGTGGCATAAGCACACGGAGAAATCCCAAACGCCAAACCGCCAAACTCCAAAAAAACTCCATGAACCAAGCTTCGAAGAAAACCGCGCTGTCCGTTTGGACCTTTCTTTGGCGTTTGGATTCTGGCCTTTGAAATTTTCCCCGCCCATGCCTCACCACAAACTCGTCGCCTTCGATCGTCCGCTCGCCTCGGCCACCATTCCGGGACGCTCCGCGCGTCTCTACACCGAGTCCGAGATGGCCGCGATCCGCACGCAGGCATATCAAGAGGGCACCGATGCCGCGCGCGCCTTTGCGAACCAACAACTCGTCGAGTTTCGCGCCGAGGTGCAGGCGTTGCAGGAAGGTCTTTTCCGCCGCCTTTCCACGGTCGATAGCGACATCACCGCGCAACTCCGCGATGCCTTGCCGCTGCTCGCCGTCGAGATTTCGCGCCGCCTCCTCGCCGATTACGAACCGCCCGCCGAGCAGGTGCTCCACCTCTGCGAAGAAACGCTCAAGCAACTTTATCCCGAGCACGAAAACCTCGAACTCGTGATCTCTCCGCGCGACGCCGCGCTGCTCGAATCGCTCCCCGGCGAATGGAAAAATCGGTACCCGGGCATGCGCATCACCATCGATGCCACGCTCGAAACCGGCGACTGCCAGGTCCGCAGCCGCTTCGGCCTCACCGACGCCCGCCGCCAGTCCAAACTCGACGCCCTCTCGCGCGAACTTCTCAGCGCGTGAAGACAGTCCACGTTTCAATTTCCAAGTAACAAGTACCCGGCAACCAACCCTTCGGCATTCGACCTTCGGCCTTCGGATTTCTCCCACGGGTCATTGGTCACTGTGTCACTGGTCACTCTCTCATGACTTCCGTCACGCCCATCATCGACGCGCTCCGCTCACAAGTGCGCAGCATCCCGCCCGCCCGCCGGTTGGGACACGTCACCAGCGTCACGGGTCTCATCATCGAGTCCGAAGGTCCCAACGTCGGTCTAGGCGAGCTCTGCCAGCTCCGCTCCGAGCGCGAACATTTTTCCTGCCTCGCCGAAGTCGTCGGCTTCCGCGGCGAACGCGTGCTGCTCATGCCGCTCGGCGACACGGCCGGTCTTCACGCCGGTTGCGAAGTCTCCGCGTGCGATCGTCCGCCGATGCCGCAAATCGGACCGCAACTCATGGGCCGCGTGCTCGATGCGCTCGGCAAACCGTACGATGGCCTCGGCCTCATCCCGACCGCCCGCACCAACGCCGCCTCCGGCAAACCGCCGCATCCGCTCCGTCGTCAGCGCATCAAGTCGCCCTTCGTCACCGGCGTGCGCGCGATCGATGCGTTCATCCCGTTTGGACGCGGTCAGCGTCTCGGTCTTTTCGCCGGTTCCGGCGTCGGCAAATCCACGCTCATGGGCATGATCGCCCGCGGCGCTGAAGCCGATGTCGTGGTCATCGCACTCGTCGGTGAACGCGGTCGCGAAGTCCGCGAATTCATCGAAAAGGATCTCGGTCCGGAAGGTCTCGCGCGTTCCGTCGTTGTTGTCGCGACGTCCGACACGCCCGCGCCGCTGCGCCTGCGCGCCGCGTACACCGCGACCGCCATCGCCGAGGCTTATCGCGATCAGGGGAAAAATGTTTTGCTGCTCATGGATTCGGTCACGCGTTTCGCCATGGCCCAACGCGAGATCGGTCTCGCTGTCGGCGAACCGCCCGCGACCCGCGGTTACACGCCCTCTGTTTTTGCGCTGCTGCCGCGTCTGCTCGAACGCTCCGGCGCGGGCGAGAGCGGCGCCATCACCGCGCTCTACACCGTGCTCGTCGAAGGTGACGACATGAACGAACCCGTCGCCGACGCCGTCCGCGGTATTCTCGATGGACACATCGTGCTCTCCCGCGCGCTCGCGCATGCGAATCATTATCCCGCGATCGACGTGCTCGAGAGCATCAGTCGTCTCGTGCGCGATGTGTGCTCGCCGGAGGAAGTCGCCACCGCCGGCCGCGCGCGCGAACACCTCGCTGCGTACCGCAAAAACGAAGACCTCATCACCATCGGCGCTTATCAAAAAGGTTCCAACGCCGCGCTCGATCAGGCCGTCGCGTTGCACGAACCGCTGAGAAATTTCCTGCGTCAGCAGATCCACGAACGCGTCCAGCGCGACGCCACCTTTTCCAGCCTCAAAAAAATCGTCTCATGAAGAAGTTTCGCTTTCCCCTGCGTTCAGTCGCCACGGTCCGCAACCTTCTCGAATTGCGCGCCCGCGAACAATTCTCCCGCGCTGTGCGCGCCTGCACCGCCGCCGAGCGCGCCCTCGAAGACCAGCGCGCCCGCGTGAACGAACTCGAGTCGATCATCCGCTCCGGGCGTCTCGGTAATTTCCGCGCCGCCGATCAAGCGGTGTTCATGGATGCTTTTAAGGAAGAAAACGCGCAGATCGCGAAGCTCATGTCCGAGCTCAACACGCGCCGCGAAGAACTCGAAGCCGCACGCCAGGGCTGGTTCGAAGCGCGCCGCGATGTCCGCGTGATCGAGAACCTCGAACAACGCGCACGCGCCCTCCATCGCCACGAGGTCGAGCGTGAAAATCAGGCTGCGATGGACGACCGCGCCTCCGCGCTCGCCGCGCGCAGCCTCACACCCGTTTCATGAAGAAGCTCAACCATCCGCTCGTCCTCGTCGCGTTGGGATTATTCCTCGGCGTGGGCGTTTCGCTGGCCACGTTCTGGCAGGCCGCGGTTCCCATCATCACCGAAGCCCGCGAAAGCCGCGTCCAGGTTTCCTCCCCGCTGGCGCCTGAACCGCCGTGGGATTTTTGGACCATCGAAATCGAAAACCTCGCCGCCGAGCTCAAGGAAGCCCGCGCCGCGCTCAAACAGCGCGAAGACGACGTGATCGCACGCGAAGCGCGTTTCGCCTCCGACCGTCTCGAACTCGCGCGCCAGCGCCAGCAGCTCGAAAACCTGCGTAGTGAAATTGCGAATACAGTCGTCTCCATCGAGGAGAACGAGCTGCGCAACATGAAGATGCTCGCGGCGACCTACAGCGAACTTTCACCCAAGGCCGCGCTTACGATCTTCAAGCAGATGGACGACACCTCCGTGGTGAAGCTGCTCGCCTTGATGAACAAGGACGTGCTCAGCCCGCTTTTCGAAGAACTCACCAAACAATCTGCCAACGATCCTGCGCTCGCGCGCCGGGCCGCGCAGCTCACCGACAAGCTACGTCTCTATCAGGCCGGCACCACGCCCGGTTCCTGAGCTCATTTTTTCCAACTCCGCGCCATGGATGGAGCGGTTACACTCTCAACCCAAGGACGGGTCATGATCGATGTCTTCTTCATTGTCTTTTCCCGTCTCGCTGCCGGCGACCCCGGCCCAATCGCCCGCACCGTTTGCCGTCGCCGGCGATAACGCCGCGGACGCCGGGCTTTCCTTCGAGGCGCTCCTGAGCGCCGATCCCGCGCAGGCACAGCCGGCGCAGAGCGGCGTATCCACATTTCCATTACAAGCAGCGCCCGTCGTTGCGGAGGATACCTCGACGCCGGCGCTCACGCCCGCACAGCTCGCGGAGTTGCTGTCGTTGATGAACGCTCCTGCCGCGCCGCCTCCGGTTGTGGCAAACACGGCGGCGTCGTTCGCCACCGGCCATGCACCTGCGGCGGATGAACCCTCGGCCACAACCGCTGGTTTTCCGGAAGGCACGGACCTGATCACTCCGACTTCTCCACGCCACGCTTCTCCACGCCACGTACCGGGAGTCACGATTTGCGCGTCCCAAGAATTCGGCGCTCCCAGCGACGTTTCTTCCACGATCCCCGTCTCGGGGGAAATTTCTGCCGCTCCGTCTTCGACCGCGCAGCCCGCGGCGTCACAGTCCACGTCGTCGCAGCCATCCGTGCGCGATCTCCTGGCCGATGGCGCCGAAACGATTCTCTTCGAGCTCATGCCGGCGGCACAGTCTGGCGAGGGTGGGGAAGAGCTGCCCGTTTTTCGCCCGGTCCTCGCGTCGCCCGCGGTCGCGCAACCCGCCGCCGTCGCGCCGGGCAATGTCCGCAGCGACGATTCCAAATTACTTCCGACTCCCGCGCCGGACGTGCTCGTGAATCGCACCGCCACCGAAGCAGCGCCTGTCGTCCGTCCGGCTCCCTCCGCTGACTCGAATCCGACCGCCGCGCCGTCCTCTCCCGTTGCGCCGGTTTCTGCACCGGTTTCGCCCGTGGTTTCCGAGCGCGCGTTGCCCGCGTCTCCCGTCGGAACTTCGGTGGGGGAGCGCCCGATCAACCAGGCCGATCGTCGCCCGGTTTTGGCGAACGGGGAAAAAACTGCCGCTTCCTTCGAAATCCCAACTGATTCAGCGTCGTCTGGGGTGCTTCCCTTAGTTTCAAATTTTAAAAATAAGATTTTATCGTCTGATAATAAGGATGTTACGGAAGTAAGTGCGAAGGTTGGCACGGACGTGGCTAACTGGGGTGATTCCATGAAATCCCCCGTCGCAAAAACGCCCGCTGCCGATGTTTCCATCGCCGGTCTCGCCGCTCCGGTTGCGTTCCGGGCGGACTCAGTGGCGCCCGCGATGCCCGCCGCCAAACCCGAAACCGGCGCTCCGGTTGCCGCGTTGCAGATGGTCCGCGAGATCCGCGACATCGCCGACGGTCTTTGGGCGGTTGAGCGCAACTCCGTGGAAGTCCGTTTTCGCACGGGCGATGGCGAACCGCTTTCCGTCCGCGTCGAATACAAGGATGGCGTGGTCTCGACCACCTTCCGCACCGCATCGCCCGAATTGCGCGACACGCTCGCCCGCGAATGGCAGGCCCAGATCGGCGTTTCCGCCGACGCCCGTCCGTACCGCGTGGCCGATCCCGTTTTCAACACGCCGACGCAGGACGAGCGCAGCTCGTTTGCCGACAGTGATGCCTCCGGTCGTCAGCAGCAGGCCCGTCACGACGAGGCCGCGGACCGCCCCGGCGCGCACAGCCCTTCGTTTGGTTCACGTGTCACGCGTAGTGCTTCTGCGGATACAGCGTCGCCTTCCGGCCGCGTGTATGCCCGCCCCGACACTGCGCTTCACCTGCACGCCCTCGCCTGATCCCTTATGAGCACCGTCAACGCCACCTCCAGCTACACGGCAGCGGACGCCGCCAACACCTCCGCCCGCGTCACTCAAAAGACGCTCGGACAAAATGATTTTCTCAAACTCATCACCGTCCAGATGGCCAATCAGGACCCGATGAATCCGCAGGACGACACCGCGTTCATCGCGCAGATGTCCAGTTTCGCCGCGCTCGAGGCGCAGACCACGCTCGCGAAAGAAATGGGTTATCTCCGCGCCGACACGCAGATGCAGGCCGCCGGAAATTTCCTCGGCCGCGAAGTCACCGTGGCCACCGCCGACGGCGAAGTCACCGGCATCGTGGACTCCGTCGAGGCCGATGCCAGCAGCGTCTATGTTTCCATCGGCGGCACCAAACACCCGCTCGCCGCTGTCACCCGTGTGCGTCCCGCGCCCACGCCCGCCGCCGAACCCGCGGCCTGATTTTTAGAAAACCCACCCACCGTCTCCTCAACCTCCGCTCGTCTCATATGTCACTCATCGGCACCCTCACTTCCGGCGTCAGCGCCATGCGCAGTTTCACCAAAGGCCTCGAGGTCATTGGTAACAACATCTCCAACGTTAACACCATCGGCTACAAGTCGTCGTCCGCTTCCTTCGCCGACACTTTCAGCAACACCCTGCGCAGCTCCGCGCCGTCGACGGGCAGCACCTCCAACCAGGCCGCCACCCAGGTCGGCACCGGTGTGAAGTTGCAGCAGATCTCGCAACGTTTCACCCAGGGCGCGCTCAGCACCACCGGCGTCGAGTCCGACCTCGCCATCTCCGGCAGCGGCTTCTTCGTGGTGAGAAACTCGGTGGACGGTCGCGCGTATGCGACTCGCGCCGGCAATTTCCGCATCGACGACACCGGCTTCCTCGTCAGCTCCGACGGCCTCCGCGTGCAAGGTCTCACGGGCGGCACCGCCACCAATCCGGCCTCAACCGTGGGCGACATCCGTTTGAAAACCACGGCTGAAATCGCCGCCGAGTGGGCGACGAATAATGCCACCACGATTCACGACACGGCCATCGCCCGCGATGGCGCGCAGGAATCCAGCACCGCGCTTGCCGCGCTCGTTGCCAGCAATGCCAGCGCAGCCACTGCCGCCGACGTCGTGGCCTCGATCAATACCGAGCTCACCGCCGCCAATACCGCTCTCACCGCCGCGCAAACCGCGCTCGCGGGCGCCCCGACCGATCAAACGCTCATCGATGCCGTGACGATCGCCACCGCCAAACGCGACGCCCTGCAACAGGCCCACACCGATGCCGTGGGCGCCGGTTCTGACCTCACGGCGGTGAAGGCCGCGTTGCAGACCTCCGCCGATGGCGCTTCCGCCACGCTGGCCACCGCCACTGCCACCGCGACCGCCGCGGCCACGCCCGCCGAGCGCACCAGCTACTCGATCGACAAGTTCGGCAACGTGGTCGAGTTCTACGCCAACGGATCCTCGGTCGCGACCAACCGCGTGCTGCTCCAAAACTTCAACGACCCCGCCGCGCTCGTGAAGGAAGGCAACAATCTCTTCTCCGGCTTCACCGCCGCCGGCCCGACCAGCGGCTCGTCGAACTTGAGCGGCGCCGACAATACGGCCGGCACCAACGGTCTCGGCACGATCCAGTCCAACACGCTCGAACTCGCCAACGTCGATCTCACCGAAGAGTTCGCCAACATGATCACCGTGCAGCGCTCCTTCCAGGCCAGCTCACGCCTCGTCACCGTTTCCGACTCCATCCTCGAAGAAATCGCCAACCTGAAGCGCTGATAAAAGCCGTTGACGGTTGAGCGCTGCCCGCGCCCTGCCGGTCAGCCTCTTCCTTTCACCCTTCACTCCTCACGTTTCAACTTTCTCCGTCATGGCCGCCAAAACCGATCCGAAAGACACCGCGCCGACGCCCGCTCAGGATGCAGCCGAAGGCACGCCCGCCACGGGGAGCAAGCCGCTCGCCGCGCTCCTGCCGGTCATCGCCGTGGTGGTGCTCGCGCCGGTGCTCAGTTTCGCGGTCGGCCAGTACGTGCTCATCCCCCAGCTCAAGAAACAAGTCGCCGCATTGCCGGCCGACTTGAGCGCGGAGGCTGCTCCCGCGGCGGCTGGTCATGGACACGGCGCGCCCGCCAAAAAAGGCGAAGTCGCTTCCGCCGGCAACCCTGCCTCGTACGCGTTGGAAAATGTCGTTGTGAACCTCGCCGGCACCTTGGGCACGCGCTACCTCAAGGTCACTTTTGAGATGAACGGCGACAACACCTTGCGCGCCAGCTTCGACCAGAACAAACCCAAGCTGATGGACATCACCATCAACGTCCTCTCCTCGCACTCGCTCGCCGACTTGGAGGAGGCCGGTGCCAAAAACATCATGCGCGAAAAGCTCATGATCGCGTACAATCAGGCCATCGGCCGCAAGGTCGTCGAACAGCTGTACTTCACCGAATTCGTCGTTCAGTAACGCCCGTCGCCCCGCCGTTTTCCCACGCCCGTCATGGCTGACAATTCCCCCAATTTCAGCGAGATCCTCGACCAGAGCGAAATCGACAAACTGCTTTCCGAAGCCGTGGTGGCTCCGAAGCAGAACATCTTCCGCGCGGACGGGCGCAAGGTCGATGGCGCCAATCCTCCGAAGATCGAGACGTACGACTTCCGCAATCCGGTTTTCCTCACCGAAATCGAGCTGCGCCGCCTGCGTCTCCTCCAGGAAGACTTCATCCGCTACCTCACCGCGCGTCTGTCGCTTTTCCTGCGCATGGAGTTCGCCCTCAAGATGGCGAAACTCACCACCCTCACGTATCAGAAATTTACCGACAATCTCCCGAACCCGACGCACCTCTGCCTCTTCAAGGCCGAGCCGCTCCTCGGTGTCGGCATCCTCGACATCAATCCCCGCCTGGCTCTCACGCTCGTCGATCGCATGCTCGGCGGCCGCGGCCATTCGGTGAAACTCGAGCGCTATCTCACCGAGATCGAAATCGCCCTGCTCGAAGACGTCATCACCATCGTCCTCGAAGAGTGGTGCCATCAGTGGAAGCACGAGAAAGAACTCCACCCGCAGATCATCGGCCACGAAAACAATGGCCGTTTCCTTCAGACCTCGCCGAAAGATGCCATCATGCTCGGCCTCACGCTCGAGGCCAACTTCGGCGATTGCTCCGAGCAGATCCAGATCGGCGTCCCGTACTACACGATCGAGCCCATGGTGAAGACCATGCAGGCCCGCCGTCAGAAGGATTCCGCTCCCGGTGGCATCTCGGTCAAAGCCGAGTGGAAACCGATCTACGAACACATCACCATCCCGGCCCGCGCCGAATGGGATGCCTTTGAACTTTCCCTCCGCGAGATCACCAACCTCCGCGTGGGCGACATCATCGAGATGCCCGCCGGCATCGTCGACCAGACCCGCGTCACGCTCAACGGAACGCCCAAATTCATGGGCACCGTCGGCATCGAAAACGACCGCGCGGCCGTGAAACTCACCCAGAAAATTTCAGCCGAGGAAACTCCGGCTCCCAAATCGCTCCCCCATGGAAGATAAGACTCTCGATCTCGTCCTTGATGTGAAGGTCAAGGTCACCGTTCAGCTCGGCTCCTGCCAGCTCCCGATGCGCGAAGTGCTCGAACTCGCGCCGGGCGCCGTCATCCAGCTCAGCCAGCACGCCAGCGATCCCGTCGGCCTCTACGTGAACGACAAACTCATCGCCTACGGCGAAGTCGTCGTCGTCGAAGACAGTTTCGGCATCAAGATCACCGAGCTCGTCGGATCGAAAGCGTGAGCGCGCCCGTCGCTTCGCTCCGGGAAAACCCAAACTCCAGAGTTCCAAACGCCAAAGAAATCTTCAGACCAAAGCCCAACCCTGCCTCCCATAAAAAATGCCCTCGCTGTTTTTTGGCACTTGGAACTTTGGCCTTTGCACTTTTGCCGCGCGCGCTCCGCGCACGGCGTCAATTACCAGCGTCACCCGCTGGCTGCTAGTGGTAGTCGGCTGCGCCGTTTTGGCGACGGCGCAGCCGATGAGTGCAGCTTCCGCAGCTGACTCCGCCACACCGAAATCTGCGCCGGATTCCACCGACGCCAAACCGTCCTCCGATTTGTCGGCCGAAACCAAAAGCGCGGAAAAACCCGCTTCACCCGACACCGTCATTTTCCCCCGCAACAGCCCGGAGCGTCCCGCGTCCTCCGCAGCTCCGGCAAAGTCCTCCGGTCCGAGTGTCCTCCTCGTCCTCACCGCACTCGCGCTCGCCGCCGCCGGCGTGTGGGTGCTCGTGCAACGCCGGCAAGGCGTTTCGATCGCCGCGCGGGGACAGCGCAAACTTCAGATCGAGGAAACGCGTCCGCTCGGCGGCCGCCAGTATCTCGTCGTCGCGAATTACGACGGGAAAAAATTCCTCCTCGGGATCACCCCCGGTCGCATCAATCTCCTCACGCCGCTCGACGGCACGGATAATCCATCCGCCCCACTTCCTCCGGAGGAAAAGTCGTGATCCTCAGGCGTTTCGCGGGATGCTCCGGCCGCGGTTTTTTCCGCGTCTTCGCGCCGCTCGCGCTGGCGCTCTTCTTTCTCTTCGGCCCGGTCGTTTCCGCTCAAGCGCCTGAAGCGCCGCCCGCCGCACCCCCGCCGGTGACGACGCCTGCCGAAGGCCCGTCCGAACCGTTCCGCCTCAACATCGGTCTCGAGGGCACGAACCGCCCGGGCGATGTCGGCGTCGCCATCCAGATCGTGCTGGTGATGACGTTGCTCACGCTCGCGCCCTCGCTGGTCATGATGATGACGAGTTTCATTCGCATTGTGATCGTGCTCGGTTTCGTGCGCACCGCGCTCGGTGTGCCGTCCGCGCCGTCCAACCAGATCATCATCGGCCTCTCGCTTTTCCTTACGTTCTTCCTGATGGGCCCGATCATCGACCGCGTAAATTCGGAGGCGCTGCAACCCTACATGGCTGGTCAGATCGCCTCGGGTGAAGCCTTCGATCGCGCGACCGTGCCGTTGAAGGATTTTATGCTGAAGCAGACGCGCACGCGCGATCTCGAGTTCTTCCTCGAACTCGGCCGTTTCGGCCCGACGCCTGTATCCGAACTTCCCCTACGCGTCGTCATCCCCGCGTTTGTGATCAGCGAATTGCAGACCGCGTTTCAGATGGGGTTCATTTTATTCCTGCCGTTTCTGGTGATCGATTTCCTCGTGTCATCCGTGCTCATGGCGCTCGGTATGATGATGATGCCGCCGACCGTCGTCGCGCTGCCGTTCAAACTCCTCCTCTTCGTCCTCGTCGATGGCTGGCACCTCGTGGTGAAGAACGTCGTCGAAAGCTTCCGAATCTAGCCGCGCCGCGGGCGCGGATTGCGAAGTAACAAGGACCAAGAGCCAAGTAACAAGAACTCACTAACCAGCATCCTCTCCCGATCTTTCGACATTCGATCTTCGGCCTTCGGATTTTTCCCATGGTCATTGGTCACTGTGTCACTGGTCATTAAATACTTTCCCATGACTCCTGAAATGGCCGTCGATCTTTTCAAAAACGTGGTGATGTTCGCGCTCTACATGGTCGCGCCATTCCTCGGTGTGATGTTGTTGTCGGGGCTCGCGACGAGCCTGTTGCAATCGGTGACGAGCATCCAGGAGCAGACGCTCGTGTTTGCGCCGAAGCTGATCGCCTTCGGCTTGATGATTGTGGCGCTCGGTCCGTGGCTGCTGCGTTCGCTTTCGGAATTCGCCACACGCACGATCAGTTTGATGAGCACATTGGGGAACTGAGGGATTTTCGATTTTGGATTCTCGATTTTCGATTTGTTAGCCGCCCTCCCAACCTGACGCTCGTTTAACGTCCACCCGTTTCCCCTGCGGTCTCGAATCGAAAATCGAGAATTCAAAATCGAAAATCCTCTCATGTCGGCCGAACTGCTCTTCGCTTGGATGTCGGTTTTCCTGCGTGGGCTTGGTGTGATCCTTTTTTTGCCGACACTCGGTGCGCGGCCATTGCCGGCGACGATGCGCGTCGCGCTTTGTGTGCTTCTGGCGTCGCTCCTGTACGGTCTGGTGCCGCGCGCGGCCGTGTTGCCGGAAAATGCGCTGGGGCTGGTCCTCGTGAGTTTGGGCGAGGTGATACTCGGCCTGGTGATGGGTTTTATCGGGCGGTTGATTTTCGCCGCGGTGGAGATGGCGGGCCGCATCATCACGCAGGAGATCGGCTTGTCGGCGGCCCCGGGCATCGACACGCCGGTGCCGTCGAGCGAGCCGCTTGCGTCCTTCCTGTCGATGTTCGCGGGGCTCTTGTTTTTCCTGCTGGGCGGCCATCTCGGCGCGCTCGCGGCCTTTGCGCGCAGCTTCACATTGGCGGCGGCGGGCGCACCGGCGTTTGCGCCGTTTGCGGTGGAAGCTCTGGTCGAAGGCACCGCCCATCTGATCGAGATGGGGTTCCGTATTGCGGCGCCGTTCATGGCGCTGAACTTTTTGGTGATGCTGGCGTTTTCGGTGCTCGGTCGCGCGGTGCCGAAGATGAGTGTGTTCGTCCTGAGTTACCCGATGCGATTCATCGTGGGGGCGATTTTGCTGAGTGGCTCGGGCGCGTTGATCGTGCGCTATATCAGTCCCGAATTTGACGCCCTGCCGTATCGGTTGCTGGAAATCGTTGGCGGAGGGTAGGCCGGTTTTTGGGGCGTCGCCCCGACAGGGTGGAGATTCCTCACGGGTCGGCAAAATTTACCCCAAGGGATTCACCCCAAAGACTTTTTGGGTGATCTCTGTATTTCGGCGGACTAAATAAGTTTTTAATTCATTTTAGGTTAATGGTTTAAAAACAGTTCAGCCCGGCTGGCACTCGCTCTGCATTTGGAACGGTTCCCGGAATGGCCGACCAAGACAAAGATTCCAAAACAGAGCAGGCGACAGCGAAACGCCTCAATGAGTCGCACGCGAAAGGCCAGTTCGCGCGGTCGCCCGAGATCTCGGTGGTGTTTCTCCTGGCGGCGGCGCTCGGCGGCCTGTCGCTCACGGTCGGGTCGGTCTCGCAGGATGTTTCCTCGCTGGCGCGCAATGCGTTCAGTCAGCTCGGGTCGATCCGCCTGCATCTGGACACGGTGCCTTTGCAGATGATGGAAACGCTGCTGTTTCTCGCCAAGGTGGTGCTGCCGATTCTCGGTGCTTGCGCGCTGGCGGCGTTGCTGGCCGGCGGGCTCCAAAGTGGTTTCACGATCACGCCTGACGTCCTTGGCTTTAAGCCGGAAAAGCTGAACCCGATCCCGGGGTTTCAGCGTATCTTTTCCAAAAAATCGCTGGTGCACGCCTGTGTGGATCTGATGAAGCTCATCGCGATCGCGTCCGTGCTGTGGATCGCCGCCAAGGGCTTTTTCGAGGATCCGCTTTTCACGGCGCCGGTCGAGGCGGTTTACCTCGGCTATTTCGTCAAACGCTCTGCCTTCGAATTTCTTTCGCGCCTCATCCTCTGCATGAGCATCATCGCGGCGATCAGCTACTGGTACGAGCTCATGAAGGCCAAAAAGGACCTCATGATGACCAAGCAGGAAGTGAAGGACGAACAGAAGCAGTCCGAAGGCGACATGAAGACGAAGGCAGCGATGCGCCGCATGGCCCGCCGCCTCCTTCGCAAACAGATGCTCGCGGCTGTCCCCACCGCCGATGTCATCGTGACCAACCCGACCCACTACGCCGTGGCTCTGAAATACGAACGCGGCGTCGATCAGGCGCCGGTCATCCTCGCGAAAGGGGAAAATCGTTTCGCGCTCCGCATCAAGGCGCTCGCCGCCGAGCACGGCGTGCCCGTCGTGGAAAACAAACCGGTGGCTCGCATGCTCTTCGGGCTTGGCACAGTCGGCGAGGCGATCCCGGGCGAGCTTTATCAAGCCGTGGCCGAGATCCTCGCCTTCGTTTACCGCACGCACCGCTACTACTTTCACCGTTTGAAAACCCGCCGCGCCGAAGTGCTCCAGGCTGCCTAGGAGTTTCGATTTTGGATTCTCGATTTTCGATTCCGCCCCCGCCCGCCGCCTCCCTCCTTTACCTCCCTTTATCAACGTCCGCTGACACCGCCATGACACGCCGCCCGCTTTCATCTCTCCGCGCTCTCGATGCCGGCACCGCATTCCCGGCGGCCGTTTCCAAAATCGAAAATCGATAATCCAAAATCGAAAACCCTCCCATGTCCGTTCCCGCCACGCTCGCCGCCCCACCTGTCCCCGGAGGTAATCTCTTAAAACGCGCCGACCTGCTCTTCACCGGTGCGCTTTTCGCGACGGTGTTGCTGCTCATCGTGCCGGTGCCGCCGCTGCTCCTCGATGCGCTGCTCGCCATGAGCATCGGCATCTCGCTGCTCGTGTTGCTGGTCGTGGTGTACGTGAAGGACCCGCCCGAGTTCTCCGGTTTTCCCACGATTCTGCTCGGCTTCACGCTTTTCCGACTCGCGCTGAATATTTGTACGACCCGCCTCATCCTCACCAAAGGTCACGCGGGCGGCGTCATCGAGTCCTTTGGACACTTTGTCATCCAAGGAAACTACATCGTCGGCTTCGTGGTGTTCCTCATCCTGATCGTCATCAACTTCGTGGTGATCACGAAGGGCGCAGGTCGTATCGCCGAGGTGAGCGCGCGTTTCACGCTCGATGCGTTACCGGGTAAACAGATGGCCATCGATGCCGAGCTCAACGCCGGTATCATCGACGAAGTGTCGGCCACCACGCGCCGCCAGAAAGTCCAGAAGGAAGCCGATTTCTACGGGGCGATGGACGGTGCGTCGAAGTTCGTCCGCGGCGATGCCATTGCGGGCATCCTGATCACGTTGGTGAACGTCATCGGCGGTTTCGCCATCGGCGTTTTCCAGATGGATCTCTCGCTCGGCGAAGCGATCACGAAGTTCACCTTGCTCTCCATCGGTGACGGCCTCGTTTCGCAGATTCCCGCGCTGATCGTTTCCGTCGCGGCCGGTTTGCTTGTCACGCGCGCCTCGGAAAACACCAATCTCGGTCAGCAAGTCGGTGCGCAGCTCGTGCGTTATCCGCGCGCGATCGGCATCTCCGCCGTCATGCTCGGCACCTTCGGCTTCATGCCCGGCATGCCTTTCCTGCCTTTTGCGATTCTCGGCGGCGCCGCCGGCTACATCGCCTACACCATCAAGAAACAAACCGCCGCCAGCACGGCCGCTCCGGCCGCTGCCACGGCGGCATCCGCCGCACCCCCGAGTGGCAAGGAAGCCGCATCCAACGCGCCCGCATCGGTCAAGGCCGGCGGCGACGATCTCCGCAAATTCATCGACCTCGATGTCTTCGCGATCGAGATCGGCTACGGGCTCCTGCCCATCGCCGACGCCACCAAGGGCGGCGATCTGCTCTCCCGTGTGACCGGCGTCCGCCGCACGCTCGCCCGTGAAAAGGGCATCATCGTGCCGCCGGTTTCCGTGCGCGATAATCTCGAGCTCGAGCCCAACGACTACCGCTTCCTCCTCCGCGGAAAACCCATCGCCCGCGGCACCGTTCTGCCCGGCCGCTGGATGGCCATGAATGTATCCGGTTCTTCAGTACGCCTTCGCGGCGTGCCCACCCGCGAGCCGGTGTTCAACCTCGACGCCACCTGGATCGACGAATCCGAGAAAAAGACCGCCGAGCTCAACGGCTACACCGTGGTCGATCCGTCTTCGGTGCTCATCACTCACGTTTCCGAGACGCTCAAGTCCGTCGCGCACTTGCTGCTCGGCCGCCAGGATGTGCAGACGCTCATCGATCATCTCAAGGAATCGCATCCCGCTCTTGTCGCCGAGTTGCTGCCCGATCTCGTCAATCTGGGCATCATCCAGCGCGTGTTGCAGAATCTCCTCCGCGAAAACATCTCGATCCTCAATCTGCCGCTCATCCTCGAATGCATCGGCGACTACGCCTCGCTCACGAAGAATCCCGACGATCTCAGTGAACTCGTGCGCCGCCGCCTCGGCCTGTATTTTGTTCCTGAATACGAATCGAAACCCGGTGTCGTCAAAGCCTACACCCTCGATCCGCGTCTCGAGCAGATCGTCGGCGGCAAGATCCATCGCACCGCCACCGATGTCGGTCTCTCGCTCGATCCCGCCACCGGCCATCATCTGCTCAACGAACTCACGCAGCGTTGCAACGAGCTCGTGCAGCAAGGCCTGCCGCCGGTGCTCGTCGTCTCGACCGAGATCCGCCTCCCGCTCAAACGTTTCTTCGAACCGTCGCTCCCGCGTCTCGTGGTGCTCGCGTTCCAGGAACTGCCTGCCTCGAGCGAAATCGAAAACGCCGGCTTCATCCAGATGCCGCCGCATCTCGCCAACCGCCTTGTCGAGGCGAAGGCCGCCGCCTGAGTTGATTTTCGATTTTGGATTCTCGATTTTCGATTCCGGGCAAACCCACCCAACCGATCACCCACGCCACCCGCTTTCTGGTTTCTGTAATTTCGTAATCCCTTCCGAAGTCCGATAATCGAAAATCGGGAATCCAAAATCGAAAATCCCTCATGTCCGCTCCCGACCTCAAACCCGGCGCCACCTACAAGTTCACCGTCCGTTCGGCCGATGAAGCCGTGCGCGCGATCCGCGAACAGCTCGGTGAAAACGCCAAGGTGCTTTCCGTGCGCCAGGTCGGCGGCAGCGGTTTGTTTGGACGGCCCAAACTCGAAGTGGTCGCCCAGATTTCCGCGCCCGCGGAGACGCCCGCAGCGTCGTTGCCGGCGATGTCTTCCGCGGATTCGACGGATGCTTCCTCCACGCTTTTCCGCTCGGACGAGCCTGCGCTGCCGGCGGGTTTGGCGGACAAGCCTGCAGACTCCGCTTCTCAGGAACGAAGCGCGCGCACCGTGCCTTCATCCGCGGCGCGTCTGCCCGATTTGCTGCGTCGCAGCGGTTTCTCCGAAACCATGGTCGCGCGTCTTCAAGCCTCGCCGGCCTTGGCGGGGCAGGGGGATCGTCCGCTGCATCAAGTGCTCGCGGAGGTCGGCCGCGCCCTGCGGCAGCATGTATCCAAACGTCCGATACGCCCGTTGCCCCCGCGTAGTGCTTTTTTGGGTACGCCCGGTGTGGGTCGCACCACCGCGCTCTGCAAATGGCTCGCGCGCGATGTCTTCGCGCAAGGCCGCGCCGGCCGCGTGGTGAAGGCGGAGTTCGACCGGCCCAATCCTGCGGAGGGCCTCGCTGTGTTTTGTGAAGCGCTCGGCCTCGCGCTCGAGTACCACGCGCCCGCCTCCGAGGAAGAGACGCCCGTGCAGGGCGCATCGCTCGCGCCTGAGCCGGCCGGCGGTTTTCTTTATGCGGATTTGCCCGGACTTTCGCTGCGTCATCCCGCCGAGAACGCCGCGATCGCGCGTTTCCTGGATCGCGAGCAATTCGCGGGACGCGTGCTCGTCCTGAACGCCGCGTACGACACCGCCATGCTTCGCCGCGGCTATGCGGCCGGGCGCGATCTCGGCGCGACGCATCTGGTCTTCACGCATCTCGACGAGGTCGATCATTGGGGGAAACTCTGGGACTTCCTCCTCGAAGGTGAGTTGACACCCCTCTTTCTCGCCACCGGTCCGAGCCTCACGGGCGATCTCGACGAAGACGTCGTCGCGGCTGCGCTGCGCCGCACCTTGCCCGGCTCCTGAACCATTCACGCGACATTCATCAGTACATCATGCGATCGATCTTTCTTCTTGGCGGTTTCTGCGGATTTGCCCTGGTGGCCATCACCGGCTGGGTGACGGAACGCTCCGTCGATCTCGTCTTGCGCGATGCGGCGATCGGCGCGCTCGCCGGCGGATTTCTGTTCCGCTGGTTTTGGAGCATCTGGGTGAAAGCGCTCGTGCAAACGGTCGAAGCCAAACGTGCTGCCGCGCGTGCCGCGGAAGAAGCCGAAGCTGCCGCCACCGCCAAGCCGGTCGCCCCCGCCGCCAAGGCCCGCTGATCCTCGCCTCTGCGCCCGTGTTTTCCCTCTGAATCACAGGCGAAGTGTCACGTATTACGTGACACTTTTTTCGCCGGAAGCGTCCGCTGCCGCATAAAAGCCACGTAGCATTCCGCGCCGGCGGCTCTGCCTTCGCGCTTCAGCCGCGTATCCTTTGTGTCGTTACCTGTGTTAACGCGGCCGCTGCGTTGTGCTTTGGGCCGCGGCTCGGACGCGTCTGAGCGCCTTCACCGGAAGGATGGGCTAGGGCTGAACGGCCCTGCCTCGGCAAACTTTGCCGCAGGTGGTTTCCTCCGTAACGACTGAGGAGTCGTCGTCGGCGGAATCGGAGGATAAAACTTATTTAATCCGTTCTAGAACAGTTATTTGAGAAATGATTTTTGAGGTTGGCATCCCGCCTGCAAATAGGGGCGACGTATCATGAATCGCCCGTATCGCTTCACCCTCAACCCCGCCGTCCGGCCCTAACGGGTCCGTCGGATCGCCCTCATCGCTCAATCGCTTCTGTCATGAAAAACGCTTCCTCCGCTGCTCTGGTTCCCGATCCGATTCCCTCCTCCGCCACCGCCTGGCGGGTGTATCAAGGGGCTCAATCCTCGAAGATCGATGAAAAGGAGCTGATCGAGCGCTACCTGCCGTTGGTCCGCAACGTTGTGGACCGCATCAAGTTGAATCTCCCGCCGCACGTCGATGTGGACGATCTTTACAGCGTCGGTGTCACCGGCCTGATCGCCGCCGTGCGCAAATACGATCCGGAGCAGGGCCACACCTTTGCCGGTTACGCCACGACCCGCATCCGCGGAGCCATTTTGGACGAACTTCGCCGCCTCGACTGGTGCCCGCGCCGCGCCCGTGCCAAAGCCAAGAAGCTCAAGGAAAGCATCAACGAGCTCGAACAAAAGCTCGGCCGCGCCGCCTCCGAAGAGGAAGTGCGCAAACACCTCGGCCTGACGCCGAAGGAATACGCCAAGTGGATGGAGGAGGCGAAGCCGGTGTGCTTCATCGCCATCGACCAGACCGCCGACAACGACGAGTCCGATGGCGCTTCACTCCATGAGTTGATCGCCGACGAAGCCGATGTCTCCGTGCGCGATCGCATGGAAAAGGAGGAGCTGCTCAAGCTCGTCGCCGACCGCATCGCCGAGTTGCCGGATATTCCGAAGAAGATCCTGGCCATGTACTATTTCGAAAACATGCGCCTGGCGGAAATCGCCGCCGTGTTTAACCTCACCGAGTCGCGCATCTGCCAGATCCACGCGCAAACCGTCATCGGTCTGCGCGCGTACATCACGCGCGTCCGCAATCGCTGAAAACGCTCCGACGGAGTTCAGGTTTCGACGAAGACCGCTTTGGGCGGTCGCGCAGCCGCGACGGCAGGAAAATTCTGCCGGTCGGTGTTGTGGCATGCGATTTACAAACCGGTCCTAAAGCTGCGCCGCCGATGAGCCGTTAGGGGGAAACGCCCAGCGCCATTTCGCCATGCTCATCATTCTCGGAGCTCTCATTGTTTTTGGATCCACTCTCGGAGGATTCATGCTGGCCGGGGGAAATCCGGCTGTGCTCCTGCATTTGTCGGAGTTTGTGGTGATCCTAGGCGTCGGCCTTGGCATTGTGGTCATCGCGAGTCCCTCGCACGTGATCAAAGAAATCGTCCACAAGACCAAGCAGGCGATGTTCGGCAAAACCGCCGACAAGCAGCAATATTTCGAACTGCTGAAAATGCTCTACGAGATCTTCATGGTCGGCCGCCGCAACGGCCTGATCGCGCTCGAAGAACACGTGATCAATCCCGAGAGCAGCACCATTTTTGCGAAGTATCCGGCATTCACCGCGCACGAGGAGCGCATGCAATTTCTCCTCAATGGCATGCGCCCGGTCATCGATGGCAAGATCAAGCCCGACCAGCTCGAAGACCTCATGCTGACCGAGCTCGAAGCCAAGGCCGGCGAGGCGAACCATCCCGTGCACACGCTCCAGATGCTCGCCGATTCGCTGCCCGCCGTGGGCATCGTCGCCGCCGTGCTCGGCATCATCAACACCATGGCCGCCATCGCCGACGGCCCGGAAGCGGTCGGCGTGAAAGTCGCGGCCGCGCTCACCGGCACCTTGCTGGGAATCTTTTTTGCGTACGGATTCGTCGCGCCGCTCGCGGCCCGCATCCAGTTCATGAACCAGACCGACACGCAGTACTTGCGTTGTATCCTCTCCGCGGTCGCCGGTTTTGCCAAAGGTCTCGCTCCGCTCACCGCGGTCGAAGTCGCCCGCCGCTCCCTCGACGGCACCGTCCAGCCGGGAGCCGATGAGCTGGAAACCACGCTCAAATCCATGCCCGCTCCGGGCAAATAAACATGTCCGCAAAAGGTGGAGCCTGGAAAGTCGCCTACGCGGACTTCGTCACCGCGATGATGGCGTTGTTCATGGTGCTGTGGATCTCGGCCCAGGATCGCGAAGTGCTCATCGCGACCTCCCGCTATTTTCAGAATCCGTTTCAATCGACGATGCAGGCCTCCTCCGGCGTCATGCCGCTTCAGGACGGCCAATCCATGCAGCCGAGCGGCGCCGAAAAGGGCGCGGACAGCAAGGACTCCTCCAACCGCTCGGTGGACCTGCAGTTTCTCAATTCGGTAGCGAAGGATTTTTTCCGCATGATGCAGCTCGACGAGACCGCTGCGGATAAACCGATCGACATCCAAGTCACCAGCGATGGGCTGCGCGTCACCGTTTTCGATCGGGCACGGCAGCCCGTGTTTAAGCCGCATACCGCGGAATTCACCGAGTGGGGGCGCTTCGTCATGCAGAGCCTTGCGTGGATGATCGATCGTCACCGATTCCACGTCGTGATCGAAGGCCACACGCGCACGGGATTGGAGATGAAGGATCCTGCTTATTCCGTGTGGGAGCTTTCCGCGGACCGCGCCAACGCCTCGCGTCGATCCCTCACGTACTACGCGGTGGATGAACGCAAAGTGGACCGCGTGACGGGTTACGCGATGACCCGCCCGTTGCCCGATCAGCCCCCCGAATCAGAAAGCAACCAGCGCGTGACGCTCAGTCTCAGCGTCGGTCGCCCGAAGAAAACGGGAGACCAAGAGCCTCCCGCCTCAACGTCGACGCCGCCTGCGCAGGCTGGCGCACCCTGAACCTTTCGTTAAGGTGTCCGCATGAAATCATTTTTGTCCGGCCGCGCCCGCTCCTCCACCGACCCGCTCCAACCGCCGGCCGGCACGAACTCTGGATTCGTAGCCAAATCGATTTCGGGTCACGCCGGCCACGCCGGCGGTCAAGGCTCGGGCGCCACGGTCGAGTGCATCAAGCAAGGCGACAAAGTCACGCGTCTCATCGTGACCTGCACCTGCGGCGAGCGCATCGAGGTCGAGTGCATTTATCCCGCCGGCAGCTAAGCCAAGCCGGTCCCGGTTGATAAATCATCGCCGGCAGCCGTATGGTCCGGCCCGTGTTTAAGCGATCTGTTCCAAATTTGAATCGCCGGAGCTTCCGGGGTGAGCGGTTATTAGCAGCGAATGAAACGCGCGCTTTCAGTTTTCTTGATATTGCTCAGTGGATGCGTCGCACGCCTGGTGGAACCCACGGCAAGCGCCGATAAGGATGTGTCGGGGTTGGTCGAGCCGCCGGCCCTCACTGTATAATAATGTGATATACACTGTTTCGGCGGAGTTGGGCGACTCACTCTATAAAATTATCTACAGACGTTCTATGGCCAAAGAAATATCAGTCGCCTTTGATCGGGATCATGCGGCGAAGTATGATCAACGGTTTGCGAAGCTGGCGGCGATGCGGGATGCGCTGCATCTGCTCATCAGCGCGGTATTTGCCGACCTGCCGGCGGATGCCAGAATTCTATGTGTAGGCGCCGGGACCGGTCACGAAGTGTTATACTTGGCCCGAAAATTTCCTCAGTGGCGGTTTGTGGTGGTTGAACCTTCTGCGCCGATGTTGGAAATCTGCCGGCAGAAAGCGGATGAGCGCGGAATTACACCGTTCTGCGTTTTTCACGAAGGTTATCTGGACTCGCTTCCCCCGATGGAGCCTTTCGATGCCGCGACGTCGCTGCTTGTATCACAGTTCATCGTCGCAACCGAAGCCAGACGTGCGTTCTTCCGGGGCATCGCCGGGCGGCTGCGGACGGGCGGGTATCTGGCGACCGCCGATCTGGCAGCCGATATAACGTCGGATACTTACCAGAGACTTCTGGATGTATGGTTTCGATTAATGAGAGAGACGGGGAGTTCTCCGGAGCAAATCGAGAAACTGCGATTCACATACGGACGAGACGTGGCGGTTTTGCCTCCGCAGGAGGTCGGCGATCTCATCGCGTCGGCTGGTTTTGAATCCCCCACGCTGTTCCTCCAGACGGTTTTGATTCATGCTTGGTATGCGCGGAAAGGCGCCGATGCGTGATTGTCGCATGCACGGCGCAGGAAGGGGCCATTGTCTATAACGATAACTGCATCTCTCGCGCGTGGTAGCGGGGGCGTTGTTTCCCTATAAAATTCTAGTGTCCTGAGTGATTAAAGCGTGCAATAAGTAGGAATCGCTGATCTCTTGG
>CAZNJG010000009.1:0-199064 GCA_964573305.1 uncultured Opitutaceae bacterium
TCATCTCGGGCAACATGCCGATGAAAACGGAGATCACGCCGCTGCTCATCATCACGCAGCTCGAACAATACGAGTACGCAAAGGCCACCGCCATCGCGGTCGTGATGCTCCTGGCGTCCTTCATCCTGCTGCTGCTGATCAATCTCCTCCAGAAATGGAGCCGGCGCTATCACCGCGTGTAACGCGGGTGCACCGGACGTTTTTATTTTCCCTTCCTTTTCGACTCATGGCATCCGCCAGCTCTTCTCTCTCCACCCATCGCGAGCGCGGTTCGGGCCACGCCCGTCGCGCCACCCAGGACGCACCTTGGGTGAAGTGGACGCTACTCTCCATCGCGCTGCTCTTTCTCGCGTTCTTCCTCGTCATGCCGCTCGCGGCGGTTTTCACCGAGGCGTTTCGCCGGGGCGTGGGCACATACTTCGCGGCGTTTGCGGATCCCGACGCGCTCGCTGCGATCAAACTCACGCTCATCACCGCAGCGATCGCGGTGCCCGCGAATCTCGTCTTCGGCGTGGCTGCTTCGTGGGCGATCGCGAAGTTTAACTTTCGCGGAAAAAGCCTGCTCATCACGCTCATCGATCTTCCGTTCGCGGTGTCGCCCGTCATCTCGGGCCTGATCTACGTCCTCGTTTTTGGCGCGCAGGGTTGGTACGGGCAGTACCTCAACGCCGAGCAACCGTGGCTCCCGTGGTTGCAACATTGGCTCATCGAGCAGGATTTCCGCATCATCTTCGCCGTGCCCGGCATCGTGCTTGCGACGATCTTCGTGACGTTCCCCTTTGTCGCGCGTGAATTGATTCCGCTCATGCAGTCGCAGGGCACCGATGAAGAACTCGCCGCGATCACGCTCGGCGCGGGAGGATGGCAGACCTTTTGGCGCGTCACACTGCCCAACATCAAATGGGGTCTTTTCTACGGCGTCATCCTGTGCAATGCCCGCGCGATGGGCGAATTCGGCGCGGTTTCCGTCGTGAGCGGACACATCCGCGGCGAGACCAACACCATGCCGCTGCATGTGGAGATTTTATACAACGAATACAATTTTGTCGCGGCCTTCGCGGTCGCCTCGCTGCTCGCATTGCTGGCGCTGGTCACTCTCGGCCTCAAGAGCCTCGTCGAGTGGCGCCACGCGCAATCGCTGCGCTCTGAAACCTCTGAATCCTGATTTTCCGTCATGAGCATCCACGCTTCCGGCATCGTCAAAACTTTCGGTCAGTACACCGCTCTGGCGGGCGTCGATTTCCATGCTCCCAGCGGGAAATTGGTCGCGCTGCTCGGGCCGTCCGGCTCCGGCAAAACCACGCTTCTGCGCATCCTCGCAGGGCTCGAATTCGCGGACCCCGGCAGCGGGCGCGTCTTGTTTAATAACGAGGACGTGACCTCCGTGCCCGCGGGCAAACGCGGCGTCGGTTTCGTGTTTCAGCACTACGCGCTCTTCCGTCACATGACGGTATTCGAGAATATCGCCTTTGGTCTCCGCGTGCGCGGTCGCAGTGAGCGCCCGTCCAATGCCAAGATCTCGGAACGCGTCCACGAGCTCCTGCGCCTGGTGCAGCTCGACGGACTCGAGAAACGTTTCCCCACGCAGCTCTCCGGCGGACAACGTCAGCGCGTGGCACTCGCGCGTGCGCTCGCCGTTGAGCCAAAGGTGCTGCTGCTCGACGAACCCTTTGGCGCGCTCGATGCCCGCGTCCGCAAGGACCTTCGCCGCTGGCTGCGTCAGTTTCACGACGAGATTCACATCACCACGGTTTTCGTGACGCACGATCAGGAAGAAGCGCTCGAAATCGCCGACGAGGTCGTGATCATGAATCAGGCCAAGGTCGAGCAGGTCGGCTCGCCGCAAGATGTGTATGACCGCCCCGCCACGCCGTTTGTCCATCGCTTCCTCGGCAATGTGAATATCCTCCGCGACACCGCCGCTTGGGGGCGCACCGGTCCCATTCACGATAACGGCCGCCTCGGTTCCGATGGTCTCGTGTATGTCCGCCCGCATGACATCGAAGTCGTGCCGCATGGCAGCGACACCAACGGTATCCCCGCGGTGCTCCGCTACATCCATGCCGCCGGTCCGCAGGCGCAGCTTTCCTTCGAGGTCATCGCCACGGGCGAACAGGTCGAGGCACACATCACCCGCTCAGGACTTGCGGAGCTCAATCTGAAGCCCAACGATCTGGCGCTCCTGAAGCTGCGCCCCTCACACTCGTTTCAGGATTACACCATCTGATCGGCTGCTTTCACCGACTGCTTTTTCAACCTCCCACAACCATGGCTAAAATATACAACGACATCACCGAAACGATCGGCAACACCCCGTTGGTCCGTCTCAATCGCACCGCTGCTGCGCATGGCGCCCAAGCGGATATTCTTCTCAAGCTCGAGTTCTTCAACCCGCTTTCCAGCGTCAAAGACCGCATCGGTTTCGCGATGGTCGAGGACGCCATCAAGTCCGGCAAGATCACCAAGGACTCCGTCCTCATCGAGCCCACCTCCGGCAATACCGGCATCGCGCTCGCGTTTGTCGCCGCCGCCAAGGGCCTCAAGTTGATCCTCACCATGCCCGAGACGATGTCGCTCGAGCGCCGCAAACTTCTCAAAATCCTCGGCGCCCGCGTAGTTCTCACCGAAGGACCGAAGGGCATGAAGGGCGCCATCGCCAAGGCCGAAGAACTCGCCGCGAAGATCCCCGGCGCCGTGATTCTCCAGCAGTTTGCCAACCCGGCCAATCCCGAGATCCACCGCAAAACCACCGCGGAAGAAATCTGGCGCGACACCGACGGCAAAGTGGACGTCGTCGTCTCCGGTATCGGCACCGGCGGCACCATCACCGGTGTCGGCGAAGTGCTGAAAGCGAAAAAGCCCGAAGTGAAAATCGTCGCCGTCGAGCCCGATGCATCGCCCGTTCTTTCCGGTGGCCAGCCTGGTCCGCACAAGCTCCAGGGCATCGGCGCCGGCTTCGTGCCGGCCGTGCTCAACACCAAGATCTACGACGAAGTCATTCGCGTGAAGGAAGCCGACTCCGGTCCGCTTTCGAAGCAGGTCAACACCCTCGACGGCATTCCGGTCGGCATTTCCTCCGGTGCCGCGATCTGGGCCGGCATCGAGCTTTCGAAGCGCGCTGAAAACAAGGGCAAGACGATCGTCGTGATCGTTCCCTCCAGCAGCGAGCGCTACCTCTCCACCTGGCTTTTCGCGGACATCAGCGCGGAAAGCGACTCGGTGGAGGATCTCCTCCCGGCCGCTCCGGCCGGAGCCTGACGCTGCGCGCGTTCCATCGTTCTCCCCGGGCGCCGCACATCACGGCGCCCGTTTTGTTTCGGGAGACGATGATTGTCCGGTTGCGGCGGGCGACGTTGTATCCGATTTTTGGATGCAACCAAGATGCCGCTCCGTTTGTTTTCTGTCACAGCACTCCCTGAAATCTGAAGTTTTTCCATGTCCGAACAGGCGAATTCCTCCCTTTATCACGCGGTCATCATCGGCGGTGGTGTCAGCGGCGCCCTGGTTGCGCTGAACATGCTCCGCACCACGCGCGAACCCTTGCGGATCGCTCTCGTGGAGCGCACGCCTGGCATCGGCCGCGGTGTGGCGTACTCGACCGAGTGTCCGGATAATCTCCTCAACGTTCCCGCGGGACGCATGAGCGCGATTCCGGACGATCCCGGGCATTTCGTGCGCTGGGTGGCCGAGCGGGTGGAGCGGACCGGTTTTCCCGACACGGTTGAAGGCAGCGACTTTCTTCCGCGCCAGCTTTACGGCGAATACGTTTATCAAACGCTCCGTGCGACGCGCGAAGAAGTTTCTGCGCTCGTGCGTCTCGATGTCATTGCCGGCGAAGCGATCGATTTGGAAGAGACTGCGCAGGGAGGACGCGTTCGTCTCGCTGACGGCAGGAACGTGGATGGGCGCAATGTGGTGCTTGCGCTGGGCAATCTCCCGGGCGAATACCCGATCCGCCGCTCGCTGAAGTTTTATCACGGTCCGCGCTATGTGCATATCCCATGGCGGACCGACGTCCTTGAGCGCATTCGTCCGGATGACGAAGTTCTGATTGTCGGCGCGGGACTTACATCGATCGATATCATCCTGCAATTACACCGGCAGGGACATCGCGGAGTTATCCATGCGATTTCGCGACGAGGTCTGCGCCCGCAGGTGCATCGTTTGCAGCCGGCGTATCCCGATTTTCTCGCAGGTGAATCTTTGCCCAAAACCGTCACGGCCACGCTTCATCGCGTACGCAGCGAAATACACCGCGCAGAAGAGGCAGGTAGCGACTGGCGCGCGGTGCTCGACGCGATCCGTCCGCACTCGCAAGCCCTCTGGCAAGGTTGGTCGTGGGAAGAGCGGGCGCGATTCATGCGGCATCTGCGTCCGTATTGGGAAATCCATCGTCACCGCCTCGCCCCCGATATCGCCACGCGCATCGATGCGCTGCGCGAATCCGGTCAGGTGAAATTCTACGCCGGTCGCCTGCAAACGCTCGCTGATACGCCGGAAGGCGCCGTAGTGGAGTTTCGGATACGCGGTAAGGAGGACATCGAACGTCTCACTGTCGCGAAAGTCATCAATTGCACGGGGCCGCGTTCGGATTACTCCAAATATCAACACCCGCTGCTCATCAATCTGCTCGCACGCGGCCTGATCGATCACGATCCGCTCGCACTCGGCTTGCACGCGCACGCCGACGGCTCGGTGCTGCGCTATCGCAACGGCCCCGTCGGCTGGCTGTTCACGATCGGCGCGCCGCTGAAGGGGGTGTTATGGGAATGCACGGCGGTCCCGGAAATTCGCACACATGCGCGCGCGCTCGCAGAAAAACTCGTTTCACTGTCCCGCCATGAGTGAAGTTTCCCGTTATCAAGCCCTGGTCGCCGATGCGAAAACGCGCATCCGCGAAATCACCGTACAAGACATCGAGCGCGAGCCGCTGAAGGCTGGCACCGTGCTCATCGACATCCGCGAAGAAAGCGAGTGGAGCAATGGCTACGCGGTCGGAGCGACGCACGTGAGCCGCGGTATCCTCGAAGGCGAGATTGAGGACCGTATCCCAGACTTGAATACGCCGATCCTGCTTTATTGCGCAGGAGGAAACCGCTCCGCGCTCGCGGCGGATAATCTCTTAAAAATGGGTTATACCGACGTGCGCTCACTCGCGGGCGGATTTCGCGAGTGGAAGAAAGCACGTCTTCCCATCGTCCCCGGTGGCACCGACGCGCTGGAGCCGTGAGCTGATCGCGCGTGGTGGTTTGCCGGAATAGTTCAGGGCGGCTTTCATCGCTCTTATTCAGCGAGGTTTTCCGCCACGTCAAAACGGGCGCTCTGCGTTTGCACGGACGAGCCGCCGATCATCATGGTGAAGGCGCCGGGGTCGATCACGCGTTTCAGGTCGCGGTTGTAGAAGGCGAGGGACTCGGGCGTGAGTTCGAAGGTGATGGTTTTCATTTCGCCGGATTTCAGGGCGACACGTTGGAAGCCGCGCAGCTCCTTCATGGGGCGTGTCACGGAACTGATTTCGTCGCGAAGATAAAGCTGCGCGATTTCCACACCGTCACGGCTGCCGGTGTTTTTTAGATCGATGCTTACGCGCAGGTTTTCGGTCATCGCGATCACTGGTTTTTCGACGCGAAGGTTTGAGTACTCGAAGGTCGTGTAAGAAAGACCGAAGCCGAAGGGATACTGCGCTTCGTGCGTGCTGAACAGGTAGGTGTACGGTGCCGAGTAGGGCTTGCGGCGGTAGTGCGCGGGGATGTGGCCGACGCTGCGAGGAAACGAAATCGTGAGTTTCCCTGAAGGATTCACGTCGCCAAAAATTATCTCGGCGGCGGCGCGACCAGTTTCCTGTCCGGCGTACCAGCCTTCGAGGATGACGGGGATTTTGTCGCCGAGCTCGCCGAGCGAGAGCGGCCGTCCGTTGGAGAGGTACAGGATGACGGGTTTGCCGGTGGCGAGAATGCGGCGGGCGAGCTCGCTTTGCGCACCGACAAGGTCGAGCGACGCGAGATCGCCGAGCTTTCGTTTGCCCCAAGATTCGCGACTGATGACTTCGTTTTCGCCAAGCGCGAGGATCACGAGATCGGCTTTCTCCGCAACGGCGACGGCCTCGGCGATCAGACGCTGATCCTCGACGGGATCGGCGAGGGTGACGTCGTTGACTTCCTTCCAGTTGATGTACGCATCGCGGGCGTCCTTGTTCGCGATTTTGCAGCCTTCGGCGTGAAGAATCTCGGCGTGGTCGCCGACGCGGTCGCGCAGTCCATCGAGCAGAGAAATCGATCGCAACGGCACGCCACTGTAGCCGCCGAGGCGGACGATGTCGGCGTTGGGGCCGATCACGGCGATGCGTTTGTGCGCGCCGATTTCGAGCGGGAGAAGTGCTCCCTCGTTTTTGAGAAGCACGATGCTTTCGCGAGCGGCTTGAAGCGCGAGTTCGCGTGATTCTTCCGAGCGAGCGAGGGCATGCGCGGGCGCGGCTTCGAGTGGTTTTTCTTCGAAGAGCCCGAGTTGAAACTTCCAGCGCAGCACGGCACGAACCGCATCGTCCACGAGCTTGTCGAGGGCGGGATCGTCTCCGAGAAGTGGAACGAGTTGCGAAAGCGTTTCGGGAATTGGGAGCTCCAGTTGTACGCCAGATTCCAGCGCGAGGCGCGCGGCGTCTGCTGCAGTAGCAACAATGCGATGGTTTTTGAAGAGATGCCCAACCGCGTCGTAGTCCGACACGAAGAGGCCGGTGAAACCGTATTCACCGCGTACGAGATCCTGCAGCATCGCGCGGTTTGCGTGCGCGGGCAGACCGTCGATTTCGTTGTACGACGGCATCACGGTCGCGGGCTTTGCGTCGCGGATGATTGCGGCGAATGGAGCGATGTGCGTTTCGCGGAGTTCGATCGGCCCCATGTGCGCTGGGCTGCGGTTGAGTCCGCCTTCGGATGCGCCGTGCCCCGCGAGATGTTTCAACGTGGCCATCACGCTCTGCGGGCCGATCTCGCCGTTCGCGCCACCTTGCAGGCCGCGGACGATCGCGGTGCCGAGGCGGCCGTTGAGATACGGATCTTCGCCGTAGGTTTCATCGGTGCGGCCCCAGCGCGGATCAAGCGTGACATCGACGATGGGCGTGAGCGCATGATGAGTGCCGCGGGCGCGCGCTTCGCGTGCGGCGACGGCGTAGAGCCTTTCGACGAGCTCTTCATTCCACGTGCAAGCGAGGCCGATGGGCGCGGGAAAACTGGTCGCCTCGGGCTTCATCAAGCCGTGGCAAAGCTCGTCGTGAAAAAACGTCGGAATGCCGAGGCGTGTTTGGGTTTTGAGGAATTCCTTCACGCGATTGCGCGCGAAGATTTCGTCATCGATGCCGAGATGACAGGGCCCGATGGAGCCGATGCCATGGGCGAAGTGTTTCTCCAAAAACTCGGTCGTGAGCGCCTCATCGATGGACTGATCTTTCTTCGGCGTGGGAATCCAGTGCGCGGTGATCTGCGCGATCTTTTCCTCCGCATTCATGCGGGTGACGAGATCGTCGACACGCGCTTCGATCGGGGCGCGCGGGTTTTTATAAACTGGAACCGCGTCCTCTCCGAAAAGTTGGGACGCGAGAAACGCGCAAACGAAAGCGGCCAAGAGCGGACGAAGGGGGAAGGGGCAGGGGACCATCGCAGCCATTAACGAGGCGTCGGGGTGAAGCGCTCAAGGCGCTTCTTCAATGTGTGCGTCGTACGGTGCGGAAATTTCGCCGCGGCAAAATCCTTGGCGTGCGCGGCCAGAGCGTTTGGATCGGCGCCATGCTTTCCCGTTTTACCTCTGCGTTCCTCGCCTTGTGTGTTGTTAGTTCTTCGATTGTTGCCGCGGATGCGCCGGCGTCGCTCGACGACTCCATCGCACTCATCCGAAAACATGTGCACAGCGACTACACCGGCATGCTTCGCGAGGAAGGCGGTGCGTTTAAGTATCCGTTTATCACTCCCGGCAGCGCGCAGTATCCGGACATCTTGTGGGATTGGGATTCCTGGCTGAGCAATGTCGCGCTGCGTCAGATCCTGAACGAGAAAGCGACGCCTGCAGAGAAGGCGAAAGCGCTGCGTTACGAGCAGGGCTGCGTGTTAAACTATCTCAACTACGGTTCGTTCGACGGCTGGGTTCCGATCATCCTCAAACGCGATTCGGGAACGCGCGAGCAGCTCATGGCGCAGACGGATGTGTACGAAACTAACATGCACAAGCCCTGCCTCGCGCAGCACGCGGCCTTCCTCACGAAGATCAACGGCGGCGACGCCGAGTGGTTGCGCGACGGGTTTTTCCATCTGCAGGCGTTCGTGAATCGCTACAAAAACCATCAGCGTCATGCCGCGACGGGGCTGTATTTTTGGAACGACGACATGGCCATCGGCGTGGACAACGATCCATCGACCTACATGCGGCCGAAGAAAAGTTCGGGCTCCATTTATCTGAACTGCCTCATGTACCGCGAACTTCTCGCGCTTGTTTATTTGTGCGAACGTCTCGCCCAGCCGGAGATCGCCACGTTGTACAAACGCGACGCAGACGAACTCAAAGCCGCGGTGCAAAAACACTGCTGGGATGAGCGCGATGGTTTTTTCTACAGCGTCGATCTGAACCTGCTGCCTTACGAAGGAAAACCCTTCGCGTCCGATCCCTCGATCCGTCTGCACAGTGGTTATCCGCGCGACTACGACTGCCTCATCCAACGCATCGATGTGTGGTCGGGCTTCCTGCCGATGTGGGCGGAGATCGCCACGCCTGAACAGGCGAAGCGCATGGTCGAACGTTATCGCGACACGCGTACCTTCAACGCCGCGTACGGCGTGCGCACGCTCTCGAAACTCGAAAAAATGTACAACGTGCGTGCCTCGGGAAACCCGTCGCTTTGGTCGGGCCCGATCTGGGGCGTGTCCAACTACCTCGTGTTTCGCGGACTGGTGAAATACGGTTTTGAGGACGACGCACGCGATCTCGCGGACAAAACCATCCGGCTCTTCGGCCGCGACTTCGCGCGCTTCGGCGCGCTGCACGAATACTACCTGCCCGACAGCGGCGAACCGGTGCTCAATCGTGGTTTTCAAAATTGGAATTATCTCGTGTTGAACATGGCCGCATGGCGTGAAGGCAAAGAGCCGGTTGCGGAGTTTTAACCCGCTCCGAGAGCGAACACCGAGCCGCGCAACCCGCGGAAATACCGCTCTGAAATTAAGGCGACAAAGGGCTTGCGCGCGCCAGTGCCCCGCCCTGATTTTAATTCCCCATCTCCAACTAGGCTTTCCATGAAACTCTCCAAACGCGGCGAATACGGCTTTCGTGCCATGATCGATATCGGTCTTGCGCATGAGCTTGGCCGTGAATTGGTTCCGCTTGGAGAGCTGGCCGAGAACGGGAAGATTCCCACCAAGTTTCTGGAGCAGATACTTTTGGATCTACGTCAGGGTGGGTTTCTCGCGAGTGTCCGCGGAAAATACGGCGGCTACAAACTCGCGCGTCCGGCCAAGGACATCATCGCCGGACAAATTGTGCGTTATCTCGAAGGCCCGCTCGCGCCGATCGGCTGCGTGAGTCAGACCGCGTACGAACGCTGTTCTTGCCCCGACGAACTGCACTGCGGCCTGCGCATGCTCATGCTCGATGTCCGCAATGCGATCGCGAATATTTTGGATCGTTATTCGATCGCGGACATCGTCGAGGTGACGCTGCGCAAGATGCGCCGGGATAATGTGAATCTGCCTTTTGTCGCCAATCCGCGTGTCAGCGAAGGCCGCAGCACCCGCGTCAAAGGACGTTCCTCCGGAAAAAAACCGTCACCACTCACCACGCCGTTCGAGACCGGTCTCGACGACTTTCTTTATCGGGAAGGCATTTGATGACGTTGCTTCGATTTTTAGCTGCCTGCCTCATGGCCGCGGGACTTTTGCTCGCCGCCGGCTGTCGCGCAGAATCGAAAAACAACACCTCCGGGAAAACGGGGAAAACGGTCCTTCGCGTCGGCTATTTTCCCAACATCACGCATGCCCAAGGCGTGATCGCCCGCACGCTTTCCACGGAAGGCCGCGGCTGGTTCGAGGAACGACTCGGGCCGGACGTCGAGATTCAGTGGTTTGTGTACAACGCCGGACCGAGCGCGATGGAAGCGATTTTCACCGATTCGGTGGACCTGACTTATGTCGGGCCCAATCCCGCGCTCAATGCATTCATCCGCGCACGCGGTCGCGACATCCGCATCGTCTCTGGCTCGGCGAAGGGCGGAGCGGCGCTGTTGATCCGTCCCGACGCGGGTATTTCCAAGCCGGAGGATTTTCGCGGCAAAAAACTCGCCACGCCACAACTCGGCAACACGCAGGATGTCGCTGCGCGCGCCTGGCTGAAAAAACAGGGCTTCCACATGACCCAGCTCGGGGGAGATGTGTATGTGCTGCCGACCGCCAATCCCGACCAGCTCGCGTTGTTCAAGCAGGGCAAGATCGACGCCGTCTGGACGGTCGAGCCGTGGGTCACGCGCATCGAATCCGAAGCGGGCGGGCAGGTGTATCTCGAACAAAACGACGTCGTCACCACCGTCCTCGTCGCCAGCGAAAAAACACTCACTGAGCGACGGGAACTCGTCGCCCGATTTGTGCGCGCGCACCATGAGTTGACCGACTGGGTTGCGGCACATCCCGAGGAAGCGCAGGCTCTCGTTCAACGCGGACTCACCGCCACGATGAAACGCGAGATGCCGCTGCAACTGGTCCGCGATGCGTGGCGCCGTCTCCAATTTTCCAACGAAATCACCCTAAACTCGATTGACGGTCTCGTCGCCGACGCCCGCGGGCTCGGCTTCATCCGCGGCCAAATCGATCTCACACCACTCATCGATCTTCCCCAGTGACCGTACAAACGGAATTGGTAAACGTAGCGCCCTCGAAACTCTCGGTGGGCGAAGTCTCCAAACGCTTTCGCAGCAAGAGCGGCGTCGTGCAGGCGCTTGACCGCGTGTCGCTCGACATCGCGGAAGGCGAATTTGTCTGCCTCGTCGGCCCCAGCGGCTGCGGCAAGAGCACCTTGCTCAATATCATCGCCGGGCTCGACACCGCCGACGAAGGCTCCGTGCTCTGCGACGGCGAACCGATTTCCGGTCCCGGCCGCGACCGCATGGTGATGTTTCAGGAGCACGCGCTTTTTCCATGGCTCGATGTGCTCAGCAACGTGCTCTTCGGCCTCAAACTAAAGCCCGGCCTCACGCGCTCCGAGCGCGTCGATGTCGCGCGTTTTTATTTGAAGCTCGTGGGACTCGAGAAGTTTCAGCGCTCCAACATCCACGAGCTTTCCGGCGGCATGAAACAACGCGTGGCGCTTGCCCGCGCACTCGCCCCGAATCCGCGCGTGCTGCTCATGGATGAACCGTTCGCCGCTCTCGACGCGCTCACGCGCGAGCAGCTTTACGGCGACATCCAGCGCATCTGGCAGGAGCGCCAAAAAACCATCGTGTTCGTCACGCACAACGTTCGCGAAGCCGTTTGCCTCGGCGACCGCGTGGTCCTGTTTTCTCCGCATCCGGGCCGCATCCGTGAAGATTTCAAAATCGATCTGCCGCGTCCCCGCGACATCAACAGCGTCGATCTCGCGCAACACTCCGCGCACATCACGAAAGCGCTGAAAAACCTGCTCAACACACGCGAAGACGAGGTGGCTGAATGAAACGTTTTACCTACGCCGCGGCGTTTTTCGCCCTGCTCATCATCACTTGGGAAATGCTCGTGCGCGCCCGCGTCTGGTCGCCGATCGTGCTGCCTTCGCCGAGCATGGTGGGCGAGTACTTGATCGCAGCCGTGGCCGATGGCTCGTTGTTCGAAGCGTCGGTCGTCACCCTCAAGCGGCTCGTGCTGGGTTATCTCTTCGGCATCGCGCTCGGTCTTCCGCTGGGGCTCATCACTGCGCGTTTCCAAGTCTGCAAAGACACGATCGGGATGCTTGCGCTTGGACTGCAAACCCTGCCGAGCGTGTGCTGGGTGCCGCTCGCGCTGCTGTGGTTTGGCCAGACGGAATCGGCCATGTTCTTTGTGGTCGTGATGGGCACGCTTTGGTCGGTCGTGATCGCGACTGAAACCGGCGTGCGCACGATCCCTCCGATCTATGCCCGTGCCGCCCGCACGATGGGCTCACGCGGTATCCATACTTGGATACATGTGATGCTGCCAGCCTCGCTACCTTTTGTTGTCAGCGGCATGAAGCAGGGCTGGGCCTTCGCCTGGCGCTCGCTCATGGCGGCGGAAATCTACGTGACGATTCTCACCGGTTTCGGCCTTGGCCATCTGTTGCACTACGGCCGCGAGCTCCACGCGATGGAGCAGGTGACCGGTGTGATGCTCATCATCGTGATGATCGGCCTGCTCGCGGACAAAGTGATGTTCTCCCCGTGGGAGCGTTTCCTCCACCGCCGCTGGGGCACGCAAGGCAAGTGATCGAACTCATCGCGGAGACGACGCGGAGAGCGCAGAGAGTTTCAATAGGCCGGCCCAAACAACGGCATCGTTTATGCCGAGCGTGTATGGATCGCGTACACGCGCTCAAAAATGGGTTTCTTGCTCCGCGTCGCGCGGCGCCTCCGCGGTGAACCCATCCGACGCGAGATCGCTCAGCTACCGAGTTTCAGGATGCGGTCGAATTCCGCCTTCTTGAGCGGCATGACGGACAGACGGCTCTGACGGAGCAGCCCGATTTCCTGGAGCGTTTTCTCTTCTTTGATCTGCGCGAGCGTCACCGGATTTTTGAGCGTTTTCCCGGCCTTCAACTCGACCGCAACCCAATCGCCATCCTCTGCAGTCGCGTCTGGAAACGCCGGCTTCGTCACTTCGGCGATGCCGACAACCGCTTTCGTGGTCACGCTCTCGTAGAACAACACGGCATCGCCCTTGCGCATCGCTTTGAGGAAATTTCGCGCCTGAAAATTCCGCACGCCTTCCCAGTTCGTGCGTCCGTCGCGGACGAAATCGGTCCACGCGTATGCTTCGGGTTCCTGTTTCACGAGCCAGTATTGGGTTGTCATGGGAAAGGTGGTTTTGTGCAGTGAATCCAAGATGGATGATTCCTCCTCTGAAAAGGCAAAAGCCCGTCGTGCGATTTTCATTTTGTACGTGGTGACGTTCATCGGCGTGACGCTGCCCGTCGCGATATTCTTCTTGGTGCATCGCAACTGAGCCCTCATGAACCGCACGCTGCTCCCGATCCGGATTGTTTTTATCCTGCTCTGCGCCGCCGCCGGTTGGGCGGTTTGCTACACGATTCAGGATTGGGATCGCTACCAGCCGCTCGCGACTTTCATCGGCGGATCGCTCGGCACGCTTGCCGTGCTCACCGATGTCATGCTGAAGGGGTTTTCGTTGCGAGGACTCTCCGCCATCACCTTCGGACTCGGTGTAGGCACGCTGATTTCTTATCTGATCGGCACATCGCCGCTCTTCGTCGGCGCCGATTCGGAGTATATCTATATCTCCCAGCTCACGCTGTTCCTCGTATCGACCTATCTGTGCATCGTCATCGCATTGCGGGGAAAAGATGAGTTTAACCTCGTGATTCCCTACGTGCGCTTCGTGCCGCACGAAGTCGAATCGCCGCTCGTCGTGGTGGATACCAGTGCACTGATCGATGGCCGCATCGCCAAGGTTTGCGAATCGGGTTTCCTCAGCGCCGCCTTGGTGATCCCGCGTTTTGTGCTCGATGAGTTGCAAACGGTCGCCGGCTCATCCGACCCTGCGAAACAAGCGCGTGGGCGCCGCGGGTTGGAGGTGCTGGGCGAGCTGCGCAAAATCAAAAACATCGACATCCGCGTCCCCGAAAGCGACGTGACGAAACGTCAGGACGTCGACGCGAAGCTCGTGTTTCTGGCGCAGTCGATGAAAGCGAAGCTGCTGACCACGGACTTCAATCTCGCGAAAATGGCCGAGTTCCATGGCGTGCACTGGCTAAATCTCAACGTGCTCGCCCGCGCGCTTCGTCCGGACCTGGTCATCGGCCAGCAGCTGGAAGTGGAGCTCGTGAAATCGGGTCGCGAGGAGACGCAAGCCGTCGGTTATCTTGAGGACGGATCGATGGTTGTTGTCCAAGATGCGCGCGCCTACATCGGCCAGCGCGTGGCCGTCGAAGTGACCTCCGTTCTTCCCTCTGCGGGCGGCAAAATGGTGTTTGCGCATCTGCTGTCCTGAGGCGGGCGCAGCAGGCGCGCCGTCCCTCCCTAGACACTGATTTCCCCATGACGATGCGTGCTTTGTTTTTGATTCTGATCGCGGGCGTTTCCGGGCCACTGCTCGCTTTGGAAAAGCCGGAGATCACTTACCCCGTGTTTCAATTTCCAGCGGACCAGATGCCGCGCATCGACGGCAAAACCGACGATTGGGCGATCGTGCCAGCGGCATATGCCATTGGGTCCGATCAATTGACCGGCCACGGGCGCGGCTCGACGGAGCGCACGGTCGACGTAACGGTGCGCGTCGGTTGGGTGAAAGGGTTGAACCGCCTCTATTTTCTCTACGAGGCCGAGGACGACTATTGGGATTTTTCACGGCCGGGACTTCAGAATGACACGTTCGAAATCGTCGTCGATGGCGATGCTTCTGGCGGACCGGTCGTTGACAAAGGTCACAAGGATATCTGGACCGCCGATCGCGTAGGCGGATCCGCCGCGGCGCCCGATGCCCGCATCAGCACGGATGACGCTCATTGGGCGTCTCATGGTGTGCACGCGCAGAACTACCACATCTTCACACCCGCGGTCGGAAAAGATTGGGCCATGGCATGGGGCTCGCCGACATGGATCAAAGATTTCCCGTGGGCCAACGCGGCATACTCGTTTCAATTCAAACCGGGTGAGCCGGGGAAACTCGTGCTGGAGTTTTGGATCACGCTCTTCGACTACGCGGGGCCCGAAGGACCTCAACGCGCGATCGAGACGATCCTGCGTGAAAACAAAATTATCGGACTCGGCTGGATCGTCATCGACTACGACGATGTCAACGAACGCGAGGGCAAAGGCTTTTGGACACTCTCTCCGCAACGCACGATGTTTGGCCACGCCTCGCAGCTTTGCGCCTTCCGTCTTATGCCAGTCGAGCCCGCGCTTCTTCCCAAACTGGATGCGCGTTGGGATTGGAGTGTGGTGGATCACGACCGCAGGCTGGTCGCGTTCTTTGATCGCTCGGTGGGGAAGGTCACCTCGTGGAAGTGGGACTTTGGCGACGGCGCGGGTTCCAGTGAACAGTATCCACAACATCAATACGCGAAGCCGGGAAACTATGTCGTCGTGCTCGAAGTGAGCGGTCCGGACGGCACGTCACGACGCTCCAAGGTTTGGGACGTGCAGTTGCGTTGAACACGTTTTCCGCGGCCAGTGCGTCGGCTAGGTCGCGCGTGGGCGCAACCACACGATCACCATCAGCGTGAACAAACTCAGGGCCGTGCAGACACCGTAAAGACCCCGGTGGCTGAAGGGCTCGATCAACATGCCGAAGGTCAAGTAGCCGGCGAGATTGCCGGTGTTGCCGGCGTTGGCGAAAACCGCGGTTCCCAAACCCGTCTGTCCGGGAAGAAGATCCTGAAAGAACAGAATCGCGATGTTCGTGATGATGGCGAAAGAGATACCGCTGAGGACCTGCAGAAACAGGACCTGCCAGGTGTGCGTGACAAAGCCGAGCAGCGAAAAATAAAGCACGGTCGCAACCACGCCGACGATCATGAGCCGACGTTGATGGCCACGCCCCGCGAGATGCCCGAACCAAATCATCAGCGGAATTTCCACGATGGGACCGACGCCAAAGATGAATCCGAGATCACGCGGCGATCCGCCGAGCTCGCGGGTGATCATCAGCGGGAGATTGATCATGTTGATCGCGTGGGCCGCGAAGATCACAAGAAAGGCCGAAAATGCAGCGAGGATATCCCCGCGCATCAGCACGCGCCAGACCGGCGCTTTCGCAGCCGGTTGTGCTTGGGGTGGCGTGTGGGGCACGAACCGTCGCACACCGAAAAGAAAGAGGAGATACAGCGTTGCCGCTGAAATGAAGAGGCCTCGAAAACCAAAGTAATGAACCACCACCGCGCCCACCGCGGGCCCGGCCGTCCAAGCGACCGAAAAACACGCACGCACCAAACTCATGAGAAGCCCGCCGCGAGCGGTGTCCGTTCGGCGGCCGTCGAAACGCTCACGGACGTGGGCAAACAATTGCGGAAAGCAGATCGTGGACAGCGCGATGGCCGTGACGGCGATGCCCACAAGCACCACTGGCTCGTCCACAAACGCGTATCCAAAATATCCCGACACACCACCCAGTGCGCCGATCGTGAGTGCTGTGCGTCTGGATATCGCGACGTCCGACCAACGCGCGGTCACGGTGCCGACGACCACTGCGCACAGCGCCGCTGCGGTCATAAAGACTCCAAACTCCCGCGAGGAGAATCCGATCTCCTCCGTCGCCCATAGCGCCAGATAGGGCACCACGAATGAGTGTGCGATGCCTAGCGCGAGCGTGGTTCCAAGCAGTCCGGAAAATCCCGGCTGCGCGTGGATGCTGGCGCCCCAAGTTCGCAGGCGGATAAAGTTCATGCGATCTCCGCCGCTGCGTGCACGAGCTGCGCGATTCGCAGCGCACGGCGATGCTCGCGGGCGACGCAAGCGGGAAGCTCGCTTGCCGGCGGCGCCGTCCGAGCGATTCCTGCGATCACAATCATTTCCATAAAAGCGCGAAACGTTTCCACCTCGGCCGACGATGTCACGCCGTTCCCATGAGATCAGTCAGAATGCCATCGCGATCCCCAACCAGATAATCAAACGGGGCAATTGAATCGGAGGCGTGCAGTTTAGCCACTGACTGCGAGCGGTTAGATGTCTCCATTTCGGCGAATGCGGGGAAAATTCCCGGCACTGAGCGACAACGGGATGCGAATTCTTCGCAAGATCTCGGCCGTTGATCCCCGAAAGCTAAATCCAATAAGGACTTGAAATTGGAGGCGCGGGCCGGAATCGAACCGGCGGGTCCGTCCGAGACCATTCCAGAAATAGTTTACCTCTGTAGATAAACGTCCTTGAACATAAATGACTGTTACAGTTTGTTACACGCATGGCTTCAATCTACCGCCGCCCCGGTTCAAGGTACTGGATGGCGCGCTTCAAAAATCCGTCCGGGCGATGGGAGGCTCGGAGCACGAAGGAGACGAATCCCGCCGCCGCGCGTAAGCTGGCGTTTCTTTGGGAAGGGGCGGCCGAAACCATGGCAGGGGAGGGCACGACCGCTGCGCAGGTTGATAAAGTCGTGCGCGGCGTTTGGGAGCGGTTTACCGGCAAGCGCATCGAGCAGACTCCCACGCGGATATTCTTCAACGCCTGGCTCGAAGGCGTGAAGGCGAAGAAGGCAGCGAAGACCGCCGTGCGCTATGGCGCGCCGGTGCGCGACTTTCTCGATCACTTGGGCATGCGCGCCGATGCCGATATCAAATCGATCACCGGTTCAGAAGTGCAGGCCTTTCTCGATGGAGAGGCGCGCGCAGGAAAATCCGATACGACGGTGAATCTCAACGCGAAGGTTCTGCGCGCTGTATTCAACTCCGCACTACGCAAAGGCGTCATCGAGCGCAATCCGCTCGGCCTCGTCGACGTCCCCGAGCCCGTGCACGAAGAGCGCGTTCCGTTCACGCCGGGCGAGATAGACACACTGATTGCGTCGGCGGCGGACACTGAGTGGGAAACAGCGATCCTGCTCGGCGCATACACGGGAATGCGCATCGGCGATGCGACTCACCTGACTTGGGACAGCGTGGACCTCGCGCGGCGAGTGGTGACCTTCCGCCCTGAAAAAACCCGGTCAAAGAAGCGAGAGCTGGAGATACCGATGCATCCGCGTCTTTACGCGCACCTCGAGTCATTGGCGGGCAAGGTTGCTGATGGCGCGGTGCACCTGTGCCCGACACTGGCAACGCAAGCGGTCAGCGGCCGCGTGGGGCTTTCCGAACAATTCAACGCGGTGATGCGGGATGCCGGCATATCGAAGGAGATCGTGCTCAACGAAAAGGCCGGCGCCGGGCGCAACTTCGCGCGGAAATCATTTCACAGCCTCCGTCATGCATTCCTGTCAGGGCTGGCAAATTCCGGAGTGCCCGAGGACGTGCGGCACAAGCTCGGCGGCCATACGAATTCGAAGGTCGCGGCACGGTACGCCCATCTTACGACTAGTACGCTGCGGAAGGCCGTGGATAAACTTCCGGGAAAGGCGGTGCGCGGTGCCTCGTAGGTTAAAACTACCCTCTGTAGGGGAGCTCTGGGCGGCTGAATATCGTCTTCTGAATGCCATGGTTGAGGAATGGCGGGGAATGCATGCGAGCGGAGTAGACCGTGCCGTTACTAGTATCGCCCGCGTGATGCCAGAAATTCATGTGCGCTTTTTGATCACTGCCTCGACGAGATCGTTCGGTTCAATATTCAAACCGCGGGACCCGCATGGGGAGAGTGTTTACGAGGAAGCCTTGGCGACCGTGCATCTCACTGAAGAAACGCAAAATTATAAAACAAAAATTGGAGAGATCTTCGCGCGCTACCCGGATGAAGCGCCAGCCTTATGGTCATGGTCTCGACACTGCGTAAAGAAACGAATCAAATCCAATACAGGTATGGCTGCAATGGCTCTCTATGTGCTGATCCACAGAGCAAATGGCCGCACCGTAGACGAGCGGACAATTGCTGATTGGCTCAGCTCTTTGGGGATTTCGGGCGATCTATCTTTGGCGAAGGAAGCATTGCGTGATCTGCGAAAACGCATTCGAGGGGATTTCTCATAATATACCCACGATAGATAATTTGAGCCACTGATAATCACGTAGCACCACGGAGGCATGGCAACACGTCATGACTCCGCACCCGTCGGTTGTATAAAACCGACGTGGATTCGTCTCCCGAAAAACGGACATATTTGCCCGTATTCGGGAATGACTCGCAGCTACCTCCACGGCTTGGTCGCGGAGGGTAAAATCAAAAGCTTTTCGCTAAAGAAGCCCGGTCAATCACGCGGCGTCCGGCTTATCAGCTACGACTCGCTGATGGCCTACTTGGAGCACGAAAGCATGAAGGAGAAGGCCGCCTGATGCATGCGATCAACCTTCCCGCAAAGGCCGGTCCACGGGCTACCCTCGGAGACATAGCCGCGTTTCCGGCGGGGTATCTTCGCGATCGGATGTTCGCCCTGCTTGCCGAGGATCCCAACGCTCCTTTGCCCATGCTGATTTCGCGCGCAGCCGCTGAAGCGGCCGCGGGATTTGAAACGACTATTCGCGGCATCGAGGCCGAACTCGCGGCGGGCAAGAGACACCTTGCCGAGCTGACTGAGTACCTCGCCGCAATCGAGCGCCAGCTCAAGCCGCACATCGCCGCGGCGCAGGCAAAAGCCAGCGAACTCAAGCAGCTCGCCGCCGCCGCCGCTCAATAAATTCCCTATGTCCAAAAAAACTACTACTACTGCCGTCGATCCGGCGCTAGCGGCGAAGCTCGTTGAGCTTGCCGCCATGCGCGATTGCCCGCCCAAACCTCAACTCTCGCCGGCTCAGCGTGAAGCTATCCGTGCAGCGATCGACAAATGCGGTCCGCTCCAGAAGCTCGCTCGCGAAAACCACGAAATGCTCCGCGACGATCGTCGCAAGGCGGCGCTAAAAAAGCTGAGTTGTTTCGAGACCTTCGCCGAGGGCATCGAAGAGCTTCACACGCTCGACTCTGAGAAAAAAACCTTCGCGACGATCGGCCATCATGCGCGGGTTCTTGCGGGTGCCGCCGTGTCTGAAGTCATCGAGCTTCTACGTCCGATCTTTGCGGCGGAGCTCAGTCGAATCGATTCATTCGTTCAGCGCGCGAGGGACCTTGATCGGGAGCTGGCACCATTCGGCCTGAGCGCGGCCGTCATCATCCGCGAGTTTTCCGATATTCGCGACGCCCTGGCGGAAGCCGCGAGCCGCATCCCGGCGGCATTTAGTCCACACGTGCCGGCGTCTGCGTATTGGCACCTCTGTCCGGTCGCATTGGCTGCGCCGCTCGGTTACGTGGCGACGAAGGAGGAAGCCGTATGAGCTCCCAGCACTTTTTTCTGCAGAGCCAAGGGCGGCCTATTGGGGCGGGCCGGGCGTTTCGAGCGATGGAAACCGGCCGTGTCGCCGCGGGCCATGGTTTATACATCGATGCTACGACGGGGACGGGCGTGGTCGAAGCAGTACAGCGCGCCGGAGGGAAAGTTAAAGCGTACATCTCGCACGACCATCGTGGGCCGGGCTCGCGCGAAGGTGCACCCGGCTCGGAGATCCTCGAATGCATCGGAGTTTTTTCCGGCGTGCGCATGGCGGATGGGATCGTCTTTTTCGATCACTTTGAGCCGCTTCCCTCCTTCGTTGCCAATGAATCCGCGAAACTCGCGCGGCTGAGCGACTTGATCGAGCGTGAGGCCATCTCGTTGAGCCTCGAGCTCGGCGGACGTGCCGTCTTCATCGACGAAAACGGAGATGAACACCCTACGCGAGACCCCGGCAAATCGTACCTGTACAATGGGCTGCCGGTACTGCGCGTGGATGCCGTCTTCGGATGCGCCTTCGTTGCCGCGGGCGCGGCGACCAGCAGTTTGTTTTCCCGCTTCACTCAGGCTGTCCGCGCCATCCTCGGGCGGGATCGGAACCCATGGGCTGCGAGTACGAAAAATTTCACTGAGCAAGCGCGGATTTCCAACGCCGCCCCGGCGCTCGCCGCCGCGTTGAAGGCCGAGGCCGAAGAACCTGCGGCCAGTTTCCCGCCCGCTGCGCGTGATGATTCACTGCTCGACGAAGTGAAAAAACGCTTTGCCAGCGATCGTGCGCGCATGGTGCGTGCGCTCGAGATGCTCGCGGATTCGTCCGCCTCGGGCATCGGCGAAATCGAGGTTCGCCTCCTTGAGGCCGAAAAACGCGAACTCACGGCCAGTCTCGCCACCGCGAAAAATGCGCTCGCCGCCGCGCAGACCACTCTCGTTGCCACGCAGACGGAACGCGATGAGTGGAAGGCGAAGTTTACTGCGATCAAAGACTCTGGCGCGCCGGCGGTGGATCTAGGCCCGCAGGGTTTCGTCAGCATGAATCCGTGGGCTGAGGGCACGCGGAACTACACCGAGCAAGCGCGGATTTCCAACACCAACCCTGCGCTTGCTGCGCATCTCCGTGCGTTGGCCGGAAAGGCGGCATGAGTCCAGTATCCCGAAGAGACGATCTCCGACTGAAAACTTTGCGGCGGCGGGATTGGGACAAAAAACGCGCGGTACCTGGAGTTGGCCGCCGTTACCCGCCGCCGCATTCAACTTCAAAAATCATGAATACCCAACTACCACAAATCCGCCCCGCCGGCGTGTCCTCTTCTCTAGAGGCGGTTATTTTCGACGAGTTCCGATCTGTTTTCTGGATACAATCGACGAAGGGCCGGTGGGCCGAATTCACGCCAGAGCAAGCCGAGGCGACGCTGATTTTCCTTGGCGCGACCACCATCGGCGCGGCTGGTCTACTCGGCGCTGCGCGGCTGGAGAACGCCGTTGAGGGCGTGTTTGCCACGAATAGTTTCCCGCCTGGACCGGTGGACATCGTCGGCCGCCGGATGCTGGCGCTTCCCCCGCCAGTGCCGCCGCAAGATGCGGGTGGGTTGGCGGTTCAAAATTTGCTGTTAGGCGCACCGGCAGACGATGCCGCGCGGTTCATGGCTCTGATCGAGAGGACCGTGCTATCCGCTGTCTGCGAATGGCGCGGAACGGTGCATGGTCTCTGGCACGCCATCATGGAGAGCGGTCCAACTGCCGGCGACGTTGAGTGGTTGCCCGCCGGCCCCAATGGCTTGGGCCGCGTGATTTCCCGCGCGGCCCGGAGATTTGGGCCGCAGGTGATTCAGCGGCACCACACCGGGAAAGCGCGCGTGCTGATTCTTCGGCGTCGTGGCGGAAAGGGCTCGACATGATGGCGCCCCAATGTATCCCTTCTTTGGATACGCCGGTTGTAGCCATCGCGCTAACACCAATAACACCGGATCGCCGCACCTGCGCCCGCCAGAGGCGGGGCGGTTTTCAGAGGGAAACCCGGGGCGCGGGTAACACCAATAACACCATAACGGCATTTCTGGACTTACGGCGTGCGCGCGCGCGCGCATGGCTTTGCTGTGCTATCTCTCTTGCGCGCGCCGTAACTCAAAAAATGGTGTTATGGTGTTATTGGTGTTACCCCTCAGAGGTAAAAAGCGCTAACACCGGTCAAAAATCGCGGTGTTATTGGCGTTACTGTGGCGAGCAACAGCGCCGCGGAGTCCTGAAGGTCATACGAACGGAGGCGGGGACCTTGCTTAAATGTGCCGCGATGCAGGTCCCGGCCAAAACTGCGCGGGTCCTTCCCGAGCCCGCGGCGAGGGGTAGGTGCCGCGCGATTCCGAGCTCCCGCCGTGAGAGGTGTATCCTGAAACGGGTTCATACAAACCGCGGTTCACGTCGCCCTCTCGTCGTTGTGCGATTTCCGCACGAAGACGCCCGTATCCCGAAAATACCGCGCGTGCCTCCGCACCACCTCCCCGGAGGAAACGCGCGGCGCAGCCACAACGAATTTCCCCGGCGGGCATGAAGCTTTCCGGGCAAAGCAACAAACAATGAACGATCTACTTACTGCCTACGAGCCGGCGCGCGTCGCGCCGCTCTTGTTCCAACTCCTCGCGGAGTCCGACCGCATGGCCCGCATTGTCCAACTCCTCGCGGAGGTACCCGCCGAATGAGCACCGCACCCGCTACCCGCCCGTTGATCCCCGTGATCCACGCCGGCGAAGACCTCGTCGTTCACACGCTCGCCGGCGCGGAAATCACCGTGAAAGTCGCGGCCGTTCCGATCCGCCATATGGGCGTTTTCGTCGATCTTTTTGACAAGCCCTGCCAGCTCGCGGAGTTCATCGTCCACGCAGACAGCAAGCCCGTCGCAGAAGGCTGGGCCGACGCATTAAGCGACGAATCACTCTACGCGATTCGCCAGAAAGCGAAAGAACTCAACCTCGAGCGCGCGCTCGCTTGGGCCGATCGCCAGATCGAAGCCGGGCGCGCTCTCGCCGTACCGATCACTGAGCGCCTCGTGTCGCTCGCCGAACTGAAAGGCTGACCGCCATGGCCGATTCAAAAGTCGATATCCTCCTCGGTTTTAAGGCGAATACGCAGGAGCTTCAGCGCGCCAATGCCATGATCAGCGGGCTCGCCTCCGGCCTCGGTGGTCTCCGCAACATCCTCGGCGGCCTCGGGGCCGGCGCGGCGGTGGCCGGTATTTCGTCTTTGGTGAAGAGTTCGATTCAGGCCGGCCGTGAAATCACCAATCTCGCCAGCGCGGCCAATGTATCCGCCGAGGCACTACAGGTGCTGGCGAATGCCGGGGCCGATTCCGGCGTGAAGCTCGACGACGTTTCGCGGACTTTGCAGCGACTCAGAAAGTCGATTGCGGACGCCGCCTCCGGGAATGCCGGCCTCGCCGATTCGTTTCGCGTCCTCGGCCTGAATGCCCGCACGCTGCAACAGCTTGCCCCTGAGCGTCAGTTCGAGGCCATCGCCCGCGGCATCTCGCAAACTCAAGACCAGGCTGCGGCGTGGTCCGCCGGGTTGAAGATACTCGGTGACGAAAATCTGCCGAAGCTGCGCAGCGTCATCTCGCAGCTCGCGACCGGCGGGCTCGACGAAGTAACGCAACAATTCCGCGGCATGACGATCGACCAGCGCAGACTGGCAACCCTCGATCAGTTGGGTGATCGGCTCGACCGAATCGGTCGCTCGGTCAAGGTCATCGCCGGCAACCTCACGGCCGATCTCGTGAACTTCCTTAGCGGTGCTGGCAACGGCCGCACTCCGGAGGAGGAAGAGGCCGCGAGACAGCGCACGGTGCGGGACTGGGGCGGCGGCGGGGACATGCTCGAAATGAACCGACTTGGGGCCATCCAACTATCGAATGCCCAGGTCGTGGCGGAACTGCGCAGGCGCGAGCGCGAGAAGCTCGACCGGGAGATTTCCGCCGCCGCCAAACGCGCCGTCGATGAGCGTGAGGCGCAGGAGCGTATTGCGGCCGCGGAGCGCGCCGCGCGCGAGGCTGAGGAGCTTGAGCGATTCAAAACATCGGAGCGCGAGCGAGCCACACGAAGAGAGGCGGCCGCCGGACAGCTCACGTCGCTACAGGAGGCCGGGGAGCGTCTTAGTATCCAACTGTTGGATACCGAAGCGCAACTTGCCGGTCTGATCCAGTTGCGGGATTCCTTGGCGGGCCGGCGCATCCCGACCGCCAACGATTTCCTTCCGGCCAGCGATGCCGACATCACTCCCGAGGTTCGCGCGCAGGCGCTGGCCGCCTCGCTGGCCGAGCAGCAGAAAATCAAGAATCAGATTCTGAAGCTCGACGGCGAGATCGCCGCTCTGGAAAAACAGAAGGCGGACCGCGCCGCCGCCGAAAAGGACGCGGAATTCTCCCGCCGGCGCGCGGAAGTCCTTCGCGAGATCGCCCGCATCGAGCGTGACGCGGGGCTTACGGAATCCCAACGCTACGCAAAAATTATCCCGCTGATCGCCACGGAAAACCAGCTGACTGACGAACGGTTGAAGAATCTTCGGGAGGAGCTGGCGCTCGCAGATGCGGTGTCAAGGCAGGCCATCCGCAACAAAATCGCGGCAAACGAGTCCGGACGCCTCGACGTTCTCATGTACGAAACGCCGTCGCGCTTCCAGCAATCGCAGGCGCGTTTCAGGGAGACCACCGATCCTGCGAGCCCACGGGGCATGACCGCAGGCGAAGGCGTCCAGGCTGGTGCGATGGATTTTGTTGCTGGTCTCGGTTCGGCCGGAGAACAAACCGCCCGCATCGTCGAAGGTTCGCTTGGCTCCGCGGTCGCAAACGTCAGCAGTGGAATCTATGGATGGATCTCCGGCGCGCAAAAGTTTGGAGACGCGATGGACCAAGTCGGCCTGAACATCATTCAGACGCTGGGCCGTTCCCTGATCGATGCCGCCACGCAGAGTTTCACCGCGATGGTCGTTCAATACGCGTTAACAAAAGCGAAGATGTTCGCGCTCGATGTCGCCTACGCTGCGAAAGGCCTCGCGCTTTCCGCGGCCAGCGCCGCGAAGTCCCTCGTCATGTGGCTGCCGTCCGCTATCGCCGCGGCGATCTCGTCATGGGGTATCGCGGCGGCGCTGGGCGTTGCGGCGGTCCTCGCGGCCGTCGCCGTCAACAACTTCGCCGATGGCGGCTACACCGGCCCGGGAGGGAAGTATGAGCCGGCCGGCATCGTCCACAAAGGCGAGTACGTTATCCCGCAGGAGGCGGTGCTGCGCATCGGCCTCAACAATCTCGAAGCGATGCGGCATGGCTCGCTGCCGCCCATCAATACCATGCGGTTTACCGGGCTCGATCGTCAGTATTCAGGCGGCGGATACGTGGGAGCGGACTCGTCACGTGCGTCATCGCCGGCCCCGGCCGCCAGCACGCGGCCCATCGTCAACAACATCCTTTTCGACCGCGCGCAGCTCCGCGCGGCCCTGTTTGACGAGGACGGCGAAGCCTACGTCGTGGACATCATGCGCAAGAACCGCTGGCGCTTCAGTTGATCTTTGCACTTGCGGCCGGCGCTGCCGGCGGCATGGTCCGCCCCGTGAGCCGTAGGGCTCACCCGGTTTTGCACCCGGAAAGGAAAAGGCGATATGCCAACCCATCAGAACCCAGACAATTGCGGCCGTGCCGAAAGACGCGGGGTGTATTCTGTACGCCCGTGCAAACGCGTCCAGTAGGCACGGCCGCTTCTTTTGGAAGACAGCAATGAACTTCACTGAATCGACCCCGTTGAGCGCGCTGTTTGAATCAGATCCCCAAACCCTCCACCGCCTCCTTCGCATCGCAGACGTCGACGCCAACGTTCGGCTTTATAATCGCGGCCGGCATGTTGCGGAAACAGATATCGAACCCACGCGATTCTTGGATCTCCTCTCGCGGGTGCTGCGGGAATACTCGCTCGCCTCCGAAGCCGAACTGGAGACCATCGGCACCCGATTAGTTGCAGCGCGCAACGCGCTCGATGTTCCCCGCATCGAACTGCGTCGCTCGGCCTGTCCCCGGGCCTTGGCGGGAACAGGATTCAGATGCAGCACAGAACACGGCGGTCCCAAGCTGGCCGACCAGATCGTGCGCAGCGGTGTGGTGTTTGCAGAGACCTTCAAGGACGAAGACGGGCGCGAAATCTCGATCCCCTCTGCGGAATGGATCGGCACGACGCCGCAGTTGCACGCGCTACTGCGAAGCGACCAGTCACGGCTCAATGAACTGGAGAAAAAATTTATCTACGCGAGCCGCCTCGCCGACGATCTTGCCAGCTACGGTTTTGAGCGCGGCGACAATGCCGTCACCACCTGCTGGGTGAAAGGCCGCAGAAACTGGCGCCTTCGCAAAGCGGGATTCGAATCATGATGCAGACCTGAAAAACGGCGCGGTTTTGATTTGCTCAACACCCTTCACCCAACTTTTCGGCATATCCCTCCCGCCAATGGGAGACGTGAGGAAGCTGCTCAAGCAGTCGCCACCGTCTCTCGGAAACCCCGTCTCTTCACTGAGGCGGGGTTTTTCTTTAGTCCCGATTTTGAGGACGGGCGAACGCGTCCGCAGCTCACCTCGCATTGACCACGTGGCAAATTCCCCACGTAGAACGCGAAAAGCCCGCCTGAAACGGCGGGCTTTTTCGTGGGAAAACATGGGTAAACATCGCTGGACGATGTTACAGAATGTTACATTTTTCGGCAGGATTTTGGCGATAAAAAACCCGCTTTCCCCTCTGTATCATTCACTTATAAATTTGGAGGCGCGGGCCGGAATCGAACCGGCGGATAGAGCTTTTGCAGAGCTCGGCCTTACCACTTGGCTACCGCGCCTTTGCGGGGAGCGCGGAAGTTGAGGGAAAAAAAAACGTGTCGCAAGAACTGAAAACCAAGTTCTTCACTTATTGCCCAGTCTCAAACGGCGGGCGCGGTGCCGGGAAAGTGGAGCGTGGGCGCGTGCTGCGAGACTGAGGCGGTCTCCGCGCCCGTTGCATCGAGGGAGCGTTCGTATTCCGCTCGCACGGTAAACCGGAAGGTCGAGCCTTGGTTCACTTCGCTTTCCACCGACATCGCGCCGCCCATCAATTCACAGAGGCGCTTGGAAATGATCAGGCCCAAACCGGTGCCTCCGCGGCGGCGCGAAGCCGATGTGTCGACCTGGCTGAAGGGGCGGAAGAGCTGGCCGATTTTATCTGCGGGAATGCCGATGCCCGTATCCGTCACGCCGAAGAACAGGCGGACGTCGCGTTGGTTCTTGTCGGAGCCGCCGTTGCTCCGGGCGCAGGAAACATTGACGGTGATGCGGCCGCGTTCGGTGAACTTGATGGCATTGCCCACAAGGTTGACGAGAATCTGGCGGAGGCGATTGGCGTCGCCGCTCACGACAGCCGGAACATCCGCCTCGATGGTCGCGTGCAAGGCGAGTCCGGCCGCTTGCGCTTTCGGCGTGAAGAACGCGATCACTTCATTCACCGCGCGGCGTGGCGAGTAGGGCGCGTGGTCGATCTCGATTTTACCGGCTTCGATTTTCGACATGTCGAGGATGTCGCTGATCAATGCTTCCAGCGTGAGACCGCTGGTCGCGATCATATCGACAAAACCGCGCTGGTCTTCCGTGAGCGACGACTCGCGCAGCAAGCGGGTGAAACCAATGACGCCGTTGATCGGCGTGCGGATCTCGTGACTGACGATGGCTAAAAATTCGCTCTTCGCGCGATCGGCGGATTCCGCGGCCTCCTTGGCGCGGAGCAGCGCGGCTTCCGCTTCCTTGCGTGCGGTGATGTCGTGTCCGACAACCTGAAACTCCATGACGCGTCCCTCGCTGTCTTTGATCGCGCGATGGGACCACAGATGCGTGAGACGGCGGCCATCGGCGCCGACATATTCGTTTTCGAACGTGGCCGTATCGGGAAGCGCGGTTGACTGCGCGTTGAACGAAGGCGGCAGAAAATCGAACGGCCGCCCGATCAGCTCGGAACGTTTTTTCCCCAGGAAGCGCTGGTAGGCGCCGTTGACGAAGGTGAGTTGTCCATCTGCGCGATAGCGGCAGATAAGATCGAGCTGGTCTTCGACGATCGCGCGATAACTCGCTTCGATCTTTTGGAGCGATTGCGCCATGCGCTCGATCTGTCGGGCGAGACCGATGACTTCGTCGTGCGCGGATTCCGTGTCGTCGGAGACGGGTTCCTCCACGATCGCGGCCTTGGTGCGCGCGGCGGAATTGATCTCGCGGATCTGGCGGACGAGGGCGCGATCCCATGTGTAGCCGGCGAGCAGGATCAGGATGCACCCGATGATGGAAAGGCAGATGATATAGTAAGCCTGCCCGAGCTTTTCCTGCATCGATTCCTGCAGAATGATCGCGCCGAGACTGATGAGCAGGGCAACAGCCAGTGCGAAAATGAGCACCGTTTTTCTCCGCATCGCGTTCGGCATAGGGAAGGGCGTTTTGGGCACCGCATCCGGCGAAGTCTAACGGAAACTTCGCCCAATAGGATTCGGACACGTATGCCGCTTGTTTTTGACTCACGATTTACGCAAAGTCGCCACCGTCATGATCAAAAAGACGCTGCTGTTCGTGGTCGGAATTCTGGCATTGTCGGCGCCGCTTGCCGCCCAAAGCGCGGCAGTCGAGCTGGCCAATTTGCGTGAAGACGTGCGCCTGCTCACCCAGCGTGTAGGGGAATTACAACTACGCGTGGAAGTCCTCGAGCGCGAGAATGGTGAACTCCGCGCAAAGAGCGGCGCGGCGCAAAACATGGCGACCATCGTTCACCTCAATGACGCGATCGCAGAGATCCAGCGCGCGATCCGCGCCGGCGATGCCGCGACAAAAGCGGAAACGCTGCAGGTCGTCTCGGGCCAGATCGAGAAACTCGCCGCTCGCACCAATGCAGCGTTGGAGGCGGTCTCGCGCAATCGTGCGCCGGCACCCACGCCAAGTTTCAGCGACGATTATCCGAAGGAAGGCGTGCCGCACGTCGTTCAGAAGGGCGATACGCTCGCCATCATCGCACGCAAGTACGGCGCCCGGCTGCAGGATATCGTGAATGCCAACCGCCTGGACGATCCGTCCAAAATTCAGGTTGGCCAGACGCTCTTCATTCCGGGAGGAAAGTAAGCAACATCATGGCAGCTCCAAAATCTCGTCTCGGTCGCGGACTCGGCGGTCTCATCGCCAACGCCGCTCCTGCATCTGCAAAATCCACACCCGCCGCGGGCAAGGCAGGCTCTGCTCCCGCCGCCGCGCCCGCACCCGCCCCGGCCGCGAGCGCACCCGGCTTCCTGGAGATCCCGGTGATGCAGATCGAGCCAAGCCCGTATCAAGCCCGCCGCGAGATCACACCGGAGCAGCTCAATGAACTGGCCGAGAGCATCCGCTCCGAAGGTTTGTTGCAACCGATCGTGGTTCGAAAAGCAGGCGATAAGTTTCAGCTCATCGCAGGTGAACGCCGCTGGCGCGCGTACCAACTGCTCAAGATAAAATCCATCCCCGCACGCGTGGTGGAGGCGAGCAACGCATCGTCCGCCGCGCTCGGCCTGATCGAGAATTTGCAGCGCGAAGGACTGAACGCGATCGAAGAGGCGTACGGTTACGCCAGCTTGATCCGCGATTTCGATCTGACACAGGAAGCTGCGTCGGAACGTGTGGGCAAGGGCCGGGCCTCGGTCGCGAATTCGCTGCGCCTGCTCACGCTCGATGGCGAACTGCAAGGCTACATCGCGAAGGGATTGCTGAGCGTCGGGCACGCGAAGGTTTTGCTCGGCGTCGAAGAACCGGCCCAGCGTGCCGTGCTTGCGCGCCGCATCATCGAAGAAGGCTTGAGCGTTCGCGCCACGGAGAAGTTGGTGCAGGCGCACAAAACATCGCCCACGGGCTCCGCCGGAAATGTCGCGGCCGGCTCGCATCGGGCGGCGCCGCCCATGGAGGTCGCGGCGATCACGAGCATTCAAAAGAAGCTCACGTCGCATCTCGGTGCGCGGGTCGCGGTGAATCACACGCCGAAGCGGGGCAAGATCGTGATCGAATACGCGGGCAACGACGATCTTCACCGCATTCTGGAAAAACTTGGCATCGAAGCCTAAGCTCGCGGCACGATGCCGACCCCAGAAAACGCCGCCGCCGCTGTCGATCAGCTGCAGCGTTTTTCCAAGCGCTGGGTGCGGGAACGTTTCCCGTTGGGGGCGGAGCTGCGCACTTACAACCTGGGGAAGTTCAAGGGCGATATGGTCGCCGCCGCGACTGTATCCTTGGTTTCAATACCGCAAGCGATCGGTTTCGCGCTGATCGCGGGATTGCCGCCGCTGATGGTGATGATGTCCGTCATCATCGGTGGTTTCGTCGCGGCGATTTTTGGATCGTCCAAGCACCTGGTTTTCGGACCGACGAATTCGATCAGCATCATTCTCGCGACGACGATTGTCTCGATGAGCAGCGTCGGTGCGTTGTCGCCCGCGCAGATCACGCTGCTGCTCGCGTTGTTGATTGGCATTTTTCAACTGGTCGCAGGACTGGCCCAACTCGGAAAACTCACGCAGTTCATCTCGCGTTCGGTCATCATCGCATACGGCACCTCGATCGGTTTGTTGATGGCGGCCGGGCAGATCCCCAATCTCTTTGGCGTCACGCAGCAGGAGCGCGGCAACTTCGTGGATGGTTTGGTGTACACCGCTGTGCACCTGGTCTCGCTCGATTTTAATGTGTACGCGGCGATCATGGGCGTGGCGACGCTGCTATTGTTTTGGGCGATCGAGCGTTTTTTCCCCAAGCTGCCATCGGCGCTGTTCGGCCTGGTGTTCCTCTCGTTGCTGACGAAGTACGGCGGGTTGGATCACCTCGGCATTCACACCATCAAGGACGAAGGCTCACTGGCGGCCGCAATGCCGTCGTTCATCGGGATGCCGCTCGACTCGGCCAATCCCGCGGTGATCTCGCCTTTGCTCGGAGCCGCGTTCGCCATCGCGTTGCTCGGCATGCTCGAGGCGGTGTCGATTTCGAAATCGCTGGCGGCAAAATCAGGTCAACGACTCGACACCAATCAGGAGCTGATCGCGATGGGCCTGGCAAACGTCGCGAACAGTCTTTACGGCGCGATGCCCGGTTCGGCTTCGTTCGCGCGCAGCGCGGCTAACTATCAGGCCGGCGCGCACACGCAGGTATCGGCGCTGGCGAGCAGCTTGATGGTGCTGGGCGCGCTGTTTTTCGTCACGCCGCTCATCAACTACATTCCGGTGCCGAGCCTGGCGGCGCTGTTAATCCGCGTGGGTTTGCGGCTGATCAATCGCGAGCAGATTCGCATCGCGCTACGCGCGACGGGCTCGGATGCCATCGTGTTTGCCGCGACAATGTGTGCCGCGTTTTTCCTGCAGCTAGACACCGCGATTTACGTGGGCGTCGGCACGTCGTTGATCCTCTTCCTCCGCAAAGCCAGTGCGCCGTCATTGGTCGAATACAGCTTTAGCGACGCGGGTACGTTGACGGAGCTCGACGATCCTTCACAGCGTCGGAATGCGGCGATCTCCATCGTGCACGTTGAGGGAGAATTGTTTTTTGGCGCGGCGGATCTGTTTCAAGAACAGGTCCGCTACCTCGCGGATGAAGACGATATTCGCGTGGTGATTTTGCGCATGAAAAACGCGCGCCATCTTGATGCCACCTCGGTGATGTCGTTGCTGCATCTGCACGAATATCTGCAGAAAAGCGGACGTCATCTGCTCGTCAGCGGCATCAATCCCGATGTGGAGCATGTGCTCCGCTCAAGCGGCGCGTGGGAGCGGATCGGCGCGGAGAATATTTTCCCGGCCGAAGCGAATCTGACGGCCAGCACCAAGAAAGCGCTGCTGCGGGCCTCGCATCTGCTGCAAACGACGAAGGCCGACGTCCGCATCTTCTACGACCGCAAGCGCGAGAATGAGCAGGATTCGACGCGCTCGTTCCCGGCCGACAAGGGCAAGCTCGAGGATTACACGATCTAGGTTCGTGCTTTCGTTCAACCGAGCGGGTGACGCTCGCGGCGGTATGCGTCGAACGTCGGTTGCGTTGGATGCCCGGACGGGCTTCGGTTGTGGCATGGCCACTGGAAATGGGCGCAGGTTGTTTCTGCTGCTGATCATCTATCTCGGGTTTATCAGCCTCGGGTTGCCAGATGGCAGTCTGGGGGTGGCGTGGCCGGGGATGTATCGCGACCTGGGGCTTCCGATTGGATCCCTGGGTGTGCTCATGGTGTTGATCACGGTGCTCAGCGGGATCTCCGGTTTCTCAAGCGGGCGGGTTATCAAACGTTTTGGAACAGGGCCGGTGGTGCTGGCCAGTTGTGCGGCAACAGGTGGCGCGCTGATGATGATCTCGCACGCAACCGGGCTTGGGTGGCTGTTGCTGGCGATGATCCCGCTCGGGCTCGGTGCGGGCGCCGTGGACGCGGGATTGAATGGCTACGTGGCGAGGCACTTTAGCGGGCGGCAGATGAACTGGCTGCACGCGTGCTGGGGAATCGGCGCGAGTCTCGGACCGATCATCATGGGCGCGGCCATCGCCGCGAACAATGGCTGGCGCGGCGGCTACGCGATCATCGCAACTGCGCAGCTCTCACTCGCCGCCGTTTTTTTATTCACGCTCGGCTTGTGGCGCGCGGTGCCGGAGCGGCGCATCCAAAATGCGGATACAGCGGAAGGCGAAACCCAGGGAGGCAAGGCGCGCGCCAGCTCCTTTGCGGGCTGGTTATCCGTGACGATCTTCATGATCTACACGTCCGTGGAGTCCACCGCCGGGCTTTGGGCGGCATCGATTCTGATGGTCGGGCGCGGACTTCCTGCCGACGTTGCCGCGGGAAGTGCCGCCGCATTTTATGGAGCGATCACCGTCGGTCGCATCGGCGCGGGCATGATTGTCGATCGTTTGGGCAATCGACGTGTGATCGCCTGCAGTGGTCTGCTCGCGCTCGCTGGAGCAGTGCTGTTCGCGTTCGCGCAATCGGCGATTCCTGCGGTGACGGCGTTGATCCTGATGGGGCTCGGGTTTGCGCCGGTTTATCCGTGTCTCATGCACGAGGTGCCGAAACGTTTCGTCGGGGAAGACGTGCAGGTCGTGATCGGACGTCAATCGGGCGCTGGCGCGATTGGCATGGCGTTGCTGCCTGCGGTGGCAGGATGGCTCGCGGGATTTTCGCTCGAAGCGATCACGTGGGCATTGATCGCCGGCGTGCTTCTGTTGCTCATGGCGATCCGGCGGTTGAACCGGATCGCGTGATGCGCCAAAGGATCGCGGCGATTATTCGCCGGAGAAATAATCCTTCACGTTCGCCAGCACCTGGTGGCGCGGAACCTCGTGTTCGCTGCGATTGCCAAGATCGCGGATTTTCACGACGCCTTTGGCGAGTTCGTCGCCGCCGTAGATGAGCGCGAGTTTGGCGCCGGACTCCGCCGCGGCTTTGAATTGTTTGCCGAAGGCGATGTCCTTCATCGGATATTCCACGCGAAAGCCGGAGGCGCGCAGCGCGTGGATATCTGCAAAGGCTTCGAGCCGTTCCTTCTCGCCGCCGATGACGACATATACATCGGGCGCTTGCACAAAGTTTGGCGTGAGGCCGCGCTGTTCGAGCAGGAGTGCGAACGTCATGTCGCCGATCGCGAAACCGACGGCGGGCATGTCCGCGTAGCCGAGTTTGCCGACGAGATTGTCGTAGCGACCGCCGCCCGCGAGGGCACGCAGTTCGCCTTTGCGATCGAACGCCTCGAACACGAATCCGGTGTAATACGCGAGGCCGCGCACGACGCCGAGATCAACGGTGATGAAGTTGCCGAGGCCCATCGCATCGAGATTGCCGAGGAGTTTTTTCCAGTCGGCGAGGCGTGCGTTGAGTTTTTCCTGGGCGAAAGGTGCGAGCGTCGCTTCAAGTGCATCGATCGATTTGATCTGGAGAAAGCCAAGGATCTTTTCCTTGAGCGCCGGATCGAGCGCGCCGAATTGTTCGACGTAGCCCGTGAACGCGTCGTCGCCGAGTTTCTCGTAGCGATCGACCGCGGTGAGAATGCCGCGCGCGCGGGCGTCATCGAAGCCGAGCGCTTCGAGGTAATAAAACCACAGATTGCGATCGCTCAGACGCACGAAAAAGTCGTCGGCCGTGAGCCCGAAGGAGCAGAGACACTGCGTGAGCAGGGCGATGAGTTCGGTTTCCGCCTCCACACCAGACTCGCCGAAGATGTCGGCGTTGAACTGAAAGAAGCAGCGGCCCCGGCCTTTCTGCATGCGTTCGTAACGATAAAATTCCGCGATGCTGAACCACTTGATCGGGCGCTTGAGCGTGGCGGCTTTGTCGCCGACGAGACGGCAAACGGTCGGAGTCATCTCCGGACGCAGCGCGACTTCGCGTCCGCCTTTGTCGGTGAAGCTGAAGAGTTGGGCTTCGATTTCATCGCCGGACTTCGTCTTGTAGAGATCGAGCGGTTCGAGGACGGGTGCGTCGTATTCCGCGAAGCCAAACGTGTGCGCCGTTTGCCGCCACAGGCGGAAGAGGTGATTCCGCCGTGCGAGGGCGTCGGGATAGAACTCACGGAAGCCGGGCAATGTCTGGAACGTGGCCATGGGAAAGGGAAGAACTTGGGAAACGCTGCGGGGCAGGGCGAATAAAATTTCCCGCAGTGCCGGCCTGCGCGACGCTTCGTGAGCATCGCATCGGTGACAGTGGACACAAAAAAGCCGGACCCGAAAAAGGTCCGGCGCAAAGGAACGATGGGAACGCTCAGAGCGTGCCGATATCGAGCTTCTTGAGGAGCTGTTTGAGGATCTTGCCCGATTTGAATTTCACGACGGCGCGCTCCGGAATGACGACCTCCGCTTCGGGCTTGTTGGGATTGCGCCCGATGCGCGATTTGCGCTTTTGCACTTCGAGCACGCCGAAGTTGCGGAGTTCAACGTTTCGACCTTCAGCGAGCGCCTTCATGATGATGTCGAGGGTCATCTGAACCGTGGCGACTACCTCCTTTTGGGGAAAGCCGGTCTTTTCGTAAATCTCTAGAACGATTTCTCGTTTGGTCAGGTTGGTGGACATGTGGTGTATCCCTTGTTGAGGACGGATTGGATTTGTCTAAGTAATTTTTATTTCAGCGATTACTGCAACCCGGGGACAAAGTTTTTTGTTTAAAAAGCCATGAAAAAACATGCGCAAGCCCCAAGACATCAATCGCCTAAAGAGATTCTCGATCCTCCGATTAGTTCCGCTGCGGAGCAACCATTGAACAGGTGAAATTATGTAAGTGTCCGTTACGGGAAGGGGATGACGCTTGGAATAAATGCGCGCCGCGATCCCGGACGTGTCGAGGCGAAAGCGTTTGCGCAGGACTGGATTCGTTGCCTTTGGTCTGCGCGTGTCTTCACCGAATCTCATCCTTTTCGACTGCGACAGCACGCTCTCGGCCATCGAAGGCGTCGACGAACTCGCCCGCGTGCGCGGGCCGGAAACGTTTCTCGAAGTCGAGCGCATGACCAATGAAGCGATGAACGGCACGCTGCCCGTCGAGGCGGTGTTTGGCCGCCGTCTGGAAATCATTCAGCCGCGTCTCAGTGATGTGGCCGCCGTCGGGCAGCGCTACATCGACACGATCGAACCTTCGGCGCTGGCGACGATCGGCGCGCTGGTTGGACGCGGTTGGTTGCCGGTGATCGTCAGCGGCGGTTTTCGTCCAGCGATCCGCCCGCTCGCGGATGTGCTCGGCGTGGGACGTATCGAAGCGGTCGATCTCTTTTTCAACGACGACGGATCGTACCGTGGATTCGACGAGAAGTATCCTACGACGCGTTCGGGCGGAAAGCCGGAGATCGTGCAACAACTGCGGCGGGAGCTCTCGCCAGCGCGCGTGGTCATGGTCGGCGATGGCGTCAGCGATCTTGAGACAAAGCCGGTTGTGGATCTCTTCATCGGATTCGGGCGTTACGTGCCGCGCGAAAAAGTGCGCGCAGGTGCGTCGCATTTCATCACCTCACTCGACGAACTCCTCAACTTGATCTGACATGCTGCCAATTCCCGTCGTTCGCAAAAACAACAACTCCTTCTCTCCCGGTACACGCTCGGGCCTCCGGATCTTCGCGTGGATGGCCACGCTCCTGTTATTCGCGACGACGGCGTGGAGCGCGGCCCCGGCGGATGTCGAGTTCCCGCGACCGTTGGATTCGTATGCCCAAAGCCAGTCGCTCGGCTTATGGGATACCTTGGTCGAGCGCGTGCAGGCGGAACCGTTTAATCTGATCGCGACGATCATTTTTTTCCTGGCGATTCTTCACACCTTCGCAGCAGCCAAGTTCCAGAAATGGGCTCACGCCGTGGAGCACGCACACGAAGAAACCCTGGCGAACCAACGCGACCGGAATGCCGCGTCAAACGGACCTGCGCCGGTAAGTTTCAAAGGGAAGATTTTGCATTTCTTCGGCGAAGTGGAAGCGATCTTCGGCATCTGGGTGTTGGTGTTGTTGATCGCGCTGGCCTTCGCGAAGGGCTGGGGAACGGTGACGCATTACATGGGCCACGTGAATTTCACGGAGCCGATGTTTGTGGTGGTGATCATGGCGCTGGCCTCGACGCGCCCCGTCTTGCTCGTGGCGGAAGCGTCTCTGCGGGCGTTCGCGCGCATTGGACGCGAGTCGGTCGCGGCCTGGTGGTTGTCCATCTTGATCATCGCGCCACTGCTCGGGTCATTTATCACGGAGCCGGCGGCCATGACGATCGCCGCGCTGCTGCTCGCGCGGCAGTTCTATGAACTGAAACCCTCGCCGCGCTTCGCGTACGCGACGATTGGATTGCTCTTTGTGAACATCTCGGTGGGCGGCACGCTCACGCATTTCGCCGCGCCGCCGGTCCTCATGGTCGCTGCGCCCTGGAACTGGGATCTCGCCTACATGTTCACTCATTTCGGCTGGCGCGCCGCCCTCGGTATTGTTGCGGCCACTACACTCTACGCGCTGATTTTCAGGAAGGAATTTGCCGCGCTTCAGAACACGCGCACCGAACGTCGCGTACAAAACGCCGGCAATACCCAGGTGGAGCCGCCCGTACCCGCGTGGATCACCGCGACGCAGATCGGGTTCATGGCGTTCACGGTTTTTGTCGCGCATTATCCGGCGCTGTTTATCGGCGGCTTTTTGTTCTTCATCGCGTTCTCGCAAGCGACCGCGCACCACCAAGGCCGTCTCGAACTGAGGTCGCCGATGCTCGTCGGTTTTTTCCTCGCGGGCCTCGTCACTCATGGCGGGCTTCAGGCTTGGTGGATCGAGCCGGTCCTTTCCCGTCTGGGCGAGATGCCGCTGTTCCTCGGCGCGACCGCCTTGACCGCAGTCAACGACAACGCCGCGATCACTTACCTCGCGACGCTGGTGCCGGGATTCACGGAAGAACTTAAATACGCGGTCGTCGCCGGTGCGGTGACTGGTGGCGGTCTCACGGTGATCGCCAACGCGCCGAATCCCGCCGGCCAGTCGATCCTGCAGCGCTTTTTCCCCAATGGCGTTTCTCCGCTGAATCTGCTCGTCGCTGCGCTCGTGCCGACGGTGATCATGGCTCTCGCATTCATGGCGTTGTAAGCGCGGATATGCGGGGCGGCATGGGGCGGAAATCCGGTTCTTCAAACGGGAGAACCGGTCCCCGCCGCACGTATCAGACGGCTGATGAAAACGAAAAAACGTTTCCTCCCGACCATCCGCGTATGTGGCGCGAGGATCGCTCTGCCGCTTCTCTTGATCGCGCTCAGTGGCTGTCGGCAGCCGCAGCCCAATCGTGATAATCCACCCTCCGGTCCGCAGGTGAAACAAAGCGTCGGAAATGCAGATCGCGGACGTTGATTCCGCTGCTCAATAAGCCAGGCAAAAGATCAACGGCGCGTCGTCGCGACTACGCGTGAAAAGTGACTGCGATTCAACCGGCTTTGCGCTGGACAGCGCCGGACCGCATTCCCAACTTCGGAGCCGTTTCTGCCCTGCGGGCGTAGCACAATGGATAGTGTAGCGGTCTCCGAAGCCGTTGATGTGGGTTCGATTCCCGCCGCTCGCACCAGAAATCAGAGGAGGGGCTTGTGCGGGGCTCCTTATTCACCCAAGGCGGACGCCCGTTGGCTTCGATCGAGTTCGCACCATCGGCCGGGAGCGAGTTTCAGCTCTGCCAAAGTCAGCGCGCCGACGCGGACGCGAATGAGGCGAAGTGTGGGATGTCCGATCGCGGCAGTCATCCGGCGCACCTGCCGGTTCTTTCCTTCGACCAATTCCAGCGAGAGCCATGCATCGGGAACGTTTTTTCGATAACGAATCGGTGGATTGCGCGGTGGCAGCGCCGGCTCTGCATCCAAAAGATGGATACGACAGGGAAGGGTGCGATGGTCCGAGATGGTCACTCCTGCGGAGAGCGTTTGCAGAGCTTCACGACTTGGAATGCGCTCGACCTGCGCGAGATATTCGCGCGGATGCGCGCGGGTCGGATTGAGCAGGCGGTCAACGAGTGCGCGTTCATCCGAGAGCAGCAGCAAGCCTTCGCTATCCGCGTCGAGCCGTCCGATCGGGTATACGCGCGGCGGAAGCGCGAAGTCAGCGAGTGTTCGCCACGCGGATCCCGGCTCGAGGGTGAATTGGGAGAGAACGCCGTAGGGTTTGTGGAAAGCGATCAGCATGCGAATGTCTCAAGTTCCCGATGGCGTTGCCCGAGCCGGGCGTTTTTTTGGGGCGAGGCGGCGCAGGGAGTCGGCCAACGCAGCGGCGGCCGGTTTGAGCGGGCGCTCAGGATGATGAATGATGTTGATCTGGCGCGTCGGCTTTTCGGCGAGTCGCCGGTAAACAATGCCGGAAGAAACCGCCGGTTGCAGCGCCATCGCAGGAACCAACGAGATGCCGAGCCCCGCCGCGACGAATGCCCGCACCGTTTCGATCTGAGCACTGCGGAAACTTATCCGTGGCGAGAATCCGCGCGACTGGCAGAATTGCAGCGCCTGTCCTCCGAGGCAGTGGCTCTCTTGCATAACGATGAACGGCTGCTCGACCACGTCGGCGACGGTGAGTCGCCTGCGACGCGCCAAAGGATGCCCCGCCGGTAGCGCAAGCCAGAGCGGTTCGACAAGAAGCGGAACTGTCATGAGCCGCACATCGCCATCCGGATCGCTGATGAGCGCGAGATCAAGTTCGCGTTGATCGATCGCGCGCGACAATCCGGCTGTCGTGTCTTCATGGACGTTCACCTCGATCGCCGGGTGCGTGGTATTAAAAATCTTCAGCGCGGCCGGAAGGAAGTAGGGGGCGATCGTCGGCAGAACGCCCAGCGCGACGCGTCCACGGACCTGTCCGCGCACCTCGCCGATTTTCTGACGAGCGTCGTCGATCTCGTCGAGGACGCGCTCGGCGTGACTGCGAAAAATTTCGCCCGCGGGCGTCAAAATCACTTCGCGCCCACCGCGCTCGAAGAGTTTTTCGCCCAGCTCATTTTCGAGTTTCAGGATCTGCTGGCTCAACGAAGGTTGGGCGACATGGCATCGCTCCGCGGCGCGGCTGAAATTCCGCGCATGGGCGACGGCGAGGAAGTAGCGAAGCTGATGAATCTCCATAGGGAAATCCTATGGTTGGAATAGGAAGTTAGTATTTCAAACCTATTGCTCCTCCTGCTATTCTCCACGCTTGCCTTCGCCAGGGGTCGTCTCCGCGAGGCATCGCATACCCCCGGCTCAGGCCTCCATTATCATGTCCAACCATTCCTCTCCCTCTTCAGTTCCTCAGCTCACGACGGCGTCCGGCATCCCGGTCGCTGACAATCAGAACTCGCTGACCGCCGGCGCGCGCGGTCCTGTCCTCCTTCAGGATTTTCATCTGCTCGAAAAGCTCGCGCACTTTAATCGCGAGCGCATCCCGGAGCGTGTGGTGCACGCCAAGGGATCGGCCGCCTACGGAAAATTCACGGTGACTCACGACATCACCAAGTACACGAAGGCGAAGATTTTTTCCAAGGTCGGCAACGAGTGCGAAACCTTCCTCCGTTTTTCGACCGTCGCCGGTGAACGCGGTGCGGCCGATGCCGAGCGCGACGTGCGTGGTTTCGCGCTTCGCTTCTACACCGAAGAAGGCAACTGGGACATCGTCGGCAACAACACGCCGGTTTTCTTTGTTCGCGATCCGCTGAAGTTCCCGGACTTCATCCACACGCAAAAGCGCGATCCACACACCAATCTGCGCAGCAACACGGCTGCGTGGGATTTCTGGTCGCTGTCGCCCGAGTCGCTTCACCAAGTCACGATCCTCATGAGCGACCGTGGCATTCCGAAGAACCTGCGCCAGATGCACGGTTTCGGTTCGCACACGTATTCGTTCATCAACGCCATCGGCGAACGCTATTGGGTGAAGTTCCACTTCAAGTCGCTGCAGGGAATCGCGAATTTCACCGACGCGGAGGCCACGGAGGTCGTCGGCAAAGACCGCGAATCGTCCCAAGCCGATCTTTTCCACGCCATCGCGGACGGTAATTTTCCGAAATGGCGTTTCTGCATCCAGGTGATGACCGAGGAGCAGGCGCGCACGTGGAAATACAATCCGTTCGATCTCACGAAGGTCTGGCCGCATGGCGAATTCCCGCTGATCGACGTCGGTGTTCTTGAGCTGAATCGCAACCCGCAGAACTACCACGCCGAAGTCGAGCAGGCCGCGCTCGCGCCTTCCAACATCATTCCCGGCGTCAGTTTCTCGCCCGACAAGATGCTGCAGGCGCGCATCTTTTCGTATGCGGACGCACAGCGCTATCGTATCGGCGGCAACTATCAGCAGTTGCCTGTCAATGCCCCGCGCTGCCCCGTGTTCAACTACCAGCGCGATGGTGCGATGCGCTTCGATTTCTCGAAGGATATTTCGCCCAACTACGAACCCAATTCCTTCGGTGGTCCGAAAGAATGCCCGGCCTTTGCCGAGCCCGCGCTCAAACTCGAAGGCGATGCCGACCGCTACAATCATCGCGCCGGCAACGACGACTACACGCAGCCAGGAAATCTCTTCCGTCTGCTGAAGGCCGACGAGCAGGATCGTCTCTGCGGCAACATCGCCCGTCACATGACCGGCGTGCCCCAGGAGATCCAGATGCGCGCCATCTGCCACTTCTTTCGCGCTGATCCGAACTACGGTCTCGGCGTCGCCAAGAAGCTCGGACTCGATATCGGCGAATTCGTCGCCAAAGCCCAAGCGGGCGGTCACGGCCGCGCTTAATGCGTCTCGCTGGCGAAGGGGCGGCAGATCCTCTCTTTCGCCAGAATGTATCCAGCCGGGCATGACAAAATCCTGCCCGCGCCCGGATGCGTCGCAGCCGCATTTTACCAAGATTCATCACGCCGCATTCGCTTACCGCTGCACCGTGATTGGCGCCGCCGAGAGCGGGCTTGCGCCAGATGATTCATGATCGATCTTAGCGGGTAACGCGCAGGCGTTTGACAGCCCGCCGATTTCTACGCCACACCCACCACAATGCCCAAACGCGCTGTCCTTCTCGTCAATCTCGGCTCGCCCGACTCCACCTCCGTTCCCGACGTTCGTCGCTATCTGCGCGAGTTCCTCGGCGACGAGCGTGTGCTCGACTTGCCCGCGCCCGCACGGTGGTTGTTGCTGGAAGGCCTTTTGTTGCGGACACGCCCAAAAAAATCGTCGCACGCGTATCAGCAGATCTGGCAGCCGGAAGGCTCGCCGCTCATCATCACGTCGATCGCGGTGCAGGCCCGGTTGCGCGACCGGCTCGGCGGCGAGACGCCCGTGTATTTGGCAATGCGATACGGCAACCCGTCGATCGCGTCCGTGATCGAGCAGATCGCGGCCGATGGCATCGAAGAACTTCTGTTATTCCCCCAGTATCCGCACTACGCGATGTCGTCGTGGGAAACGGTGGTGGTGAAGGTCTTCGAAGAAGCTGCGCGGCTCGCGCCAAAAGTCCGCATCACGCAGGTGATGCCGTTTTATAAGGACAAAGATTATATCGAGGCCTTGTACGCCGTGTGTGCGCCGTATCTTTCTCAGCCGTACGATCATGTGCTGTTCAGTTATCACGGCATCCCGGAGCGTCATTTAAGAAAGGCCGACTCGTCGAAAGCGCATTGCACGAAGGTTCAGGATTGTTGCACGACCTGCTCGCCGATCCATGACACCTGCTATCGAGCGCAATGTTTCGCGACCACGCGGGCGCTGGTGAAGCGCGCGGGGATCGAGGCCTCACGACATTCGGTGTCGTTCCAATCGCGCCTGGCGGGCGAGCCTTGGCTGACGCCTTTCACGGACCACGAACTCGTGCGCTTCCCCAAGGAGGGGAAGAAGAAGCTGCTGGTGCTTTGCCCGGCTTTCGTGGCGGACTGCCTCGAAACAATCGAAGAAATTTCCGGCGAGGGAAAAGAGATATTCCTCGGCGCCGGTGGCGAAAGCTTTCAACAGATCCCGTGTCTGAACGATCAGCCGCCGTACATCGATTTCGTGCACAAACGCGTGGCGGCGTGGCTGGGCGGAGAATCGCCCGAAGAAACGCGCGCGAGAGAATTTCTCCAAGTCTGAACTTTTCTCTCCGGTCGGTGTCGGTCCGCACCCTTATTAAGTCAGCGGACCCAATGGAAAAACACCGTAGAGAAAATGTCGCTCCTCGCTCCTTGCTGGTGGCGAGAGCGCTGTCGTGCCGCACGGGCCGGTACTGGCAGGCTGGCAGCGCCTGACTTCCGTGAATCGTCCGGGACTCTCATCGACGCCGCCGTTTGCCGCCAGCGCCGGGCTGTCCGCGCCCGTCATGTTCACGATCGATGCGGACGGCGTGATCGTCCACGCGAGCGCCGGTGCCGAGCGCTTCTGGTCGGCGACGGAAATGGGATTGGCCGGCCGGGCCTTTGTGCAACTGGTGCGTTTTCACGTGACCAATGCGCCGGAGGCGGCCCGCCATGCGTTGCCGTGGCAGTTGTTTCTCGCGTCGGCACTCAACCGCACCGTGCTTTGCCTCGCTTCGCTCAAGGACCAAACATCGGTGGAGGTAGCGGTTCGCATCGAGGAGGCGCGCGGCGAAAACGGAGGCTATTTTGCGTGGGTGGATGATCCTTCCCGGCATCGCGATTCTTCGCCGCCCATCTTGGTGGATTCCGGCATGACACTCCTTTTCGACGAAGGCGGAGTGGGGTTCTTCGACCTGAACTTTAAGGCCGGGCGCATCTATTGCTCACCTGCGTGGAAACGAATGCTCGGCTACGTCCATCCGGAATGGGGGCGCGATCGCGAAAGCTGGGCCGCGCTTTTTCACCCCCACGACTCCGCCGCGATCCCCGAACGCATCTCCAAGCGCCGCGGCCAGACGACGAAGCATTTTTCGGCGGAAGTGCGCATGCGGCACGGTCGCGGGCACTATATCTGGATGCATTGCCTCGGCGCACAGATTTTTGGCGAGGACGGAATTTTGGAGCGCATGACCGGGGTGCAAATCGATATCTCGGAGCGCAAGGAAACCGAGGATCTCGTCTTTGCATCCGAAGAGCGTTTGCTGCGGATGAACGAGATCGCGGGCGTGGCGGCGTTCGATCTGGATTTTGCTGCAAACCGGCACTGGTTTTCGCCCGCGTGGGCCGGACTTGTGGATCGATTCCACGACCAGCGCGATCCGCTCGCGGTATTCGCGGCGGCCATCCAAACGGGTGAAGGCGCACGTCCGGCGAAGGATTTTTTCCAGACAGATATGCAGGCGGGCGCGGAATACTCCGCCACGATCCGGATCGGCGTTTCCGACGGGCGCAGTATGCCCGCATTGATCAAGGCACATCGTGAGTTTTCCCGGGGTGGAGAATTGGTCCGCGTGACCGGTGTTTGCTGCACGCTCCCTCCGACCGTCGAGATTGTATCCGAGAAATTGATACCGGGCGGACTCGCCGGCGACGCGTTTGAGGCGATCGGCGAAGGCGTGATCATCGCCGACCAGCGCGGCCGCGTCGTTTACCTTAATTCCAATGCGCAGCGACTCACGGGATGTTCGCTGGCACAAGCGCGCACGCGGCCGCTGGCGGACGTATTCCTGTTGATGCATGGCGATGACGGCACGCCTGCCATCGAGGCCTTCGACGATGCGCTCACGGGCGGCGTGCATCCGCCGCTTTGCAAAGATCACTCGCTGGCTTCTCCGGCCGGCGGACCGGCCCGGCCGATCGTCTGGTCCATCCGCCAAGTCTGGACGCCGGAGGGTGCGGTCGCGGGACTCGTCCTCGTTTTCCGTGATCCGGAAGAGATGACGCTGACCCCCGAGGAGCTGCTGAAAACCAATCGCTTGGAAACTCTCGGCGTCGTGGCGGGCGGCCTCGCTCACGATTTCAACAACTTGCTGACGACGATCCTCGGCGGCATCTCGCAGGCGAGGGATCGCCGCGACACCGCGCTCCTGGCTGACAGTGAACGCGCCTGTCTCGCCGCCAAGGCGCTCACCAAACAACTGCTCACCGTTGCGAAAGGTGGCTCCGGCATGACCGTGCGGCAGTTGCTTGCGCCGGTCGATATCCTGCGCGACGCCGTCCGTCTCGCACATGCGGGCTCCAACGCGGAAATTTGTATCGAGGCAGCGGATACACTGCCACCGGTGTCGGTGGACAGGGGGCAGATGCTGCAGGTTTTTCAAAACCTGATCATCAATGCCCTGCAAGCGCTGCCGTCCCAGGGGGGATGCATTCATTTGCGCGCCGCCGCCATCGAGCGGGTGGAGACCGACGACGCCACGCTTCCGCCGGGAGGCTACGTCGAGATCTCCGTCAGCGACAACGGCTCAGGCATCCCACCTGAGGCGATGGAGCGGATATTTGAGCCGTTTTTCACCACAAAAAAAAGCGGCACCGGGCTCGGGCTTCCCACGGTCCGGAACATCGTACTACGACACGGCGGAGAAGTTCGTGTGTACTCCAGGCGAGGGGAGGGAACGCGTTTCGTCATCCAGCTCCCTCAAGCCACGTCGCAGTCCGCCGAAGTGCAATCGCGGCAGCAGCCATCCCTCCGCTTCGGAACCGGTCGCATTCTGGTAATGGACGATGATCCCGACATCCGGCGACTGACCGGAGAAATGCTCACCGGCCTGGGCTATGCGTGCGACACTGTCCGAAGCGGCGAAGAAGCGCTCGCGCATTACCGGCGTTATCTGACGATCGGGCGGCCGTACGACGCGGTCGTCCTCGATTTGACGGTGGTGGGTGGAATGGGCGGTGAAGATACTTTCCGCGAGCTGGTGGAGCTCGACGCCGATGTGGTGGCGATCGCCTGCACGGGCTACGACAGCGAGGAGCTTGCGGCCAGCCTGGCGGAACAAGGTTTCCGCGGATATCTCTCCAAGCCATTTCGCTCGGCCGATCTCGGACGCGTTTTGAAAAAGGCGATTATTTCTCGTCCGCCCGCCCCTTGATCGGGGAAAACAATCTCAAGCGGTGCGGAAGCAATATCCTGTCGCTGGCAGCCGTCAGGATGTAACATCGTCGCGCGGACACACGTCCGCCCTTTGCCCCGAGCCCGGTCCGCTTCGCCGTATGAACATTCTGAATACCCGTATCGCCGCCGTTTTGGCGCTCCCGCTGATTCCCTTCTGTCTCGCCGCCGCCACGCCGATTTCTCCAGTGCCCCCCGGGGCCACGTTGCGCATCGCTACGGTGCAAGTGCGCGTCGCGCCGGATCACCGCGACTGGACTTATCAGGTCGGCGAGCCGGCGAAATTTCGCGTGGAAGTGACCGCGGACAATACACCACTCGACGATATCGTCGTGCGCTACACAGTGGGCCCAGAACTCCAGCCCGCGGAAACACACACTGCCGCGGTGCCACTTGAGGGTCTGGTAATCGATGCCGGCACGATGAATGAGCCCGGCTTTGTGCGCTGTTCCGTGTCGGTCGAGCTGGCGGGAAAAACCTATCACGGCGCCGCCACGGCTGCGTTTTCGCCGGAGAAAATCCGCCCGACTCAAACGGAGCCGGAAGATTTCGACGCGTTCTGGCAGAAAGGAAAAGACGCTCTCGCGAAAATCCCGCTCGATGCGCGTCTCACGCTTCTGCCCGAGGCGAGCAGCGGAAGTGTGAATGTTTACCACGTGAGTTTTCGTACGGTCGGCGAAGCATGGACCGCGCCCGCGCGCATCTACGGAATTCTCTCCGAGCCGAAGAAACCCGGGCGTTACCCCGTAGTGCTCAAAGTGCCGGGTGCGGGCGTGCGACCCTATGCCGGCGATCCGGAACTCGCGGCGCGCGGCGCCATCGTTCTGGAAATCGGTATTCACGGAATCCCGGTCAATCTCGGCGCCGAAGTGTACGACCAATTGCTGGCAGGCGCGCTGAAGGATTATTGGTTGAGCGGGCTCGATGATCCCGAGCGCTTTTATTACCGCCGGGTCTATCTGAGTTGTTTGCGGGCAAACGATTTTCTCACGTCACGCGAAATGTGGAATGGCCGGGATCTCCTCGTGATGGGCGCGAGTCAGGGCGGACAACTTTCGATCGCGACGGCTGCACTCGATCAACGCGTGACCGGACTCGCCGTGACGCATCCCGCGTTCTGCGATGTGTCCGGCCCGCTGCACGGCCGCGCCGGGGGCTGGCCGCATCCGTTCCGCGCGTGGGAGGGTGTTTCCTCGCCGCATGCCACGCCCGAGAAAATCGCCACGACGCGTTACTACGACACCGTGAACTTCGCACGCCGCCTCAAAGTCCCCGGCTTCTATAACTGGGGCTACAATGACGACGTATGTCCGCCAACCTCGACCTACGCGGCGTACAATGTGATCGAGGCGCCGAAGACACTTGGTCTCACCCTGCAACTCGCACACGACTACACGCCGGAACAGTGGGAGGCGATCAACGCCTGGGTCGTCGATTTCCTATCGCTTCGCCGCTAAATCGAACCACGCGCGCACTCGACTGTTTGCGGAGAAAAGTCCGGTCCGTCTGCGAGAACAGACTCGGTTTAAAAGAATCTCCGCGCGTTCATCTGTGGCGTAATCCCACCGGTCAAACCGATCATTCCTGCCATGCCATTTCCGAAGACGTTTACTTGGGGCGCCGCTGCCGCCGCCTATCAAATCGAAGGAGCCGCCGCCGAGGATGGCCGCGGACCATCCGTCTGGGACACGTTCTCCCACGCTCCCGGAAAAGTTTTCGACGGGCACAATGGCGACGTCGCCTGTGATCATTATCACCGCTGGCGCGAAGACATCGCGCTCATGAAGCAGCTCGGGCTGCACGCCTACCGCCTCTCCCTCGCGTGGCCGCGTATCCAACCGTTGGGTACGGGAAAACCCAATGCCAAAGGGCTCGCGTTTTATGACCGCTTGATCGACGGCCTCCTCGAGGCGGGCATCACCCCGTGGGTGACCCTTTTCCATTGGGATCTCCCGCAGGCGTTGCAGGACCGCGGCGGTTTCATGAATCGCGATTTGGTGGAATGGTTCGGCGATTACACACGCATCGTAGCCGATCGGCTGGGCGACCGGGTGAAACACTGGATGACCTTTAACGAGCCGCCGGTGATCATGGGACTCGGCTATCAGGACGGCGTATTCGCTCCGGGACTAAAACTCTCGTTCGCCGAATGTCTCCGGGGTGCGCACCATCTGTTGCTGGCGCACGGCCGCGGCGTGCAGGCCCTCCGTGCCGGTTGCCGCGGGCAGGTTAAAATCTCCATCGCGCACACTTCTCGCGAGCGTATCCCCGCCACGAATACAAAAAAGGACATCGAGGCGGCGCGCCGCGACTATTTCGCGGCCACCGACCGCGGCATGTGGAATTTGTCGTGGTGGGCGGATCCGATCGTCTTCGGAAAATACCCGGAAGAGGGCCTGAAGGCATTCGAGAAGGACCTTCCGGAAATCAAGCCCGGCGACATGAAGCTCATTTCGCAGAAAATCGATTTTCTCGCGTACAATTGCTACTCGGGCTGGAAGGTGCGCGATGCCAAAGGACGCACCGAAAAAGTGCCCGAAGGGTGGGGCATCGGCAATCCGCGCGGCACGCTGCCGTGGCTTAATATCGCGCCGGATGCCGCCTATTGGGCTGCGCGTTTCCAAACCGGGCGCTACAAGCTGCCGCTGGTGTTTTCGGAAAATGGATTCTGCAACACCGACTTCGTGCATCTCGACGGCGCGGTCCACGATCCGCAGCGCATCGATTTCATGGCGCGTTATCTCAACGCCATCCGGCGGGCGATCGATGATGGCGCGCCCGTGGAAGGATATTTCTATTGGTCGATTCTGGACAACTTCGAGTGGATGGAAGGCTACAAGGACCGCTTCGGCCTTGTGCACGTGGATTACCAGACGCAAAAGCGCACGCCGAAGGACTCGTTTGCGTGGTACCGCGACGTCATCAAGACGAACGGTCCGGCGCTCTAACCGGGCGGCGACAACGCGCTCTCGTGGGTGTTTTTTGCGCGGGTATTCGCCCGCTGCAAAAAGCCGGTCTTATCGTTTGACGAAGGCTGCGAGCGACCTACCGTTGGCGGCTGATCCTCTGCAGTGTTCGAGGTGCCTTCAATAACCGCTCTTTGCCTTTGTTCTATTCCGGGAGCTGAGTCCGCCGCGGAAGATGCTAGGCCGTAAATCGGAAAGCAGACGCTGCGGAGGAGGCGCCCACCTTAACCTAAAAAGGACTAGAGCCTTTGGGCGCACGGCACAGGCGGAGGATCAACTTTTTCTTTTCGCGCAATCGCGCGATTGCCCACAAACGTCACCGCTTCATGAGTCCCATCGTCTATCAAATCATCCACGTTGTCTCCTTGCTGGTGCTGACCGGCTACACCTTTTACGCGTTCGCCGCACCGGCTGAGACCCGGAAGAAGGTGCTGATGGTCACCGGCATTGCCAGCCTCCTGATGTTGATCAGCGGCTTCGGACTTATCTCCAAGCTCTACAGCAACAATTTTGCCGGCTGGATGATCGTGAAGATCGTTTGCTGGCTCGGCTTGTCGGCGCTTGCCGGCGTCGGTTATCGCCGCCGCCAAAAGGCAAAAGTCTTCGCCTCCGTGGCGCTGGCGCTTGTCTTCGTCGCAGTGTACATGGTTTACACAAAACCGTTTTGAACGAGCCGGAGTCATCACCCGCGCGATCGCTTTGCGGCCTTTGGGTGGATGACGCAGGCCGCGCTTGGTGTTCCGTCGCCAGCCCGGATGGTGGCCGCGAAGAACGCGCTGAAACGTTCCGGCCATTTACGTGGTTCACCGCGCCTCCTGCCGACGTGGCGGTCGCCGGCGTGGAAACCGAAACGCTCGCCGGCGAGGGCATTTACGCACACCTGGCGCATGCGGATTCCCTGGCGACGTACGACAGCTTTAACGCACTGCTGAAAGCAACCGGTGTATCCGCGGACATGATACGTCCGTTGGAGAATCAGTTTCTTCTTCAACATCGCGAGCGCCTCTTTGGCGGACTGGCTTTCAGCCAGCTGCGCCGGTGTCAGCTCGACATCGAAACGGCGTCCTCCGGCGACGGACAGTTCAGCGATCCTCGCAACCCGGAGGATCGCGTGCTGGCGATCGGACTGCAGTTCGGCACGCGCCAGCGCTTGCTGGTGCTGGCGGCAATGACTGATGACGCGGAGCGGGCGCTTTTGCAGACGTTCAACGACGTCTTGCGCGAGGAAGATCCCGACGTGATCGAGGGGCACAATCTCTTCAAGTTTGACCTCGATTATCTGCGACAGCGCGCGAAACGCTTCAAAATCCCGTGTGCGTGGGGGCGTTTCGGGCGCAATGCGACCTTTCGCAACAGCCGTCTAAAAGTCGCCGAGCGTTGGGTCGATTTCCCTCGCGCCGATCTTCCGGGCCGTGCCGTGATCGACACGTATTTGCTCGTGCAGATGTACGACATAACGACCCGCGAACTGACGAGCTACGGGTTGAAGGACGTCGCCGTTTATTTTGGAATCACCGCTGAAGATGCCGCTGAAAATGGCTCCCGCACGTATCTCGCGGGCGATCGCATTCACGCAACTTATCACGAAGACCGCGCGCGTTTTCTGGCGTACCTCGCGGACGATCTTCGCGAGACCAAGGGCATCGCCGACCTGCTGCTGCCGACCTATTTCGAGCAGACCAAAACGTTCCCGATTCTCCTGCAGGATGCGACGCTCCGCGGCACGACTGCGAAGATCGATCTGCTGTTTCTTGAGGAATATTACCACGCCCGATGCGCATGCCCATCGCCGGCCGAGGTCGCTCCTTTCGAAGGAGGATACACGCGGAGTTTCCGCGAGGGCGTATTCAAAAACGTACTACACTTCGACGTCGCATCGCTTTATCCGAGCCTGCTGCTCCAGATCGGGCGCAATCCCCGCAACGACCCGCTAGGCGTTTTCATCCCGCTGCTCAGCCGCCTTCGCACTTATCGTCTGAAATACAAACAACTCGCCCGCACCGCGGAAACCGAAGAGATGCGCGCCGAGTACCAAGCGCGGCAGGCGAACTTCAAAATCCTGATCAACTCCTTCTATGGCTATCTCGGTTTCGCCAATGCGCGTTTCGGCGATGGCGAACTGGCGGCCGAAGTCACGCGTCGCGGACGCGAACTTCTCCAGTCGTTGATCGACGAGTTCGCGCGCCATGGATGCACTATTCTCGAAGCGGATACGGACGGCATTTATTTGTCGTCACCCGAGTATTTCGACCGGCCCGACGAACTGCTCGCCAAAGTGGAATCGGTGCTGCCCGCAGGCATAGAACTCGAATACGACGGCCGTTATACCGCCATGTTTTGCTACAAGGCGAAAAACTATGCGCTGTACGACGGCACCAAGCTGACGATCCGTGGTTCGGCGCTTCGGTCGCGCGGCATCGAGCCTTATCTCAAAAAAATCAGCGACCGCCTGATTCGTTATCTCGTCGGCGCGGAATCTGAAACGCCGCTTGTCCTGGTGGAGGATTTTCGACGGCGCATCGCGGATCGATCGGCTGCAGTGACGGAATTGGCGAAGTCGGAAACGCTCAGCCAGAATCCGGAAGCGTATGCGCGCAACATGGCCGAGGGCGGCAAGCCCCGGCGCGCGTCTGCCGAAGTCGCGTTGCAGCTCACGCCCAGGCCACGCATGGGCGAACGCGTTGCATACTACATCACCGCCAGGGCGAAGGGGAAAACGAGCGACTGGCAGCGAGCCCGAGCGGTGGCGTTATACGATGCGGACCAAGCGCCTTACGACCCGAAGTACTATCTCGATAAACTGGACGACTGGCTCGAACGCTACGGCGCCTTTCTCGGCGTGAGTGTGCCGAAAGAACAGGGCGAACTTTCGTTGGAGTAAAAACTCGCTCGCGATCAGAGCACTTGCTCGGTCTCCGCGTCGAACAAGTGCGCTTTCGTCACATCGAAACCAACGGTGATGCACCGGCCGGCATCGTAGTGTTCCGTCGGACGCACCCGTGCGATGAAGGCAGTCGGGCCAGTGGTGAGATAGAGGTAGGTTTCCGACCCCATCGGCTCCGAGACTTCAACGGTCACCCCGGCCGTAGTGCCGGGTTGGATACTGCTTTCGACAGCGGCGTCATGAACATCCTCCGGCCGGATGCCGAACACCACGGGTTTGTCGAGATGGTGCGCGCCGCGGGCGGAAAGCGCGGCGTCGAGTCGAATGGAAACCGGCGAAGCGGGATTATCTTCAATGAAAAGCAATCGATCGCCATCGGGCCGAAGACGACCCTTGAAAAAGTTCATGGGCGGGCTGCCGATGAAGCCCGCGACAAAGAGATTTTTGGGGCGATTGTAGAGTTCGAGCGGTTCGGCGACCTGCATGATATTGCCGTCTTTCATCACACAGATCCGATCGCCCATCGTCATCGCTTCAGTCTGATCGTGCGTCACGTAGATCATGGTCGCGCCCAAGCGATCGTGAAGCTTCGAAATTTCCGTCCGCGTGGAGACGCGCATCTTCGCGTCGAGATTCGAAAGCGGTTCGTCGAAGAGAAAAACCTTGGGTTTGCGCACGATGGCGCGGCCGACGGCGACACGTTGACGTTGGCCCCCCGAGAGCGCTTTGGGTCGGCGATCGAGATAGGGGTCGAGACCGAGCATGGCCGACGCTTCGCGAACACGCGCGTCGATCTCGGCCTTGGGCATTTTCCGGAGTTTTAAGCCGAAGGCCATGTTGTCGTACACGCTCATGTGAGGATAGAGCGCATAGTTTTGGAAAACCATGGCGATGTCGCGATCGCGCGGCAGCACGTTGTTTACCTCGCGTCCATCGATGGCGATCGTGCCGGACGTGATTTCCTCCAAGCCCGCGATCATGCGCAGCGTGGTGGATTTGCCGCAGCCGGAGGGGCCGACGAGAACCATGAATTCGCGGTCCTCGATGGTGAGGTTGATATGATTCACCGCGGTGACGCCGGGGCCGCTCTTTTCAGGATAGGTTTTGAGGAGGTTTTCTATCGTGACTTTGGCCATACGCGACGGACTTCAATCGGGGTGGTGGGGCGGACGCGCGAACGTTCGGTTCGCGTTTACGCTAGTCAATCTTGGATATCGTCTAAAATTCGAGTTGCCCCACGCTGCGCGCAAGCCATTGCTCTAGTGTCTTAACAAGGACAAATTATCTACGGTCGAGAGAACATTTAACCAGCCATGGCCAAGAAAAAACCCAATGCCCCAGCCCCCCTCACGTTTGATCTTCCAGTTTCCTTGATTGGCAAACTCGGCGCTCAGCAAAAGAAACTCGGCGTCTCCTCAGCGAGCGAAGTTGTCCGTCTCGCGATCGCCGAATTCGATTTTGATGCGTACGAAGCCTCGGCTGAAGAACATCGCCAGATCTCCGTCCGTCTCCCGGCTGACGCGAAGAACAAGCTGACCAAGGTCGCCAAGAGGAAAAAGGTCAGCGTCGGTGGATTGCTGCGTGTCGCCATCGAAAGTCTCGAAGCGAAAAAGGCAGGCAGAAAGAAATAATCAGTCGCTCGGCTTTCCCGTGATTCTTGCAAGCGCGCCCTGAACGGCGCGCTTGCCCTTTTTAGGGCGCGGACTTTTAGTCGGCGCCCTTTTGCATGAGCACCTCTCCTCGGCCTCTTTCGACCTGGGCACTTAACATCTCGCCATCGCCGACCCTCGCGGTCGATGCGAAGGCCAAAGCGCTCCTCGCTGCGGGTGAGGATGTTCTTAACTTCGCCGCCGGCGAACCCGACTTCGACACCCCCGAACACATCAAGGAAGCCTGCGCTGCAGCGCTCAAGGCAGGCAAAACCAAGTACGCCCCCACGCCCGGCATCGAGCCGCTTCGCCAGGCCATCGCTGAGCGCTACGGCGTCGAGTACGGACTCAAGGTCGCTCCGAGTCAGGTCATTGTTTCTCCTGGCGGAAAATTTTCCTGCTATCTCGCCGTTCTCGCCACCTGCTCGCCGGGCGATGAAGTGATTATCCCCGCTCCCTATTGGGTGAGTTATCCAGAGATGGTGAAGCTCGCCGGAGCCACGCCGAAGTTCGTGTTGGCCGATGACAAAACCGGCTTCCTCCTCTCGCCCGAGATGCTCGAAGCGGCGATCACGCCGAAGACCAAGCTTCTCATCCTCAACTCGCCGTCGAATCCGTCAGGCGCGGTTTATTCGCGTGATCAACTCGAGGCGATCGTGGCCGTCGCGGTAAAACACAATCTCTACATCCTCTCCGACGAGATGTATGAGCACTTGGTGTACGACGGCGCGAAGCCGACCTGTGTCGCGTCGCTTTCCAAGGAAGCCGAAGCGCGCACCATCGTCGTCGCCGGTTTTTCCAAAACCTACGCGATGACCGGATGGCGTCTCGGCACGATCATCGCGCCAGCGCCCATCGCCAAGGCTTGCGCCGAGATCCAGAGCCAGCAATCGAGCAACGCGACCACGTTCGCGCAGTACGGCGCACTCGCGGCCTTGAAGGAAAAAGAAAAAACCGCCGCCGCGTTGAAGGAGATGATGACGGCCTTCGATCGTCGTCGTAAATTTCTCCACACCGAGCTCAACAAGATCCCCGGCATCACCTGTCTGTTGTCGCAGGGCGCATTCTACCTTTTCCCGAACATCTCGAGCTTCGGCCTCAAGGATCAGGAATTCTGCGCGCGTTTGCTCGACGAGCAAAAAGTCGCCGCCGTCTTCGGCAGCGCGTTCGGCGCGGAAGGTTATCTCCGCCTCAGCTACGCGACGAGCGATGAGATTCTTGCGAAGGGCGTGGCGCGCCTCGCCACGTTCTGCGCCTCGCTCAGAAAGTAAGTGCGCCGAAATCAGCCTTTTCCCAGCCGCGTCGGACCGACGCGGCTTTTTTGTAACGTTTGATTCCCTCAGGAACCGGCGCGAGCGGGGGGAATATTTTTCGCGCCCGCATGTCTGTGCGCCGTGGACTTGTTCGTTGATAGAACAAATGCCTGCCTCGTTGGTCCCATCCAGTCTCCCTATGTCAGGGCAAATCCGCCTGCAAAAACTCGGCGAACTCAGGACGGAACTCGCCGACATGGCCTACGTGCTGGAATCCCAAGGTCGCTTCGATGCAGCCGACCTCGCGACGAGTTTGTCGGCGCGGCTCGCGGAGATCTGTGAGGAGCGCGCGGGAATCCCGGAGGAGTAAACTACTTTCGCTCCGGCGGAGGAGGCGGCAGTACCGCGTAATCGGGGGCGACCTCCGGGAGGTTCGGCGGAATAGAGGCCTCCACACGACGTCCGGCCCACGAGAGCGCGCCTACAATCATCGTTTGAAACTGATCGTTTCCCCAAATATCTTCACGGTGCCCGAGCGCATTAAAGACGACACGCCCCTCTCCATGCTGCCGTGCCCACGCGATAGGGAAGGGTGGCCGTTGATAATCGGAGCCCGTCATGCCGTCCGTTTCCAAAACCAGAAACGCGTGCATGTCCGGCGCGAGTTCCTTCAAGGAATACCATTCCTCATGCCACCGCAGTTCGGTGCCGAGTGACTCGAATCCGGGAAACGTGGGCGAAACCACGCGGGCGATCGCCGTTTGTTGTGGACCATGGCGGATGAACTCGCCGCCAAGCATCTTGATGAACGGATCAGACGCGTCGCCGTAGTTGCGAAAGCGATGCAGCCGGTCGGGCGGCCCGCCCGGGCCTTCACCTGTATGGAAAGTATCACTACAACTATGCAGACCGACAAATCCCGTCCCGGCCGCGACTGCATCGAGCAGCGCCTGCTTGCCGGCAGGCGTCATGGCGGGATGTCCATCGGTGCCGACGCTCAAGAGATTCCCGCTCGTGTAGAACAGCAGGACGTCGAACGTCGCGAGATATTCGGGCGTGAATAAACTGCCGTCCTTGCTGAAGGTGAATGCGATATCGTGCTGCTCTCCAAGTTGGGACAATACGCGCTCGGAGTGACTCGGTTGGTCGTCGACGCGTTTGATGACGCTGTGCTCAAACGCTGACGATTTGGTGAAATAAAGAACGCGCAACGGAGCCGCGGGCAGGGCGGTGGCGCCGAACAATCCGAGCATGAAAAGCGAAGCGATCCTAACGGGATGGGGTATCATGAGACGACGATCCAAAACCACCGATTTTCACGCAACCGCTTTTCGGCAACCGATTTGTTTTGCGCGAGCTGACGGACGCCGCAGGTCTTCGAGGATGAACAAGGCGCATGTGTTGTTTGTGTGCATGGGGAACATCTGCCGGTCGCCCGCCGCCGAGGGCGTTTTGCGTGCGCTCGCGAAGCAGGGCGGTCTCGACGATCGCGTGGAAATCGCGTCGGCCGGCACGATCGGACTTCATGCCGGCGAGTTGCCGGATTCGCGCATGCGTGCAGCCGCCGCCAAACGCGGTTATTCGCTCACGAGTCGCGCCCGAAAATTCGGCGCGAGCGATTTTAAGCGTTTCGACCTGATCCTGACGATGGATGAGGATAATCGCCGCGACGTTCTTAACCAAGCAGCCACGGATGCAGATCGGGCGCGCGTGCGCTCATTCGTCGAGTTCTGCCGAGAACATCGCGCGAGCTCTGTGCCGGATCCATATTACGGCGGCCCGGAAGGTTTCGAGCACGTGCTGGATCTGCTCGAAGATGGGTGTGCTGGAATTTTGGATACAATCGCCCAAGGAATCTCTCGCAAAGACATGCCCGACGACGGCACGGCGGCAGAATATACGATTTTGGAATAGGGATATTTTCCGACAGCGTGCCACGCTAGGCATCAACGTGGTGTCGCTCCGGCGCGGAACTAAACTGACGCCGTCTGGTCGCCCAATAAGGTGACCCTTCTCGCATCAACCCCGCAAAACACCCGCTATGGCACGGCCGTCCGGGCGGCAACCGTTCTCTGGAAAAATCTCCTCCAGAGCGGTCACGATGCGTGTGATCTATGGCGGCTCGAGGACGGCTGGTTGGTTGCCGGCTCAGCGGTTTTCCAACAGGGCGACGCGATCGTGCATTTACGCTACGAAGTTCTCTGCGATTCCGACTGGAAAACGAAAACCGGCCAGGTCCGCGGTTCGTGGGGAAAACAGGATATCGAGATTTTCATCGTTCGTCATGAAACCGGGCAGTGGTTTTTTAACGGCCATGCGATCGATGAAGTCACTGGCTGCGACGATCTCGATCTGAGCTTCACGCCCGCGACAAACTTGATCGCGCTGCGTCGTCTGGCGTTGCCGGTCGGTACACGTACGGAGGCTCCAGCGGCGTGGTTGACGCCATCTTTCCCGCCAACGCTTCGTCCGCTTGCGCAGGCGCTCTATCGCAAGAGTGTTCCGTGTTACGACTACGTGTCTCCAACCACTGGATACAGCGGTTTGTTGCAAGTGCACGAAGTCGGTTTCATTCTCGAATATCCCGGGCTTTGGACCGCGGAAGCCCTCCACGTTTTTCAGAAATAAAAAGCCGGCAGGCCGTCTGGCTTGTTGTGGTATTCGGGGCACAGTTTTGGCTGTATCCCGCGCGGCGCCTGGATGAACTAACGGCATGCAAATCGGAATCGACAGCTTCGTAGCAACGTCAAAGACCGGACCAACCGGCGATGTGACTCGCGTGAAAGAGCTGCTCGAGCAAATTGTCCTGGCTGATCAAGTGGGACTGGATGTTTTCGGAATCGGCGAACATCACCGGCCCGAATATGTGGCTTCGGCGCCGGCTGTGCTTTTGGCCGCCGCAGCGAGTCTTACAAAACGCATCAAACTCGCCAGCGCCGTGACCGTGCTCAGTTCGGACGATCCCGTGCGCGTTTTTCAACAATTCGCCACGCTGGACCTGATCTCCCAAGGACGTGCCGAGATCATCGTCGGCCGCGGATCGTTCATCGAGTCGTATCCACTTTTTGGATTCGATTTGGAGGACTACGACGAACTGGCTGCGGAGAAACTCGATCTGCTGCTCAAAATCCGCGCGGAAACCCACGTGACGTGGTCCGGAAAACATCGAGCGCCGTTGACCGGGCAGGGTGTTTATCCGCGTCCGGTTCAGAATCCGCTGCCTGTTTACCTCGGTGTAGGCGGCACGCCGAAATCGGTCGTGCGTGCCGCCAGACTCGGTCTGCCGCTCATCGTGGCAATCATCGGCGGCCAGCCCGGACACTTTCGGCCGCTGGTCGATTTGTATCGCGAAACGTGGCGGAAAGAAGGCCGGCCGGAATCCGGGATGTTTGTCGGAATTCACAACATCGGTTTCGTGGCGGATACAACCGATCAAGCCTTGGATACTTTCTGGCCCGGCTATCACGAAACGTTTGGTCAACTCGGTCGCGAACGCGGATGGCCGGAGCCGACACGCGAGCAGTTCAACGCACAATGCGGCCATCTCGGCGCGTTGCTGGTCGGCAGTCCCGAAGCCATCGCGGATAAAATCATCCGGCAAAGCCGGGCACTCGGCGGTATCTCGCGAGTGACGCTCCTTTTGGACAATCGGCGGCTCAGTCACGCACATCTCATGCGAGCGATTGAGCTCCTCGGGACCCAAGTCGCGCCGATAGTCCGGTCAGCTGCAGCCACCCAGTCTTAATTCGCACAATAAACATTATGTCTAATTTAGATCCTGCGCAGAGTCGTTCCGTGTCGGGTTTGGTCGATGGCACTCCCCTCTACGATTGGATGACATCGCGCGCGACGGGTGTCCTTCTGCATCCCACAAGTCTGCCGGGTAACCAAGGTGTCGGCGTGCTCAATCAAGCGGTCGATGACTGGCTCGATTTTCTGGCGGAAGCCGGGATTCGTTACTGGCAGGTCTGCCCGCTCGGCCCGACGGGTTACGGTGATTCGCCCTATCAATGTTTCTCCGCCTTCGCCGGAAACCCGTATTTGATCGATTTGCGGGCGTTGGTCCGCGCGCGGTTGCTGACTGATGCGGACGTTGCGCCTTCGGAACAATTGCCGCACGATCATGTGGATTTTGGATGGCTGTACGTCACCAAGTGGCCGGCGCTCTTCCGCGCTTACGAAAATTACAAAAAACAAAGTGGCCACATTCTGCCCTACGGCGATTTCGACGAATTTCGTCACGAGCATCGCGACTGGCTCGATGCCTTCGCGCTCTTTCAGGCGCTGAAAGACCATCATCATCCACATCCTTGGTGGGAATGGCCGGAGGCTGTTCGTTATTTCTCGAAAGCGCGTCAGGCATCCTTGCCGGCGGAGGTTCGGGATCGCGCCGAAGCGCACGCGTTTTTCCAGTATTTATTTTTCGGTCAATGGCGGGAAGTTCGCCTCAAGGCCGCGCGCCTCGGCATCGAGATTATTGGCGATGCACCGATTTTTGTCGCGCGCGACAGCGCCGATGTGTGGGCAAATCCCGCGTTGTTTCAGCTCGATCACGAAACCGGCCAGCCTGTCTTTGTCGCCGGCGTGCCTCCGGATTATTTTTCAGCCGACGGACAACTCTGGGGAAACCCGCTCTATGCGTGGGAGGCTCACGTGGCCGACAGTTACGCGTGGTGGAAGAAACGGCTCAAGGCGAACTTCCTCGTGTGCGATGTGCTGCGCATCGATCACTTTCGCGGTTTCGATACCTACTGGGCGATTCCAGGCATCGCGAAAACGGCGAAGACCGGTTCGTGGCAAAGCGGTCCCGGACTCGATTTTTTCAAGGCAATCAAACACGCCCTTCCCGATGCGCGTCTCATCGCCGAAGATCTCGGCGAATTGCTTCCGTCAGTCATCGAGCTCCGCAATGCCACCGGTCTGCCCGGCATGAGCATTCTGCAATTCGCGTTTGGCGGTGGCGCGGACAACGTCTATCTCCCGCACAACCACCGGGCCAACAGCGTCGTGTATCCAGGAACCCATGACAACGACACGTCGATCGGCTGGTATCAGGGCGCTGACGAAAAGACACGCGATCACGTGCGACGTTATTTTCGCGTGAGCGGTTCAGAAGCCGGGTGGGATTTTATTCGCGCGAGTTATGCATCGACCGCGAATCTCGCGATCATTCCGCTGCAGGACTTGATGAGTCTAGATTCCAGCGCGCGCTTCAACACACCCGGCGTCGCCGCTGGCAACTGGCAATGGCGCTACAGTCCGGAACAGCTTGGTCGCCTGCGCGCAAACACGGCGGGCTATCTGCGCGAACTCGGTGCGCTGTACGGCCGGCTAACCACAGAGGCCTGATTGCGACGCGCCGGCTCCTTTCGAGGCGAAAAATCTCAGCGATAAAGTGCGGTGATCGGCGTCGCGGTGAGCACGTTGTATTGCCGCATGGCGAGCCGCCACCACTCCGCGAGCGTCTGGCTCGGCTGGCACCACAGTTCGCGGTGCAGCCAGATCATCGATTCCGCATCGAGCAACAACGCCATCTTTTCCTTGGTGCTGAGCTCATCCGGGCCCTTCCATAACAAGCGGGTCCGAAGCTGCGCGAAATAGTCCCGCGATTCTTCGCTCGGCCGTCGCTGGCGCAGCAACGACACATGCACCGCGTTCACGTACGGATCGAGCACGGCCTGCAACAGTCCGTAATCGGCGCGCAGCGCTTCGAGCGGCAGCATGTGTTTATAACATTCTGCGAGATTCTGGCGCAGGCGGCGTAATTCGTACGGAGGCTGCGTTTCCTCCGGCGTAAGAAAAATGCCCCACTGCCGCGCGCGTTTCCCGACGCTTACCTTGCTCAATAAAATCGAGAGCGGAATCGAAAGCACCAGACCTGCGAGCACAGGGCTCAACCACCAAAAAAACGGCGGCGAAATAATGAATGACGACACGCCCCAGACGACGCCGAAGATCATGTGTGGCGCGTGGGTGAGGATCGCTTCGCGCCAGTCGTCGTCATCGTCCACGCCGCGCTTCTGCGTGACCCAGGAAACGCCCTGCCCGAGCAATGTATAGATCACGAATTTGCTATTAAAAAGCATGTTGATCGGTGCGAGCAACGCGGAGAACGCCGTCTCCAATAACGCGCTGCCGATCACTGCGCCGCGTCCTCCGAACTGCGCTGCCCGATTGCGATCCTGGATGGTCAGGATCACGCCGATGATTTTCGGCAGAAACAAAAGCAGCATGGTGAATACGAAGAGCGTGAACGCCTCGGGCACCGCGATCGCGTAGCCGAAAAACGATGTATGAATTTCGCTCGCCGTCCCTGCGGGTGGATGTCGTACCAGCGAAAAAACATGGATCGTGCTGAGCACGAGAAAGAGCAGCCACAGTGGCGACGAGACATACGCCATGATGCCCATGCCGAGATGGAAACGATTGATCGGACGAAAGCCCTTCGCCGCGAGCAGCCAGCTGTGCTGCATGTTTCCCTGGCACCAACGGCGATCGCGCTTGGCACTTTCGATCAAGGTCGGCGGCCCTTCTTCGTACGTGCCGTCGATGTCGCTCGCGAGCCACACGGCCCAGCCGGCTTTGCGCATGAGCGCGGCTTCGACAAAGTCGTGACTGAGGATGCGCCCGCCAAAGGGTTCGCTGCCGGGCAGGTCGGGCAGCGCGCAATGTTCGATGAACGGTTGCACGCGGATGACCGCATTGTGCCCCCAATAATTGCCATCGTACTGCTGCCAGTAGTTAAGACCGGCGAGAAAGATCGGGCTGTAGAGCCGGTTGGCGAATTGTTGCAGACGCGAATACATCGTCTCGCCATTCACCAAACGCGGCGCGGTCTGGATGATGCCGACGTTGGGATTTTTCTCCATCGTCGCGACGAGTTTCACGAGGGCTTCGCCGGTCATGATGCTGTCGGCATCGAGCACGACCATGTAGCGATAGCTCTTACCCCAGCGGCGGAGAAAATCCGCCACGTTGCCCGCCTTCTTGTTTATCTGTTGCCGACGCTTTCGATAAAAAATCTTTCCGAAACCGCCGACCTGTTTGCAGAGCTCCACCCAGGCGACTTCCTCCTGAACCCACTGATTCGGCTGGTTTGAATCGCTGAGGATGAAGAAATCGAAGTGCTCCAGTTTTTTCGTTTCTTCGAGCGAACGAAAGATGACGCGCATGCCTTCGAACACGCGGCTCACGTCTTCGTTGAAAGCCGGCATGATCACCGCGGTGCTCGCGAGCGGCACATCTTCGCCGGGCTTGATCGTGCTGGTGATCTGCCGGCTGTCGCCGCCGCGATTGATGACGTAGAAGCCGAGCAGCGCCGTCACAAAACCGATCGCGATGTGCGTGAACAACAGGACGAACAGAATCAGCAGCACCCATTCGAGCGCACTGATGCCGCCGTCCTGCCACAGCAGATCCGCCATGAACCACGTGGCCAGGCTCGTGAGCATGAACACGGCCGAGAAGAAGGTGCGCCTGCGACGGGCCAGTCGTGAGCGATCAATAAAGTCGTGCGAGCCAGTGGGCATGGAAATGTGTCAGAAGTCGCCGGAAAAGGCGTTCAACGCGTGACGCGGAATATCGCGAGCAGCGTTGCGAGGAAGATCGCCCAGAGCACCAGCGTGCGCAGGACGGGCCATTTCTCGAAGCGCTCGAGCGTCTCGCCGGCGGCTTCGCTGATGGTTCCGAAATCGATCGGTCGTGGCACCATGTTGGAAAACTGCATGTCAGGTCCGGCTTGCATGGAGCTTTCGCGCATCGCGCGGGAGAAATCGGGCGGCACGTGCTGGCGGTCGAGAAATGCGTACGGCCATTTCTGCGGACCATCGGAAATCAACAAGGCCACACGTCCGGCCGCGGCGATGCGATCCGGTGGAATGTCCTTGTCGTCGAGAATGCTTGAAAACCACTCGTCCATGGCCGCCTCGATCTCCTCGGCGGCGAGCGTGGTCGGCTCGAGCGCGGGATTCGCCTCGTGACGCCGCGCAGCGCGTTCCAGCACCGCTTGGATCAGACGGCTTTGATGAAGCCGGTTGTGGATGCGATGAGCGCGCAGGTAATCCTCCACGCGAACATAAGCGGCATTCCACGCTTCCATGGTCCCGGTGCGGGGGCGAAAGCGTGTCGAAGCGGCTACGGGGTCCACAGATGGCTCCATGTTTCGGTGAGGATATGATGCTCGTTTTTCAGGAAGCAACGCAGCTCCACCGGCCGGCCTGATCCATCCGGCCTGATCGCGAACGCGACGCGCCAGGTGCCGTTGTAGGGATTTTTTTGGACATCGTGATGTTCAAGCGTGGCGCCCTCTCCGACCGTCACCACGGCTTCGATTTCGCTGACGCCCACGGTGCGCAGACGCAGGCCGTCGAAATCCACCCAAAAACGCCGCAGCTCCGGCTGGTGTGTTTTGGAAAAACCCTCGCGTGTGGACACCGTGAAACCCGCCGGAGGACGACGCCCGCCCTGCCCTTCCATGAACCAATGGAGATTGTATTCGAAAACCAACGGCGTGCCGTGCGGCGGCAATTTCTCGGGCGCCCAGAATGCGACGATATTGTCGTGTGTTTCGTCGGGCGTCGGAATTTCCACCAGGCGCACGGAGCCGCGGCCCCAGTCGCCGACCGGTTCGACCCACGCGCTCGGCCGGAGATGATAGGCAGCTTCGAGATCCTCGTAGCTCAGGAAATTTCGATCGCGTTGCATGAGACCAAACCCCTTCGGGTTCTCGTCGACAAATGACGCCACGCGGACCGCGCGCGGATTGGTGAGCGGACGCCACAACCACTCGCCGCCCCCGGTGTGAAGCATGAGGCCGTCGGAGTCGTGCACTTCAGGGCGCAGATCGCCTTCGCGCGAGGCGGAATTTTCGCCAAACCAAAACATGCTCGTGAGCGGCGCGAGCCCGACGGTTTTGGGCGATGCGTTGGCGCGAAAATACAGCGCCGCCTTCACGTTCATCACGGTCGCCGGGCCGGGCGCGATCACAAAACGGTACGCACCGGCGACGCTCGGGCTGTCGAGCAAAGCATAAACAACGATCTCGGACGCATCCGCCGACGGACGCTCGATCCAGAACTCCTCGAAGATGGGAAATTCCTCGCCGCCGGGCTCGGCGGTGTTGATGGCGAGGCCGCGCGCCGAGAGGCCGTAACGCATCTTTTGCCCGAGCGCGCGGAAGTAACTCGCGCCTTGGAACACGGCCAGTTCGTCGAGGTACTCGGACGTGTTCAGCGCGTAATGGATACGAAAACCAGTGAAACCGATTTCGCCCGGGACCTCGCCGATGCCGGAGTTTTTCCCATAGGTGAACAGCTGCGGGGAAAAGGGAATCGGCTGCTCGTATCCATCGACGACCTCATGGAGCTGCACCGTCTTGTTATAGATGAAACCCGGATGAAAAAACTGCAGTTGAAACGGGAGTCGTTCGCTCAACCACCATGCGCGCGAAGTATCGAAGCGGATGTCGCGATATTGGTCGTATGAAAGTTTTTTGAGCGATTCGGGAATCGCGACCTGATGCGACGCATGCGGGTGCGCGGCCAGTTGCCGGGCGCGGGACTGGAGGACTTCGAAATCGAACGGAGCATCCGAGCCGTTTGTAGTGCTGGCGAGGATACAAGCTGCGAGTGCGGCGAAGAGGATGCGTTTCATTTGTCCAGGAAATAGCCCCGTTGCTTTTCCGAGATGGGGAGCGAGAGGCGCTCCATGACCTTGAGAAGGTCCTCCCAGATCGCGCGTTTTGAGCGGTTCGTAGGATTCCTCAGAATGTAGGACGGATGGTAGGTCACCATGACCGGCTTTTCGAAGAACGGTTTCCAATGTCCGCGAATTTCACCGAGCGTTTTGAAGCTGCCGGCTCCAAAAAGTCCTTGGGCGGCGGTTGAGCCCAGCGCGACGATCAACTCGGGATTCACGATGTCGAGTTGCGCGCGCAAATACGGAAGGCAATACGCCATCTCCTCGGCCGTCGGCGGACGATTCCCGATTTGCGCGTGGCCGGCCTGTGTGGGCAGCGCGGGACGCCAGTTCATGATGTTGCCGATGTAAACGTCCTCACGCTTCAGCCCCATCGCCTGAATCATTTTCCTGAGCAACTGGCCCGCAGGCCCGACGAAGGGCTCGCCTTGCACTTCCTCTTCCGCACCGGGCGCCTCGCCGCAAAAGAAAATGCGCGCGTCGAGATTGCCGACGCCCAAGACAACTTTTTTCCCGGGCCGCACTTGTTCGCGGCAAACCGGGTCGTTGATGACCATCGCGTGCAGCGCATCCCAGCGCGTTTGCTTGTCGCCCTCGGGCAATGTCACGACAGGAGGCGGCGGCAACTGCGGTGCGGCAGGCGCGGGCACGGCGGCCGGTACGGCGGTGCGGACGGGACGCGCAGGGGCTGGGTCCACACGCGACGCTGGCGCCGCAACGGGAGCGTCGTCTTCACGCATGCGCGATGTGGTGCTCGTCGCCGGCGCGGCTGCTTGACGTGATTCGACTGCACGACGCAGTGCAATGAGCGCCTCGGCGGAAACCGGCACGCTTTTCACGCCTCGCGAGCGGAGGCGCTTCAATTCGTCGGCGATGGCAGTGAGCGCGGCGCGCATGATCGTCAGGCTTTCGCGGCCGCGGGATACACGAGGAGTTTTTCGACGTATTTGCCCAAGAGATCGAATTCGAGATTAACGGGATCGCCGGCTCGCTTCGATTGCAGATTCGTCACGGCGACCGTGTGCGGGATCAACCACACTGTAAAACTGTCGCCATCGACCTCGGCGACCGTGAGCGAAATGCCGTCGATCGCGATGCTGCCCTTGTGCACGAGATAGCGGCCCGCGCCTTCCGGGGCGCGCACGCGGAGGTAACGATCGGCGCCTCGCGCTTCAAAAACTTCGATCGTGCCGAGACCATCGACATGACCGGTCACGAAATGTCCGCCCACTTTGCCATCGAAACGCAGGCTGCGCTCCAGGTTCACCAGCGAACCTGCGCCGATGGCGGAGATGCTGGTGACGCGCCGTGTTTCTTCGAGCAGATCGAACTCCATGTGTTCCGCATCGAACGCGACCACCGTTAAACAGCAGCCGTTGACGGCAATGCTGTCGCCCGGCGCGATCCCTTGCAGCGCGGCGAGCGCGGCGATCTTCAGACGCCAGGCCGCTTTCTCCTGGGTGAAGGAGATCACGCGGCCGGTTTCTTCGACGATGCCTGTGAACATGACGGGCATGGGAAGACATCGCACGATGCGCGCCAAGCAGCAAAAAACACCGACACGAAGTTGTTCGCATCGATGAGGATCCTGATGGGAGACGGCGCTGGCTGACGATCTAGCGCCGAGGGCGGCGTCCGGCGAAACGCAGGGCGCAAAGTGCGGCGAGCGCGGCGAAAAAGCCGATGCTTGGCGAACCGCCGCCACCACCACCTCCTCCGCCTCCGCTGCTAGGTGGCGGCTGGGGCGGTGGTGGTTGCGGCGGTGGATTGGAGCCGCCTCCGCTGGTACCGGCGGTCAAGGTGAGCGTGGTCACAACACCTGCGGGAGTGATTTTGCGGAGTGCGGCGTTGCCGGTATCGGCCACGTAGAGGTTTCCTGTGCCGTCGAGCGCGATGTCGCGCGGTTTGTTGAACCATGCTTCGGAGCCCGTGCCATCCTTGAGTCCGGCAACTCCGGGCAAACCCGCGAAGGTCGAGACAACACCCGCGGAGGTGATCTTGCGAATGGTCGAGTTCTGGGTGTCGGCGACGAAGATGTTTCCGTTGCTATCGAGCGCGGCGCCGGTGGGGCCGCTGAAGGTCGCCACGGCGCCCGTGCCGTCGTCGTGTCCTGCGATGCCGTACGTGCCGGCCAGCGTCGTGACGACGCCCGCAGAGGTGATCTTGCGCAGCGTGTTGTTCACCGTGTCAGAAACAAAAACATCTCCGCCGCTATGGACCGCGATGCCCGCAGGAGCATTGAAGCGCGCAGCCGCGCCTGTGCCGTCGGCGGTGCCATTGGCTCCGGCTGTGCCCGCGAAGGTCGTCACCGCGCCCGCGGCATCGATGCGGCGGATGGTGTGATTGGCGGAGTCAGCGACAAAAACCACGCCGGCGGATGTCGCCGCGAGATCGGCTGGCGCGGAGAAACGCGCGGCCGTGCCCGCGCCATCGGTGTTGCCGCTCGCGCCGGAAGAGCCCGCGAGTGTGGTGACGACACCTGCAGAGGTGATTTTGCGAATGGTCGAATTGCCGGTGTCGGCCACGTAGAGATTTCCCGCGCCGTCGAGCGCGAGTCCGGCCGGGGCGCGGAACGACGCCGCGCTGCCGGTGGCATCCGTCGAGCCCATGCTGCCGGCGGTGCCGGCCAGAATGGTGGTCACGCCAGCGGACGTGACTTTGCGGATGGTGTGATCGGTCGAATCGCTGACGTAGAGCGTGCCAGTGCTGTCCACGGAGATCGCGGTGGGCGCAGCGAAAATCGCGGGATTGACCGCGAGTGTGACCGGCAAGCCAGACACACCGCCGGAGGCATCGAGGCCCTGATAGCGATAACGCGCGTTGTTCAGAGACGCGCCGGCGTTGGCGATGGTCAGTGTGCTGGTCGTGACGCCGCTGTAGGTGGCGTCGTTGTTGAGATTTTGCCACGCGCCATTCGTGAAGATCTGCCATTGCACGGAGGTCAGGGCGGCGGGCGCGGTGAGGTTGACGGAGTGTCCGGTGGTGACGGACTGGCTGACGGCATCGCCGGGAACGACCTTGGTGCCCCAAATGGAAACGTTGTCGTTGGCGAGCGCGCTGAAGCAGAGGGTCCACACCTGGTTGTCCTCGTCCCACTGGCGGGAAAACACGCCTTTATACGCGGTGCCGCCGAGCGTGATCGTGGCGTTGTGTTCGTCCATGAGCTGCCACGTGCCGGTCGATGCGCCGGTGACCGAGCCGTCGGCGTTGAGCGTGATCACGGTCGAGGTTTTGACCGTGGCGGAAATATCTTTGCCGTGATTGATGAGCTTGAAGATGCCGGGGACGTCCCCGGCGGCGACCGCGCCGAGTGTCTCGCCAGCGTAGCGATGCGGAGCGGCGACGAGCCATCCGTCGGCATTGAGATAAAGCTGGTGCACGCGCACCTCGTGCATCTCGCCGCTGCCGGCAAAACGCGTGTGAAATACGAGAAAGTATTTTCCGGTCGCAGCGTCGCGGTGCATGGAGCAATGACCAGGCGAAACATATCCGCGGCTGGCGGTGCGCGGCTCGCTGGCGTGGTGGGCAAATTGCCAGTTGCCCATGATCTTCGCGCCGTGCGGAGCGATCGACGCATCGTCGAAGAACGTGCCGGGCGCGCCGCGGACATTCGTGAGATCGGTGCCCGCGGCGTCGAGGTACGGACCGTCGGGATTGAGCGAGCGTCCGACGCGGATGTTGTAGCCGCCGGTGGCATCGAGGCCGCCGTAGGAAACGAACATGTGATAATAACCCGTCTCCGGCGTGCGGATGATATACGCGCCTTCGATGCGCGCATGATTTCCGCCCATGAGGCGCTTGCCATAACCTTGGCCGTCGAGCGGACGTCCCGTTTCCGGGTTGAGTTCGAGAATAAAGATACCGCCCGAATAAGAACCGTACACCATCCAGAGTTTCCCGTTGTGATCGTAGAAGACGGCGGGATCGACGACGTTGGGATGGATGTTGGCGTTGTAGGTGCCGACCTCGGGAAAACTATCGGCTTTTCCAGAGTACAGCATGATTCCCAGATCTTCGTACGGCCCGGTAATGGCGTCCGCGCGGGCCAGACCGAGTACGCTCAACGGCGAGTCGCCTTTGCAGGCGCAGTAATAAAAGTAGAACTTTCCGTCCGCGAGTTTGATGACATCCGGCGCCCAAAACGTATTCGTCTGCGCGTAAGCCAGCGCGTCGGCGAACTCCGCGCGCGGGTCTTGTCCTTTGATCAGCGGGTTGGGCGCAGCCGGGCCCGTGGAAATCTGCGTCCACGACATCAAGTCGGTCGAACTGGCCGAGGCCATGTGCGAACCGAACACATAGTAGGTCGAGCCTTCCTTGACGATCGACGGATCGTGCACGGACACATTGGCGAAGGTCGGCGTATGCGCCTGTGCGAGACTTGTGGCGAATCCGGCGGCCAGTGCACCGGCCAAAACGCGGCGGAGGAATGGGAAAATCGATGAAGTCATAGGGGTAAAACGTCGGGTACGGGCGACCGAGGGACGGTCATTTCCACATGCGCCAAACCATCGCGAAACCCGACAGCGGACCCGCAGCATTTTCCCATCGCGGCGACCGGCCCCGAGCGGCGTTGACGCTCCCGGGGAATTCTTCACCGTGGTCGGTTTCCTCCGATGGCCACGAACAGCACCGACTACAACTTCACTCAAATCGAGCCGCACTGGCAAAAAATCTGGTCCGGGCAAAAGACTTTCCGCACGGCCAACGACGTCTCGAAGCCCAAGTTCTACGCGCTCGACATGTTCCCCTACCCGTCCGGCGCCGGCCTGCATATCGGCCATCCGGAGGGTTACACGGCCTCGGACATCATCGCCCGCGCCAAACGCGCCCAGGGCTTCAACGTCCTCCACCCCATCGGCTGGGATGCGTTCGGTCTTCCCGCCGAGCAGCACGCGGTGAAAACCGGCACGCACCCGGCGGCCAACACGCAGAACAACATCGCCAATTTCCGCCGTCAGCTCCAGGCGCTCGGTTTCGCCTACGATTGGGACCGCGAAGTCGATACGACCGACCCGAAATATTTCCGCTGGACGCAGTGGATTTTCCTCCAGCTTTTCAAACGCGGCCTCGCCTACGTTGATGAGCGCCCCGTCTGGTGGTGCCCCGAACTTCGCACGGTTTTGGCCAACGAAGAAGTCGTCGACGGCAAATCCGAAGTCGGCGGTTTCCCCGTCGAGCGCCGCAATCTCCGCCAATGGGTGCTCCGCATCACCGCCTACGCCGAGCGCCTGCTCGCCGACTTGAAGGATGTCGACTGGCCCGACTCGACCAAGCGCATGCAGGAAGCCTGGATCGGTCGCAGCGAGGGCGCCGAACTGCTCTTCAAGCTGGAGAAAGAATCGCTCGGCGATCTGAAGGTTTTCACCACGCGTCCCGATACCGTCTTCGGCGTCACCTACATGGTCATCGCGCCCGAGCATCCGCTGGTCGACGCGCTCACCACGCCGGCGCAACGCGAGGCCGTCGATGCCTACAAGAAAAAGGCCGCCGCCAAGAGCGATCTCGAGCGCACCGATCTCGCCAAGGAAAAATCCGGCGTGTTCAGCGGCTCCTTCGCCATCAATCCCGCGAACGGCCAGCGCATTCCCATCTGGATCGCCGATTACGTGATCATGGGCTACGGCACTGGCGCCATCATGGCCGTGCCCGCGCATGACGAACGCGATTACGAATTCGCCGTCCAATATCAGATTCCTGTCATCCAGGTGATCGAGTCCGCGAAGCACGAGAACAACGGTGACCCGTATCCAAAACTCCCCTACACGGGCGACGGCGTGCTTGTTCACTCCGACGGCTACACCGGCCTGCCTTGGGAGGAAGCGAAGAAAAAAATCACCGCCGATTTCGCCACGCGCGGCGTCGGCAAAGCCACCATCAATTACAAGCTCCGCGACTGGCTGTTCTCGCGTCAGCGTTATTGGGGTGAGCCTTTCCCCATCGTCTGGGTCGAAAAAGCCGACTACGAACGCGCGCTCGCCACGCGCAAAGCCGACCTGCCGCAGGAGCCCGTCACCTTCACGAGCGAAGGCAAAACCCTTTACGCGCTTCCGCTGCCGGCCGTCGCTCTCCCACTCAGCCTGCCCGACGTGCAGAGTTATCTGCCCAGCGGAAATGGCGAGAGCCCGCTCGCCAACGTCACCGAGTGGCTCGAGATCTGGTTCAATGTCGAAACCGGCGCCGCTATTTCTGCGTCGCAGGCGAAACCCGACGGCGATGCCTGGGTGCGCGGTCGTCGCGAGACCAACACGATGCCGCAATGGGCCGGCTCGTGCTGGTATTACCTGCGTTTCATCGATCCGAAAAACGACACCGCCATCGCTTCGCCCGAGCTCCTCAAATATTGGGGCGTTCCCGATCTCTACATCGGCGGCGCGGAGCATGCCGTGCTTCACCTGCTCTACGCTCGTTTCTGGCACAAGGTCCTCTTCGATGAAGGCGTCGTGCCGCAGTCGGAGCCATTCAAGAAGCTCTTCCATCAAGGCATCATCCTCGGTGAAGACGGCGAAAAAATGTCCAAGAGCCGCGGCAACACCGTCAATCCCGACGACATCATCAAGACTCACGGCGCCGACACGCTGCGTCTCTATTTGATGTTCCTCGGACCGCTCGAGGCCATGAAACCTTGGAACCCTCGCGGCATCGAAGGTGTGCATCGTTTCCTCCAGAAAATCTGGCGCGAATGCATCGGCGAAAACGGCGCGATCAATGCGAAGATTTCCGATTCCGCCGATTCGGCTGAAGTCACCAAGCTCCTGCACGAGACGATCAAGAAAGTCACCGAGGACGTCGATGCGCTGCGCTTCAACACAGCGATCTCGCAAATGATGATCTTCGCCAACGCGCTCCAGAAAGCGCCGTCGATCAACCGCGGCACCGTGCTTGCGTTTCTCCAGTTGCTCGCGCCGTTCGCGCCGCATTTTGGCGAAGAGCTGTGGGCGCGTTTTGGCGGCCAGACCGGCTCGATCCTCGACGCTGCGTGGCCGAAATACGATCCCGCCAAACTCGTCGCCAACGAGGTGAAGATCGTCGTGCAGGTGAACGGGAAAAAACGCGCTGAACTCACATTGCCCGCGCAGACCGATCAGGCCGCGGCCCTCGCGGCTGCGCAGGCCAATGCCGACGCCAGTCCGTTCCTCACCGGCAAGACGATCAAACGCGTCATCTTCGTCCCCGGCAAAATCCTCAACCTCGTGGTCGAGTGATGCCGCAGCACCGGCCGACCGGCATGAAAATGCTCCGCGCTCCGCATTTCGTTTTGCGAGCGCTCGCGTTGTTCATGCTGGTGGGTGGTGGCGGTCTTCGCGCACAAATCGACGGACAGCTCTTCGCAGCTGACGTCGCCGGTCCGATCACCATTCAACACGCTGCGAATCGCGCGCCGGAATTACTGTCGAAGCGAGAGGCCTTGCCCGCGGAGGGTTCGACTATTGTCACGGAATCGGGCGCGCAGACGACCCTGGTTTTCTCCAATAACACCGCGGCGCATCTCGGTGAAAAGACGCGGCTGCAAATCCAGCGATTTTCCCAGACACCGTTTCCTGCTGTCCGCGACGATCTCGATTCCGAGCCATCCATATCGCAGTTCGCGCTCCAGGCGCAGCACGGCTTTTTTGCGCTGGCCACAGGTTCGTTGAATCCCGAAAGCCGCGTAACGATTCGGACTCCTCACGCCGAGGTCATTGTGCACGGACGCAAATGCGCAGTCGAAATCAACGATCTGGAAACGCGCGTTTTTCTGATCGAAGGCCGTGTCGATGTCAGCGGACACGGATCGGAAATCCCTGCGCAAACACTGCGTCCCGGACAGCAAGCCATCGTTCGTCACGCGGCGGATCGTTCGTCGATGACTGTCGCGATCCAGCCCATCATGGACGAACAACAAGCTGAGCTCGATGCGCACGTGAGTCACGCGTCGCTCGCACGACGGCGTGTTCTCTTTGACCTCACCGGAGCGGGATCTTTGCGTGCGGTCGAGATGTCGCCGCCCGAAGCGCTGCCGGTGACCCGGTGAGATCGCCGCGTGTCCGTGTAACCCGCGCTACTGTGCCGGTGTTTTCGCGATAAATCATCCTTGCTCCGGCGTGTTTGCGACCGTTTGTCATGGACATCTTTCCGGATGCGCGCGCCTGCAGTGTTCCCGTCCGGTCAGTTGTGTAGTTACTTTTCCACTACAGCGCATGCGTGACATCCTCAAGGTTTCCCCTGCCCCCATGATGAGCCGTACGCCGGGCCGCGCGGTTCGCGATTGGTGGATTGGCGGGTGGGCTCACCTCGCGATCGCCATCATCAGCGCAATCGTCGCGGTGATGACGCTGCGCGCTCTCACCGGAGACTCGGGCTCCGTTATGAGCGCCCCGCAGCTCGCAGATGTGCTGATGTTCGCGGGTATATTTGCCGGTGTTTTTGCAGCGGCATTCTGGGCCGACACGCGAGTGAGGACTCCTCACGACATCGCTCGTATCGGTCGCGGCGGCTTGCTGGCGGTGGTGCCGAAGATCGATGCGCCCTCAGGCGAAGCTGTTCACTCGATTCTTCATACGCGGGCCGGCGCGGTCCAGGAAGCGTTCGGGCGCTTGTATCGTGCGGTGAAGCTCGATTCGAAAAGCTCGTGGCCGAAAATAGTCGCCGCCACTTCCAGCGGACATCGCGACGGACGACGTTTGGTTGTCGTGAATTTTGCGGCGAGCTGCGCGCGTCATGGCCGGCGGACGCTGTTGATCGATGCCGATCTCCGTCCGCAGCGCACGGCCTCCACCGCGGAGTTCGGACTGGTGCCGTGGTTTAAGGAAAATGCGCAGGTCGGAGGCGCGGGCATTCGAGCCCACCTCACGAACGTGTTTGAGAATTTCGATTATCTGGCTGCCGGCGGGCGACTCGTGCGACCGGCCGATCTGCTCGCGTCGGATGCCTTCGCGCAACTCCTCGCCCGCTGCAAAAACGATTATGAACTCATTGTCGTTAACACGCCGCCGTTTGCCGTTTCGCATGACGCCGTGTCGATCGCGGATCGTTGCGACGAGATCCTGCATGTCTGCGAATTCAACCGCGTGAGCCGCCGTCGCACCGCGGCATGCCTGCGTGCCCTGCACAACGGAAAAAATGAAATCCTTGGTATCGTGTTGAACGGCGTTCCGCGAAGTCACATGGAGTACTTCGCAAGCGATCGTGGCTACAACAGCTACAAGCCGCACTACGGCGCGTCGGATTGAAGTCTGACGCCCGGTGCGCACGGTCGCGGCGCACTCACGAACTTATTTTCCCTGTGCCGATATCCGCGTTCCTTCCGCCCCAATTCGATCCGCAAAAGCCTGTCGCGCTCATCGCCGGTCAAGGCCACTACCCGGCCCTCGTCGCGCAGGGCATCCGTCGCGCGGGCCTGCCAATACGCCTGATCGGTTTCGAGGAGGAAACCCGCCCGGATCTTTTCGATTCATTTCCGGAATCGGAGCGCAAAAAAATCCTCGTCGGGCAACTCGGCAAAATGCTGAAAACCCTCGAGCAATTCGGCGCCGGCTCCGTGATCATGGCGGGACAAATCACGCCGCGCCGGCTTTTCAAGGGATTGCATCCCGACCTCAAGGCCGCGCGCATCCTCTTTTCGCTCAAGTGGAGAAACGCGGAGACCATCTTTGGCGCCATCGCCGCGGAGATCGAAAAACTCGGTATCCAAATGTTGGATGCGCGCAGTTTCATCGACGATCATCTTGCCTCCACCGGCGTGATGACGGGCGGCCGTTTTCCCATCGATCGCGAGTATCTCGATCACGGCATTCACATCGCGCGCGAATCCGCGCGGCTCGACATCGGTCAGGGCTGCGTCGTGCGCAAAGGCACGGTGCTCGCGGTGGAAGCGTTTGAAGGCACGGATGCGATGCTGCGACGCGCGGGCGAATTCAAAACCGATGGCGCGCTCTTCGTGAAGACCGTGAAGATCAATCAGGACTACCGCTTCGATGTGCCGGTGTTCGGACAACGCACGCTCGAAATCATGCGCGAGGCCGGCATCCAGGCGGCGGCGCTCGAAAACAATCGCGTGATCATGGTCGATAAACCCGCGGTCCTCGCCCAAGCGAAGGCTTGGGGGATCTCGCTTTTCGGCTTCGACTGAGCGCCGCGGATCAACCGCGGGCTTTTCGCGAAAACGCCTGACTCACGCGCGCGAGCAGAGGACCCCACGTTTCGCCATGCGGATCCTCCCACTGAGGCCAGGACGTTTCCTGGCGCACGATCGCGCGCTCCTCGGCGCTGTTCCAATAATGCGCAGTGCGCGTCAGCGAGGTCGCGGTTTGCCCGTCTTGTTCCAGCGAAAGTTCCAAGGTTTGCGCGGCGACACCGAAACCGCCGAAACGAGCATCGAGATCGCGACCTAGGCGACGGAAAATCTGCATGGCAGTTTCTCCGCCGAGCACTTCTTTCAGCGCCGCGAAAAACTCATCGCGAAGCGACTCCCCTTCTTCCGCGTAGCACGGGATCGTGATGCGGGAGAGCGAGTCATCCACAATCGTGACGTCGGCAATCTCGGCTTCGTACGCGCAGCGAATCGATTGATGAAGAATCGCGGTTTCGGCGAACGCCCGCCATTGCGCATCCGTCAACTCCAAGCCCGCCACGGATCCCGCAGCGCGCCAGGCGATCTCCTCGCCGAGCAACACGGAGAAATCCGCCGACAGGCTGATCGGTGCTTTCTTGTCATGCGCAACTAGTGGTTTCTCCCCGGCTTCGACCGGCGAAAACGGTCCAGATTCCGGTCGGACGTGAGCCCACGAACTCGCGCTATGTGCTGACGCCCCCCGGGTATTTTCCCCTAGCTTCGCGGAGCGTGCGGGCCAGCAAAGAAAGCTGGAACCGGCCAACGCAACTAGCAGGAGAAACAACGGGTAGCGTCGAGAAAGCATGAATGAGGATAACACCTACGAATCGTGGGCGTACGGCAACCTGCTTTTCGCAAGGAAGTGGCTGAAGCCCGACTAGGGGATTTTCCTAGTCAGCTCGGGATCGCACATAACGATTATGAGACTCCTTCTCAATTATGCTTGCCCATCAAATTTTTCTCTTTCAGAACCTCGCCTTCCTTTGCCGGCGTCCGCGTCGGCAGTGCCTTGTCTCCACTACTTTCCAGTCCTTTGAAGCAACTGCAGGCTCCATTTTTTTCCTCGATCCGTACCGCCGGCGCGGTTGACGGAGTTTCCAGCTGTCCGAGCGCCGCCATGGTGACGGTTTTCGTGAGTGTGATCTCATGAGCAAGCAATCGCCCAAAACTCCGGCGGGCCAGCGCTCCTTTTGGATCAAGCAGTTTTACCTGTGGCATTGGGTGAGCAGCGCGTTGTCGCTGGCGGGCATGCTTTTTTTCGCGATCACCGGCATCACGCTTAATCACGCCGGCCAGATCGGTGCGTCGCCCCGCGTGGTCGAAACCCGCGAAACCCTGCCGGCGGATCTCCTCAAAACCCTGCAGGAGGATTCGATGCAAAACGGTCGCCGCGCCGTCCCCGCGGATATCGCCGATTGGGTCTCGAGTGCGATGAGTGTTTCGGTCGCGGGTCGTACCGCGCAATGGACGGATCTCGACCTGCATGTGGATCTGCCGCGCCCCGGCGGAGACGCCTGGCTCAACATCGATCGGGAGACGGGCGTGGTCACCCATGAACGTACCTCGCGCGGCTTCATCTCGTATCTGAACGATCTGCACAAGGGGCGCCACACGGGCTTCGTCTGGATGGTGTTTCTCGATGTGTTTTCGGTGGCCTGCATCGTGTTCTGCCTGACCGGGCTGGGATTGCTGTATGTGCATGCCCGCCGCCGGCCGACCACCTGGCCGGTCGTCGCCGCCGGCATCCTCCTGCCCCTGCTGCTGGTCATCGCTTTCGTGCACTGACAAACCTCCCGCTCATTTTCTTCATGAAAAAACCACTGGCTGTCCTCCTCCCAACCCTCGTCGCGCCGGCAGCGCTGGGCGCCGCCGATCTCCGTGTGACCATCGAGATTCCGCGGTTGAACGTCGCCGAATACCACCGGCCCTACGTCGCCGCGTGGATCGCCACGCCCGACAACGCCGTCGCCGCCAATCTCAACGTCTGGTACGCCGTGGACATGGCCAACGGCGAAGGCACCACCTGGCTCAAAGACCTCCGCCTGTGGTGGCGCCGCAGCGGCCGCTCGCTCGCGTTGCCGATCGACGGCGTTTCGGGAGCCACCCGCGCGCCGGGCGAACATGCGCTCGTTTTCAAATCCAGCGATCCGCGTCTCGCTGCGCTCGCGCCCGGCGAATACCAGCTCGTGGTCGAAGCTTCGCGCGAAGTCGGAGGACGCGAGGTCGTGAGCATCCCGTTCACATGGGGCTCCGGCGCCCCCGTGAAAGCGGAAGCTCGCGGTGAGTCCGAACTCGGCCGCGTCGGCATCGAAACCGTTTCCAATTAATCACCCGCAACCCTCAGCCCTTTGCACATGATGAAAACCCGCCTCCTCAAGATCGCCGCCGTCGCCGCCCTCTCCTGCCTCGGTGCCACCCTCGCCCACGCCCATCGTGTGTGGATTCTGCCGTCCACCACCGTGCTCTCCGGCACCGACCAGTGGGTTTCCTTCGAAGCCGCCGTTTCGAACAATTTGTTTTTCCCCAACTACCGCCCCGTCAACCTCGCCCAGATCGAGGTCAGTGCGCCGGATGGATCGTCCGTCGAACTCCAGAACTCCACGGGTGGCCAGATCCGCAGCTCCTTCGAACTGCATCTGGAAAAACAAGGCACCTACGTCATCTCGCTGCGCCCCGGCCCCGGCCGTGGCGGCCAGCAAGGCAGCTTGATGGGCTCGTGGGAAGAAGACGGCAAAGTCCAGCGCTGGCGCGGCACGCCCGAGACGCTCGTTTCGGAAAACATGGCGGCCAAGCCCGGCTTCAAACTGCGCAGCTCCGGGGGACGTCGCGTCGTCACGTTTGTGACCTGCGGCGCGCCTACGTCCGAAAATCTCAAGCCCACGGGCAAGGATTTGGAAATCGAGTTCATCACGCATCCCAACGATCTCGTGGCCGGCGAACCCGCCACCTTCCGCCTCCTCCTCGACGGCAAACCCGCCGCTGGCGCTGAGCTCGCGATCGTGCGCGGCGACGACCGTTTCCGCAACGATGCCGGCGAAACCACTCTCCATTCCGACGCCGAAGGGCTCGTGAAAATCGACTGGCCGGTCGCGGGCCGCTACTGGCTCGAAGCCACGGCTTCCGTCACGGGCGAACTCCACGGCGTGCCCCACGAAAAGAGCTTCGTTTACATCGCCACGCTCGAAGCGCTTCCGTTGTAAGCGCCGTCTGTCGTGTCCGCACCTTCGCCTGAGCGACGCGTTCTGATACCGACGCAACTAGCCCGCGCCCAGCTTCATGGGGTGGGCTCGCGTCACACGCTTCACAGTGCCGAAGGTGCCACGATGGGCACCTACTGGGCCGCCAAATGGCTGGCTCCTGCGGATCGTCCTCCGGAGTTTTGGCGGGCGATCATTGAAGGCGCATTTGGCGAAGTCATCCGCCAGATGAGCGCGTGGAGCGATACTTCCGATCTCACGCGTTTTAACCGCGCCCCTGCCGGTTCCTGGCAGGAGTTGCCGCGCGAATTTTTCACGGTGCTGCAACGCGCGCTCGAAATCGCTCGCGACTCGGAAGGTGCCTACGATCCGACCGTCGGTGAGTTTGTCGATCTGCTCGGATTTGGTCCAAGCGGCGCCGGGGGCGAAATCGATCCTGCACGTCTCGACGCCGCCCGCGGCCGCCTCGGTTGGTCGCGGCTGATGCTCGATCCGGAAAATCGACGCGCGTTTCAACCGGGCGGTTTGTCGCTGGATCTTTCCTCCATTGCGAAAGGCTTCGCGGTCGATCTCGCGTCGGAGCGTTTGATCGCAGCGGGCGTGGACAATTTTCTGGTCGAGGTCGGCGGCGAGGTGCGCGGACGTGGCTGCAAACCCGACGGCCAGCCGTGGTGGTGCTGGATCGAGCGCCCGCCGCTCCCGCCCGGCCAGCGTCCGCTCCCCGAAACCGTCGTCGCGCTCTGCGACTGCGCGTTGGCGACTTCGGGCGATTATCGCCGTCAACGCGAGTATCGTGGTCGCCGTCACACCCACCTCGTCGATCCGCGCACTGGCGCGAACGAGGCCGGTACGTTGAGCAGCGTATCTGTGCTCGGGCCGACTTGCATGGATGCCGATGGTTATGCGACCGCGCTCTTTGTGCTCGGTATCGAAGCAGGCATGGCGTGGGCGGAAAAACGCGGCCTCGCCGCGCTCTTTGTCTGGCACACACCCGAAGGCCCGGCCGAGCGCTGGACTTCCGCCTGGGCCGCGATGCTCGAGTAGTCGGCGGCTCGTCGCGTCGCGAGAAACGAGTCTCCGGCAACCGCGGGTTTTTAATAGGCGCTAACATCCCCGCTCATGCCGCGGACCCGGTGGTGAATTTAGCCTTTTATCCCGCCGGCCGCCTGTCATCCGTGTTGTTTCCATTTTCACCATGAGTACTCCGCGTAAACCCGTTCTTCTCGTCATCCGCGACGGCTGGGGCTGCAACCCCAATGCCGACCAGGCCGCTTTCAACGCGGTCGCCCAAGCCAAGAAGGCCGCCGACGACCGGCTTCACGCCACGTATCCCCACGCGCTCGTCGCCGCCTCCGGTCTCGATGTCGGCCTGCCGCACGGCGTGATGGGCAACAGCGAGGTCGGTCACGAGAACATCGGCGCCGGCCGCATCGTGGACCAGGAACTCGTCCGCCTGAACAAACTGTTTTCCGAAAAACGCCTCGCCACCAATCCCGTCTGGCAGGCCGCCATCGCGCGCGTCAAAGCCAGGCCCGGCGCCAAGCTCCACCTCATGGGCATCATCTCCGATGCCGGTGTGCACGGCATGCTCGATCATCTTTACGGCATTCTTCGCCAGGCGAAGGAAGACGGTCTCACGGCGTCCCAGGTTTTTATTCACGCCTTCACCGATGGCCGCGACACGCCGCCGTCCTCCGGTCTCGGTTATGTGCAACAGGTCGAGGCGGAGTGCCTGAAAATCGGCATCGGCCGGATCGCCAGCGTTTGCGGACGTTTCTGGGCCATGGATCGCGACAACCGCTGGGAGCGCGTTCAGAAGGCCTACGACATGCTCGCCGGCCGGGCCGCCGCCACCGCGCTCAGTGCCAGCGCCGCGGTCCAGGCGTATTACGACAATCCTCTCACCCCGACGCAAAAGGGCGACGAGTTTGTACCCGCCACGTGGATACTCGGGCCGGACGCCAGGCCGCTCGCCACGTTCGCCAACGGCGACTCCGTGTTGTTCTACAACTACCGCGGCGACCGTCCGCGCGAGATCACCAAGGCCTTCGTCCTCGACGATTTCACCGGCTTCGAACGCGGCCCGAAACTCGATCTCTACTACGCGACCATGACCGAGTACGAATCCGGTCTGCCTGTGCAGGTGATTTCCCCAAAACCCGCGCCGCTCGTGAACATTCTGGGCAAGGTCGTCTCCGACGCCGGGATCGCACAGTTTCGTTGCGCGGAAACGGAGAAGAACCCGCACGTCACGTTCTTCTTTAACAACTATCGCAAAGACCCGTTCCCCGGCGAAGACCGCGCCTGCCCGGCCAGCCCGAAGGTCGCGACGTACGATCTCCAACCCGAGATGTCGGCCGCTGAGGTCACACGTCTTTCCAAGGAGGCCATCCTCTCCGGCAAATACGGGCTCATCGTCGTGAACTACGCCAACCCCGATATGGTCGGCCATACCGGTTCGCTGCCCGCGACCATCGCCGCCGCCGAGATGACCGATCGCGGCGTCGGTGAGTTACTCGATGCGGTCGCCGTCGTCGGTGGACGCGCCGTCGTCTGCGCCGATCACGGCAATGCCGAGCAAATGTGGGATCCGACCGTCAACGGTCCGCACACCGCGCACACGCTCAACCTCGTCGAAGTCTTTGTCGTCGGCGAAGGTTTCTCCGCGGGGAAAACCGCGATGCGCAGCGGCGGTCGTCTCGCCGACATCGCGCCCACCGTGCTCGATCTCATGGGGCTGCCGAAACCCGTCGAGATGACCGGCGAGTCATTGATCGCTCGCTGAGGCCGACACGAACTCTTCACAAAAAACCGCGCTGATCCGGCGCGGTTTTTTGTGCCCGAGTGACTTTGCGGACCGCAAAGTCGCGCCGGGCCGCATCAATTCTCTGCGTCGATGCGATCGCAGAAATGGTGAATCAAAAACAAATGCGCTTCCTGCGCCGCGCGTCCCGATTCACCCGGCACGATCACATCGACCGTCGCGAGCCCTTTGGCTTTGCCGCCGCCACGCCCGAGCATCGCCACGCTTTTTAATCCGCGTGCGCGCGCCGCTTCGAGCGCCGCGAGAATATTGGCCGAATTGCCACTCGTGCTGATCACGATCACGAGATCGCCGGGCTGACCAAGGCCCTCCACCTGACGCGAAAACGCCGACTCCCAGCCATAGTCATTGCAAATGCACGAGATCAACGTGCCGTCCGCATTCAGCGCGATCGCGGGCAGCGCGCGCCGGTTTTTGAAATAACGCCCCACGAGCTCCGTCGAAAAATGCTGCGCCTCGGCCGCGCTCCCGCCGTTGCCGCAGATCAGCAATTTTCCGCCCGCTTTCAGGGTTTGCGAAATCAGTTCGTTCGCGCGCTCGATCTCAGTCTCGATCGTTTTCAGCGACTCCAGCACGCGGATGGTTTCCCCCAGGGATTTTTCTAGGTTCATGGAAGCCGCTGTTCAACAGCACTCGCGCGAAGACGCGAAGCGAAAAATAAACTTCCGCGCCACCACGCACGCCCCCATTCGCCTTTCGTCCTCCGGCCTTCGGATTTCGCGTTTCGGATTTCCCCTCCGCCCACAATCCCCGATTTTCAACTGGTCACTGGTCATTGGTCATTGCCTCATTTCGCAAGCGCCGCATCGCGGCGCTCGCGATGCCTTATTTCGACCACAACGCCACTGCACCTCTCTCCCCTGTCGCTCGCGACACCTGGCTGCGCCTGAGCACGGAAGCCTGGCATAATCCTTCGAGTCCGACGCGAGATGGCGCGCGCGCGCGACTCCGGCTCGATGCAACGCGCGAACGTCTCGCGGCTTTTCTCGGCACCGCGACCGAACGCGTGGTGTTCAACTCCGGCGCCACCGAGGGCGCCCACTCTGTATTCAGTTATTGGAGACACTCGTTTCCTGCCGATGCACGCATCGCGCTCAATCCAACCGAGCATCCGTGCGTGCTGGAAGCCGCGCGCCGTTTCTTCCCCGAGCGGATCGTTTGGATTCCCCTTTCGAGCGACGGTGTCGTGCGCATCGATGCCTTGGAAACGATGCTGACGGAGGACGCATCCCTCGCGGGGGTCGCCGTCATGGCCGCCAACAACGAGACCGGCGTGATCCAGCCTTGGCGCGAGATCGGCCGCCTGTGTACGAAACTCCACCGCGCGTATTTGTGCGACGGCACTCAATGGCTCGGAAAACTTCCCGCATCGGGCCTCGGCGCCGTCGGCTGGCTCATCGCCTCCGCCCATAAATTTGGCGGCCCGAAAGGCACGGGATTCCTCGCGCTGCCTCCGCAATCCGAAGCATTTTCCGCGCAATCCGGCGGCGCGCAGGAACAGGGACATCGCGGCGGCACCGAGGATTTGCCATCGATCGCCGCTGCCGCCGCCGCTCTCATCGAAGCGGAGCAATCCAAGGTATTTCTCGAGGAGGAACGCCTTCGCTGGCGTCGCGCGTTTGAGCACGAGATCGTTGCCGCACTTCCGTCCACGCGTCTCGTTGCGTCCGACGCCGACCGGCTTTGGAACACCGTTTCGCTCATCCTGCCTCAAGCGGAAAATACGCGCTGGGTCGCCAAGCTCGACAAACGCGGTTTCGCCGTCTCGACCGGCTCGGCCTGCGCCGCGGGCAAGGAAGGGCCCTCCCATGTGCTGGCCGCGCTGGGCATTCCGCCCGAGGAAGCCCGTCGCGTCATCCGTATCAGTAGTGGCTGGGACACTACAGACGCCGACTGGCAGTCTCTTCTCGCGGCCATCCTCGAAGTCGCCGTCGAGATCGTCCCGCCCGACAACGTGGTAAAACTCTGATCATGCCCGCACGCTCTTCCGACCTCCGCGTCCTCCACGCCTCCGCGGTGAAAAAAAATCCGGCTATAAATCCGCCCTTTCACCCTTCCCTCTTCGCTCTTCACTCTTCAACGCCTCCGGCCTGATGCGACTCCGCCGGATCACGCTTCAGAATTTCCGCAACATTGCGTTCGCGGATCTCCGACTTGAGGGCGACCGCCACTTTTTCGTCGGACCCAATGGTCAGGGGAAAACCAACCTTCTCGAAGCTGCCGGTTTCCTTTTTGCGCTTCGCTCGTTTCGCACCGCCGACAACCGCGCGCTCATCGCGCACGGTCATCCCGAAGCGGCGATCGCCTGTGAGCTCGCCCACGAAACGCGTGGCGACACGCAAGTGCTCATCAAGCTGCGCACGGGTGGCAAGGAAGTCGTCTGCGATGGCGAGCGCGTCGCGCGGCTCGCCGATTATCTCGGCCATTTTCCCACCATCGTTTTTTCCTCGCAGGACCAGCTGCTCGTCCGCGGTTCGCCGGGCGGGCGCCGCCGCTGGCTCGACCTCGCGCTCTCCGCGACCGACGCGCATTATTTTTCCGTGCTGCAGGCGTATCATCGCGCGCTGGCGGGCCGGAACGCCCTGCTCAAACGCGCCGCGTCGCCGGCCGAACTTCTCGCCTTCGAGCGTCCCCTCGCCGAAAACGCCGCAACCCTGTCGTCGCTTCGCGGGACCGGTATCCAGATTTTGAGTACACACGTCGCCGCGGCCTATGCACGCATCTCCGACGATGCCGAAACCGCCGCCCTGGCTTATGCGCCCGATGCCGCCGGTGGCGACACGGCCGGGTGGAGCGCACTGTTTGAACGCGGCCGCGCGCGCGATCTGGCGATGAAAACCACGCTCGCCGGCCCTCATCGCGATGATTGCGAACTCACCGTGGCAGGAAAAGCCGCCCGCGAATTCGCCTCCGAGGGACAACAGCGCAGCCTCGCCATCGCCCTCCGTCTCGCCGAGGTGGAGTTTCTTTTCAGCCGCACCGGGGTGCAACCGCTGCTGCTTGCCGACGATGTGCTGGGCGAACTCGATCCTGCGCGTCGCCGCCGTTTTTGGGACGCGCTCGGATCGGGCCGGCAGATCATCGCCACCGGCACCAGCACGCCCGACGCTTCGCTTGGCGACTGGCAGATTTTCTCCGTCAGCGCCGGCGCATTTGCGGCGCACTCATCATGACACTCGAACTCTGGCAATGGTCGCTCGCCCTCGTCGGCGCGTTGATCATCGGCTTCTCCAAGACCGGCATCGGCGGGCTCACACTTCTGGCGATCGCGTTGTTCACCCAAATTTTTCCCGCGACGAAACAAGTCAGCGGACTCATCCTTCCGCTGCTCATCGTCGGCGATGTCGTCGCGATGATTTCCTACCGGCGACACACGCAATGGAGTCATTTGTGGAGACTCTTTCCGTGGACCGCGCTGGGGGTACTCGCCGGCTGGTTTGCGATGGGACGCATCGATGACCGGCAGGCGCGGATTCTCGTCGGCGCGATCATCCTTGCGATGGTGTTGATGCATCTTTGGCGGCGCCGCCCGAGGTCCATTTCGTTTTCACTCGATTCGCGTGGCTCGCCGAACGCAGAGCCCGCACCGGCTCCGTCCGCCGCCGCGGACCACGGCGCGTGGTTCGCGCCCACGATCGGCGTTCTCGCCGGTTTCACCACACTCATCGCCAATGCCGCCGGTCCGCTCATGGCGGTTTATCTGCTCGCGATGCGTCTGCCGAAGTTCGAGTTCGTCGGCACCGGCGCGATATTTTTCATGATCCTCAATTGGTTCAAGGTGCCCTTCATGATCGACCTCGGATTGATCACGGCGGAGAGCGCGAAGTTCAACCTTCTGCTTGCCCCTGTCGTCGTCGCCGGAGCGCTGTTCGGCCGCGCAGTTTTGCCGCGCATCAACCAAAAGTTGTTCGAAGACCTCGCCCTCGCTCTCAGCGCAGTCGCCGGCGCCAGGATGCTTTTCTGGTGATTTCCCAAAACACACCACCATCCATCGCATCCGGCCCCGCCGCCAATCCGATTCATCCTCTTAATCCTGTCCAAAAACAACCTCACCCAAGCCCGCGCTCGTCCCACACCGCCCGCACCCGCTCCCGTAAATCATAAGCCCCGATTACCCGGGCAAACGCCGCACACTTTTCCTTCATCTCCCGATCCGCGAGCACACGCCCCAACGCTCCCGTGATTTTCCCTGCGCGCTCACACCACACCGCCAGCCCCCGCGCCGCCAACCGCGCCGCAAAATCGAACTGATCATAATCCTGCGGCCAAACCACCGCAGGCACTCCCGCCCGAAGACAGTGGTACGTGATTCCCGCGCCGCCGTGATGCACCACCGCATCAAAACGCTCCACCTCTCGCTCGTAATTCACATACCAGTAAACCCGCCAGTTCTCCCCATCCCTCGTCCCGTTCGCGCCTCCTGCGCCTCTGCGACTTCCCACCGCCTGCCCGCCCGTCGTGTAGTGAAAAAACAACTCCGGCCGCTCCCGCGCCCACACCTTCACCTGCGCCAGCACCCGCTCCCGCGCGTACCGCAGATGGGTCCCGATCGTCACCAGCACATTCTTCCGCCGCACATCCATCACAGGCGTCTCAACATTAGCGCCACTCTCCAGCGTATAAAACACCGGCCCCATAAACCGCACCGCCCGCGGCCACGTACACGCAAACTCCAGCTCCGGCGCCCCCAGCGCCAGAATTGCCTCATCCGAATAAACCGCCTCCGTCCCATCGCGTCGGTAAACTCCACCGACGCCCACCCGCCGCAACTCCGTCCGCACAGCCGCGAACACCGCGCGTTTGAAGAGCCGCACGCATCTCCGCCCCACCGCATCGCGCATCAGCCCAAACACCGTCTCCGGCGGATTCCATCCACCCAGATACGGCGGCGTCCCATCCGGCGTCTCGATCGCCAGCGGCGAGGGATGCGTCGTCCACCAGCGGATACCCATCGTCTGCGCCCCACGCCCTACGCTCGGCAGCGTGAAATCCACCACCGCCAGCTCCGTCCTCCGTTCCCGCCAGGCCGACTCCACTTCCGCTTTCAACACTGGCAGCAGCGCCAGATTCTCCCGAAACTGTTTCCACAACCTCCACGGACGTCCCCGCACCGGCTTCACCGTATTCGGAATTCCCCAAACCGCCGCCTCTCGCCCCGCGAGGATCGGATGAAACGCCAGCCCCGCCGCCCGCACACGCTCCGCCACATCCGGCGTGCTCAACACCCGCACATCCGCCCACTCGCTCAACACCCGCGCCACACCCAGCGCCGGATGTAGATGCCCCGCAAACGGCGGCGCAAAAACATCAACCTTCGTCCGCGACATACCTCTGAGTCTCCTCGTCATGACACGCCAGCAACCGGTGCGTCTTCCGTCCCGCCAGCTCCCGTAGTTTTCCGACCGTCTCCCCATACGCCGCCCCGTCCCATTGCAATCCCCGCGTCAGCCGTGGCAGATTCACCCCGCGCTCAATCTGCTCCTTCCGCCAAAACGCATCAGCGCAATAAAGCGTCCGTACTCCATTCTCCTCATACTCAAGCCCCACCTGCCCCGGCGCATGCCCCGGCAGCTCCACCAGCCGCACGCTCCCGTCTCCAAACAAATCGTAGCTTCCAAACGGCAGTCTTTCATCCCGCACAAATGCATCCGCTTTCACGAATACACTTCGCTTCGAAAAATCCTCCGGCATCAACCCCGGCAAAAAAGCCGCCAGCGTCTGCTTCACCGCCCCGCACGCCAGCAACGGCGCCAGCGCGTCCGCGTGATGATAAACCGTCGCCCGCGTAAACTCCCTCAGTCCGCCGATATGATCCGCATGGAAATGCGTCACGATCACGTGCTCCACGTCCGCCGGCTTCACCCCGAGTTTTCCCAAAACCTCCGCCACCGCCCCGCGCGGAGTCACCGGCGTTGCCCACCGATAAAGCCGCTGCGGCCACCCACGCGTTGCCTCGAAAAACCGCGCGCCATAACCCGTGTCGCACACCACCCAGCCGAGTCGCGGATGCTCGATCGCCAGAAATACTGCATAAAACCGCACCACCCGGCACGTGCGTCCGTCTACGCTCGCGAGCAGGTGACGGCAGTATCCGCCGTTCAAATAATGCACGCGTAGCGTCACAGCGTGAAAACTCCAGCCGCCTGCGTGTATCCCGCCGCCGTCCCCAGCAGCATCACGCGAGCTCCCTCCGTTTTTTTCTCTCGCAGGCCGTGCAGCACATACGGGATCGACGCCGCCACCAGATTTCCGTGCTCCGCCAGAGTCGCATGCAGCCTCTCCCGCGCGATGCCCAGTCTCCGCGCCACCAATTCAAGCGACGGTCCCGACGCCTGATGCGGCACAACCTCCAACTCATCCAGCGAGCATCCCGCTTCCGCCAGCACACGCTCCACCAGCGGCGGCAGATGCCGGCTTGCCAGTTTGTGCAGCGCCTTCCCCTCCATGTGAAACCGGTACTGCGCATAAAGGTCTTCGCGATAGTCGAACGCCGGCAGCTTGTGACCGCCGCCCGCCACTTCGCACAGATGCGCACCTTCCGCGAACGTCTCCATCCGCAGCGAAAACCCATCCACCGGCGGCGCCGCTTCGAGCACCACAGCCACCGCCGCATCGCCCATCAAACAGGCACTTTCTGGCTCGTTCCAATTCACACCCCTCAACGGCGTCTCCGCGCAAACCACCAGCACCCGCTTCGCCGCTCCACTTGCGAACAATCCGTTCACCGTCTGCAACGCGGCGAAAAACCCCAAGCAGCTCGCATGCACATCCATGCACGGAATGCCCGCCGCCTCCGCCCCCAACGCCTCTTGAATGAGCGCCGCATTGCATGGAATCGGCTGCTGCACACACAGGCTCGCATCCACGATCAGATCCACATCGCGAATACCGCACCGCGCCGACTCCAGTGCATCTCCGACCACACGCAGCGCCATCGTCGCGCCATTTTCATCGCCGCTCGCCCGGTAGCGGCACCGCACGCCCGTTCGCGCAGCGATCGTTCCACTCGCGACGCCGTATTTGATGTCGAGTTCCTCGGACGCGATCCGCTGACGCGGAAGATAACGCGCTGACCCGGTTATGCGGAAATACTGCTGCATGGCTGGAGTGGTTTTACTGAAAGCAAAAGCTGCTCGCGACAGAGCGGGAGAAACCCGGGATCGCGGAGATAGTCCATGTGCCCGCATCGCAGCACTGGCCATTCACCGTGAAAAAACATCCGCGACAACCAGTCGCGCTTTCCCTGCACGATGAGCGCTTCCGCAAATCGCGGCCGTCGCCGCGCCACCGGCCCATAGCAGATCAACCGGCATTTCCGCTCCTCCGCTTCGTCGAGCCCGAGATTATTGAATAATTCCAGCCCTGAGCTACCCGCGAGAAAGCACACACGCTCCGCCCTCGCAATCAACGCACTCACCTCCGCCCGATGCCTCCGCGCAAAGTCCGCCCGTCTCGACGCCAGATACCCCAATCCATTCCGCCAGCTCGCCGTCAGCAAAGGCACTTTTTCAAACGGCACCCGCGTCTCGCAAAACGAAAAATTCACCCGCACCAATTCACGCCCGTCTCCGGCGAGTTGATCCAAGAACCACACCTGTTCTGGACTGAGCGCACAACACCCCGGCCTGCTCTGTCCCGTGAAAAATGCGATGAGTTGCCGCGCGCTCATACGTACTCGAAATCCGAAACCGACCGCACCCGGATCATCCGCGTCCGCCAGCGAATCGTTTTCCGCATCCACGACCACACCAGCAGCACGGGCTGCGCGATCTCCAACACGGCCGACGCCACCGCACGATGCTCAACGGTCCCTCCGAGAAACCGCTGCTTCACCACTCGCAACGCCAGATCGCGCACCACCAACGTTCCGACCAACACGCCCGCCGCCCCGGCCGATTGCGCAGCGCACACGCACACCACGAGCCCGATCAACAATAGCGGCGGCACCGCATACGCGACAGCGATCCCTACCCGCATTTTCCAAGGGCACTCCTCCAGCAACAGCCGCGTAAACACGAACCACCGGTGCAAAACATCCGTGAGCCTCCACACTGTCGGCACCGACGTCGCGATATCATGCGGCTCCACCGTCTGCACGATCCGGAGTCCGTGTTTCCTCAACTCCAACGCCAGTGCCAGATCATCCGTCAGCGCCGGCCGGATCGTGTGAAACACATCCAGCCTCCGCGCTTCGTCCGTGCGCATCGCGTAACACATGCCGTGAATCGATACCGGCTCCGCAAACGCCAGCACCGGCAGATACGTCAGCACCGCGGCCGAGTTCACAAACTCCGCCAGCCATCCGCTCCACGTCCCTTCCGCTGCATGATACCGCGGCAACCCCGTCGCCAGCGCCGCGCCGCCCGCCAGCCCGGTCTTCAACGCCTCCAATCCCCCCGCCGTCAGCCGCGTATCGTCATCGAGAACCACAAACACCGCCGTCTCGATGAGCGGTAGCGCGAGCGCGAGTTTATGCGCCTTGGGATTCTCACCCTGCCCATGCGGCTCGCAGCGCAAAATCTTCACGCGCCCATCCGGCCGCGCCGACACCAGTCGCTCGCAAACCGCCACTCCCTCAGCATCGTCCTCGTCCGCCAACCACAAAAACTTCGCCGTCTCCAGCGTTCGCACCGTAGCCGCCAGCGTGTCTCCAAGTTTAGGGTCTCCACTCAAAATCGGCTGCACAATCGTTACGCCCTCGCTGACCTCGCCTGCAGCCTCCGCCCTCACTCTATCCGCACGCCGCATGCTTTTCGCATACCGCGCCGCCAGCGCCGCCTTCGTGCCTAGCTGAATCAGATAAACCGCACCGATGATTCCCGCCGCAATCATGGTTGCACCCTCTGCCACTCCACAAAACGCCGCACACCTTCCTCAAGCGACACCACAGGCTCCCCTAGCTCCCGCAGACTTTTCTCTACGTTCATCGTCTTCGAGTAGGCAAACACCGATACCCCGAACGCCGTGATCGGCGGCTCCCCCAAGAATGGCAGCACGCGATACACCGCCTCGACACACCGCGCCGCGCGCATCGCCCGCTTCGCCGCGATCCGCCTTATCGGCGCTGGCAGTTTCAGCGTCGCAAAAAGCTCCTGCAAAAACGCCACCACCGCCACCGGCTGATTGTTCGACAGGTGAAATAATCCTTCCGTCCGCCGCTCCGCCGCCCGCGCGATGTACTCCACCAGCGTGTCGATGTAGATGAGGTCCGCCATCACCGTTTCGTCCGACTCGATCAACGGAAACTTCCCCTGGCGCGCCGCTCGCAGTATCCGAGGAAAAACGACCGAGTCTCCCGGTCCAAACACCGCCCGCGGCCGCAGTATCGCCTTCGTCCCTTCGTACGCCCACACTAGTTCCTCACCCGCGAACTTCGTCCGCGCATAGTGGTTCAAAAAATCCTCTGCCGGTGGCGTTGCCTCATCCATCGCGTACTGATGCTCGTTCCGATAAAGCACCGCACTCGTCGAAACATAGATCACATGCGGCAGCCCATTCTCCCGGCAAAACGTGAGCACGTTCCGCGTCGCCGCTACATTCTGCCGCTCGAAATCTCTCGCCGTACCCCACGGCGACGACCGCGCCGCGCAATGCACCACCACGTCCGGCCGGAAATCCACCGCGATTGTCTGCGTCAAATCCGTCTGCACCCAGCGCCCCGCCCGCGCCGGACTCCGCGACAATGTTACCACGTCCCACCCGCGCGCCTCCGCTGCCGTACAAAACGCTCCACCCACAAAACCTGAGCCACCCGTAACCAGCACCTTCATGACGCCTTCCTCCTGGTTCCCGGCGTACGCTTCGGAACCACACGCTTCTCTTCACCGCTTAAGATAGTATCGATCGCCTCCACCGCCGCCCCCGGCAACTTCTCCAAAAAAGGCAGTGCGCCCGAAATCTCCTCCGCCGAAAACGCCTCCGCCATCTTCTCCAGCGCCCGCTGATACACTGGCACCAACTTCCCTTGCAGCCGCCGCCCCGCCGCTGTCAGCACCACCTTCAACGCCCGCCGATCCTCCGCATCCCGCTTCCGCGCCACCAGTCCCCGCTCCTCCAGCTGATCCAACATGTACGTCGTGCTCGACGGATCCACCACCAGCGAAACCGCCAGCTCCGACGCCCGCATCCCCTCCGCCCGCGCCGCCAGCACATTCAACGCATTGAACTGCGCCGCCGTCACCCCCAGTGGACGAAACAGCCGTGACGCCTCCCGCTGCAACACGCTCCCCGCCCTGACCACTTCCACCGTGAGCGTCCGGAGCGCGATGGCCGATATGCTTGAAGTCACAATAGTTTGAAATCCAATTAACCCGGCCACCGTCAAGCCCGCGTTCCCGCTTTTTAATACCCTATAACCGACGCCTCATCGCCCCTTGTCCATTTCCTCAATCGACCCTGCGCCCCACCCCCGCAGTTTCGTCTTCATAATTCCTCATTCATAATTCTTCCTTCACCTTCAGATGCCGCGTCAGAATGTCCGCCAGCTTTGGGCCGCGAAACTCGCCGGCCAGATCCGTGAAGATGGAACCGCTTCCGTCCGTTCCTCTTCGCCGCGCAAAGCCGCGCCCACGCTCACGCGACCGCCTTTTGCCGGCTGCGTGCTGGGTGTCGATCCGAGTTTGCGCGGCACCGGCCTCGCCTTGATCGAGTTCGTGCCGGGACGTCAGCCGGTCTTGCTGCGCTGCCTGACGGTTCGTGTGGCGGCGAAGCGCCCGATGCCCGAGGCGCTCGCGGAGATCCACCGCGCAGTCATCGCATTTGTCGGTGATTTCGACATCCGCCATGTCGCCCTCGAGCAGACCATCTACGTGCAAAACTTCCAGACGGCGCAGATTCTCGGGGCGGCGCGCGGCGCGGCGATCGCGGCGGTCGCGCTGCACGGGAAACCGATTTTCGAATATCCGCCCTTGCGCGTGAAACAGGCCGTCGTCGGCGCCGGGCGTGCCAGCAAGGAGCAGATGGCGCGCACGGTCATGAGCCTGCTCGGACATGGACGCATGCTGGCGTTCGACGAAGCCGATGCCGCCGGCGTGGCGCTCTGCCACGCGTTCACCTGGCGCGAATAAAAACGCGTCTCATACGGCTCTGGCCGAGCGGAACCGCTGCCATTGCTTGAAGATGGCGTAACCAAGACCGGTGAATCCGCTCAGGGCCGCGGGGACGCAGAGCATCCTGTATCCATATTTCACATACCCGAACGATCCGACGATCCCGCCCAGGGCAAACCCGCCAAAGATCACGCCATACAAACGCATGCGGCGCCAGTCCACCGGTTGCCCGCGCATCACATGGCCGCACGCGATGCCTACATCCGTCACGATACCCGTCAGGTGCGTGCTGCGGATGACTGCGCCGCTGTAGCTCGTCGCGATGGCATTCTGGATGCCGCAGGCGGTCGCCGCGAAGTACGCACCCGTCCACCAGCCTCGCTCAAAAAAATAAACCGCGGTGAGCAAGACGGCGGACTCGATGGTCAGCACCACGCCATAACGCCGTCCCATGCGCAGCGTGCTCTCGCGCAGCACCAGACCGCTGAGAACCGCGCCGGCGAAAAAACTCCCGATCATCGACAACGCCGCCAGCGCGTCCGTCCACTCGAGCGCCGCGATGCGTGTGCCCACAAGGGAGACCGTGCCCGTCACATGAGAGATTCCGAGGTGGTGCGCTCCCAGAAACCCCACTGCGTTTATCGACCCCGCGCTCAACGCCAGTGTGAAGGCGCCTGTGAGAACCCATCTCGGCGTACGGTGCTTGAACATGGAACGGCCACTCTAGCCCGCAAAAAAACCGACGCCATGATAATTCATCGCGCCGGTCGTTGTCGCACCGAGACTCTCGCGCGATTTATCGCACCGCGTCAGGCGATGCGATTCGTGAGGAGTCCATCAATGCAAGGATCCACGCGCGCGGCGCTCGGCGGACGCCTTGATCGCGCGTGCCTCGGCGCGGGCGTCGGTGGATGCATCCGGCTCGTTGGACGTGCCGCGGAGCTGACGCTCGGCTTCGAGCCAATGATCCGCGTCGCGTCCTTCAGGGCGGCCTTCCTGTTCCCAAAGTTCATGCGCCCGCCGGGCGATTTCTTCATGGGCGGCGGTTTCACTGACCGTGCCGCGCCGGCTTTCGGCGGGAGATTCCTTGGCGGAAGGAGCGGAGCGAAGAGACGATTGCGAGGGTGTTTTGATTGCCATGTTTTTATCCTATAACGAGGCCCGATATTTCGCCATGAGGCGTAGGTCCGTAAGTCTTACCCGGCGATTTCCCGAATACATACCGGGCCTCATTTTTTGTGCTGAAACCACAGGCATGGGAATTCCGCCGCCGAACTCCGCACGATCCCCCTTTCCTTTCGGCGGCCGTGAGTATTTCCTCACACGCTTCATGTCCGATTCCGCCACGCTCAACAACGCCGCCCGCGTCCTCACGACCATCGCTCCCGACCTTCCGGCCGACGCGGCGCTGCGCAAATATTTCATCCACGCCCGCCGTGTCGGGCCCCGGGAAAAACGCGCGATCAGCCAGGCCGTCTTCACGTACTTCCGCTGGTTGCAATGGCTCGACACGAAGCAGTCCGTGCAAAAACAACTCGAACACGCGCTAGTGCTTCAAAAGCGCTTCGAGTCGAACCCGGCTTCCATCAAACCCGAGGCGCTCGCGGCCCGCGCCATTCCGGAATGGTCCCGCGCGGAGATCAACTGGCCGGTGGAATCGCTTCGCCAGCTTCAGCAACTCCCCGCGCTCTGGCTCCGCGCGCGCCCCGGCACCGCCTACAAACTCGCCTCGCAGCTCGGCGATTGCGAGGTGATGGCCGCCACCGGCGCGACCGCGAAGGCCACCAGCGCCGGACTGCCCGTCGCCGTCGATGCGCTGCGGTATCGCGGCGCGCAGGATCTTTTTCTCACGCCCGCTTTTCATGCCGGCGCTTTCGAGATCCAGGATCTCGCTTCGCAAATGGTGGGTGTCGCCGCCGCTCCACTTCCCGGCCAGACGTGGTGGGACGCTTGCGCCGGCGAAGGCGGCAAGACGCTTCATCTCGCCGACCAGATGCTCAACAAAGGATTGCTCTGGGCCAGCGACCGCTCGGCGCGTCGTTTGCAAACGCTGAAGAAACGCGCCGCCCGCGCACACATTTTCAATTTCCGCGCCGCCCTGTGGGACGGGTCTTCGCGACTCCCGACCAAAACCAAGTTCGACGGCATCCTCGTGGACGCGCCTTGCAGCGGCACCGGCACCTGGCAGCGCAATCCTCACGCGCGCTGGACCGCCTCGGAAAACGACGTCGCCGAACTCGCCGCCATCCAGGCTCGCTTGCTGGAAAACGTGGCCGGTTCGCTCAAATCCGGCGGCCGCCTCGTGTACGCGGTGTGTACACTCACGCGCAGCGAGACGACCGCCATCGCCAACGCCTTCACCGCCGCACACCCGGAGTTCGAGCCTGTCCCTGTTTTCGCGCGCACGTCGCCGGCCTCCGCGCCCGCGAGTCCAGCCTGCGCCGTGGGGGACACTGACTTGTTCTCCGACACGCAGGTGTTTCTCTGGCCGCATCAACTCGACGCCAACGGCATGTTCATCGCCACCTGGCGAAAAAAATAACCGTCGCGCTTCCGTCGTCTTTCCCTCTCGCCCTCCACGAATTTTTTCCAGCAACGTCTGACCATGTCCTCCACTTCCCGCCTCGATGGCCGCGCCGCCGATCAACTCCGCCCGATCACCTTCGAAGCCGACATCGCACCGCACTCCACCGGCTCGGTCCTCGTGAGCTTCGGCAAGACCCGCGTCATCTGCGCCGCCACCATCGAGCCCGGCGTACCCACCTGGATGAAACAGCAGGGCGTCAAAGGCGGCTGGCTCACCGCCGAGTATTCGATGCTTCCCTACAGCACGCATGAGCGGAAATCGCGCGACATCTCGCGCGGAAAAATCGATGGACGCACCGTGGAGATTCAGCGCCTCATCGGTCGTTCGCTTCGCGCCGTGATCGATCTCCAAAAACTCGGTCAAAACACGCTCTGGCTCGATTGCGATGTGCTTCAAGCCGACGGCGGTACGCGCACCGCCGCCATCACCGGCGCCTATCTCGCCACGCGGCTCGCGGTGCAAAAACTCCTCGACGCCAAACGTATTCACGACAACCCGCTGCTCGACTCCGTCGCGGCGGTCAGCGTCGGCGTCGTCGATGGACGTGAACTCCTCGACATCGCCTACGTCGAAGACAAAGACGCCGAAGTGGACTTCAACATCGTCATGACCGGACAGGGAAAATTCGTCGAAGTCCAGGGCTCCGGCGAAGAATCGACCTTCACGCACGACCAACTCCAGAGCCTGCTCGTCCTCGCGCAAAAAGGCCTGAAGGAAGTTTCCGCCGCCCAGACCGCCTTCCTCACGAAACAACTCCTCGGCAGCCTCAAATTTGGCTGAGCTCCGCATGGTTGTACCGACGGAGGACGAAAAATTGCACACCCCGTTTCGCTGGCTCGCCGTTTGCTGACATGAGTCATTCATTCCCTTATGAAAACCGTCCGCTTTCTCTCCGCGTTTTTTCTGGCTCTGCCTGCGCTTGCCCTCGCGCATCCGGGTCATGATGGCCACGAGTTGATCTGGGATTTCCACGGTCACGGCCTCTGGGACAATCCGCTTACGCTGGTTATCGGCGGGCTGCTTGCCGCCGGCATCGCCTGGCGCTTCGCTCAGAAACGACGCTGACACGCCGACGTTTTTGCCCGTCTTTGCGCGCGTGAAAGCGTTCCTTTCGCTCGCACCTCGGAAGATCAGACGCGCCTAAGCGATGTCTTCAGCCGCGGCAGTATTTCCGCGAGCGACGCGCGCACGTCTGTCATGACGCGCCGCAACTCCGCGCCGTCCATCGCGACAATTTTCACGCTCCATCCGCCACGATTTCCGCGCAGAGCGCTCACGCCGATCCACGCCTGCGAACCGTGCAACGCCTCGATTTTTTCCCGCCACGCACCGTCCGCATCGAGCGCACGTGACACGATTACGAGATTTCCAAAACAGCACTTATCGCTTCCCGCGTCGTTTTCCCCCTTCGCCCGTCCTTCTTCATTCTTTCTTCCGCCAATTCCGGACAGCGTCGCCAACGCACGCAGCTCTTCGCCGCTTTGATCGAGGCGTTCACGCAAAATCAACTCACCACCCGCGCGTACGCTGAGCGTCAGCGCCAGCCGCGACCACGACCAGGCTTCTCCTCGCGCCAGTCGGCCCGGCATGAGCAAATCCGCAAACGCGATTTCGCCTCCCTCCGCCACATCGATCTCAGTCACCTGACGATAGCGCGACGCCTGATGTGGCACGAGCGGCTCGGGCAAAAATTCCAACCAGCCGCCGCTCTCCACCGCGAAGCGCTGCGCCGCCACCGCTTCGCCCGAACGCATGTGAAAAACGCGACTCGCGCTCGGCGTCGTCACGAGCAGCGCCGCGCCTGAACCCACGCTCACTTCGGTCTCCAAACGATCACCTTCGAGAATGCCCGCGGTCGGATTCACGACCTGCACGCGAAGGGTTTTCCCGTCTTCGTCCCAATACGATTTCCCGACGTGAAACGGCGCGCGAAACGATTGCTGCGCCAACACCGTTTTTCCGTGATCTCGCCACTCTGCGCGCAACCTGAGGTGTCCGGAAAATTCAGCCATGTGTAACATAGAAAACAGACAGCCGTTGCCCTCGCCGCCCAGAAAATTCACCCGCGCAAAACCACGGCTGCGTCCCCTAAACACGCGACAGCCTCCATCACAAAGCCACTCGCCGCGCCTCCTGAGCTCCCGCTAGTTTCGCGCCATGTATTGCCTCGCCCCCAACGCCGGCGCGTTCGAATTCGTCGACGGCCCCAAGCGACTCCGCATCGCGTTTGCCACCGATTCCATCGCCCGCATCACCTTCACCGAAGGCAAACCGTTCGAGACAAAACCCAGCTTCATCATCACGCATCGGAGCGTTTACACCCGGATCGAGTTTCACGAGGGCGCTGACGCATTCACGCTTTCAACGGCCAGGCTTCGCATCGTCCTGAACAAACAAACCGGCGCGCTCGCCTACTACGACGCTCACGGCGAACTTCTGGTCCGCGAACCGTCGCGCGGAGGAAAATGGCTCACGCGAAAAGAAATTCACAAAAACGTTTACGCGACAAACGCCGCCGTCTCCGCGGGCCAAAGCATCGACGGTGCCCGCGCCGTTTCCAGCGACTTCCAGCGCGTCTTCGACCGACACGCCTTCGAGGCCAAGCTCGAACTCGTCTTCTCCGAAAACGAAGCCCTCTTCGGCCTCGGCTCGCACGAAGAAGGTTTCGGCAATCTCCGCGGCAAATCCCGCGAGCTCTATCAGCAAAACATGAAGGCCGTCGTGCCGCATCTCGTTTCCACCGCGGCTACGGACTGCTCCTCGATTGCGGCTCGCTGATGACGTTTCACGACGACGCGCACGGCTCCTATCTCTGGGCCGACGTCGCCGACGAACTCGATTTCTATTTTATCCACGGCACGACCCACGACGACATCGTCCGCGGCTACCACACGCTCACCGGCCGTCCTCCATTGCTCCCGAAGTGGGCTTTCGGATACACCCAGTCCAAGGAGCGCTACGTCAACGCCCGCGAGATGATCGACGTCGTCAAAGAATACCGCCGCCGCCAGATCCCCCTCGATCTCATCGTCCTCGACTGGAAATCCTGGCCCGACGGCGGCGGCTGGGGCCAGAAGTCCTTCGATCCCGTCCGCTTTCCCGATCCCCGCGCCTTCATCGAAGAACTCCACTAACTCGGCGCGCGTTTGATGATCTCCATCTGGCCGATCATGACCGGCGATTGCCCTGATCAACGTGAACTCGCCGACCGCGGCCTCATGCTCGGCAACCGTTCCACCTACGATGCCTTTTCTGAAGACGCCCGTCGTTGCTACTGGGAACAATCCAACCGCGGCCTCTTCGCGCATGGCATCGACGCCTGGTGGTGCGATTGCACCGAGCCGTTCGAAGCCGACTGGGAAGGCGCCGTGAAACCCGAGCCTCATCACCGGCTCAGCATCAACGTCGGTCGCGCCAAGCAGTACCTCGACGAGGGACTCACCAACGCCTACTCGCTTTTCCACTCCCAAGGCATCTACGAAGGCCAGCGCCGCGCCACCGACCGCAAACGCGTCGTCAATCTCACGCGCTCGTCCTACGCCGGTCAGCACCGCTATGCCACGATCACCTGGTCCGGCGACATCTCCGCCACGTGGGAAGCGCTTCGCCGCTCCATTCCCGAGGGACTCAATTTCTGCGCCACCGGTGAGCCTTACTGGACCGTCGATATCGGCGGCTTCTTCGTGAAAAACGATCCCACGCTCTGGTTCTGGCGGGGCGACTACGACACCGGCTGCCGCGGTCTCACCTCGCAAACCGCCACCGAACCCGATCCGGCCGACACCGGCTGCACCGACCTCGGCTATCACGAACTCTACGTCCGCTGGCTCCAATATGCCGCCTTCCTCCCGATGCTCCGCTCGCACGGCACCGACGTCTCCCGCGAAGTCTGGCGCTTCGGCGAAGCGGGTAATCCGTTCTACGACGCCATCGCGAAATTTATCCGACTCCGCTCGCAGTTCATCCCATACTTCTACTCGCTCGCCGCCCGCATCACCTTCGATGGCGCCAGCTTCATGCGCCCGCTCGCACTGGAGTTCCCCGACGACACCGCCACGCATAACATCGACGACCAGTTCATCGTCGGCTCATCGCTACTCGTCTGTCCCGTGACGCGCCCGATGTACTACACCCGCGAATCGAGCCCGCTCGAAAACATCGCGAAGACCCGCGCCGTTTATCTTCCCGCCGAAAACACGTGGTACGATTTCTGGACCGAAAAATCTCACGCCGGCGGACAACACCACGAGGCCTCCGCACCTCTCGAAACAATCCCTCTCTTCATCCGCGCGGGCACCATTCTTCCGCTCGGCCCGGTGCTCCAGCACGTCGATGAACGCCACGACTTCCCCTGCGAACTCCGCGTCTACGCCGGCGCAGACGGCACCCTCGGCCTCTACGAAGACGCCGGCGACAACTACGACTACGAACGCGGCGCCCGCGCCGAAATCGTCATCACTTGGGACGACCGCGCCCGCTCGCTCACCTTCGCCGAACGCCAGGGCACTTTCCCCGAGCTAATCCACACCCGAGACTTCCAAATCACCGTCATCAAACCCACCGGCCGCGAAACCCGCACAACTCACTACACCGGCACCGCACTCAAAGTCTCCTTCTAAGGTTGGGTGGCTATTCCTGCCCCGTCAGCGTGGACGCCAGTCACAGCTCACCCATCCTGTTTACCCTTTTAATCCTGTCCGAAATTCGGCTCCTGCGGTCTCTGCGCCCTCCGCGCTCTCTGCGGTTCACTTCTTCAAAGCCTTCGCCCCAAACAACACCTCGCGCTCGATCCACGCGACGATCGCGTCGAGATTATGCCCGCGTTTCAGATCGCAAAAAACGTACGGCCTCGCACCGCGCTGCACTTTTGTGTCGCGCTCCATCACACCGAGGTCCGCTCCGACATACGGCGCGAGATCGATTTTATTGATCAGCAAAAGATCGCTGTACTTGATCGCCGGCCCGCCTTTGCGCGGCATCTTTTCGCCCTCGGCGACATCGAGTACATAGATGAACGCATCGACGAGTTCCGGCGAGAACGTCGCCGTGAGATTATCGCCGCCGCTCTCGACCAGCACCAACTGCAGATCGGGAAATGTTTTCTCCAAATGCTGCACCGCCTGCTCGTTCATCGTGGTGTCGTCGCGGATCGCGGTGTGCGGACATCCTCCCGTCTCCACACCGACGATGCGCTCCGCCGGCAACGCGCCCGCATCTTTTAAATAACGCGCATCCTCCGAGGTGTAGATATCGTTCGTGACGACCGCCATGCTGTAGCGCTCGCGCAGTTGCTCGCAGAGTTTGAGGCAAAGCATGGTTTTCCCGGAGCCCACCGGGCCACCGACACCAATTCGAGGAGGACGCGTCATAAATCAAAAAGAACCCCAGAGACACAAAGAGCACAGAGCAAAATCATTGAGCGGCCCGGTCCGAACTCTGTGCCCTCTGAGCCTCTGTGGTTCAAAATTGTCCGTCTTCTTCATCACGAAATAAACAACCGCGCCGCTGCGCGTTCATGCCGCGCCGCGGCAATATCCAGCCACGGATTAAACCAACCGATCTCTTCACGCGGCACCCGCTTCGCTTCGCGCACGATTTCGCTCACGCGCGTCATCATCTCCGTCAGCAACGTCTGGCAACCGTTCTGCCCCAACCGCAGAAGCTTCATCGCCGCCGCGAGCAAGCCCGCAATGTTCGCATAAAAAACCGACGCGAGCGCGGCATCCAGCGGCGCGCCGAGCACACGCGCTTCCAACGCTGCCGCGATCGACGGCGAATGCGGCCAGCTCTCCGCTTCCGCGCGCCGCACAAACTCCACCGCGAGCGCATGACCGCGCAATTTCGCCGCGAGCTCGGCGCGTTGACGACCGATATTCTCTGCGGCGAATCGCGCTTCTTTCGCGGTCTTCAGCGCCGACGCCAAGACGCACAATTCGCCGGCCGCGCGCCAATCGGGCTGCGCATTTTCCTCGCCTCCCAACGCCCGCCAGGCGTGCACCACCAGCGGCAGTTCCATCTGGCGCAAGGTCGGCAGCGTCGATCCCAACAAGAACGCGCGCAAGTCGTCGCGATCGCGCACCGCACCGGCTTCCACCATGCCTTCCAGCCCGTAGGAATGCGCATAAGCGCCGGTCGGATAAAACGTATCTCCGAGTTGCAACATTCCCGCCAGCCAGGCGACGTCCGGCATCGTGCTTTCTTCGCGAGCATCCATCTCGACGGAGGCAGTGCGTTCAGTGTTTGTGGCTGGGCCCGAGCTCATCCACGCGGCTCTGCAAGTTCCCTGCCACTTCACCGCGCGCGAAACGTCCTGGGCGAAAAATGGCGCGCGTTTCCCGATACGGTATCTGAATTCGCTCAAACAACTGCCGCGCCGCCTTGTCATCGGGCGTCAGCAGGCGCGTCGGTTCCGACATCAGTTCCAGGTGCAGATTGCCGACGGCCCAACCGACACCCGCCGCAGCCGACGGCGCCATTTGTAGGGAAATTTCCAATACAGCCTCGTCTTCCTGCCGGATCACATAGCGCGTGTCCTTGGTCTGCCAGAACGTGTCGCCATGCCTGAGCGGTCGCCCGAGTTCGAATCCAAATTCGTGTCCGTCCTCCGCTGTCCCGCGCCAGAGGCGCTTCGCCAGTTTCAGACGATCCACGCGCAGCGCGGTTTCGCGCAGCGTAGTGTCCGGCTCCGGAATCGAACTCGAAATGATCGGCAGCATGTGCCCACTAACCCGGGAATCGAGTGAGGCATAAAGCCAAAACAGACGCGCGCTTGATCGGGCGGCCCGGCAGGCTGACTGTGTGAATCCTGACGGATTTCCTCTGCCCTTGATCGCGTTTCATGTGAGTATCCCTATCCCGCCCCGACCCTAATGACTATGACTACCCGTTTCGTTCCCTCGCTTTGCGCTGCTGCTTTTTCGGTGACGTTTCCCTCCTTCCTTTCGGCCGGGCCATTGACGGCGTCGGCCCCCATACCCACCACTCCGGTCCCGGAAACTTTTCGCATGGGCACGGCGAAAAATCCGGACGGCGTCACGCTCACACTCGATTCCCGGAGTTTGCTGCGCGACGGCAAACCGTGGACGCCCGTCATGGGCGAGTTTCATTATTCGCGTTATCCCGAATCCGAGTGGCGCGAAGAGCTTCTCAAAATCAAAGCCGGCGGCATCGACGTCCTCGCGACGTATGTCTTCTGGAGTCATCACGAAGAGATTGAGGGGAAGTTCGACTGGTCCGGTCGCCGCAATCTTCGGGCCTTTATCCAAGCGTGTCACGATGTCGGCCTCACTGCGGTCGTGCGTTGCGGTCCGTGGTGTCACGGCGAGGTCCGCAACGGCGGCATTCCCGACTGGGCGCTCACTCGCGAGTGGAAAGTGCGCACCGACGATCCGGGCTATCTCGAAAAGGCGCGCATCCTTTATCGCGAAATCGCCGCGCAGATCGACGGGTTGTTGTGGAAGGACGGAGGCCCGGTCGTCGCCGTGCAGTTGGAAAATGAATACGGTGGCCCCGCGGAGCATCTGCTCTCGTTGAAAAAAATCGCGCGCGAGGTCGGTCTCGACACGCCATACTACACGCGCACCGGCTGGCCGGGGCTGCGCACGCCGATGCCTTTCGGCGAAATCCTTCCGCTCTACGGTGTGTACGCCGAGGGCTTCTGGGATCGCGAGATCACGGCCATGCCCGGCAACTACTGGGCGGGCTTTCATTTTTCGCTCCTGCGCGAGGACGCCAACATCGCCAACGAGGCACTCGGCAAACGCGAGGCCAAGGACGGGCCCGATGTGCATCGTTATCCATATCTCACCTGTGAAATGGGCGGCGGCATGATGAGCGCGTATCACCGCCGCATTCACATGTATCCGGCGGACATCGAGTCCACCACGCTCGTGAAGCTCGGCTCCGGCTCCAATTTGCCCGGTTACTACATGTATCACGGCGGCACCAATCCGGTCAGCCACACCGGCATCACGCTCGAGGAAAACCAGTCCACCACCATCACCAACTGGAACGACATGCCCACGATGGGCTACGACTTCCAGGCACCGCTCGGCGAGTACGGACAGCTCCGCCCTCACTATCATCTGCTGCGCCGGCTGCATCTATTCCTCCGCGATTTCGGCGCGTCGCTCGCGAACATGCCGCCGATCCTGCCCGATCAACGTCCGGCCGGTAAGGACGATTTGGATACACTGCGCTGGTCAGTGCGTTCCGACGGAAAATCGGGCTATGTTTTTGTGAACAATTACGAGCGGCTTCGTCCGCTTCCCGCGAAACAAGGCGTCCAGTTCTCCCTCAATCTCGTCGATCAACGCCGCACGTTTCCTTCGCAGCCGGTGACGATTCCGGACGGCGCGCGTTTCTTCTGGCCGTTTAATTTTGATCTGGGTGCCGATGCGCAACTCCTGCACGCCACCGCGCAGCTTGTTTGTTCGATCGAGCACGAAGGTGTGCGCACGTTGTTCTTTGCCCAGACGCCCGGTGTGGACTCCGAATTCCTCATCCAGAGCGAGCACGCTCAGTTCGAAGAATCCGTTTCCGTCTCGCCCGATCTCACCGGCACGTCGCGTCAATGGCTCGCTTACCGCGTGGCGCCTTCCGCGCGCCCCTTCGCGACCGTCAAGACCGGATCCGGAGAGGTGCGGCTCGTGCTGCTCAGCGAGCAGGACTCGCTCGCTTTGTGGAAAGGCCACTGGGCCGGCCGCGATCGCGTTTTCCAAACCCGCGCCGGACTCGTGATCGACGGCGAACGTATCCGCCTCACGGCATCCCAGCCCGCCGATCTTTCGGTGAGTATTTATCCGTCGGTCGAAAACATCTCCGCCTCCGCGCCGCTCGCGAAAAGTGACGCCGGCCTTGGTCAGCACGTCACGGCGTCCGTGACCGGAAATGCTTCGGCGGCAATCGTTGCCGAAAAAGTTCGGGACGCAGGTCCGGCGCGCACGATTTCGATGGGACGCGCGCCGAAGCCCGTCGCTGCTGCGCCCGCGCCCGAGGATTTTGAGCAAGCCGCGGTGTGGCGCATTCGTTTCCCCGAAAACGTCGCCGCTACGCCCGACCCGCTCCTGCGCCTGCGCTACACGGGCGATGTCGCTCGCTTCACGCTCAACGGCCGTGTCGTGACAGATCAATTTTATTACGGCGAACCTTTCGACCTCGGCCTCGCCCGACTCGGATCGCTCTCCGCCGACGATGAATTGCTGCTCTGGATTTTGCCGCTGTCGAAAGACGCGCCCATCCATCTGCCGACCGACGTCAAACCTGCGTACGATTCGCAAGGCGTCGCGCTCTCGCTCGACGCGCTCGAACTCGTGCCGCGCTACACCGTCGAACTCACGGCTCCCGCCAAACGTTGAGCGCAGCACCGCCTCATCCGTGTGACTCGCCGATCATCGTCAGCACGATGCCGGCGAGCACACCGAGCACGGCGGGGAGTTTGGCGCGGCCATTCGTTTCTTTATAAAGCCACAACCCGCCCGCGAAGGCGACGAGTGTGCTCCCGCGGCGCAAACTCGACACGATCGACACCAGCGCATCGGGATCGCGCAGTGCGTTGAAATACACGAAGTCCGCGATCAGCAGGCCGAACGACACCAGCAGGATGCTCCAGCGCCAGTGAAAGACATTGCGCGGCCACCAGCGCAGTTTCCACCCGATCGCCAGCGGCAGAAAAAGCAGCGCGAGATAAATCGAAAACCACGCCTGCGTCGTCGCGGCCGTGAAACCGATTCTGCCGAGGAGAAATTTGTCGTAGAGGCCGCTCACCGCGCCGAGCAGCGTGCCGCCCACGAGCCAGCCGATCCATTTGTCCTTGTGAAAATGGATGCCCTCTTTTCGGCCCGCGAACGACAACCCGACAAACGACAGCAACGTCGTCGCCACACCGGCGATCTCCAGCGCGTTGGGCCTTTCGCCGAGCAGAATCAGCGCGCCCATGAACGTCCACACCGGCCCGGTCGCGCGAATCGGTGACGCGAGCGACACCGGCAGATGTTTCACTGCGAAGTACGAACACATCCACGACGAGGCCACGATGACCGATTTGATCAGCATCAGCCCGTGCTCCGACCACGTGAGCGGTTGCACGTGCATGATCTCCGGAAGCGTTCCCGGACGAGTGTGCGCGACCGCCATCAACACGAGCCACACGCTCGCGCTGCACACGTTGGCGAAGAACAACACGGGCAACACCGCGTTGTCGCGCACCGCGTGTTTTGTGCTCAGGTCGTAACACCCGAGGAAGAACGCTGAAACCAAGCTGGCGACGATCCAGTCCATGAAAACCGGCCAGCGTGCCCGCCCGCGCACCTCGCGGCAAGAACCGGATGTCGCATCCACCGTCTGTCGCGGCACGCGAATCGCCGAACATTCGTCGGGGCCGCGAGAAACGTATCCACTTTTCACTACACAACCGCGGGCAGATACGTTCTTTAACGGACGATTGCCCTCGTCCCGCCGACTCTTTCATTCGCCGCATGCCCGATAGTCCACCCCGCTCCCGTTTACGCCGCTGGCTTCTCATCGTCTGCCTGTTGGGCGCATTTGTCGCGGTCGCGACCCTGTTGTCGCCGTGGTGGTGGATCTACGCTGCGCGTGGCACGCTCACGCGGAACGGCGTTTCCTTCCAAAGTTTTCAACGTATCGGCTACGCGCGCTTTGCGTTGAACGACGTGCGCGTGCGCAGCGACGCTGTGGAAGCCGATGTGCGTCGCCTGGAAGCAGACACGCCTCTCCTCTGGCTCTGGCGCGGCGCCTTCGATGAACCGGGCACGATTGCGATCGATTCCTGGCAGGTGCGCCTCCGCGATGGAACGTCGTCTAAAAACGAGACGCCTTCCACGATCGACGGCTGGCCTGCGCTTCGCGGACTTCTCGGAGAAATTTTGCCCACACTTCAACAATGGGTTCCCGCCGCCGAAGCCGGCGCAGGCGAACTCGCTTGGAGCGATCAATCGCTCAAAGTCGCCAGCGCGCGTTGGTCCGCGCGCGAGGGACGTCTGCAACTCGAGGGGCTTCATTGGCGCGATCAGGATTTCCGCGTCGAGGGCCAATGGCACGCCGACACTCAAGCGCTCACGCTCGTCGCGGCGCACGCTGACAACGCGTGGAAGCTCCAGGTGGCCAGCGAGCACAACACACTCGCCGGTTCGCTTCAGCTTTGGGGCGGAGAACTGCCGCTGAACGTGGTTTTTTCCGATCAAGGTTGGGTTCCGCGCGAAGCCGAAATCTCCGCGGAGGCGCTCGCCGTTCCCGGTTCGCTTCTGCGCATCGAGACGCAGTATCCCACGCTCACCACCACCGGCCGGCTGCACTGGCAGAACAACCGGTTCACCTGGCAGCTCCAAGTCTCCGGCAACGCCGACGACGCGCGCGGTACTCCTCCGCTCTCGGCCGATCTCGCCGGCGCGGGCGATCCCACCGAGCTGCGTATCCAAAAACTGGATATTACCTCGCCGGGCGCGGTCGCCCGTTTGCTCGCGCCTGTCGTCATCGATCGCGGCGGACACATCCTCTCCGGCGCCTCTCAATTTTCGCTCGATGCCGATCTCGCGCAGCTGCCCTTGCGCGAAGGCATCACCGGGAAATTGACCGGACGCATGAACGTCGAGCCGTCAACCGATGGCAAACCGCGGCTGACCGCATCGCTCGAGGCGGCACAAGTACGCGCGGCGGACATCGATCTTCCGCGAGCCTCCTTCGAGGCCGAACTCATCTGGCCTCAGCTCACGATCAAAGAATCGCAGCTGCAATTTGGCGACGGCTCGCGCGCCGACGTGCGCGGGCGCTGGGATATTTCCGAGCGACGTCTTCACAACGGTCGTATCTCCGCCGAGCTTCACCCGGCTGCGCTCGCGCGCTGGCTGCCCGAGGGCACAACTTTCGAAAAGTTTTCTCTCGCGGCAGAAGCGGAAGGAACGTGGCCGGCGATTGAGCACAAAGGCCGGCTCGACGTTGAAAAACTGAGCACCGAACTCCCGCATCCGGTTTCACTTTCCGCGCGCTGGACCGCTTCCGGTGCCGACAGCGGCAGTTTCGACCTGGAATCGCGCACCGGTGATTCTTCGTTCAAGGCGAACGGAAAACTTTCCCCGCAAGAAGCCGTGATCGAAGAAGCCACGCTCGCACTGGCCGACGCACATTCCCTCAAGCTGAAAACACCTGCGACAGTTCGTTGGGGTTCCGGGCTCGATATCCAAAATATGGATTTATCCGCGGACGGCTCCCGCCTCGCGCTCACGGCCTCAGCCACGTCTGCACACATCATCGCTTCCGGAATCAAATCGACCGCGCTCCGCGACTTCATCGCCGCCGAGACGCCGCCGTGGCAGATCGACTCTGCCGAAGCGCGCGGCGATTGGAGCAGCGGCGTTCTGGTCGGTGCACTGACGTTGCAGGCGCAAGTGCACGCCGAGGCCGACCACCGTGCGATCATCGACGCCATCGCGAACACATCAGCGACGGGCGTGGACATCGAACGTTTGCAAATCAGCGATTCGCATGGCCCGGTGATCGACGCACGCGGTCGTCTGCCCTTGCTGATCACGCCCACAGACACTGCGCGCTGGAAATTCACCGAGGACGGCCGCTGGGCATTTACCGCAACCACAGTTCCTGAATCGCCCTTCTGGAACACCGCAGTCGCGACCACTGGCCTCGAATTGCAATCGCCTCGTCTCGATCTCCGCGTCGAAGGTCCCGCCGCGCGTCCGGACGCTTCGCTGGATCTGCAGGTCGCTGGATTGAAGGCACCGCGTTTCCGGTTGCCGCCGATCTCGGATCTCATCGCGCGTATTCATATCGAGGATACAGGCGTGATCCAACTTGAGCAGCTCGCGTTTCTTGCCGCCGGGCAGGCCTTCACCGCAGCCGGGCAAACGCGCGTCTCGCCTGAACAATGGAGAGCGGTGATCGAAAAACCCGCGCGCTTATGGAGCGGCGATGCCGAGGTGAGTTTTCAGATTCCCAATATCGACCTGTCCGCCTTCGCGACCTTTCTTCCTGCGGCCATCGCACCGACCGGACGCGTGGGCGGCGATCTCACCGTGCGCGCCGACGGCGACATGCGCGGCGCGCTCAAAATCACCGACGCGGCCACGCATCCGATCACACCTTTCGGCAGCTTCCGCGAGATCAACGCCGAGGTGGATTTTTCCGGCCGTAAAGCTTCGCTCAAATCGCTCTCCGCACTCGCGAGCGGACAACCCGTTCAAGCCAGCGGCACGGTGGAATATCCGAGCGATGCGCCGCTCAAGGTGGATGTCGCCCTGACGGGAAAAAACCTGCCACTCGCACGCCAGACCGGGCTGCTCATTCGCGGCGATCTTGATTTGCGCGTCTCTTCCGGCGCCGACGGAATCACGACGCTCGGCGGAAAAGTAAATCTGCACGACAGCCTCTTCTTGCGCGATGTGCGCTCGTTGATTCCTTCGCGCGGCGGCGGTCCGGCATCGCGGCCTCCGTATTTCTCAGTCACCGCCGAACCATTCCGCGATTGGAAACTCGCGCTCTCTGTCAGCGGCAGTCGTTTCCTGATCATTCGAACGCCGCTCTTCTCGGGAGTCGTTTCCGGAAAAGTGGATCTGTCGGGAACGCTCTTCGAGCCGATCGCGATCGGCCAGATCACGTTCGATCAAGGCATGGTGTCGTTTCCTTTTGTTTCCATGCGCGTGAAGAGCGGCGCCGTTCGTCTCACGCAGGCCGATCCGTATTCGCCGCAACTTTCGCTCGTCGCTGAATCGCGCACGCTCGGCTACGATGTGCGCATGGAGGTAGCCGGCACAGCCACCGATCCCAACATCGTGTTTTCGTCCACGCCCTCGCTGAGCTCCGAGCAAGTGCTGCTCATGGTGATGGCGGGCGAGATGCCTCACTCTGACATCAACTACAGCGGCTCGCAGCGCGCGCAACAGCTCGGCCTGTATCTCGGAAAAAGTTTGCTCTCAAATTTCTCCGGCGACCCCACTGCCGCCGAGCGCCTCATCATCACCTCGGGCGAAAACGTAACCGAGTCAGGCAAAGAGACGTTTTCTGCGGAATATCTGCTCAACGACCGGTGGTCGCTCGTGGGTGAAATCGACGAATTCGACGATTACAACATGGGCGTGAAGCGCCGACTCATCTTCAAAAAGAAACCGAATGCTGAAACGCCTTAACTGTCTTCTCTTTGTCGTTCTCGTCTCCGCGGTCAGCGCCGCTCCCAAGGAGGAGAAGCCCGCGCGCTTCAAGATCTCGGGACTCGGTTTATTCCGCAATCGCGAGGTGAGCCGGCTCATGAGCGACTTCATCAATCCCGGCAAAGTCGCGCATCTCTCCGACGACGCTGCGGAGAACGCCGCCTTCGTGCTCATCTCCGAGCTCGAAGATGACGGTTATCATCAGCCTCGCGTGCGAGCACGCGTCACGCGCCTCGACGGAACGACCTCGGAGTTTTCCTTCGATCAAATGCTCGACCTCGCCTTCCCGCGGCATCCCGGCACGCATGTGATCGAGTTCGATGTCGAGCGCGGCCCGCGCTCCTACATTGCCGAGGTGCATTTCCACGGGCTGAACGCGCTGGAGGCGGAGGACGCCGAAAAGTTTTTCCAACCCGCCTACGGTCTCTGGCAGGGAAAACGCGCCAACGTATTCTCCGACTCCGTGCTGCGTCGGGGCCGCAACGCGCTGCTCGAAATGCTCCTGCTGCAAGGCTACAGCGAAGCTCGCGCGGAGGTGAAGAGCTCGCCGCTGCCCGAACCCGAAGCGGCGATGCGATTGGATATCACGGTGCATGAAGGCCCGCGCTGGATGGTGCGCTCGTTTGCGGTGGCCGATCCCGCAAAGGTCGAAATCGATATTCCGGCGTTGCGAGAGATGATCGGCCAGCCGTGGTCCGATGCGATTCGACAAGACGCCTCCGTGGCGACACGCCGCGCGTATTACCGTCTTGGATACCCGGATGTCACGGTGCGCGTCCGCCCGACTCCGACGCCTGTCACGCCCGCCGCCACCGATGTCGCGGCCACTGCCGAAGTGACTGCCGGCCCTCAAGTCACCATCGGCGAAATTCGTTTCGAAGGAAACGCACGCACCCGTGCCAGTGTGATCAAGCGTCGTTTGCGCGTCGATCCGGGCGATCCGCTGGATCCCACGGCACTCGAGCGCGCGCGTCTGCGGCTCGGACGCCTGTCGGCGTTTCGTTCCGTGGATACACGCACGGAACCCGAGACCGGCGATGTGCGCGACGTGGTGTTTTTGTTTGAAGAGGCCGATCCGTGGGACGCCAGCGTGCTCTTCGGTTACGGCAGCTATGAACAACTGCGCGGCGCTGTGGAGTTGCGCCGTTCCAATCTTTGGGGACGCGCCCACCAAGACCGCATTTTCGCCGTGCAATCGATGAAAAGCACACGCGGCGATTACACCTACACCGTTCCGGAGATTTTTGGAGAAACCATCGATGGCTCCGTGCGGCTTTTCGGATTGATGCGCGACGAGCGTTCTTTTCGCCGCGAAGAATACGGCGGCACGATTCAGCTGCGGAAACGTTTCGGCGGACGCGGTCCCGAAGTGAGCGCGGGTTATACGTTCGAAACATTGCGCGATACCAACAACACGCTTGCCACGCAGCCAATCGACGAACGTCGCGTCAACTCGGCCAATATTCACTTCACGGCCACGCTCGATCGTCGTGACCAGGCGATCAATCCGAAGCGCGGTTATCGTCTTTTTCTGCGCACCGAATTCGCGTCGAAACAACTGGGCGGCGAAGTCGATTATCAACGCTTCGAATGGGGCGCCGCGCATCACATCGAACTCACGCCGGAACGCTGGATTCACGCCGGCATCTCCCAAGGCGCGATCTTCACGCTCGGCGCCTCGCCGTATGTGCCGCCGCCGGTCAACAAACTCTATTATCCTGGAGGCGAGAATAGCATCCGTGGTTACGGCGAAGGTGAAGCGTCACCGCGCGCGGCCGACGGCGCTTTTCTCGGCGCCAAAACGTACACCGTTCTCAACCTCGAGTTCGAGCAGGCGCTGACACAGCAATGGTCCCTGGTTTTGTTTGGCGATTATCTCGTCGCCGCTGCACGTCTTGGCGATTATCCCGGCGACAAGCCGCTCGGAAGCATCGGGCTCGGGCTGCGTTATCGCACGATCATCGGGCCGATCCGCATCGAGTACGGTCGCAACATCAATCCGCGCGTGCAGGATCCCGGCGGCACCTGGCATCTCTCGGTTGGATATCCGTTCTAGGTGCGCATCATTGCGCGGGTGGGAGTCGGAGCTGCATGCGCAGCGGTCGATGATCGCTCGCCGCCGCGACTTCCGCGCCGTCGAGGATCGTCGCCCGCGCGCCCACCACCGATTGCATCAGGCCGGGCGAAACGAGCATGTAGTCCACGCGTGAATACACATCCTCCCGGCGATAATAATGCGTCCACGTTTCCCCGCGTGAATCCATGGCTGGCAGCACGTCTGCGATGGTCCGTCGCCCGCGCAACGTGAGCGCCTTCAAGGGGCGGCTCCGGGGCGAGTCATTGCAATCGCCCATGAGGACAAACGATGCCGTTGCGGGATCCGGAAATCGTCGCAGCACACGATCGCGAATCGCCACCGCTTCCCCTGCCCGCCGCGCCTGCGACTGCGGATCTTTTTCGTCATCCGTGTAACGGCTTTTCAGATGGAAAACGAAGAGCGTTATTTCGCCGCCTTCTGTCGCGATGCGGACTTCCAGCAGCCCGCGCTTCACGGAGGTTTCCTTTCCCAAATAAGAGAATGTCAGATCTGCATGGTGTGTTGCCGACATCAGGGGACGACGCGACAGCACAGCCACGTGGCGCTCGTTGTCCGCGGCTTTCAGCCAGGCATGATGCGGATAATCCAATCCCTCGCTTTTCAAATCACGCCTTAGCTCCTCGAGATAGGGTTCCGGGCCCACCTCCTGCAGCGCCAGCACGTCTGCGTCGAGCGCGCGGATCACGGCACGCAAGGCGGATTTCGCGGCTTCAGGTTTAGGATACGCCTCTCGATAAGTTCCGTCCACGAGCCGGTTCGCCGCCACGTAGTTCTCCACATTGTACGTGGCCAGCGTAAGCGTTTCCGCGCGCACGTTAACGATTGCGAACAAGGACGCATACCATAGCGCCAGCCATTTTCCGATGGCCGCTGTCCGCCGTGCTGTTCCCTCCCGCCGCATGACTCGAAGCTCCTCGCCTGTTTCCGCGCGAGGGTTACGTGCCTTTCAGCACCGCGCGTTCGCGTTCCACCAAAGTCGGATGCGAATAATAGAATCCGCTGAACCAGGGATGCGGCGTGAGATTCGAGAGGTTTCTCTGCGCGAGTTTGCGCAAGGCGCCGACGATGGGTCCCGGTCCTCCCATCGCGTCGCGTGCGAAGGCGTCGGCTTCGTACTCATGTTTGCGCGAAAACAGATTTCCCAGCGGTGTGAACCAGAAGGTCGCCAGTCCGCTCAACAGCGAAAATAGCAAAAATGCCGGGGCTAGTTCGCCTGCGGGCAGACCAAATGCGGGATTGAACCAGGTGCTGTCGGCGAGCCACGCGATCGCCGCGAATCCGCCGAGCATCATGAGCGCCGACACCCCGAGCATCTTCGGAATGTGGCCGCGTTTGTAGTGCCCCACTTCATGCGCGAGCACCGCTTCCAGCTCTTCCGCGCTGAGCTGCGCAATCAGCGTATCGTAGAGCACGATGCGACGGAAACGGCCGAAGCCGGTGAAAAACGCGTTTGAATGTCCCGAGCGTTTGCTGCCGTCCATGACCTGGATCGTGGAGGCCTTGAAGCCCGTGCGATCCGACAGCGCGAGCAGCCGGTCGCGCAACTCTCCATCGGGCAGCGGAGTCAGCTTGTTGAAGAGCGGGAGGATGAGCTTGGGATACAGGACCAGCATCAGTAGTTGAAATCCGAATACAATGGCGAAGCCCCACACCCACCAGGCGTCGCCGGCCACGCCCGTGAGGGACAGCAACGCCCACAGCAGCGGGAAGCCGATGATCAGCGCGAGCGCGAAACCCTTCAGTTTGTCGGACAACCACAGGGCCGGCGTGCTTTTGTTGAAACCAAAACGCGCCTCGAGACGGAATTGCCCCCACCAGTCGAACGGCAGCGACGGGAGGCTGAACAACATACCAGCCGCGATGAGGAAAAGCGCGTCGTCCCATACACCCGACGGCGACAACGGCGCGAACTTCGCATGAAGCCACGGCAGCACGCCGCTGATGAGGACGATCACGAGCACGACCGTGTCCCACGCGAGCTCGATGCGCCCAAGTCGCCCCTTCGCCTGCGTGTACGCGACGGACTTCTGGTACGTAGCCTCGTCCATCAACGCGGCGACCGCGGGCGGCGCCTGATGCGCGTGACGCTGGACTTCCGCGCGGTTCAGAAGGCTCAACACAAACTCGGCGGCAACCTTCAGCGCGAGCAGGGCAAAAACGACGGTTAAAACCATCCGGCGATGGAGCGCGACGAGTGCGCCCCGGCCAAGGCAAAAATAGGGAGCGCGCCCGGAAGTGCGCTCCCCGGAGGATCAGATCTTCACCGCGGGCAGACGCCAGATCTGCTCGGCGTATTCGCGGATGGTGCGATCGCTGGAGAACTTGCCTACGCGTGCCGTGTTAAGGATCGCGCTTCGCGCCCAAGCGGCTTTGTCGCGGTATTTCGCGTCCACCTTCGCATGCGCGTCGCTGTAAGAGCGGAAGTCGGCGAGCACGCAGAACGGATCGCCACCATCGAGCAGGCTGTGATGCACGTGGCCAAACGCATGGTTTTCGCCCGGCGAGAAGTAGCTGGAACCAAGCCAGTCGATGACGGCCTTCAATTCCTCGTCGGCGTTGTAATAATCCCACGGATTATATCCGCGCTCCTTCAACGCGACGACCTCATCCACGGTCAGGCCGAAGATGAAGATGTTGTCGCTGCCGACCTCTTCGTTGATCTCGACGTTGGCTCCATCGAGCGTGCCGATCGTGAGGGCGCCGTTGAGCGCGAGCTTCATGTTGCCTGTGCCCGATGCTTCCTTGCCGGCTGTGGAAATTTGCTCCGAGAGATCCGCCGCCGGGATGATGCGCTCCGCGAGCGACACGCGGTAGTTTGGCAGGAACGCGACCTTCAACTTTCCGTTGATGCGGGGATCGCTGTTGATCTTGGCGCCGATGAGATTGATCGCGCGGATGATGTTTTTCGCCAGATCGTAGCCAGGTGCCGCCTTGGCCGCGAAAACGAAGACTCGCGGCACGCAGTCGAACGACGGATCCTGCAGCAAGCGGCGATAGAGCGCGAGGATGTGGAGCAGGTTCAGATGCTGGCGCTTGTATTCATGCAGGCGTTTGATCTGCACGTCGAAGAGTGCGTCGGGAGAAACGTCGATACCGCAGTCGGCCTTGATGACGGCGGCGAGCGCTTCCTTGTTGGCGCGTTTGATCGCCATGAATTCCTTCTGAAACGCCGCGTCGTCCGCGAATTTTTCCAGTCCGCGCAGGAGGTCGAGATCGCGAACCCAACCCGCATGTCCGAGCTTGCGAGTGATCAGTTCCGAGAGACCCGGATTGCAATCGAGCAGCCAGCGACGCGGCGTGATGCCGTTGGTCTTGTTCTGGAATTTGCCCGGATAAAGCGCGTCGAACTCGGGGAAAAGATCCTTCTTGAGCAGTTCGGTGTGCAACGCAGCCACGCCATTGACCGCATGGGAGCCGACCACGGAGAGGTTGGCCATGCGCACGAACTTCGGGCCGGACTCGTCGATCAACGAGCACGCCTGCATCTTGTCGACATCGCCCGGCCACCTGGCCTCGACGGCCTGCATGAGGTGTTTGTTGATTTCGAAAATAATCTGGAGATGGCGTGGCAGCACTCGTCCGAAAAGCGGCACGCTCCATTTCTCCAGCGCCTCGGGCAGCAGTGTGTGGTTGGTGTATCCAAAAACTGAATTCACGATGCTCCATGCGCGATCCCACGGCATGTTTTCCTCGTCCAGCAGGATGCGCATGAGCTCGGGCACGGCGACCGCGGGATGTGTATCGTTGAGCTGGATCGCGACCTTCCCGGCAAAATTCTCCCAGGTGTTGCCGGTGCTGCCGTTGCGGAAATGGCGGCGGAGGAGATCCTGCAGCGAACACGCGACGAAGAAGTATTGCTGCACGAGCCGCAGCTCCTTGCCGTTCTCCGTCTTGTCGTTCGGGTAAAGCACCTTTGAGATGGTTTCGCCCACGACCTTCTCGCGCACGGCTTCGACGTAGCCGCCGGAGTTGAACGCCGCGAGGTCGAACTCCTCCGTCGAGCGCGAGGCCCACAAGCGCAGCAGATTGACGGTCTTCGTGCCATAACCGGCGATCGGAATATCGTAGGGCACGCCCATCACGCTCTTCGTATTCACCCAGCGCGGACGGTAGCTGCCACGGTCGTCGAAAACGTTTTCCACATGACCGTAGATCTGGATCGTGACCGCGTACTCGGGGCGCATCACTTCCCACGGCGTGCCGAAGATCATCCAGCTGTCGGGATGCTCGACCTGGTGGCCGTGAACAAACTCCTGTTTGAACAAGCCGAACTCGTAGTGAATGCCGTATCCAATCGCTGGATAATCGAGCGTCGCGAGTGAATCGAGGAAACACGCGGCGAGACGGCCGAGACCACCATTGCCGAGGCCCATGTCCACTTCCTGCTCACGCAATTCCTCGAAGGAAATGCCGAGCTCTTTCAGCGCCTCGACCACCGCCTGATTGAGGTGGGTGTTGGACACATTGCTCTCGGTGAGGCGCCCCATGAGGTACTCGAGCGAAAGATAATACAGCCGGCGCACGTTCTGGTCGTTGTGCACGGCTTGTGTGGCGATCAGTCGCGAGAGGATGCTCTCGCGCACGGCCATCGCGGTTGAGAGCCACCAGTCACGCGGGCGTGCGGTGTAGCGATCACGCGCGAGCGTGTACGTGAGATGGCGCAGGATGGCTTGCTTGATCTTGCCCTTGTCGGACGCGCTTTCCGGCGCGCTGGACTGACTGGATGCGGGAGCGGACTTCTTGTGTTTGGTAGTTGCGGCCATTTTTTGAAAAAGACTGTGGTCGGGTCCGTACGCTCGGCGCCGGACGGTCGAAGAACCAACCACAAACCGTGCCACCGCGCCAACCTTGGTCACGCAAATTATCCGTCACCTTCACGTGACGCCAGATCCCGCCGGCGCCACTTGGGCTAAAGAGTTATTTCTGAAAGCGTCGTCCCAGTTCGCCGTGACCCAGCTCGATGTGCGTGGGACGTCCGGACGGACTGGTAAGCGGAGACTGACAGGCGAACAACTGCGCCACGAGCGATTGCATTTCGTGCTCGCTCGCCGTTTCGGGCAGGCGAATTGCCCGCGCCGACGCGAGCCGCGCGAGTTCTTCGCGGGCAACCTCCACGTTTTGATCCTGCAAACGCCCATCGCGAAGCGCGCCCAGCAGTTCGCGCACGAATGGCTCCGCATCCGCAGGCTCCATCCACGCCGGCACGCTTTCGATGCGGAAAAAACCGCGCCCAAATTCGCCGATCTCGAAGCCGTGGCGTTCGAAAAAATTCAACCGGTCCAGCAACAGCGCCGTCGCAATCGGATCGAGCTCCAACGGCACGGCGAACAACAACCGCTGCACGGGAATTTCGCCGGCGCGGAACTGCGCCTGCAATCGCTCAAACCAAATGCGTTCATGCGCCGCGCGCCGGTCGAGCAACACCACGCCTGCCGCCGTTTCAAAAAGCGCATAGGTGCTGTGCGCGAGTCCGAGATAACGCCAGCGACGTAATGCCGTCGCAGCCGGTCCCACCGATGCTGCGGTCGCAGATGAAGCAGGCACACTCGCGACGGGCGCTGCGCCCGCCGGCAGGTTGCGCGGGGCAAACGCCGGCATCGGTGGCATGACATGGGCGGTTGGCGTTGGTGACAAAATGCCGGCTTTTCCCAAAGCCACCGGCGACTCGTGCGATGACGCCGGCGCAAAACCGCCGGGCTGCGGCGCAGGTGGCTCGATGCCGACAGGTGTCGGTGCCGGAGTCGCGATCATCGTGGATGCCGCTTCGGCGCCGAGTTCGCGCAGGCGGGCAAGCACATGACGGATGACAAACGAGCGCACTTGTTGCTCGCTGCGAAAACGCACTTCGCGTTTCGACGGGTGCACATTCACGTCCACGGCTGCCGGATCGATTTCGAAGAAAACAAACGCGGCGGGATAACGCCCCTTCGGCAGCGATTCGTGATAACTCTCGATCAACGCATAGTTGAGCGTGCGGCTGTCCACAGGCCGTTGATTGATGAACGCGATCATCTCGTGACGCGTCGCACGACCCTGCCCCGGGCGTCCGATCAAGCCGGTGAGTCGCATGCCCTGCTCTTCGGCGGCGAGTTCGACCAGCCCTTCGCCCACGTTGCGGCCGAATATTTCCGTCACGCGTTCCGCCAGCGTCGCGCATTGAGGCGAACGAAACACGATGCGTCCGTCCTCGATCAGCGAGAACGCCACCTGCGGAAACGCCAGCGCGTACAACCGCACGCCCTGCACGATGTGCGCGGCTTCGGTGGCATCGGTTTTGAGAAACTTCCGGCGCGCGGGAACGGAGTTGAACAATTGCGTGACCTCGATGCGTGTGCCCACCGGGCGGCCGCAATCGCGCACATGCACGAACTTTCCACCATTGATCAAAATCTCGGTGCCGAGATCCGCGCCGGCTTCGCGCGTTTGTAGTTCAAAACGGGATACACTCGCGATCGACGGCAACGCTTCGCCGCGAAACCCAAAACTCGCCAGCCGGTTCAAGTCGTCGGCCTCGGCGATCTTGCTCGTTGCGTGACGCTCCAATGCCATCAAGGCGTCGTCGCGCGACATGCCGTGGCCGTTGTCTTCGACGCGCATCAACGAGCGACCGCCGTGACGAAATTCCACCTCGATCCGCGTGGCACCGGCATCGAGCGCGTTTTCCAGCAGCTCTTTCACGACGGCAGCCGGGCGTTCGATCACCTCGCCTGCGGCGATTTGATTGGCGACTCGTTCGGATAAAAGACGGACCTTGGCCATGGAGAGCCGGAGGAGAATGAGGGAGGTGTCCCGCGAAGGAAGCGCGGATTTGCGGAAAAATCCGGAGAGCCTCGTCAATCGCGATCGTCCGTCGGTTTGCGCGACGCTGCATCCTTCTCGTCGGCGCGCGGCGTCGGTAGCACGAGATTGACGAGATACGACATCGCCCGAAAAGGCCGCATCACCGCACTGCCGATCATGAGCGGCTCGATTTTTTCATCGGTGTTTTCCGGCAGTTTTCCGACGAGCGTGAGGATCATCAGCGAGCTCACCGCGACCACGACAAAGAACCACCCGAAAACCGACACGTCGATCGCGCCGGCGGCCCCGGCACCGCTGCCGTCCTTGAGAAACCAGCCCCACACGATCGGCGCGCATCCGCCGAGACACGAGGTCACCGCACCGTGGATCGAGACCATCAACGGACGTTCCGACTCCGGCACGATTTTCGGCAGATAACCGAGGTTCGCAATGGTCCATCCCGACACGCCCATGCCGAGGAGCAGATAGGCGATCATCACGCCGGGCACGCCGCCGAAACCACCGCGCAGAAACGCCCACCAAAACACGCTCACCGCAAAATAAAGTCCGAGCGAAACCATCAAAAATGGCTTCGCTCCCGCCCGATCAATGCGGTGCCGGATGGTGCCGGCCGCGAGAAACACACCGAGATAGCGCACCACTTCGAAGCCGATGATTTCACCCATCGAAAAGCCCGGCACCGATTTCAGATAATACGCGATGAACGCCGGGATCGGCGTCGAGATCACCGAGTACCACACGACGATCCACAGGTATCGCCTGAAAAGTCCGGGCGCGAAAATGTGCCTCGGCGTGTCGCGCAACACCGCCGACACGCGGATCGCCGTGGGCGTCGGGCCGTCCGGCAGTTTTTTCAACGCGAAGAAGCTCAACGTCGATCCCAGCAGCGCGATCGCGTACTGGATCAAGAGCGCGTGATAGACCGGCAGCAGCGCGAATAGACCCGCACAGGTCAGCAAGGTCGCCACGCTGCCGATGCTCGAAACAAATTGATCGTTCGCAAAGTACCGCCCGCGTGCTGTCACCGGCACGATGGCGTAGATCCACGGGTTAAACGACGCCGCACCGACCGAGCGGCAAAGGCAGAAAAAGAACACGCTCCACACCAGCGTGTGCGCCATCCAGCCGCGCACGCCCCACCAGGGCGCGAGCGCAGCGAGCACGATCGGCACAATCAAAAAAATGCTCCGCGCGCCCCACCCGCCGAGCATCACTTTTTTAAATCCGAAGCGCGGCAGCAACGCAGTCGAGAGCACCTGGATCGGCGTGAGCAACAACACGAACGATGTCGCCAGCCCGACCTGCAACGGCGTCGCCCCGAGTTGCTGCGCAAACAACACCAGCGGCGTGCCGAGGCCGACCTGCCAGGTCAGCGCATTAAAAAAACCAAACACCAGTCCCGAGCGAAAAGGCGCCAGTTCGGGATCGGTTTTCTTGGTGGGAAAAATGTGATGCAGCACGACAGCGGGATGCTCAGCCGGCATCCACAACGACGGACGTTTGATAACACGATGCACCGTCTTCGCGCGCGGGGAGACGGCTCGTTCGCCGCGCAGCGCGAAGACTGGTTTTGAAAAATAGACCCCGGCGCTTCATTGCTCGAGGCTTGCGGGCAGCTCAGCCAAGCCGCTTCTGCCAGCGCGCAAACTGTTTCTTTATCTGCGCCGGACCGGGCATGCCAGTGCCCGCGCGTTTTTTCATCGCGCGTTGCAGATCGAAGACTTCGACCCAGTCCGGACCAAAGGCCGGATGCACCGAGGCGACTTCCTCTTCAGGCAGCAGATTCAGTTTCACCGAAAGTTTTTCGGCGATGCGCACGATCGCGCCGACTGCGTGATGCGCTTCGCGAAACGGCACGCCTTTTTCGACGAGGTAATCCGCAAGATCGGTCGCGAGCAGCGCGGGATCCGAAACCGCATCGCCACAGCGCGCGCGATTCATCTCGGCTCCGGTGAATGTGCCCGCGAGCACATCCGCGCACAGACAGGTTTGATCGAAGCTGTCGAAGACCGGTGGCTTGTCCTCTTGCAGGTCGCGATTGTATGTGAGAGGCAGGCCCTTCGCGAGCGTGAGCAGCGTATGGAGATTTCCCTGAAGCCGCGCCGATTTGCCGCGCAGCAACTCGCATGAGTCGGGGTTTTTTTTCTGCGGCATCAACGAGGAGCCGGTGCAGAACGCGTCCGGCAGCTCGATGAATTTAAACTCCGCGCTGTTCCACAAAATCAGGTCTTCCGCGATGCGCGAAATATGGACGCCGAAGAGCGCGCAGGCGTGCGCGAACTCGATAAATACATCGCGATCGGCGACCGTATCCATCGAGTTCTGCGTGACGCGCGGTTTGCCCTTCGCATCGACGAAACCGAGCTGCGTCGCGGTGAACTCGCGATCAATCGGCAACGTCGTTCCGGCGATCGCGCCGGAGCCGAGCGGGCACCAGTTGGCGTGATCCGCGACGACCGCGAAACGCTCACGATCGCGCTCCAGCATTTCCAGATACGCAAAAAGATGATGCGCGAGCCACACCGGCTGCGCGCGCTGCAGATGCGTGTAGCCCGGGATGAGCACGTCGGCGTTGTCTTGCGCGAGTTTCAGAATCGCGCGCTGGGCTCCGGCTATTTTTTCGGAAACGACTTCGCAGGCATGTTTAAAAAACAGTCGCATGTCCGTCGCGACTTGGTCGTTGCGACTGCGCGCCGTGTGCAGTCGCGCCGCGGCGGGCACGCGTTTGGTCAAAGCCTGCTCGATGTTCATGTGGACGTCCTCGAGCTTTTCGTCCCACACAAACTTGCCGGCCGCGATGTCCGCGAGGATCGCGTCGAGCCCGGCATGGATTGCGTCGCGCTCTTTGGCGGAGATGATGCCGACCTTCGCGAGCATGGCCGAGTGCGCCTTGCTGCCGCGGATGTCGAACGGCGCCAATCTGCGGTCGAACGAGACGGACTCGCTAAAGGCAAGCATGAGCTCCGCGGGACCGGCGCTGAAGCGCCCACCCCAAGTGACATGAGAAGGTTTGGCCATACGACCTGCGAACACACGGCGTCCGGTGCTTTCGCGCAACGCGAAAACCGCAGCAAATCCTGTCGTCTGGCGTCTCTTGCGGATCCGAGCAGTGCGAAAAAAGATCGCGCAAAGCGTTGTTGCCCGACCGTCGCGCCCTCGCACAGTCGCCGCATGCGTTTTCGCACGCAGTTATCCCTCGCCCTCTTGCTGCTAGGCAGTGCCGTTCCCCTCGCCGGCGGCCCCTACGATCGCGTGGAGATTCCCGTCACGAAGACTTCGATTTATGTGGGCAACGTCACGCTCATCCCCGGCTTGCTCGAACGTCGCGACGGCGCGTACGCGACGACTTACCAAGCCAAAGTTTTCCCTTACTTTTTCCTGAGCGAATCGGGCCGGCTGCAGATCGATTTCTCCGACGAACAACTGGCACAGCTCGAACGCGGCGAACGCGTCACCTTCACCGGCACAGCACATAATAAAGACGGCGAGCCGCGACGCATCGAAGGCCATGCCACCGCCGCTTCGGCCGGGGCCTCCGAGGGCACCATCAAGGTCCGGATTTTCGTCACCAAAAAAATCGAGCTGATTTTCAACAGCCAGTATCGCTTCAAATCCGAGCAGGGGTGACGTGGCATCGTGCGAGTGGTCGCGCTCGGCGGGGAACATCGAGCGGACCTCAGATTGCATTAAAGCGACGCCCATTTCCGCGCATGGGGAAAGAAATATGCAATTAATTGGCCATTTAGCACCTTTTTAGGGGTTTCCCCTCTACTTGGCATGCACAATTTAGGAGTATGTTGTTTCCGAATCCTGCTTCTATGAAAAAATTATCTCTTGCGACCGCCGCCTTGGTCGCTCTGTCGGTTTTCACCCCCTTCGCGACCGCCCAAATCGTTACCCGTACGATCGATGTGTGGGGAGCGGCGGACGGCGTGGAGTCCCACCCGTTCACTCGGGTGTTGGTATCAGCAGATGCGGATTTGAACACTTACACGGTCACATTCTCCAACACGCTGCTTGGATCGAACGGTTTCGTGGGCACGATCACTTCATTTGGGTTCAATACCCCATTCACCTCCTTGGCGCTCTCGAGTGTATCCTTCACCTCGACCAAACCGGTGGCACCGACCCAGCATGGTTGGGGGCTTTTCAATCCTTACGGATTGAGCCAGCAAGGCGGCATTTACGCTCAAGATCTGGGCGCCGGCGTCGGCAATGTCCCGGAGGGCGGCAACCCGAAGAACGGCATCAAGTTTGGCGAAGAAGCCACGTTCGTCTTTACGCTCCCGGATTTCGACAGCGCGGATGGTTTCTTTGATAAATCGATCGATTTCACGGTGCGCTGGCAGCAGGTCGGGGCGGCGTCGGCGGAGGAAAAATTCCGCGGTGGCAGCGACTTCGGTGGTGGAAACGATATTCCCTCGGAAATCCCGGTGCCCACCCCGGTTCCTGAACCCTCCACCTACGGCATTTTTGCCGCGCTTGGCTTGCTCGGCTTCGCGATCAGACGTCGCTTCCGGAAATAAGCAGACGCCCGCACACCTCAGGCTACCTTGATCACTCTCTCAAGGTCCGCAGGTTCGCCCTGCGGACCTTTTTTTGCAAGATGCAGGATTGCGACCGGCTTCCCCGATCGCGCAGTTTTCTCCCAACAAGGAACGGCCACGAAACCTGTTGGTCGGAAAATGCCTGCCCCTCCCCCGCCGGCCGCCGGAACGCGCTACATCCCCACATCGCCCGCCTTTCTCCCGCTTTATGGAAAATCAGCAACCCTTCATGTTCATTTTTCGCGATCTGACGCCCGAGCGCTACGGCGATTTGAGCGCGGATCAGCGGCGCGAGTTATTGGATCGCTGGAACGGCTGGTACGATAGCTTGGTGAACTCCGGCCGCGCGCAACACGGTGCTCCACTGGAGCCGACGGGAAAGGTTCTTTCGGGCGCCCGCGGCGACAAAGTGATCGATGGCCCGTTTGCCGAAGCGACCGAGGGAGTCGCCGGTTATTTTTTCCTGACGCTCGCCGATATCGATGAAGCGATGGCGATCGCCCGCCTCTGCCCCAACCTGCCTTACGGGATGTCCATCGAGATTCGCCCGGTCGCCGGCGCGTGCCACGTCGCACGGTCGATCGGCCGTCAAACCATGAAGGCCGGCGACGTCTGCTGAGTTTCCCCGCTCCCGGCTGCCGCGCTCGCCCGCCCGGCCTTGCGGGCGATTTCTCCGGCGCACTCGGGTGAACCACGCTCGAGTTCGCGACAGACTTCCGGACGACGTTCATAAACGCGGCAGTACTAATCCACCGCGCCTTCAATCAGCCGCACTGCCAGCGCCGTACAATGTCCGCCCTCCATGCGCATGTACGCACGATTCCCGATAAAATGGGCGACCCGTTCCCGCTCATCTCCCAGACGTTCCCAATCGAAGCCCGTGACGCGCACATAGGTCTCCAGTTGGGAGAAACAACACACACCACAACAGCGACAGTCGGCAGGTGTTTTCACAAAACAGGGGTTGGTCCGAGTCTGCTCGCCGCCAGTGCGCCCGCAAATCGTTTCCCGGTACGCCCCACGTTTTTATTGAAAAAAATCAGTCTCGCTGTCGTCCGCCGCATCGCCGGTTCGACTATAGGCGATGACCAACTCCTCCACGATCATGCAATACATCCTCTTGATTTACTGGGACGAAAAACAATGGGCGGACATTCCCGTCGCTGACCGGAACCGCATCCACCGCGCCTGCGGCGCCTGGCATGAAGAACTCCTTCAAACCAACCGTAGTCGCGGCGCCATGGGGCTCCAGCCTGCCGCCGCCGCCACGACCTTGCGCGAGAAAGAGGGAGGCATCGCGGTCACCGATGGCCCTTTCGCCGAGACCCGCGAAGTGCTCGGCGGTTATGAGATCATCGAGTGTCAGAACCTCGATCGAGCCATCGCCATCGCCAAACAATTCCCCGGACTGCGCGACGGCTGCACGGTCGAAATTCGTCCGACTCTTGGCGGCGGCGAATGCCAGGACTAAGCATGCCGCCGGCGCGTGTATCCAAAATCACACTACAAACTCCGCCGTTATGAAGTTCCTTCTTCTCGTCCATGAATCCCCCAGCTGGCCGTCGCTTCCAGCGCCCCAGCGTTTTCAAATCGCTCGCGCGTGCGACGACTGGCATCGCGATCTCGAAAAGCGGGGCGTGGGTCTCGCCGCGATCGGGCTGCATCCACCGGAGGCGTCGTTTTGCGTGCGCAAGCCGGAGAACCAGGATCCTGTGGTCACCGATGGGCCCTTCGCCGAAACGGTGGAGGTGCTCGGCGGATTCGAATTGATCACCTGTCGTGACCGCGCCGAGGCCGAAGCCATCGCCGCATCCTTTCCCGCACTGGCGTGCGGTTTTACCCTGGAGGTTCGCCCGGTCATGTCGGCCGAGGATCTCCGTCAACATCTCGGCGTGTGAGCATCGAAGATCTGCATCGCCAGCAATACGGACGCATCCTCGCGAGTCTCATTCGTACGGTGCGCGACATCACCCTGGCAGAGGATTGTCTCCAGGAGGCCTTCGCGCTGGCCGTCGCGCGCTGGCCGGTGGATGGCACTCCCGCCAATCCGGCCGGCTGGGTGATGACCACTGCACGCAACAAAGCCATCGATCACATCCGCCATCGCACGATGGCCGATGCCAAACATCAGGACATGGTCGCACTCTCCACACCTGCCGCTTCCTCGCCCGAGCCCGCGGATACATTGCGGCTGATTTTCACCTGCTGCCATCCGGCGATCGCTCTGGAAAACCGCATCGCGCTCACCTTGCGAACCGTCTGCGGGCTCTCCGTGGAGGAAATCGCGCGCGCGTTTCTCGTTTCGCCCGCGACGCTGAGCCAGCGACTCGTTCGCGCCAAAACCAAGATCAAGCTCGCGGGCATCCCCTACGAGATCCCGGCGAACGACGAACTGGCCGGCCGCCTCGCCGCTGCACTGCACGTGATCTATCTCGTCTTCAACGAAGGTTATTCCGCCAGCGCCGGCTCGCAGCTCACCCGCGCCGATCTGTGCATCGAGGCGATCCGTCTCGCGCGCCAGTTGCGCGCGTTGCTGCCAGAGGAGCGCGAAGTCACCGGACTGCTTGCATTGATGTTGCTGAACGATGCCCGGCGTAATGCCCGGATGGATACAGCGGGAGACCTCGTGCTGTTGGAGGATCAGGATCGTTCGCGCTGGGATCACGCCCAGATCGCCGAGGGCACGCAACTCGTGCCGCTCGCGTTGCAAGGTGGCGCCGGTCCCTACGCCATCCAGGCGGCCATCGCGGCGCTGCATGCCAATGCACCGTCAAGCCGCCACACCGACTGGCCCCAGATCGCTGCGCTGTATGGCGTGCTCACGCGTTTCATGCCCTCGCCGGTGATTGAGTTGAACCGCGCAGTCGCGATCGCCATGGCGGAAGGTCCGGAAGCCGGCCTTGCGTTGATGGAGAAAATTTCGCTGCCGCACTATCACCGATTGCCCGCGGCGAAGGCGAACCTGCTCCGGCGATTGGGCCGAATTCGCGAAGCCATCCGCGCCTATCGCGAAGCACTTTCACTCGTGACCAACGAAATCGAACGCCGTTTCTTCGAACGTCGTCTTGCAGAACTCGAAGAGAACGAAGTGTGATTTTTTAACCTTTATGGACCGCGTCAGTCCGTTCAGCGGTCCGAGGTTCGTCAGAATGTGCACGCATTCCTGACACAACGTCGTCGCCATCGTGCATAGACTCCTCGCGCGCTGCCCAGGCATCGCCGTCGTCACCTTTTATTTCTCCATGACCACACCCGCCCTCACTCCCTCCGCTGAACGCCCTGCTCCCGTCTCGTTCTGGCGCGGCGTGCGCCAGGCGCTCAAGGGCGAAGCGGTGGATTTCACGTCGCTCGGATTAAACCGCGCCGTGCTGCTACTCGCGGTGCCGATGGTCATGGAGATGCTCATGGAATCGCTCTTCGCGGTGGTGGATATTTTCTGGGTTTCGCGACTCGGCCACCAGGCGATCGCCATCGTCGGCGTCACCGAAACGGTGATGTCGCTTATCTACGCGGTGGCCGTGGGCATTTCGTTTGCCGCCATGGCCATCGTGTCGCGAAGGATCGGCGAGAAGAATCCGCAATCAGCCGCACACGCCGCCGGGCAAATCATCCTGCTGGGCGTCGGGCTTTCGACGATCCTCGGCATCGTGCTCGCGTATTTCGCTCCTGACATCCTCCGCCTCATGGGTGCGAGCGACCAGATGATCGAAGAAGGCACGCCGTTCATGCAGGTCATGATGGGCGGCAACATCACGGTCTTCATGATCTTTCTGATCAACGCCATCTTCCGCGGTGCAGGCGACGCGGTCATCGCGATGCGCACGCTCTGGCTCGCGAATGGCCTGAATATCATCCTCGATCCGTGCTTCATCTTTGGCTGGGGGCCTTTTCCTGAAATGGGCGTCACCGGTGCAGCCGTCGCGACCAACATCGGCCGGGGAATCGGTGTGATGTACCAGCTCTGGCATCTTACCGCGCGTGCGGGCCGTGTGCGTTTGCATTTCCCCGATCTGCGACCGCAACGGGCGATGCTGATCACGATTTTGAAAACATCGGGAAATGGCATCGCGCAGATGTTCATCGCGACGACGAGTTGGATCGGTCTTTTCAAAATCCTCGCGATATTCGGAAGCCCGGTGCTCGCCGGTTACACGATCGCTCTGCGCGTGATTGTTTTTGCCCTGATGCCCGCCTGGGGGCTCGCCAACGCCGGGGCCACGCTCGTCGGGCAAAATCTCGGCGCGGACAAACCCGGGCGCGCGGAAGCCGCCGTCCGCATCGCCGTGCGTTACAACATGATCGTGCTCGGCGTGATCGGCCTGCTCTTCATTCTTTTCAGCCGTGTGATCGTCGGCGCGTTCACCAGCGATCCGGAGGTGTTCGACCAAGGCGTGCGCGCGTTGTGGATCATCAGCCTCGCGTTTCCGCTGTACGCCGCGGGCATGTGTTTTGAAGCGGCGTTCAACGGCTCCGGTGACACGTGGACGCCCACCCGCCTGAACTTTTTCTGCTTCTGGGTCGGACAGATTCCACTCGCGTGGCTCCTCGCGGTGCCCGCCGGACTGGGCCCGACCGGCGTGTATATCGCTGTGCCCGCATCCTACACCGCGCTGACGCTGTGGAGCTTGCTGCTCTTCCGCCGTGGCGCGTGGAAGCTAAAGAAGATTTAAACGCGCAGGCCGACTCACAGAAGCGCGGCGTAGTTGATTTTCAACTACGCCGCTTGCGTGGCGGCCTGGGCATAACGGCCGATGATCCCATCGAACGATCCGTTGGTGAAAAACACCACCACTCGAGCCACGTCGGTTTTCGACGTGAGCGTGGATGCGGTGAGCGTTTCGAGCAGTGCGGCGTTGGTGGCAAACGCACGCGCCTCCACGCCTTGCACCTCGAGCTGCTGCGCGACGGCTTCACTGTCGAAGCGCTCCGAATCCCCGAGCTTCTCGGCGCGGTTGACCGCTCCGAGATAAACCTCATCGGCATGCGTCAAGGCGCGCGTAAAGCCCGCCTGCAGCGTCTTCGTGCGCGCAGTGTTGCTGCGTGGTTCGAACACCGCGATCAATCGTGCACCTTTGAATCGCGCGCGAAACGAGCGCAGCGTTTCTGCGAGTGCAGTCGGGTGATGCCCAAAATCTTCGACCACGGTCAAGGCGGTGGTGGCGACGAGCGTCTCCTGACGGCGCTTCACGCCGCGAAAACGCGCGAGCCCGTCGAGTGCGAGTCGCGTGGGGTCGTCCGGAAACAGCGCCAGCGCGCCCGCGGTCGCGGCGACGGCGGCATTGCGCGCATTGTAGAGCCCGGGAATCGGCCAGTGAATATCCGCCCAAACTTTTTGCTTCCAGAAAAGGGTGAACGCGACGCCCCCGGCATCCTCGACGAACGCGCCGATGCGCACGTCATTGTTTTCGCCGGTGCCGACACGAACGACGCGCGTCCACGAGAGCGGCCCGAGCGCGCGAAGATTCTCGTCGTCGCCGTTCAGCACGATCCAGCCGTTGCGCGGCACGATACGCGTGAAGTGACTAAACGTGCGCTGCACATCGGCGAGGTCGCGAAAGATATCGGCGTGATCAAATTCGAGATTGTTGAGCACCGCGATGTGCGGGGCGTAATGGATGAATTTGCTGCGCTTGTCGAAGAACGCGCTGTCGTACTCGTCGCCTTCGATGACGAAGGGATCGGTGGTCGTGCCGAGGTGATTTCCCATCGGCGGATCTTGCGGCACGCCACCGATGAGAAAGCCGGGATCGCGCCGGTTCTCGCGAAGCAAAAACGCCGTCAGCGCAGTCGTCGTGGTTTTGCCATGCGTCCCCGCGATAACGATGTTCTTGCGATGGCGCAGCACCGAGTCGTGCAGCAACGCCGGCAGTGAAGTGAACGAAATCGCACGGGTATCGAGCAGCCATTCGACCTCCGGATTGCCTCGCGACAGCGCGTTGCCGATCACCACGAGATCGGGCGCGAGTTTCTCCAGACGCGCCGCGTCGTACCCCTCGTGCAAGGCGATGCCCGCCTCCGCGAGCACCGTGCTCATCGGCGGATACACGCCGCTGTCGGCGCCCAGCACGTCGTGGCCGGCCGCGCGGGCCAGCAGCGCCGCGTTGCCCATGGCTGTGCCGCAAATACCGAGGAAGTAGATTTTCATGCGTTCAAATGGCGCCGCGTAGAATCGGCACCAAACTGCGTATCCAACAAGCGAATATCGAACCTATCCCCGCGCCCCTAAAACGCCGCCTCTTCGCGTGTGCACGGCAAACGATCGCCGCGAACGGTTGGCGGAGAGCTCTTTGCAATGTGCAACGGGAGCCGGAAAACGTCGGGTGCGAAATGCACGCATCTCACGAGGGCCACGATTCGGGTTATCGCTCAAAAAGCTTGCTATCAAAAAGATAAACAATCCCCGCCGATGCTGGCACACGCAGTGCGAGAGAAGATGTTGTCCAGTATTACTCCCACTCCCGAGGTGCCGCCACCTCGTACAAACACACACTCAACCTCTTATCCTTCCTGTCATGCCAAGACCCATCGCCATCGCCATGCTCGTCGTCGGAGTTATTCTGCTCGTCTGGGGCATCAATGCCTCCAATTCCGCCGGCTCTGAAATCTCCGAAGCCATCACGGGCTCGCCCACCGACAAGAGCATGTGGCTCATCGCGCTCGGTGCGCTCGGCGCCATTGCCGGCGCCTTCAGTCTATTTCGTCGCCGGATTTAAGCCCGGCTGCTCGATGCAACCAATCACCTCTCAACCTTCATCACACGTATCATGAGTTCCACTACATCCCAACAAACGATCGACGACCTCAAGACCCTCATCCACGACGCAGAAGAGGCTTTGGGCAACGCCGGCGATCTCGCCGAAGACAAGATCTCCGCCCTGCGCGAACGCCTCCGCTCCGCCTTGGAAAAGGGCAATGATGTTTATCACCGCGCCCGCGAATGCGCGCGCGAGAAAATCGACGAGGCGGACATCTACGTTCGCTCGCATCCTTATCAATCGATCGGTACCGCGATGGCCATCGGCGCCATCCTCGGACTGCTCATCGGCCGCCGGCTGCCTTAAACATCCGACTTTGGAACGATGAGCGACGCCACGGAAACTCGTCCGAAACCTCTGTCCCTTCTGGAGCGGTTGCGCGCAACGGCCTCGGTGTTCATGCGCGCGTGCGAACATCGCGCCGAGCTGGCCGCTCTTGAGTTAGGCGAGGCCAAGGACGAGGCCGTGGCCCTCTCGGTTATGAGCGTGCTCGGCGCCGTCGCCGCCCTGCTCAGCGGGTTCGCCCTTAACCTTCTCGTCGCGGCCATCTGGTGGGATTCACCGGCGCGCGTGCTCGCCGTGTCGCTCGCGTTGGCCATCCAAGTCCTGATCGCCGTGACCGCGTTTGTGGTGTGCATGAAGCGCCTTCGCCGCTGGCGCCCCTTCGATGCCACCGCCCAGCAGTTGAAGAAAGATTCTCAATGTCTGAACGAATTGTTCCAACATCCCCCGCCCCGCTCGCCCGCACCGACCGCGACGCGCGGAAACGGTATCTGACCCTGGCGTGCGCGTGCGACCGGCTGGAACTGGCCCTCGCCTGGCGCCGTCCGTCGCCCCCGCCGTGGAACGGCTTCACCCAATTTGTATCCGGAAATTGGATGCGCATGGCGTCCGCCGCCGCCACGATTTTTCTCCCGCGGAAATTCCGCACGGCCGCCGTCTTGTTCCGTTTATTCCGCGGACGTCGCTCTCCGGAGCAAAAACGCGGCGGCTTTTTCCGCCGCTGACGAGCTTTTGCCCAAAAAACTCCTTGCGTTCGGCTGTGAAAGTTTGATTTTCCCAGCCCTCTTAGTTGGAGACGGGCTCGTAGCTCAGTTGGAAGAGCGCCTCAATGGCATTGAGGAGGTCGTCAGTTCGATCCTGATCGAGTCCACCAACTTATAAGGCGGGAGAGCGGAAACGGAGCGGGACTCAGTCCTCGCTCATATTGAATTCGGATTCACGATAATCGCTTCGGTCATCCGGACGACGATCATCCATCCTTCCGACAGCGCGGAATGCGGCGATTACTGACTCGTCGAACTCAGCATTCCCCGAAGAGCGAATGATCTTCACCTGACTGATCAAGCCAGACGCCGAAACATGGAATGAAACACGCGCCGAAAGGCGATCCGTCGCGCCCATCGGCATCACGTGCGCGGTTTTCACCTTCTGTTTAAGCAAGGCAAAATACGTACCTAACCGATCCTGTTGTGCTCGGCTAAACGCTTTGCCGCTTGAACCCGCTTCGGCGGTCGTGCCGCCTTGAACGCCTGTCGCCAAGCCCCGGGTGTCTATCTTGGGCGGCGGCCCCGAGGATTGCTTTGAAGAGCTGGAGGAACGCGGGGTTCTCTGCGGATTGAGCCGGTCAAACTCCTCCTTCGTCATCGTTTTCCGCTGCTCGGCGGCGGCCTTGTCCGCGGCGGCTTTATCGGCCGCTTCTTTTTGGGCGGCGAGTTTTTCGGCTTTGGCGCGCTCGGCCGCTTCGCGGCGTTCACGCGCGGCCTCTTCGCGACGATGCTGCGTCACAATCTGCCGTTCTCTGCGGGCGGCGATCTGCGCCATCTGTTGAGAAATGGAGCGTTCCGGGGGACGCGTTGTTGCGGGCGGCGCTGGTGCGGGAGTCGGTGTACTCGGCGGAGCGATGGGCGTGGTGCCAGTCGCATCCGGACGGCCATATGCCGTGGCCTCAGTGGCCTGCCAGTTATCGCCCTCGCCTGCGACCAATTCGAACACCTCGGTGGGTTTGTTCAACGGCTGATCTTTAAGCACCCAGGCCGAAACCAAAACCATCGCCACGAACGCGCCGTGAATCATCACGGAAACGGAATAGGCGCTGGGTGAGGAGGCAGTCATGGCGGCTTAACGTTTAGACGCCGACGAGGATGATTTGTTGACGCAAAAAATCAATTCCCCGCCTGCGTGTCGAAGCTGATGCGGCTAAGTCCGCTTTTCCGCACTTCCTCCATCAGCGTGATGATCTTTTGGTAAGGAACCGTGCCGTCCGCGCGGATGCGGATAACGGTGTTGGCCGGGTCGAAGCCGCGGAGTCGGACAGCGAGATCCGCGGTGCTGATCGGTGCGTTGTCGATATGGATCGTGCCACGCGCATCGAGTGTGATCGCGACAAACCGGGTATTTTTATCGACCTGTGTCTGCTCGCTGCGCGACTCGACGGGCAGATTGACCGGCACGGTTTGCTCGCTGGCCAGCGGCGCCGCCAGCATGAACACGATCAGGAGCGTGAACCCCAAGTCCACCAGGTTGGTGACGTTGAGTTCCGCGATCGGATGCGACTGACGGGGACGGCGAAACGTGCGAGCCATGAGGACAGGAAAGTCAGTGCGCGTTTATTTGCCTTCCAGCTCGATGCGGTCCGCGAGGGAGCTCGCAAAATTCTCCAGCTCGATGATGAGGCGCTTGGCGTTTCCGAGAAGATAGTTGTAGCCGAACACCGAGGGGATCGCGACGACGAGACCCGCGACCGTGGTGAGCAACGCGGCGGAGATGCCGGGCGCGAGGGTCGTGATGTTGGCGGCCTGCTGCGTGGCGACCGCGCCGAAGGCTTCCATCACGCCCCACACGGTGCCGAGCAATCCGAGGAACGGTGCGCCGGAAACGATCGACGCGAGGAAGATCATGCTGGCTTCGTAGCGAAGCGTCTGGCGGGCAAGCGCGCGCTGGATGGCGTTTTCGGCCTGTTCGAGCCGGGCGCGCGGATCGTTGATGCCGTGTTGCTCGTTGATGTAGCCGGCGCGCTCGTAAGCGTCGATCGCATCGGCGAACAAATCACCATACGGGATCGAGCGTTTGTTGCGATAGGACTCCGGCAGGTCGAGGATCGTGCGTTGATCGCGGATATGCTGTTCGAACGCCATGTTGAGGTAACGGAGGTTCGTCAGCTCGTTACGTTTTCCGATCATGACGGCCCACGCGATGATGCTGGAGATGCCCAGCCCCACGGTGATGATCTGTCCGACTATGTCGCATTGGAGAAAAATTTCCCAGAGGTTAACGGCAGCGAAAATGGGCGTCATCGGCGAGGTGCGTAAGGTGCGCGAAAAGTGTGAAAACCTAGTTGGCGTCTTTGCGTCGTGCATTCAACGGCAATCTCGACAAATGCGCGCCGGAATCGTGTTGCCGTGACGCGCCCGATTTTTTCGTCTCCCGGCTCCCCCAGTCATGAATTTCAAAACGCGCGCGCTCACCGAGCTTCGCACCCGCCGGCCACTCATCGCTCAGAAATATACCGTCGCAGGACTCGATGGTTTCGTGGACACGATCGTCACGCCGGTGGCGTTACGACACGGACAGGGAGAAGATTTCAAAGCGATGACCACGGTGACAGAGTTCGGCCAGCGCATCCTCGGCGCGGCCGGCAAGAGCACCAACATCGAGTATTATCCGCGCATGGAAAAACTCGGCGGCAATGGCCCGATCATGGCCAACGCGCTGCTCGCCGCCGGGAGCCGGCTCACCTACATCGGCGCGCTCGGGCGCGATGCGATTCATCCGGTGTTCGCCGACATGGCCGGTCGCGCGCGCGCCGTCACACTCTGCGCGCCGGCGTCCACGACCGCGGTGGAGTTCGAGGACGGGAAGTTGATGTTCGGCCAGATGCGATCGTTCGACGAGATCAGCTACGAACGCATCGTCAGCGTCATGGGCCGCGACGAGTTTCACGCCGAACTCGGCGCCGCCGATCTGATCGCGCTGGTCAACTGGACCATGATCCCGCGCATGACGGAGATCTTTGCCGAGCTTACCGAAAAAGTCCTGCCGACGCTGCCTGCCCGCGATCGCATCTTTTTCTTCGATCTGGCCGACCCGGAAAAACGGTCCGCGCACGATCTTGTTGCCGCGCTGCATGCCATCGCCGCGTTTGAAAAACATGGCCGTGTCACGCTCGGGCTGAACCTCAAGGAATCGCAGCAAGTTTACGCAGCGCTCGGACTCGGCGTGTCCGAAGGCGACGATGAAAACGTCCTCCGCCACGCCGCTGCGGAGATCCGTGCGAAGCTGAATCTTTCCACGGTGGTCGTCCATCCGCGCAAATCCGCCGCCTGCGCCACCGCCGATGGCACTTGGTGGGTGTCGGGACCGTATTGCGAACAGCCGACGATCACCACCGGCGCGGGCGATCACTTCAACGCCGGCTTCAGCGTCGGGCAGTTGCTCGGACTCAGTCCCGAAGCCTGTCTGACGACTGGCGTCTGCACGTCCGGCCATTATGTTCGCACCGCAGCCAGCCCATCGCTCGCGGATCTCGAAACATTTCTCGCGAACTGGCAGTAATTTCCCCAGCCTCCCATCCATGCCTCTCTCAGACCAGACCCCGACCGGTGTTCTAATCTCTTTCGAAGGCTCCGAAGGCAGTGGCAAAACCACTCAGATCGCGCGCCTCGCGAAACGCCTTCAGGCGATCGGCCGCGACGTACTTTCCACACGTGAGCCCGGCGGCTCCGAGATCGGCGAACAGATTCGCAATATCATCGTCCATAATTCCAAGGGCGACGAGATGTGCGCCGAGACCGAACTCCTCTTGTTCGCCGCTGCGCGTGCGCAACTCGTGCGCGAAGCCATCGCCCCCGCCCTGCTTCGCGGTGCCATCGTGCTCAGCGATCGCTTCCTTGACTCGTCCACCGTCTACCAGGGCATCGGTCGCAACCTTGCCATGGGCCCGGTCAACCAGATCAACCGCTTCGCCGTCGGCAATGTGATGCCGCATCTGACCGTCGTGATCGATGTGCCGACCGCGGTGAGCCTCGAACGCATCCGGCAGCGCGCCTCCGATCTGCCCGATCGCATGGAGCGCGAGAACATCGATTTCTACGAAAAGGTTCGCTCCGGTTACCTCGTCCTCGCGAAGGGCATGCCCGAACGTTTCGTCGTGATCGACGGCACCAAGAGCGAAGATGCAATTGAGAAAGAAGTCTGGGCCGCGATCGAGGTCCGGCTTTTCAAGAAAGGCGCGCCCGCCTCGTCCTCGGCCAAAAAGAAGCCGGCGAAATCCACGAAGAAGAAAGCGGCTCCCGCAGTCGCGAAAAAATCTTCCGTGCGCAAACCAGCCGCCAAGTCCGCGAAGAAAGCCGCTCGCAAGTCAGCCCGCCGCTAAGCCGCGCGGCTTTTGATTGTCCGTATCGATGTCGTTTTCGCCTGTTTCCTGGCCAGCCGCACTTTCCGACACGCCTGCTGTCGCCGTCATCGAACGCGCGATCTCGCGCGAACGGCTTTCGCACAGTCTGCTGCTCACGGGCGGCGATCTCGACACGTTGCAACTTGTGGCGCTCGCCATCGCTGATCGCTTGTTGAACGGTCTCACAGCAAGCGACGGACACCGTTTTCCACCCGATCAACATCCCGATAGTTTTGCGCTGCGACCGGCCGGGAAGATGCGGCAGATCTCCGCCGACGCGACGCGCGATCTCATCGCGAAGGTGCAAGTTTCCGCGAGCGTTTCGGCGCGCAAGGTCGCCATCATTTACGAGTGCGATCGCATGCATGTGACCGCGGCCAATGTCTTCCTCAAGACACTCGAGGAACCGCCGGCGAACACCACGTTGCTTCTCCTCACCACGCGACCGTACGCGCTGTTGCCGACGATCCGCAGTCGCTGCCTCAACTTTCGTTTCCCGTCCGGGCCGGCCGCTTATTCGCCGGATGGTTGGAGTGCGTGGCTCGACGATTATCGTGCGTGGCTCACGCGCTTGGCCGAAGGTATCTCGGATAAAAAAGCCGTCGCAGATTCGCTCCTCGCGGCCTATGGTCTCGTGGCTCGATTCAGCGCGGTCTTGGAATTCGCCACCGGCGAAGTCTGGAAACAGCAGAAAGCGAGTTTGCCGCCCGATCTCGACGATGATGAACAAGTCGCCATTGAAACCGGCATCGCCAACGGACTCCGCTCGCGCCTCTTCATCGAAATCGAAACCGCCACGCGCGCCTTCGCGTTGCCGCGATTGCAGGTTAATGACGCCGGGACCAATCGCGCGCTCACGGCCGCCATCGAAAAACTCGAATACGCGGTCGGTCTGCTCCGCCTGAACCTGAACGTCTCGGCCGCGCTCGAAGAGTTCATGCTCGCGTCGTTGCGCGTCTGGACGCGCCGCTGAGGTCTGCGCCGAAGCGCGACGCGTCGGGAAAAAACGCGGTCAAAGCCGCTGCGCTGCCGCGTCTTCTAACGTTTGCACGCGCACCCGCTTTTCAAGCGAAGTGCTTCCTGCTCTGCTCGCAGGTTTCATTTTTATGAGCCACACGCCGGCGCTCAAAAAGAAGCCATCACTCATCGCCCTCGCCTGGCCGATTTTCGTCGAACAGGCACTGCATGTCATGACCGGAACGGTCGATACGTTCATGGTCAGTCACATCTCCGATCATGCGGTGGCGGGGCTGGGCGTGGCGCACCAGATCGTCGTCCTCGCGATCATCCTCTTCAACTTCGTCGGCATCGGCGCGAGCGTGGTGGTCACGCACTCGCTCGGCGGCGGCGATCCCGCGGGCGCTGAACGCGTCGCACGCACCGCCATCGCGACGAACTTCTGGATCGGCGCGATTATCAGCACCGCCGTTTTCCTCTTCGCCCGTCCGCTGCTAGGTCTCATGCATCTGCCGCCCGAATTGATGCAGTACGGCCTGCCCTTCCTTACGATCATGGGCGGCACGCTGTTTCTCGAGTCGATCAACATGTCGATCTCCGCGGTGTTGCGCGCACACGGCCACACACGCGAGTCCATGCTCGTCACGCTCGCGCAGAACATCCTGAACGCGATCGGCAACGCCATCTTTCTCTTCGGGCTCTTCGGCGCGCCAAAACTCGGCGTGGTCGGCGTCGCGTGGTCCACCGTTTTCAGCCGCGTGGTCGCCCTCGCAGCCTTGTGGATTCTGCTCAAGCGGCAGACGGGAATGCGGCTCGCGTTTGGCGATCTGTTTCGCGTGTCGCGCGACAAACTGAAACCGATCCTGCACATCGGCATGCCGGCGGCCGGAGAGAACATCAGCTGGTGGCTGGCGTTCATGACGATCACGTCATTCACCGCGCTGATGGGTGGCGATCAACTCGTGGTGCAATCGTACACCATGCAGATTCTCTACGTCGTGATCATCTTCAGCATCTCGATCGCGCTCGGCACGGAGATCATCATCGGCCATCTGATCGGCGCGGGCGAATTCGAGGAAGCGTACCTCGAACTGATGAAAAATCTCCGCACGAGTTTCCTGCTGGCGATGAGTGTGATCGGCCTCGTCGCATTGTTCGCGCCGGTGCTGCTTGGCATCTTCACCAAGGATGCCGCCGTGATCGCGGGCGGCACGCTGCTGTTGCGCATGTCGCTGCTGCTCGAGCCGGGACGTGTGCTGAATATCGTTGTGATCAACTGTCTGCGCGCGACGGGCGACGTGCGTTTCCCCATTTTTCTCGGACTGCTCTCGATGTGGGGCGTGTGGGTGCCGCTCGCGTGGCTGCTCGGATTGAAACTCGGCTGGGGACTTCCCGGCGTGTGGATCGCAATGATGTGCGACGAATGGCTGCGCGGCGTGTTGATGTACCGCCGCTGGCGTCATCGCCGCTGGCTGCCGCATGCGCGGCGCGTACGCGAACGTGTCCTCGCCAGCGCGACCGCGCCGGGCGCATCAAACTAAGAGCGGTGCGTGTCGCGACGGCTTTCGCCTCAACGCACTTGCAGGGTGTCGCCTTCGTAGGTGAGACCCAGCTCTGGGATAACGACCGCTTTGCGGTTGCCTTCCTTACGCACGCTGCCGGCATGCCACGCATCGTAGCCGGCGGCTTCCGCTGCTTCGAGTGTGGCTTCGACCTGACCGGGCGAAACGTATGCTGCAAAACCGACGCCTTGGTTGAAGGTCGCGTACATTTCACGCGTCGAAACCGGGCCCATTTTCTCCAGAAATTGGAAGAGCGCGGGCGCTGGACGCGGGTTTGAAATTTCGTACACGAAGGGTTCTTCGAGCCGCATCAGTTTGCGCCAGCCATGACCGGTCACGTGCGCGACATAGTTTAGCTCGATCCCGCGCTGCTGGCACTCGCGAATAAACTCCACGTAGATGACAGACGGCGCGAGCAACGCTTCGCCGTACGTCCGCGCATCGCCAAAGCCGATCGGCGTCTGATACCCTTGCGGCAGGCGGTCGGCGATCTGGCGGCAGAGCGTGAGCCCGTTGGTTTGCACGCCGGACGACGCGAGGAAGATGATCTGGTCGCCGTCGCGCAATTCGCCGGAGATGCGCAGCGATTTCGGAGCGATCTTTCCAATGGCGGAACCGGCGAGCACGATTGTATCCGCATTGACAATACCGCGGAGGGTCGGCGTTTCGCCACCGCCCCAGACAGCGTTCGATTGTCGGCAGGCCTGCGCCCAGCCTTCGACCAGCGCATTCATGCGCGCCTCGTTCGCGAACCACGCGGAATCGCCCACCGCCGCATGCATGGCGATCGAGACAGGCAGCGCGCCGCAGGTGATGAGGTCGTTGACCATCGTGGCCACCGTATCGATGGCGATCTCGCGGTAGAAACTTTTCCCAGTCTGTTTGTACACCACGTCGGCGACGAGGTTCTTGGTGCCGAGGCCTTCTTCGACATGCGCGAGGAAATGATCCTCGGCCTCCATCAGGTATGCGCTCTCGCCGCGGGTGGTCGCGGGTTCGGAATAACCATGCTGCGCGAGCAAAGGCGCCGTGGTGCGTGCGGCCTTCTGGCACGCGCGCTTGAACGCATCGAGTTGATCGTAGTTAACGCCGGAAGATTCGTAGGAAAGTGACATGGGAAGAAATGACCAATGACCGATTGACCAATGACCAGTGAATGAGCGTTTGGACTGACACAGGACCATTGGTCATTGGTCACTGCCTCAGTGGTCATTTAATAAGAGCGTCCGTCGCCTTTTTCGTAGAAATTAATGTAGGCCTGATTCACGACGCGGTAACCGCCCGGCGTGGGATACTTGCCGGTGAAATACCAGTCGCCGGTGTGCGCCGGGATGGCCGCGTGCAGGTTTTCGATGGTTTGGAATATCACCTGCACCTCCCCTTTCCACTCGATGTTTTTCGGGCGGACGATTTCCGAGACACGGGCTGAAATTTCCTCGGCGGTGAACGGTTCGTAGATTTTGCGCACGTGATTGACCAGGCCGCCGCGCTGCACTTCGTCGCGGCACAGCCGGTACACTTCGTCGAGCAGGTCGCCTTTGCCGCGTTCGCGCAGGAGGGAAACCGCCGCTTCAAATGCGATGAATTTTCCGAGCTCCGACATATCGATGCCGTAGCAATCCGGATAACGAATCTGCGGCGCGGTCGATACGACGACGATCTTCTTCGGGTTGAGCCGCGCGAGGATGCGAAGGATCGATTTGCGCAACGTGGTGCCGCGCACGATCGAGTCGTCCACACACACGAGATTGTCCTTCCCGGCCTTCACGGAGCCGTAAGTGATGTCGTACACGTGGCTCACGAGCTGGTTGCGCATGCTCTCCTGCCCGATGAAGGTGCGCAGCTTGATGTCTTTCGAAACGACTTTCTCGCTGCGCGGCCAGTTGCGCAGAATCAGGTCGTCGAGCATGTCCTCGTTCAACGAGCCGTCGCGCGCCGCGGTCAGGATGGATTCCTTCACCTCATCGCGCCGGCGTTCGCGCAGCGAATACATCAATCCGTAATAGGCGGTTTCGGCGGTGTTCGGGATGAAACTGAAGACGGTATTGCTCCAATCATGACCGACTGCATCGAGCACCTGGTCGGCGAGTTTGGCGCCGAGGGCCTTTCGGTCTTCGTAGATGTCGATGTCGTTGCCGCGCGAAAAATAAATGCGCTCGAAGGAACACGACGCGCGCGGGAGCGGCGCGGTGAAAGCGGACGAGCTGACCGTGCCGTTGCGTTTGACCACCACGACATGGCCCGGCTGCACTTCGCTCACTTGTTCGACGGCGGCATCGAAGACCGTCATGAGCGGCGCGCGCTCCGAGGCGAAGGAGACGACTTCATCGTCCTCATACACCCAGCACGGCCGGATGCCGGCAGGATCGCGGGCGACGAACGCGTCGCCGTTGCCGATAAGACCGCAAAGCGTGTAACCACCGTCCCATTTCTGCGCCGAGCGGGTGATCACGCGGGCGATGTCGATGTCTTCGCTAATCTTGCGCGACATTTCTTCGCCTCGCATGCCCGTCGCGCGGAGGGCCCGGTAGGTGTCCTCGTGTTCTTCATCGAGGTAGAAACCGATTTTTTCGAGCAGCGCCTGCGTATCCGTGGCGAAGATCGGATGCTGACCCAGCGCGATGAGGCTCTCGTTGAGCTCCGCGGTGTTGGTCATGTTGAAATTGCCGCAGAGCGCGAGGTTGCGAGTCGGCCACGAGCTGCGCCGGAAATACGGATGGCACGAACTCATGTTATAGCCGCCCGAGGTGCCGTAGCGCAGATGCCCAACCAGCAATTCGCCGCCGAAATCGAAGTGCTTCTTCACCGTGTCGGCGAACTCCGGATGGATCGTCCCGCTGTCCACCAGCTTGTTATACGACGCGAGCAAGGTCTTGAAGATCTTGTCGAGCGGGTTCGGCTTCACGCAGCGTTCGCGAAACATGTACGGATCGCCCGCGGGCATATCCAGTTTCACACACGCGACACCCGCGCCATCCTGGCCGCGGTTGTGTTGTTTCTCCATCAACAGGAAAAGCTTGGTGAAGCCCCATAGCGGCGAACCGTATTTTTCCTGGAAATAGGAAAGTGGTTTTTTCAGGCGGACGAGCGCGACGCCGCATTCGTGGGTGAGTTTATCGGACATGGAAAGCTGGATCGTCCCCCGCAAAGCCGCTGCTATCAGACTGACTGCGCCGCACTTCCGCACTCATCCCCGCGACGCCTGACAGGCGATCACGCATGAGCTTCGTTTGAGTGCCAAAGTCGGTCAATTTCACAGCCGTTAAAAGAAAGGGATGACGGCGCGAATCGCAAAACGGTCAAGGGTTTTCCCTTGTTCGCCCCGCTCACATCCATGCGAGAAACCGGAGACGTCGCCGGCTGATCTTCGCACAAGCCCACTTACTGACAACGTCCTGTCAGCAATCTGCGCGATCCGGCACGAGATGTGGAACGCGCGATTGAGTTCCCTCGCGTCGTGCGCATCGGTGTTCGTCCTGTGTCCAAACGTTCCGCCAAGCCCTCCGTTTCCTGTGTCACTTCTCCAGCCGCCGACTGCATCCGCCTGCGCGGTGTCCGCCAGAATAACCTCAAGGGCTTCGATCTCGATCTGCCTCTCGGCAAATACATCGTCGTCACCGGCCTGAGCGGCGCGGGGAAATCCTCGCTCGTGTTCGATACGCTGCACGCCGAGGGCCAGCGACGCTACGTCGAGACGTTCTCCGCTTACACGCGCCAGTTCCTTGACCTGCTCGACAAACCCAAGGTCGATTCCATCGAAAATATCCGGCCATCGATCGCCATCGAGCAGACCAACACGGTGAAAACCTCGCGCTCGACCGTCGGCACGATGACCGAGCTCACCGATTTTTTTAAGGTCTGGTTCAGCCACGTCGCCGACTGTTTCGATCCCGAAACCGGTGAAAAAGTCGAAGACGATAATCCGCGTTCGATCTGGGAAAAAACCGTCGCGAGCCAGTCCGGCCGCACGCTCGTCATCGGTTTTCGCATCACGCGGCCCGACAATCTTTCCTGGCCTGAGATTCTCCAAAACCTCAAAGGCCAGTCCTACGTGCGCGTGCTGGTGCCCGCGCCCGAACGCCAAACGTCCAACGCTCAACAATCAACGCCCAATGCATCGAGTGGCGGAGCGCTGACAGTCGCCCGCATCGACGATCTGCTCGCCTCGTTCGATCCGAAGTTAAACGTTAAAAGTTCAGCGTTAAGCGTTGAGCGTTCCTCCTTCCTCTACGTCGTTCAGGACCGCATCACGATCGAGGGCACCCACCGCGCACGTTTCCTCGAAGCCGTCGAAGCCGCCCTGCATTTCGGACAAAACCAAGTCCATCTTTTCGAGCCCGAGGGTGAAAACTCCCGCGAACTCGCGCATTACTCGCGCGGCCTGCATTCGCCGAAAACGGGACGCACGTTTCGTCCGGCGACGCCACCTTTGTTTTCCTTCAACTCACCGCTCGGCGCCTGTCCGCAATGCCGCGGGTTCGGACGTGTCATCGAGATCGACTACCGCCTCGCGATCCCCGACCAATCGAAATCGATCGATGAGGGCGCGATCAAATGCTGGGAGGGCGAAGTGTACAGCGAGTCGAAGCGCGATCTGCTCGTTTTCGCCAAAAAGAAAAAGATCCCGACCAACGTTCCCTTCTATTCGCTCACGCCCGAACAGCGCGCTTTCGTAGTCGAGGGCGAGCCGGGCTACGGCGAAGAGAACGGCAAAACGTGGCCGGGCTCATGGTACGGCATCAAAGGTTTTTTCAAGTGGCTCGAAAAAAACACGTACAAGATGCACGTGCGCGTTTTCCTTTCCCGCTTCCGCGCCTACAACCCCTGCCCGACTTGCGGTGGCACGCGCCTCCAACCCGAAGCGCTGTGCTGGAAATGGCAGGGTAAAACGCTGCCCGAGCTCTACCAGATTCCCGTCAGCGAACTTCTCTCCCGGATCTCTCAATCGAAAATCGGCACTCAGGAGCCGAAAATCGAGGAGGCGCGCAGCGCTTCCCTCGCCTTCGATTCCATCTGCACACGCCTGCGTTATCTGCAACAGGTCGGGCTCGATTACCTGACGCTGGATCGCCCGTCCAAGACGCTTTCCGGTGGCGAGGTACAGCGCGTCAATCTCACGTCCTGCCTCGGTACTTCCTTGGTGGATACACTCTTTGTCCTCGATGAGCCGAGCGTGGGACTTCATCCGCGCGACATTGACCGGCTCATCGCGATCATCCGCTCGCTCACGGACGCAGGAAACACCGTGGTCGTCGTCGAGCACGACGAGGCCATGATCCGCGCCGCCGATCATGTGATAGAGGTCGGCCCCGAACCAGGAAGCAGCGGCGGTCACATCGTTTTCGAAGGCGACATATCGCGGCTCACGAGCGATCCACGAAGCATCACCGGCGCCTATCTGTCGGGACAGCGCCGTATTGAAATTCCCACTACACGTCGCGCGGTCGATGACTCCGCACCCCGCCTGCGTTTTACCGGTGCGACCAAACACAATCTCCGTGATCTGTCGTTTGCGATTCCGCTGCAGCGCCTCGTCTGTCTCTCCGGCGTCTCCGGCTCCGGAAAATCCACGCTCCTCGACAGCGTGATTCATCAGGGCCTGCTGGCGCGGCGCCACGAATTGACCGACGACCCCGCATCGATCGAGAGCATTTCCCTCGACCGCGAGTTTTCCGAAGTCGTGCTCGTCGATCAATCGCCGCTCACGCGCACCCCGCGCTCCAATCCCGCGCTTTACACCGAAGCGTGGGACCTGATTCGCGAACTCTATGCGCGCACTCCCGCGGCCCAAGCCGCCGGTTTCAACGCATCCAGTTTCTCGTTCAACAGTGGCGATGGTCGCTGTGACCACTGCCAGGGTCTCGGTGCGGAGCGCGTCGAGATGCAATTTCTCTCCGACGTTTTTGTGCCCTGCCCGATTTGCGAAGGCCGCCGGTTCAAGCCCGAAACACTCGCGATCAAATGGCAGGACCATTCCGTCGCCGAACTGCTCGCCTGCAGCGTGGATGAAGCAGTCGCGCTCTTCACCGATCACGCCGCGATCCGGAGTCGTCTCGCGACCTTGCAAGCGGTGGGGCTCGGTTATCTCACGCTTGGCCAGCCCCTCAACACGCTCAGCGGCGGCGAATCCCAACGCCTGAAACTCGTGCGTTATCTCTCCGGATTCACCGGAGAAATCCCAAACGCCAGATCGCAAACGCCAAAAAAAGCAGCGGCCCCAGCCTCCACGCCTGCGTCCGGCACCGGTCATTCGTCACTGGTCACTGATCATTCCGCGGCCCGCGCCCCTTCGGCCTTCGACCTTCGTGCTTCGGATTTCCCAAACGGCGCTTTGCTCCTTTTGGACGAGCCCACGACCGGTCTTCACCGCCACGACGTGAAACGCCTGCTCTCCGTTTTGCACGCGCTCGTGGATCGCGGACACAGCGTCGTGGTCATCGAGCACAATCTCGACGTGCTCAAGTCCGCTGACTGGATCCTCGAAGTTGGTCCCGAAGCCGGTGCCGGCGGCGGACAAATCGTCGCCGAAGGCCCACCCGAAATCATCGCTCGCGCGAAAACCGCGACGAGTCCCTTCCTTCGCGCCGCCCTCGCCGAACACGCCCGAGGCGCCGCAACCCAGCGCTCGCGCCGCAAAGACCCGCCCTCCGAAAGTTGTCATCTAATAGATGACAATCTCCTGCTGGCCGCCGAGTCTCCGGCGCCCTTCAACGCTTCGCTACCCGCCACTCACACGGCCTCTGCTTTGCTCCTGGAGGGGGCGCGTGAGAACAACCTGAAAAACATCTCCGTCGCGATTCCGCATCGTCAGTTGACCGTCGTCACCGGCGTGTCCGGTTCGGGTAAATCGACTCTGGCGTTCGACATCGTTTTCGCCGAGGGCCAGCGGCGTTTCATGGAGTCGATGTCGCCGTACGCACGACAGTTTGTTGAACAACTTCCCCGGCCCGACATCGACCGGCTCACCGGCATTCCCCCGACCGTCGCGATCGAACAACGCGTAACACGCGGTTCGCGCAAATCGACCGTCGCGACCATCACCGAGGTCGCGCAGTATCTGCGCCTGCTCTACGCGCGGCTCGGCGTGCAACATCATCCTGACACCGACCGCCCGGTGGAGCCACTTTCGCTCGGTCAGTTGAAGAAACTTCTGATCCGCGTGATGCACGGTTCGCCCAAGGCGAAGAAAGCGAAACACCTTTATCTCTGCGCGCCGTTGATTCGCGGGCGCAAAGGTCATCATCAACCGATCGTCACGTGGATGCAGGATCATGGCTACACGTTGATGCGCGCCGATGGACGTCTCCAACGAGTGGATACATTCCAGAAACTGGATCGCTACAAGGAGCACGATGTGGAGGTGGTCGTCGCCGATTTGAAAACCGATCCCAAACCCGGCGCGGCACTCGAAACCGCACTGCGCCTGGGCAAAGGTTCGTGTTTCCTCGTCACACCGCAAGGCGATGTGCTTTCGTGGTTTTCCACCACCCGCACCGATAGCGAAACCGGCGAGTCGTTTCCCGAACTCGACCCGAAACATTTCTCCTTCAATTCCCCGCGCGGCTGGTGTCCGTCGTGTCGAGGACACGGACGCGTTTTCCCGTGGATGCTTCAGCTCGACGATGAAGACGCCGGCAACGACGAAGCCGCCGCCGCGCTCCGTTTACGCGCGTTTGGCGTGGAGTCGGCCGACGATGTTTCTGAACAAGGTCAGCGCTGCCCGGAATGTCATGGCGAGCGACTCAACCGCATCGCGCGTGCGGTGAAGTTACGCGTTAAAAAGGAGGAGCCGATCTCCCTGCCCGCATTGCTTCGCGGCACGCCGTCGCAGTTGCTCTCACATCTGCGCACTCTCGATCTCGACGAACGCGGGCGCCTCATCACACAGGATATCGTGCCGCAAATTGAGGAGCGCCTGCGTTTTCTCGATCACGTGGGGCTTGGGTATCTCTCGCTCGATCGTCCGACCGAAACGCTCTCGGGCGGTGAAGCGCAGCGCATCCGGCTCGCTGCGCAGCTCGGCTCGAATCTCTCCGGCGTTCTCTACGTGCTCGACGAACCATCGATCGGTTTGCACGCGCGCGACAATGATCGCCTCATCGAAACGCTTCAATCGCTGCGCGAAAAAGGAAACACGCTCCTCGTGGTCGAACACGACGACGAACTCATGGAGCGCGCCGATCGCATCATCGATCTCGGCCCGGCCGCCGGCGTTCATGGCGGCGAACTGCTCGCAAATGGCACACCTGCGGAGATCAAAGCCAGCGACAAATCCCTCACCGGCCTCTTCCTCGCAAAGGGAATAACGCACCCGCTGCGCGGCGCGTATCGGGAAATTCACTACGGCAAAACTCAAACGCCAAAGAAAGCGCCAAAAGCACCGGCGAAAAAATCAGCGGCCAAAAAATCCACACCCAGCGCTCCGTCTCTCACGCTTCCCCCTTCCCCCTCCACTCCTGGTTCGAGCGGCACGCTCGAACTGACTGGCGCCCGTCTGCGAAACCTGAAAAATTTCGATCTGCGTCTGCCGCACGGACGTTTGGTCATGGTTGCCGGTCCGAGCGGCGCGGGAAAATCCACGCTCTTCCGCGATTTGCTCAATCCCGCTGTCACCCACGCGATCAAAACGAAGAGCGCGCGCCTCACCGGCCGCGACTTCGTGAAAGCCACCGGCTACGTCTCTGAAGAATCGAAAATCGAGAATCAAAAATCAAAAATCCTTCCACCCTTCGACGAACTCACCGGCGCCGCGCATTTCAAATCCGTCATCGAGGTCGACCAATCGCCCATCGGAAAAACGCCACGCTCCACACCCGCGACCTATCTCGGGATTTTCGATCTCATCCGTCAGTTTTTTGCCTCGCTGCCCGAATCGAAGATGCGCGGTTTCACCGCATCGCGCTTTTCGTTCAACACTGCCGGCGGCCGTTGCGAAACCTGCGCTGGCGCCGGACGCATCAAACTCGAGATGGCGTTCATGCCCGACACTTATCTGCCGTGCGACGATTGCCGCGGCACGCGTTACAGCGCCGATCTCGCCGACATCACGTGGAAAGGAAAAAACATCGGCGAAGTCCTTCAACTCACGTTCGAAGAAGCCGCGCAGTTTTTCGATTTCCACTCGCAGCTCTCCCAAGTCTGCCAGCTCATGGTCGATTGCGGGCTGGGCTACCTGACACTCGGACAAAGTTCGCCGACACTCTCTGGAGGCGAAGCGCAGCGATTGAAACTCGTCACCGAGCTCTCGACCGGCCTCGCGAGTTATCGTGAACGCAGCCGCGGCGAACAACCGCGCAATCTGTACCTGCTCGAAGAGCCGACCATCGGCCTCCACTTAAGCGACTGCGAAAAACTCATTCGCGTGCTCCACTCGCTTGTGGATCAAGGCCACTCGGTCGTCGTGATCGAGCATCACCTCGATCTGCTCGCGGAAGCCGATTGGATCATCGAACTCGGCCCGGTCGGCGGACCCGATGGCGGCGAGCTGCTGTATCAAGGTCCGCTCGACGGCTTGTTGCGCGTGAAAAACTCACCCACCGCTCCCTACTTGCGCACCAAACTCAAACGCTGATGCGCGTCTTCGCGAGAAGCCCCTCCTGGCGGCAGGCCGCCTCAGCGCAACTTCACCGCGAGATCATGCGCGCGCACCGCATCTTCGGCGATGCGCCGCAGGTCGGCCATTTGCACGGGCTTCAAAAGATACCGATACAGCGCCGCTTCGTTCACGCTGCGCAGGAGGATTTCCGGCTTCATAAAACCAGTCACGAGGATGCGTTGCATGTGCGGATATTCTTCGCGGCAACGCACCAGAAATCCCATGCCGTTCCCGCCCGGCATCAGGTGATCGCAGATGATCACCTTGAATTTCTTTTTGCGCAGCACGAACTCCGCTTCGCGCGCCGACGATGCCGTGGCGACGTCGAAAAGCGGTTCCAGCGCCAGACTGAACATGTCGAGAATGGGACGTTCGTCGTCCACTAACAGGATGGAGTCACGTGGGGGCGATGAAGCGGAAGGGGCGGGCTGGACGTCGCTCATGAGCGCGAGGCTGTTTTCCCACATGACTTTGGCAAATGGAAATCCCGTGGGCGCGGATGCTCTTCTTTATGCCCTGCCCCGGCCTTTTGGATTGCCCAATGCAAACTTGCATCATTTCTAGGCGGCGGAATGACGGTCGACGAACTCCACGCAGCCCTGCGCGACCATTTGCTTTCACCCCCCGACGCCGCCGCACTCACGCTCGATCACCTGATCCGGCGTAATGCGTCCGGCACTACGCCGCTGCACACCGCCGCCAAATACGGACAGCTCGATGTGCTTCCTCGCGAGGCCTTGACCGCCGAGTATCTACTGCTCCCCAACGACTCCGGCTACACACCGCTACACCACGCCGCCGTGGGTGGCTTTCTTCCGCAAATCCCCACCCATCTGCTCACGGTCGAAAACCTCCTCGCGCGCAGCAATTCCGGCTACACCGTTTTCCACGTCGCCGCCGCGCACGGACATCTCGATCAACTCCCGCCGGGACTCGTCGATGAGCAGATTATTCGCAACCGCACCGATCTGGGAAACACGGTCCTGCATGAAGCCGCCGAAAACGGTACGCTCGATCGCATCGGCCCGCGCTTCCTCACCCGCGAGTTGCTCAGCCTGCCCAACGCGTCGGGCGAATCCGTTTTCCACGTCGCCGCATTCAATGGAAATCTGCGGCAACTCCCCGCCGCCCTCCTCACGCCCGCGACGTTGACCGTGACCACCAGCGCGGGCGACACGGTATTGCATGCCGCGGCGATCGCCGGCCGGCTCGATCAGATTCCTCCGGCGCTGCTCGTGCGTCCGCATCTCGCGCTTGCCAGCCGGTCCGGCTACACCGTCGTCCACGCCGCAGCGGAAACCGGACAACTAAATAAAATCCCTCCCGGAGAGCTGACGGAGGATCTGCTGCTCAGCCGCAACGACCACGGCGATACTCCGCTGCACGCCGCCGCCTACGAAGGGCATCTTGACCAGATTCCGTCCTCGCTCTTCACTCCGCACAATCTCGGCGTACGCAACTACGACGGGGCCACCCCGATCCGGATCGCGGTTACACGCGGCTTTATCCACCAGCTCCCCACTTCGTTTCATCCTCCGCCGCCCGGTCCCTTCAAACGCGTTCTTCGAAAAGTCGGACTTGTTTAAAGTTTCCGGAGGTTAAATCCCCCAACGCTTCGTTCATTGATGGATAGTATCGTCAATCAGGGTCACACCCTGCGCCCTTGTGCCTCGCTCACGTGCTGCAAACGCTGTGTCGCCTTTGCTAACTTTTCCATCGTCGCGGGCGTCACCATCACCGCTCCCGTCTTCCTGTCCTGGCTCGCCGCGAGCATGCAACTCGGACACTCGCCGTTGCCCGCGGTGGACGCCCCGACGCGGCTCACCGGCATCGCCGCCTTGGTTCACGATGTATCCGAATTCCTACTACCGGCGATGTTCGGCCTGTTTTTCGCCGCCTGCTCGGTGACGTTCATGTGGGGGTTTTTTCTCCCCAAACGCGAAAGCCGCCGCGCCTTCGTGCGCCTGGTCATCAGCCTCCTCGCCTTCGCCGCCAGCCTCCTGCTGACCTACTGGGACCCCGGCCAGGTGTTTAAGTGGTGGCTGAATTAACCGCGTCCGCTCGATGCGATACTGGGTTTCACGAGGTATCCCGAAGCCCTGAGAATTTATTGAACCACGGAGACACAGAGGGCACGGAGAATACCGCATTGGACCTTCCTCCGCGCCCTCGGTGCCTCTGCGGTTATCAATAAGACGAGACTTGATACCCGGTGCGAATCGCGATGCTCATCTGTGACTGCGTGCGTTGATCAACTCAATCATCATTACCCATCTCAAAGGTCCACTTTGGCGTTTGGAATTTTGGCCTTTGCGATTTCCCAAGCCGCGACTTGGGCACTGCATCTTTTGCGAACCTTTGCGCGTCTCCGCTTTTCGCCTTCCCCTCGCCGCCGGTCTGCTTTTCAGTGCGCGTTCACGCTCGCGCGTGTTTCCACTGATATTTCCCAACTATGAGCACCACGATCACCTCGGTCATCGCCCGTGAAATCCTCGACTCTCGCGGTAATCCCACCGTCGAAGTCGACGTCAAACTCGCCTCCGGTCACGTCGGCCGCGCCGCCGTTCCTTCCGGAGCATCCACCGGCGAACACGAAGCCATCGAGCTCCGCGACGGCGACAAGAAGCGCTATCTCGGCAAGGGCGTCAGCAAGGCCGTTGCCAACGTCGGCAAGCTCATCGCTCCCGCCCTCATCGGCCAGGACGCCCTCGATCAGCTCACGATCGACGCCATCCAGCTCAAGCTCGACGGCACCGAGACCAAGTCGAAGCTCGGCGCCAACGCCATCCTCGCCGTCTCGCTCGCCAACGCCAAGGCCGCCGCCGCCGCGTTGAACCAGCCCCTCTTCAAATACCTCGGCGGGCCCAACGCCAAAGTCCTCCCCGTGCCGATGGCCAACGTCATCAACGGCGGCGCCCACTCCGATGCCCCCATCGATTTCCAGGAGTTCATGGTCATGCCGCACGGCTTCACCACGTTCTCCGACGGCCTCCAGGCCATCACCGAGATCTTCCACGCCCTGAAGAGCGTGCTGAAGAAAAAAGGTCTCTCCACCGCCGTGGGTGACGAAGGTGGTTTCGCCCCCAAGCTCGACAGCGCCGAAGCCGCTCTCGACGCCATCGCCGCCGCTGTCAAGGACGCCGGTTACAAGCTCGGCAAACAGATCTACCTCGCCCTCGACGTCGCCTCCTCGGAGTTCTACACGGGCAACGAAACCTACGTCTTCAAGAAGAGCTCCGGCAAGAAGCTCACCGGCGACCAGCTCGTCGATTTCTACGTGAAGCTCTGCAAGGACTACCCGATCGTCTCCATCGAAGACGGTTGCGCCGAAGGCGACTGGAAGACCTGGAAAAAACTCACCGACGCGCTCGGCGCCACCACGCAGCTCGTCGGCGACGACCTCTTCGTCACCAACACCAAGTTCCTCCAGAAGGGCATCGATACCGGCACCGCCAACTCGATCCTCGTGAAGGTGAACCAAATCGGCTCCCTCACCGAGACGCTCGACGCCGTACGCCTCGCGCAGACGAACAAGTACACCGCCGTCCTCTCGCACCGCTCCGGTGAAACGGAAGACGCCACGATCGCCGACATCGCCGTCGCGACCAATTGCGGCCAGATCAAGACCGGCTCCCTCAGCCGCACCGATCGCACCGCGAAGTACAACCAGCTCCTCCGCATCGAGCAGCTCCTCGGCAAGAACGCCGTGTACGCCGGTCGCAGCGCCCTCCCGCAGTCCCGCCGCTAAGCGTCGGCATTCCGAAAACACTCCCAAGCCGGCCGTGCCCACGCACTGCCGGCTTTTTTTGTGCTGGTTTTCCGCATCCCGAAATCGGAGCACGCCCCGATGTCCACCGCTGCGCCGGCGGATACGTTGGGTGCACAATGAACCCGCCCACCGCCCGCACGACCACTCCGGCGCGCTCGCCGTTGCCCACGATCCTCATCGCCCTCCTCGTCATCGTCATCATCGGCCTGCTCGTCGTCTTCCCCGGAAAGATCCGACGCGCCGAAGCCCAGACTGCCGCAGTCCAGGCGCAACTCGATGAGACGCAGCGCGCCCGCACCCAGCTACAGCGCGAACTCGAGGAATCAAAAACCGCGCTCGCCACAACCACTTCGCAGGCAGAGACCGCCAAAACCCAGCTGGAATCGCAACTCACCGAGCTGCGCAGCGGCAGCGACCAGATCCGCACGCAATTCGACGCCGCCACAACCGCTTCCCAACAACTGCAGACGCAGTTCGACGCAGCTCGCAAAGAAGTCGCCCGTCTCGAAGCGGAAGCGAGCCAGGCGAAAAACGCCGCCGCCCAAGTGCAGAAAGCCGCTCAAGAGGCCGAAGCCGCCCTTCGTCAGGAAGCCGACCAACTCCGCACACAACTCAGCGAAGTCGAATCGCGCCTCACGGCGGTCCAAGAAGAGCTCGCGCAGTTGAAGGCCGCTGCCGCCGCGTCTTCAGGACGTCGTCGCTAACACGTTTTCGTTGGTGAGCCCCAACGCGGCAGGCGCGCCCTCGCGTGCGGCGACCGCTCAGTTTCCTTTCGGATCTTTCGTCGAATAAAATGGCAGCACTTGCTTGATGTGGCCCTGGATGATCGAGGCCACCGTCGCCGCGGGCAGCGATCCTTTGTGCAGTTCGAAAATCGCCACCAACAGGGCGAGCTCGATATCGACCTTCTTCGGCGTCACCGCGCGCATCTCTGCCAGAAGTTCCAGCGCCTTTTTCTCGGCTTTCTTGTAGTCGTTGAAGTTCTCTTCGCTCGGCGTAGCCATGCCGTTCAAGGCGGCTGCATTCCGGGTGCGCGTCAAGCACCGGCTTGGCGCGCCGGTTCGCGCAGGCATGACCGTCCGGGCAACGCATGCTCGTCAAAACACGCCTGTGCCGGCTTCGTCGCGTTCCCCCGGCTGTGTCTCGCGCTGTTCTCATTGTCTGCCTGTCCCTCTCCGTCCTTACGTGTATCCACGCTTTGGATGCAGTCTTCCCGCGTCCACCCGCCGGCTGGCCCGCGCCCGTGCTGCCCGACGATAATCCGCTTTCGCCGCGAGGCGTGGAGCTCGGCCGGCAACTTTTCGACGACCGCCGCCTATCAGCGCGACATCGGCAAAACTGCATCACCTGTCATCGCGAAGCCCTCGCGTTTTCCGACGGTCAAACCTTCAGCACGGGTTCGGATGGCATTCAGGGCATTCGCAACTCGCCTCAGTTATTCAATCAAGCGTGGCACCCTTCCTTCGGATGGGATGGCTTGCGACCAAAACTCCGCGATCAAGCCCTCGCAGCGATCACCGATCCCATCGAAATGCACGGCGATCCCGCCACGATCGAGGCGGAGCTTAATCGCGACGAGCCGTTGCGCGCGCAGTTCGCGGCTGTCTTCGGTTCTCCGGAAATCACCTTCGCCCACATCGGTCTCGCGCTGGAACAATTTCTTCTGACGCTGACATCGTACGACTCGCATTTCGACCGGGTGCAGCGCGGCGCGGCTGCCTTCACACCCGAGGAGCAACTCGGTCACGACTTGTTTCACACGCTGCCCGACCCAGCCACCGGCAAACGCGGCGCGGGTTGTTTTCAATGCCACGCCGGTCCCCTGTTCTCCGATTTTGCTTTTCGCAACAACGGTCTCGATCGCGCTTTCGCTGACAACGGCCGCGGCGATGTCACCGGAGATCCCAAGGATGCTGGCACGTTCAAAACCCCGTCGCTGCGCAATGTCTCGCTCACGTCGCCGTACATGCACAACGGCCGCTTCGGAACGCTCGAACAGGTCGTCGAGCACTACTCCAGCCGTATCCGAAATTCCCCTACGCTCGCTCCGGAACTCGCGCCCTTCGCCGGTCGTGGCCTCGATCTCGCCGAAGAGGAGAAAAGAGCACTCGTGGCTTTTCTCCGCACACTCACGGAATCGGCGCTCGATCCAGCATCGACCCGCTGACCCGTATGTTTTGTAACCTCGCCGCTGTGCCGGGTGTTACCCACGCGTATGAAGGTCATTTCTCTTTCAGTCGCCTTTGCCTTAATCTGCTCGACGGCACTCGCTGCCGCCAGCGAATCGTTTTCTCAACGCCTCCCGTTTGGACCGGCACACGCACTCATACTGGAGAATACCAACGGGACCATCGTTGTGGAAACATGGGATCGCCCCGAGATTTTAATCGAGGGCACCAAGCGCGGGAAGACGACGGAGGATCTCAGTTATCTCCACATCCAGATGGAATCGTCGGACGAAAATATTTCGGTCAAAACTGTCCAGTCCAAGCAGGCCGGGCGGAAGAAACGCTGGTGGCAGCGTTCGCCCGAAAACCTGCGCGTGGATTATCGTGTGAAGGTTCCCGCCAGGGGCAGGATGGTTCGCATCGAATCCGCAAATGGCCAGGTTCGCGTCAGCGGATTCGGAGGCCGGTGGAGGTCGACAACGTCAATGGCAGTATCCACATCGCCAATACGACAGGCGGCGTTGCGGCCGAAACCACCAACGGTTCCGTTTCCTTGAGTTTCGATCAGTTGCCGGATTCTGGACTGATCTCAGCCAGGACGGTCAATGGCCGCTGTTCGCTCAAACTCCCCCGGGACGGTTCCTTTCAATTGAACGCGCGCGTCGTCAACGGGCGTGTCTCCAGCGACTTTCCGACCTCGCAGGGCCGGTGGTCCCGCAAACACATTCGCGTGGGCGACGGCGGTCCGGAAATCGAAGTCGAAACCGTGAACGGCAACGTCAGCGTTCGGTCTCAATAACCGAACCCGTGGCACGCTCCTTCCCCAAGAGGAGCATGCCACGGATTTTTCTTTGCCCGCAGCCCGGGATTTGCGGCCATGAGGCATGCGCCTGCTCATCACCAACGACGACAGTCTCGATTGCATTTTCCTTCACGTGCTCGTCCACGCGCTGCGCGACGCCGGCCATGAACTTTTTGTGGTGGCGCCGAAGTCCGAGCAGAGCTGGATCGGCGCCGCCAAGTCGCGTCATCGTCGCGTGCACTCGGCGGCCGTGGATCGCGGCTTCGGTTGCGCGACATGGGTGGTCGATGGCACACCGAGCGATTGTGTGAACATCGCCCTCGCCCATCTGCTCACGGAAAAACCCGACGCGGTGGTGAGCGGCATCAATGTCGGGCTCAATGCGTCGCTCAGTTTCATTCCCGCCAGCGGCACGGTCGCGGGCGCGTGGGAGGGCGTGGTTCATGGATTGCCCGCCATTGCGCTGTCGCAGCATCTGAGCTTTCGCGCCTTTGATCGCTTCAGGCAGACGTCCGATCAGCCTGACAGCGACGTGATGTCCGCCTTGCGCGCTGCCTCCTCCCACGCGGTACGCATGATCCCGGAGATCGTCGCGCAGACAGCGCCGCGCAGTTTCATCCTGCACAACATCAACTTTCCGTTTCCCTGCGCGGAAACATCGGAGGTGCGCCGTACGGTGCCCGCGCAAGTGATCGTGCCGGGGCTTTTCAGTCCGCAAGCCGACGACGGCACACACAGTTTTATCTTTCAACTCGGCGACGACATCACACCCGCTGACGGACCGCTCAGCGATCGTGCAGCACTCGCCGCCGGATTCATCAGCCACAGCGTGCTCGACTACAAAAAACTCTGCACGCTCTGAACGGTCGCCTTGGGCAGGCGCGATCAGCACGCCAGTCACTTCCTTTTTGCGCTTGGACCGATTTCCATTTCACTCGCCCGTTCCATGATTGAAGTCCGCAACCTCACCCGCGTCTTTCGCACCTACAAAAAGATTCCCGGTTTCTGGGGCGGCGTGAAAGGTCTTTTCCGGCGCGACTTCGAGGAGATAGCCGCAGCCAAGGACATCTCGTTCGACATCGCCGAGGGCGAGTTCGTCGGATTTCTCGGCCCCAATGGCGCGGGCAAAACCACGACGCTGAAAATGCTCTCGGGATTGATTTTCCCGACCGGCGGCACTGCGCGCGTCGCGGGTTTTGAGCCGAAGAAACGGGAAAACGCCTACCGCCGTCTCTTCGCCCTCGTGCTCGGTCAGAAGAACCAGCTCTGGTGGGATCTTCCCGCAATCGAGTCGTTTGTGTTGCTGCGCCACATCTACGGCATCCCGGAAGCTCAGTATCGGGAGACCTTGAACGAACTCGTCGCGCTGCTCGGCGTGGAAGCCAAACTCAACGTGATGGTGCGCGAGCTTTCGCTCGGTGAGCGCATGAAGATGGAGCTGATCGCCGCGCTGCTGCATCGCCCGCGCGTGCTATTTCTCGACGAGCCGACCATCGGTCTGGACGTCGTCTCGCAGAAGGCCGTGCGCAATTTTCTTCGCGCCTACAATCGCAAGTATCGCGTCACGATCCTCCTCACGAGCCACTACATGGCCGACATCCAAGAGCTCTGCGAACGCGTCATCGTGATCAACAAGGGTCGCAAGATCTACGACGGATCGCTCGACCGACTCGAAGGCGGCTCCGGCAGTCGCAAGAAGATCATCAAGTTTCTCCCGCAGGATCCGGCCGCGTTCCCTCCCGGGTGGAAATCGGCGCATGGCGAGCCAGCGCGTTCGCCCGAAGGCGCGCTGACGCTGACCGTGCCCGCCGACGCCGTCATCGCGTTGTCGCAAGAGATTCTTTCGACCGGCCCCGTCGCTGACATCACGATCGAGGACGTGCCGCTCGAAGACGTGATCGCCGAATTATTCTCGGCCGCTTAAGAAATTTTGAGACCGCTGTCATGTAGACGATGGCGAGCAACGCGCCGGGACGGCGCGTTCCACCCGATCACTACTCGCTCACGGCTACGCTTTTGGCGCTTCCGCTCCCCGTATTATCAGTGCCCATCAGTGGTTAAAAACGGATCGAGGTGCCGGGCCGGCGTGGAGGTCGCGGCGTAAAGCCGCTCCTACAATCAGTTATATTTTGGTTTGAAACGCTCTCATGAGCGTCGCGTTCAGAAGTCCTCTGCCGAATCAAGCAGCCGGGCGCGTGCGACTCACTTCGCGGACCACTTGAAGATCGTCGTGCTAAATGGTGGCAACGTCAGGCACAGGCTCTGGCTGTGACCATCATACGGCACATCCTCGGTGTGGAGGCCGCCGCCGTTGCCGAGTCCACTGCCGCCGTAGTGTTCGCTGTTGGTATTGATGACCTCGCTCCAAGAACCCTTTCGCGGCACGCCGACGCGATAACCTTCGCGTATCAACGGGGTGAAATGACCAACCACCACGAAGAGATTTTCCTCGAAGGGATCGAGCCGCAGATACGCCATCACACTGGCGTCGGTGTCGCTGCAATTGATCCAACGAAAACCCTGCGGGTTGAAATCGTTGAGGCTCAGCACCGGCTCCTGCGTGTACAACCGGTTGAGGTCGCGCACGAGCAGGCGGATGCCGTCGTGGTCTTTGTATTGCAGCAAATGCCAGTCGAGACTCGCCGCGTGATTCCATTCGCGCGACTGGCCAAACTCGCTGCCCATGAAGAGGAGTTTCTTGCCCGGCCATGCCCACATGTGCGCGTAAAGAGCGCGGAGGTTGGCGGCCTTTTCCGGAATGTGCCACGCGCCCATCTTGTAGAGCATCGAGGCTTTTCCGTGGGTGACTTCGTCGTGCGAAAACACCGTCACGAAGTTTTCCGAGTACTGATAAAGCATCCCGAACGACAGGTCGTTGTGATGATATTTCCGGTGCACGGATTCCTTCTGGAAATAGCGCAGGGTGTCGTGCATCCAGCCCATGTTCCACTTGTAGTCGAATCCCAGCCCGCCGTCCTTGGTCGGACGGCTCACTCCGGGAAACGACGTGGATTCTTCCGCGATCATCACGGCGCCGGGGAAATAATGATGCACGAGGTCGTTGGTCGTGCGCATGAAATGAATCGCCTCCAGATTTTCGCGACCGCCGTACTGGTTGGGGATCCACTCACCTTCCTTGCGTGAATAATCGAGATACAACATCGACGCCACGGCATCCACGCGCAGACCGTCGATGTGATAACGGTCGAACCACGCGAGCGCATTGGCCACGAGGAAACAGCGCACTTCATTGCGTCCGTAGTTGAAGATCAGCGTGCCCCAATCCATGTGCGCGCCTTGGCGCGGATCGGCGTGTTCGTACAGATGCGTGCCATCGAATTCCGCGAGCGCAAAGGCATCGCGTGGGAAATGTCCCGGCACCCAGTCCATGATCACGCCGATGCCGCGCTGATGCAGGTAATCCACGAAGAACGCAAAATCCTCGGGAGTTCCGAAACGCTGCGTGGGCGCGAAGTATCCAGTTACCTGATACCCCCAGGAGCCATCGAACGGATGCTCCGCCACCGGCATGATCTCGATGTGCGTGAAGCCGAGTTCGCTCACGTATTCCGCGAGCATCGGCGCGAGTTCGCGGTAGGAAAACAGCTGATCGGCGGTCTCGAGCTTGTGGCGCCACGATCCGAGATGCACTTCGTAGATCGACATCGGCTGGTCGAGCAGGCCCGCCTTGGCGCGTCGCTGTTCCATCCAGGCGGCGTCGCCCCACGTGTATTTGCGGGAATCATACACGACCGAGGCGTTGTTGGGTGGCGCCTCGAAATACGCGCCGTACGGATCGGTCTTGAGATGAATCCGGCCCGCCTGGTCCAGGATTTCGTATTTATAAAGTTCCCCCTCCTGCACGCCAGGTATGAACACTTCCCAGACACCCGACGCCCCGAGTGGACGCATCGGATGATAACGACCATCCCAGTGGTTGAAATTCCCCACCACCGAAACGCGCGCGGCGGAAGGCGCCCAGACCGCAAACGAAACGCCCGGCGCGTTGTCGATGACGCGCTGATGCGCGCCGAGTTTTTCGTAGATGCGATGATCGTTGCCCTCGTTGAAAAGATGCAGATCGAGATCGCCGAGCGTCGGTAGAAACGAGTACGCGTCGCGAAACTGCCGCGTTTCCCCGTTGTGGTACACCGCGCGCAGTTGATACGCGAAAGTCTCCGTGCGCTTCGGGATGAACACCTCGAAAAATCCTTCCGGCGCGAACTTCTCCATCGGATACGCGCGCCCGGTCGCAAGCTCCACGACCTCGCACGACGCCCCCTCACGCAAAAACGCCCGGGCCACGACGCCTCGAGTGTTTCCCTTTTTCGCCCGATGCATCCCGAGGATGCTGTGCGGCGCGGCGTTGGTGGCTTTCAGGAACGATTCGAGTTCGGTGGGCGATAAAATCACGACAGAGTTTCGTTTATGGAAAAGTTGTCCGGATAGGCGATGGCGTCTAGCGCGCATTTCGTGAGCGCAACCGGCTTTCCGCATACAGGAAACGTGCCAGAACCAAGGCCGGAAGTTTTCCCGCCGGCCGCCCGGAGATCATCCGGTGTTTTTCAAGCCACCGCTGATCCCGTTGATGGTGAGCTCGACGACGGCGCGCGTGGCCTCCTCATCGTCCCTCGTCAACTGGCCCGAGCGCAGGCGGCGCAGCATCTCGACCTGGATGTAGTTCAGTGGATCGATGTAGGGATTGCGCAACCTCACGGATTTCAAAAGTACCGGCTCGTGCGTGAGCAGTTGCTTCTGGCCCGTGACCGCGAGGATCGAGTCCTCCGTGCGCTCCAGTTCTTTCGCGAGGATGGCGAAGATCTTTTTGCGGATGCGTGGATCGTCCACGAGATCGGCGTAAAGGCGTGCGATGGGCAGATCGGCCTTGGTCAGCGTGACCTGCGCGTTGTCGATCATCGTGCGGAAAAACGGCCAGTTCGCATACATCTCGCGCAACAGCTTTTTCCCGCCCGGGCCGCGCTTGAGCAAGGTCTGTAAACCGGTGCCCAACCCAAACCAGCCGGGGAAAACGAAGCGGCTCTGCATCCAGGAAAACACCCACGGGATCGCGCGCAGATCTTCCACACTCGTGGTGTTGCGGCGGAAGGTTGGTCGCGAGCCGAACTTCAAATTACTGATCTCATCGATCGGCGTGGACTGTTTCCAGAAAAGCAAAAACTCGGGGTCGTCGTGCACGAGCGCTTGATAGGCGGCGACGCTCGCGGCCGACATCGCTTCCATCGCCTCGGTCCATTCCGTTGAGACCGGTTGATGATTCTTCGCCGCATGCGCGCCGAGAAGGACGCCGTACGCCATCTGCTCGAGGATGCGATGCGCCAGATCGGCGTCGTGATAACGTGTCGAAAGCACTTCGCCCTGCTCCGTGACGCGAATGGCGCCGTCGCGCAAACCGACGGGCTGCGCGAGAATCGCTTTCGCCGCCGGACCGCCCCCACGCGCGATGCTGCCGCCGCGTCCGTGAAACAGCGTGGTGCGCACGTGATGATCGCGACAGGTGCGGGCGATTTCCTCCTGCGCTTTGTAGAGCGCCCAGTTCGCGGCGAGGTAACCGCAATCCTTGTTGGAATCCGAATAACCGAGCATCACGTGCTGATGCCGTCCGTGCTTCGCGAGCTCCGGCGCATAGGCGGGATGCGTGAACAACGCGCTCAGGATTTCCGGGGCACGATTCAAGTCGTCGAGCGTTTCGAACAGCGGCGCGATCGGCATCGGCGCTGCGCCCGAAATTGTCATCAACCAAAGCACTTCGAGCACGTCCGAGACGCCGTCGGTCATGCTGATGATATAAATACCCAAGCCGTCGGGCCCGAAGCGTTGCGCGACACGTCCCGTCAGCGCCATCGGTGCTATCACGGTGCGCGCGGCGTCGCTGATCCTAGCGAGTTTTTCCGGAGTCCACGCACGCGCACCGGCGATCGCACCCCCCAGCAACGCGCACTTCTCCGCTTCGGTGAGTTTGGCGTAGTCCGCTCGTCCGAGCAGCTCGGCCACCGTCGTTTCATGCAAACCGGAATGCTGGCGCACATCCAGGCGCGAGGCATGCAGACCAAAAACCTCCACCCAGTCGCGCACCGTCTGCAATTCGCCGCCAGTGAGCGCCGCGCCGCGTCCCGAGGCGAGCGCCTCGTGGATCGTCTGCAACGTCTCCTTCACGGCATCGGCCGTGAGGGAATGATCCGTCTCCGGCACATCCGGCGCCAGGGCGCGCCCGCTGCGTGCCTCGCTCACCGTCTGATCGAGTCGATCGCGCAGGCCCGCGAGCAACAGCCTGTATTGCTCGTGTGGATACCGGCTGGAAAGCTGGGCGATCAACGACGAGAGCTGCCGGCTCTCGCGAAGGAGTTTTTTGATCGAACCCGGCAGCGGTTCGCGGCGATCCGAAAGCGTGAGCCAGCGGCTCAAATCATAAATACCCGCGCGCAATTTCTCCGCCGCGAGCCGCCGATGCATGAGCAGCACATCCGCGGTGATGTCGGCCGTGACATTCGGGTTCCCGTCGCGATCGCCGCCGATCCACGAGCCAAAGGTCAGCCAGCGCGCCGGTGCCTTCACGCCGGGATAATGACGTGCCAGCGCCCGCGAAAGATCGGCGTGGAGCCGCGGCAACGTGTTGAAAAGCGCCGTCTCGAAATACCACAATCCCGTGCGCGCCTCGTCCGTCACTTCGGGGCGCTCGGTGCGACTGCGATCGGTCAGCCATAGCGACACGATTTCCCGCTCCACGCCGGCGGGATCGATGAGTTCGGCATCGCTCGGCTCCGGCTGCGCACGGCGGCGGAGCAATCCGGCGAGACGACGCAGTTTCGTGAGCAGTGTGCGCCGTTTCGATTCCGTCGGATGCGCCGTAAAAACCAGCTCGATATCGAGACTGTTCACGAGCGATTGCATCTCGCCATCGCCGACGCCGAGTTTTTTCAACTCCATGATCGCCGCCTCGACCGATTCGCGAATGGGTTCCGATTTCGGATCCGCCTGCAAACGCTTCGCGCGGCGGCGGCGGATAAGCCCGACACGGAAATTCTCCTCCGCCAGATTCACCAACTCAAAATACAACGTGAACGCCATCGCCTGCGTGAAGGCCTGCCGCGGCGTGAGCCGAGCAACCTCGGCGGCCAGTTTGGCACCCGCACTTTCGTCGCCCGCGCGCGCAGCTTTCGCCAGCGTGCGCAGCGTTTCCACACGCTCCAATTCATCCGGACCTTCGAGCTGACTGATCACCCGGCCCAAAGCCGAGCCGAGGGCCCGGATCTCCGCGCGGAGCGGAGCCATATCGTGATGAGCGGTGGATTTGTTGCGGGAAATGGCGTTGGGCATGAGACAGTAAAATGACGGCGCGCGGACGATGGGCCGCAGCATTGGCTCCGAAAAGCGAAAAAACGGTAGCGTGATGCGCAGTGCGTTTATGCCTCGGCGGAGGCTTGCCCGCAAGCGGCCGGGCGTTTTGCTCCGGCAAACCGTGACCCGTCGTCTTCTTTGTCTTTTCTTCGCCATCATCCTGTCCGCCTCGCTTCGCGCCCAGGACGACGTGCGCCCCGAGTTTTTCGCCGGCGCCTACGACACCGACACGACCACCGGCGAAATCGTGTACTCGGGTTCTCCGCGACTGGTTTACGGTCGCATCGTCCTCGAAGCCGACGAGATCCGTTTCGACCACGCCCGCAACATTGCGACGGCCCGCGGTCACGCCCGCCTCATGATGGAGGACCGCCGGCTGCTGGCCGACGAAATCGTCTATCATCTCCGCACGAAAACCGTCGCTGTGCGCAATCTGCGCGTCGGCGAGTTCCCCTATTATCTCTCCGGGTCCTCAGTCGAAGGCACACGAGACGAGCTCATTCTCCACAACGCCTCCGTCAGTTACTACGAACCGCAATACCTCGGACCTTCGATCAAGGCCGACCGCCTCATCTATCGGCACAAGGAAAGTATTCGCGCGGAAAACGCCCGCATCGGCGTCGGCTGGTTCACGCCCATTCGTTTCCTCACCTACGAGCACGCGCTCAACCAGCCGGTGTTTTCCCAACTCGATGCCCACGCCGGTTATCGCGGCAGTCTCGGTGCCTTCGCCGGCGTCGGCACCCGCCTTCCCGTCGCGTCCGGAGTGTGGGCGGGTGGCGACATCAGCCTGTATTCCAAACGCGGACTCCTGCTCGGCCCCGGCGCTTTTTATCGCCGCGGTGAAGGCGATCGCACCGCCGCCGGGTATTTAAAAACCGGATACATTCACGACTACGGCAAACGCCTCACGGACATCCTCAATCGTCCCGTGCCGAAGGATCGCGGGTACATCGAGTGGACGCATCGTCAGCGTTTCAGCGAAGCGCTCTCGCTGCATGGGCAGGTCGCCTACTGGAGCGACTCCGAGATCACCCGCGATTTCCTTCCCGCGACTTTTTATCCGATCCAGCAACCCGACACCTTCCTCGAACTCGCGCACACCGGCGACAACGCCATTTTCTCGGTCTTCGCGCGCGCCCAGCCCAATCGCTATTATCGCGTCCAGCAGCGCCTGCCCGAGGTGCGTTTCGACCTGCTGCCTTCCGCACTCCCCCTCGGCATTTATCAACAGGCGCAAGCCAGCGCAGCCGTCTTGATCGAGGACGCCGCCACCACGGGCGAGACGCTGCACAGCGATCGCTTCGACGCGTATTACGGATTGTCGCGACCGATCGCACCCCGGCCATGGCTCAACCTCACGCCGGTCGCCGGCGCCCGCGTCACGCACTACGCACGCGCGACCGGTGGCAAAGACGATTACACGCGCGTCCTCGGCGAAGTGGGCTTCGATGCAAGCCTCCAGGCCAGCGCCGTTTTCGGTTATAAAAACGACCGCTGGCGCATCGATGGTATCCGGCATTTGGTTACACCGCGTCTTTCGTATCGTTACATCCCCGAAGGATCGAAAGGGCGTGCCTACATTCCGCCGATCGACGACCTCGCGTTTCAAACCTACCTGCTCCCGCTCGGCCTCGGCGAGCAGCGCGCCATCGACGAATTGCGCGCCACGAACACGCTTCGGCTCGGTCTCGACAACATCTTCCAGACACGCGACGGCGCCTACGGATCGCGCGATCTTTTGCGCGTCAATTTCGCCGTCGATTTCCTTCCCGACACCGAACCCGGCGAGAAAGATTTTTCGGCGATCCACACCGAACTGGCCTTCACGCCGGTCCATTGGCTCGAGTTCAATCTCTATCAAAGTGTCACGCCGCAGGATTTCACGCTGCGCGAAATGAACACCGGCTTCACGATCCGCGACGGCAACGCCTGGTCGCTTTACCTCGGCAATCATTTCCTCCGGCGCAATCTTCAGGAGTATGTGACCGAGGGTCGGTATCGTCTCAACGAGGTCTGGCAGACCTACGCGCGCTTGCACTTCGACGCTCGCAAGAGCCGCTTCATCGAGCGCTCCATCGGTCTTCATCAAAACATCAACAATCTCTGGAGCATCCGCTACGGCATTTCACTCTACAACGGCCAGCGCCGCGAAAGTAAGTTCGGCTTCAATATCCAGGTGCATCTCGCGGGCTTCTGACGCGCAACCACCCGCATTCTCGCGCCCGGCATGAACGCCCACGCCGACAATCAAGCCCGCACGTTTCTCGCGCTCTTTCGCGAACTGCATCCGCACATCCGCAACGACCGCAATCTGCCCGCGCGCATCCAGCGCCGCCTCGCCCGCGAACGCCGCTTCGGATCACGCGACCGGCGCTTGTATCGAGAAGTTTTATACACAGCCATCCGCCACCTGCCGTGGGTCGAGACCGTCCTCGCCCGCTCGGAAGACGAAGCCGTTCGCCTGATTGCATGGCTTGCCGCCGACCTGCCCGCCACGCGTCAGTTTCGCGAGGCTTTCGTGCCGCAAAACTGGACGTCGTCCTCCGCCCTCACCGTGGCCGACAAAGTTGCCGTGCTCGGCGATTCCGCCACCGCTTCGCTGCTCCCCGATTGGTTCCGCACACATTGCCCCGCGGCGTTTATGCCGCCCACGCTCGACGTTCTCAACAGCCGCGCTCCGCTCAGGCTCCGTCTGCAAACCGATGCGCCCGATACTGTCTTTGCAGAGTTCTCCCGGCGTGGCTGGGCGTGGAAAACATCCGACATCCGGCCTGAAGCCGTCGAACTGCTGTCCGAAGCCGACGTCACACAAACCGATGCCTATGCGCAGGGACTCGTCGAGATTCAGGACCTCGGCTCACAACTCATTCTCGCGACAGTGCGCCCCACGCCCGGCGAACGCTGGCTCGATGCGTGCGCCGGGGCCGGCGGAAAAACGCTCCAGCTCGCGCATCTTCTCGGCCCGGCAGGACATGTCACCGCTCACGACATCCGCCCTGCCGCCCTCGCCGAACTCCAAGCCCGGGCATCCCGCGCCCGCCTGCGAAACGTATCCATTTCCTCGATACCGGACGGTTTGTTCGATGGCGTGTTGGTGGACGCACCGTGCAGCGGCTCCGGTACCTGGCGACGCTCGCCGCATCTGAAATGGTGCACGACGGAGGCTGACATCGCCGCCGCAGCGAAACTCCAGGGAGAACTCCTCGAAAAATTTTCGGCACATGTCCGCCCTGGCGGTCTGCTCATTTACGCCACCTGCTCCCTCAGCCGCCTCGAGAATGACGACATCGCCGCCGCCTTTTTGGCCGCGCATCCGCATTTCACCGCCGCATCGCCCGCTCGCACCATTTTGCCGGACGTCTACAACACCGACGGTTTCTTCTTTGCCACCTTCCGTCGCACCGGCTGATCGATCCTGTTCACCTCGGTGATCCTGCCGACATCCCCCGGTCGCCGCGCCCCCGCATTTTTTCCATTGCCCGCCGCCCCCGCCGCCCAACCATCGACGCCCCGTGGTTCCCGACGCTGATTATCGCATCAAACTTCCGGCCTTCGAAGGCCCGCTCGATCTCCTCCTTTTTCTCATCCGGAAAAACGAGATCGATATCTACGATATTCCTATCGAAGCCGTCACGCGTCAGTACCTCGACGTGCTGCGCTCCATGCAGCAGCTCGACCTCGAAGTCGCCGGCGAATTTTTCGTCATGGCCGCCACGTTGATGGAAATCAAAAGCCGCATGCTCCTGCCCAAGGGACACCACGCGGTCGATCCCAACGCCGACGATGACGACGCCATGGACCCGCGCTGGGAGCTCGTGCATCAACTTCTCCAATACAAAAAGTTCAAGGAAGCCGCCCGCGAACTCGACGACCTCGCCACCTTCCAACGCGACAAGCTCGCGCGCTACGTTCCGACGCTCGCCGCCTCCGAAGATGAACGCCCGCTCAAGAACGTTGACCGCATCGATCTGTGGAACTCGTTCAACATCGTCCTGCGCCGGCTCGCCGAAAAACTCGTCGTCGGCGAGATCCGCGACGAACAGGTCACCGTCTCCGACCAGATGGAGCAGATCCTCGTGCGCATCCAGACCGAGAAGTCGTTCGTCTTCTCCGACCTCTTTCCTGACAAGACCAGCCTGCGCGTCCTCGTCGCGACTTTCATCGCCGTTCTCGAGCTTACCCGCCTGGGCAAATTGCGCGTGCAACAAACCGAAGCCTTCGACGACATCCGCGTCTCCGCCCGCGAAGATTCGCCGGCTCCCGTCACGAGGGAGAACGCTCTTGAAACACCCGCCGAGCCGGACACCTTGTTGGCGTGAGCAAGAAGCCCGTAAAACGTACCTCGTCCAAAAGCCCGTCCGCCCCGGCCGCATTGCTGGGAGTCGGCTTGGACAACCACGACGGACACAAACGGATCACCCGCGGAGAGCAGTTCGCCATCGTCGGCGGTTCGGAAGAAACCCACGGCCGCATGACGGAGACCGTGGTGAAGACGTTCGAAGAGCTGAAGCTCCGCGGAAAACATCTTTCTCAAGTCGAGCGTGGCGAACTCGCGGAAATCATTCACAAATCCACGCCGCGCTGAAACCCGGCGTGCGCGCGGAGGTTTGCCAAAACGCCCCCTTTTGATTCGTTACCGTCTTCATCAAACACCAATTCCATGTCTGACAAAATCGCCAACCTGACCACCGACACTTTCAAAAGCGCCACCAGCGCCGCCACGCCCGTCCTCGTTGACTTTTGGGCGCCATGGTGCGGCCCGTGCAAAGCGATCGCTCCGATCCTCGAAGAACTCGCTGTCGAGCTCGATGGCAAAGTCACGATCGCCAAGGTGAACGTGGACGACCACGGCAGCATCGCCTCCGAGTACGGCATCCGCGCGATCCCCACGATGCTGCTCTTCAAGGGCGGTCAGGTCGCTGAACAGTTTGTCGGCATGCAGCCCAAAGCCGCGCTCAAGGAAAAACTCCTCGCGCGACTCTGAGCGTTCCCCGCCTCGCTCCGTTTTGAGAATGCCACCGGTTTCCGGTGGCATTTTTTGTGACCGAAACTCACGCGTGAATCTCGGCGCTCGCTGAAGGCTGGACAATCGCGCGAGAACTCATGCGAATGTTGCGCGCTATCTCCGGAGAGGTGGCAGAGTGGTCTATTGCGGCGGTCTTGAAAACCGCTGGGGCGCAAGCTCCCGGGGGTTCGAATCCCTCCCTCTCCGCCACTGATCCCGGCGCGATTTACCTCCCCGCCTCCGCTCCTCAACGAGGGAGTGTTCGTGCACTTCGACTTCGAAAAAGAGGAGGTCGCTGGTGCGATTGAAAAAGACAAGAAGCCCAACCGGCCGTCACAGCGCAACGCCTCGAGGGGGCCGCCTCACCCGCCTCAACGCTGATCGCCACCCCACCCGCCGTCACTCGGCAAGTTTTGGCGGTCGCAAAAGCACTGGCCCGCGCGCTATGGGCTGGTCGCCCCCCTCACTCATCGTGCGGACACCTCCTTCTCGGGTGTCACGGGGATGTTCCAGAATTCCGCCAGCGCCTCGGTGAACTCCCATGCGCCTGGTCCGCGCAAATGGATCTTCGTTCCATCCTTCGCCACGAGCACCGGAAACACCCTGTTGATGCTACCTCGTACCACCCGGCGCTCTTCGATCCCGGCGAGTTGTGCCCGCTCCAACGAACGCGCATACACGACATACATCCGCACCGTCACGCGCGTGTTGTCGGCCCTCAACCGGTGACTCACCAACGACAACGTCATCGACCCATACACCAGCGCCGCAAGCAGGCACACCAGGAAGTAAGCACCATTCGCCGCCGAACGCCCCGACCACGCGCGCACCGCGCCGATCACCGCCGCCAATGTCAGCGCTCCGGGCAAAATCAACGCGGCTGCAGTACTGCCCCCAATCAGCACACCCGAATCATGGCGCCACAGAAAATAAATCGGTCGCCACTCGCGATCCAGCCACCACGCCACCGCCAGCATCAGTGGCCAGATCCAAACGCGAATATCCCGCAGCGCGGCGATTATTTCCGACCGGGTCATCACAGCGGCACTCCCGACAGCACGATTTGCGGTTTCACCAACATCTCCCGCCATTCCACCAGGTTCGTGCGCACTCGGGTATGCCGCAACGCCCGCGACCAATCCGCGCGGCCCATCGGGTCCACGCTCGCGAGATCGAAGCTGTCCGCCGACACCTTGCGCGACACCGACGCCGGCCCGCCGTCCTCCGGCCACCACGGGAACGTCGCGCCGAGTTTCTTGACCGCAAACGCCACGCTCACCGCCGGGCGTCCGTTTCGCTCAGGACTGTGGCGCACAAGCGCCGCGCCACCGCGATGCTCGATCCGCACCGTCGTGATCGGATTTGCACCGTCTTCATCAAAACCCTCCGCCGGCGCGGGCGTCACCTCCCACTCGCCCGCAAACCACGCGACCTCTTCCAAGCGAGCATCCTCCGGTTGAGCCCTCAGAGCCGTCGACGAGACGAACCAACTGGCCGCAGCGATAAACAAGACAAAGCAGTGATTCAGCAGGGTCATAATCTGATTTTTCAAATGGCTGGGTGAGAATAATCCTATGGGCCTCACTTACGCGCGCGACTGAGCTTGACCGCGCAAACACCCACCGGCGTTTCCCCCGCTTCTTCCGCCTCGGTTCTGACGCAACGAGCCCATCTCCCTCCCAATCACAAAACAACGCGCGCAATTGCCACGCGGCCACCGCCAGCAACGCCGCCCCCAAGCCAACCAGGGTCGAGGCCTTCGCTGGCACGCCGGGCACGAGCACCGAGCGCGTTGCGTCGTACGGATCGACAAATACCGCGACCTTCGCTCCCGGCGCGTAACGCGTGCGCAATTCTTCTTCGACGAAATCGCGATCCAAAGTTGACGAGCCGGCAGCATCCACTCGCGTGCCGCGCTGCGCTTCACCGTTCACGCTGAATCCGTAGATCACCTCCGGTCGATACGAGAAATTCGTCGTGCGTACCAAACGCGTTTCCACGAGCTGGCTTTCCAACACCGTTCCTTCCTCCTCCACCCACTGCGTTGAGCGCCAGCCGAGCCAGACCGCGTTGCCGTAGAGGACGATTAAGGTTACCCCAATCCAGCCGAGCCCGGCGAACACCAGCATCCCGGACGTCGACGCTTGATTCGCCCAGCGCGAGCCGCGGGTCGTCACTCCGCGCCACATATTTTCCGGCAACTGCGACACCAACACGCCGACCAGCGGCAGCACAATCCCCAAGGCTATCAGTACGTTCGTCATCAGTTCAGTCGTTCCGGAAAAACTTTCGCATTACTACCTCCACAAGTGGGCACCGCCGCGCGTCCGATCACAGATTTTCCTCCGATTTTTTCTCCTCCGCACGTAGCTCTCGCACGAGTCCTCGCGCGAAATACCAGATCGCACCCGTGACCGGCACGAAGAGAAACAAGAGCAGCGCTCCCACCGCGTAACGCGCCCGCGGCTCCGGATAGTTGCCTACTTCGAAAAAGAAATGCGCGACCACCGCTCCGAGCAGGCCCGCCATCATCACCGGCGCGAGCACGCACGCCGCGCGCGCACCGACGAGGGCCAGCCTCCGCTGAGCCGGTGACAACGTGTCCGGATCGGGAAAAAACAGATTCATCCTTTTGCTCCGCTCACTTTCCCGCCGCCGGTTTTAGATCCGAATAGAGGAAGTCCGGCACGGCGTCCTTGACCATCCGATCGAGCTCCACGCAGGCCTCGTGCAACAGTGTGCGCCCCACGTTGTGGTCTCCTCCGTTCAATCGCGCTGCACTGTTCCGATAGCGATCGAGCGCGGTCCTGAGCGGACGAAACTCGTTGTTCGCTGAACTTTGTTCCCAAACGCTTCCGAGCGAACGCCTCAGCAGCGTGACGATTTCCTGCCGCTGGGTGCTGCCTTGCTGCGCGTAGGCCACGACTTTGGTCCAGCCCACATTCCCGCTTTCCAGCCACAACGCCCGTTGCGCCTCGCCCTTCAGTGGAGCGAAATCGCCTAACGCCTGGCGCGCCATGCTCGTGAAACTGCCCGCAAGCACGAGGTCATCCGGATTAAACACCGGCGACTTCGCCGCGACCAAGCGCACGTGGAAAACCGGTTTCTGAAACTCAGCCAGCAACGCGCGCTCCCGCTCATCATAAACATCGTCGCCGAGAATTCCCGGTCGCAGTTGCTCCATCTGCTCAAGTCCCCACGGGAAGCTGGGCTTTTGATTGTGCAGACTCTTGATCGCGCGAAACAGCTCCATCCGCACCTCGCGCAACACCGTTTCGGGCCCGGCGGCGGGGTCGCCGTATTTTTCCCGCATGACTTGTTGCAACACTTTGCCGGCCTCGGGATCGCCCGCGAGCTGCGCTTTCTCGAGCCAGTATTCCGCCTTCTCGGGTGCGCCCCACTCACCCGCATGCGCCGCCTGGGCGAGCATGCGCATCGCCGGCACATCGCCTGAATCGGCGGCCTTTTCCAAGTCCAGCATCGCGAGGCCGAGGTTCCGCTCGAACCCAGCCAGCCCATTCACCTTCCAGCCCGCGCGCACCCGCAAGGCCTCGCCGTTGCCGAGGTTCGCGGCCTGGCCCACCCAGCGAATGATCTCGTTCTCGACCGCCCTGCGCTGCGACGCGTCAAGCTTGAGATGCTGCAAACTCGCATTGGCGATGCGCACCGCGCCCAACATCGCCGGCACATAATCGGCCTCCGCCGCTTTCACGTAGTAGATGCGCGCCTGTTCGATCCGTTCCTCGACGTCCGCGCCGCGCTTTCCCTGCTCATACTCGAGCCCGATGGCGTAGTCCGCCTCCGGAGTATTGACCTGAGCCTTGGCCTCGGTCGCGGCTTGCTTTCCGTCGGAAGACTGGGCCAGGGCTTGCATGAAGAGATCGGCTATCGCGGCCGCCTCTTCATCCTCGTCCGGGCCGATGCGCGACACTTGCTGCGAGCGCAACTTGGCCGTCACTCGCTGCACCGCCGCATCCTGTGCATTGATCGTTTGCGCCACCGCGAGCTTGCCCGCGGCTTTGTCGATCTCGCCATCCTCGAGGTGAAGATCCGCCCGCATCGCCCACACGTCGGCGAGCGTGGGCACTTCCTTCAACACGGCGTCCAAGATTTCCACGCGACGCGCACGATTCACTTTGTTGTCAATCACACCGACCAACGCGGCGAGCGACAGCTGGTTCGGCAGGTGCTCCGGAACTTTTCCGAACAAATCGCCGAACGACGTCTTCGCCGCCTTGAGCAACTCCGTGCGCGAAGAGTCCGCCGCATCCGCAGCGCGTGCGAGTTGGATCGCGAGGTCGCGATAACGGATCTTCTCCGCCCACAGCGCCTCATGCCCGGCCAGGGCTTTCGTCCGCTCCGCGGCTCCGGGAATTGCTTCCAGCACCGCGCGTTGTTGCGAGCGGGCGCGCACCTCCTCCGCCGTGAGCACGCCGCCGTCCGTCGTCTGAGCCTCCCGCTTCTGCGCGGCCGCGAGCAGTTCCGCGCGCTTCTCCATGAGTTGTTTCAACGCATCGTTCGAAGCCGCCATCTGTTCGTTGTAATCCTTCATCGCGGCCACCGTGTTTTTCTCGGCGTCCGCGACCGCCGCGAGCGCCGCCGCCATATCTTCCGCGTAACTCCGGTAACGCGATGCGGCGATCCCGCGTTGCACCGCCAGATCGCGATACGACGCGAACTCGTCGGTCCTTCCGGCTTTGCGCGCATCCAACGCGAGCGAATCCAATGCAAAGATCGAACCCGCGTTCGCCTTCTCCTTCATCGAACGCGCGAACAACTCCTTGTTATCGCGAGGAGCGGCTCCGGGCCACAGGGTCCGCGCCGCCACCAACCACAGATGACGCAAGGCCGACGTAGCCTGAATTCCCAGCGCGTTCGTGTGTTGGATGTCGCGATCCAGCGCCGCACCCGCCCAACCTTTGCGCAGATTTTCCCGCACCGGATCACCCTCATACGGCGCTTTGTCGGCGCCCTGTAGCGCCACGGACATGCGCCCCGCGTCGGGCTCGTAGCTCGGATAATTCTGCGGGATCCTCGGATACGATACGCGACTCAGGTAGCTATTATCGGTGTAGCTCATCAGCAGCTCCTTCACGATATCCACCTCGAACTCGTTCGTCGTGTTGTAGCCTTTCGACTTCTGAATGTTCCAATACACGCCCGAATAACTCTTCCCATAGAGCGCCTGCACGCGCCGCTTAAACTCCGGCATGTGATGCACCAGATACGCCGTCGTGCGAATATCATTCGGCTGCAAGTTGATCACCGTGATCGCGAGCGTCTCGGCCACATCGGCCGCCGCCGCTGGTCGGTGCTCCTTCACCACTTTGTAAACCTTCACCGCCTCCGCCGCCAGTTTGCTCCGAGGCTCGCCGCGCACGTAGAGATGCTCAAACGCGAGAAACGCCTCCGCCATCGCCACAGCACCCCGCACCGTGGCCGGTGGAAATGTCGCCTGCTTCGCGGCCGAAGCCGGCGCGGTCCCCGCTACCGAGGTCTGTGCCGCGACAGTCACGGTCTTCGGCGCGCTCGGCGCGACCGGTTGATCCTGCGCCACGACCACGGGCGGCTCCGAACTCTTCACGTCGAGCCACGCCACACTCGGCGCACCGCCGCGCCCGGCCATCTCCAGTTGTTCGGCCCAGAGTTGCACATACCGGCCCCCATTCGTCGCGACGATGATATCCTCGCTCGCCGCGTGATCGCTCGCGAACCACGCCCCGGTATCGCCCAGCGGATTCACCGCCACACGAATCCAATCAAACCCGTTGCTCGACGCGCTCACATCGCCGTTCGGCAAACGCGCCCACACCGCGCCATCCATCGCGGCGATGTCGATCATGCTAGCGCCGGCCGGCATAGCGTGCGCCGCGAGCTGCCACTTGGCCTTGCCTTCCCTCGGCCACGCGTAGCTGAGCAACGCTTGCGGCACATGGAGCGTTTCACCGCGCGCCGCGTAAGTCCCGGCGATTACCGCCACGCCCTCGCCGATCACGGCAAAAATCACGCTCGTCGGCTTAAAATGTTCCGGCAACACCTCGCTCCACGTCCACACGCGCAGGTCCGCGCTGCGCCCGAGCACGTAGCCGCCCTGCCCTGTCAACGAGGCCACTGCCCACCACTCATCCGGCCCCTCGGCCAAGCCCACCAACCGACGCTCTTGGACGTCGATTCTCGCCCAACTCGAGCCCGCCTCCGACTCATAAAATCCCGACGAGCCATGCACCACGAAACGCCCGTTCAGCACGCGCAGGTGTTGCCAGTTGTTCGCCGGTTCCGGCGCGAAGGCTCCGCGCGGCAGTTCTTGCCACTGGGCCGGATCGTCCGGCGGGCCCGCGAATAGTTGATTGCCCGCCGCGACCACGATGCGCTCGCCCCACACCGCGAGACCCGTGATCGACTGGCGGGGCTTGCCCCACACGCGGTCAACCTCGTCGTCCTCGTGATGATCCATCTTGCGCCACACCCCATCGCGCGTGCCGAAGTAGCGACCATCCTGATAGCGCGCCACCGCCCGCACCGTCTGGCCTTGAGGAAACACGCTGGCCGCGTCTGCAGCTTCCACGAGAGGCGAGTCCTGCCGCGCCGGATCCGAGGCAACGATCTGCGTGAGGAGGCAGCAAAAACCAACAAACCCGGCGAGCGCGCCGCGGCAGACAGGGGCAGAAAACTTCATGGGGTAGAACGTGTGTAAAAAATTAACAGAACACGCGTAAGATGATCGTGTTATATTCGATTTCGCGTGATCCTACGAATCCCCGCCGTTTGCCAAGTTCGAAATGAGAGAACTCTGAAAAACTCTCCGGCGACGCCACTCCATGCGCTAACGGGCTTGGATGTCCCGCATCATCTGCCGCCTGTTGGTTTATCACCGCATCCACGCTCCAGCGTGAGAACGATACCGAGGTCTTTTGCGCCTACATGCGAAAGGTTCTGGTGCCGGTGCTTCGATCAGGCGACCTCGTCGTCTTGGGCAACCTCGGCGCTCATAAAAACGACCCGACCCTCCCGTGCATCCGCCACGCCGTCACCCAGGTCCGCTTCCTTCCACTACTCCCCAGACCTCCACCTCATCGAAAGGATGTGGAGCAAGTGAAGGCCTTCCTACGCAAACCCAGGCTCGAAACCACACCGACCTGCTCAAAGCCATCGCCGCCGCCCTGGCCGCCGTCACCGCCCAGGATGCCCTCGGCTGGTCCGCGCCTGCGGCTATAACTCCATTCTAAATGCGATCAGCTTTTCAGCTCCGCGATCACCTGGATCTCGACGGTGGAATTTTTTGGGAGGCCGGCCACCGCGACGGCGGCGCGGGCGTGTTTTCCCGCTTCACCGAAAACGGCGACAAACAGGTCGCTCGCTCCATTGATGACCGCAGGGCTGTCGGCAAAACCGCTGATGGCATTCACGTAGCCGCCTACAAAGACGATCCTCGCCACCTGATCGAGCGAACCGGTCGCCGCCTTGATGTTCGCCAGTGTATTCAAGGCACAAATACGCGCGGACTCGTAGGCGGTCTGCACGGTTTGTTCGCGCCCGACCTGGCCTTCGTGGGTGATCTTCCCGTCCCACACGCTGATCGTACCCGCGCAGTGCAGCGTGTTTCCCACGCGCACCGTGGGCACGTAATTGCCGGCCGCGGCCGCGGTGGCAGGCAGGGAAAGTCCGAGTTCGGCGAGTTTCGCTTCAGGAGTCATGGCTGTTGTTTCGATCAACACGCCGGTGATGCCAAGATTTTCGTCACGTCAAGATGTGCAATGTCAGGATTGCCCTCGCCTGCGCGGCCTACAGTTTTGGCCGCATGTCGTCACAATTCTCCGCCATGACCATGGCCGAGTGGCAGGCACTGGGCACGCGCGATCCTGCGGGAGCCGCGAAGGAAATTGCCCGCCGTCTGCGCACCGGGCTGCCCGATGGGCAATCCCGTGCTGTGTTCGCTTCCCTGACGCCGCAGGCGGATATGCTGGCTACGTTTGAGCGTGTTGTCGGCACCATCGCGCCACTCGCCGGCGTGCCCTACGTGCTGAAAGATCTTTTTTTCACCGCCGGCCAGCCGCTCAATGCCGGGGCGGATTTTCCCACGGGCGTGCTGCCGATCCGGCCGCGCGACAGTAAACTGCCCCACTCGCTGCGCGGGCTCGGCACAATCCTCGCCGCCAAAACCCAGCTCTACGAATTTGCCTACGGGCTCACCGGCGAAAATCCTCACCACGGCGATTGCGAGCATCCCCGCTTCCCGGGCCGCACGAGCGGTGGGTCCAGCAGCGGCTCCGCGGCGGCCGTCGCCGCCGGCATCGTGCCCCTCGCGGTGGGCAGCGACACGGGCGGATCGATCCGGGTGCCCGCGGCATTTTGCGGATTGTACGGCATCCGGCTCACGCCGGAGGACGCCTATATCAGCGACGCGTTTCCGCTCGCACCGAGTTTCGACACCGCGGGCTGGTTCACGCGAAACGCCGCCGATCTTCAACTGATCAACCGATACCTTCTCGGCAAACCGGTCCCGGGCGAACGCGAACTGCGCGGATGCGTCCTCGATTTCAGTTCGCTCGCGCAACCCGCCGACGAGGAAGTCGCCCGGGCGTTCAACACCGCGGCGGCGCGGTTCGCGCAAACCGCGCCGAACGACGTATCCGAGTTTCTCCTACAACGATTTTCCGGCTCAGCCGATGCCTACGCGGTGCTGCAAAGCACCGAGGCGTGCGCGGCCCATGCCGAATGGCTCGACCGCCATCGCGATCGTTACAGCGCGGAGGTCTGGGAGCGGCTCGATCGCGGGCGCCGATGGAGTCCGGCCCAACTCAACGAAGCGAACGCGGTCCGCGAACGCGTGCGCACCGCGTGGAGCACCTATTTCGAGAACTACGATTTTCTCCTCATGCCCGCGACGCCATTTCCCGCGCTGACCAAAGCCGAGTGCACGGTGGAAAACCGGACACGCCTGCTGACATTGATGACACCCGCGAGTCTCGGCGGCGTCGCGGTGTTGAGCATTCCGGTGGCGCTGCCCGGCGGACTCAGCACGGGGCTGCAGTTCATCGTGCCTTCACCGCAGAGTCCTGCCATCCACTGGGCGCTAAAACAGTGTGCCGCCAGCTAGTCGCTTCACGCGCCAGCACGCACGGCGAGGCCAGGTGCCGTCCGTATTCATTTATTCACTACGGCCGGCCGGCGCATCCTTGGTCACGGCGCGGCGGATCAACTGCGTCAGTTCGGTGAAATGCATCGGCTTCCCGAGGATGCCGGCCAGACCGAGCGCGGCCGGATCGCGACCGGCGACCTCCGGCGAATATCCCGTGGCGAGGATCACGGGGAGGTCGGGCCTGATGACCCGGATGGCGGCGGCGAGTTGGAGGCCGGACATTTGCGGCATGGTCTGATCGGTGATGACCAGATCGAAATCGTCGGGCGCCGCCTGCACTCTTGCCAGCCCCGCCTGTCCCGACGACTCCGCGGTCACCCGATAACCAAGGCGTTGTAGTCCTTTTTCCAATACAGTGCGGACGATTTCCTCGTCATCCACCAGCAGGATTCGCTCGCAGCCGGAGAGCGGCGGGGCCGGCACATTCGCCGGTGCCTCGGCGGCCGAATCGGCGGCGGGCAGCCAGATATGAAACGTGGTGCCCTCGCCCACCCGGCTTTGCACGTCGATCGCTCCACCGTGATCGAGCACGATGCCGTGCACGACTGCGAGGCCCAGACCGGTGCCTTCGTTCACCGGCTTGGTTGAAAAGAACGGATCAAAGATGCGCGACATGACCTCCGGCGACATGCCGCAGCCGGTGTCGCGCACGGAGATCTTCACATAGTGTCCGGGCGCCAGACCGAGCAATGGTTGCACCACGCGTTCGCGCGCGATGCGCATTTCGATATCTCCACCACGGTTTCCCATGGCGTAGCCGGCGTTGGTGCCGAGATTCAAAAGCACTTGATGCAATTGCGTGGGATCGGCCCGCACCACGTCGTTTTCCGTATCGACTACGCAACGCATGCCGATGGCCGATGGCAGGCCAGCCCGCAAAAGCGACAACACTTCATTCGCCACTTGCCGCAAGGGAACGAGCCGGCGTTCGCCGGGCGTTTGCCGGCTGAAAGCGAGGATCTTTTTCACCAGCGCCGCAGCCCGTTCGGCGGCGGCGACCAATTGCTTGAGATTGGTTTCATCCTGCGCGCCGCCTTTCAGCGCTCCAGCCAGCAACTGTGCGTGGCCGAGGATGCCGGTGAGGATGTTGTTGAAGTCGTGCGCAATGCCTCCCGCGAGCGTGCCCACGGCTTCCATTTTTTGCGCGCGCACCAGCTGTTCGCGCAATTGTTCGCGCTCCTGCTCGGCTTTGATCCGCTCCGAGATGTCTGCTTCCAAGGCGGCGTTGGCGTCGGCGAGCGCGGCGGTGCGGTCGGAGACACGTTGTTGCATCTCGGCATTGGCGCGTTCGAGCGCCTGATGCGACGCCTCGACGGAAGCCAGCAGCCGGTTCGTCTCCTGGATCAAGGACGTGATTTCGTCCTTGCCGTTGACCTCGAGTCGCTCGCCGAGGCTGCCGGTCCGCTGGATGCGATGCAGTCCTTCGCTCATGCCTGCCAGCCGGCCAATCAGCGGATTGATCAGCAATCGATCGATCAACACGCACAGCAGCAGTGCGCCCGCCACGAGCACGACCATCATCACTCGCAGTAATTGTGCGCTTCGCTGGCGAAACGATGACTCGTGTTCGGCGCGCAGGACGGCCGCCACTTGTCCCTCGCGATCCAGCAACACCGCAAATCCGGAGACGACGCCGTTTTCGTCACGCGAAACGAAGTCGCCGCCCATGCGCTCGCGATCGACGAGTGCGGAAGGCGCCACCAGCGATATCGGCGCATCCATCAGCCTTCCCAGCCGGCGGCAGAGGGCGTCGTTTATCTCACGAGCCACGATCACTCCGCCTATACGGGCGCCTCCCGCGCTGCGTGAATGGATGCCGGCGGATGCGAGTTGAAAAACCCGGTCGCCAACGACGGCGAACTCTATGCGCTCGCCACCGTGCGCGTCACCATTTTTTGGATACACATGATCGAGCAATGACTTCGCAAGGTCCGAAGAGAGCGGTGCAAGCCCCTCGCCCACCCGCTCGCTGGAGTGCGCGATCAGGACCTCACCATCCTCCTGCACAACCATGATCATATCCCACCGGCTCTCGGCCGCAGGATCGCTGGCGAGCGTGCGTTCCAGGCCGGCGACGTCGCCTTCGCTTACAAGTACGACGACCTCCTCCCAGCGCGCGGAATTCCATGCGACGCGGCCCAAATCCTCCAGTCCGGCCTGCGCCAGCCGGTGGATGCGCCCAGCCATCCGAAAAGCCTCTTGTTCCTCCAGCTGTTCGAATCCTCGCAGCGCCACGAAACGCATGCCGAGCAGGGTCAGCAGGGTCGCGCCGATGAATGCGAGGAAGATGAGAAGAAAAGACTTGGATCGCAGCTTCACAGGTTGGGTCGAGGCAACGCTGCCTGACCGCAACGCTCGCTAGCTTCGCATCGCAACCAAGCATCGGTGATGTATCGTGTCCTTCGACACAGTTCCCAAGTGCTTTAGAAACCGAGCCCTATTTCATGCCAAATCGCTGAAAACGCGAGAATCACACCGGAACGGCCAGGTGCGCGCGCGTGTACTCACGCACGCGAAAGCTCATCCGATCATTGCATACGAAACGGCAGCGCACGCACGCGTGCCGCCATCTCGTTCAGGATCTCGCTGGTCTTCTGAGCGCCGACGTCGTTGCCCGTGCGAATGCTGCGGGCGGGAAGAAAATTATTAATCACGGCGCAGTAATCGCCGTTTACCATGATGCCGAGCAGTTCGCCGGTTTTGCTGAGCACCAGATCCCCGCGTGACGGCGAAAAGTCGCCCATGAGACGTTTCATAAAACGATTGTCCATGCGCACGAAACCGGGCGTGGACGCATCGAGTTTGAAGGCGACTTCGCCGTAGCCGGCGCCGCCATTGCTGATCAACAGCGCCTCGGGAAATTTCACGGGATCAAGCGCCGTTTTGTACACCTTGGCACCGATTGCGGCGACCTGTTCCTCGTCCACCGGCAGCGCCACGAGCCGCGGATCAATGGAAAGAAAATGCATCGTCGGCACCGCGGCGCGACTGCCGCCCTTCGCAAAACTGATCGATATGTTTTCCCAGTCCGCGCCGAGCTCGCGGTAGTTAAAGGGCGTGTCGTCGATGTGCAGCAGCGCATACGTGCGCTCGCCATCGGTGACAAAAATCGTGCGCGCGTCCTTCTGCCGTTTCGCTTCGCCGAACAAAGCCGGCCGGGAAACGGTGAACTGCGTCTGCACGCGGTTGGCGAGGAAGTCGTTGAAAAGGATGTTGGCGTTGATCGGCCGGTTCTCGCGGATCTCGCGGGTGAGCTCGGTCGAACGCTCTGCCAACGTGCCGACGCCTTGTGCGAGTTGCGTGGTGGTTTCTTGAACGCGCAGGCGCTCCTGGCGCTCCTGTTCGACCTGACCTTTGAGGGTCTGCGCGGTTTCGCGCAGAAGCACCTTTTCCTGCTCGGCGACTTTGACCGCGACGTTGAGTGATTCGATGCGTTCGCGCGCCTGCGCCTGCTGGGTCTCGAGTTGTGCGAGCTGTTGTTTCTGGCGCTCGGCCTCGGCCTGACGCTCCTCCAACTCGCGCTGCAACTGCGCGAGACGCTCCTTGGAAATGGCGGCGTCTTTTGAAGCGCTTTCGAAACGCTCGGCAAGCTGGTCAGCGTTGCGCTGCGTGTCGGCGAGCGAACTGGAAAGCTGCGATTTCTCCGACTGCAATTGGGACAACGCCTGCTCGCGCGATTGCAGGTCTTGGGTGGTGGATTGGAGCTGTTGCGCGAGTTGCTCGCGTTGCGCGCGTTCGTCCTCGAGCGAGAGTTTCATGACATCCACGATGTCCTCGTCCTGCGTCGCGGGATCCGTGCCGGAGGACACGGCGGGAGTCTGTTGCGGGCGTGCGGGCTCCGCCGTCTCCCAACGCGTGAGCGCGAGGATGTTGAGCAACAAAAAGTCGCAGATGATGAGCAGCAGCGTCTTGTTCATGGTCCGGTCAGACGGCGGACGACGAGATGGGCTTCACGACGGGAGCTGGCGCGATCGGTGTGCCGACCGAGGTCGCCTGACCTTCGAGGATCAACAAGCGCTTGTAGGGACGCACGTGACGGATTTTCACCAGCGCGACGCAGACGATGCCAAAGAGATTCGAGGAATACGCGGCGAGGAGATTGGACTGGATCATGCCGAGCACCTGGAGCACCAGCGCCGTGGCGGTGCCGCCGATGCCGATGTAGAGACCGCCGTCGAAGAGATTTTCTTCGTTCTCCATGAGGCGGAGCTTCACCATGGGGGAAACCGGCTGGCGCGAGACCTCGCGGATCTTCAGCAGACAGACGATGTACATGCCCACTTGGAGCGCAGCAAAGAAGGCGATCGAGAAGATGGTTGAGTTATCCATGGCGGGAGGGGAAGCGGGAGGAGTTTGTTGGTGAGCGTCGGCCGCACTGACAAGTACGGGGAGGTTGAGTTTGAGTTTAAATTCGGAAACCGGGCTGGCTTTGAGCAGAAAAGGCTCGGTGAGCAGCACGAGGAAGGCGGCAATGAGGACAGCCAGCGCTCCACTTTTGAGCCGCAAGGGCGCGAAACCGGCGGCATCGCTGCGAAGCGCAAATTCCAGACCGCGAAACAGGCAGAAGGCTCCCAGCAGGAAACCAAGATATTTGAACCCGAGCGCGATCTTCGGATTGAGTAATGAGAACTGCGCAACCGCGCCGATGCTCGGTGTCGCACCGCGATTCACCGGTTGCTGATGCTGCAAGAGGACTTGCGCCGCGCCCTGCCCGAAACCCAGCGCATAGCGGAGATCTTCCAAGCCGGTCTTGCCGTACTGGATCAGATACGTCGCCACACGATCCGCCGAGCCGGTGAACAATGCCGCGGTATAAATAACTGCGAGATCGTCGCGAGCCACGCGCGCGAGATGCGCAAATTCGCTGACGGTTTTCGTGCTCTCGGTCTTGCGCAGCAATTCGCACAATTGCACCCAGTTCAGCCGTTTCCCCAGCGAAAGCAGATCGGTGAAAAATGGTTCAAGCTCGCCGAGGTGATTGTTTTGTTCGGCGCGCTCCGCGAGTCCGCGCAACTCACGTTGCAGAGGCGGCGCGAAATTCTCCGATTGATACAGCAGCGCCGTCAGCAGAATCACGGCGTCGAGCGCCTGACCGCCCGGACGCTTCGCGGGCACAAAACGTTCCGTGCCCTCGACCTCGCGCATGCGCAGCACGGTCTGCACGCCCAGAGAACGCGAACCGCCGAGAAACGTCTCCAGCGAGCGCCGCGCTTTTTCGCGTATGAAGAAACTCAATACAGGCGTGCTGCCCTGCCCTTCGGAGGTTTCGTTTTCACGAATCAACGGATCGAGAAACGCATCCCAACCGCCCCACACCACCCACTCGGGACGTCGTGCCGACAACTCGCGGATGCTGCGATCGAGCGCACCGGCGTCCTTGTCGTCCACAAGACGTGCGGCCGAGAGCACGAGCTGCGCGGCGCCGAGTTTTTCCGCATCGAGGAGCTGCTGCCCATACGCGCCGACCGAGCCCGAGCGTCGTCCAGCTTCGCGCATCAACGCGGGTGTCACTGACTTCAGGTTCACCGGCACCAGCCAGGCGCCCGCGAGAAGAACCAGGCCCAGTGTCAGCCAGACAACAGCCGCGGGCAGGTTTTTGCTCTGAGTGCCGGAAACGCTCATCGTTATGGATAATATTTATTTGCGAGGACCCTGAGGTGAATCCAATTTTTTACGTTCAATCGACCCATGGTGCTGCCAATTGTTCACTATAACGATCCCGTCCTGCGCAAAAAAGGCGTGAAGGTCACGACATTCGACGCCGCGCTCGCGCAACTCGCGAACGACATGATCGACACCATGCACAAGGCGCGCGGCATCGGTCTCGCCGCCCAGCAAATCGGCCAGCCGTTGCAATTGTGCGTGGTCGATCTGCGCGGCTCCGACTGGGATTTTTCCTGGGAGCTCGATGGCTCGCGTCCGCCGCTCGATCTCATCATGCCGCTCGTGATCGCAAATCCCGAGGTGAAGAAACTGTCCTCGCCCGACGAGGTGTGTGAAGAAGGCTGCCTCTCCTTTCCCGACATCCGCGGCGACATCGTGCGCCCCGATGCGATCTCGGTCACCTTTCAGGACGTCAACGGCACGCCGCATATCCTTGTTTGCAACGGCATGCTCGCGCGCTGCATCCAACACGAAAACGACCACCTGCAAGGCGTGCTCTTCATCGATCGCATGGCGAAACCGATCCGTTCCCGCATCGATCGCGCAGTGAAGGCTCTCGCTCAAAAGACGAAAGACGCGGTGAAAAAACCCGCCCTCTGACGCTCAATCGCGATGTCCTCCTCCTCCGCCGACGCACGGCGTTACGCTCCGCAAAAACCGAAGCCCACGCCCGTCGTCGCTCCCGGCGAATTTGTTTTTGCCGCCGCCTTCCTCGAGCACGGCCACATCTACGGTCAATGCGAAGGTCTCGCCGAGGCCGGCGCGCAGCTGCGCTGGATCTACGATACCGATCCGCAAAAAGTCGCTTCGCTGCACGCGCGTTTTCCTCAAGCTCGCGTAGCGCGTTCGTACGACGAAATCCTCGACGACCCTGAGGTGCGTTTGGTCGCCGCCGCGGCAATTCCCAACGAACGCGGGCCGATCGGCTGCCGCACACTCGAAGCCGGCAAGGACTACTTCACCGACAAAACGCCGTTCACCACGCTCGATCAGCTCGCCGCGGCGCGCGCCACCGTTGAGCGCACGGGCCGCAAGTACTCCGTCTATTACAGCGAGCGTTTGCACGTGGAATCCGCCATGCATGCCACCGACCTCGTGCACGCCGGCGCGATCGGACGCGTGCTTCAAGTCATCGGTCTTGGCCCGCATCGCCTGAGCAAAGCGTCGCGGCCCGATTGGTTCTTCGAGAAAGCGCGTTTCGGCGGCATCCTCTGCGACATCGGCAGCCATCAGTTCGAACAATTCCTCACCTTCTCCGGCGCCACCGACGCCACCATCGCCAACGCCGCCGTCGCCAACTACGCGAATGCCGACAAGCCCGAGTTCGAAGACTTCGGCGAAGCGTCGCTCGTCGGAAACAACGGCTCAACAAACTACATTCGCGTGGACTGGTTCACGCCGGCCGGACTCGGCACCTGGGGCGACGGCCGCACGATCATTCTCGGCACCGAGGGTTACATCGAGCTGCGCAAATACATCGATGTCGGCCGCGACAAATCCGGCGATCATCTCTATCTTGTCGATCAGCACGGTGAACATCATCTCAACGTCACCGGCCAGGTCGGTTTCCGTTTCTTCGGCGAACTGATTCTCGATTGCTTGAACCGCACCGAAAACGCGATGACGCAGGCGCACGCGTTCAAGGCCGCCGAGCTCTGTCTGCTCGCACAAGCCGCCGCGAAAAAAATCGCGTAAGCGTGCACTCTCAGCGTCGCGCAAACACGCGCACCGCATTTCCGCCGAGCACCGCTTCGCGCACCGCATCGGTCACCTCCGCCGTGCGCACTTCATCGACGAATGCACGCAGCGACGACGGCTGTTCGGGCGCATGGGGATAAAGAAACAACGGATAATCCGATCCAAACAGGACGCGCCCTGAGCCGAACGCCTCGAGCATTTCGCCCGCGACCACCGGCGAATAAATCAACGGAGACGCCGCGGTGTCGTAATAAACGTTCGGCAGCGTTTTGACCTCCGCACCAAACCGAGGATGCAACGGCAGACGCGCGCCCCAATGCGCCAGCACGAAAGTCGTCCGTGTATTCAGTTTTGCCATACGCACGAAATCCTCCGCTGGTGTCGCGATCTTTCCGGGATACGCGCGGCCTTCCGATTCGGTGACGTGCAAATTCACCGGCAGGCCCAATTCGGCGGCGAGCGTCAGCGACTCGCGCCAGATCGGATGCTCGATCGAGAAGCCCTGTGAGTGCGGCGAGAGTTCGCCCAGTCCGCAGAAACCGTCGGCATGCGCGCGGCGGATTTCCGCGAGCGCCGCGTCGCCCGCGTTCACATGAAAGGTCGCACACGCGCTGAGGCGATCGGGATGCGCGCGGATGCAACCGGCATAAAAACGATTCTGCCAGACGCACGTGTCATGATTTTCCCAATACCAGCCTTGGAGAATCGCGCGCTCCACGCCCGCATCGTCCATCGTGCGCAGCAATTCTTCGACAGAAGGAAAGCCCTGCACGGCACGGCCGTTTTTGCGAACGCGCGTACAGAGTGTCGCCCAGTGTTTTTCCCCGTGCGCTTCGGCCCACACCGCAGGAGCGCGGTTGAGCTCATCAGGATACAAGTGGACATGTGCGTCGATGATCGGCATCGCGACGCGCATACAAGTGCCCGGCGCCGCGTGGACCCAAGCTGAAAACGCTCGGACCCTTGCGCACGTCTTCCTGAACGCAGACGCATCCAAAGGGAATGTGCCGTCCGCAAACGCCCGGCGTGCGCGGAGCGTCCGGTCCACCTTCGCGAGACCGGCCTCGCCGGCATGACAGTCCATTAAGAAAGCCACTCCGATGCCTCGAATCCGGCTCGCGCTCGTTTCGCCATTACGGCGAGATTCGACGCTTATGTTAGCGCGCTTCTTCCGCCTCACCGAGCATGGGACCACTGTGCCGCGGGAAATTCAGGCCGGCCTCACGACGTTTACTGCGATGGCCTACATCCTTGCGGTGAATCCCCTGATCCTCACCGCAGCGGGCATGCCGCATGGCGCGTTGATCACCGTCACGGCGCTCACGGCAGCGATCAGCACGGCGCTGATGGCATTCATGACCAACTTCCCGCTGGCGCTCGCGCCGGGCATGGGAATCAACGCGTATTTCACCTACACGATCTGCTTGGGCGCGGGCGTGCCTTGGCAATCGGCGCTCGGCCTGGTGTTCGTGAATGGCGTCATCTTTCTGCTGCTTTCGCTGACGGGCGTGCGGGAAAAAATCATTGGCGCGATACCCTACTCGTTGAAGATCGCCATCACCTGCGGCGTCGGGCTTTTCATCGCATTTCTCGGTCTCAAAAACGCCGGCATCGTGGTTGCAAATCCCAACACGTTTGTCGGACAAGGCGACTTCAGCTCGCCGCCGGTCGCACTCGCATTCGGCGGGATTTTGCTCACGGCGATTCTGGTCACGCGACGTATCCCCGGAGCCATTGTGCTCTCGATCCTCATCGTCACGCTCGTCGGAACGTTCGTGCCCGATGGCTCGGGCGGACGCGTCACCACGCTGCCCTCGTTTGGTGCGTTCTTCGATTGGCCGTCGTCGCCGGCGCCGCTGATGTTTGAACTGAATTTCGATTTCCTGCTCGGCGATTTTTGGCGCGCGCTGCCGATCCTCATCACGCTGCTGATCGTCGATATGTTCGACAACATCGGCACCTTGATCGGCGTGACGAAACGCGCCGGTTTATTGAAGCCCGATGGAACGCTTCCGAAAGCGGGGCGCGCGCTCGTGAGCGATTCCCTCGCGGCGATTCTGAGTTCGCTGTTCGGCACATCGACGGTCGTGAGTTATGTCGAATCCGCCTCGGGTGTCGAAGCCGGCGGACGCACCGGACTCACCGCAGTCACCACGGCGATCTGTTTCCTGCTCGCACTGTTTTTGTCGCCATTGATCCTCGCGATCCCCGCGGTCGCGACGGCGCCCGCGTTGGTGATTGTCGGCATCTTCATGTTCCAAGCCGTGGCGGAAATTAAACTCGATGATTTCGCCGAAACCATGCCGGCAGTGATCACACTGCTGTGCATACCGCTCACGTTTAGCATCGCCGAAGGTCTGGGCCTCGGAGTGATCGCGTTCACGCTCATCGCGCTCGCCACGGGACGCGCGCGCACCGTTCCCGCATTCACGTATGGGCTGGCGGGAGTCTTTTTCCTGCATATCTTCTGGGGTCTGCTTCGCGCGTGGTGGTGATTCTCCCGAAACGCGCCGGACTGTTTTCTCATGACCAAAGTTATTCCGTTCACGTCTCCCGCGTCCGAAGCCGGCAATCTTCCCGATTTCGATGCGCTCGTGCGCAGCCTCCAGCACACCGCGGGCAGCGTGATCCAGCCTCCCTCGGCCAATGACCGGCCGCTGTATGGACAAACCTTATACATCGCCAACTGCGCACTCGACATGCGCTTCGGCACCTTCCGCGCGTACATTTTTCAGGACATCATCGACAAGCACTACATCATCGCCCTGGCGTATGGCGACATCGTCCACCCGACCACGCCGCTCTACACGCGCCTTCACTCATCGTGCGTGACGAGCGAGACGCTGCGGGGCTGCGATTGCGATTGCGTGCAACAACTCGAAGGCGCGCTCGAAGTCATCGCGCGCAAGGGCAACGGCATCGTCTTTTATCTCATGCAGGAAGGCCGCGGCGTCGGCTACGTCGGCAAGGCTCGCGACCGCATGCTCGTGCAAGCATCCCTCGATCAACTCTCGACGTTTCAAGCCTATGCCGCGATGGGCCTCATGAAGGACCACCGCAACTACGATAACATTTCCCAGATCTGTTATCTGCTCGGCATCACCGCGCCCTTCATCGTGCTCACCAACAACCCCGACAAGGTCGAGGCGCTCAAGGCTCAAGGCATCACCATCGCCGGCACCGAGACGCTCGAGTTCGAGCCGTCGCCGTTCAACGTCGCCTATCTCACCTCGAAGGCCGCCGGCGGACACATTCTCAAACGCCCCGCGCTCACCACGGTGAAACGCGCGCTGCCACCCGAACCGGTCGTGCCGTTCAAGCCGCACGTGCTGCCCGAGGCGCGACGCTTCATTTACTCGGCGAGTTATTACCTGCCGATGAAACCGGTCGATAACGACGTGCTGCTCACCGAGGCGCAGTTCAAAGATCTCTTTCAGAAAAAATCGATCGACCGCTACATGGCCGGCCCGAAGCCGCTCGTGCTCGGTTATCAGCTCATCCGCGAAAACCGATTCTTCGTCAAAATCGACACGGCCAATCTCACCGCTTTCAAAAAAGAAAATCCGGCCGATCCGATCGTCGATCTGCTCACGACGCCGTACTGGTTCCGCGTGCATGTTTATTACGACGTCGTCACGAGCCAGGAGTTCGTGGTGCTCACGCACGGCAAACCGCGCGTCTTCGACATCCCGGTCGTGCGCGTGCACAGCGAATCGCTGTTCAACCGTTTCCCGCTTCGCACCGTCGAGAACCGCGACAAACTCAAGCAATCGGTGAAACACATCGTCACCTACGGCGTCGGCGCGATGCTCCTGCTTCACAACGACGGACGCGGCGCCGGCTTCGGCGCGTACGCCACCGATCGCATGATGGCCGAGTCCGGCCAGGCACTTTCCACCGATGAAGCGTATCGCAAACTCGGTGTCGGCTACGACAGCCGCGACTACGACGCCTCGATCCTCCTGCTGCGCCATCACATCCCCAACGAAAAGATCCAGATGGTCATGAATTCGCCGGCGAGCCTCGTGAAGAAAAACGAGTACGCCGCCGCACTCAACGCGCACAAGATCGACGTGGATAAATGGATCTTCCTCGACGAACACGCCGTCAGCGAATGATGCGCGCGCTTCGTGCGAACGTCGAACTCTCAACGTCGAACATCGAACGCTCAACGATCAACCCTCAACGCTCAATGACCCGACCGCTCACCCGACTCGCGCATGGTTGTGCAATCGATCCACATCGTTCCGACACTTGGGCGTTAAGCGTTCAACGTTGAGTGTTCTTCGGTCCGCCATGAGTGCCAACGATCCTCTCGGCCACGGACTTCTTTCCGAGCGTCTCGCGCAGATTCCTGCAATATTGAGCGACATGATCGCGCGCGGTCCCGCGCCACTCAAGCCGGCCACGCTCGCGTCCTCGCGTTTTATCGTCACCGGCACGGGCAGCTCCGAGGCGCACGCGCGCTACCTCGCCACGCTGCTTAATTTTCACACCGATCGCGCCGCGACGTATCTGCCGCTCTCCGGCTTCACGGAAGTGAGCGCAGAGAGTTTTGCGGGGAAAACACTCGTTGTTTTCAGCCAGGGCGTTTCGCCCAACGCCCAGATCGCGCTCCGCCGGCGTATCGACTTTTCACATACAATCCTCTTCACCGCATCCACGCCGGCAACCGCCCGGGCCGCGGGCAAACACGATCGCGCGGCGTTGCTCCAATCGCTGCTCGATGAAGGCGGCGAACTGGTCGAATTCCCACTCGCGGAGGAATACACCACCCTGATCCGCTTCGTCGGACCGATGGCCGGCTACCTCGCGTGTCTGCAGTTCGTCGCACAATTCTCCTGCTCGCGCTTTCGCACGCCTTCTTCCGAAGAACTGCTGCCGCTGCTCTTCGCGGCTCCGCCCGACGATCTCATCGCGGCCATGAAAGCGCCCGCCTCTCGTTTCGCGGAAGGTTTCAACCTGCTCACCGCCGCACCGATCTCGGAGTTTGCGCAGAATCTCGCGTGCAAATTCATGGAAGGCGTTTTCTGGCCCTGCCCGCCGATCTCGGACTTTCTTCAGTTTGCGCATGGGCCGTTTCAGCAGATGGCCGCGCGTCCGCATCCGACGCTGATTCTCCAGGCGAATTCCCCGGTCGAGGCCGAACTCGTCGATCGCAGTCTCACGATGCTGCGCGAGATCGGACTCACCGCTTACGTGCTGCGTGTCGATGCGCCGCCGTTGCTGTCGATCTTCGCCTTCGAAGCCGCGCTCAACCGGCTCACCTTTGAGCTCATGACGCATTTCCGTATCGATCAGATCAACTGGCCCGGCAAGGGACGCGACGACCGGCTCTACGGTTTTTGCCCCGACCTTTAGTTCGCGCGCCCAAAGCGCCGCGTGCGTCATCAACGCGCGGGTTGCAACGCCGTCGCCGCCAGATGCCCGAGCCACACGGCGAATAAACACAGTGCGACCGAGCCCGCGACATTGCCGCCGGCTTTCAGCCACGCGCCCTCCTGCATCAGGCCAAGTGTTTGGAGGCTGAAAGCGGAAAAGGTCGTGAAGCCTCCCAACATGCCGGTCATGAGAAAATGACGGCCCGCGCTTCCCACCGGCCAGCGTCCGTCGGCCGATGTGATCGTGGCCAGAAAGCCGATCGCGAAGGATCCGGTCACGTTCACCAACAACGTTCCCCAAGGAAAACCCGGGCCGGTGAGGCGCGTCATCCATTCGCCGAGACCATAACGCGCGGCGCTGCCCAATGCTCCGCCCACCGCCACCCAGAGATAAAGAACCGTTGATCCGTTCATGCCGAGATTCGCAGCCTCATCGCTTCCGAAGCGCCTGACCAGCCCAGCTTGGCGCGTTTTTCATTCCCACTTCAAATGAGTGTCACCTTTCTGACCGACTGACGTCATTCCCCACGCCGCTTCGCCTGTCTCGCCGCATTTCCTGCGGACTCGACGTCTGGACGGCCCAGCCTTTCCTTCACTCTTTTACCTCCTATGGCCAAATCCCGAAAATTCGGCGGTACACTCATCACGCTTGTCATCATCGCGCTCGCAGCCGGCGCGGCTTATTATTTCTGGAAACGCGGAGACGTAAAACCGCCCGAGGTCGCGGTCGCCGTCGTCACTCGCGGCGACGTTATCCAGACCATCACGGCGACCGGCATCTTGCAGGCCCCGACGAGCGTCGACGTGAGCTCGCAGATATCCGGCCAGATCATCGAGGTGAACGCGGACTACAACCAAAAGGTCTCCAAGGGCGACGTGCTCGCGCGCATCGATCCGGCCACCTACGAGTCCCGCCTGCGCCAGGCTCGCGCCAGCCTCGCCTCCACCGAAGCCAGCAATCGCCTCGTCCGCCAAAACATCGAACGCACCCGCGAACTTCGCAGCCGCAATCTCGTCTCCCAACAAGAGCTCGATCAGGCCGAAGCCCAGCTCGCTCAATCCGAAGCCCAGCTCCTCACGGCGCAGGCCTCGGTCGAAGATGCGTTGGTCAATCTCAACCGCTGCACCATCTACGCACCGATCGATGGCATCGTCCTCGATCGCCAGACCGAAGTCGGCAAAATGGTCGCGGCCAGCCTCAACGCGCCCACGCTCTTCACGCTCGTCACCGATCTCACCAAGATGGAAATCAGCGCGGATGTCGCCGAAGCCGACATCGGTGCCGTCGCCGTGAATCAGGATGTCACGTTCACCGTCGATGCGCATCCGAACCGCCAGTTCCGCGGCCGCGTTTCCCAAATCCGCAATCTCCCGAAAACCGCGCAATCGGTCGTCGTGTACGCCACGATCATCGAAGTCGATAACCGCGACCAGCGCCTCAAGCCCGGCATGACGGCCAACGTTTCCATCATCACCGCCCGTCGCGACAACGTCCTTAAGATCGCCAACGCCGCCCTCCGTGCACGCGTGCCCGAACAGTTCCTCCCGCCCGCGCCCGCCGCGACGAACGATGCTGGCGGCGCTCGCCCGACCGTCGCCGCCAACCGCGACCAGATGCGCCAGCTCATGCAGGATGCCGGCGTGACCTTTACGCCGGGCACGCCGCTCGATCCTGCCTCGATCGAAAAGCTGAAAACGCTCGCCGCCGAGCGCGGCCTCGAACTCCCCGAGCGCATGCTCAGCGGTGGACGCAACCGCGGCGGCAGCGGTGGCAACGAACCCGCCATCACCACACGCACCGTCTATCGCCAGCTCAGCCCGTTGCCCGACTTGAAGATCGAGCCCGTGCAAGCACGTTTCGGCATCACCGATGGCAGCGCCACCGAGATCGTCGAGGGCGTGCAAGAGGGAGACACCCTCATCACCAGCATTTATCAACCCAATGCCTCGACCGGCACCGGTGCCAGCCAGCAAAACCGCAATCCTTTCGGCGGCGGCGGCCCCGGCGGATTCCGTCGCTGATCGCTCACGCGCGTTCCCACCGCCCATGCAGCCCGTCGTCCAACTCGCAGACATCCACAAGACCTACAGCAACGGCGAGATTGAGGTCCGCGCCGTCCGTGGGGTCTCGCTCGATATTCACCAAGGCGAATTTGTCGCCCTCATGGGCGCCTCTGGCTCGGGAAAATCCACGCTCATGAATCTGCTCGGCTGCCTTGATCGGCCAACCAGTGGGCGCTACCTGCTCGATGGCATCGATGTCTCCGTGCTCGACCGCAACGAACGCGCCGACATCCGCAACCAGAAGCTCGGGTTTGTCTTTCAGGGATTCAACCTGCTCGCCCGCACCACCGCGCTCGAAAACGTCGAACTGCCCATGCTCTACGCGAAGCAGCGCATTTCCTCGCGCGAGATGCGTGAGCGTGCCATGGAGGCGCTCGACATCGTCGGCCTTTCCAAACGCTCCGACCACTACCCGAGCCAGCTCTCCGGCGGTCAGCAGCAACGCGTCGCCATCGCCCGCGCCCTCGTCAACCGCCCGCAGGTCCTCCTCGCGGACGAACCCACCGGCAATCTCGACAGCAAGACGTCCGTCGAAGTCATGGGCGTTTTCCAAAAACTCAACGACCAGGGCATCACCATCCTCATGGTCACGCACGAGCTCGACATCGCGAGCTACTGTAAACGCAACCTCATCCTTCGCGACGGTCTCATGGTCAGCGACGTGCAGGTTTCTCCACGCCTGATGGCGGCGAACGAACTCCAGAAACTCGCCGCCGCCGAAGCCGCCGCCAAACTCACCGACGCGCCTCCGGCGCATTGACCCATGACCAGTGATGCCATGACCCCTGCAGCCTCCGAGGTGGAACGCGCGCTCCGAGCGCGTTCTTCGTCATCGCACCTCTTCCTCTCCGCGCTCGCACCCCAGCTCCGCCCACCGCTTGCGCCTCCGCCCATTGGTCATTGATCACTGGTCACTGATCATTCCCCTCCTCCGCCCTTCGTCATTCGGCCTTCTTATTTCGGATCTTCCCCATGCGCTTCGTCGCCACACTCATCATCGCTTTCCGCGCCCTGCGTCGTAACAAACTGCGCTCGGTACTCACTGCTCTCGGCATGATCATCGGCGTGGGTGCCGTCATCGCCATGGTCAGCATGGGCAATGGCGCCAAAGCCCAGGTCGAAGCTCAGATCGCGGGCCTCGGCCAAAATGTGATCAGCATTTTCCCCGGGAGCATGACGTCCGGCGGTCTTCGGGGCGGCTGGGGTTCCGCCTCCACCCTCTCCATCGACGATGCCGAAGCGATCAAACGCGAAATCCCGGGCGCCGTCGGTGTCAGCGTCGAGGTGCGCGATCGGCAGCAGGTCATGGCCAATGGCCTCAACTGGAACACCTCCGTTTCCGGCGTTTCTCCCGACTACCTCGGCGTCCGCGCCTGGCCCTTGGCCGATGGCGAATTTTTCTCCGACAACGATGTCCGCACCACCGCCAAGGTCTGCGTGATCGGAAAGACCATCGCCGACCAACTTTTCGCCGGCACCGATCCGATCGGGCAAAACATCCGCGTCCGCAACATCCCCATGCGTGTCATCGGCGTGCTCGCGTCCAAAGGTTTTAATTTCTTTGGCCAGGATCAGGACGACGTCCTCCTCGTTCCCTACACCACCGCGATGAAGCGCGTCACGCGCCGCGACCGTATCAACAGCATTCTCGTGCAGGCGCCGAGTCAGGACTCGATGGAGCGTGTACAGGAAGAAGTCACCGCGCTGCTCCAGCAACGCCGTCAGGGCCGCGAACCCGATTTCACTGTGCGCAATCAGCTCGAGATCGCCGAGGTCGCGACCGCCAGCTCCAAAACCATGACCGCGCTGCTCGCCGGTATCGCATTTGTCTCTCTCGTCGTCGGCGGCATCGGCATCATGAACATCATGCTCGTCTCCGTTACGGAGCGCACGCGGGAGATCGGCATCCGTCTCGCCGTCGGCGCACACGGGAAAGACGTGTTGCTGCAATTCCTCACCGAAGCCGTCGTGCTCAGCGTGCTCGGCGGAGCACTCGGTATTCTGCTCGGCGTTGGCACCGCTCAAGGACTCGCCGTCTGGAAAGGCTGGCCCGTGGAAATCTCTCCCGGATCAGTCGTGGTCGCTTTCTTCTTCAGCGCAGCCGTGGGTATCTTTTTCGGATTTTATCCCGCGCGCAAAGCCGCCCAGCTCGATCCGATCGACGCCCTCCGCTACGAATAAACGCGTAGGGCTCGCGCTCGCGCGACGCCTCCGTCAGTCCGCTTCGAAAATCGTAATCGTCCGCCCCGCTTCGTCCGGCTGCGCTTCCCTCATGCGCTCTCCGCGCCCACTGCTTTTTCTCGCAGCCGCGATTCTGCTCCACGCGTCTGCCTTTGCTGAGCCAGCCCAGGATCGCGAAGCCGCCATTGCGCTTTATCGCGAAAAGAAAAACAACGACGCCCGCGCCGCCTTCGAACGCATCGCCGCCGAAAAACCGGACGACCCCGAAGCGCTCTATTTTCTCGGCCGCATTGCCCTCCGCGAAAACCAACTCGAAGACTCCGCGCGTTTCCACGAGCAGGCCGTCGCGCTCGCACCCGATAATCTGCGCTACCTGCTCGATCTCGCCGAGGTCTGCGGCAAACGCGCCAGCAGTGCTCCGCTCTTCTCGAAACTCGCGTGGGCACGAAAATGTCAGAGCGCTCTCGACCGCGCCGTAGCTCTCGCGCCGGACGACTTCGAAGCCAACGACTCACTCGTGCAGTTCTACCGGCAGGCACCGCCCATCGCCGGCGGCGGCTGGAACAAAGCCTACACACACGCCGAAAAGTTCCGCCTCACCGATCCGCCCGGCGGCACCCGCATCCTCGCCGGTTTGTATCAGCGCCAGCAACGCCCAGCCGACGCTCTGCGAGTGCTCTTCGCCACCCTCGAACAACACCCGCGCGATCTCGCCCTGCTGGAACTCACCGGCACCATCGCCCTCGCATCCTCACTCGAAACCGAACGCGCCGCCGCCGCGCTGACACGCGGCATCGATCCCGACGCCAGCGATCCCCAAACCACCCGCCTTCTGGACCTCCTCGCCCAACTCCAGCGCCGCTAGAGCGACGAGCCCGCATGTAACAAAGCAGGCGTCGCGCATCGGACATAATATGTTGCCAACCCAGTCACAGTGAGACGTGAACAAACCCTCTTATCTAGAAGTGAAAAGGCCCACTTCCGAAGGAAGTGGGCCTAGATCAAAATGGCGGGATGGACGGGACTCGAACCCGTCGATCCATTTTCAGCGGATTTAACTATTGGTGTGGCTATCACTGGTATTCTTATTGGTAATTTCTGGAAAATTGATGGCCAACTCAGGAATGGAACGGCACCTAACGGCACCTGGATAGAGAGGAGGTGAGAGGAGTTCGGCAATAAAAAAGCGCGTGGCTATGCCACGCGCTTTGCGCTCACCAGAACTGATCTCAGTTGCTTCCTAAAGTTGACGCAATTTGTCGCTCCAACTCCTCAACAGAGATTTGGTAGGCATCATCGTGGTCGATTCGGAATTTCCCCTGGGGGAAATTTATGAGCCGAACAAAGCCGAAGTCGTCAGCCTGAAATTCTGTGACGAGCTTCAGGCGGAACCGCCGGTCTCCAAAACGAAAAAAAAGCGACCCAGGACTTTGCTCCTGGAGCGTCTTCTGAGCTTTAGAGACGAGTTCTGCTATGATGATGTCGGTGGTATTATCTGAGTTCATTGTTTTTTGAGAGGCCGATAGGTCCGGGCTTTGTCGGAGAACGGCCACTGGGCCGCCCAACGGTATGGTAGCAGTCAGTTTCATCCCGTGATTTGGTCGCTATCTGAGGCGTATGGGCCTAACCTTAAATGATAGCAGATGATTCGTCCCCGTGGGCTCGCATGCTCCCTGGCTGGTGGGTTCTGGTCACAGGCAAAACCTAATATGATAGCATGCGACGCGGCCCCGCGATTCGATCCTCACTGCGGAGCATTTGCGGCGCTAGAGGTCCTGCCTTGTCAGGGGCATTAACGGGCCGAGCGCGGTAGCGTCTGTTGTGCAGAGGTATACTCACTATACCATCGCCCCTCCGCGGCGATGGTACCGCGCTAAAGCGCTTAGTGAGGCAGGGCTGGCGCCCTGCTGGAGGACGCATCGACTTCGATGCTCCGGGGGGGGGGCGATCCCAAAGTTGATCCTGTGCTGTCGGCCCCGCGATCTTAGAAGCAACGGCTCCCTCATGGGGGAGCAACTTAGCAGGCAGTGAGGGACTCAGATCACGGGGCGACATCGTCCGCTATCATAGTCTCATGACTACATTCGCCATTTATCGGTGCACAAAAATCAAAACGCTCGGTGCTCTTCGTGGAAGCGCTGCACATACAGCACGAGCGCGGATAACTCCCAACGCTGACGGAAGTCTTGCCCATTTGAATGAACAGGTCCTCGGGTTTTGTGGCAGAATACCCAGCCCGTCTCAGCTGGTCGAAGAATGGCAGCGTTTAGCGGCCAGCGGAAAGCGAAAGCAGGATGCGGTTTTAGCTCAGGAGCTATTTCTTGGAACCTCGCCGGAGTTTTTTACCGACTGCACACCGGTGGAGCGCAGTGAGCGGCTTCTTAAATGGAAGTCCCGCGCGGTGAAGTGGCTTCAGGAGCAGTTTCGTGATCTTTGTTTTTCCGCGACGCTGCATTTGGACGAGACCACGCCCCACATCGTCGCTTACGTCGTACCGCTTCGCCGTGCTAAGGACGGTACCCTATGGCTCTCTGCGAAGAAGATTTTTAACCCGAATTCGCTTCGGCGGCAGCAAGACTCCTACGCGGCTGCGATGGCTGACATTGGACTACGGCGGGGCATCCGGGGGAGCGTTGCGAAGCATACCGAGGTCAGTGCCTTCTATGGCGCACTGGCCCAGCCTTCGGCTTCTACCCAACTTGATACTGCCGCGCGGGCTGCGCCGCTTCTTATTCCTGCCAAGAAACTTCTCGAAAACTCGCACGAATACTCAACTAAGGTCAGACAGGCGGTCGACCAGCACGTCGGTGCTATTCGCAGTGCAGCGAAAGGAATTGCGACCATGTCGAGTGCCGCTGAAATCAGCCGTCGGAAGGTGAAGGAGCTTTCCACGACCAATGAGGTCCTGTCTCAGCGAATTACAGTCGCCGAAGAAGAGTTGAAAGCGGTGGTCGGAAAACTTCGTGACATTCCTCTTTCGCAGATTTTGGAGCGGTTGGGTTTTGGCCCGGGCGTTAAAACCGAGTCAGGTTTAATGTGGGACAGCGGTGACCATTTGATTACCGTGTCGGACCAATCTTGGGTGGATACGAAAGCCACGGGGAAAGGACGCAAAGCGATAGACCTCGTCCGGCACGTCATGGAGTGCACTTACGTGGATGCTGTTGCTTGGCTGGCAGGACAGTGGCCGCCGGAAGAAGCGGCGGCGGCAATTCGGGCTGCTGCTGAGGATCAGGTCCATGACACTCCAAAGTTGCAGGTGGCTGAGGTTTTCGCATGTCCCGATCCAGTGGCGACGAGGAGTGCAACCACACTGCTACGCGAGCGGTATTCGCTAAGTGAAAATCTGCTTGGGCAATTGGCGAAAGAAGGCCGGTGGCACGGAAGTTTTCAGAACCGTATGGGGAATCCACCCCGGTTGTGGTGCGTCTTCAACCACACAGCAGCGAACAATCGAAGCGTCGGCAGCTCGTTGGTCTCTGTTGATGGTCCGGCGTTGGTCTCTCGCACCATTGGTAACCGAGAGGACGGGTGTTTTAGGATAGGGCCAGCACCCAATAACGACAGCCCTGTGGCATTGGTCGAAGATCCGATTTCGGCGTTATGCTACGCACAGATCTTCCCTGCGTCCCACGTCGTGAGCGTAGCTGGAGATAGAATACCTGAGCAGTTGTTGAATGTGATTGGAGGTCTTCCCTCAAAGCTCACCGTTGCGTTCAACGATGCACGTACCCGCGAGCGTGAGTGGGCGGCTTTGATTCGCCAGCTTCGCGGAGTCGTCGGAAATCCTGATCTTTTGTCCCGAATCCTGCGCGGATCGCCTCTCAATCTAGGCATTGCTGGGGCTTCATGGGCCGAGGTGCTACGGCGCACTATAGCAGCTAAAGACCAGTCCTTCGCGCGCTCTATGGGCCTCGATTCGCCTCTGCGCCATCTCGCGATGACACCGAGTCTCCAGTCACCGGGAGGAATCGCTTTATGATTGCTGACAGCTCAAATTCTCTCAGCGGCATTCGGTCCGATCCCCCGGTTTTAATGAGTGAGCGTGAAGTCGCGCTGTTCATCGGCATCTGCGAACGTTCTGTCCGAAATTTCACGTCCCGCGGCTTACTTCCAGTTATTCGCTTGGGCAGGCGAAGGCTTTACCGAAGGGACGCTGTGCTTGCAGCACTTCGCGCCATGGAAAAATGAGCGCTGCACGTCTCCCTCTATCCTTTCGCAAATGTCACGAGGTCTGCCGTATGGTCCTCTGTTGTGAATGGGATCTGTTCTCTGCGGAAATCTTCGGTCACACGATCAAATGCGTGGAGATGCTTAGCCTTATTCGGCGCAGGAGGACGCATCACGAAAAGGAGATCCTTCGGTGCTGTACCAAACTCTCTCAATCTGCGGATGTTGTTTAACCAGCTATCCCCGTGTTTGAAGACGTCCGTAGGCTCCTCCTTATCGAGGTGAAGAGCTTTGATCGCACTCAGAGCGTGCATTGCAAGGTGATCAAAGCGAACGAATGGGAAGCGTATGCGGAAGTTTTCATCCCCGACGGCTTCGTTCCTCTTGAACGAAGCAATCAACTTATGCTGCACCAGTACCTGCTCTAGTCGCTTACACATCTGACTTTCTTGGTACTCAGTCGCATGGGCAAAATTTCGCTCCACATATGTTCCAAAGAGTTCCTCAAGCGAGTCCGCGGGGGAATGCGTCATGATCACCCGTGGTGGGCTGAAGAGCAAAATGCTCTCACGCGGGCGAACTAAGCTGAGGAACTCGTCTCGTCTCCTGTTAGACTCCATCTCGGTCAACCATTGGTTGAGCGGAGGAAGGGATCGGAAGGGGACTAACAAATTGTGAAGGCTCTGGAGCGCAGAGCTGAAAATATCAGGATTTAATTCCGGGAAGAAATCGCTCACACGAGCGCGCCGCTTGCGCGTACGCTTGAAATCAAAGAAGCCAACGCTTGGGCAGGCCAATAGGACCGCAACGTTCACAAACTCATCGGTTTCAGGATAAGGGCAGAAGCGCACCACCGAGTAGTAGCAGGCTAGTCGTTGGTCATTCATGGGACCTCCAATCCTTCAAAGGTGTTTCGGTAGTGCGTTGGATGAGTTGTTCAACGAACCAATCTAAACCGTCAGTCCCTGTTGTCCATTCTGAAGGCAACTCCCGCTCGATCTCCGGAAGAAAGGAAGCGGCAGCCTGCATTTCATCAGTAAGTCCTTGGGTAATCCACGGGGACTGCTTGGCAAACATGTGATCGGCCCAAAAAGAGTCAGAGTCTCCGTAGTGCCCGGCCTTTTCGTGGTCGATCAGGACGTGACGTCCCGATTCGTGATCCCAGAGCAAATTGGGATTATGGAAGCTCCGATCAGTGTTCCTGATCCACCAGTCGAATGCGACCAGCCGCGTCGCGTCCTCTGGGCTTATGTTCTTTGCGAGCGTGCTGTCGCACTCACTGGTCCGCGAGTTGAACTGAGAGCCAAACCCCAATCCTGGCTCAATGTAGCGGGCTCCCGTGGCATTCCATGCTTCGGCGAAACGTGGAGTGATGAAAACTTGCCGGTAGTTAGGGATTGGAAGCCCCAGCTTTCGTCCCAGTCGTGCGCATACCCACTCCATGACCTGCGGCCAGCAACCACCCGAGGAATATGGCTTCACTACGTAGAGCTCACCATCGTTGCACCGGCAGAGGATCGGTCGCAGCGCTCCTTGCTGGGTTATCCGACGACTCTCGACGGCCTCTACCCGACCGAATTCGTCATGAGGGGAAGGTGGCTGCGGCTGGTGCATGGCTCAGCAACCCCAAGCTTGAAACAGGGTGTCGAAAGAAAAGACCCGTTTGCTGAGCCACCCTTTTCCTGCCTGAAGCTTTTCCTTCTTAATGGATGGATTGAAGACAAGGCGAGGCACGCCGAGGAAAACGAAGGTGTGTTGTTTGGGCCAATCCCATTGTCGAACGGGTGCGATGAGTTGTTCGTTCCGATTGAGCCAGCTCGCTCCACGTATTTCCCTGACGGACTTTAAGAGATCGTCGAAGGTTTCAACCACCGCTATGTCTTCGATTCGCGCGAGATAGCTGATTCCAACGTGAACCCCGGGATGGTTGGCCGCGATTTCCTGCCCGAAATGAGGGGCGAAATACAGTGCTTCAGGCAACCGGCTGCTGGCTTCGTAGGTGCAGCCGTACATTTGCCCGTGCAGGAAGAGAGCGAGGGTTTTTTCCTCGTTGATCTCGCGTGCGTAGACTTCGACCGATTCGGGTTGGGGGATCATGCGATGCTCCTTGAGGTAGAGTTGAAGGTCTTCGCTTAGTACGCGCACCCTCAGGTTTGATGATTTGAGAAGCTGCCGAAGCAGAGGCAAAAGGTCTCTCCAGCGAAAATAACGACAGTTGGGGCGTGAGCGCTCGGCAGACTTTGGCAGGTGCTCGGTAATCAAAGTTCTCCACTTGGCGGGGTATTTCAGCGCTTGGTCGAAAGGATCATGATTTCCGACTTTGGCTTCGATGATGCCAACACCGTCGGTTGTTCGCACCAAAATGTCCGAGCGATCAAGTGCATGCCGTGTTTCCAATGCGACCGAAAGTGGCTGTCCTGAAAATCCTAGCAGGCTGACGAAACCTTTCGGCTCAAGTGCGATGAGATAACCAAGCAGAGCCGTTAAGCGCGTTTCCCGAAGTCCGCTCCCGAATGCGCTCGCTAGGCTGGAGACGACTGCACCTCCACGAAGTAGCTCGATTTCCTCGACCGGCTTATTCGTTTTCATCGAATTTGAGCACAATTAGGAGCCGTCAGATCTAGGCGGAGGCATTAGCTTCAGGATCGCTATATTCGCTGCGAAGAGTGTGGTGCAGCGACTCGATGCCGGGGAAATCCGAGTGCGTGCCGAATTGGCCTTCGATGTCAAAGGCGGCGCAGATTTCGATGTCTTTCTGCGAAATGTAGCTCCGATGGATAAAACTGATTTCGATTTCCTGCTTAGGGTCGGCATATTCCCGATCCTCGACATTTGAGCTCTCCTTAAGAAAGCGGGTGTAAAGTTCCAAGATGATCGGGCGCATGTGGCCATCGATGTTCGACACCTCCCGCATCATCAGGCCGATTTCCTGATCAATACTGTCTTTGTCGTTGAAGAACACCGTTCCGCTAGGATGTGCGATTTTGTTTCTGCGCTTAACGAACTTCGCGAATTCACCTACTTGGTCGTTCTCGCAGCCAATGAGCTTCATAAATCGGAAAATCTGCGCCTCCTTTAACTTTTCGTAGAATTTGAACGGGCTGTCTGCCTCCAAAAGCTTCATTTCTGACTCAGTTTGGAAACCGATGAGTGCTTTTTTGAAGTCAGGTTCCCGGGCAAGACGTATCTGCCAGATCGAGAAACTGACGTAGCTCATGTAGAGCAGGTGAAATGCGAGGCTCGCGAACTCGTATTTGCCGGTATTGTAGTTCGACTCGAATGCCTCCCACAGAAATCGGATGTAGTCCTGCTCGCTTCGCGTCTTAAAGGAGAGTGGCAGGTAGTTGCCGAATTCGAGGGCCTCGTCCATGGCTCAAGCCTCCGGCGTGATGGGCGTTTTCTCACCCCAGATGCGGGCGAGTGTGATTTTGATCTTTTCCTGGAAACGGGTGATCAGTTCGCGGTTCGCAGCGACGAGGGCTTGCTCGACTTCGATCTCGGCCACGATGGCTTGCTGCGTGGCAAGGGGCGGGAGGGGCAAACGCAGACCTTTTAGTATCTCCACGGAAGCGACATTCCTGATAGCAGCCCCATAAGTGAACTCCGAGAGCGCCTGCTGAAAATTCGAACTCTCCATCCAATGCTTAAGGAAAAGACCTGAAACTCGATCTGTTGGAGTCAGTTTCAACAACGCTTGGTTGATTACTCCTGCTGGGGCGGCGCTGGGAATGATGGCAACTTTTCCCATCGTCCCGGAACAGCTCATGATGAGATCTCCGGGTTGCACCTGGAATCCTCGCATCTCGTCAAACTTTTCTTGGTCGATGAAATATCGAAACTCAGAGAAGTCTTCTGCGATAGCGTGACTCTGCTCATACACAGCAAAGCCGCTTTTGAGAAAGATCTCTTTCTTTAAACTTCCACCAAACGGGCCACGTCTGAACAGGCAAACTTCTCCAAGCTCGACCATCGGCCAAGTGGGGTCGAGGGGGATGTCGGGACGATAGTGGTCGAGGACGGCGCGGGCGCCGTTGATGACTTTCTGGTAGCCCTCGATCTCCGCCACGATCTCCTTCTGCACATCCAGC
>CAZNJG010000010.1:0-150725 GCA_964573305.1 uncultured Opitutaceae bacterium
TTGGCTGCCCGACATGGATTCGAACCATGACTAGGTGAGTCAAAGTCACCTGTGCTGCCATTACACCATCGGGCAAAGAGGGGTGGAAATTGGGCCGATTCGGGAGTCCGTCAAGGCCTGAGATTAGTGTGCGAAAATTCCGCCACGCTTCACATCAACTGCGGAAATTTATTTTCCAGATTGCGCAGCAGGTCAGGAAGATCGACGCCTTCTTCGCGCGCGAATTCGCAAGCGACCGAATAAAGCGTCTCCTTATTTCGCGCTTCGCCGCCTGCCAGCGCCAGGGCTTCACGCGACGACAGTATACGCGCTTCTCGGATGTACATGACCACCTGTGCGGCCGCGCGCTCAGAAGCCTCGAGCGTTTTTGCCGATTGAAAAGGTGATACCGGCGGCGGCAAGGGTCGGCCGAGACGATCTCGACGAATGTAACCGCGAAGAATCATAATTTCTTATCGACACAAAAAGGCCGCCGGTTGATCGCCGGCGGCCGTCGAAAGAACACTTCCCGCTTTGGAAATTAGAAGCGTGTGATGATGCCGAAACGGAATCCGCTGCTCGATCCAAGATCGATCTTTGCCGAGCGGCCCCGGACCGACTGCGTGTAATCGCCGAGCTTTTCGTAGCCGTATCCGACAAAAAAGCCGGTGCGCACGGTGAGCCAGCGCTCAACATTGATGTCGCCGTAGAAGCCGGGGACGAAGCGTTTTTCGGACGAACCTTCCTGAATGCGGATCGTGCCCGCGACATCCGGGAGTTCGATATACTCGTCGACGATGAAATCGGTGCCCACATAGGCGCCTGCGACGCCGGCGCTGACGCTCACGGTCCAGTTCTTGGCCACCGGGAAACGAACGATCGGACCCGCACGCAGCATGTAGTACGCGCCCTTGATCTGCCAGTAACCGAAGACATCGACGGGCGTGTGGGTGGCACCAAGCGCCGTCGGATTCGCGTAGTCGATATATTTAAAGTTCTCCGAGATGTAGGTGTATTCCACTTCCTCCGGCTCGCCATCAACGTAGGAAATATATTTATCCGTGATCGTTTTGGTATCGTTGGTGGAAGCGTACCACCAGTCGGGAAACGACCCCGGGCCGATGACGCTGCCATTGCTGTCCGGGCTCATAATCGCGTACCGGTCGGTCGACTTGACGAGGTTGCCACGGATGGCGCTGCGGGTCTTGGCATTGATGTCCGCCGCTCCCGCGGAAAAATTGATGCCCCATTCGAACCGCTTATAGCGTTTGAAAATGTGGCTGAACTGAAGCTCCACGCCCGCGCCGGTTTCACTCTCTGCCCGCGCCGAGGCGCCCGTCGATGTCACCTGATAAGTGCTCATGTCGACATACGCATTTCCGTCGCTGCCGCCGACCTGATTGGGCGAGTTGTAGGACCAGTTATAGGTCTGCCCGTTGTGAGTACCTTCAATGTACCGGACATACTCTCCTGCGATGAACGAGGTGGTATAGTTATCCTCCGGTTTTTCGGGATCCACGTACTCGACGTGTGTGCTCAGCCGGTAACGCGTATGATCGGCGTTGAGCCAGACACGCTCCGTCCACGTCGTCGTCTTGCCGTCGACCTTTCCGTTTACCTTGCCATACAATTTCTTCTCCGCCGCGACGGTATCGTCGACATCATTGGGCCTCGCAGTGGTTTTCGCCCACGAACCATTGTCGTAAAGTTTACCTTCGGTCACCGCGTCGTTGTACGCCGCGTAGCGGGACGGGATCGTACCGAGATTGCCAAAGCTGACCGTGGCATTTCCTCCGATCATGCGCACTCCCACGGAAACGCTGTTTTTCAGCGGGCGGTAAAATTCGATCGGGACGGTTTCCTGGGCGAATCCTGCGGAACCGAGTCCGAGGGCCAGGCTGACGAGGGCAACACGTGGGAGGGTGGATTTCATGGAAAACGAGCCTTTCAAGGACGCCTGCTTAATAAAAAAGTTGCGAGCAAATGTTTGGGAGTTTTCGGACGCCCGCATCAAGGCAGGCAAACGCGGCAGCCGATCGTCAATATCTCCGTCCCCGGATTTCGGTCGGCTAGACTGCCATTCGAGATGTGGGCCAGGCGCACGCAGAGCGATTGTCGGGCGGTGATTTTGCGCGTCAGCTCCGCGTACGAATAAAACTCCAGATGGCTGCCGAGGTCGGCGCCTTCGTGGCGGTCATAATAGCCCGGGCCGAAACCCGCCCCCAATTCCCAACCCTCGGTCAAACGCCATGTGCGCGCCAGACCGCCTCCGATAAACACCGCGCCATCCGTGGCCCACGTGGCCGCGATCCAGGGAGACAGTCCGGCCGTCCACACGGGACCGCGATATTCGATGCCCAGCAGGGGATTCTTTTCTCCATCGAAAAGCCCGGAAACACCGCCCTGAAACAGTATCGTCGCCCGCCCTTTTTCTTCGTCCCAACCGGTGGCGAGGGCTTCCGCCGAATAGAAAAAACATGCGACGAGGGCCGTCAGATACCAGCGTAGGAAAGACATGAACAAAGCGGCCTGAACTGCCAGCCGATGTTCATTCGTCAATCACGCAAATCGATGGGCCGACGGAGTGCCTCGACATTCTCTCGCTGGAAAACACGTCGGCGCGCGCTTTCCTCGTGGCGCATTTTTCCGCCAAGGTGTTATTCTGAGAACTCGCCCTTGGGTTTGCGCGCCGCTTTTTCCGCCGCAAGCTCGGCAGCGATCTTGGGATCGTGCACGGCCTCGCGCTCACGCAACCGGCGTTCGCGCTGACGCAACTCGTCTTCGCGCTGCTCGAGCTCGGTTTCCTTTTCCTGTTGCTCCTGCACTTTTTCGAAAAGCTTGGTCTCGCTCTCATCGAGAAACGCCTCGCGTTCGCGAAGCCCCTCACGCTGCTCCTGCAACAAAGTCTGCTGGCGTTCCACCTCGGCTTTGAGTTGTTCCAGCGCGGCCTGTTCTTCGTGGCTCAACGGTCGGGCATCGGCCGGCGCGGCCGCTTTATTCTTGGCCTCGAGCAACGACTCGCGCGCGCGCAGCAGGTTTTCCATCTCGGCCAGTTCGCGTTCGCGCTCGCCGAGACGATTCTCGAGGTCCTGCAAACTGCGTTCGCGCTCCTCGAGTTTTTGCGTGAGCTGGCGCAGCGATTTCTCGAGCTCCGCCATCTTGTGATTGTCCACGCTGAGCGGCTCGCCCCAAGGATTGCGGGTGGCGGAGCGCAGCGCATTGAGCGTCTTCTTCGTCTCTGCAGCCGTCTCGGAAATCTCGAACGGCGATCGCATCTTTCGCCGCGGAAGCACCAAAGGCGTTTCTGACTTCGGTTTCGGAGGGAACTTGATGACGACAGGTTGCGGATCGGCAGACATTACAGGCAGAGACTGATCGGCACCTTTCACGATTTCTTGAACAGGCGGCCGATACGGGCGAACAAACCGCGCTGGGCCGGCTGCCCGGGATCGGTGGTGGGCGTGATCGTGGTGGTGGGTTGCGCGTAATCGTCGAGCGGGACGAGATAGGGCTTCAGCAATCCGGTGACGATCGACTCGATCAGCGGGTTTTTCAACACGATGGCCAGGCGCGCGACCGGCACGCCAGCGTTCACCTGTTCCTGCAATTTGGCGTGATCGGCTTGGAAATATTCGATGTACGACGCGGTGTGCTGACGCAGCACTTCCTCCGCGGCATCGGCGTCGGCCTGCTGGGCCGTGGCGGCTTTTTCCGCATCTTCAGTGCCGAGGATCGCGCCATAGCGTTGGGCGAGCGAGGCGGCGACTTCGTCGGGAAACGCGCGCACGGCGAGTGCGATGCCTTCGAGCAGATGCAGGCCCTTTTCGCCCGGGCGGAAAGGAAAAAACTGCGAGAGCGTCTGCTCGTCGATGTGGGAAAGCGAGTTGATCAGCGCACGAAAATCGCCGCCGAGGACGACGTTGTGCGAGATGCCTTGGGCAAACATCGCGAACGCCTTGAGCGTGGTGATGTTTTCGAGATTGCAGAATTCGCGTGTCTCCGGCGTCAGCGCGATCAGCGAAATCGGGAAATCTTCGGGGATGCCGAGCTTGTTGAGGTTTTTGAGAATCGGGTTGTCGCGCTCATCCACCAACGCGTCGTTGGTCACCATCTCGCCAAACGGTTCATCGAATGCGAGGGTCTCCTGGAGGATCGTGACGAGCTGATCCACGCGTTCGGGCCGGCCGGCGATCCCGGGCATGGCGCAGAGTTCGCGGAAAGACAGATCGATGTATTTCGCCGGCGTCTCGTCCGAGCCCGTGAGGGGCCAGGCGGGCACGTTGAGATTTTCAGCGAGCCCGGCCAGCCGCGTATCGATCATGATCGATGTCTGGAAAGCGGCACGGGTCGCGTCCCACTCACGCGGGCTGAATTTGCCGGCAACCGGCTGATCGGACGAAGAGGCTTCGGGATTCGACGACATGGAGAACGAACAACAAAAGAATGAACTAGCTCGAGTGGTTCATCAACTCGCTCGCGGCATCGCGGTAGTCTTGAGCGACATTATCCGTCTGATCGGCTTCGGTGCCGACCAGGATGACCGGCAGGCCGAGCGTGACGGCGCGGCGCACCACCATCGCGTCGCGGATATGCGTGTTGAAAATCTTGGCGTTGGGCGCGACGCGTTTGACCGTGCGAAATTGGTTCATGCGCAGTTGCATCCGCATCTTCGGCACCTCGATATCCAGATCGGTCTTGATCGAGTTGAAAATGATGCCGTTCACGAGCGCGGGCGGCCCCATCTGCGCCGTGCGGAAACTCGCGGAGAGGCGGTGAAACTTCACCAGTTTTTCCACCAGCAGCGTGAAGCCGATCAGGCTGAGCGCGTCGGGATTGGCGGGCACATAAATCTCGTTTGAGCAAAAGATGCCGCACTGCGACGCGCGCAGGATATTCGGCGGGCAGTCGAAGAGAATGAAATCGTACTGATCCTCGATCTCGGCGAGTTGCTGCTGAAAAAGCAGATACGGCGGAAGCCCGGGAGCGCCTTCGTATTCGGCTTCGAGGTCCACGAGATTAAACGTCGTCGGCACCAGATCGAGGCCCGGCAACAGCTTCGTGCCGGCCTTGTCCTCGACCACGTCTTTCAGGACGAGATCTTTCACGCGGGCCACGCCCGGCTCGAAAATCGAAAAGACCGCACCTTCGCCCGTGTTATTGACCTTGTTCCAACGCTCCAGGCGCAGCAGCCAGATGCTGGCGTTGGATTGCGTGTCGAAGTCGAACAGCAACACGCGCTTGCCGGCCTTCGCCAGACACGCCGCGAGGTTGACGATCAGCGACGTTTTTCCAACGCCGCCTTTGTAGTTAATGAAACTGATTTTACGAGCCATCCGGTATGCAGAAAAAGAGATTAACGCACGAAGCGCTAGCTAGTTGAATCGGCCAATCAGCAGGCGCTCGAGAGGATAAAAGTCAGCGAACGGCTTTTCACGGATTTTTCAGCATGTCGTTTGCGCGCAAGCGATGACGAGGCGGCAAACTTAACGCGTTTGTCACGCCAGCGCCATACGGCCGGCACGCTTCGCTGCGATCATCGCAGCATGACCATTCTCTGCGTGGACGACGAACGCGACGTCCTGGACCTGCTCATTTTTCACCTTTCACGCGCGGGTCACCTCGTCCGCACCGCAGCAAGCGGGCGTGAAGCCCTCGAATCCATCGACCGGCATCCGCCTCAGCTCGTGCTCCTCGATCTCATGCTGCCCGACATCGATGGCTTCGGCGTGTGCGAGATCCTGAGGCGTCAACCCGCCACCGCCACGCTGCCGGTCATCCTGCTCACGGCCTGGGCCACAAACGATGCCCGGCAACTCGGGTTTGAAAGCGGGGCGCTCGATTACCTCACGAAACCCTTCAGTCCGCGCGAACTGGTGGACCACATCGCGCGTTATCAAACCGCGCTGCCGCCGCTCGCGACCCCGGCATAAGTTTGCTCGAAAACTACCGGGGCGGACTTTTTGCTGCCGCGATGGACAAGGCTCTCCTTCGCCAGGCTCTTCTCGACCGGCTAAACATCGAACTCGACACGCTCACGCGCGCCGCGCTGATGGCCCGCGAAGAAGCGACCAGCGAAGAAAGCAAAGCGGAGAGCAAATACGACACGCGCAGCCAGGAGGCGGCCTACCTCGCGGAAGGTCAGGCGCGAATCGCAGCGGATCTTCAAGAAACCATCGCGCTCTACCAAGCCCTTCCCCTGCCCGCCTTCGCGACCGGCGATGCGATCGATGTCGGCGCGGTCGTCTCCCTCGAGACGCGCGGCAAAACCTCGCATTATTTTCTCGGCCCGAAAAACGGCGGACTGGAAATCGAGTTCGAGGGGAAAACCATCCTCGTGGTCACGCCGCAATCTCCGCTCGGCCGGCAGTTGCCCGGACGCCGCGTGGGCGACTCTGTGCAACTACCGGGACGGACCGGGGCGATCACGCAACGCATCGTGGCTGTCGCGTGATCACCGGAGGGAAGTTCAATCGTTCAGACTGAACTTCACGGGCACCACCATCTTGAATCGCACGGGTTTGCTGCGCCGCGTACCCGGCTCAAAGCGCCAGCGGGCCACCGCGCTCAATGTCGGGCCCTCGAATGCGGTGTGCGTGGAACGCACCACACGCGGATTCAACACGCGCCCGGATTCATCCACGACAAACTCGACGAGTACTTCGCCGCTCACACCGTTCGCCTTGAGCGAGAATGGATACGCCGGCGCAGGCCGCACGCGGGCACGCGGTTCGAAATCGAGATTCAGCACGCTGTGAACGCCGTCGCCGTATCCATTTTTGTCATACGGACCTTCGCCGCCCCGCCAGAATCCGGCCGGGATGACATTGCCTACAAGCCCGGTGATCACACTCACCGGCGTGCGGTCTATCGGAACAAGGATGCCACCAGGCGTTAAGTTGGTCGGGAAAATTTCCGGGCTGATCGGCGGAGGCGGCGACGATTTACCACCGGATGCCTCGCCGACCGTGGCGATTTCTTCAGGTGGATCGATTTCCTCGGGAGCGACGGGAGTGGCTTCGATGACGCCGCGATCCGGCTTGGGCTCGGGCTTCGGCGGAGGCAGGCCAGGCTTCCTGGTGAAACCAAACAACAGGAACGCGTGCGCGGAGATCACGATGACGGCAGGCAGGGCGAAGTGACGTTTCATGGGGTTGTCCTCGGGGTTGGAGTTTCGCTTCGAAAACTAAACGGCCCGCCCTGCATTTTCTTACAACCGCAGCCGGAGATTGAAAAATAATCACCGCTCCCGTTTCTCCCCGATATGTCGCGTCTGTTTCTCCTCGCTCTCAGCTTTCTTTTCGCCGCCGCACTTCGCGCCGGGCCCATTCCGCCCGAGCTTGAAAAAGCGCTCGCGGATTATCGCGCCGAAGGCTCCCGCGGTTGGGCCTTCACCCAGACCACGGTCTCCGCCGACAAGAAACTCGTGGAGCGTTTCAATCCTTCGAAACCCGAAGCCCAACGATGGACGCTCCTCGAGAAAGATGGACGCGCGCCCACCGAAAACGAGATCCGAGACTATCGACAGGTGCTCGTGCGACGCACGCGCGGCGAGACTGCGCCAAACGTGAAAGATCAGATCCTTCGCGAGACCTGCGAAGCTGTCGGAGTTGAAAACGATCGCGCGCGCTATCGTTTTCAACTCAAGCCCGGCGCAAGCGATGATAGCAGCGCCGAACACATGGTCGTGACCTTCTCGCTTCATCAACCGACCGGCACCATCGAACACGTCGAACTCGCCAGCGTGCGGCCCTTCTCACCGATGTTCTCCGTGAAGATCCAAGAGGCGCGCACCGTGATTTCATACACACTTCCCGACGGGGACACACCGACGCTCTTGAAAGAAATCCAAGTGCGCGTGCGCGGACGCGCGATGTTTTTCAAGTCGCTCGATCAGGACATGACGGTGACGTACTCGGACTACGAAAACATGCGAGGCAAGCGCTGATCCCTTTATGGCGCAGCCCCTGCTCTTGCTTTCTCAGTCTGAACTTCTTCTACAGTAGCGTCCCAAAGCCCCGGCCATCGCCCGGGGAACCGTCCAGCCTTCCCGAGTGATCCGTATTTCCCTCCCCCACCGCATGCTTTTTTCGGCGCGCAAGCCTGGCTCGCGCGCCTGCATCGCGTTGCTGCGCATCGCTGGTCTGGCGGCAGCCTTGTATTCAAGTTCCGCATACGCAGAGGCTCCGGCAGGCGTCCTCCGCGTCGGCATCGATCCGGTCGGTCATCCGTTCACTTTCATCGATGACAATGGCCGCGCCGCCGGTTTCTCCGTCGAATTGCTCAACGCCATCGCGCAGGAGCGGAACTTTTCCGTCGAATATTCAGCTCACCCTTGGAAGGAAACGCTCCAGCGATTTCAACAAGGAGAGTTCGATGCGCTGGCGAATCTCTACATCAACGCCGAGCGCCTGCGCACCGCGGAGTTTTCCGTGCCGCATGCACAGCTGCCTCCCGGTCTTTTCCTGCGAACCACTGCGCCTCGCGTTCATTCGTCCGAGGAGCTGAGCGCCCTGCGCATCGCGGTCTCCGCAAACAGCCTCGCCCACGACTTCCTCAAGGCGCACGTGCCCGGCTCCAAGATTCATCCGGTGGGCGATTTTCAAGAAGCCTTGATCGCGGTGGAAAACAATGAGGCCGACGCCGCGCTTGTTCCCGCCGGCCGCGCCCGCCGTGCCTTGCAGGAAGCCCCGCTAAGCCACGTCGTCGAGTCGGATTTCGTACCTCCCGGCCTGCACTACAACACCCACTTCGCCGTCCAGCGTGGACGAAGCGAGTTGTTGTACGAGATCAACCTCGGTCTGCACGCCCTTCGCGAGAACGGCACGTATGACCGCCTGTATGCCAAGTGGATCGGACCCAGTGAAACATCCGACAGCACGTGGAGCGACGTGCGCGCGCACTGGTTCACGCTGACGCTGATCGCATTCACGCTCACCGCCGTATTCCTTCTTCAACGTCGTCTGCTCCTTCGCCTCCGCCGCCAGACCGAAGCCTTGCAGACGAGCGAGGAACGGCTCGCGCTCGCCCTTGAAGGCAGCGAAGACGCGTTTTGGGACTGGGACATCGTAAACGGCCGCGTCTATCGCGGTCACCGCTGGGCGGAGATTCTCGCCAGTCCCACCACTGAAATCGCCTCCCAAATCGATGGTTTGCGCGATCGCGTGCATCCCGACGACCTCGATCGTTTCGAGCAATTTAAACGCAGTCTCATCCGCGACGGACAAGCCCGCACCGAATACCGGCTGCGCGCGCAAGACGGCTCCTGGCGCTGGATTTTCGACCGCGGTAAAGTCGTCGCGCGCGGCTCGGACCAACAACCTGTCCGCATCACCGGCGCCGCCACCGACATCACCCTCCGCAAGCGCATCGAGGAAGCCCTCGTGCGCAGCCAGGCCTTGCTCGAACAAACGCAACAAGCGGCCGGCATGGGCGGCTGGGAATACGATCTGCGCACGCGGACGATTTTTTGGACAAAGGAAACCTGGCGCATCCACGCACTTCCGCCCGCCGAAGAATCGCTCCCTGAAGAACGCGTTTTCGATTTCTTCACGCCCACCAGTCGCGAAGTGCTCACCGCCGCCATTGCGCGCGCGACCAACGAAGGCCAGCCCTTCGATCTCGAACTGGAGCTCGTCACCGCCGACCATCGGCTCGTCTGGGTGCGTAACATCGGCCGCGTCGAACTCGCCGGCGAGAAAGTCGCCCGCGTCTTCGGTTCCATCCAAGACATCACGCGAAACAAAAAAGCGGACGAAGAGCGCCGGAAGCTTCAGCTCAAAATGCTCGAAGCGCAGAAGCTCGAAAGCCTCGGCGTGCTCGCGGGCGGCATCGCGCACGACTTCAACAACCTGCTCACCGTCATCATGGGCAACGCCTCGCTGGCGCGCATCACCAACGGCACCGCCTCCGCCGAAGCCCTCGAACACATCGAGACCGCCGCCAACCGCGCTGCCGACCTCTGCCGCCAGATGCTCTCCTACGCGGGAAAAAGCCGGTTCTCTCTCGAAAAACACAATCTCAACAGCCTCATCGAAGACACGACGCATCTGTTCAAAACATCGATCGCGAAAAACGCCGCGCTCCACTTCGCGCTCTCCAGCGAAGCGTTGTTCGTCGAGATCGATGCCTCACAGATCCGCCAGGTCATCATGAATCTCGTGATCAACGCCTCGGACGCGATCGGGACCGCCCCCGGCAACATCCGCGTTCGCAGCTCCGTCGCGACCATCACGCCCGAACAATTGCGCGATGCGCGCATCGGACAGGAGCGTCCTCCCGGCGACTACATTCTGCTCGAAGTCGAGGACGACGGTTGCGGCATGAGCGCCGAAACCATCACACGTATTTTCGATCCCTTTTTCACGACCAAGTTCACCGGCCGCGGCCTCGGCCTCGCCGCCGTTCTCGGTATCGTGCGCGCACATCGCGGCGCGTTTTTTGTCCGCAGCGTCCTCGGCAAAGGAACAACGTTTACGCTCGCGCTGCCGCCCGTCGCCAGCCCGCTTCCGCACGAAACCAAAACGCCCCCGCGTCCCGCGGCCCCCGACAAGAAAGCTGAAGGCACCATCCTCGTCGTGGACGACGAACCGCAGGTGCGGAAAATCGCCGCTTCGATCCTCGAAAAACACGGCTACACCGTCGCCCTCGCAGCCGACGGTTACGAAGCGCTCGCCCTCGCCCTCGCGCACGGCATGAGCTTCAAGGCGGTGCTCCTCGATCTCACGATGCCCGGCATCGATGGCCCCGCGACTCTGCGCGAACTCCGCGCGCTCAGCAAAACGGTGCCGGTCCTCATCATGAGCGGCTACAGCGAAAACGACGCCCGCAAACAGATCATCGCCACTCCGCTCGTGGGTTTCATCCCCAAACCCTTCGCCCACGAAGACCTCATTAACAAAATGCAGGCACTCATCGCGGAGGCGGCCGACCTCGCGCCCGAAGCCAGCCACCAACGCTGATTGGCAATCCGCGAAAGAGCATACGCACCAAGAGGAAGTACTCCGCTCGCGTCGCGGATAATCGGGGACGCCGAGCGGGCGTAGATTCGACGACAGGACGACGAAAGACATCTTCGCGCCCACTGGAGAAAAGTCCTTGCGCTCCATTCTCACGCGCCTTTGCTTCGTGCCCCTGCTCCCGGAGAGATGGCTGAGTGGTCGATAGCGGCGCTTTGCTAAAGCGTTGTACGGGTAACACCGTACCGGGGGTTCGAATCCCCCTCTCTCCGCCAGCATTCCCTCTGAAAAATGAGGGCGCAGGCATTGCTGGCAGGCCGGATAAAATGACTCGGGATTATACGAGGCTGACCGTCAGAAACGCGGTGATTAGCAACGTAGTAAGCAACGCGCCCGGCAACGCCGTCGTAGCCGGAAACATTGGAACGCCGCGTAAACTACCGGCCTCCCCGGCTTTGTATTCGTTCGATGAATACGGTGAACAGGTCGCCCCGCTACAACGACGAGGCATCCGGGCATAAAAAATCCGCGTCGGCTGACGCGGATTGAAATCTGGAGAGCCTCAAGGCGTCGCCCTTATCAGGCGAACAGTTCGTCGGCCTTGAAGAAGCGGGCGATCTCGATCTTGCCGTTTTCCTCGCTGTCGGAGGCGTGCACGACGTTGACCATCATGTCGGTGCCGAAATCGCCGCGGATCGTGCCTTTGGCGGCTTTGCGGGAATCGGTCGGGCCGAGGAGATCGCGAACCGTGGCGACCACGTTCTCGCCTTGCAACGCGGCCACGATGACCGGGTGCGAGGCCATGAACTTTTCGATCTCGGGATAAAACGGCTTGTCGGCGACATGCGCGTAGTGCGCGCGAAGCAGCTCGGGCGTGAGGCGGATCATTTTGCATCCGATCACGGCGAAGCCGGCTTTTTCAAAGCGATCCATGACCGCGCCGACGTGCTTTTTCTGCACGCAATCGGGTTTAAAGATGATGAGGGTTTTCTGCATAAAACGAAAAGTCATAGGGATGCGCCCCTGCTTGGGAAGTCTCTTTTCCGGCCAGTAGGCGACGCGTCACTCCGCGGGGTCTTCGGCGAAGAGCTGCAAAAACGCCGCTTCGTCGAGCACGGTGACGCCGAGCGCCCTCGCCTTTTCGAGCTTCGAACCCGCTTCCGCTCCGGCGACGACGTAATGCGTTTTCTTGCTCACGCTGCCGCTGACTTTGCCGCCGGCGGCTTCGATTTTCGCGGTCGCTTCTTCACGCGTGAGCGTGGGCAGCGTGCCCGTGAGCACGAAGGTTTTTCCAGCGGCCGGATTGCTCTCGATCGTCTCCGCGGGCGGCGTGGGCTTCAGGCCCGCGTGCTGGAGTTCGATCACGAGCGCGCGGTTCACCGGCACGTTAAACCAGGCGCGCACGGCCTCGGCGGTTTTTTCGCCAAAGCCGTCGATCTTGATGATGTCGTCGAAAGAGGATTCAGCGAGTTCGTCGAGCGAGCGGAAGCGGCGCGCCAGATCCTTCGCCGCGGCCGCGCCGATCTGCGGAATGCCAAGGCCGTGAATCACGCGCCAGAGGTCGGCGCGGCGACGGGCATCGATCGCTTTGATCAGATTATTGGCCCAGATCTCGCCTGATTTTTTAAGCGGCAACAGTTGCTCCGCCTTCAGTTCGAAGAGATCGGCCGCGCTGCGGATGAGTCCGTTTTTGAGCAACAGATCCACGATCTCCTCGCCGAGCCCGTCGATATCCACGCAGGCCTTTGAAGCGAAATGCTCGATGCGGCGGCGGATCTTTTCCGGACACTCCGGGTTCGGGCAGCGCCACACGACTTCGCCTTCGTTGCGCGATGCGGGGGTGTTGCAGACCGGGCACGTCGCGGGAAACACATACGGCACGCAGGTGGGCGCGCGTTTTTCCACGAGCACCTTCACGACGGCGGGAATGATCTCGCCGGCTTTCTCGATCAGCACGGCGTCGCCGACACGCACGTCCTTGCGCGCGATCTCGTCGGCATTGTGCAAGGTCGCGCGTTTGACCGTGGTGCCGGCCAGGAGCACCGGCTCGAGTTCCGCCACCGGCGTGAGCGCGCCCGTGCGGCCAACCTGGATCGTGATGGCGTTGACGCGCGTCTCGGCGCGATCGGGGGCAAATTTATACGCGCAGGCCCAGCGCGGAGAGAGCTTGCGCGCGGCTTGGGCGCGGCCTTGCGCATCGGTGCCGCGATAACCGACGGTCCGTTGCTTGGCGAAGGCATCGAGTTTCACCACCGCGCCATCGGTCGCGTACACGAAGGAGCGGCGTCGCTCGTCGAGTTCGCGGATCGCTGCGATGACTGCCTCGATGCCGAGCACGCTCCAAATTTTTTCCACGACCGGCAGACCCCACGCGCGAAGACGCTCGTGATACTCCGTCTGCGAATCGAAACCGACCTCCGTGGGCGCGGGCTCGCATGCACCGAGTCCGTACAAAACGATCTCGAGGCGGCGCGATTTCACGAGCGCGGGATCGAGTTGTTTGAGCGTGCCCGCAGCGAGATTGCGCGGATTTGCATAAACATCATCGCCCGCCTCTTCCTGGAGTTGGTTGATGCGGCGGAATTCTTCGTCGCGCAGAAAAATTTCTCCGCGGATCTCGATCAAATCGGGCAGCCGGCCGCTCAATAAATCGGACGGCGGCGTCAGCTGCGTGGGCAGGCCGCGGATGGTGCGGACATTCACCGTCACATCGTCGCCCTCCTCGCCATCGCCACGGGTGACGGCGCGCACCAGACGCCCGTTTTCATAGGTCAGGCTCACCGCCACGCCATCGATCTTCGGCTCGACCGTGTAAGCGAGTTCCTCGGTGGCAAACGCCTTCACGAGACGCGCGTGGAACTCGCGCAGTTCGCCCTCATCGTAGGTGTTGTCGAGCGTGGTCATCGCCTGCCGGTGTTTCACGCGTGCAAAGCCTTCCGTGCGATCGTCACCAATCTTTTCCGTCGGCGACGCACCGTGCTCCCATTGCGCAAACTCGGGATAGGTGCGCTCGAGCGCGGCGAGTTCGCTCTTCAGTTGATCGTAATCGAAATCGCTGATCTCCGGCTGCGCGCGGCGATAGTACAGTTCGTCGTGATGACTGATTTCAGAACGCAGCGCGATGATGCGCACCTGAGCTTCTGCGGGAGACATAAAGGTGTTCCAAAAAAAGATATCAGGCTTTGCGGGTGAAAAGCGAAGCCTCGAGCCAGCGCCTCAATCCATGCCAGCGCGTGTAAATCGCGACCGCAGTGAACGCACCGAGCGTGTCCACCGCCCAATCTGCAAACTCGACGGAGCGACCGGGCGTGAAGGATTGATGCAGTTCATCCGTCATGCCGTACAACGAAGCGACAACGACGGCGGTCCATGCGCCCAACGGCTTCAAACGCGCGATCCACGGACAACGCACCAGCAGGACGCCGAGCCACGCGTAAACGACGAAGTGCCCGATCTTGTCGATGCCGGTCACAGACGGCGCTGCGACTTCGCTTTGCGACGATGCGAAGAAGATCGCGACCATCAACACGACGGTCCACGCGGCGGTGCGAAACGCCGCAAGCGTGGTCATACTGGAAGGTTCTTCGTCAGGCTCGGTCACGTCGGCAAAAACTGCGATTGGGCGATGGCCCCGCAAGCTGTATCCCTCACTTCGTAAAAACTCCCGCTGATCTGGGGAAAATGGTCGGGCTGGTGAGATTCGAACTCACGACCTCTTGCACCCCATGCAAGCGCGCTACCAGGCTACGCTACAGCCCGAACTGAGGAGGGGTCACAAAGCCGCATCGACCGCCGCTAAGCAAGCGGTTTTTTGCAGCATTTTCGACCTTCACTCCACCATCCACATTTCACGGTGGTCACTGCGTTCATCGCTTCGTCGTACGCAGCAAAATCCCGCGCTGGAGAAGGATGAAAGTGAGCAACAAAATCGCGACGACGATGCGCACCCAGGCCGAATCGAGACGTCCGTCGAAGAGGATCGCGGACTGGATCGTACCAAACACGAGAATGCCCAGCAGCGTGCCGAGCATGTGCCCGCGTCCGCCCGCGAGCAGCGTGCCGCCGATCACGACAATCGCGATCGCATCGAGCTCCAGCCCGACGCCGAGACTGGGATTCCCAGAAGTCGTATAAAGTGTTGCGACGAGTCCGGCGAAAGCCGCGAGCGTGCTGTTGAGTGTGTACGCCGCGATCTTGGTCGCGCCGACGGGAAGGCCCATGAGCAGGGCGGATTGTTCGCTGCCGCCGATCGCGAGCAGGTTGCGACCGAAGCGCGTGTGATGCGCGAGCAGGTAACCGAGCACCAGCACCGCGACGAGCAACAACGCCGTCAGCGGGACGTACAGGTTTTCGCCCAATGCCCATTCAAACTGCGAAAGCGAATCGTAGATCGGATGCGAGATCGCAGTGCTCTCGGTGCTGATCCAGAACCCGCCGCCGCGCGCGAGAAACATGCCCGCGAGCGTGACGAGAAATGCGGGTTGTTTAAATACATGGATCAGCGTGCCCATGAAGGCGCCCAGCAACGCGCCGAGGCCGAGCGCATAAAAAGCGACGAGCGTCGGATGCACACCGCGCTCAATGAGCGTGGCCGAAAAAATCGACGTGAATCCGATCACCGCGCCGACCGAGAGATCGATACCGCCCGCGAAGATCACGAGGGTCATGCCGACCGCGGTGATGCCGAGAAAGGCATTGTCCGACAAAATGCTCACCAGCACGTTGCCGGAGAAAAACCCGTCGTACTTTAGTGACGCGGCCGCGAAGAGCAGCGCGAAGATGCCGGCCGTCGTCAGCAGCGGAAGTTTTTGGCGAAACGCGGGACTCATGATGCTTTCCTCCGGAACAATCCGCGCAGCCAGGCGCGCGTTTTCTCCGATTGCATCAAGCAAACGACAATGATGAGCAGGGCCTTCGGCACCGGCGCGACGCTCGGCTTCACGCCGATGACATACATCGTGGTTGTGAGTGTTTGCAGCAGCAGCGCGCCGACAAATGCGCCGGCGATCAAGAAACGTCCGCCCGTCAGCGCGGTGCCGCCGACCACGACGGCAAAAATCGCATCGAGCTCCATCATCTCACCGGCCTTGTACGGATCCGCCGCGCGGATGTTCGAAGCGGCCAGCAAGCCTGCCATGCCCGCGCAAAGTCCGCTGAACATATAAGCCATCGCCTTCACGCGAGCGGTCGAAAGCCCTGAAAAACGCGCCGCGGTTTCATTGTCGCCGACCGCTTCCACAAAAAGTCCCGCGGCGGTGCGGCGGAGAAAGAAGTACGCGGCAAAATAAAAGACGGCGACCACCAGAATCGAAAACGGCAGGCCGAGGAAGAAGCCGTTGCCGATGTATTCAAAAGATGGATTCTGCACCACGACCACCTCGCTGTTGGTGAGCTTCTGCGCCACGCCACGGCCGGCCGTCATCATGATCAGCGTCGCGACGATCGGTTGCAGTCCGAGGAACGACACCATTAAGCCACTGCAAAGTCCGCCGAGCAGAGTGATGCCCAGAGCCGCGGCAATCGCCACCGGCAGCGAGACGCCGTGGTTGACGAGCAACATCGCCGCGGCCGAACCGGCGACCGCCATCAGTGAACCGACGGCGAGATCGATGCCGCCCGTCGCGATGACGAGCGTCATGCCGAGCGCGAGCAACATCGCCCGCGAACCTTGGTTCAGGATGTCGATCGGCAAACCATACAGATGGCCATCGAGCGTCGTGATTTTGAGGAACGCCGGGTTGATGATGACATTCAGCACCACCAACAGGCCGATGCCGGCGAGCGGCCACAGCAGCGGCGAACGCGCGGGCGGCGGAGTTTGCGGGATGGCGTAGTCGATCATGTGGTTTCGTGTCCCCCCGCCATGGCGCGCATCAATCGCGACGGCTCGATGCCCTCGCCTGTCGTTTCGCCGGTCTTGCGGCGTTCGCGCAGGATCGTGACGCGTGTACTGTTGCGGACGATTTCTTCGATCTCCGAGGAAATGAGGAGCACGGCGATGCCGTCGGCGCGGAGCTTGTGAATCAACTGCTCGATCTCCGCGCGTGCACCGATGTCGATGCCACGCGTCGGCTCGTCGAGGATGATCAGTTCAGGCTGCGTCGCGAGCCAGCGGGCGAGCAGCACCTTCTGCTGATTCCCACCCGAGAGATTGCGGATCGGCGTCTCTGTATTCGCGGTTTTGATACGGAGGGCGGAGATGTAGTGATTGCAGAGCGTGGTCTGCTCTTCGCGCGAAAGCGTTTTCCACGCGCCACGCTTGGCCTGCAGCGCGAAGATCAAATTCTCGCGCACCGAGAGATTGGGCAGGATGCCCTCGATCTTCCGGTCTTCCGAACAGAACGCAAAACCGTGCCGCACGGCGTCGCGCGGCGAAGCGATTTCCACGCGCTGGCCACGTACCCAAAGTTCGCCGCCATCGGGACGGTCGATGCCAAAAATCAAGCGCGCAGTCTCCGTGCGTCCCGAGCCCAGCAAGCCGGCGAGTCCGGTGACATCGCCTTTGCGCAGAATCAGATCGATCGGTGCGATCGCGTTGCGCCGCGTGAGGCCTTTCGTCTCGACCACGCGCGCGGCGTTATCATCCGCCGCCACGAGATCGGCGGAGCGCGGCGCGTTGTCATGGACTTCGCGGCCGAGCATGCGGCTGACGAGTTGGAGACGCGGCAGCTCAGCGGTGCGGTATTCGCCGACGAGCGCGCCATTGCGCAGGACCGTGATGCGGTCCGTGACCGCGTAAACCTGATCGAGGAAATGCGTGACGAAAATGATGCCGAGGCCCTCGTCGCGCAGCCGGCGCATCACGCCAAAAAGATCCGCCACTTCCTTCTCGTCGAGACTGGCGGTCGGCTCATCGAGGATGAGCAGCTTCGCCTTCATATCGAGCGCGCGGGCGATCGCGACCATCTGCTGCATCGCGACTGAAAGACTGCCGAGCTCCGCATCGACATCGATGCTTTGCAAATCGAGACGCGCGAGGACTTCACGGGCGTGACGGCGCAAGGCGCGCCAGTTGAGAAAACCCAGTTTCCCGGGCTGACGGCCGAGACCGATGTTCTCGGCCACCGACAACGCGGGGATGAGATTCACCTCCTGATACACCGTGCTGATGCCGGCTTCTTCGGCGGCCTTCGGCGTGGTCGGACGAATACTTTTTCCTTCGAGGAGGATCTGACCGTCGTCCATTTGATAGACGCCGGTCAGGACCTTGATGAGCGTGGATTTGCCTGCGCCGTTTTCGCCGAGCAGCGCATGGATCTCGCCGGCGCGCACCGTGAGATCGACTCCAGCGAGGGCGATGACACCGGGAAAATATTTCCCGATACCTCGCATCTGCAGCAACGGTGCGGGATGAATCATGGCTCGGCTGGATGCGGTGGTTGGCGCGTTAAGAACTCAGTACTCGCGAGAGCCGACGCGCGCGGCGGCGTTGGTGGAATCGAAGAGCTCGTCCTTATTGTAAGAAATGCGGTCCACCTGCTCGCCCTTGAGGATCTTCTCGATCGTATCGTACACCTTCGGGCCGAAGAGCGGGTTGCATTCCACGGTGACGCTGATCTTGCCGTCAGCCACCGCTTGCACGGCTTCCTTGATGGCGTCGATCGAGACGATCAGGATGTCCTGACCGGGCTTCAGGCCGGCCTCTTCGATCGCTTGGATCGCACCGAGAGCCATGTCGTCGTTGTGGGCATAAACGATCTCGATGTTGCGGCCGTGTTTCTTGATGAAAGCCTCCATGACCTCCTTGCCTTGCGAGCGGCGGAAGTTGCCGCTTTGCGAATCGATGAGGGTGAACTGCGAGTGTTTCGCGATGGCGTCCCCGAAAGCTTTGCGGCGCTCGTCGGCGGCGGCGGAGCCGGGCTCGCCCTGAAGCTCGACGATCTTGGTTTTGCCGGCGGCGTTGGCGGCCAGCCAATCGGCGGCCATGCGGCCTTCCTCATAAAAATCGGAACCGATGAAGCAGGTGTAGAGCGATTCGTCGGCCGTATGGATTTTGCGATCCATCACGATGACCGGGATCTTCGCCCGCCTGGCTTCGCGGAGAACATTGTCCCAACCGGTCGCGACGATCGGCGCGATCACGATGGCATCCACGCGCTGCGTGACGAACGAGCGCACGGCGCGAATCTGGTTTTCCTGCTTGCTCTGACCATCGGCGAACTTGAGCACGATGCCGCGCTTCTCCGCCTCGTTTTTCATCGAGTTGGTGTTGGCGGTGCGCCAGGCGCTTTCGGCGCCGGTCTGGGCGAAGCCGACGGTGATTTTCTTCTGAGCCTGAGCGGTCAGAACAGTGGCAAATGCCAGGCCGAAGCAGGCGAGTGAACGGCGGATCAGGGAAGTTTTCATAGGGTATGAGGCTGCGCGAAAAAGGGCCCCCGCGCAATGGGAGGGTCAACGGACAGGAGCAATGACAGTAATGTGTCGTCAAAAAACCTCACGCGCAAAAAATCCGCCGGCTGCGCAGCGCTGATTTCTTGCGCACACTTCGCGCGCACGCGGTCACTTTCCCGACAATGCCGCGATCAAGGAACGCGCGCTTTGCTCAACGTGGAAACGCGTCGCGAAACACTGCGCCGCGCGGGCGCGCATCTCGTCGCGTTCAGCAGGCGGCAACGCGAGCCAGCGCGTGAGCAAACGCTTCGTGCCTTCGACGTCGTCGTTCTCCACCAGGCCCGCGCCATCGGCGTGGATTTCACGCCAGATGTTTACCTTGTCGGAGATCAATACCGGCACGCGACACGCGAGCGCCTCGGCCACGGCGATGCCGAAATTCTCCTGATGCGACGGCAGTACAAACGCGTCGGCATGATGAAACGCGCCCCACTTCAGATCGCCCGTGAGCATGCCGGTCCAAGTGACGCGTGACTCGAGATTCAATTCCCGCGCGAGCGCCTTCATCTCGTGTCCGTAAGGATGATCGTCGGGCCCCGCGATCACCAGATGCCAGTTCGCCAGTTCCGGCGACGCGCCCGAAGCGAGCACTTCCGCGAGGGCGCGAAAGAGCAGATCGTTCCCCTTCTTCACGTGCACGCGGCCGAGAAACAACAGACAGTGTTTGCCGCGCGTCTCGGGAAATTTTTCTTCGAACAACACTCGCTGCGCAACCGGATCACCGACGGGCGCGCCCGTGCCGAAATTCACCACGCGTTCTCGACAGCGATAGAGCCAGAACGATTCGCGCGCGAGACGACGCTCCTCTTCGCAGGTAAACAAAACCGAGCGCGCATCGCGCAGCACACGATAATCGCCCCACGGCCAGTAGAGCCATTTTTTGAGATGCTTCAGCGGATACGTCCGTTTGAACCACGGATCGAGCATGCCGTGCGTGAAGACATGGTACGGAGTATCGGTTTTCTTCAGTGCGCGCCACACGCCAAACGCGTGGTACTGCCAGAGCCCATCGACCACGACCACGTCGTAGTTCTTGCGATGCTCGCGCAACCACGGGACCAACCGCGGACTGTATCCATAACTCCCCTTCGCCGGTCCCATTGCATGACACGGCAGCGGGAACGCCTTCACCCACGGGTCGTCCGGGTGATCCAGACACACTGTCTCGACTTGATGACCGGCGCGACCGTTGACGACGGCGAGTTGTTTCAAGGCCTCCACCGGGCCGCCTCCATGAGGATTAACCGAACGGATGGAGTGCAGGATTTTCAGCGGCATAGACGGTAACTCGCGGGCGGGTTGAAGACGGAGAGCACGCTATGCCGCCGAGCGCGCGGGCTTTGTCGAGCCAAAGCTCAACCGCCCACGCTTTTAAGGAAACACCCTAGGAAGAGCGTTCGCGCACCCTAAAAAGTTTGGGAAACCTCCGGGAGCGTCGCGGCAGCACCCCGCACAAAACGGTTACACAATAGCCTGTTTAATAAATGGTTAGGAGACTAAATAATACGCACTGGTCGCGCTCCCGTAGTTTCGATGAGGGAAACCCCTAAGAAGCCAGCAGGGGCGGCCTTATTGTTGGTCCTGCGCGCTTCGCTAAGATGACCCCATCACGCAAACCGTTTTCAGCAACACCACTTTCATCCGCATATGTTGAAGCATCGACAAGAAGGACTGATCTCGCTCCACGGTTTCCTCGTGACCGTGTCGCTGGCGGCGATCTTCCTCGTTTGGGCCACCGTTATCGAACGCACCGGCCTCGTCCAATTCGCCAGCGAAACCAACATCAAGCTCTACTTCCTCGGTGTGATCGGCGGCGCGCTGATCAGCACGCGCAATTATCAAAACGTCGGCGGCCGTCTCGGGTACCTCAACTGGATGGAGCTCTTCCAAGTGACCCAGCGCCAGATCGTGCGCATCGCGTTGGTGCTGTTCTTCGTCGCCTTCGCGACCAAGGACATCGCGATCAGCCGTCTCTTCCTCGGCTCGTTCCTCGCGATCGCCGGTGTCTCGCTCTATCTCCTCAACTGCTTCCTGCCCGGCGTGCTATCCCGTTTCTTCTTCAAGAAACACGCCGTGCGCACGCTCTTCGTCGGTTCGCCCGATGAAGTCCGCAAGCTCAAGGGCTGGCTCAACCAGAAAGCCCATCTCGGTTTCGAATCCGTTGGCTACATCTGCAACGAGTCCGCTCCCGGCGTGATCGACGGTCTCCCCTGCTTCGGCCAGGTGAACGACATCACCCGCGTCATCGAGGAAAACCAGATCGGTCAACTCGTGCTTCTCCAGTTCTACCTCGATCAGGAACAATCGAACCAAGTTGTTCAGGCCGCCCAGCGCGCCGGCACCCGCGTCCGCCTCTACAACAATCTCAATTCCTATTACGACCACCCCGTTAGCGTGGACCACGAGGGCGAATACACCTTCTTCACGCTCGACGACGAGCCGCTGCAAAACCCGGTCAATCGCGTCCTCAAACGCACGCTAGATATCGCGGTCTCGCTCCCGGTTGTCCTCTTCGTCCTCCCGCCGCTCACCATCCTCGTCTGGATGATCCAGCGCGTCCAGTCGCCCGGCCCGATCTTTTATCCGCAACTTCGCTCCGGCATCAACAAGCGCCGCTTCAACATCTGGAAGTTCCGCACGATGAACATCGGCCAGTCGAAGAGCCAGCAGACGCAGCAAGCCACCCAAGGTGACTCCCGCATCTATGCCTTCGGCCGTTTCCTCCGTCGCACCAGCCTCGATGAAATCCCGCAGTTCCTCAATGTGCTGCTCGGCGAGATGAGTGTCTCCGGCCCTCGTCCGCACATGATCGAGCACGATGCCGAGTTCGCGAAACTCCTCCGCAACTACTACTCCCGCCACTACGTGAAACCCGGCATCACCGGCCTCGCCCAAAGCAAAGGTTTCCGCGGCGAGATCTCCGAAGTGTCGCTCCTCGAGAAACGCGTCGGCTACGATCTCATCTACATCAACAAGTGGTCGCTCTTCTTGGACATCAAGATCCTCTTCGCGACCGCCTGGCAGGTCATCTTCCCGCCAAAAAGCGCCTACTGATTTTTCAAGCCATAGCCCAAAAGGCGCGACGACTCCGGTTGTCGCGCCTTTTTCATGCCCGTACGCGAAGCCTCTCCGCATCGCGCAGATCGCCGCCGCGCTCACGCACACATTCGTAGAAAATCCTTCCCAACCGCACCCCTCGGGTGACAAAACGCTGCGCTGTGCCTACGTCGCCCAAGAGTATCGCCGCTCCCGAAATTCACGCCGCCATCGACCGGATCGCCGAAGCCATCCTCCAGCGCCACGGTAAAAAAGCTCCCCTCCTGCTCGGCATTGCCAACGGCGGCATCGAACTGTCCCGCCGCCTCGGCGCACGCATCCCCGGCTCCCGCACCGGCACGCTCGATATTTCCTTCCATCGCGATGACATCGAGCGGCAGCCGATTCCCAAGGAATTCGCACCCACGCACATCCCCGCCGACGTCCACGGCGCGACGGTGATCCTCATCGACGACGTGCTTTTTTCAGGCCGCACCGTGAAGGCTGCACTCGATGAGTTGTTCGATCACGGTCGCCCCGACCACGTGGAACTCGCCGTTCTCATCGATCGCGGACATCGCCGCCTTCCGCTCGCCGCCGATTACATCGGTCTCACGGTGCCGACGCTCGCCTCTCAGAAAATCGTCGTGGCACTCGATCCGGCCAAGCCCGCGAACGACAGCATTCGCACCGAAAACAGACGCGCCTGATCCGCGACCTTTTCTCCGCCTCGCTCAAACACTTTTCCGACCATGCCCTGGACGCGCCGCCACCTCATCACGCTCGAAGAACTCTCCCTCGCCGAGATCGAACAAATTCACGCCACCGCCGCCGCCTTCAAAAAGATCCTCGGACGCAGCGTGAAAAAAGTCCCCGCGCTTCGCGGCAAGACCATCGTCAATCTCTTCCTCGAGCCCAGCACACGCACACGCATGGCCTTCGAGATGGCCGCCAAACGTCTCAGCGCGGACGTCATTTCCTTCGACGCCGCCAGCTCCAGCACCACCAAAGGCGAAACTCTTCGCGACACCGCGGAAAACATCCAGGCGCTCAATGCCGACATGATCGTCATCCGCCACGCCGCCTCCGGCTCGCCGCTCTATCTTAGCAATCTCCTCGACATCCCCGTCATCAATGCGGGCGACGGCGCACACGAACATCCGTCGCAGGGTCTCCTCGATACCTTCACCATGAAGGAACACCTCGGCTCCCTCAAAGGCCGCAAGGTCGTCATCCTCGGCGACATTCTTTTCAGCCGCGTCGCGCGCTCCAATATTCACGCGCTCACCAAAATGGGCGCCAACGTCACGCTCGTCGGCCCCGCCACGCTCGTGCCGCATTGGTTCACCGATCTCGGCGTCGAGGTTTCGCACGATCTCAAGAGCGCGCTCGCCGACGCGGAGGTTGTCATGCTTTTACGGATACAACACGAGCGCCAGTCCAGCGGCCATTTCCCGTCGCTCGGCGAATACACGAGCATGTTCGGCCTCAACAAAACCCGCGCGTCCTGGCTCAACCCCAAGGCCATCATCATGCACCCCGGCCCCATCAATCGCGGCGTCGAGATCGACAGCCAGCTCGCCGATGGTGAACGCAGCGTGATCCTCGAGCAGGTGACCAATGGCATCGCCGTTCGCATGGCCGCCCTTTATCTCTGCTCCGGCGGCCAGCCGGAAAATGTCATCACCGCCGATTGAGCACCTTCACGTTTCTTCGACCTTCGGATTTCGGCCTTCAGACTTTCACAACATGCCCGCTCTCTGGATAACCAACGCCCGCGTCATCGATCCCGCCACCAAGCGCAACGCCGTCGGCGATCTTTTCGTCGATAATGGACGCATCGTCGCGTCGCTCTCCGCCACCGCGAAAAAGCGCGCGAAAAAAATCGACGCCAACGGTCTCGTCGCCTGCCCGGGCCTCGTCGATATCCACGTCCACTTTCGCGAGCCCGGCCAGATGCACAAGGAGACCATCGAAACCGGTTCCCGCTCCGCCGCCGCCGGCGGTTTTACTTCGGTCGTCTGCATGCCGAACACCTCGCCGGTCGCCGACAGCGCCGGCACCATCCAGCTCATCAAGGATTCGATCGCGCGCACGGCGTGTATCAAAGTTTTCCCTACAGGCTGCATCACGGTCGGCATGAAGGGCCAGGCACTCGCTCCCATCGGCTCGCTCAAACGCGCCGGCGTCGTCGCCATCACCGACGACGGCGATTGCGTGCAGTCCAACGAGCTCATGCGCCGCGCGGTCGAGTATGCCACGATGTTCGATCTGCCCATCATGGACCACTGCCAGGATCACTCGATGACCGTCGGCGCCGTCATGAACGAGGGCATCATGTCCACCCGCCTCGGCCTCAAGGGCTGGCCCAACGCCGCCGAGGACATCATCGTTTCCCGTAACGTCATCCTCTCGACCTACACCGGTGCGCACATCCACATGCAGCACATCTCCTCGAAAAATGCCGTCGAGATCCTCCGCCGCGCCAAATCCCGCGGCGTCCGCGTGACCGCCGAAGCCACGCCACATCACATCGCGCTCACCGACTCCGCGCTCGCGACCTACGATACTCATTTCAAAATGAATCCGCCTCTTCGCACCGAAGAGGACCGGCTCGCCATCATCGAAGGTCTTCGTGACGGCACGCTCGACTGCCTCGCGACTGATCACGCGCCCCACACCGACTACGAGAAAGACAAGGAATTTGATTACGCGCCCAACGGCATCCTCGGCCTCGAAACCGCGCTCGCCGTTTCGCTCGAAGTGCTCGTGCGACAGCAAAAATTCAAGCTGCCTTTTGTCATCGACCTCTTCACGCGCAAGGCGGCCGAGATCGTGAAACTCCCCGCCGGCACGCTGGCCGAAGGCGCCGCCGCCGACATCTGTCTTTTCGATCCCGACGAAAAATGGACCTATGATGCGAAGGCCGGCTTCAGCAAATCGAGCAACTCGCCTTGGCATGGACAGACGCTGCGCGGTCGCGTGAAAACCACCCTCTGCGACGGACGCATCGTGTTTGATCAAGGCCGCATTCTCAGCCGTTGATACGGCAAACCTCGTCTGCATTGCGGCGTGTTTTTGAGCCGTTGCTGGTCTCTCGGATAGACAAGGAGCCTTAACAACGCATTCTCCGGCGCGCGCAGGAATCGCCTGCGCTGTCCTTCAACTAACTCCAATGAAAACACCCCGCCTCATCCGCATCGCGTTGCTGCTTGCCGTGTGTGCGCTTCCCCGCCTCGCCGCCGATGCGCCCGCACCTGCCCCGACCACCGGCGAAACCGCCGCGGCCGACGAAAAGCTCGATATCCCCGGCATCAAACTCACGCACGGTCCCGCTCTCGTGAAACTCGGCACCGTCGCAGAGCTCAAGCTCCCCGAAGGCTATGCCTTCGTCGGACCCGACTCGCTCGATCGCTTCTACGAAATGACGCAGAACATGCGTTCCGGAAAAGAAGTCGGCGTCGTGATTTCTCCCGAGCGCTGGATGCTCTTTCTCGACTACGATCCGGTCGGTTACGTGAAGGACGACGAGAAAGATGACCTCGATGCCGACAAGATGCTCAAGACCATGCGCGAATCTTTCGTCGCCGCCAACGAAGCGCGCCGCGCGCGGGGCTGGCCCGAGAACCGGCTCGAAGGTTGGGCCACGCCTCCGCGCTACGACGAAAAAACCAACAACCTCAAGTGGGCGTTCCGTTTCACCTCGTCCCAAGACAATCATCAAAGCGTCATCGTGAATCAGAATACGCGCCTGCTCGGCCGTAGTGGCATGATGGAGGTCACCTTGGTGTGCGATCCGGAAAGTTTCCTCACCTCCGACATCTCGGCGGATGCACTCCTCGCCAACTTCAGCTACGTCTCCGGCCAGACTTACGCCGAATACAAGAAGGGCGACAAGATCGCCGAGTACGGGCTCGCCGCTCTCGTCGTCGGTGGTGCTGGTGCCATCGCGGTCAAAGCCGGACTCCTCGGTTTTCTCAGCAAGTTCTGGAAAGCCATCGCGGTGGGTGTTGCCGCCGTCGGCGCCGCCATCGTGAAGTTCTTCAACAAGCTGACCGGTCGTCAGCCGCCTCCGCAGGAGTGAGCCGTTTCCATCCGCCCCAGCCCACGCTTCCGCGATGACGGAGTGGATTCTGATCATCGTCGTGTTCTGGGGCTGGTTCTTCGCCGACAGCCTCCACGCCTCGCGCCGCCCGCGTTTTCTGGTTTCGCGCGCGAGTAGCTGCCGGCGGGCGCGGGCGAAATTTGGAGCGGTTCTTTTCGGACCTCCGCTACCCGGCGCCTGGCAGATCGCCATCGATGATTTGCCGTATTCATTTTCCCCCGACGGCATCTGTAACGTCTCCGTTCTCTCCGCATCGCATCAAGCGCCCGACGACGGCACGGTGCGGGCATGGCGGTGGGAAGACATTCGCGAAATCAGCCAGAAACGCGGCCGCATCCGCATCAATGGCGACGATTTTTGCGCGGTCTCGTCCTTCGCCAACGCCGCTTCGCTGCAGCTCTTCGTTCAACGCTGCGTCGCGCTGCCGTCCGCGGAACGCGAGACCTTCTTGCGAAACCAACTCGCGCGCTGGTTTCGCCCCGCCTCACTCAAACGACGCCTGCTGAGCGTCAATCGTCGCACTCGCGACATCGCGACGCTCGGCTTCGTCAACGGTCTGCTCGCGGCGTTGCTCAGCGTCTATTTTCTCACCGATTCTCCCACAATCGTCGGCGAACAGTGGGCCGCACGCATCGCCGCCGCGCTGCCACTGCTCGGCGGTTATTTTGCGCTCCTCCATGTTTCCTCGCTCGTGCTCGCCTGGCGCGCACATCGCCGCCTCCGCCCGCGCCATCACGAAGAACGCAGCCGGATCATCCTCAACGCGCTCTTGATGCCGCCTCAAGCCATGCGGCTGCGCGCGCAGATCATCCGGCATGCCTTCGCGCCCCAGCATGTGCTCACATGGCTGGCCGCCGCCGGTCGTCGCGACGACTTCGCTTTCTGGGCCCGCCGCGCCTTGCGCGATCTCCGCTGGCCGCGGGCGCTGCCTCCCGGCGCCCGACAATCTCCGGTCGCACACATCTCCGCGTGGATGCGGCAAAACGGGACGCTCTGCGTGGAAACCATCATCGCTCGCGAAGGTTTTTTGATCGAAACGTTCCTTCCCGCACCGCGACCCGACGGACCGCAAAGCTGTCTTTACTGCCCGCGCTGTCTCGCGCAATTCACCCAGCAAGGCGCCACCTGCCCACACGACATCAAACTGCTGGCCTTGAAATAGCCTCCCGCGCCTGAAATCGTGCCGCGATCATGTCCGACAAGCTCATCGTCGCCAGCATCCTCGAAGCCGCGCTTTTCCTCGGGGGCATCGTAGTCCTCTGGCGCTACCTCGCGACACGGCGAAATCGGCCCGCGTCGCCGCTCCCGCTGTGGACGATACCCGGCCATCTCTACGCGCTCGCGATCATCCGCGTCGCCGCCATCACGTTCGCGTTTCAACTGTCGATCAGTCACCTGCTCGCCAGCATCGATGCTTTGACGCCAGCCGCACGCACGATGCTCGGCGGGCTCTCGTTGCAGGTTGGTATCGGACTCGGATTGCTCGTCGCGTGGTGGTTGCTGAAGTCGCACCGGCTCCGCGCACATATTGACGCCAGCCTCGATCCAAGCCCTGCGCTTCATCCGCGTCTTCCCGTCGCACGCATTCCGTGGGCCGCTTTCGTGACCTTTCTTGCGATGATCCCCCTCGTCGCTCCATTGACGATTTTCTGGCCACCGTTGCTCGAAGCGCTTGGCATCGAACTCGAGGTCCAGAACGCCGCGGAACTTCTTCTCCAGGCGGATTCCACCGCGATGCTGATGGTGTTCGTCCTGTTTGCAGTCGTCATCGTTCCGATCGTGGAGGAGGCACTGTTTCGCTGCGGTATTTTCCGCTATTTGCGCGGACGCGTTCCTGTCGCCGTCGCCTTCGTGGGTTCCGCGCTCTTCTTCGGTGCGGCCCACGCGAACCTCGCAGTATTTCTGCCGCTGACGGTGTTCGGCATCGTTCAGGCCGTCGCTTATGAACGCACGGGCCGTATCGCCGTTCCGATCATCGCTCACGGATTGTTCAACCTGCACTCCACGCTGTTTTTTGTCCTCGGCATCGATCCCTACTATCCGATCCGCGGCTGGTTGTTTCCATGAATCCGTTTTGTAACCAAAAATCGGATACAGTCGCAGCGCTCGGCGAGGAACGTCTCATCGTCTCCATCCGGCGCTGGCTCGGCGATGTATCGCCACCCGCGCCGCTCGGAATCGGCGACGACTGCGCCGTGCTTCCGCCTTCCAAGCGCTCTCAGGCCATCACCGTCGATCCGGTGATCTACGGCCGTCATTTCGACGATTCGATCCCGCCCAAGGCGGTCGGCGAAAAACTCCTGAAACGCAACCTGAGCGATCTCGCCGCGATGGGCGCACGGCCGCGGTTCGCCGTCGTCGCGCTCACGCTCGATCCGTCCACGCGAACAGCTTGGCTGGAAAAATTTTATCGCGGACTCGCCGCCTGCGCCCGTCGATACCGCCTCGCGATCGTCGGCGGCGATATCGCTCAAGCCAACGGTGTGCTCGCCGCCAGTCTCACCCTGATCGGCGAGGCAAGTGGACGTCGTATGTTGACGCGCGCGGGAGCCCGCATCGGCGACCGGATTTATGTGACCGGCCCGCTTGGCGGCAGTCTGTTGGGCAAACACGTCCGATTTTGTCCATTGCTCGACGAGGGTGCGTGGCTCGCCAGCCGGCCCGAGGTGAACACCATGATGGACATGAGCGATGGTCTTGCGAAAGACCTCCACGAACTCACGCCCGCCGGCGGCGAAGCTGCGCTGGATGCGTCGCGCATTCCGATAAGTTCGGCCGCCCGCCGCATCGCCCGCCAATCCGGGCGTACAGCGCTCGCCCATGCGCTCAGCGATGGCGAGGACTACGAATTGCTTTTCACTGTTCGCCGGCGCGCCGATCACATCGCGCTGGAGCGCCAATGGCTGCGACGTTTCGGCCGGCCGTTGCACGCGCTCGGCCATTTCGTGCCCGAAGGCAAACTTCCCGCCGGCGCCATCGACCTGCGCGCTTATCACGGTTATGAACATCTTCGATAAACTTCGCCGCGGCGTTGAAACCGCGTCCGTTATCGAATCGCAGGTACTCGCGGAAGAACTCGCGGCCGCGCTGCCGCCCGACCAGACACTCGCGCTCCACGGCAATCTCGGCGTCGGTAAAACCACCTTCGTTCAAGGTCTCGCGCGCGGCTTTGGTATCCACGGCACCGTGACCAGCCCCACCTTCAACATCTTCACCTTTTACCGAGGCCGTCGCACGCTCGTGCATCTCGATGCCTACCGGCTCGAAAACGATGCCCAGATCGAAGCGCTCATGCTCGACGAGTTCCTCACCAGCCCGTTTTGCATGGCAGTGGAGTGGCCCGAGAAAATTGCCGGATGGCTCCCGGCGGATGCGCTTCACCTCACCCTCGGTATCGTCGCGCCCGGTCGCCACACCGTGAGGCTCGAAACCGTTTCACGATAAGCCCGGCAGCATCCACTTTCTGGATACAAAAAAACGCGGCCGTTTCGGGCCGCGTTTTGTGAAGTTATTCCGCTTTCGGTTCCTCGCTTGGAGGCGTCGCCGCCGGCGCAGGTTCTTCGACCAGAGGAGCGACCGCTTCGGGCTCGGTGGACATTTCGACTGGAGCGGCCGGCGCCTCATCGACAACCGGTTCCGCCGCAGGGGCTGCCGACGACGCCGGCGCTTCCGGGAAGTTCTCGGGATCGTGATCGTCTTTCTCAACCTCCTGCTTGCGGGCCTCGGTCATCGGCGGCGGCGCAAAGAGACGGCCATCGATAAACTCCGTGACGTAACCTTCGGTCACGAGCCAGCGAAGATCGCCGTTGAGACGATGCAGCTTGGCCTGATCTTCGGCGGTGAGGGCTGCATGCGCCTGCGCGGCAAACGGCGCGGTCGAGCCCGTCGCGATCGGAGCGGCTTCGGAGGCAGGGGCGGTTTCCGTTTCAACGGGCGCGGCTGGTGCCGGCGCGGGAGCAGCCGGAGCGTGGATACCGGCAAACTTCACCGGCAGCTCGCTGGCTTTTACCATGGGATTGGCTTCGATGAAACTGATCAGCGCGCCAATGCTGTCCGAGAATGTCTGGCCGGGAACGCGGAACTTGCGCTTTACCGCGCACACATACGACACGCCCTTCGAGCCCTTCTTGAAGATCGTGAAACCTTCGCGACGCAGACGGCCTCGCAACGCGTTCGCCGTATCGAGTGGGAAACGGCGTTGACGCTCCAGCGTGCCTTCGAGCGCGCGACGGATTTCGCCTTGGGGAAGTTGCTCCAGCAGCTTGCCGTGGAAGCGCGCGTTTTCGACCGTCTTGACCACCTTGTCGCGCGCATTGGAGAGCAGGTAACCGCGGGCGTCTTCGAGCGAATCGAAGGTCAAAGGCACGGTGCCTTCCGGCGCGTGTTTCCACGTGTAGCGCGTGACTTTTTTCATCTTCTCCAGCCACTGGTTGACCACTTCCGGGTCGCGCACGGTCTCGATGCGGGAGCGATAAGCATCGAGCGACATGCGGCTGATGCGCGCCGCATGATGCTGCTGCACGATCTGGTTGTAACGATGGTAATTGGGCGGCCCAAGCAGCTCTCCGGTGATGCTGCATTTGTTGATGACCTGGAAGCTTCCTTTGGGCGGATCGATTTCCACTTCCGCGGAATCGAAGAACAAACCGAGATGATTGCTCAGCACATGCGAGGTGGCGGCTTCTTCGCTCTCGAACGGCAATCCGTCCGGGATCGAAATCGCCAGAGGACCTGGCTTGGCGGCGCCTTCAGCTGCATTGCCTTCGGCGGGCTTGCGCTGGATGACGGCCACAAAGCGGTCGTTCTTCCCAATGATCACGCGGGCGATCTCGAACAACTCATACGTGCGGCATGAGCTGCGAATCGCTTTGGCGAGCGCGGTGAATCCGGTGTCCTCCGGATAAAAAGTAACGTTGAAAAACGGGCTGATGTACGGACCGCGATCGCGTTCGGGACCGCCATGGCCTTGGAATCCGCCTTCGCGACCACCTTGGCGCGGACCTCCGCGGAACTCACCGCGATCGCCACCTTCGCGCCGCGGACCGCTGCGGAACTCACGACGCGGACCACCGCGGAACTCGCCACCGTCACGCGGACGATCGCCTCCGTGAGGACGGGCGGGAGCTGCATCGCCGGCACCCGCTTCACCACCTTGCTCACCGGGAGCCCCGGCGGGTTTGCGGAAAGCGCGCCGATCACGACGGACTTCTCCCCCATCGCGGCGCGGTTCTCCCCCGTCTGCACGACGTGGTCGATCCTCGCGACGTGCATCGCGCGACGTCTTGTCCTGGGTCCATTGGGTGCCGAAGCTGAACCCCTGGAGTTGAGTGAGATCGAGTTGATTAAAATCCTTGGAAGGATTGGCGGAGGGAGCGTTGTCGTCCATGACTGACAGGGTGCAAGCAGGTGAATTACCCGCGGGAAAGGTCGCAAGTAGGAGGCCTAATTAAGCAATGAGCAGGGGCGAGTTTCACGGGGCAACCCCGGGTGGCAAGCGAGATTTCCCGCCACGGAGTCGGGTTTCATCGAAACCCGACCGGACTGGTGCTCAGGAAGGGACTCGAACCCTTACGCCTCGCGGCACACGCCCCTCAAACGTGTGTGTCTACCAATTCCACCACCTGAGCGTTTTCCAGTCGGAGGAGTGCGGAATAAGAGAGTTCCGACCGCGTGTGTAAAGCCCGTAAATGGGAAAATTATAAAATCCTTTTTGACCCTCGGTTTTACTCGTCAACGCTGCGTTTCTTTCCGGCCGGATCATGACCAACGACGAAATAAAACGAGCCCTGCTCGCCTCCTACGAAACGTTTGGCGGCATCAACCATTTGGACGGCACCAATCTTCCTGGCGAAGAATCGGTCAACATCCTCGCCCGCGATTTCATGCACTTGCTTTTCCCGGGCTTCTTCGAGGAGCGCGGCGTGACCAAGCGCGACATCGCGAGCGTCGTCGAATCGTTGCTCACCCGCATCGAAAGCCGCCTGTCCGCCGAGATCGAAAAAGCCCTCCGCTTCGCCCGGGAATCCGATCCCGCTCAACTCGCCCGGCAGCACACCGCCCAACTCCTTGCGCGGCTCCCCGAAGTGCGCCACATCGTCCAGACCGATGTCGCCGCCGCGTATCAGGGCGATCCCGCCGCGCGCAGCGTCGAAGAGATCATCCTCGCCTATCCGTGCGTGCTGGTGATCTCGCTGCAGCGCATCGCGCACGAACTCTATCGGCTCCAAGTCCCGCTCCTGCCGCGCATGCTCACCGAATATGCACACGAGCGCACCGGCACCGACATCCACCCCGGCGCGAAGATCGGCACTCACTTTTTCATCGACCATTGCACCGGCGTCGTCGTCGGCGAAACGGCTGAAATCGGTAACCACGTGAAGATCTATCAGGGTGTCACGCTGGGTGCGAAATCCTTCGTGGTCGATGATCACGGCAATCCAGTCAAAGGCGTAAAACGCCATCCGAAACTCGAGGATCATGTGATCGTTTATCCGGGCGCCACCATCCTCGGCGGCGACACCGTGATCGGTCACAACTCCATCGTGGGGTCCAATGTCTGGCTGATGCAATCGATGCCGCCTAACAGCATCGCCTATTATCAAGGCGACAGCGCTTCGATCATCCGGCCGCGCAAGAAAAAGGAAGCCCTGCTCGAAGAATTCATCGACTGGGTCATCTGAGGCGCGCGCCCTGTTTGAACGGCTTTATGCCGGGACGAAATCGCTGATCGCGGCGTAAAGCCGGTCCTACAACTCGAGCCTGCGAACAGAAAAGCCGCGTCGTTTTCGACGCGGCTTTGGTTTAGAAACGGTTCGATCGCGACGCGTGCGATGTGCGTTCAGGCCGCCATGTAAGGCAGCTTCGCGGCGGTCGCGGTCACGGCGTCTTTGCCGTCGATCAATTCGCCGATGGCATCCCAACGACCATTGATGAGCGCATCGCGCGCGCTTTCGCGCTGCTCGATTTTCACCGTCTGGCCAGCGAAGCGCACTTCGAGTTTTTCGAGATCGATGACCACTTCGGTCTGCGGATTCGTTTCAACGGCGGCGGCGATTTTCGCAATGTCTTCGCGGGCGGCGGTCACGCAAGGGATGCCGAGCGTGGTGCTGTTGCCGAAAAAGATCTCGGCAAAGTTTTCAGCGATCACCGCTTTGAAGCCGTATTTGGCGATCGCTTGCGGCGCGTGTTCGCGCGAGGAGCCGCAGCCAAAATTCGCGCCGGAAAGCAGGATCGTGGCACCGGCGAAACGCGGCTCGTTGAGCGGATGTTCCTTGTTCGTGCCATCGAGATTTTTGCGAACGTCGTAGAAGAGAAATTCGCCGAGACCATCGAAGGTCACGCACTTCATGAAGCGCGCCGGGATGATGCGGTCGGTGTCGATGTCGTTGCCGGGCACGTTGACCGCGCGGCCGGTGATGGAGGTGATTTTTTCGAGAGCCATTTTAGAAAGGATTTTTGAACCACGAAGGCACAGAGGACACGGAGTTGAGACCTGTTTTCTCTGTGTCCTCCGCGTCTCTGTGGTTAACTTGTTTTCGAATTAATTCTGAGAAACCGAGAAGACCTCGCGGGCATCGGCCACGCGGCCGGTGACGGCGGCGGCGGCGACCATGACCGGGCTCATCAGAATCGTGCGACCGGTGGTCGAGCCTTGGCGGCCCTTGAAGTTGCGGTTGGAGGACGACGCGCAGAGCTGATCGCCGACGAGCTTGTCGGGGTTCATCGCGAGACACATCGAGCAACCCGCGCCGCGCCATTCGAAGCCGGCTTCGGCGAGGATCTTGTCGAGGCCTTCCTTTTCGCACTGGAGCGCGACGATCTGCGAACCGGGGACGGCGATGGCCTTGATGCCCGGAGCGACCTTGCGGCCCTTGATGAATTTCGCGACTTCGCGGAAATCCGACAGGCGGCCGTTGGTGCACGAACCGAGAAAGGCGACATCGATCTTGGTACCCTTGATCGGCGCACCGGCGGGCAATTTCATGTACGCGAGCGCTTCGTCGATACCGGCTTTTTCGTCTTCGGTCTTCGCCTTCGCGGGATCGGGAATGTTTTCGTTGATGGAAATGCCCTGCCCCGGATTGATGCCCCAGGTGACGGTCGGTGCGATGTCGTTGGCGTCGATCTTGACGACGTCGTCGTAAGTCGCGCCGGGATCGGAAGCGAAGGACTTCCAGCTGGCGACCGCAGCATCCCACGCCGCGCCTTTCGGGGCGTACGGACGGCCTTTCAAATATTCAAAAGTCGTCTCATCGGGGTTCACGTAGCCGACGCGCGCGCCGCCTTCGATGGACATGTTACACACGGTCATGCGCTCCTCCATCGTGAAGTTGTCGAACACGCTGCCCGCGTATTCGTACGCGTAGCCCGTGCCGCCGTTCACGCCGAGGATGCGGATGATGTGGAGAATGACGTCCTTCGCGTACACGCCGGGGCGGAGTTTGCCGTTTACTTCGATGCGGCGGACCTTGAGCGCGCCAAGCGCCATGGTCTGCGTGGCGAGCACGTCGCGCACCTGGCTCGTGCCGATGCCAAACGCGATCGCACCAAACGCGCCATGCGTCGAGGTGTGCGAGTCACCGCAAGCGATGGTCGTGCCGGGCTGCGTGATGCCCTGCTCGGGACCGACGATGTGGACGATGCCCTGCTTGCCGGTCGCGCGGTCGAAAAACGTGATGCCGAATTCGCGACAGTTCTTGCGCAGCTCATCCATCATGGCCTGCGCGAGCGGATCGCTGTACGGCTCGACGAGTTGGTCGGTCGGCACGATGTGGTCGACCGTCGCGAACGTGCGATGCGGGTAAGCGACCTTCAGGCCGAGATCGCGCAACATGCCGAACGCCTGCGGGCTCGTCACCTCGTGGATGAGGTGCGTGCCGATGAGCAATTGCGTCTGGCCGTTGGCCAGCTTGCGGACCGTGTGGGCGTCCCAGACTTTTTGAAACAGTGATTTGGCCATGAGAAAAAAGAGAGCGGGTACTTTGGGAAAAATGAGTCGATGAACGTGCCCGAAAACGACCCGGCGCGTCAAGGATTCGACCGGATAATACCGCACCGTTGCCTTGACGGAAAATACCTGTTTCGTCGCCTGTGATGCCTCGCGAGTATCAATTTCCGTACGAGTTGCGCCACCTCGTTTATTTCCTCGAGGTCGCCCGCCAGCTGCATTTTCGCAAAGCCGCGGAAGCGCTCGCCGTCGCGCAACCCGCGCTGAGCCGGCAGATCGCACAGCTCGAAGCGGCCGTCGGCGCGGAACTTTTTGTGCGCTCACGACGACGCGTGGAACTCACGCCGGCCGGTCGCGCCTTCGCCAAACGCATCGAGCCCGTCCTGCGTTCCCTCGCCGCCGCCGGCCGCGAGGTGCAGGCGCTCACTCGCGGCGAAGAAGGCCATGTGCGCGTGGCGTTTACCGGCCTCGCGATGGCAACGGTGCTGCCTGGCATCCTGCGCGAATTCAGCCGGCGGTTTCCCGGCATCCGCCTCGAGCTCAACGAATCGCCGTCCACCGCGCAGCTCGTCGCGCTCCAGGCGGGCGAACTGGGCTGCGGTTTCTTTCATCCCGGCTCCACGCCGACGCCCGGTATCCGCACCCGCCTGCTCCTCCGCGAACGCAACGGCCTTCTCCTCCCTGCCGGCCATCCGCTCGCGAAAAAGGAAAAAAGTCCGCTCAAACTCCAGCAGCTCGCCGACACGCCGTTCGTACTCTTCCCGCGCTCGCACAATCCCAGTTTCTACGACCGCGTGCTCAGCGCGTGCGCCAACGCCGGACTCACCCCGCGCATCGCCGAAGAAATCTGGCCGCGCGCCAACGGCATCGGTCTCGTCCGCGCGGGCCTCGGTGCCACGTTCATCACGCCATCGGAGGCGAAACATCTGCCCGACGACGTTATTTTTCGTCCGCTCGCCGGGCCCGCCCCGGAAAGCAGTCTGGTGATTGCGTGGCGCCAGCCGCCCGCGCCGGAACCCGCCCTTGCCGCCTTCCTCGGCGTAGCCAGCGAAACGGTGGCGACACTCGCGTGACCCGCCGCCCCCTGTCGCCGGTTCCGCAGGAATAACTTGGAGGGTTTGGGTTGAAGTCCGCGTTCAATGCTCAACCGTCCTTTGTTTTCATGCGCCGCTCACGACTCTTCCTTGCCGCCGCAAGCGCACTTCTTGCGTTCGCCGGCTGCCGCAAACCTGAAATCACCACGTACACGGCGCCGAAGGACGCTGCTCCCGCGATCGCCGCACACGCCGATGTCTCCACCAACACCGGCCGGTCCGCTCCGCCCGCGATCCGCTGGCAACTTCCCTTGGGCTGGCAGGATCAGGGCGCGACCGGCCAGCGCTTGGGCAACATCCTCGTGACCGGTCCCGACAATCAGCGCGCCGAGATGACCGTGACACGATTCGAGGGCGATGTCGGCGGCGAACTCGCCAACGTCAACCGCTGGCGCGCCCAGCTTCAGCTTCCGCCGATCGGCGAAAACGACTTCGGGCAAATCCTCCGCCACGTCGATCTGCCCACCGGCCACGTCCACCAGGTCGATATCGTGAGCGATGGACCGCTCACCGGCGGTGCACACAAAACCCGCACACTCGTCGCCTGGCTGCCGCAGCAGGATGTCACCTGGTTTTTCAAACTCACCGGCGACGATCCGCTCGTGGCCTCGCAACGCGATGCCTTCGCGGCCTTCCTGCGTTCGGTGGAATTTTCCGCTCCGTCCGCTTCTTCGCTTCCGCCCGATCATCCACCAATCCCCGCCGGTTCCGATGTATCCGCGCCGCCACTACAGAACGCCGGCGGCTCGATGGCCGGCGCTTCGCTTCCTGCCGGCACCGTCACCGAATCCAGCGCGCTCATCTGGACCGCGCCCTCCGGCTGGACGGAAAAACCGCTCGGCCCTGTGCGCAAGGGCAGTTTCGCCGTCGGTTCGGCCGATCTTTCCATCACGGCTTTCCCCGGCGCGACCGGCGGCCTGCTCGCCAATATCAATCGCTGGCGCGGTGAGGTGCAGCTTTCGCCGATCGCCGAATCCGACCTCGCCGCGAACACACAGACGATCACGCATGATGAGTTCACGTTCACCGTGGTGGATCTGGCCGGTCCGTCGCGTCGCACGCTTGGCGCGATTTTGCCGCACGGAGCCGATACTTATTTCTTCAAACTCACCGGTGAAAACGCCGCCGTCGCCGCCGCCAAGGATGAGTTTCTCGCTTTCCTCGCCACCGTGAAAACCCGCTGAGCCATGCGCACTCTCTGGAAAAAATTCATCCGCTTCTTCTCGTCGCTCGGGCTCACCGTCACGCTGCTGGCGCTGTCGATCATCCTGGTATTCGTGGCCACCCTCGACCAGGTGGATATCGGCATCTACGGCGTGCAGGAAAAATGGTTTCGCTCGTTCGTCGTCGTCCACTTTTTCGGCAAGATCGGCTTCCTGTTTCCCGGCGGCTACACGCTCGGCTTTCTCCTGTTGATCAACCTCGTGGCGGCGCATGCGACGCGCTTCAAACTCACGACGAAAAAACTCGGACTTTTCCTCACGCACTTCGGCCTGATCCTTCTGCTGCTCGGCGAATTTTTCACCGGCCTGTGGCAGGAAGATTTTCAAATGCGCATCGATGAGGGGCAGACGAAAAACTATTCCGAGAGTTTCCGTCTCAACGAACTCGCGGTGATCGACGCGACCGATCCGGAGTCCAACCGCGTCACCGCCATCCCCGAAGAACTGCTCGCGACGCAGCGCGTGATTCATCACGCCTCGCTGCCGTTCCGCATCGAGGTGCGCGCATATTATCCGCATGCGGCCATGCAGTTCTCCGAGCAGGCGACGTCGCCCGCGCCTTCGCTCGCCACCGCCGGTTTCGGACGTCGTTTCGCCGTCACGCCTTTCCCGCTGCCCAACTCCGATCTCATCACCATCCCGGCCGCCTACATCGAGTTGTTCGGCCCGGAAGGCTCGCTCGGCACCTACCTCGTTTCGGCGATGGCGCCACAACCGGAAAGTTTCACCTACGCCGGAAAAACCTGGCAGATCGGGCTGCGCATCCAGCGCGAATACAAGCCGTTCTCGCTGCATCTGGTCAAAGTCACGCACGATGTTTACCCGGGCTCCGACATCCCGAAAAATTTCGCGAGCCTCGTGCGTCTGCGCACCGACGACGGCTCGGAGGAACAAGAGTTCAAGATCTACATGAACAACCCGCTGCGTTTCGGCGGCTTCACGTTCTATCAATACCAGATGGATTCCGCCAACAAGAGCACCGTGCTCCAGGTCGTGCGCAACCCGTCGTGGCAGATGCCCTATCTGGCGTGCTCACTGATGGCCCTCGGGCTCCTCTGGCAGTTCGGGCAAAGCCTCCTCGCCTTCATCCGCAAACGCACCGCCTGACCGGCGCCTCTTCTCACGCGGCACATCATGAAACGTCTTTTCCCTCTCTTCGTTCTTCTCTTCGGCGTGGCTTACCTCGCCTCCGGCCTGCGCACGACCAAACACGACGCCGGCTTCGACCTCGACGGCTTCGGCCGCCTGCCGGTGCTCCTCAACGGTCGTATCAAGCCCGCGGATACAGTCGCCCGCACCACCTTGCTTATGCTTCAAGGGCGTCAGCGCGTGGGCGATCCCGAGCGCAGCGGGTCGTTCGTTGACTCGCCCATCGAGTGGCTCCTCGACGTCATCTACCGGCCCGACCTCGCCGACACTTATCCGACCTTCAAGGTCGATCATCCCGAGATCCTCGCCCTGCTCGGGAAAAACGCCGAAAGCCTCAAGGTCAACTACACGGGCGCGGGCCGCAAACTCATGGCCTTGGTCGGTTTTCTCCCGTCGCGCCACAGTCGTTTCTCCTACCTCGATCTGCGCACGCACTTCGACGAGATCGAGCGCCAGACGCAGCTCGCCAGTCGCACCGAATCGAAGGACCGCACGTCGTTCCAGCGCGCCATCCTCCAGCTGCGCAGCAATCTCGTCACGTATCAGCGGCTCAAATACAGCTTCATCGCCGCCGACAGCCCCGACTTTTTCGCCGAGATCACCGCCTTTTCGGAAAACATCCGCGCCAGCGCGCAGGCCGCCGCCGACCGCGAGGCGGGCCGGCCCCACGACGCCGATTCGCTCAAACGCGCGATGGATTCCCTGCAGCGTTACGAGGCGCTCGCCGATTTCACCTACGTGCGCCCGATCCCGTCCGACGATCCCGACAATCCCACCGAGTGGCGCAGCATCGGCTCCGCGTTGCTCGACAGTTACTCCGCGGGCGAGGTGCCGTATCAGGTCCTTACCTACGCCGCGCTCGGCAAATCGTGGCGCGAACAAAACACCGACCGCTTTAATGAGGGTGTGCGCGTTTACCGCATGGTGCTCGAAAAAACTGCGCCCGATTTTCTCCCCAAGACCGACCTCGAGGCCCGCTTCAATCACGTCGAACCTTTCTACAAGAGCATGAGTCTCTACATGCTCGCGTTCTTCCTCGCGGTCGCTTCCTGGCTGCGTTCGCCGGCCACGCTCGGACGCGCCGCGTTCTGGTTGATCTCGCTCGCCTTCATCGCATCCACCGCCGGTTTCCTCGCGCGCATGTGGGTCGGCGGTTACGCGCCCGTCACCAACCTCTATTCCTCCGCGCTCTTCGTCGGCTGGGTCGCCGGCGGACTCTGCCTCGTGCTCGAACGCATCTTCAAAAACGGCATCGGCAGCGCCGCGGCCGGCATGATCGGTTTCGGCACGCTGCTCATCGCGCACCATCTTTCGCTCAGCGGCGACACGCTCGAAATGATGCGTGCCGTGCTCGACTCCAACTTCTGGCTCGCGACGCACGTCATCACCGTCACGGCCGGTTACGGCGCGACCTTCCTCGCGGGTTTCCTCGCGATCATCTATATCTTCCGCGGCCTGCTCACAAAATCGCTCGATAAATCCACGGCCGACGCACTCACGCGCATGGTGTACGGCATCGTGTGTTTCGCCACGTTCTTCAGCTTCATCGGCACCATCCTCGGCGGCATCTGGGCCGACCAGTCCTGGGGACGTTTCTGGGGCTGGGACCCGAAGGAAAATGGCGCGCTCATCATCGTGCTGTGGAACGCCATCATCCTCCACGCGCGCTGGGGCGGTTTGGTGAAACAACGCGGACTCATGGCGCTCGCCGTCTTCGGCAATATCGTCACCGGATGGAGCTGGTTCGGCACCAATCTCCTCGAAGTCGGCCTGCACAGCTACGGCTTCACCGACAACGGCGCGCGCACGCTCGCGATCTTCGCCATCGTCCAGCTCGCGATCATCGGCCTCGCCCTGATCCCGCTGCATCTCTGGCGCAGCTTCGCGGCAAAATCCGCCTGATCTCCCCCTGTAGGAGCGGCTTTACGCCGCGATGATTGGAGCCGGCCGCGCCAAAACGTCGCCGGGCTATTTCCCGAGCAATTCCTCCGCGTGCGCCAGCGCGCTCTTCGCGGTGCGATCGCCGAGCATGCGCGCGAGTTCGCTGACGCGCGTTTTCCGCGTCTCGTGTATCGGCGTAATGGATACGAAAGCGCGGTCCTTCGACTGATCCTTGGTCACCACGAAATGGCTGCCAGCCTGCGCGGCGACTTGCGGGAGATGCGTGACGCAGAGCACCTGATGCCCGCGGGCGATTTCCGCCATCTTTTCGCCGACTACTTTGCCGATCTCGCCGCCCACGTTCGCATCGACTTCGTCGAACACCAACACCGGCACATCGTCGAGATCCGCCAGCACGGTCTTTAGCGCGAGCATCACGCGCGCGAGTTCCCCGCTCGAAGCGATGCGGCTCAACGGCAGCGGCGCCTCGCCGACATTCGGCGAAAACAAAAACTCGCAGCCACAATCCCCCGCCGGTCCCGGTTCGGCCAGCGGCACGATGCGCACCTGAAAATCCGCCTTCTTGAATCCGAGTTGGGCGATGCCGTTCGCGGCCACTTTCGACAACTCCTTCGCCGCCTTTTCGCGAATCACGCGCAGCACCTGCGCTTCCTTTTTCACTTCGCGCAAGGCCTCGGCCACCGCCTTGTCGAGACGCGCCAGCGCGCCTTCGATATCGCCCTGCGCTTCCAGCCGGCGCCGCATGTCTTCACGCGCTTCGGCCACCGCCTCCACATCGCCTCCGTGTTTGCGCTTCGCTTCGAGCCACGCGTTCATGCGCGTCTGCAATTCTTCCGCCTGTTCGGGATCGAATTGAAACTCACTGCTCAAGGTCTCGAACTCCGCGCCCAGATCGGCCAGTTCCACCGAGGCCGATGCGAGCCGGTCCGCCAGCGGCTTACTCGATGGATCGAGTTGCTCCAATTGCCGCGCCTCGCGCAAAAGCGCCGCCACGCGTCCCGTCGCGCCGTCTTCGCCGGTCAGGCCGTTCGCCAGTGCCGCCGCCAGTTCAATCAATTCCTGAGCGCGGCTTTGACGTTGAAAATCCCGCTCCAGCGCCTCGATCGCTTCTTCCGTGAGTTCGAGCGCATCGAGGCGCGCGAGTTGCGATTCGAGAAACGCCAGCTGCTCCGGCGAAAGCTGCGTTTCGCCCGCCAGTCGTTCGCGCTCCGCAATGCGCGCGCGCCACGTGTCATACTTTTCTGAATACACGGCCCGCGCTTTTTCCGCGCGCCCAAACAAATCGAGTAATTCGAGCTGACAGCTCTCCTTGAGCAAACGCCGCGGCTCGCTCGGCCCGTGAAAATCCACCCACACCTCGCCCAGACGCTGCAACGCAGTCAGCGTCGCGAGTCCGCCATTGACGGTGATCTTCGGCGCCTTTTCGCGCGGCACGCTGCGTTTGAGAATCAACACGCCTTCGTCGCACGCCGGCAGATCGAGTTCGGCCAGCCGCTCGTCGATCGTCCGCGTGTCGTTGAAAAACAAAGCCGCCTCCACCTCGCACGCCGCCGCGCCCTGACGAATGATCGTTTTATCCGCGCGTTCGCCGGCCAGCAGACTCAACGCTCCGAGCAGGATGCTCTTGCCCGCACCGGTTTCGCCGGTGACGGCGGTGAAGCCCGCCTCAAAATCGAGCGACACTTCTTCGAGCAAAGCCAGGTTCTTGATGCGGAGCGACTGGAGCATGGAGCCGATTAGGGGGACGAAAAACGGTCACATTTCAAGCGACGCGTTGCCGCAACGAACAATCTGCCACGCTCAAAAAACGAGCGGCTAAAACAGGTGAAATTTTTCTTGCCCAACCCGCCGCCCGGCGTGCTTACTCCGCGGCTCGCAAGAGAACGGACCCTTAGCTCAGTTGGTTAGAGCGTTTCCTTGACATGGAAAAGGTCGATGGTTCGAGTCCATTAGGGTCCACCATTCTCCCGGCCAAGCCACTACGCTGGAGGCACTTAGGGAGATCATGCGAAACACCAATCGCGCTCGTCCATCGAGATAATGACCTCGCGCTTTAAAAGCGTTGCCCGCCGCTTCTACCTTCTTGGCGGCGATGAACAGGGTGTGTCCCCTGCGAAAACCCTTTCGGCCCGCAGTCACTCGACCTCTTTCAACGAGGCTATCGTGAGCGTACGTTCGTCCGTTTTGTCCCGCTTGCCGCACGAGGGAATGCTCGCACGCTGCGGGCATGTTTGTGCGTTTGTCCCCACCCCGCCGGCTGTTCCACTCATTTGTTCTTTTCACCCTCGCCGCATGGCTGCTTTCGACGCCACTTTTCGCGCAATCGAAGGTGCTTCTTTTCGGCAATGGCGCCGAGCCGCAGGATCTCGATCCACAAGTCGTCACCGGCGTGCCCGAGCATCGCTTGATCGATGCGTTGTTTGAAGGGCTCGTGATGCCGTCGCCCGATGGCCAGGGCGTCGTGCCGGGCGTGGCCGAGCGCTGGGAGACTTCGGAGGATGGCCTCGTGTACACGTTGCACCTGCGCGGCGATGCGCGCTGGTCGAATGGCGATCCAGTCACGGCTCACGACTTCGTCGGTTCGTATCAGCGCATCCTCACCGCATCGCTCGGCGCGGATTACGCATACATGCTTTTCCTCGTCGCGGGCGCGGAAGATTTTTTCCGCGGGAAACTCACCGACTTTTCCGAGACCGGTTTTCGCGCGATCAATGAACGCACGTTGCAGTTCACGCTGCGGCAGCCGGCGCCGTTCTTCGTGAAGTCGCTCGCGCACTATGTGTGGTTTGCCGTGCATCTGCCGACGGTCGAAAAACACGGCGGCCTCACCCGCAAAGCCACGCCGTGGACGCGCCCCGAAAACATCGTGAGCAATGGCGCGTTCGTCCTGCGCGAATGGCGTCAATCGCAGCGCATCGTCGTCGAGCGTTCGCCGACCTACTGGGATCGCGCGCAGGTGAAGCTCGACGAAATCCATTTCCTGCCCATCGAGCAAAGCGACACCGAGGAGCGCATGTTTCGTGCGGGTCAGCTTCACGTCACCAACGAAGTGCCACTCAGCAAAATCGCGGCCTATCAGCGCGACCAGCCGGAGCTCATCCGCGTCGAGCCGTACTACGGCGTTTATTATTATCGTTTCAACACGAAGCGAAAACCCTTCGACGACGTGCGCGTGCGGCGTGCATTGGCGATCTCGGTCGATCGCGAAGCACTCGTGAAATTCATCACGCGCGGCGGCGAAACGCCCGCTTACTCGATCATTCCACCGGGTGTCTCCGGTTATACGAGTGAGTATCAGCTGCGCACCGACGTGGCTGAGGCGAAGCGACTGCTGGCAGAGGCCGGTTATCCCAACGGACGCGGACTGCCGCGCATCGAGCTTTTATACAACTCGCTCGAAAAACACCGCACGATCGGCGAGGCGCTGCAGCAGATGTGGAAGCAACGGCTCGGCGTGAACATCTCGCTCTATAACCAGGAGTGGAAGGTGTACCTCGACGCGCAGAAGTCGGGTAACTTTCAATTCCAGCGCGCGGGCTGGATCGCAGACTACGTCGATCCGCATGTCTTTCTCGACCTGTGGCAGAGCGGCGGCGGCAACAACAACACGGGCTGGAGCAATGCCGAATACGACCGCCTGTTGCGCGAATCGCTCGACGCGCGTTCGGAAGAAGAACGTTTCGCGATCTACCGCCGCATGGAGAGAATTTTCATGGAAGACGTGCCCGTGCTGCCGCTGTTTTTCTACACGCGCGCGCGCCTGATTTCGCCGCGGGTGCAGCACTATCACAGCACGGTCCTCGACAACTTCCCGTGGAAACACGTGGACATGACGCCGTGATCGCGCAACGGCCTCGCGATGTCGTGTGCGGAGATGGTCGCGGGCAACTGCGGAAAGCGCGCCTGCAGAGGTATCAGCGCAGACTTGTCAGCGACTGCGCCCCGCCGCACGGTCATCGCACTCTCGCCTGAATGATCCGTTTCTTCTCGTTTCGTCTGCTCCAATCGCTGGTCGCGATGCTGGTCGTCATCACGGCGACCTTCTTCCTTCTGCGCGCCGTGCCGGGAGGTCCTTTCACGCAGGAACGCGCCGTGACCGCGGAGACCGAGCGGGCGCTTAACGAGCACTACCGTCTCAACGATCCGCTCTGGAAGCAGTACACCGATTACCTGAAGAATCTGACGCCGGATAAGTTCGAGCCGTCCGCGCTCGGCGACGGCTTCGATCTGCACAAGGCCTTCGGCGTGGATTTTGGGCCGTCGTTTCGCTACTCGAGCCGCACGGTGAACGAGATCATCGCGGACAAGTTTCCCGTTTCGATCGATCTCGGCGTGAGCTCGCTGGCGATCGCACTTCTTTTCGGTCTGGCGCTCGGCGTGATCGCGGCGGCGCGACGCAACACCTGGGCCGATTACACCGCGACCAGCATCAGCATGATCGGCATTTCCACGCCGACCTTCGTGATCGGCCCGCTCGCGGTGCTCGTCGTGGCGATTTATCTCGGCTGGGTGCCGGCCTCCGGCTGGGTGCGCTGGGAGGAAGTGCAGGCGGGCACTCAATCGCTCGGGGATCTGGTGCGTTCGCGCGCGCTGCCGTGCCTCGTGCTGGGCTTTGCGTTTGCCGCGCCGATCGCACGTCTCACGCGCAGCGGCATGCTCGATGTGTTGAGCCAGGATTTCATCCGCACCGCGCGTGCCAAGGGCGCTTCCGAGTGGCGCGTGATTGTGCGGCACGCATTGCGCGGCGGTTTGCTTCCGGTCGTGGCTTATCTCGGACCCGCGATCGCCGGCATCCTCACGGGCTCCTTTGTCATCGAAACGATTTTCCAGATTCCCGGCCTCGGCCGCGAATTCGTCACCAGCGCCTTCAATCGCGACTACACCCTCGTTCTCGGCACCGTCATCCTCTACGCGGTGCTGATCATGGCGTTCAACCTCCTCGCCGATATCGTGCAGGCGTGGATGAACCCTAAAATCCGTCTGGAGAGCTGAGCCATGACGTCGCCCGTTCATCCCTCGCCCTCGACGGACACCATCGAACAAGGCTCTTCACTGTGGCGCGACGCGTGGCTTCGGTTGCGCAAAAACAAACTCGCGGTCTTCGGCATGATCGCGGTCACGGTGATCGCACTCGCGTGTGTCTTCGGCCCGATGATCAGCCCGTACAGCTACGAGGAAATGAATTGGGAGGATGTGAGCCAGGGGCCGAGCTGGCGGCACTGGTTTGGCACTGACGACGCCGGACGCGACATGCTCGTGCGCCTGCTGATGGGCGGACGCATCTCACTCGCGGTGGGACTTTGCGCGACATTCGTGGCGTTGATCATCGGCGTCAGTTACGGCGCAGTCGCCGGCTACGTGGGCGGCAAACTCGATGCCTTCATGATGCGCGTGGTGGACATCATGTACGCGCTGCCCTTCACGATCTTCGTGATCCTGCTCACCGTTTTCACGCGCGAGATCGTCACCAAATATCAGCTCGGTCCGGCGTTCGACATCATGCTGCTCTTCGCAGCGATCGGTGCTGTCGAATGGCTCACCATGGCGCGCATCGTCCGCGGCCAGGTCATGTCGATTAAGAAAATGGAATACATCGAAGCCGCTCGCTCGCTCGGATACTCGCCGCTGCGCATCATCTTCCGCCACATCCTCCCCAACACGCTCGGCCCGGTCATCGTGTACACCACGCTCACCATTCCGGCGGTGATGCTGCTCGAAGCCTTCCTCAGTTATCTGGGACTCGGCGTGCAGGCACCGATGATTTCGTGGGGCTCATTGATCGAGGACGGCCAGCGCAAGATGGAGGAATACCCGTGGCTGCTGCTCTTCCCCGCGGGCATTTTTTCACTGACACTTTTCTCTCTCAACTTCCTCGGCGACGGCTTGCGCGACGCCCTCGACGTTCGCTCCTCCAAAGATTGAGCCCGCTGTTCCTGCTTCGATGAAACGCCTTTTTCCGTATTTCCGCTACCTGCGCCCCGTGCGTGTTGAGTTCGGCGCCGCCGTTTTCTACGGCCTGCTCTTTGGCGCCTCGAGCGGACTCGGGCTGCCGTTTCTACTGCAGAAAGTTTTCCCGGTCATCTTCGACCAAGGTGAACAATCGCTCACCACGCTCGAGCTCGTCAGCTTCGCCGCGCTGCTGCCATCGATCTTCCTCATTCGCGGCATCGCGGGCTTCCGCAACAGCTACCTCATCAGCCTGTGCGGTGTGCGCGTGCTCGAACAGATCCGCCTGCAATACTTCGAAAAACTCCAGCGGCTGCCGCTGAGCTTTTTCGGCCGCCGCCAGTCGGGCGATCTCCTCGCGCGCGGCCTCAACGACGCCAACCAGCTCCAGAACACGATCACCACCGTCGCCAACGAAGCGATCAAGCAACCCGCCACCTTGATCAGCGCACTCAGCGCCCTCGTGTATTTGTCGATTCAATACAACGACGTCGTCTTTGTGCTGCTCTGCCTCGCGCTCGTACCGCTCTCGGTTTTTCCCATCCGCATGGTCGGCAAAAATCTGCTGCGCCGCGCCCGCCAGATGCAGGATCAGGTCGGCGGCGTCACGGGACTCTTCGCCGAAAACCTAGGTGCCACCCGCGAGGTGCGCGCCTTCAGCCTCGAAGCGCGCGAAGTGAACCGCTTCCGCGAGGCGATCAACCGGCTTTTTCATATCCAGCTCAAGGTCGTCAAATACTCCAACATCCTCTCTCCGAGCATCGAGTTCATGTCCACGCTCGGCGTCTCCGCGGCGCTGATATACGCGTACTACGTGAACCTCCCGTGGGAGGTGTTCTTCGCGATGGTGGGCGCGCTCTACATGAGCTACGACCCGATCAAAAAGATGGGTGCCATCAACAACGAGATGAAGCGCGGCCTCAGCGCACTCGATCGACTTGAGGAAATTCTCCACGCCCCCGACGAGATCACCGATCCGCCCAAACCGGTGACTGTGGGACGCCTCACGGGCGAGATCGGTTTCCGCGACGTGACCTTCGCGTACAAGGAAGGCGAGCCCGTCCTGCGCGATGTTTCCACGACCATTCCGGCGGGCACGGTCTGCGCGCTCGTCGGCCCGAGCGGCGCGGGCAAGTCGACCTTCGTGAATCTCGTTCCGCGTTTCTACGAAGTATCCGCCGGCGGTGTGACCATCGACGGCATCGACATCCGCGCCATGCGCATCGCCGATCTGCGTCGTAACATCGCGATCGTCTCGCAGGAACCGGTTCTCTTCAACGACACCATCTATAACAACCTCCTCCTCGGCCGCCCCGGCGCCACACGCGCGGAGGTCGAACAGGCAGCGCGCGACGCGTATGCGCACGACTTCATTTTGTCGCAGCCGAATGGATACGATACCATTGTCGGCGAACGCGGCGGCAAACTTTCCGGCGGACAAAAACAACGCCTCGCCGTCGCCCGCGCCTTCTTGCGCGACGCGCCGATTCTGATCCTCGACGAAGCCACCAGCGCGCTGGACAGTGAAAGCGAAGCCTACATCCAGAAGGCGCTGCAGAAACTCGTCGTCGGAAAAACCGTGCTGATCATCGCGCATCGTTTCAGTACCATCCGCGACGCCTCGATGATCCTCGTTTTCGATCAAGGCCGCATCACCGCCTCCGGACCACACGCCGAGTTGTATCAACAAAACGAGCTCTACAAATCGCTCTACGAGCAACAATCGATGCCTTCTCAGCGGTCATAACCCGCTCTCGCTCACGCCGACGTCAGCGCTTTCTCAAACGCGCAACACAACCGATTTTCGCGACATCAACGCATGCCCGTCGCATCGCCCGTATTATTTTTAGTCTTTAACCGCCCCGACACGACAGCGCGCGTATTCTCGCGCATCCGCGACGCGCGCCCATCGAAGTTGTTCATCGCCGCTGACGGCCCGCGCGACACGCGAGAAGGCGAAGCTCAACTCTGCGCCGAGGTCCAAAAGATCGCGACCAACGTGGACTGGCCATGCGACGTGAAGACATTGTTTCGCACGCAAAACCTCGGCTGTAAACACGCGGTGGCCTCCGCCATCACATGGTTTTTCGAACAGGTCGAAGAAGGTATCATCCTCGAAGACGACTGCGAACCCGCGCCCGACTTCTTTCCCTTCTGCGATGCTCTGCTGTCGCACTACCGGCACGACACCCGCATCCGCCACATCGGAGGCAGCAACCTTCAACACGGCCGGCGGCATGGAGATGCGTCCTACTATTTCTCCCGCCTCTCACACGTGTGGGGATGGGCAACCTGGCGAAGAGCGTGGAAAGATTACGACCCTGAGTTATCGGCATTCAGCGACAGTCAGATCGATGCGTTTGTGCGAAACCATCACGAGCCGGCCGCGGCCGCCGCCTGGCTCGACATGATCCGTGGGGCGAGAAACGGAACGCTCGACACCTGGGACATTCAGTGGGTATTCACCAACTGGATACAGGACGGACTGGGAATCATTCCCAATGTGAACCTTATCTCCAACATCGGGTTCGACGCCCGCGCCACCCACACGGTCACTCATTGCAGCAACAACGCAGCGCTGGCCACCGGCACTCTGGCGCAGATCATTCATCCCTCCGCGTTTACTCCCGCTTCGGAAGCCGATGCCTACACCCTGGCGCTCGACTTCAATCTCTCGCAACGTCGCCGCAAAGCGAACCGCCTCAAGTACCGGCTCAAGCGATGGATCGCCCGCCACGGCGGTCCCGCTCGATGGCATCGAGCCGGTTGTTAATCACGCCACCGAGCACCTTTTTCCTGAAGCTCCGGCCGCCATTGAAAAGCGACGCCATTCTCGCGCTTAACGAGTTCGACTGCCTGCCGGACGTTTAGGATTCCGCAGCGCGCCGAACCGTCCGTATTCGTGTGTCGGTCGTGCGAACTTGGATCGATGATCGCTGTTGGAGCGAGCGTCCAACGATTTGGCACACGTCGTGGTTCGCCATCGTCGTCACGACATCCTCCGCGCACGCCGCGACTTTCCGCATTCGTGGAACAACTATTCTCAATTTCCTTTCTACCGCATCCCGCACTGATGATTCAGACCTCCTCAAAGATCCTGCCCATAAGCATCATGGTTCCTACCAAGGACTCCATGGACAAGCTGCCCGACCATCTCGCACGCCATCGCGATGTCTTCCTTCACTGCGCGGAAATCGTTCATTGCGACAGCCATTCTTCAGACGAAACAAAATCGTTTTTCGCCGGCGCGTTGTCAGCTCATCCAGGTTTCCTTGAGCTCGATCACCCGCCTGGGCTTTATGCATCGTGGAATCACGGCCTCAGCCACTGCACGCAGCCGTTCACCTACATCTCCACCGTTGGTGACGAAATCAGCCTTGAGAGCCTGACACGGATGGTGCGACTCGCGCAGGGAACGGAGTCCGATCTCGTTTTCACGCCGCCCACCTTCATCAACGAACAACAAGAAATCGTCGGCGACCTCCTGTGGCCGATCCACAAGATGATCGCCAATCATGCCATCCGCCACGAAGGACCCGTTTCGAGTGCGATGGTGTTTGCCGAAGCAGTCCTTCACGCGCCCGACGGCATCCTCGGAAGCGCGGCAAGCTGCCTGTTCCGCACCGGGTTCCTCCAGTCGCGTCCGTATCCAACAAAGTACTACGGGGCGAGCGACTCCGTCTGGGCGCTGGAAAATCTCCTCGATGCCCGCTGCGCGATCATCCCCACGTCCATCTCGAAATTCCTCCTTCACTCAAAGTCGTACGAGAGCAACAGCACGATCAACACCAGGATCGCGCTGCTTATCCGACAATTCATCCGCACCAAATTGCAGGATCTCCTCGATGCACCGAACGACGCGTCCGTTCTGTCGCGCGAATTGGTTCAACAATTGCAGGACTACAACGAGGTGCGCCTTTCCGAGGCGCGCTGGCAATGTGAAGTCGTCAGCCACCGGCGCAGAGCGCCACGAAGCTGGTATTTTAGCCCGAGTGCCTGGTCCGCGCGTTATCGGCGCAACCAATTGCGCCAGCACGCCAGCCTGCTCACCGCTCTGGTACGACGCTCGCCCAATGCTTCCTTCAGCGTGCGTGCGCGTGGCATGCGACAAACGGTCGAAAGCCCGCACTGAGCCGTTGTCTGAAAAAGCACGCGGCCAGCGTTCGTCTTTTGATCTGCGCCCAGTCCGTCCGGCCTCTCACCCGGAGCGCCTTAACCAGTTTTCCCGCAGCCAGTCCGCGTCTCCCGACCCGCGCTCACGCGTGTCGATTCTCGTTCATCATGTCGCTCAGTGGTTCCATCCGCGTTCTCTACGATCATCAGGCATTCGCATTTCAAAGCTTTGGCGGGATATCGCGCTATCATGCGGACCTTTGGCGGAAATTTGAACGTACGCCAGATATTCACGCTGAAATCGTCGTCCGCTTTTCCGACAATGCCAACCTAGCCGAGCTGACGTCCTTGCGCGGCAGTTATCTGCCCACCGCGAGCTATCGACGCCCTTTCCCCAACAGTCTCTTTAGAAAACTGCGGCAGAAGCACACCGTCGCCCTCGCCAACCGCCAGCACTCGCTCGCGGCGCTCGCCCGCGGTGTGTTCGATGTTTTTCACCCGACCTACTACGATCCTTACTTCGTCAACGCGCTGCCGCGCATACCCGTCGTGCTCACCGTGCACGACATGATCCACGAGATATTTCCCGATCAGTTCCCTCTCGCGGAAGCCACCACGTTTCAAAAGGAAACCTGCATCCGCCACGCCACGCATCTCATCGCGGTCTCGGAGACAACCAAACGCGATCTCAAGCAATTCCATCGGCTGCCCGACGATGCGATCACGGTGATCCACCATGGCAGCGACCTCTCCCCGGCGCGTATTTCCGCTGCGGCGCTTCCGTTGCCCCCACGCTATCTTTTGTACGTCGGCCATCGCAACGGCTACAAGAACGGCTACTTCCTGTGGCGCGCACTGCGTAGGGTTATTTTGGATACACCGGATCTGCATCTTCTCTGCGCGGGGGGTGGCGCGTTCGACGCCGAAGAGTCAGCCTTCCTCACCTCGCTCGGTCTTCAAAATCGCGTTCACTCCCAGGGCGCTTCTCCCGCGGAGCTGGTCGCCTTGTATCAACGCGCCGAGGCATTTGTTTTCCCGTCGTTATATGAGGGTTTCGGCATCCCTGTGCTCGAAGCGTTCAACTGCGGTTGTCCCGTGCTCGCGAGCGACACGCCGGCGCTCAAAGAAATCGCCGCTGATGCCGCCGTGTACTTCGATCCCAAAAGCGCCGACCACATCGAAGAATCGGTCACCCGCGTTCTTAACGATCGCGCCTTTCGGAGCCGCCTGATCAGCGCCGGCACGCTGCGCGGCCGTGATTTCTCGGTGGAGAAATGCGCGCGGGAAACGGCGCGCCTGTACACGGCATTGGCGGGCTCCTGCTGAAGGGTTCACCGCCCAGCGTACAGTTTTCATGCGGACCGCCGCAAACGCGCTCGCCACGCCGCGGGTTCCTGAGCAGGGCTTTTCACGCGAATCTGTCAGCGTTACATGCGCCACGTGTCTCACCGAAAAGTCAGCGTCCTCATCCCCTGCTACAACCAGGCCCGCTTTCTCCCGCAAGCGATCGAGTCCGTGCTTTCGCAGACCGGCGTCGATTGGGAATTGTTGATCAGTGACGACGCATCGACCGACGGTTCGGCGGACATCATCCGTCGCTATGCATCGCAGGATGCCCGTATCCGCTTTCAACGACAGAGCCCAAATCTCGGCATGGCGGGTAACTGGAACTGGTGCCTTCGCCAGGCCACGGGCGAATACGTTAAATTTCTTTTTGGCGACGATTTCCACACCGCCCCCGACGCACTCGCCACGCTCGCCGCCACGCTCGACCGTGATTCGCGCGTGGCGCTCGCGACCAGCGCCCGCCTGATCGTCGATGCTCATGCCCAGCCGTTGCGCACCACCGAGGCTGCCGGCCTTGCGGGTTATCAGTCGGGACCCGAGGCGACGGCGCTTTGCCTGCTCTCGGGAAAAAACCTGATCGGCGAACCTTCCGCCGTGATGTTTCGCCGCGAAGCAGCGAGCCGCGGATTCGATCCGTCGTACCGCCAGCTCATCGATCTTGAGTTCTACGCGCGTCTTCTCGAACAGGGCGATCTCGCCTACATCGAGCGCCCGCTTTGCGCGTTTCGCCGCCACGACGAGCAACAGACGGCGGTCAACAGGCGCACGCGCGTTGGCGAAGAGGAGGGTTTGCGTCTCCTGCGCCAGTATCTGCCATTGCTGCGGAACCATGTCCGAAATGACGGCTCAAACCATCACCTTCGGCAGGCGCTTTTCCGCGGACTTTATTTCGCGCGAAAAAAACGAGAACGCAGCACGGAAAGTCTGGCCAATGAACGCACTTTGATGCGTGAACTTTCGCCCGCGTGGTACGCCGCGTATTGGATCCGCCATCGGCTCACCAAGCCGCTTGCGAACCTCGGCAAAATCCTCGGTCGTCGCCCGCGCATACCACGCAGCCGCTGATTTCTTCAATGTCCTCCGCTGGTCCTCGCATCCTGGTGATTCGTCGTCGCTACATCGGTGACATCGTGCTTCTCGAAAGTGTCTTTCGAATGCTCCGTCGCCACTGGCCCGCCGCGCACATCGTCGCGGCAGTCGATCCCGCCTACACGACTTTATTGAAGCTCCACCCCGACGTGGATGACTCGCTCGCCCTTCCCGTGAAACCCGCGCACTGGCCGGGACTCCTGCTCCGCCTGCGGCGCGAAAAATTCACGCACGTCCTCGACTTCGACAACCGGCCGCGCACCGCACTCGTCACCCTTTTCTCCGGCGCATCCCTGCGGGCAACCCTCCGACACGGGCAAAAGCCGCGACTGGGTTTTTGCTACACGCACCGGCACATCGTGGAGCCCGACTATCTCGATAATCGCCACATCACGGATTATTACCACCGCCTTCTGCGTTCGGTCGGCATCGTGATCAAAGATGAACCGGGCTACCTCGTCCCGCTGCCGCACGAGGTCGCCCGACTCGAACAACTCCCTGAGATCGCCGCGCTGCCGCCGGATACGCCCCGCCTGCTGGTCCATCCCGGCAGCCGCAGTCCGTATCGAATCTGGCCCGCCAAAAATTTCGCCGCCGTCTGCGACGTCATTCAACGCGAGAATCTTGCCCGCGTGATCTTCTCCGCCGGCCCCGGCCAGCACGCGCTCGTCGAGGAAATCGTGAGCCACATGCAGACGCCCGCGACCGTCATCGAGAAATCACTCACGCTCACGGAACTCGCCGCCTTGTTCAGCGTGATGGATCGCGTGCTTTGTCACGACAGCGGGCCGATGCATCTCGCCGCGGCGGTCGGCACACCGGTGGTGGCGCTTTACGGATCTCAAAACATCGCCAACTGGCGTCCCCTCGGGCCGGATCACATCACGTTGCAACCGCCGCTGCCCTGCGAGCACTGCGTGTCTCCCGGCATCTGCCAAAAAAACGATCCGTACTTTAACCACTGCGTGCGCAACATCACCCCGGACCGTGTCATCAACGCGCTGCGGGCGTGTTTTTAAATCCGTCCCACGACATCCGGCCGCCGGCTTCGCAGCCAGGCGCGTTCAATAAAACCGCAGCGTTTCACCGAAGCCCTTTTCGTGAAGGGTGTGACCGTTGGAGATGAGTTCCATGGTCCGCCAGCGCCAGTTGCGCGCGCCCGCGCGCCAGCGTTCCCAGCGACGGCGGAACCAGCCGAGTTTCCATTTCTTGCGGAAATGCGCGCGATTCTCCGCCTCGTAAGGTCCGGTCGGCGGACCGTCGCGCAGTGCCTTCTGTGTCGTCGATCCGAAATGATGGATAAAACAGGCGCCGGTGGTCCCCAGCCTGAATCCGGCGCGGCGCGTGCGACGGAAAAAATCGGCATCCTCGAACTGCCCGATGCGAAATGCTTCGTCGAATCCGCCAATGGTGTCGAAAACCTCGCGTGCCACCGCGAAACACACGCCATGCGCATGCCCGGGCCGGATGACCTGCGACATCCGCTCCCGATAACGCGTCGCATGCTCCTCAAAATCGTAGTTGAGCGGCCCTTCCCGCATCGCCGGGCACGCCACCTGCCAGCCTTCGCGTTTAGCCGTATCCAGCAAACCACTACGCCAGCCCGGAGGGAGGAGCACGTCATTGTTGAGGACGATGATCCAATCCGCGCCGATGGCTGCCTTGCATCCCTGGTTCCACGCCGGCGCACACCCCCGGTTGGTTTCGTTCTCGATCACCGTGATATCGCGTCGCGTCGCGAGCCACGCCCGCGTGCCATCGGTCGAACCGTTGTTCACCACGATCACACGCACGCCGTCCGCGATATCGGCAGCCAGACACCGAAGGCACTCTTGCGTGTGGCCCAGCTGGTTATAGACAGGAATCACGATGGCGACGTCCATGACGACATACGACCACCCACGCACGCCTCACTTGGCAAACGGAATTCTCACGAGCCCCTTGCCCGTGAGCGTCTCGCTGATCGCCCACAATGAGTCGGCCAACCTCCCCCGCTGCCTCCGCTCGGTGGCCGGCTGGACCCGTGAAATCGTTGTCGTGACCAACGATTGCACGGACGACACCGTCGCCATCGCCCGGTCGTTCGGCGCACGCACGCTCGAAAATCCGTGGCGCGATTTTCAGACTCAGAAAAATGTCTCACTCGATGCCTGCACGCAGCCCTGGGTGCTCGCCCTCGATGCCGACGAGGAGATTTCGCCGGCGCTTCGCGACGAGCTCATCGCGTTTTTCACAGGTAATGCCGCGGAAGGTTTTTCAGGCGCTGATTTCCCACGAAAATCCTGGTTTCTCGGTCGCTGGATCACTCACGGCGATTGGTACCCCGATCGCTGCCTTCGCCTTTTCCGGCGCGGTGCAGGCCGCTGGGGCGGCGATCTCGCGCACACCCACGTGATCGTTGACGGCAAGGTGGCCCGCCTGCGCGCGGATTTGCATCATTATTCCTACGCGACGCTGCCCGCGCAGGTATTCAAAATCTCACGACAATCGGACGACTTCCTGCGTGCGCAGCTTTTGAAGAAAAAACGCTGGTCGCTCGTCGCCACGCTCTTTCGCCCGCCGTGGCGTTTCTTCCGCGCCTATGTGTTGCGGCTCGGCTTCCTCGACGGCTTTCCCGGCTTCTATATCGCCGCGTCCACCGCCTTCGGCGCGTTGCTCCGTTACAGTCGTCTTTACGAACACGCCCACCCGTGCACCCCGCCGGTGGATAAATCATGAGCACTCAAGCCGATGCCGCCGGCGGCCGCGTTGAGGTTGGCCAACCCGCGTCCATCGTGCCACGTTTTGACCGTGCCTGATTCCTCCCATTCGTTCAGCCGCCATGCGGAAAAACTGATCGCGGATCTCCGGCGCATCCCCGACGCCACGCCCGATCGCATGCGTAAACGTCCGACGCGGGAACTGGCGGGATTGGTCGAGGATTTACTGGTCAAGCATCAGATCGGCCGCGAATCGCCCGAACAAACCATCCGCGATCACTGGGTCGAGGTGGTCGGGCCGGCGAATGCGCATTACTCACACGCCGCGCAGATCGATCCCCGCGGCCGGCTCACCGTGCTCGCTTCGCACGCCGTCGTGCGAAACGAACTTTTCCTCCATCGGAAACTTATTGCCGAGAAAATCCGCAAGCTTCCGGGATGCAATCACGTGCGAGATTTGAACATCCGCGCCGGCTAGCCAGGGCCGGCCTTGTTTTCACGGTCGGTCCGACCGCCACGGACACGTGGCCGTTCAAAGTTTGACCCCGCCTGCAAATCCGTTTCCATCGCCGCTCTTTCCCTTCCCAACACTCATGAGCCTCAAGATCAAATCCTCCAAAGAAGTTGCTTTCGACCAGATCTCCCTGGGCGAAGTTATGCTCCGCCTCGATCCCGGCGAAGGCCGCGTGCGCACCGCCCGCGAATTCAAAGTCTGGGAAGGCGGCGGCGAGTACAATACCTCGCGCGGTCTCCGCAAATGCTTCGGTTACAAGACGGCCGTCGCCACGGCATTCGTGGATAACGAAGTCGGCCGTCTCGTCGAAGACTTCATCATGCAAGGCGGCGTCGCGACCGACTTCATCAAGTGGCGCGAAGACGACGGCATCGGCCGCACCGTCCGCAACGGGCTCAATTTCACCGAACGCGGCTTCGGTATTCGCGGCGCGATTGGCGTGCCCGACCGCGGCAACACCGCCGCTTCGCAACTGAAACCCGGCGACATCGACTGGGAACACATTTTCGGCAAGCTGGGCGTCCGCTGGTTCCACACCGGTGGTATCTTCGCAGCTCTCTCCGAGTCGGCCGCCGAGACCACCATCGAAGCTGTCAAGGTCGCCAATAAATACGGCACCATCGTCTCGTACGACCTCAACTACCGTCCTTCACTTTGGAAGAGCATCGGCGGCCTCAAGAAGGCCCAGCAGGTCAATCGCGAGATCGCGAAGTACGTCGATGTCATGATCGGCAACGAGGAAGACTTCACCGCCTCGCTCGGCTTCGAAGTCAAAGGCGTTGACCACAACATCTCCCAGATCGAGACCGATGCCTTCAAGGCGATGATCGAAACCGCCGTGAAGGATTTCCCGAACTTCAAGGTCGCTGCGACCACGCTCCGCCGGGTCATCACCGCGACAAAGAACGACTGGGCCGCGATCCTCTGGCACGACGGCAAATTCTACGAGTCCCGCAAATACAACGAGCTCGAGATCCTCGATCGCGTCGGCGGCGGCGACAGCTTCGCCTCGGGCGTCCAGTTCGGCTTCATGGAATTCAACGATCCGCAAAAGGCCGTGGAATACGGTGCCGCTCACGGCGCCCTCGCCTCCACGACGCCCGGCGACACCTCGATGGTCACCCGCAAGGAGGTCGAGAAACAGATCTCCGGTGGCGGCGCCCGCGTCGTTCGCTGAGCGGTTTTCTGCCGCATTTCTTTCCAGCCCGGGCCTGAACGCCCGGGCTTTTTTGTGCCCGAGCAGGCGCCCTTGTAGGAGCGGTGTATCTGCCCCTTTTAATGTAAGTTCACTGCCGCGCCGGAACGGGCCGCCGGACACGGATCGATCCGGCTACCGCTCGATTGAAACCGCATTAAAGAGACGCTGGCGAACTACGCGCCGGGACGGCGCGTTCCACACGGGCACGGGCTTTTATCATCAGTGTCCGTCAGTGTGCATCAGTGGTTAAAAACGATCGAGGTGCCTGACTGACTGGCGAGGAGATCGCGCCGTCAAGCCGTCTACAAAAAACCCGCGCCATTCACGGCGCGGTTTGTATTCAAATTTCCATTACTGGCTCTGGCCGCACTTGCCGATGCCGTGCGCGCGAAAGCCGATCTTGGACAGTTTTTCGAGGTCGAGGATGTTGCGACCGTCGAAGATGAATGCCGGCTTGGGCATGTTCGCGTAGATTTTCTCGAAATCCAGCGTCTTGAATTCGTCCCATTCCGTCACGATCGCGATCGCATGTGCGCCCGCGCAGGCTTCGTAAGCGCTCTTCGCGACAGTCAGCCGCTGGTTGGCGTTTCCTTTGCCCAGAGTATCCTGAAGGATTTCTTCGCCCGGCACCTTGGGATCGTAAACCGTCACGTTGGCATGCTCGGCCAGCAGATCGCGGCATACATGGATCGCCGCAGACTCGCGCGTGTCGTTGGTGTCCTTTTTGAAAGCGAAGCCGAGCACCGCGATTTTCTTGTCGGCCACGGTATTGAAGAGTGTGCGGACGATCTTCGAAGCGAAACGGCGCTTCTGATAATCGTTCATCGTCACCACGGATTCCCAATACGCAGCGACTTCAGGGAGCCCGAAATGCTGGCAGAGATAAACGAGGTTCAGGATGTCTTTCTGGAAACAGGAACCGCCGAAGCCAACCGAGGCTTTGAGGAATTTCGGGCCGATGCGGCTGTCCTTGCCGATCGCGTGAGCAACTTCATCGACATCCGCGCCAGTCGCTTCGCAAAGCGCCGAGATCGAGTTGATCGAAGAAATGCGCTGCGCGAGAAACGCGTTGGCCACGAGCTTGGAGAGTTCCGACGACCACAGATTCGTGGTGATGATACGATCGCGCGGGACCCAGCGGGCGTACACATCGACAAGCGTCTGGATGGCCTTCTCGCCCTCCGGCGTATGCTCGCCGCCGATGAGCACACGATCGGGATTCAGCAAGTCCGCCACCGCCGTGCCTTCGGCGAGAAACTCCGGGTTCGAAAGCACGGAGAACTTCATGCCGTTGCTGTTGGCATTGAGGATCTCTTTGATCGCCTCCGCCGTCTTCACCGGGATCGTCGATTTTTCCACGATGATCTTGGGCGTCTTGGAAACCTCGGCGATCGTGCGCGCGACCGACTCGATGTAGCGCAGGTCCGCCGCACGGCCGGCACCGACGCCGTAGGTTTTGGTGGGCGTATTTACGGCGACGAAAATGATGTCCGCATCGACGATGGTACCGGTCACATCGTTGGAAAAAAACAGGTTCTTACCGCGGCGTTCTTTTACCACGTCGTCGAGGCCTGGTTCATAAACGGGCAGCGTATCCGAATTCCAGGCAGCGATGCGCGCCGCGTTCATGTCCACGACGGTGACGTTTATATCCGGTGCCTTCAGGGCGATCATCGCCATCGTCGGTCCGCCCACATACCCAGCGCCAATGCAACAAATTTTCATGGTTAAGAGGCGCGCAGGTTGCCGAAACCCCGGGGTAAAACCAAGGGTGATTTTCCCGGAACAGCCGTTAAGGGATGCCCTTAATCGCGGCCGACATTTATATTGTTCATACGACAAACGAGCGGGCCACGCGGGCAAATCTCGCGCCCGCTTCCGCCAACGCCGCTTCATCGAGCACTCCAAAACTCAGGCGTATGTAGTTTTTGACTACACGATCGCCGAAGCAGAGCTCACCAGGCACATAGAGGACACCGGCGGCGAGACACGCCCGGCAAAATGCAGAGTCGAGCCCCGTATCGACCGCCCCCGGCGCACGCAGCCACAAGTAAAGTCCGCCGGCGGGTTCGTCCCAATGCCAGCCTTTGTCGCGCATGCCGCCGTCAACGAGCGCCGCCTGCAACGCGTGCATCTTGCGCCGATACGCAGGCCGCAGCACCGCGAGCTGCCGGTCATAGTCGCCGGATGCCAGCGCATGCTCGAGGATCGCCTGATTAAAATGGGCCGAGCCGAAATCATGATGCCCTTTCACGTGAAGCATCTTGCCGAGCCACGCGGAGTCACTGCACAGGCCATAGCCGACTTTGAGCCCGGTCGCGAAGGGCTTGGTGAGCGTGCCTGTGTATAGTTTCGGAAACGCATCCCACGCACCCAGCGCCAGCACGCTGCGGGCGTCCGGAGCCGCGCCGTAGTGAAGTTCTCGATACGCCGCGTCCTCGATAACCGGGATGCACAGGCCGCGCGCAAGCAGCGTGGCTGCCAGAGCGTTTTTTTCGGCTTCATCGAGGCTGCGCGCCGAGGGATTGGAAAAGTAACTGACGAAATAAACACCCTTGATACGCGATGTTTCTCCACGGGCCGCCACGTCGTCGAGCAAGCGGCCCAGTTCCTCCGCATCGACCCGGCCGGAAGCGTCGACTGGAATCGACAGCGCGCGCAGGCCCAGCCCGGCGAGCATTTCCAGAAATACAAAATAGCTCGGACGATCGACGAGGATGATGTCTCCCGGATCCGCCAGCACCTGCATCGCGAGATACAGCGCCTGCTGGGAACCGTTGGTCACCAAGATGCGCGAGGCGGAGATTTCCGACGGCGATTGCGTATCTAAATTTTCGATACGTTTCGCGAGCTGTTGGCGCAGACCGGGGCGGCCTTGATTGGTCCCGTACTGCAGCACTTCGCGATTGTCCCCTTCCAGCAACGCATCGGATGCGGCTCGCACGAACGTGGCCGGCAGCGTGGCGTTGTCAGTGAAACCGGCCGCGAGCGACAGAAGCCCAGGGACTTCGAGCGCCATGGTCATGAGCCGGGCGATGGTCGGCGACTGCGCGCGTTCGCCGAGTTGAGAGAACTGAATGTGCGGTGGCTTCGAGTTGCTCATGGAGCTGAAAACTTGCCAGCCCACACACTCCAAGGCGACTCAGGAAACCCCGTTTGGAGCGAAAGCACAGGCGTTGTACCGGCCGCTTTTCCTATCCGAATCTTCGCGTCCTGGCGCCGCCGCGTGAGAACGCGATTTAAGAAGCTCACGCAAAGGCGCAAAGCCGCGAAGAAAACCAAATACCCAGAAAAGAAAAAGGCGCCAGATTGCTCGGGCGCCTTTGAAAGCTGACCTGGCTCTTGCGAGCTTCGGCAGTGGCGGACGACTTACTCCTTGCGGGAGGCCTCGTCGAGAATGTCGCCGAGGTTCATCATGTCGCCAGAGCTGTCGCGGTTGAGCGCGTCGTAGGTCGCGGTCTCGGCGGCGAGCTGCTCGCTGCTGTAGTTCGCGGCTTTGATCGAGAGGCCGAGGCGGCGCTCGTCGCGGTCGATCTTGATGACGCGGGCGGAGACTTCCTGGCCGGGCTTGAGGACGTCTTTGACCTTGTCGATGCGCTCTTCGCTGATCTGCGAAATGTGCACGAGGCCGTCGATGCCGTCCTTGAGCTCCACGAAGGCGCCGAAGGAGGTGATCTTGGTGACGATGCCCTTGACGACGTCGCCGATCTTGAAGTGCGAGTCGATGTCGCTCCACGGATCCTGCGAGAGCTGCTTCATGCCGAGGCTGATGCGCTGCTGGGTCGGATCGACGTCGAGAACGGTCGCGTCCACTTCGTCGCCCTTCTTGAGCACTTCGCTCGGGTGATTGACCTTGCGGGTCCAGCTCATGTCGGAGACGTGCACCATGCCGTCGATGCCTTCTTCGAGTTCGATGAAGGCGCCGTAGGTGGTCATGTTGCGGACCTTGCCGCGCACGCGCGCACCGATCGGGTAATTGTGGCGGACCATGTCCCACGGGTTCGGCTCGAGCTGGCGGAGGCCGAGCGAGATCTTCTGCTCGTCCTTCTGGATGCCGAGAACAACGGCATCGAGTTCCTGGCCGACCTTGAGAAGTTCGGAGGGCTTGGAGATGCGCTTCGTCCAGGACATCTCGGTGATGTGCACGAGGCCTTCGACACCGGGCTCGATCTCAACGAACGCGCCGTAGGGCACGAGATTGACGACCTTGCCGCGGACCTTGGCGCCGACGGGGAACTTGTGCTCGATCTCGTCCCACGGATTTTTCGTGGTCTGCTTGAGGCCGAGGGAAACGCGTTCTTTTTCGCGGTTCACTTCGATGATCATCACCTGGATCTCTTCGCCCTGCTTGAGCATTTCGGAGGGGTGCGTGATGCGGCCCCAGCTCATGTCGGTGATGTGGAGGAGACCGTCCATGCCGTCGAGGTCGATGAACGCACCGAAGTCGGTGATGTTCTTCACGACGCCCTTGCGAACCTGACCCGGCTGGATTGTGTCGAGGAGCGTGCGGCGCTTCTGCGTGCGCTGCTCTTCGATGAGCTCGCGGCGCGAGAGGACGATGTTCTTACGGTCGAGATTGATCTTGAGGACCTTGAAGTCGTAGGTCTGGCCCACGTACTGATCGAGGTTCTTCGGGGGCTGCACGTCGATGTGCGAAGCCGGGAGGAAGGAATCGACGCCGATCGAGACGATCAGGCCGCCCTTGACCTTGGCCCTCACGCGACCCGCGGCGATGGAGCCTTCCGGGAATTTGGTGAGGATGTTATCCCAGTTTTTCTTCTGCTCGGCCTTGTCGAAAGACAGCACGGGGGCGCCGTTTTTGTCTTCGAGTTTTTCCACGTAAACATCGATGGAGGAGCCGATCTGGAGCTCGCCGATATCGATGAATTCGTTGGCGGGGATGACGCCTTCCGATTTGCCGCCGATGTCGACAACGACTTCGTTCTGGCGGATTTCCGTGATGGTACCGGAGACGATTTCTCCTTCTTTAAGTTTATCGAAGGAGGACTGCGCGAGCAGTTCTTGCATGACTGAACTCATAACAACAGGCGAATCGCCGCCGTCTTCGCTCCGCGACGCCGGTCCTTCGCGAATGACCCTGACGGGTCGTGGTTGAAGGTTGCCTGACAATAAGACCAACGGGAGCGATGCGGCGCGTTGGTCGATCCGAAAGAAAGTGCCGCAAGGGGCGGAAAATCTCAAAGCCCCTGCCCGCCCGCAAGCACGAATATCCGGCGGCCACCGCGTATTTCTCGTCGCAGAAACGACCTCGCGCACAAGCGATTACACGCCTCAACAAGCGACGCTCGTCGTGAACCAATCCGGAAACCGTTAACCGGCGCCCGCAACATCGAACCGCTGCGTGGTCTTTCGCCACCTCCGCCACAGTCCTTGAGTCGGGCTAAAAACCCAGGCGAGTCCGAACAAACCTGCGCCCGCCACCACGATGGCCGGGGCGATCTGACAACCCAACGCGAGCGAAAGATGCACACCGAGCACCGTGCTCAACGCGGCGTGGATCACCGACAACACATGCACACGTCCGAGTCGCGTCGTCAGCAGGCCGCTCGTCGCGCCCGGCAGTATCAGCATCGCCACTACAAGGATCGCGCCCACCGCCTCAAACGCACTCACCGCCACGATCGAGAGTACAATCATCGTGCCGTAGTGAACGACCGTCGTGTTGACGCCCAGAGAGCGCGCCAGCCCGGGATCAAATGCACTCACGAGCAGTTCCTTGTAGAAACACATGATCAACAAAGTCACACCCGCGAGCACCGAGCCCATGCGCACCAGCGGCGCCGGGATCCCACCTTCATCGAGCGGAGGGATGAATCCGATTTCTCCATACAAGACGCACTCCGCATCCAGATCGATCTGGCTCGAATAAACCGACACCAACACCACGCCGATCGCGAAGAGCGTCGTGAACGTCACGCCGATCGACGCATCTTGTTTCACGCGCGTTTTCCGATGAATGGTCTCAACGATCACCGTCGTCGCCACGCCCGCCAGCAACGCGCCGAGAAACATCGCCCAGGTGCCGCGCGTGCCCGTGACCAAAAACGCAATCACCAGCCCGGGCAGCACGCTGTGACTCACGGCATCGCCCATCAACGCCATACGTCGCAGCATCAGATAATTTCCGACCAGACCACATGCGGCCGTGACGAAAAATCCCATCAACATCCACGCGCCGGTCACGGGCAAATACTCCGTCCACGGAGCCACCACGACATGGTGAAAATCGAACGCTGGCAGGAGCCCGTTCATGCGCCGCCTCGCTTCCCTGCTTCGCCGCTCAAGCCGGCGTTTTGATGCACGTCCTGCACGCTCGGGATCGCCTTACCATGCGGATCGTGCGTCGCGTAACCGAGCCGTCGCTCGAGCGCGCGCACCACATCTTCACCCAGCACGTGCTCGATGTTTTCCGCATCATCGTGCACATGATCCGGCGCGATGTTGGCGGAGTTGGTCAAGTAAAGCTCCCACAGGCGGTGATTGCGCACGATCTCCGCGCTCCTCTGACGCCCGGCCGGCGTGAAATAGACCATCGGCCCATTCACTGTCGCGAAACCATGACGCTCCAGCGCCGCCACCTCGCGGCCGACTTCTTCGAGCGTCGCACGCCGTTTCTCCGCGAGCGCTTTGAGCGAAACGCCATCGAGGGCGGCGCCGTCGTTTTCCCACACATGATAAATCGCCTTCAACGTGTTCTCGCGGCGCGTCCGGCTCGAATGCGAACGACGCGTCCACCACTTCGAAAGCACGCCGTGCCGCGGCCCAAAAAGAAATGCCAGCAGAAAGACCGCGCTCGCGCCGAGCACCATCAACGGCCCTGTCGGCAGATTTTTTCCAACAAACGAAAAAAACGCGCCGAGCGATGCCGCCAGCGCTCCGAAAATCACCGCCAGCACAAGCATCCGGTGCAGACGATCCGTCAGCAAATACGCCGCCGCCGCGGGCGTGATCAGCATCGCCGAAACCAGCACCACGCCCACGGCCTTGAGCGCGATCACCACGCTCATGGCCAGCAACAACATCAAACCGTGATGCACCCATCGCACCGGCAAACCCGTCGCGCGCGCGAAACCTTCATCAAAGCTCGTCACGAGCAGCTCCTTGTAGAACAGCGTGACCAATCCCACCGCAAGCGCCGTCACGGCCGCCATCAACGCGACATCATCGCCGCCCAAAGTCGCCGCCTGGCCAAACATGAACTTGTCCAGACCGCTCTGATTTCCCGTCGGCAGATTCTGGATGATCATCGTTTGCAGACACAGCCCTGCCGCAAAAAACGACGCCAGCACGAGGCCGAGCGCCGCGTCCTCCTTGATGCGCGTCGTCCGCGTCAACGCGCTCACCATCACCGAGCCGAGGATTCCTGCGATCGTCGCGCCGATGAGAATCGCGACCGGATCTTTCTCCATGTTCCACAGGAACCCGGCCGCCACACCCGGCAGCACCGCATGCGACAACGCATCGCCCATCAGCGCCATTTTGCGCACGACGATAAACCCGCCCAAAAGCCCGCACGAGATCCCGAGCAAGATCGATCCGATCAGCGCGAAGCGCAGCGAAGGATCACGCAGCGAAAAGAAACGCGCGAGCTGCTCCAGCCAATCGGCCTCCACCACATCGCTCACTTGCGCCGCCTGCAGCGCGACGGGAGCCGCGAGGGCGAGCAACAAGCCAAGACTGAGTTGGAGATGTTTTTTCAAAAGCATGGCTCACACGGACGCGTGGATTCGCGACAGCTGCGTCCTTCGTTCACGTTCGAAAATCGTCGATCGTTTTCATCGCGCAGTGCCAAGTGCCGACGCGACTTCAGACAGGATCGTCAGCCGCCCACCGTAGGTTTTTTGCAGCAACTCGGCGGTGAACACCTCTTCTGTTTTCCCGTACGCCACCAGGCGCATATTGAGCAGCAAGAGATCGTCGAAATACTGTCGCGCCGTCGGCAGATCGTGATGCACGACAAGGATCGTTTTCCCTTGGTCGCGCAACTCGCGCAACACCGCGACGATCGCCGCCTCCGTCGCCGCATCGACGCCCGCGAACGGCTCATCCATGAAGTAGAGATCCGCTTCCTGCGCGAGCGCTCGCGCGAGAAACACACGTTGCTGCTGGCCACCCGAGAGATTCGATATCTGCCGGTTCGCATACGGCAGCATCTGGACTTTCTCCAAACATCGGCGCGCGATCTCTCGATCAGCTTTTCCCGGACGCCGCAACAAACCGAGCCGGCCGTAACGTCCCATCAAAACCACATCCATCACGTTGACGGGAAAATCCCAGTCCACCGATTCGCGCTGCGGCACGTAGCCGATGCGCGTGGCTGCGCGCGCGAAAGGCTCGCCAAAAAACTTCACCCATCCGCTCGCGCGCGGCAGCAATCCCATGCAGGCCTTGATCAAAGTCGATTTGCCCGCGCCATTCGGACCCACGATTCCGACGAGGCGCCCCGCTGTAATGGAAATGTCGATACCCCACAGCACCGGCTTCTGGTGATAAGCGACAGTGAGGTCGTGAATTTCCAACGATGGCACCTGCGGGCGATCGGGAGTTTTCGTCATGTCTAGAAACGTTGCGCGAAACCGGCGAAAAACGCGAGGTCGTCGGCGGCGCGCGTCAAACCCACCGATACGCCAGCATCGAGTTGCAGGTTTTCGTTCACACCGTAGGTGGCACCGCAGTTGAAAGTGAGCGCAGGTTTCCCCTCGCCGACTTCGGCTGCGAGTTCGACGAAGCCGCCGAGACGTTCCGTGATGTCGCGCCCGAGCGTCGCCGTGTTCACCCATGCCAGCGCGTAACCGTCGTCCCGCTCATTGCGGACAACATCCAGCTCCGTCATCGCGCCAAAACCCCAGCCTCCGGCCAGCGATGCCGCGAACGGAAAAATCACGCCGCCCTCCACCGAATCGTTGCCGAGATCATCAGAGGCCGTGGGCAACTTGATAAACGGCATCACGCCAAAGGCGGTGTCGCCGTCATCATTGCCCCAGAGATTTTTCTTCACCCGAAGTGTGAGATCGCCCACGCCGCGCGTACGCCGGTTCTCTCCGGTTGCGCGATCTTTCACCTCAACGTCGAGATAACCATCGGCCACGACTTGCAGCTCCGTGTCAGCCGTGAGCCCTACGCGCACATTGAGCGGAGCGAGATTCCAGATGCTCGTCTGCCCGGAGGATTTTTCCACGTTGTGACGGTCGCGGGTGTATTGCGCGGCGCTCATCTCCAGCTGCACGCGGCCGCGTTCCACCGTGTAAGGGCTTTCCGTCGCATCGGGCCGGTCGGTGGCGAGCTCGCGTTGGGCGTGTAGTGGCAGCGTCACTACAAGCGACAGCACGAGGGCGGGGATTTTTGCGCGGGAAATCCGGTTCATTTGAGCGCCTCCACGATGGTGTTCAGGTTGTGTTTGATCATGCCTTCGTAGGTGCCGACATCGTATCCATTCTCGATGCGCCCGCGCGCGCCCATCGCATCGGAAAACAACTCGCCGCCTACAACCACGCCTGCGTCTTTCGCGATGCGCTGGATGGCTGCGGGCGATACGCTCGACTCGACAAAAATCGCCTTCAAACCGCGCGCGCGGATGAAATCCGTGAGCTTCGCCACATCGGCCAGCGCCGCCTCGCTCACCGTGGAAATCCCCTGCAATCCCACGACTTGGAACCCGTAAGCGCGGCCGAAATACGAATACGCATCGTGACTGGTCACGAGCACACGCTGCGCCTCGGGAAGCTCGGCCGCCTTGGCCTTTGCCCAGCGATGCAGCTCCGCCATCTCGGTCCGCACGCGGGCTGCGTTGGCCGCAAAAAGCGATTCGTTTTCAGGGCGCGCCTCCGCCAGTCGCTTTTCCACCACATCCACACAGAGCGCCCAAAGCTCGACATCGAACCAGACATGCGGATCGGGATGCGCGCCGCCATCCTCCACGCCGAGCAGTCGCGCGTGCGGCAACCCTTCCGTCACCGCATAGGCCCGCTTGCCGGACTTTCGCATGCGCTCGAAAATTTCCGTCATTTTCCCCTCCAGCATCAGACCGCCATAAAAGATGACATCGGCGCGGTTGAGTTTCAGCACATCGCTCGCTGTCGCCTTGTAGAGATGCGGGTCCACGCCCGGCCCCATCAAGGAATCCGCGGCAACCGCATCGCCGCCCACGCGCACCACCAGATCATGCACCATCCCTGTGGTGCTCACCACGCGCAAAGGCGCGGCCGCCAGCACGCAGCCCGCCGTCAGGCCTGTCACCAAGCCAACCCATCGAAGCCAGCGAAAATAAAGTCTCATGGGTTGAATAGCTACACCAGTCATCGAAAGCCGCAAGTAGAAATATTAGTCTCGGCTAATATTTCTACCAAAGCCGATTTTTCGCCGTGTGTTCGCGGTGTTTTTCGAGGGACTGCTGCGGGCGCGTCACCGACACGGACAACAAAAAAGCAGCGTTCATCACGCTGCCTTTTGTGAGCTGAGGCTTATTCAGACTCTGTCAGAGCACGTCCAGATCCTGTCTGGCGGCCGCTTCCAAACGGCCCAGACCGTTGTGAACAATCGCGGCCGTCGCGCCTTCCACCAGCAACCGCAGTTTCGCCTCAGTGCCCGAATAGCGCACCAGCACGCGGCCCTGCGTACCGAGCTCTTTCTCGAGCGCGGCGATGGTCGCCGGGAAACTCGGCAGACTCGCGAGGTCGCGCTTCTCGCGCACTTTCAGGTTCAACGAACCTTGCGGAAACTTCTTCAGCACACACCGCAATTCCGAAAGCGGGCGACCGGTCGCCAACATCACTTCGATCACTTTCAAAGCGGCCACCAAGCCATCGCCCGTCGGCGAAATTTCCGAGCAGATGACGTGGCCCGAGGATTCGCCGCCGAGCGTCGCGCCTTCGCGCAACATCCCTTCGAGCACATAACGATCGCCCACCGCCGTGCGCACCACGCGCCCTCCTGCGGCCTGGACCGCGCTGTCCACCCCGAGATTGCTCTGCACCGTGACGACCAGTGTATCCGCCACAAGACTACGTCGTTCCAGCGCCTGAAGTGCGAGGATCGTGAGAATCTCGTCGCCATCAAGCACCCCGCCCTGCTCGTCGCAAAGGATGCAACGATCACCGTCGCCGTCGTGCGCGATGCCGATCCGCGCGCTGGTTTCACGAACGCGCGCCGCGAGTTTTTCGGGATGCTCGCTGCCCACGCCTGCATTGATGTTGGTGCCGTCGGGGGAACCGCCGATCAACTCCACGTCAGCACCCAGTTCGCGCAGGATCAACGGGCTCGTGCCGCACGTCGCGCCGTTGGCAGCATCGAGCACGATCTTCCAACCCGCCAGCGCACGCGCAGGCAGGAGGCGGCGCACTTTCTCCAGATAAACATCGAGCCCCCGCAGCGTCTGCAACGACGTCGTCGTGGTGGCCGCTTCTTCCGCGGGCAGCGCCTGCTCGATCGCAAACTCCTCCGCGTCGTTGAGCTTCATGCCATTCGCGCCGAAAAACTTGATGCCGTTATCCGACGCCGGATTGTGCGACGCGGTGATCATGACACCAAACGCGGCCTTCTCGTGAAGCACCGCGGCGGCGACGGCGGGCGTCGGTACGACATCGAGCGACACCGGTTGCGCGCCGCCTTTGGCGAGCCCCGTCGCGATCGCCCTCAGCAGACTTTCGCCCGAGCCGCGCGTGTCGCGACCGATCAGCACGCGCCCCCCACGGGGTGCGAGAACGCGAGCGGCGGCGACGCCGAGGCGTGCTGCGAAATTTTCGTTGATGACAGGACCGCCATACGGACCGCGTACGCCGTCCGTGCCGAAGTAGATGCGTTTCATGAACGGAAAAATTCGCGCGTGGCGGCGATCTTGGATTTCACCGCGCCGCCGATGAGGAGGTCGCGCACCATCGGCTCGCCTTCCGCGACCGACCCCGTGCGGCCACACAGCCACAAGGCGGTCGCAGCATTAAACACGATTGTGTCCACCAACCCGCGCGGACCGCGGCCGTTGATCACCGCATCTGTGATCGCGAGGTTTTGCGCGAGATCACCGCCTTTAAGATCGTCGAAATTCGACGAGACAAACCCGTGGTCTTCCGGACGCCACACACCATCCACCTCACGCAGGCGGCCCGCACCGCGCACGCGATTCGGCGTCGCCGTGGTCAATTCATCCACGCCGCGTTTTTCGTCGATCACTCCGTGCACCGTGAGTGCGCCGGCAGCCCCGAGATCGTGCAACGCATCTGCGAGCTTCGGCACCCATTCCGACGAAAACACGCCGAGAATGACATGCGCCGGACGACCTGGATTCACCAGCGGTCCGAGAATATTAAAAATCGTGCGACGTCCCTGAGCCGCGAGCGCCTTTCGCGCCGGAGCGATGTATTTGAAACTCGGATGATACGCCGGCGCGAAGAAGAATGCGTAACCGAGCTCGCGCAACGCGCCGCGAAGTTTTTCGTGCGAAGCATCGAGATTCACCCCGAGCGCGCTCAACAAATCCGCGCTGCCACACTTCGACGTGATTCCGCGATTGCCGTGTTTCATCACCGGCACGCCAGCGCTTGCGAGCGTGAGCACGACGAGACTCGAAACATTAAACGCGCCTGCATGATCGCCTCCCGTGCCCACGATATCGATCGCGCGCGGCGCCCATTCGCCGACACCGGGATCGATGGCGACATTGCGAAATTCACGAGCGAAGCCCGCGACCTCGGCGGCGGTTTCTCCTTTCGCCGACAATGCAGAAAGAAATGCGATCTTCTGGTCGTCGCTGATATCAGGAGACGCCAGCGCGCGCGCTGCCAGCGAGATGTCGCCCGATGAGAGCTCCTGATGGGATTCCAAGCGACGCGTGAGTTCAGCAATCTCGGGCATGATCGCGCATCGAAGCCCAAAAGTTTTCCATGTGGGAAGCATAAACTCGACAGGCTGGTCTCCATCGTTGAGCTACCGCGCCGTGCGTCATCCGATCATCCTCTTTTTCTTCTTGTGGAGCCTTGTGTCGATTTCCTCCACGCGAGCGGAAGAAAACGCGTCTCCTATTTCCCTCCCTCCGGAAAACAAACCCGCGGCGCACAGCACCAAGGAAGAGGCATACGCGGCTCTGAGTCTTTCCGACTCCATCATCCTGGGTGTGGTCGAAGGCATCACGGAATTTCTACCCGTCTCCTCCACCGGCCACCTCATTATTACCAACCACATGCTCGGTCTGGAGAGCCGCGCGCCGCTGCAGGACGATCAGGGAAATATCGTGTGGCACAAACCGCCCACGCCGGAAAACCCCGAGGGCGAGCCGCTCACGATCAAACTCGCCGCGGATACCTATGCCGTCGTCATCCAGGCGGGCGCGATCGTTGCGGTTGTATTCATTTATTGGGGACAACTCATGTCGGTTCTCCGCGGCCTGGGCGGACGTGATGCCGCGGGACTGCGTCTTTTGCGCAACATCGTCCTCGCCTGCGTTCCCGCCGGCACACTCGGTCTGGCATTCGGGGACTGGATCGACGCGCATCTGTTTTCCATTCGCGCCGTCATCGTGGCGCTGGTCGGCGGTGCGATCCTGATGTTCGCCGCGGAGCGGTGGCGGCGTCGGTCACAGGGTCTTAACCCGCCCCGCCTCGAGCCGTCCGATCTCACGGTCAAACAGGCGTTCGGCATCGGCGTCATGCAATGCCTCGCACTGTGGCCCGGCACCAGCCGCTCCATGGTCACAATGGTGGGCGGTTATTTCGCCGGGCTCAGCCCCGCGCGCGCCGCGGAATTCAGCTTTCTCGTCGGGCTGCCGACCCTGACTGGCGCCGCTCTCTATAAAGGACTCAAAGCCGGACCCGCCATGATCGACGTGTTCGGATGGCCGCATGTCCTCACCGGCACCCTAGCCGCGGCAATCTCCTCGGCCCTCGCGGTTAAACTGTTGGTACGCTACCTCGGCCGCCACGGTCTGGGCGTATTCGCGGTGTATCGGGTGATCCTCGCCGGCATCCTCGCGCTCCTCGTTTTCCAGAACATCCTCCGGTGAAAACTGCGCGCGTGCCGTCCAATCGCCGCTTGACGCACTTCGCCGCCGCCCTTTACTCCCGCACCTTTCCACTCGTCACAATGGCGTCGCCGCACCGGTCGCCGCTCTCCCTTTAATCCGCCCACATCATGGCTAATCCGAAACGCAAACAATCCAAACGCCGCAGCGCCAACCGCCGCGCCGCCAACGCCTTCAAGGCTCCGCAAGTCGCCAAGGATCCGACCGATGGCAGCGCATTCCGCCCTCATCGCGTGAATCCGAAGAACGGCATGTACCGCGGCCGCCAGGTCCTCAACGTCGAGGCCTGAGCCCCCGCTTGATCCGATAGCCATCCTCGAGATGGGTACCAGCAACGACGCCACAGGTCGGATCGCGGTTGATGCCATGGGCAGCGACCTCGGTCCGGCGGAAGTCGTCGCAGCTGCGAAACTCGCGCTGACCGAGTTTCCGGAAATCAGTCCTGTCATTCTCGTCGGCAACGAGGCGGTTCTAAAACCGCTCGTCGCCGAAGCAGGTCTCGCCGGACACCCCAAGGTGTCCCTCTTCCATGCGTCCGAAGTCATCACCATGGAGGACAAACCGCTTCAGGTCCTGAAGCGCAAAAAAGACGCCTCGATGCTCCGCGCCATCGAGTTGGTCAAAAATGGCGACGCCCGCGCCGCGGTCAGTTGCGGCAACACCGGCTGCCTCGTCGGTGCAGGCATCCTTAAATTGCGCACCCTCGATGGCGTGGACCGCGCCGCCCTCGCTCCGGTGATCCCGCGCGCCGGCGGGCATTTCATCCTCGTCGATGCCGGCGCCAATCCCGAGGCCAAATCCGAGCACCTCGTTCACAACGCCATCCTCGGCAGCCATTTTTGCCGCATCGAATTCGGCATCGATCGTCCCCGCGTCGGCCTCCTCACCATCGGGACCGAAGAGGGCAAGGGCAACGCCCTGATCGCCGAGACCCACGAGTCGCTCAAACGCCTCGGACCCGATCTCATCAATTACGTCGGACCGGTCGAAGGCTTCCAAGTTTTCTGCGATGAAGTGGACGTCGTTGTTTGCGACGGCTTCGTCGGCAACATCTGCCTCAAGAGCTGGGAATCGCTCGCGAAATTTTTCAGCGCCGAACTCAAGTCCCAGCTGAAAGCCAACCCCGTGCGCATCGCCGGAGCCTTGCTCGCCAAGGGCGCCTTCAACGCTCTGCGCGATCGCATCAAGCCCGAACGCTACGGCGGCGCTCCCCTGCTCGGCCTCCGCGGCACGCTCATCAAAGCGCACGGCTCCGCCAACCGGCAGGCCCTCAAGAACGCCATCCACGACGCCAGCGAAATGATCAAAGTCGACCTGAACCAACGCATCGAAGCCGACATCGCTCGCGCCAACGATGCCATCCGCCAGGTCGCCGTTTGATCGCGCGCACCCTGTCGCGCCCTTCCTCCGCTACGCGTCCCATGGCTTCTCCCACGATTGCGATTCTCGGCACCGGTTCCTACGCGCCGGCCCGCATCCTCACCAACGACGACCTCTCTAAAATCGTCGATACCTCCGACGAGTGGATCGTCACCCGTACCGGCATCCGTCAGCGCCGCATCGCCGCCGACAATGAAGCCACGTCCGATCTCGCCGCGCACGCCGCTCGCGCCGCGCTGGCAGACGCCGGCCTCACCGCCGCCGACATCGATCTCATCATCGTCGCGACCATGTCGCCCGACATGCCCATGCCCGCCTGCGCGACGTTGGTTCAGGCCAAGCTCGGCGCCACTCCGCGCACCGCAAGTTTCGACATCAACGCCGCCTGCTCCGGCTTTCTCTACGCGCTCGATACCGCGTGGGCCATGCTGGGCTCCGGCCGCTATCGCCACGCGCTGGTGATCGGCGCGGAAAAACTCTCCAACCTGCTCGACTGGAAAGACCGCACCACCTGCGTGCTTTTCGGCGACGCCGCCGGCGCGGTCGTGCTCGGCCAGTCCCGCGGAGACGGCTCGCGCCTGATCGGCACCAAACTTTATTGCGAAGGCGGCATGGCCGACCTGCTCTGCATTCCCGGCGGCGGGAGCGCCCTTCCCCTCACGCCGGACCGGCTCGAAGACGGCAGCCAGTTCATCAAGATGAAAGGCCGCGAGGTGTTCAAAGTCGCCGTCCGCGAGATGGAAGACGCCGTCGAGGAAATTTTGGAACAACACGCCATCACCGCCGATCAGATCGCCTGCGTGATTCCTCATCAAGCGAACCAGCGCATCATCGAAGCCATCGCCAAGAGCCTGAAACTTCCGCTCGAGCGCTTCTTCATCAACGTGGATCGCTACGGCAACACCTCCGCCGCCTCGATCCCGCTCGCTCTCGATGAAGCCCGCAAAGCCGGACGCATCCGCCGGGGCGACACCTCGCTCCTCGTCGCGTTTGGGGCGGGCTTGACCTACGGTTCCGCGCTGGTTCGCTGGTAACTCTTTTCCCAAAATGGCTCTCTCCGCGCTTCGCCCAACCTCCGGGCTCCTCCTGCTCGCTTTCGTATTCATCTTCTGCGGACGCCTTTCCGCCGAACTCGTCTGGACTCCTGAAAGCGGCTGGAAAGTCGAAGGCGGCGCCCTCTCCGGCCTGGGCCCCACCGACGCGCGCAACGCCCTCGAACTCATGAACGAGGCCCGCGCCTCCGAGGAAAAAGGCAGCACCCGCGCCGCCATCCGCGCCTACAACAGGATCGGCAAGCGGTATTCAAATTCTGTATACGCGCCCGAGGCACTCTATCGATCGGCCAAGCTCCGCCTCACCCAGCGGAAATACAGCAAGGCGTTCGATACGTTCCAAAGCGTTCTCTCGCGCTACCCGAACACACCTCGTTTCAACGAAATCGTCGGTGAACAATACCGCATCGCCAGCGCCCTCCTCGACGGCGCCCGCGGTCGTTTCCTCTGGGTCTTCCCCGGTTTCACCAACCGCGAAAAATCCGTCGAGTATTTCGAGATCATTCTCTTCAACGCGCCTTACAGCGACTACGCGCCGCTCGCGCTCATGAACATCGCCCGCGCGCATCAACGCTTCGGCAACACCGACTTCGCCATCGATGCGCTCGATCGCCTCATCAACAGCTATCACAACAGCGTCCTCACGCCCGATGCTTACCTGAAGCTCGCCGAAGCCCACGCCGGCCTCGTCGATGGTCCTTATTACGACCAGGAATCGACCCGCCAGGCCATCACCTACTTCGAGGATTTCATGATCCTCTATCCGAGCGATAACAACGTGGCTTCCGCCGAAAAGGGCCTCGGGCAGATGAAAGTCGAGCTCGCCGAGAGCAAGATGAAGATCGGCGATTTCTACTTCTACAAGCGCGACAATTTCAAAGCCGCCCGCGTGCTCTACAACGAAGCGATCACCGCCTATCCCGATTCCGAAGTCGCCGCTCGCGCCCGCGAACGTCTCGTCGAGGTCACGGCCGCCGAAGAGAAAGCCGCCGCCGAGGCCGCCGCCGCACCCGCGGCCAAGAAAAAGCGTTTCTTGTTTTTCTAAGAAACACGCTTCGCATCCTCTTTCAGGCGCCCGATTTCTCGGGCGCCTTTTTTGCGTCTGCACACTCCGTCTTCACTGAAAAAAATCCGTGCTCATCCGCGGCAGACGTGGTCAACATCCCTCCAGCCTCATGCGTTTTCTCCTCGTCGCTCTCTGCCTCTCGTTGTCCTTCGCGGCTTCCGGCTGTTCCCACTACCGCCTCGGCGCAGAAGGCCGGCTCACCTTCACCCGCATCTACATCGCCCCGGTGGAAAACGAGATCGCGCTTCCTCAAGTGGTCGCCGTTTTCTCCACGCAGCTTCGCGAACGTTTTCTGCGCGATAGTCGTATCACGCTGGTCAACTCGCCCGAAGCCGCGGATGCCGTCCTCACCGTTTCGCTCAGCAATCTCAACCGCGGCGTCGCCACCGCGCGCCCCGATGACACCGGTCTCGCACGCAAATTTGAACTGTCGCTGCAAGCGCTCTGCACGCTTCGCGATCAACGCACGCAAGCCGTGCTTTTCGAGAAACGTCCCGTGAGCGCCTCGCGGCAATTGTTCACCACGCCGGGTCCGGATTCCCGCGAAAGCAACCAGCTCCAGGCTGAGTACAATCTCATGCCCACGCTCGCACAGGCTCTCGCCGATCGCATCGCCCACACGGTGCTCGACGTCTGGTAAATGCCCGTTTGCGCGCTCGTGCGATGCATCCTCTGGATTGCACGCCCGATCGTCATCGTCCCACACCGTCCGCCCCTGACGGCGCGCGACTTATCACCCCACCTTTGACCTTGGCCTCGCCGCTGGTTTCCTGACCAATTTCCCTCTTCCATGTCGCTGCCCGACCTATTGCCCGTTCGTCCGTTCATCCAGCCCGCACAGGGCGAGGTGGTTTTGCCCGGATCCAAAAGCCTCACCAATCGCGCTCTGCTGCTCGCCTCGCTTGCCGACGGTCCCGTCACGCTCACCGGCGCCCTTTTCAGCGAAGACACCCACTTGATGGCGACCGCCCTCACCCGTCTGGGCATCGCGGTGAAGATGAACGCTGCGGAAAAGACCATCGAGGTCACCGGCTGCGGCGGAAATATCCCCGTCGAATCCACCGAGATATTTGTTGGCCTCGCGGGCACCGCCGCCCGTTTCCTGACCGCGCTTTGCGCGGCCGCTCCCCGCGGCGTGTATCGGATCGATGGCGTTCCTCAGATGCGGAAGCGCCCGATGAAAGGGCTTTTCGACGCACTCATCAGCCAGGGCGCTGATATTCGCTATTTGGGCGAACCCGGTTTTTTCCCGGTTGAGATTCACGCCCGAGGTTTGCGCGGCGGGCCGGTACAACTCGATGCCTCTGAGAGCAGCCAGATGCTCTCAGCGCTTCTCATGGTCGCGCCGCTCGCCGCCTCCCCGCTTGAGATCCAGTCAGTCGGCGGCGTTCGCGTGCCTTTTGTCGAGATGACCGGCATGCTCATGGCCGACTTCGCCAGCATCGCAGTAGAACGTACCTCCGCCGGCACCTACTCCACACCGGTGCTCGCCCAAGGCGCGCGTTACCGCAATCCCGGCCGCTATCTCATCGAGCCTGATGCGACCGCCGCGAGCTACTTCTCGATTCTCCCGCTTGTAACCGGTGGACGGATACACATGCCCGGGCTTCGTGGCATCGGCACAGGTCTCCAGGGCGACACCCAGTTTCTCCAAACCCTCGCCCGTGTCGGCGTGACTGTGAAAGCGCGTACAGAAGGAAAAAACACCACGTTTCCCGATGCCCCGCCGCGGATTCTTGGGACCGATGTCGCTTACATCGCCCCGGCGCCGCGCGTCGGCGTCGCGGAAAATTTCAACGCATTTTCCGACACCTTCCTCACGCTCGCAGCGATTGCTCCCTTGCTCACCGGCCCCACTACGATCACCGGCATCGCCCACACGCGGAAACAAGAAACCGACCGCGTCGCCGGCATGGCGCGCGAACTCATCAAACTCGGCCAGCAGGTGATCGAAACCGACGACTCGCTCGAAATCCATCCGCAGCCACTGCGCCGCAACGTCGAGATCGAGACCTACGGCGACCACCGTTTCGCCATGAGTTTCGGCATCCTCGGCTGCCACGATCTCGACGGCAGCGGCATCCCGTGGCTCTCCATCCGCAACCCCGGTTGCTGCGCAAAAACCTTTCCCGACTTCTTCGACGTGCTCGGCAGCCTCTGGGAGCAAAGCCATTCTTCGTCTCACACATGACCGCCGCTCCTTTCATCATCGTCGCCATCGACGGCGGCGCCGCCTCAGGCAAATCCTCGACCTCCCGTGCCCTGAGCGAACGCTTTCAACTCCTGCATGTGGATACCGGTTCGTTTTATCGCGCAGTGACCGCCGAGTTGCTGCGACTCGGCTTGCGCGCCGACGATCTGGACAACGTCCGCCGCGCCGTCGCCGGCCTGAGCTTCGGCACACGGCTCAATGGTCGCAGCGCCTGGATGGAGATCAACGGACGCATCGTGGATTCCGAGGAGATACGCAGCCCGGCGGTGAATGCTGAAGTCGCTCATTTCGCCGCCATCCCGGAAGTACGTTCCGCACTGCTCGACTATCAACGAAGCCAGGCGACCACCGCTCGCACGCATGGTTTTCGCGGTCTCGTGATGGAAGGCCGCGACATCGGATCCAAGATTTTCCCCGACGCGGATTTTCGCTTTTTCCTCTTCGCCGACGCCGAGGCCCGCGCCCGCCGTCGCGAGCAGGAAGGCCGTCAGGATCAGGTCGCAAAACGCGACACGCTCGATCATCAGCGACTGGTCGAAAGCGCGCAGGGCGCCGAGCTCATCGACAGCACCTACCTGACTCTCGAACAAGTCGTCGAAAAAATCGCCGCACAACTTTCCAGCCGTCTTTCTTCATGAGCCATGCTTTTCGCCAGGTCGAAATGACCCGCGTGTATGGGTTGTTCCACTACATCTTTCGCGTCATTTATGACATCGCCTTTCGCGGCGAGTACGCGGGGGTCGAAAACCTGCCCAAGTCCGGCGCGTTCATGATCGCATCGAACCATGCGAGCCATCTCGATCCGCCCATCGTCGGTTCATTGATTCCCAACCAGGTCTGTTTCTTCGCGAGAAAAACACTCTGGAAAAAAGGCTTCGCTTCGTGGTGGCTCGACGCCGTCGGCACCATTCCCGTGGATCGCGATGGCGGTTCGGACGTCAACGCCATCAAGCGCGTCATCCAGGCCCTCCGAAACGACAAGGCGATCATCCTGTTCCCGGAGGGCACGCGTTCGCCCGACGGAAATTTGCAAACGGCCAAACCCGGCGTCGGGCTGCTCGCCTGCCGCACCCGGGTGCCGGTGGTGCCTGCGCGCATTTTTGGATCCTTCGACGCTTTCGGGCGGGACGGAAAAGTCCGCGTTCCCACGCCCATTTCGGTGGTGTATGGTCCGCCCATTCTTCCTGCGGATTACGACGATCCCAGCGCCGGCAAAGAACGTTATCAGCGGGCGAGCGAGCGGATCATGGCACGCATCGCCGCGTTGGAAAAACCGATGCCCGTCATCATCTGAGACCGCGCGGAGTCGAAGTCGCTGTATTCAGGTTTCCACTACGGGACCTCGGCCGGGTGCCGGAGCATGAAACTCCGGCACCGCAAAACCTCAGAGAAGATCGGCCGCCAGTTCCGCGAGCTTGGAACGCTCGCCCTTGGTCAGTTTGATGTGAGCGGCAAGCGCCTGCCCCTTCATGCGATTGTAGCAATAGACGAGGCCGTTGCTGCGTGAATCGACATAGGGATTGTCGATCTGCGCCGGGTCGCCGATCAGCACGATCTTCGAACCTTCGGCGATGCGCGTGATGATGGTTTTCACCTCGTGCGGCGTGAGTTGCTGCGCCTCATCGAGGATGAAGAACCGGCGCGCAATGGAGCGTCCGCGAATAAAGCAAAGCGCTTCGACTTCCACCAGGCCGCTCTTGATCAGTCGCTCGTAGGGCTTGATCACCGGAGCGTTCGAATGCCCCGTGCCATTCGAGCTCACCGAGGGCGCCGCCGCCGCGGACAACGCGAGGTCGTCGTGGCTTTTCTTCTTATTCTTCTTCGAAACCTTCTTCGCCGCGAACTGCGGTTCTTTTTGAGGTTTCGATGGAATCATGACTTCCAACGCATCAAAATACGGCTGGAGCCAGGGCTTCATTTTCTCCTCCAACGTGCCCGGCAGGAATCCGATGTCTTTGCCGAGCGCGATCACCGGGCGCGAAATGGAGACGCCATCGTAGCGGGAGCTTTCGTCGTGCGTCTGATGCAGCGCGCAAGCGATCGAGATCAGCGTCTTGCCGGTGCCGGCTTTGCCGAAACAGGTGACGAGCGAAATCGATTCATCGAGCAGAGCATCGATGAAAAACTGTTGTTCAAGGTTTCGCGGCCGGATCGGAATGCCGCCCGGAGCTTTGATGAAATCGGGGATCTTCAACCGACGCACCCGGCCATCGCCTTCGTACCGCGCCGGCATTGTCTTCCCTTCGGCGGAACGCAGCAGCACGTATTCGTTCAGGAAAAGTTCCTTCGCAGCCTCTTGATCGAGCTCGAACGCGCCTTCTGAGCAAAACCGCTGGAGTTCATAAATCGTGACCGGGATCTCCCGGTACGAAGCCTCCTCGGTCGCCTCGGGGACTTTGTCGTTAAGATAGTCCTCCGACTCGAGACCGACAGCCCGGGCCTTGAGCTGCACGTTCACGTCCTTGGTGACGAGGATGGTCGGCGGCGGAAACTGTTCCTGGACAAACAGCGCGCACGCGATGATGCGGTTGTCCTTCTTCGACAGGTCGGGAAGGACCGCCCGCAGGCGTTTCATCGCCGGCGAATCGAAGTTTTGATCCACCATGTAGCGGTTGATGATGACCGAAAGCGTGCCGCCGTTGGGCAGCTTGACGCCTTCGAGCATCGCGTGCGAATCCGGCAGGAGCTCTTGGAGGATTCGATGCACGCGGCGGGCATTTCTGCCCCGCTCGGTGGATTGCTCAGTCTTGATGGCGTCCAGCTCTTCTAGAACCTCGACCGGAATCGCGAGGTTGTTGTCCTCAAACTTGTAGATCGACTGCGGATCGTGCAGGAGGACGTTGGTGTCCAAGACGAAGGTTTTCACCTTCGCGGATACCTTGAGCTGCGTGGGGGAGTCAGAGACTCGGCTCAGGATTTCCATTTTGTGGATAACGTGTGAATAAGTCAGCACACGCCATGCCGGTTGTCGACAAGTGATCGCAAGAAGGCGGCAAATAATTTCCCCGTTTCCACCCTATCATCCCAGGCCGGACCAGAGCCAAAAAGAGGGCGGACCGCCTACCCCTAGACGGTCCGCCCATTGCTTTCTTGGTTACCCCAAATTCTCCCGCTAGGCGGGAGAAAGTAAATTGGTGTCTGCCAAGTATGACGCAGGTCGCCTGCAAAAGTTGCAAAAATTTCAGCCCGCCCAAGCGTCGTGCCAAAACAAACTCAACCACTTGACCAACAGGCAGTTGAAAAAGCAACAAAATCGCCCGTCGATGCAGATTGCAAAAATCACTTTGCGATTCGCAGGGCCACCGAGGTCCCAAGAGCTACTAACGGCCCGCTCAGGAATTCTGCGCGAGCAACACGCTCACCTTAGTAAATAAGTCGCGAATGCTGAACGGCTTGCCAAGGAAATCGACTCCTTTGCGCTCAAAGATGCCGTGCACAACGACATCATCGGCGTATCCGGACATCACGAGGATTTTGATATCGGGGCGTTTCGCCAAGATTTTCCCCGCCAAGTCCATACCATCGACGTCGGGCATCACCAAATCGATGATCACCAAGTCCGCGGTATCGCCTTTCTTGGATTCCAATAACGCGAGCGCGTCGGCGCCGCGATTGAAGGTGACAACGTTAAACCCACGCGTGAGCAACGCCTCTTTGACGAGTGTCAGCGCTTGCTCATTATCATCTACAACCAGAATGGTTTTGTTCTCTTTGGGTTTCACGTTTTCGGAAAAGGAGGACTGGGAGGCTGGAAATTTTGAGGGCGGCGCAGACGTGCCAGGGCACCGCGGACCGCATTGATGATCTCGGCCGGATCTTTTGCTTTCTCGACAAAGCAACACGGCTCCAGCCACTTCAACCCCATTTCCGCCCGGGGATTTTGCAAGCTGGAAACAAAAAGGAAAGGAATCGTCGGGCACAGTTTCCTGAGTTCTATGGGGAGCGCCCAGTTGTTTTTCGCGCTCATGTTCACGTCGAGAATCATAACATCCGGATTCGTCCGTGCGACTTCCCGCAGCGCTTCGACCATATCGTTGCTGGTGCCGCAGACAGACAAATCGGCCTCCATGTTAATAAGTGCCGCCAACGCCGTGGCAAAAAACGGATGATCATCCACCAAGTACACACGATCGACCCAAGGGACTTGGGAGCCGCCCCTCGACTCGACGTCGTCGTGTTTGCTTGAAGAAGTCATGAGCGACGGGACCATAGCTCCAACAATCCGGAAGTATCCAGCGGGCAAAAGGTGTAAGAAAGATCCGCATCCTGAAGATTGCGGAGCGAGGAATGCGAAGAACTTTTTACATTGCCGGTGTTAGTCAATTTTTTACTGATGAATGGGTTGGGAGGTTTTATATCTTTCATGGAAACCACTACACAGCAGCGCGGACATTACCTTAATATCCTCGCTTTCACGAATTATCAGCTCACCGTGTCGCCCATTCGCCCGCTCCCGACATGTCGTTGAAAACAGCCGCTCGCAAGGCATCACCGCGTTCTAATTCTGCTGAAAAACGCGCCAAAAATGGGACCCGCCCTTCCCTCGCGCGCGATACGGATTCACGTCCCGCATGGGCGCTCAATCAAGTGTTCGGACAAGCGCGGATCATCGCCTGGCAAGGCCGTCCCGATCCTCTCGCGGCCGAAACACTTTATCCCGCCGACGCAGCGTTGCTGCGTTCACTCCCCGCAATCGCCTCCCGCAAATGGTATCGCTGCATCCATCCGCTGGATGCTGGACGCGTAGCCCGCCACTTTACGCAGCTCGACGCCCAGATGCTTCCTTGTTCAATCGATTACCGGCTCATCGACAAAAACGGATCGATCATCTGGGTGCGTCACTCGACAACTGAAATCACCAGCGGCGCCCGTCGCGTGATCCGCGGTTTTGTGACCGATATCCAAACGGAAAAAGGTTATCAGCTCGAGAGCCTGAGAGTCAGTGAGCGCGAACAAAACCGGATCGGTCAGGACTTGCATGACGACCTTTGCCAGGTCCTCGCCGGTGTCAGCTGTCTGATGCGCGTGGCCGAGAGCCGCATCGTCGCCAAAGCGCCGGAAGAAGCGGACAACTTCAAGGAGCTCAATCAGCAGATCATCGACGCGATGCATCGCACGCGGGCGCTCACGCACGGGCTTTTCCCCGGGCAAATTCAGATCGCCGACATTCGCGGCGCGCTGCTCGAACTCAACTCCCAGCTCAAAGCGCGCTTCCCCATCGAGCTCGAGGTCAAATTCTCAGGCCGCTTCCCAAAACACTCATCGGCGCAGATCATTCAGATCTATCGCATCGCCCAAGAATCCATCACCAACGCCGTGAAGCACGGACGCGCGACAAGCGTGCAAGTTTCCCTCGCGGCTCACCCGGAGCATATGGAACTTTTGGTTAAGGACAATGGATCAGGGTTTGACAAATCCGACAGCTCCACCGGAGGCATAGGACTGCACATTATGCATTATCGAGCTGGAATTTTAGGCGGAGAATTAGCTATTGAGAATAATCGAGAGGGCGGTGTAACTGTCTGCCTTCATTACCCTTTCCAAGGCTGACTTTACCTCTTGTACGATTCGATGAGCGCCAAAACTCGCATATTCATTGTGGATGATCATCCCCTGTTGCGACGAGGCTTGGCCGAGTTGATCAACCGCGAGCCCGACATGACTTTCTGCGGGGAGGCCGAGGATTCGCCTTCCGCCCTGAAAGCTATTTCGCAGATCAAACCCGATCTCGTGATCGTGGACATCGCCCTCAAGGGCTACAACGGCATCGAGCTGATCAAGAACATCAAAGCGTTCGACCCGAAGATCCAGATACTCGTGCTCTCCATGCACGATGAATCGATCTACGCCATGCGCGTCCTCAAAGCCGGCGCCAAGGCGTATGTGATGAAACAGGAAGTGGTCGACAAAGTGATGGAGGCGGTGCGCCGCATTCGCGCGGGCAAAGTTTTCGTCAGCGAACGCGTCGCCAGCCGCATGCTCGATCAAGTGGTCGTCGGCGGAGATCCCGCACCCGATTCGCCGGTGGACCTTCTTAGCGACCGCGAGTTGGAGATCGTCAACATGATCGGCTCCGGCCTCCCCACCCGCGAGATCGCCGCCAAGCTCCACATCAGCATCAAGACCGTCGAGTCGCACCGCGCGCGCATCAAGGACAAGCTCAACCTTCAGAACGCGATCCAACTGGTGCAATTCTGCGTCCGCTGGGTCGAAGAAGGCGCCAAGATCTTGTGACGAATCCTGCGGCTTTGCCGCGGGTATTTGAGGGAAACCGCCCGTAGGGCGTTGGACCGATCAGCTCCCTCACTTGCTCAGACTTGGAGCGACGTCTTTTGCGTCGATCATCCTCAGATATCACTGCGCAAATTCACCGAGTCACGCCGTCGCGCAGAAAACAAAAAAGCCACCGGATTCACATCCGGCGGCTTTTCTAAAATGGAGCGGGCGAAGAGACTCGAACTCTCGACGTCCACCTTGGCAAGGTGGTGCTCTACCAACTGAGCTACGCCCGCAGAGCAGGCGGAGAGAAGTAAAGTTCGCGCAGTATCCGTCAACTGATTTTTCGAAAGAAAATGCTCAGCGCTTTTCCGCGCGCACCGACGCCGGCAAGGGCTGGCAATCCGATCCGTCGCTCAATGCTTTTGCAGCGGCGTCGCTCCACACAAAGCGCACCATCGTCCGCACCTGCGCGCCCGCGTCCGCACGATAAACCACCCACACCGGCCAGCGCAGCGGATAATCACCGAGATGGATATTCTCCAACGTAGGCCCAAATGCCGGTTCGCCCTCAGCTCGCGCGACTGCCAGCAGACGCCAGTTGACCTGCTCGGGAGGAGGCGCGGGCAAGATCGCGAGCCCGCCTTCCTCGCTCTCCATTTTCTCGACCAAGCTCGCGAGCGACGCATGACGTTGCACCGCAGGCTTGAGACGTGTCCCCCGCAAGGCGACATGCCTGAAAATCTCCGTCGAGAGTTCATCGGCGCGACCCGCCAGCACATGCGTGTGGACCGTAAGTGGAGCGGGCTGGCCCGTCACTCCTGCCTGTCCCCACTGGGTGTATCCAGCCGGGCCCGACATGCCGAAAAAACCGTCGAGCGCCGTCAGCGTCAGCTGCGAAACGCCGATCCGCCGAGGCGCCGCCACCAACGCCGCCCGGTACGCCATGGGCTCCGCAGTCCAGTTCCCCTCCGGCAATTTTTCATCGGGGGCGAGCACGACAAACGCGAGGTCCGCCTCTCCTGTATTCAATTTTTCAATACCCACGCGACTTCCGGAAAGATTGAGCACCACCGCGACCCCGTCCCGCGTTGCCTGCGTTTCCAAGGCCTTCGCGAAGGGTTCGCCGAGCAGGTCGGATCCGACGATCCGCACCCGGGATTCCGCAAACACCATCACACCGGCCGCCAGCATCCCCAGGGTGACCAGCAGTCGTCGCGCGGATCTGCCAGGAAGCCTGTGCGATCTGAAGAAGCCGTGAGTCATGAAGTGAAAAACTGGATACAACGCCGCGCGGATCACGACGGTTCGCCATCGCGACGTTTTTCGGAAAACGCGATGCGCTCGCCCCCGGCGCTTCCGCGGTCACTCCGCGAAGACCTGCGTTTCTCCGATCCGCGAGGGGCATCCTCCCGCGAGCGATAATAAGCGTAGTTGCGCGTGTAATAACCGTAATCGTCGTGCGAGTTCACGGGCACGCGATTCAGCACGATGCCGACCGGCGGCTTGCGCAGGCCTTCGAGGATTTGCTGCGCGCGCAAAACCATGCTGTGCGGATTGCGGCGGTGCTGCACGAGCAGCAACACATCGTCCGCGACACTCGCCAGCACCGATGCATCGCTCACGCCGATGATCGGGGGCGCATCGAACACGATGCGGTCGTAACGATCCCGAAGTTCTGCAAGTTGTTTTTTAAGCAGCTCGCTGTGCAACAGACTCAGCGTGAAGCCGCCAATCGCGCCGCACGGAATAAAATCCACGCCCGGCATGATTCCCTTCTGCAAGACCTGATCGAGCGTGGCCTTGCCGCGCAGAAGATCGGCGAGGCCCGGCTCTCTGGGACGTTCATGAATCGCGTGCTGCGTCGGGCGGCGAAGATCGGAATCGATGAGCAAAACGCGTTCGCCGGCCGCCCCCATCGCTCGCGCGAGTTGCGCCAGCGTGGTGGATTTGCCTTCGCCGGGCCCGGCTGACAACAACACCAGACTGCGCCCCGCCGGAGGTTCGTTGCGCACAAGATTCAGATTCGTATGCAGCACGCGAAATGGCTCGAGATCGGCCGGATCCTCTTCCGTGGCTGCGTCGTTATTTTTCAGCGTTGAAGCGGTCTGCGGGATCACCCCGAGCACGGGTTTTCCGAGGCGTTTTTCCAACTCGGCAACATTGCGAAAGCTCGTGTCGAAAAACTCGATCAAGACCGCGGCGCCGACGCCAAGCAGTCCGCCAAACAGGACGGCGAAGAAAATATTCACCGGCCATGACGGCCGCGCCGGGCGGCGGGCGGGTTCCGCGTGATTGAGGATTTCAATGCTGCGCTTGGGCGCCTGGAAATCGATTTCGCGCTGACGCAGGGTCACTTTGAGCGTCGAAAACAAGCGCGTCTCGTCCTCGAGTTTTCGCACCGCTTCTTCAAAGGGACGCATCTTTTCGCGCGCGGAGAGAATCTGATCCACCTTCGCCTGCGACAGTTGATTCGTGAGTTCGGCCACGCGCGCCTCCGCTTCCTTGTAGGAAATCTCCAACGCGTTTTCGTAACCGCGAAGTTGGGCATCGAGCTGCTCTTTGATCTTCGCGCGATTCTCGGTGGCGGCGATCAACTCCGGATGTGCTTCTCCAAGTCGCGCGCGCAATTTGGTCACGTTCTGATCGGCGACGAGATAGGCCTGCAGGAGGTTTTGAATGTTGGGATCCTGAATGAGTTCGGAGTTGATCAGGTTGATGCGGTCTTCTGCAGGGATAGCCTTGAATCGCTCGTGGCGTGTCTTGCGTCCGATCGCATCGACACTGAGCGCGATCAGCGAATTCTGCATCTGCCGCAACGTCTCGATCTCCATGTCGGAATAACGTGCGTTGAGGTCCACGCCGGAAATGCCGAGGTCCTTGCGCAATTGTTCCACGAGATCGCGCTGCGCGGACACCGTGCGCTCCTGAGCTTCCAATTCCTTGCGCAGCTGCGCGAGGCCGAGCCTTTGCTCTGAGGTGGCGAAGTTGATGCGATCTTCCGAATACACACGGGCGATCTCGTTCGCGATGTCGGCCGCGAGTCGCGGATCCTGGGCGTGCACCGTGACCTCGATCACCGACGATCCGCGCGGCGATTCCACCGAGAGCATTTTGCGGCGCAGATAAAGATAGGTTTCATCGGTTTCGAGCGGCACCGGCGCATCGAGCGAGCGGGCGACTTTTTCATTCAGGCCGAGATTCTCGATCACCGGATACAGGATCTTCGCCGACTGGATGATCTTGAACTGATCCTGCATAAAATTCGCGTCGTAGTAGCCGGTGGACTGCGCCTGAAACAACTTCACCTCCCCTTCCGGTTTCTCCACGCGCACGTGCAAGGTGGCTCGATACCACTTCGGCAGGAAAGCAGTCACGATCACCGTGGTGATGACGACCAGACCGAGAATCAGAAAAACGAGCGCCTTCCGCAAACGAAGCAGATGAAAGAAATCGGCGAGCGAGGCGCCCTCGTGGTGGGTGTGGGCCATGGAGCAGGCATGAGGCAATTTCCCCGTTATTCCAGCAGCAAGCTCCTTTTATCTCCCCGAATCGCAAGCGCGTCCCGCTAAAGCAGCATAGCTGCATCTTGGCGTCCTCAGTCCTGCCGAGCACTCGACGCCAATCCTCAAAAGTACGCTCTCATACTCACGCCTGCCCGCGTTCTTTCGAGCCGGCGGCCGGCGTCGTCCGAGCGCACATCGTCGCGATCCCAGGTAATCGAGGCGGACCAACGCACGCCGATTCGATACGTGAGCGCGAGACCGAACCTCGTATTGGTCTCGTTGCGGTCGGGCGCGATGTTCTCGCGTCCGTTCAGCGTGGAGGGTTCCCAGCTGCCGGACGCCGAGGCAGTCAGCTTGGGTGTGAGCGTGTGCTGCCAGTTGGCAAAAAAACGATGCACCGCCATGTCCGTGTACACATCGAGATTGGAAACTTCCTCCACGGAGAAGCCGTATCCGACGGACCAATACGCACCCTGCGCGTAGTCGTTTTTCAGGGCGAGTTCGACGTACGGAAGCCACTCGTCCGCGGCTCCGTCGCGCCGCCGGTATTCAGTGCCGAGTCGTGCGCTCACCGCCGCTTTGGCATTCAACACGCGATCGGCTCCGGCGAGAAAAAACTCGGAGTCTTTGTCCTTCTCCCCTCCCGCGGTCCGATAACGGATCGCCTGATGCCGATACTCAGCCACCGCCTGCAACTCGCGCGTCATCGAGCGTGTCGCCATGACACCCGCGAGATATTCGTCGCGATCGAGCTCGGTGGAGAGCGACGGATTGTCGTACGCAAAACTGGCGGCGCGAAACTTCCCGGTGAGCCCGATGCGCCGCGTCAATTCCGCGGAGAGTCGTCCCTCGAGTTGATTCAACGCGTACGACTGATCGGTGTTCAACACCGTGGAGAGTCCGGGCAGGAGCGACTCGGGGTTTTTCGAATCTTGGTACGTATCGCTCAACTCCGCCTGCAGACGCGGACTGAACGTATGGCGCACCGTCACGCCCGCGAGATGGCTGGCGAGCGTCCGGCTCCCGGGACGATCCGTGAAATGATCCAGCGAGAGTTGATACCAGGCCGAGGCCAGCGTCTGGTCGGTCGCCGAAACATTCGCCACCAGCCGCGGGGCGATTTGATAAACGAGGCTGCTACGCTCGTTCGCAGACGCGCCGAAAATGTTCGAGTCATAATACGCGCCCGCCGTCGCATAGATCGTGAACAATTTTCCCTGCTCCTGCTCCGGGATCGGCGCGTAAACGGCCGGCAAGCGCGCGACGAGGCACAGGGAGCATGCAGCGAGAAACAAGCGCGGGCGACGACGCATCATGGAAAACGTGGCGCACGCTACGGAGTCGGCGCGAAACGCTGCAACTGCATTACTCGCCCGCGGGTTTCCGCGCCATCGCCAGCGGATCGACCAGCACGAAGAAATTATCCGTCACTTTCTGCGGAGCGATCAGCGGGAATCCCGGTGGAAAACGATGCGTGACGAGCGCCGCATACACATCCGCCCATTCGGTCGTGTTGAGCCCGGGCGTTTCGCGCTTCGTCAACTCGCCGAAGAACGGCCGGTCGAGCGTCCGCGGCGTCAACACGAGCGCGAGCTGCGCCTGCTGCTGCGATATTTCATAAAAATCGCGAAGCGTGCGCGGCTGCATCCATACGCGTTGCCCGCTGTACCACGCCGCGCCCGCCGGCACATCGGCCATCCAGACGGGCTGCGTGCCCACGCGTTGCGCCATCTCTTCACCCATGCCGGCAAAGAGCCCTGGATAATACGGCGGAAAATGAAAATGCAGCCTCCGCGGCTCCGCGAGATCGTGCGCCAGCGGCAAGGCCTGCGCTGCCAGCAACACGACCGCCGCCCGGCGCGAGCGATGCCTCCACGTTTCATGACTCGCAATCAGCACCGCAAAAAATCCCGCCCCAAAAATCATCACCAGCGGCGTCGCATACACGATCGGCAACCGCTCGCCTTCGCCCGAGTCAAGAGCCGCATGAGCGACGGTCAGTAGTGACAGCGCGAATACAAACAACCAGCGCACCCGATTCACGCGCTCTTCTCGGAAACGATACACAAAGCCGGTCACAAAAAGTGCCGCGAGGAAAAGTCCGCCGGCGGACCACAGCTGCTTCCCGACCGCAGTTTGAACCGACGTCAGGACTTTATTCCCGAGCTTGCGAAAGCTGATCGGCGGCGCATCGGTCGAAAAAGTCGCCCGGATCATGGCGGGTTCCGCCGTTGGATCCCCGGCTTTCAGGGCGATTCCATGTGCCGCGAATCCCAGCGGATTTCCCGTCAGCGCGGCGTTTCGCACCATCCACGGAGCCGCCACGACCAAAAATGCAACCGTCGCCAGAGAGATCCCCAACCGGCGCGGCCGACCACGGGCACAAATTCCAATCCCGACCCAAACCACCAGCATCGCGGCGCCGCCGGCATAATCCACGAGAAACAAGCCGCCAGCCGCCAGCCCCGCAGCAACCGCTGCCATCCAGGCAAAACGTCCCTTTGTATTCGCTTCGTCGATACGCCAGAGCGCCTGAAAAAGCGCGAGCGTGAGCACCATCGCGAGCGGCACGCCGTTGACCGCGACCGTCTCGCTCCAGATCGCGGACGACAGCAGCAGTGCAAATGCAGCGACCAATCCCACCTCACCATCGAACATCCGTCGTCCCAGCGCCCAGGTCTGCGCCGCCGCCAGCCAGAGCAGCGCAATGTTCAACGCCAGCAGTAGATAATCCGGACGAAAACCCGACGGAGGTTCCGGTCGCATCGAGAACCATCGTTCGCACATATCGCCGGGCAGAAGACGCAGCGCCGTCGCGATCACCACGGGATACAGCGGCGCCTGCCGGAGCTCCGGCAAAAACGCCTCCTCGGCGCGCCCGTGTTCGCGCGCCCAAGCCACCGTTTGCGGCTCGTGCACCAATGTCGTGAAACCTCGTCCTTCCGCCAGTTGCCGGGCAACCACCGCCTGCGCGAGTGTTTGCTCCGAGCGAGGTCCTTGAAACTGCGTGTATCCAATCCTCAACGACAACAGCAGCACGCCGATGACGATCGCCGCGCGCGAGATCCAGCGTCCGCCCGCGCCCGCCTCCAGCCAGTGCACCCAGTCTTGCAGCGAACGCGACGGTTTCATCGCGGGGAAAAGCGTGAACCGTGAACGCCGGAAAACTGCCCGCGGGTGATCACTTGTCGATGACGTCCAGTTCCGGCCACTCGGCCAGTTTGCGGTGCAAGGTTCGCCGGCTGATGCCCATCAGTTCCGCCGCGCGGGTGCGATTGCCCCGCGCCTTGATCAACGCCTCGCGGAGCAACCGCTTTTCATTGTCCTGCACCGAAAGCGAGGGACCGGCCTGAACCGGCCAGGCCGGCGCGGGTTGAGACGCGAGCGGCGCGCAGGGCGCCGAGGCAGGCGCGGCAGACGGGCCGCCCACGGGCACGGAATTGCCCGGAGGGAGCGCAGGCATCTCGCCGCGGAAACGCGGTTCGAGATCGTATTCCGTGAGTTTGCCGCCGCGATGCAGCACCACGACGTTTTCGGTGAAGTTGCGTAGTTCGCGAATATTGCCCGGCCACGGATACGCTTGCAGATGCCGCATCGCGCCCGGCTCGATCGTGAGCAGCGGGAACTTATTTTCTTCGCTGAAAAGCTTCAGGTAGTGCGTGAGCAGCACCGGGATGTCTTCCGTGCGTTCGCGCAACGGCGGCATGGCGATGCGCACGACGTTGAGGCGGAAGAACAGATCCTCGCGAAACTTCCCTTCGCGCACGAGTTGTTCGAGCGAGCGGTTGGTCGCCGCGACCAGGCGCACATCGAGCGCTATCGGTTTCGTGCCGCCGACGCGTTCGATCGTTTTCGTTTCAAGGAAACGCAACAGCTTCACCTGCGTGGATGCGGAGATTTCGCCGATCTCGTCGAGGAACAACGTGCCGCCATCGGCCGCTTCGAAACGCCCCACGCGCCGCTCGGTCGCGCCCGTGAAGGCACCGCGTTCATGGCCAAAAATTTCGCTCTCGAGCAGGTTCTCCGACAACGCCGCGCAATGCACCGCGACGAACGCCCCGCGCGCACGCGGACTGGTCTGATGAATCGCCTGCGCGATCAACTCCTTGCCCGTCCCCGATTCACCCTCGATCAGGATGGTCGCCTTCGAAGGCGAGACGAGTTTCACGCGATCGATCACTTCCTGAAGTTTCGCCGAGTGCCCGATGATGCCTTCGAAAGAAAACTTTTCGTCGAGGCGTTCGTGCAACTGCTTCACCTCGACTTCGAGGGTCTTCGTTTTGAGCGCGCGCTGGATCAGCACTTCGAGACGCTCGATGTTCACGGGCTTGGTGAGGAAATCCACCGCGCCGCGCTTCATCGCTTCGACCGCGGTCTCGATATTGCCATACGCGGTCATCATGAGCACGGCGGGCCTGTTCGGCAGCGTGAGCGCTTTGTCGATGACCTTCAGGCCGGATTTTCCCGGCATGCGCAGATCGGTGAGAACCACGTCGTACTCCTGCGCATCGAAGAGATTAAACGCCTCGTCCGCGCTCGCGGCGACGGAGACGTCGTACTCGTCTTCCAATGCCTGCCGGAGCCCTTCGCGGGTATGTTTCTCGTCGTCGACGATGAGGACACTCGGGACCATGCGCGCCATTCACGCGGGCGCGGCAGATGCGGTCAAGCGCGGCGGAGGCGACGATCTCACTTGAGCATGCGCACGCGCCGGTCGCGCCGGGGGAATTGCAGCGTCACCACCGTGCCGACACCTTCCTTGCTCTCGATGCCCACCTGCCCGCCATGCGCGCGGAGGATGCGTTGCACGATCATCAATCCGAGTCCGCTGCCGCCCGCTTTCGTCGTGTGATACGGCTGAAACAGTTTCGCCAGATCCTCTTGTTTGATGCCGCTGCCGGTGTCGCCGAAAAGCAACGAAACGAACTCGTCGTCGCTGCGCGTCTTGATGCGCAGCGTGCCTCCCGGCTCCATCGCCTCCATCGCGTTTTTGATGAGGTTAAAAAACACCTGCTTGAGCTGGTTCCGATCGGCGAGAATCACCGGCAGCTTGTCGGCCAGCTCCGCCTCCACGGTGATGCCGCGGTCCTCAAGTTCGTTGTGCTGAAAACTCAGCACCTCGGCCAGCACCTCGGTGAGATTGGTCTCCGCGAGATCGGGCGGACGCGGGCGAATCGCTTCGAGGAAATTCGTGATGATCCCGTCGAGCCGCCGCACTTCCTCCTGACACACGTGAATCGAGTCGGCCAGCGCGGCGGATTCCGTGGACTTCGCCTGCTGCAATTTCTTCAAACGTCGCTCGATCAATTGCAGGTGGATCGTGAGCGAGTTGAGCGGATTACCCAGTTCGTGCGCGACGCCCGCCGCGAGCAGCAGGATCGATGAAGTCCGCTCGCTTTCGATTCGCGCCTCGGTCGTCAGTTTATCGCGCGTGATGTCTGAAAGAATCACCGCAAAGCGCTGCGTCGTCCCGCGCGCTTCGCCACGAAAAGGCACGAGATAAAGCCGCACGATGCGCGGCTCCGGATACGTCAGCTCGATCTCGCGCGCGACCACCGGCATCGCCTGCGTGGGATCTCCCAGCGCGGACTCGATCGAGGGCCGCAATCCCGGCACGAGACGCCACAACGTCTGCCCCGCGAGATCGTCTTCGCGCAACCCGATCAATTCGTGCGCGGCTTCGTTGGCATATTCGATGATGCCGTCGCCGCCGATCACCAGCACACCTTCCTGGAGGATGTTGAAAATATCTTCGAACAACGCCCGCTCGCGTGCGAGGCGCTGCACGAGATTGGCGAGATTCACCGAGTCCAGCGTATCGAGCCGACCGAGCACACGCTCGAGCGAAGTATGTTTTTTACCGGCCATCGGGCGCGTTTTCTGGCGAAGCTCCGCGCACGGGTCAACGACGAGCCCGCATTTCGCGAAGCCCGCGTCTGGTCCGCTCACCAATCGTCCGAGAGAAAATCGACCTGCGCCGGGTCCACCCGACGCGCGAGCAGTTTTCGCAAAAATACTTCGCGGTGATGCGCGCACCGGCCGATCCGCAGCAACGCTTCGCGATGTTCCTCGGTCCCGTAGCCCTTGTGGCGGTCGAAACCGTAGCCGGGACACAGCGTTTCCAGCTCCTTCATGAGCCGGTCGCGCGTCACTTTCGCCACGATGGAGGCCATCGCGATGCATAGCGAACGCGCGTCACCTTTGACGATGCCCGCATGCGGATACGGAAAATTTTTCAGCGGCAGTCCATCGACGAGAATGCGCGCCGACACTTGCGGTTGAAAACTCGCGACCTCCTCCGGCGATGCGAAGAGATCCGGCTCCACCCTTTGCTGAAATGCCGTCGGCGGGTAAATCCCTTCGAGCGCGCGCCGCATCGCGAGTTTCGTCGCGCCGAGGATATTCCATTGCTCGATCTCCTCCACCGAGGCCACGCCGTAAGTCGCATGGATCTGGCGCTGCGCCATCAAGGTCTCCAGCTCGAACCACAGTTCATCGCGTTCGGCGGGCGTGAGTTGTTTTGAGTCATTCACGCGATTCGCACGCGTGACCGCCCAACGCCCCTCCAAAAACTCCTTCGAAATCAGGACGGCCCCGGCCACGACGGGACCCGCGAGTGCACCGCGTCCCGCCTCATCGACGCCGATGAGTCCGGTGAATCCTTCGATCTGTTTGAGGTCATAGCCGCGCAACTGGCGGCGCTTCATCCGGTCGGTTGTAAGAACCCACCCCGGTCGCGCAAGCTCCGGCGCAGGGCGGCGACGCACGCACGCGCGGCGGTTGGGCGCACATTCGCAGTCATGGTTTTTTGAATACACCGGCTCCGCGAGCGGCGGTTTGCAAACATGCACACACAGGGCCATAACGTTCGCATGACGCTCCTCGAGCTTTTCGAATTTCTCAGCTACGTCGTCACCGTCGTCGGTCTCCCGTTCGCGATCATCGTCTTCCTCCTCGAGCAGCGCAAAGAGCGCATGAACGAACAGGAGGAAATTTTCCAACGTCTGTCCGACGAATACCGCGAGTTCCTCAAGCTCGTGCTCGACAATGCCGACCTGCAATTGCTGCGCCGCGAAGCCGCGCGAAACGATTTCAACGATGAGCAAAAGGAGCGCCGTCTCGCGATCTTCGGCATCCTCATCTCACTCTTCGAACGCGCCTATCTCCTCGTGTACGAAGACCGCATGGACAAGCAGACTGCGCGTCTGTGGAAATCCTGGGAGGACTACATGCTCGACTGGACGCAACGCGCCGATTTCCGCGCCGCGCTTCCTCTACTCCTCGATGGCGAAGACGAGCAATTCACCCAATACATGCGCAAGCTCGCCGCCGCCGAAGGCCGGAAAAATCGCCCGCCGCCTTAATAGGACGCGGACTTTGCTGCGCTCGTTTTCGAATCGCAAAGACGCGAGGGCGCAAAAGCCGCAGGACTTCGACGCCCGACAGCAAGACCGCACCTCCTCACGACGAAGGAGTGTCACCGTCCCTCCGCGCTCTCCGCGCCTCCGCGGTGGAATCACTCACCCCGCCCGCGCTCGCAGAGCTCGTTCACTCCCACGCCATCTTCGGCGGTGGCGGTTTCAAGGGCAGCTCATCGAGTTTGCCCATTTCGGAAACGACTTCGTAAGCCGTGCGGAAATGCAGCTTCGCGAATTCGCCGAGCGAGGATGCACCGAACTTTTCGATGATGCCGCGCGCCTGTTCTTTCACGAGCGGCCCCGCGCCTTTCTGTAGTTTCGCGCCAAACTTCCGAGAGAGTTTCACCATCTGCCGCACGTATTCGGCGCGCGCACACACCGACGCCGCCGCCACGACCGGATCTTCTTCGGCCTTCGTGCGCATCTTGAGCTCAAAGTTTTTCAGCTCCTTTTTCGCGAGCTCCTTTTGCACGAGCGGCTGCTCCGTGAACTGGTCGAGCAATCCCCACGACACCGGCTTCCGTTGCAGCGCCGCGAGCAAACCCTTCGCGTGCTGCCACGCGAGCAGCCGGTTCAGATTGGCGCCAGGCCGCGACATCAACTCGTTGTACTTCGTCATGTACTCCCAGGAAAACGTCTCCACCACAACGCCGCGCGTGTTCCGGATCGCATCCTCGAGTTTGAAGATCTGCCCTTCGGAAATTTTCTTCGAATCCTTCACGCCCGCGGCGAGCCATGATTCCACCGCATCGCGATCCGCGATCACCGTCGCTGTCGTCACCGGGCCGAAAAAATCGCCCTTGCCGCTCTCATCGAGTCCCGCGTGCGATTCGAACCAGTCGGGATGCAGCACGTCGTCGTAACCCAGTTTCGGCGCGCCCGTCACCTCCGGCTCGATCGTGTCGCGCACAAAATCCTCCGTGCCCTTCCCTGCGATCACGACCTTGCCGCTCGTGTACGCCGACACGTTTACCTTCGCCTGCTCCGACTTGTAGGCGAAACGCGTGTACGCGACCGTCATCGGCTCCCAATACCGCGCCGCACAGATCGTGCGCAGCTTCTCCATCTGCACATCGTCGAGTTTGACGGTGTACGAGGAGAGTTTCTTTGGTTGATCGGAATCGGAGTCCGTCTTCTTGGCCATCGCGCCACTGGCCACATTTTCGCGGAAAAGACACGCCCAGATTTAACCGCGAACGGACGTCAATGGACGCAAATCCCGATCGAATTTTCATTCGCGTTCATTGGCGTCCATTCGCGGTTAAAAAATCCCTCATTTCCGTCTTCCCCTCCGTGCCCTCTGTGGCTCTGTGGTTCAAACCCATCCGTGTCTTCCTCAGCGACCAACGCCAAACGCCTCATCGCCTCGCGCGACGCCTTCCAGCACGCCCTGCTCGACTGGTACCGCGTGCACCACCGCAAACTCCCGTGGCGCGAGTCGCCCTCCGTCTATAAAACCACCGTCTCCGAGCTCATGCTCCAGCAGACGCAGGTGAAAACCGTGCTGCCTTACTTCGCCCGCTGGCTCGAAGCGTTTCCCGATTTCGCCACGCTCGCCGCCGCGCCCGAAGACCGCGTGCTCAAACTCTGGGAAGGCCTCGGCTACTATTCGCGCGCCCGCAACCTCCACCGCCTCGCGCAAACCATCGCCACGCTCCCCGCGATGCCGCGCACGCCGGCCGAGTGGCGCGAACTCCCCGGCGTCGGCCCCTACACCGCCGCCGCCGTCACCAGCATCTCCTTCGGCGCCCGCGCCGCCGTCGTCGATGGCAATGTCGTCCGCATCCTCACGCGACTCACGGCCGATGCCACGGAATTCAAAGACAACACCACCGCCGTCAAAACCGTCACGCCGCTCGCCGACGCACTCCTCAATCCCGCGCATCCCGGCGATCACAACCAGGCTATGATGGAACTCGGCGCGACCATCTGCCAGCGCCACAATCCACTCTGCACCGTTTGCCCCGTGATGGCGTTTTGCGCCGGACAAAAATCCGGCGATCCCGAAAATTTTCCGCGCCTCGCCCAAAAGAAAATCGAACAACTCGCCGTCACGCGCGCCTGGATTTTGCACGAGGGAAAACTCATGCTCCACCGCGCCGCCGAAAGCGCGAAACGTTTCGCCAACATGCACGAGCTTCCGTCGCACGCCGATCTCGGTCTCGACGAGAACACGCTGCTGACCGGTCCGCTGCTCGCCCGAAAAAAACGCGGCATCACCCGCTTTCAGATCAGCGAGTCCATCCACACCTTTACGCCCGACACCGCGACGCGCCGCCGCTGGGAAAAAACGTCGTCGCTCCATTGGGTCGCGTTAAACGATCTCGAAACCATCAGCCTCTCCGGCCCCCACCGCCGCTGGGTCACGGAACTCCTCGCAAAATTTCACGCGCGCTAAGTTGAACCGCGAAGAAGCGACGGTCGCATTCCGTCAACACTGACGCCCGCGTCATGGACGCATCCGAGAAACTCCCCCGGGGCACCGGACGGTAAACTGCTTCCACCGGTTGCGCCCGCCGCACAGTTTCCAACACTGGCGACACGCAACCCCCAGATAGTCAACCCCTCGTCATTCCGATGAAACGCTGTATTCACTTTTTCGCTACACTTCTCACCTTCGTGGTTTTCCTCCCTTCCGGCGTAGCAGCCTCGCCGCTCGACAAAGACGGCAATCCCGCCGGCTTCCGCACGCTCGCGATCGGGGATAAAGCTCCCGACTTCACCCTCCCGGGCATCGATGGACGCGACTGGTCGCTCGAAGATTTTTCGCACTTCGACGTGCTGATGGTGCTCTTCACCTCCAACCATTGCCCCACCTCCCACGGCATCGAGCAACGCCTGCAAAAATTCCGCGCCGACTTTCGCGACAAAAACTTCGGCCTCGTCGCCATCAATCCCAACCACCCCGAAGGGCTTCGCCTCGACGAACTCGGCTTCGGTGAATTCGGCGACTCATTCGAAGAAATGAAACCTTACGCGGAACAACAGGGCTGGGATTTCCCGTACTTGTACGATGGCGACAAACAGCTCATCGCGCGCGCCTATGGCTGCCTCGCGACCCCGCACGTCTTCATCTTCGATAAGGAACGTCGTCTCCGTTACGCGGGCCGCTTCGACGATTCGCGTTTCCCCGACGAATCCACCGTAAAGTCGCCCGACGCCCGCAATGCCCTCGACGCGCTTTTCGCCGGTCGTCCCGTGCCCACGCCACTCACCAAACCCCACGGCTGCTCCACCAAATGGCGCGAGAAAAAAGCGGCGAATATCGCCGTCGAAGAAGGCTGGAAAAACCTGCCCGTCACACTCGAGCAGATCGACGACCAGGGCCTCGCTTCGCTGCGCGCCAACGCGACCAAGAAATACCGCCTCATCAATGTCTGGGCCACGTGGTGCGCGCCATGCGTCGAAGAATTTCCGCTGCTCGTGTCGCTCGCCCGCCGCTTCGACATGCGCGACTTCGAACTCATCACGGTGACGGTCGACGACGTGAAAAATCAGCCCAAAGCGAAAGCGTTCCTCGAACGGATGCACGCGGGCCTCAGCCGCAACGGCCAGCGCAGCCTCCAGCGCGAAGGTCTCGGCCGTACCACCAATCATTACCTGTTCACCGGCGCCAGCCTCGACGACCTTTTCAAGGTTTTGGACGACCAGGCTCCCGGCCCGATTCCCCACACCGTGCTCGTGGCTCCCGGCGGCGAAATCGTCTGGCGGCACAATGGCGTGATCGATCACGCCACCACACTCACCGCGATCACCAACGCGATGACTCGCTACTACCAACCCTGACCGCCCCGCATTTTCCCATCACGTTCGATCAGCATTCCGATCTCCGGCCCTCCTCCATCTCTGCAGTTAAAATAAAAAACTCCGTCCTCCGCGCCTCTCTGCGCCTCTGTGGTTAAACCGAACATGCGCACACCTTCAGTTCTTCGCTCCGTCTTCGCTCCTTAGCGTCTTCGCGATTCAAAACTCCGCCCTGCTCGCTGCCCGCTACTCACGACTCGCTACTTTTTGGCGCCCGCAGGATGGCCTCCATCGCTTTCCCCTTCGCCAGCTCATCGATCAGCTTATCGAGGTAACGGATTTCCCGCATTAAAGGATCCTCGATCTCCTCCACGCGATGACCGCAGATCACGCCGGTGATCAATGTCCGCGCCGGATTCAGCTTCGGCGCTTTCGCGAAAAACGTTTCGAAGTCCGTCTCCGCCTTCAGCTGTTTCTCCAGCCCCTTCTGCGTGTAGCCCGTCAGCCAGCAGATGATCGTATCCACCTCCAACTGGGTCCGCCCCTTCTTCTCCGCCTTCTCGATGTACAACGGATAAACCTTCGCGACCGACATGGTGAAAATGCGATGGCTCGTTTTCATGAAATGACGGTGCGGGCGAGTTTCCTAGCGCTCAAACCTGTCAAATAAGCGGCAGAATTAACTCACGCGTGTAGCGAACTCGCAGCAAATCGAGTTTCAAGCTGTAAAGGCGAAGTCAGCCTTGCTCTCATTCTTCGATTCTCAAACTCAGAGTGTCTTTGCCGCTTAAAGTCTGTTTTCCATGATCAACATCCTGACCAATTCCGAAGCCGGTGTCGTTTACACCAAGCCTTGGATGGTCGCGCTCATTCTGGATTTAGCCGGTTACACCGCAGATCAGGATCTAGCCAAGAGGGTTGTGGTCGAACCTTCGGCTGGTGATGGCGCGTTTCTGCAGGAGATGGTTCGCCGCTTGGTCGAGTCATGCCGGCAAAACGGCAGGCCGCTCGCAGAGACAATCGAGGCGATTCGCGCGTATGAGATCAGTCCCGATGCCGTGCATCGCGCCGTGGAGTTGATCATCCAAACGCTCAGTGATTTGGGCGTGCCCGAATCTCTCGCAGCCGACCTCGCCCGCTCATGGATCAAGGAGGCCGACTTCCTCGAGGCCTCGCTCGGATTTCCCGTAGCCGACTTCGTGGTCGGTAATCCGCCTTACATCCGTCCTGAGGAAATTCCCGCTGCTAAGGCCGCGTTTTATCGTTCGTTCAGCACGATGCGAGGTCGCGCTGACATCTACATCGCGTTCTATCAGGCCGCCCTCCAACAGCTGAAACCCGGCGGCGTGTGCGCCTTCATCTGTGCAGACCGTTGGATGCTCAATGACTACGGCAGCGGACTTCGCGAGTTCATTACCACCCAAGGCTACAACGTACGCACCGTAATCGAAGCACACGACGTCGCCGCCTTTGAGAGCGAAGTCTCAGCCTACCCCGCGGTGACTGTGATCGCTCGCGAACAACAAGGTCCTGTCATCGTCGCGAAAGCTCTTCCCGGAATCGAAACTGCTCCACGCTTTGAGCTACTCGGCCAGATCGCCAGCATACGCTCAAGTCAGGTACTCCGCGTCGCTCGCTTAAAACATGATGCTCCACGAGGGGTAAATGCCACGAGCCTTCGCGAAAACCTGGCTCATGCTCATTTCGACAAACGCCCCGTTGTTAGTGTTAACAAAAACAAACTTAAACCGATGCTTCAGGCTTTGCGCCACGAGCACCTCAGCACTTGTTAAAGAAAAAAAATGCCCAGTGAAATCGCCGGCGATATCCTTCTTAGTCGATTTCACTTCCAAAATAGTGATCGCGTCAAAATTCCGATCTATGTCTTCGAGGCTGCCAAGATCAACTGGCGCACTCAAGCGCACTAGATCGAATGCCTTTCCATAGATGATCATGTCTCTCTTCGCGAAAGCCATCACTAGGTTCTTTTTTTGTGCCCCGGTCGGACTTACGACACCCGCGCAGTTTTGAACCATCATTGCCGCCGCCTTCTTGGCAGTTGCACTGCCAGAAACCAACGAAGGATTTGGCGCCGTTATGTTCATCGAGACGTAGCTTTTCGCACGGAGATTCTGCGCTGCGCTTTTGCGGCCTTTTCCATGCGCGTTACGAGTTCGCTCACCGTGATTCCCAGCGCTCCGCAAATTTCCAGCGTCTCAATAAAGTCTATTCTACGTTCCCCTGATTCCAACTTACTCACATAGCTCTGAGGCACTCCGAGGCTTTCAGCCAAGTTGGCTTGAGTCATTCCTCTTTCTAGCCGGACAAGCCTCAATTCTGACCGGAAGGCGAACGCGAGCTGCGTATGGGAACTGCGTGACATTAAGTCGCATCATACAGGCCGCAAAAAAATATCCCAAATCAGGATATTTACAGTGGCAGGCTAGAGATGAAGCTTCCAAGAACTACACCCACAAATGAACACTAACCAGCGGAGCCGAAATATGCGGCAGCTAAAAAGGAGCCTGGCACGCATAACCTCAGAGAAGAAATCTCAACTTATTTTTGACCTATGCCACGTCCTTTACGGATCAGGCATGAATTTCGACAATGAGTGGACTGCTTCAACAATCGAAGACATCGCCGAGCAGATTGATCGACACCTCGGACTACGATGGACGCGGCGTTGAGTTCACATTGTCCCCGATTTTCCGCCCGACCAAATGATATGCTTGTGCTCCGAGAGAATCGCCTCGTCGCAGCGCTTGAACTCAAATCGCAGGTCGGCTCATTCGGAAACAATTTCAACAATCGCACTAAAGAAGCCATCGGCACCGCGCAGGATTTGTGGACGGCGTTTCGAGAAGGTTCATTCGGTGATGCGCCGCGGCCATTTGTCGGTTGGCTCATGCTGGTCGAAGATGCGCCCGGTTCACGCCGCCCGATTCGCGACCGCAGTCAGCACTTCCCGGTGCGAGCCGAATTCCAAGGCGCGTCATACATCGAGCGCTACAACCTGCTCTGTAAAAAGCTCGTTCAAGAACAGCTGTACACCACGACCGCGGTACTAGCGTCGCCTCAAGCCGCCATCAAAACCGGCAAATTTTCCGACGTAAGCGACATGACGAGTCTCAAGACTTTCGTGACTAGTTTCGCGGGTCATATCGCGGCGGAAGCCGCTCGTTGAAATAAACAGCGTCGGCAAAAAGTTCACGTCGTGTCCACCATCCGCCCTTTCATTCGTTGAAGGAGTATCCACGTTCCTTCCGCCCATGAACAAACAGATATTCTTCAACCTCCCGGTCGCCGATCTGGCGGAGTCGAAGGCCTTTTTCCAGGCTTTGAGCTAGTCGCTTCAATCCTCCGTTCAGCGGCGAAGGCGCCGCCTGCGTCGTCAGAGAGACGATTTCCGTCATGCTGGCGACGCATGCCAAGTTCCGCGAACTTACCCCCAAGGCGGTCTGCGATACGAGCCAAGCGGTGGAAGTCCTGATCAAGCTCAGTTGCGAAAGCCGCGAGGAGGTGGACGCTCACGTCGCCAAGGCCCTGATGCCGGCGAGGAATTTTCGGTCTGCGATCAGCAGACCCATCATCGGTACTGGAGGCGATCAGCCGGAAGGCTTTTCCAAAGTTTCCTCTTTGAGGAAACTCATTAGCGGTTTCTTCCTCATCAACGGCTGGTGCCTCTTTCATACCAGCCTGCCACTCGACACACGAGAAACGCACGACCTAGATTCGCCGCATGGGACTTTTGATTTTCAGCCTCAACGTCACCCTCGACGGGTGCGTTGATCACCGGGAGGGAATCGCCGACGACGAGACCCACGCTTTCTTCACCCGCCTCATGGACGAGCACGGAGCGATGCTGTGGGGCCGCGTCACCTACGAGATGATGGAGAGCTACTGGCCGGCGGTCGCCCGCGGCGAGATGGAAGCGCCCCCGGCGATTCGCGAGTGGGCCGTCAAGCTGGAGGCCAAGCCGAAGTACGTGGTCTCCTCCACGCGAAAGGATTTTCCGTGGACCAACAGCCATCACCTCGCCGGCGATCTGCGCGCGAACGTGCAGAAACTCAAAGACGCGACCCCGGCGGGCGTGCTGATCGGGAGTGGCCAACTCGCGACCGAACTGGACCGGCTGGAGTTGATCGATGAATACAAATTCCTCGTCCATCCCCGGATCGCCGGCCACGGCCCGACCCTCTACCAAACCGGCCTGCCCGGCACGCGACGGCTTGAGCTCGTCTCGGCAAAACCGCTCCGCTGCGGCGCGGTCGCCCTGCACTACAGGCGCGCAAACTGACTCAAACGCAGAAACAAGGGCCACCGCTTCCTAACCTTTTCCACAACAGAAAAACCTCCGAGTCCTCCGGGGTGACCACACACTGCGCTACTCCTCGTCCTCGATCTCCGGCGGCTTGATCGGCATCAGCAGGCGGTCGAGTTCGGCCTGAGTCGGATTGCGGATGGAGATCACCGTGAGGAGCGCTTCACCGGCAGGCAGCATCACTTTCGTCTGCACGCCCGGCGACAGACCCAGAGCGGCCACGGCGAGCGGCGACGTGTGCGGCAGGCACTCGATGCCCGACTCCTCGTCGGTCGCGGTTTCGCCGTAGGTCGTCACGAGGAAGGAAAAACGATGTATTCGTTTCGTGGATACATCCTGTTTCTCGAGGGTGACCACATGCCCGAGCTGCAAGGTCGCGGTGGACTTCGTGAGCCAGGTGGCGGGATCGACCTCGATGAAGGTGTTGCGTGCGACAAAGCGGTCGAGCGCCGTCATCTTCCGGTCCACCGCGCGGATCGCGTCCTTGGCCGCCTTGAAACCAAAGTTCTCACGCAGGTCGCCCTGGCTGTGCGCCTCGACTTTGTCCGCGACGAGGCCGACGCGCTTCTCCTTGAGCGCGATAAATTCATCCGCGAGCACGCGATTATAGCCGGGGCGCACGTAGATCGTGGTCGGGGCCGGTGGCGGCGGACGAAAAATCTTTTTCCGGTGAAGAGGCATAGATCAAAAGCTGCGGAGCGCGCGTCTCAAAATTTTGAACCACAGAGGCACAGAGGACACGGAGGTCGATCGATGGAAGCAATCCCAACCAACCTCTCTCTTCAGCCTTAATCCGGCCCGGTGTCCTCTGTGCCTCCGTGGTTCAAAACCTCCGAACCTGCGACTCCCTCGCCCCCTCAAGTTACGCCCCGGAACAGCCGATAACCAACCATGCTTAAACCCGCTTCGGTCATACTCGGACTCTTGTTCCTCCTCGGAGGCACCGTCGGCTGCTTCATGCTCGCGGGCAATGACCCAAGAACCTTGCTCTGGTTTGTGCCAGGGCTGGCGATGTTTCTTCTCCCGGTTGGCTGCTCGATCATCGGCTTCGGAATTCGTGGCCCAATGACCGTTCTGCGTTCTTTAGGCGCTGCCATCTGGCGTTCGGAGGACACTCCGACACCCCGAGCCGAACGAACAATTTCCGCCTTCATCGGGTATGTTTATGGAGCAGGTGGATTCGTTTTCTCTGTCTCTTTCATAACCGTAGGAAATTTTCTCCCAAGTATCATTGCCGGCGGTCCTGAACACATCGGCAAATACGTGGCGGCGGTGACGGCTCCGGTTGTCTACACAGTCATTTTCGCCGAACTCGTGCTTCGCCCCTTAAAGCATCGGTTGGCGTAATCGATCGCGGTCCAGCGCTTCGGATTGGCTCCGGGCGGGCCGTGTTGTTTCCTGCGTCCTTAAGGCGGTTGCGACCTTAGGAGCACAGCTTCGTGGCATTTGTTCGCTCAACTAACCGAGCCGGCGAGTTGCCCAAAATCGCGCCGTCCCAATACTGGCGGCCACGTATATGCCAAGCCGTCCGTCTGAACGCGCGATCCTCCTGATATTAGCCGCCGTCCAATTCACGCACATCATGGACTTTATGGTCATGATGCCGCTCGCCCCGCAGTTGATGCGCGAACTGGACTTGGGAGCCGGGCAATTCAGCGCGCTGGTCGCGGCCTACTCCATCGCCGCGGGTGTGGTCGGGTTGTTGAGCGCGCCGTTCATTGATCGTTTCGATCGGCGCACGCTGCTGTTGTGGGTGTACGCGGGATTCACGGTGGCGACGTTGCTTTGCGGGCTCGCGCCCAACGCCCATGCCTTGCTCATCGCGCGCGCCATCGGTGGCGCCTTCGGCGGCGTATCCGGTTCGCTGTGTCTCGCGATCGTCAGTGACATCGTGCCGCCGGAGCGCCGCGCATCGGGCATTGGCATCGTCATGACGGCGTTTGCCGTCGCGGCATCGGTCGGCGTGCCGGTGGGCCTGCAACTCGCGCAATCCCTCGGCTGGCGTTCGCCGTTCACGTTCATCGCGGCGTCCGCGGCGATCGTGTGGGGCGTGGCGTTTCGCTTCGTGCCCCCAGTACGCGACCATATCCACAGCGGCTCGAACAAAGGCGCGGCATTCAAAGAGCTCCTGCGCGACGCCAACGCCGGTCGCGCCATCGTTTTCATGGCGGCGATGGTGCTCGGCCACTTCAGCGTGATCCCGCTGCTCTCCGCACACTTCGTCGGCGACATGGCTCTGCCCGAAAAATACCTTTCGCTGGCCTACGTGATCGGCGGTGTGGCAAGCGTACTCACCGCCCCCTATGCCGGACGACTCGCGGACCGGCTCGGGCGCCAACGCGTCTTCACCTACATGGTCATCGCGGCCTGTGTGATCATCCTCGTGATCGCCAACGCCGGCGCGCTGCCCATCTGGATGACGCTCACGATCGTGGGCCTCTTCTTCACCTTCGGCAGCGGACGCTTCGTCCCCGGGCAAGCCATCGTTACGCTCGCCGTGCCGTCGTCGCGACGCGGTGCGTTTCTGAGCCTCACCAGTTGCACGCGCGATCTCGTGTCGGGCATGAGCACAACGCTCGGCGGATGGATCGTCACCAAACAACCCAACGGCCACCTGCTCCACTTCAACTACCTCGGCTGGATCGCTGTCGGCTTCGGACTGCTGAGCATCGTCCTCGCCCGCACCGTCCGCATCAACGACACCGGCGCCAAGCCGGCCGCCAAGCCGCTGATCGATCTCCATCACGAACCGCAAGTGGCCGGGTAGCACGCTCACAACCAAAGCGCGCACCACACTCAAGCGCGCAGAACTCAAGCGCGCAGCACCGAGACAAGCGTGGTGGAATCGAGACCCACCGCCCCGCAACGCACCGCAAACGCGCCACCGCCGTTGTCATCTAATAGATGACATTCTCCCTTCAGCCGCCGCGGAGGTCCTGGCACCATTTGTCATCTAATAGATGACATTTTTTCACCAACTGCCTTCGAGAGGCGGGAGGATGTTGTCATTTATTAGATGACATCCCGTCCTCCGTTGCGAGGGAGATGCCCGGAGAGTTTGTCATCTAATAGATGACAAACTTTAGGGAGACGAAGTGTCGGCGCTTTTACGCCATCTATGTTTTGCCGTGTGCGTTTTGCCGTCTGCGTGCTCTAGCGGCGCAGCAACTCCACCAAGGCCGCCGTGTCGCGTTTTCCGAAGCCGGCATCGATGCCTTCGCGAAACCATTTCGCGGCGAAGTGGGGAAAACGCGGATCGATTCGCTGCCCGTCCGCATGCTTCAAGATCAACTCCACCACTGTCGCGGAGTTTTGCAGCGAGCTTTCGGATTGCTCCAGATCGCCGCGCACGATGCGGCCGCTGTCGTGTTCCACGATTTTCCCGAGCGCGCCGGCGACCTGGCCGATCATGCCCCCGAGCATCGTCACGGGCAGGTTCTCCGTCTCCATGATGCGAGCGCCGTGATAAAACCCGAGCAGTCCGCCAAAGAAGTACGAGAGAAACGCGAGATCCAGCGCTGCGGCCGCGCCCACATCGTCCGCCACATGTTCGACCGATGGCGCGAGCTGTTTCAAAATCGGTGCGACTTCATCGAACAACGCCTTTTCTCCGCCAACGAGGAGCGCGGCTTCATCCGTTCCGATCTGCGACGGCGTCACCAAAATCGCGCCATCGAGATAACGCGCGCCCAGCGATTCGATCCACACTTGCATCTCGCGCGCTTCCTTCGGCGTTCCCGTGGACAGATGCACCAGCGTCCGTCCTTCAAAATTTTTCCTGCCAGCATCCACCTCGAGCATACGCCGCGCCGCCGCGTAATCGGCGAGACACACCAGTGTGACCGGACTCGCGGCAATCGTGGCCGCAGCCGACGCCCCCACCCTCGCACCCGTGCCTTTCAACGTCTCCGCTTTTTCCGGCGTGCGATTGAACATCGTCACACGCGTTCCTTTCGAGATCAGAGTCCGCGCCAAAGCGCTCCCCATCGGCCCAAGCCCGATCAGGGAAACATCGGTTTCAAAACGCGCAACGGCATCGGCCTGTTTCATCATGACGCAGCCTAATCGAATCAGCCGGCGCGCGATTGAAGAAAATTGAACCCCGCTTCGCGCCGCGTTTGCGAAACACGCTCGCACGGCCACGTTCCGCCCCATGATCCGCATCGACTCCATTCGTCCCGCCGCAGCGCTCGCCGACGTCGTGGAGTCACACACCCGCTATTCCGGAACCGGCAAACGCGAGCAGTTTCAGCGTGTGTTTCCCGGCAGCGCCGTGGAACTCACGCTCAACCTCTCCGACGGCGAAGTCCGTTGCTACGATCCCGCCGACTTTGAAGAACGGCGCGCCCATGGCCCACTGCTCAGCGGTTTATTTTCGCGCTACTACATCATCGATACCGCCCAGCTAAACGACATGATCAGCGTGCGGCTTCGCCCCGGCGGCGCGTGGCGTTTGTTCGGCGTGCCGCTCGACGCGCTCAGCCATCAACATGTCGCGATGCGCGATCTGTCCGAACGGCGTTGGAACGAACTGATCCATCGTCTCGCAGAGACAAACGATCCCGCCGGGCGTATCCGAAGATTGGAGACATTCCTCCTCACGCTCGACCGACGCGCTCTGCATCCAGCCGTTGAATACACGCTCGCGACTTTGCGAAAGCCCGGCGTTTTCCCGCGCGCCCTCGATCTCGTCGAAGCCACCGGACTGAGCTTCCGTCGGTTCAATGAACTTTTCCTCCGCGAGGTCGGCTTCACGCTGAAAGCCTTCATGCGTCTTCTGCGTTTCGAGCGTGTTGCCGCGCATGCACGAAACAGCCGCGCGCTTTCGTGGAGTCAGACCGCTCTTGAGTTTGGCTTCTCCGACCAGGCGCATCTGATCCGCGAGTTCCGAACGTTCGCCGGCTACACACCGGCGCAGTTTCTTCAGGCGTCGACCGGCGCATCGTCATAAACTCCGCCGATCAACCGGCGGCGTGCATTCACGGTTCGACGAGCGGCGTCCACCCACCGAGCACGAAGGCGGGATCGCGATACTTGGCGATGGTTTCAGCGTCGTTCTCGAGCGTGAGTTGCTTCGAAACCGGATGCCGCTTCGACACATCGACCGGGCGGCCCTCGAGATCCATCGTGTTGTATTCCCAGAAGCGCACGTTGGAACTGTCGAAGCCCGGCGCTTCTTCGATCGGGCCCCAGCCTTCGGGCGGAACACCGCTGGTTTTTGTGTCGATCAACACCATCTCTGCATACGGAAAATTTGTCGCCGTCGCGGTGGCGGATCGATTGCGCGGCAGGCGTGCGAAGGGTTTGTTCACGATGCGACCGGCCGGGTTCGCCTCCGTCACCGTCCACGGCAACGGTTCATCGAGGCCGATCAGCGTGCTTTCGACAAAAACGTTTCCATGACTGCCCTGCGGCGTGCGCGTCCAGGTGAAGGGACCGCGCGAGCGAATTTCGCTGCGCAAAAAATACACCGCGGCATAGCCGAGCACGGTGTCGCCATCGCCCGTGAGCAGGCTGTCCGCAAAATACACTGTGCCATACGCGGTGAAGGCGTCGCCCGAGCCGTTCAGCGTCATGCGATCGATGACAATCCTCTCGCCGCGCACCATCAACGCCTCCGCCTGGCCAATGAAGTAATTGTTGATCGTGAAATTGCTGAGCTGGATATCGGCGCAGTCGATGAGCGAGAACGCCCAACGCCGTCCCGGCTGAAACGCGGAGTTGTTGGCATAACCGACCTGCACCTTGTCGCGATCCTCGCCGCGGATCGTGAGATTCGCGCGATCGCTCAGCGAAACCAGTTCTTCGTAATGACCGTTCTTGATGAACACGGTCACGCGCTGTGCGGGTTTCTTGGGAAAAAACTCGATGGCCGCCTGCACTGTATTGAAATCTCCACTACCATCCGCAGCCACCACGACGCGCGTTGCATCCGCGGGAGGCGGCGCGGCCTTGGTCGTGAACGTCCAATCCGTGTCCGCCGTGAATCCGGCAAACGCACCCTCGTCTTCCGCCGGCACGAGCACCGACGCATCCATTTTCACGATGTACGTGCGTCCGTATTTGAGCGCGCCATTGTGCGGATGAATCGTCGCGACATTTCCGCGCACGATGATCGGGCGGAAGAAAAACTCGAGGCCATCGAAGCTCGTTTTCTGATAAACGGCATCGGGATCGATGGTCACGCGCGGTGCCGTCGCGACACCGCCGCCGGTGGGCGCGGGCACGCGGCCCGATGGATTCGGCGAGACCGGGATGCTCAAATCGAGCGTATCCACAAGTTGCATACCTTCCGCGTCATAGATGCGAATGAGCCCGGACGAGCCGATCGCCGGCGGCTCTGCAAACGTGAGAACGAGGCGGGTGTCGGGATTGACGCCGGTACTGCCGGGCGCGGGAAACTGCGCCGGCCGCGCCGCGGCGATCGCATTCACACATGCAACGATGCCGATCAATGCGGCCAAGAAAACGCGGGGCATCCGGGAAATACAGAAACGCATGGAGGATGGGGTTGGTCGTGAAGCGAAACTCAGCCGGCCGCAACCGCGGGACGGGCGTCCAGAACGACTTATGACGTTCCGCGCTCAGGAAAGTTTCGACAGCTCATGCACCTTCATCCGCGCCGGACCGCGTCGAAATCGCGCCAGCTTGACCATGTCTTTCGTTGTACGAAATCGCCGACGAAAACTCCTGCGTCAATTTTCACGGCAACGAGTGAAGACGAGGCCGGCGCCGCATCGGCTGGCGACGGTTCTGCCGACGGGGACGTCGGCGCTCCCGGCGGCTGCTTTACGGCGTCTCTTCGATCGCGCGATACGTGAAGTCGCTCAAGCGAATGCTGCCCTCGCCCATCGCACAAATGCCAACGCGCAGACTGAGAAACCCGCCGAAGACATTGTGATTGAGCCCGGCGACTTCCATGCGCGTGGGATGCCGCTGCCAGGTTGCGCCGCCATCCAGTGAGTAGTGATAGGTGACGACATTGCGGTCGTTCGTGATGCGCGCGCGAACCGTGCGTCCTTTGAGCGGCACACTCGCCCAATCTTCCGTCGTCGCGTATTGATACGTCTTCGCTTTTTCGCCGGTGAAACCGACTCCGGCAAACGCCTTCGGATTATAGTAGAGAAGAAACGCGCCTTCGACTTCGCCGAGGAGTTCCATCGTGATTTCCACTTGATACGCGCGATCCGGAACGATGCACGTCAGGGGTGAACTGTTTGCCGGAGAATCGCCTTCGCCCGCGAGCTCCAGCGAATTTTGTCCGTACCGAATGCGCTGCATCTCGTCCGCGCCGGGCTCGTGAAACGCCCACTGCGTCCCAAATCGGTTGCTCGAAAAATCGTCGGACAGCGCGAGCCCATGCGGAACAGCTTCACCGCCTTTTGGCATCGGCAGCGGCTTCCCGAGATCGCCGCCCTTCGCGCGAAACCAGCCGTCATCCGTCCACTCGATCGGCTCCAGCAGCGTCTGCCGGCCCAGCGTGCGAAATCCGTTTTCATAGCCGTGATAAACCATCCACCAATCTCCGGCCGGACCTTCGAGCACCGTCGCGTGGCCGCGCGACCACCATGGCTCGCGGTCCGACAGCGTGCGAACGAGCGGATTGTGCGGACAATGTTCCCACGGGCCGTGAATCGAGCGCGAGCGCGCCGCGATCACCATGTGTCCCGTGACCGGACCCGCCGTGCCGCCCACCGCCGTCACGAGATAAAACCAATCGCCGCGGCGAAAAATCTTCGGCCCTTCCGGGGCGAAATTTTCCGTCACCCAATCCTCCGGATAACGCCACGGATCGTACGCCTGCTCAAGTTTCCCATCGGTCGCGAGCCCGTCGTCGGTCAGACGGATTTTGCGGATGCCATTCACAAAAAGATACCGCCGGCCATCTTCGCCGACGGCGTGTCCCGGGTCGATGCAACCTTCGATGCCGAGATCGATCGGATCGCTCCACGGACCTTCGATGTTGTCGGCCCAGATGACGAAGGTGGACCACGGTTTTCCCGGAGCGATCGCGGGGATGTAGATGTAGTAACGGCCGTCGTGTTTGCAGAGATCGAGCGCCCACACGGTGCCGATGTTTTTGTGCAGAGCCGCACCGATCGGCCGCCAGTTGACGAGGTCCTTTGAGTGCCAGAGGACGATGCCCGGGTAGGAATTGAACGACGAAAACGTCATGTAGTAATCGTCGCCGTCTTTCAGGATCGTCGGATCGGGACGGTCGCCCGCGAGGATGGGATTGAGAAACGTGCCGTTGCCCAGATCGGCTTTGCGCTGGCCTTCGACGCCGCGCTGCCAGCGTGGTCGATCGGCTGATTCGGCGAGAGACATGGTCGTGTTGAGGCTAAGCAAAGCGACGAGCGTGACGCCACGCAGCAGGGCAGATCGAGTCGGGGATCGTTTCATCTCGGTGGGGGTGCGTGGGGAAACGCTGACCCAACCAGCGGCGTCCACCCACTTCAATCGCGCGGTTCGCCCTAACAGTTGGGTCCGGTTGCGATCGCGGAAATGCGGATCAATTCACCTGCGGCTGATACGCTCCTCTGATTTTTGAACAAAAGATAAGAAGGTAAGGAAGGCTCGCAGCCCGCTCGGGAGTCTTTGTGGCCTTCGTTCTCTTCGTTACCTTCTGTGAAAAAAATTCCCACCAAGTTTCTCGCACCCCGTGGCAGTTGGGTGTGGTTCCCATCAGCAAGCACGGCCCACACGGCGCTCCGATCGGTGCGTTTCTCCCCGACGATAATCTCGCGTCGATGACGCCGATCACGAAGGCGTAATGTTTGCCCGCCTAACATAGGCCTCTTCTTTTCACCCATGAAATCCTTCCGCCTGCCGCTGGCCTCGACGGCTCTTGTGCTCTCGTCGGCCGTATTCACCTCCTGCGCCGCGCCCACCAAATCCGCATCCACCGCCCCTGCCGCCACGCCTGCGATCGCGGCGACAAACGCGCCAGCCACGGAGCCCGGCCAGACACTCGCCTTCCCCACCGCCGAAGGCTACGGTCGTTTCGCCAAGGGCGGTCGCGGCGGTCGCGTCATCGCCGTGACCAATCTGAATGACAGCGGCCCGGGCAGCTTGCGCGCCGCGATCGAAGCCGAGGGACCGCGCACGGTCGTCTTCGAAGTTTCCGGCCGCATCGAACTCAAATCGAAGCTGATCGTACGCAAAGATAACGGCGAGCTCACCGTCGCTGGCCAGACCGCGCCGGGTATCGGCATCTGCATCAGCAATTATAACTTCGGCGTCCTCGGCGCGCAGGATGTCATCATCCGCTACATCCGCGTGCGTCCAGGCAACACTTCGGGCATGACGCTCGACGGCATGGGCCTCGCCTCGGCCAACAACGCCATCATCGATCACTGCTCCATCAGTTGGTCGCTCGACGAAGCCTTCAGCTCGCGCGGCGCAAAAAACATCACGCTCCAGCGCACGCTCATCTCCGAAGCGCTCAACGCCGCCGGTCACAAAAAATATCCGCCGGGCAAACAGCATGGCTACGCCGCGAGCATCAGCGGCGACATCGGCAGTTTTCACCACAATCTCCTCGCGCACAACGCGGGCCGCAACTGGAGCCTCGCGGGCGGTCTGAGCAAGCCCGACAACAAGTACGCGGGCCGTCTCGATATCAGAAACAACGTTGTCTACAATTGGGCGCGACGCGCGACCGATGGCGGCGCTCACGAAGTGAATTTCGTGAACAACTACTACAAGCCCGGTCCGGCCACGCGGTATTTCTACGCGCTCAATGCGCAATACGGCGGCTTCCCGGGCAGCCAGCGGTATTATTTCGCCGGCAATGTCATGCCCGGCCACTTCGGCGTGAAGAATCAGGAAAAAGGCCGCACCGCCACGACGGAACGCGGCGGCAGACTCCCCACTGAATACAGCCCGTGGTCCGACAAACCGTTCTTCGAATCCTACGTGAAAACGCAGACCGCGGAAGAAGCCTACGAAGACGTTCTCGCCAACGTCGGTTGCAATTTCCCCGCGCTCGATCCGCACGATCAACGCATCATCGAAGAGACCCGCAAGGGCACGTATAAATACAAAGGCAGCACCACCGACCTCCCTGGTTTGCCGGATAACGAAAAAGACGTCGGCGGCTGGGACGATTACCCCGTCGTGCATCGTCCCTCCGGTTGGGACACCGACCGCGACGGCATGCCCGACGCCTGGGAAATCGCCAATGGCTTTGATCCGAACGACCCGACCGACGGCGCGAAGCCGTATCGGAACACTGGATACACCAATCTCGAAGTCTACTTGAACGGCCTCGTCGGCGAAAAGATCTGAGCCGGCTACGCGGTGGAGCGTTCAAATAAAACTCCGGCCAATTGTAGGAGCGGCTTCACGCCGCGATCTCTTCGCCGGCCAGGCACCTCGATCCGTTTTTAACCACTGATGCGCACTGATGGACACTGATGATAGAAGCCCGTGCCCGGCAGTAGCCGTGAGTGGGTAGCGCGCGGGTGGAACGCGCCGTCCCGGCGCGTTGTTCGTCATCGCCCGCTTAAGCGCGGTTCGAGAGGGACGGTAAGCTGTACCGAGCCGTGTCCGGTGAGCCGCCGCACACCACACGCGGGCCGCGTATGCTCCCCGGAAACCCGGCCCGGCCTGGCTATGAACTCACGTCCAGTGTCGCAGAAATGCGGCCATGGTTTAATTTAAACCACTCCGGCTCGCACGCGGATCGCCGGCCGCCGGCCGGCCGCCCCATCAGTGCCTATCAGTGTGCATCCGTGGTTAAAACATCCGTGGTTAAATAAACCGGCTGGAAGAACCACGCTCACTTGAGCGACTTCATATCGATCACGAAGCGATACTTCACGTCGCTCTTCAGCATGCGCTCGTAGGCTTCGTTGATCTGATCCATCCGGATCATTTCGATGTCACTCGTGATTCCATGCTCGCCGCAAAAATCGAGCATCTCCTGCGTCTCGGGCAGGCCGCCGATGAGCGAGCCCGAAAAGGAGCGTCGCTTGAGCAGCAGCGGAAACGCCGCGACTTCCATCGGCTTGTCCGGCGCGCCGACGAGTGTGAGATTTCCGTCGCGCTTCAACAGGCTCACGTAGGCGTTGATGTCGTGCTTCGCCGAAACCGCATCGAGGATGAAATCGAAACTGCCCGCATGCGCTTCCATTTGTTTCTCGTCTTTCGAGATCACGACTTCATGCGCGCCGAGGCGTCTGGCATCCTCGGTTTTGCTCGGCGAGGTGGTGAACAAGACGACATGCGCGCCAAACGCGCGGGCGAATTTCACGCCCATGTGACCGAGCCCGCCGAGTCCCACGATGCCGACTTTCTGACCCGGACCGACCTCCCAGTATTTGAGCGGTGAATACGTCGTGATGCCCGCGCAGAGCAATGGAGCCGCGGCCGCAGGATCGAGATTTTCCGGGATGCGCAGCACAAACTCCTCGCGCACCACGATGCTCTGCGCGTAACCGCCGAGCGTGCTGCCGCCGAGGTGTTTGTCGCGGCTGCCATAAGTCATCACCATCTCCGGACAAAACTGTTCGAGACCCTCGCGGCACTCCGGACATGTGCGGCACGAATCGACGAGGCAACCAACACCGACACGGTCGCCGACTTTGAATTTTTTCGCATCGGGCCCGACCTTCGTCACGCGTCCGATAATCTCATGACCCGGCACCGCCGGATAACGCGTGCCGCCCCACTCGTTGCGCGCGAAGTGCAGGTCCGAGTGACACACACCGCAAAACTCGATCTCGATCTGGATGTCGTTGGCGAGTGGCTGGCGGCGCTCGATGGTCGTGGCCGCCAGCGGATCAGCGGCGCCAGAGGTCGCATAGGCTTTCGTGGAATAACAGATGGGCTTGTTCATAAAATTAACCGCACCGGCTCTGCAGGAAGCACGCAGGTGCACGCTGCTCGTAGTACATCGCGCGCGGAGATTTTTCCATCCGCGCCGCGCGTTTTCCCGAAGTTTCCCGCCGCCCGGAAACGCAGATTTTGTTTTCTCAAAAAAACGCCCCGCGCGGGATAAGCGCGCTTTCAAACGTCCGCGACACGGCGCGCAACCGTCACCCGCCCGCATAGTGCACGTCACCAATCAAGCCATGAATATTCCGAATAAAAACACCGCCATGCGGCTGGTGAACATCGGGCTTTATCTCGCGGGCTGTTTTCTCGCCGGCACCGGCTGGCTGCTTGCCGAACGCCTTCCCCGCGGACGCGAAGGGCGCTCGCTCTCGTTCCTCGGACTAGGGCGGCACGACTGGGGCGAATGGCACGAGTGGATCGCCTATGGTGCGATCGGCCTGGTCGTACTCCATCTGCTGCTCAACTGGAAATGGCTCACCGTGATCGCGTCGTCTAAAAAAAGCTGGCGCCTGTGGGCCGGCCTGCTCGCAGGACTCGGCATCGTGCTGATGTTTGTCGCGCTTCCCGTAAGAAGTTCGTGACCCGCGACACGCATCATACCGGCGTCGCCAGCCACGCGAAACGGCAGCCGAGTCAACGACCGTTCCAGCCCGGTAACGCCGACGATTGTTTCACCCAATTGACGAACTGCGCTTCGTCGAAGGGCTCGTTTTCGTAGAGATCGATCCAGCGCGCCTCGCCGCTTTTCGGCGTGCCGCCCGGAGGCATCGGGGTGAGCGAACGTCCGTTGAAAAACGTGACCTTCACATAGCGCGTCAACACATGGAACGACAGAAACCAGCCCCGATCTTCAGCGCCATAAAACGGTGAGTTCCAGCGAACAGCTTTCCGGACTTCCGGCACGTGGCGCGCGATGAGCGCATCGAGCCGGCGGCCGAGGTCGCTTTTCCAACCGGGCATCGCCGCGATGTAGGCCTGCACCGGCGCATCGCCATCGGCCTTGGCGATCTGCGGATTTCCGCCGGAGAGCAGCACAACGCCCGTTTTTCCTTTTTCGCCGGCCGCCGGTTTGGACGGGCGTTTTTTGGCGGCGGGTTGAGTTGACGATTTTGATGAGGCGGGGCGCGGGCGGGATGCGGGGGTTTTCATGGGGTTTCGATTTTTTCAGAGGAGTCGGTGGCTCTGTGTTCGCGGCGGTATTTAGCAATGAAGCCGATGGCGCCGGAAATGAAAAAAACGCCCACGCCCAAGAGGCCCAGCAGCCCAGCCCACGGAATCGAGCCATCGGTGTTTGCCCGACACCACTCCACCCCGCCCAGGCCAAACGCCGCTCCTGCGCCGATATACGCGAGCACGCACAACACGCACTTGGGCACAAAGACGAGCAACGCCACCGGCAGCAGCCAGTGGATCGCTCGTCGTGAGACGCCTGGCCTCTTAGCGCGCAGTAAAGTCATCTGCGGTGGATTGGTCGTAGCTATCGTGGTAGCGCACCCAGTCCATCTTGTAGAATTTCGCGGGGTCTTCATCGCGCCCCTTCGGAACCAAATCGAGGATCGTGTACGTCCCCATGAATTGCTCAACACCGCGTCCATAGGTTGAATACGTATGATAGACCTCCCCGTCGGCACCTTTGGTAAAAACGCTTAACCCAGGCGCTTCGCTATTCGGAAACTCGGTGAGTCCGTAATTATAATAAACGGTCTTCCGCGCCATCTCCTCTTCCGTGAACGAGACATGATAATCGAAGTTAAAATCGTTCCGGTTTGAGGACACCCAGTTGAACGACCACTTCATGCGTCGCTGGAACGGCAGGATCTCCGCCAGCGGCGCCCGCGAGACCACGGCGAGCGTCACATCGCGCGCCTGCAAATGCGGAATCGTCGGCACGAGATGATCCGCGATGAACGAACAGCTCGGGCAACCCTCACCCCAGTCCGGCCCGAGCATGAAATGATACACGGCGAGCTGGCTGCGTCCCTTGAACAAATCGGCCAGCGAAACCGGGCCCTCCGGCGAATCGAAGACATAGGGTTTCCCGACTTTCACCCACGGCAGTTCGCGGCGTTTCGCAGCGATGCGATCATGCAATCGGGTGAGCGCCTTCTCTTCGCGGAGAAGTTCTTTGCGGGCGGCGAGCCATCGATCCTCGGAAACCGCGGCAGGGTTTTCAAACAACTGGGTTTTCATGAGACGTGTCCTTCCAATGTACTGACGATTGAGCGTTGGTTTTTCCGACAACGCGTTCGGATGTTTTTGGACAAGGCAGTAGCCTTGGTGTCCTTCTGACTGGGAACGAAGGCAGTGCTACCGCCTCCGGAAAGTTTCGGTTCAGATCAGCGCTGTGCCAAGATCCGGGCCTTTTCGTACTCCGGCTTCAGCTTCACGAGCATCGCCCAGAAGGGCGGAGGCTCCGTTCCTTCGAGTTGCGCGATCAACTGCGCAACATGCGTGTGCCAGCCCGCGCCGAATTCGTGCATGTAGGGAATGTCGCCGCCGGTGGAGCGATGCGTCAGCACCAGCAGCACACTCTTCCCCTGTGGTGTGAGCTGGAAAATCGCCTCCGACTCGTTGTCGCTCCCAAACGTGAACGCCAGCAGGTGCGGCGGCTCCCAACGCGTGACCGTTCCTTCATGAACTTTGCCGCTTTCATGCGCTTTCTTGAACTCCGGCGGCGGTGTCTCATTGGGCGCAATGCAGCTGTGGCGCATTTCCAGGCGCACCTTGCCGCCCACCCGCGGTTCCATCGGTCCGCCTGCGAACCAGCGCGCGCGTTTCTCGGGATCGGTCAGATACTCCCAAACTCGCTCGATCGGCCCGGGCAGCGTGCGCACCAAACGAATCTCCGCCGGACCGGTGAATGTGCCTGAGTCGTCGTTGTTTTTCATCGGGAGCGAGCGGGGGCTGGGGATGAATGGATGAAACGTTCAGCTCTTCAGCTCCGTCGCACGGCGCTTTTCGTATTCGCCAATAAGTCTGTCATGCAGCGACCAGAAACCCGGCCGCGGCGTACCGGCGATCTGCGCTACGAGATGATCGAGGTGAATGTGCCAGCCCGACGCGTAGTTGGTGAGCTCGCGTTCCTCTTCCGCACCGCGCACCCGATGCGTCAGCACGAGCAACACGTCCTTGCCCTGCGGCGTCAGCTCGATGGTCACTTCCGAATCGTCGCTGCCAAATGTGTACGCCAGCAATCGGGGCGCTTCACATTTCAAGACACGGCCTTCGAAACTCACGCCCGGATCCTGCACCTGCGCATATTTCGCCGGCGGTGTTTCATCGGGCGCGAGATTCTTGTGCACCATGTGAAACACCACTTTGCCACCCGCGCGCTGCTCCAGTTCCCCTCCGCAAAACCAGCGTGCGCGTTTCACAGGATCGGTCAGATATTCCCACACGCGTTCGATGGGGCCGGGTAATGTGCGCACGATCCGCAACTCGGAGGGACTGGTGAATCTGGCGTAACTTTCTGAGGTGTTCATGAGGATGATTTCTTTTTCGTATTGGTTTTTGATGGATTCGTTTTCTTCGCGGCTGCGGCTTTGGCCGCGTCTTCCGCTCGCAATTCACGCTCCAGTGAATCGAGCCGGCTCGACCACACCGCGCGCATCCTGTGCAGCCACGCCTCCACTTCGTCGAATGCAGCGGGGTTCAACGACTGGACGCGCGACTGGCCTTCCGCGCGCGTCAACACGATGCCCGCTTCGCGCAGCACGTTGAGATGCTGCGAAATCGCAGGCGCGCTCAGGTCGAATTCATCGACGAGTTCACCCGACGTGCGTTCGCCCGCGGCGAGCAATTCCACGATCCGTCGTCGCGTAGGATCGGCGATGGCTTGAAGGCTTTGCATGACCGGACAATTAAGTATTTCCTTAATTAAGCAAGTGCCTAATTAAAAATTCGGCACTGCTGGCAAAAAACGCAGGAGGTTTCGCAAAAACGCGGAAGGCGGCTCCGCGGAAATCGCCATAATCGCCTGTCCGCCGAGTCGTGTAGTCGATCGGTGGATACATCCGACGTCTTCCATGAACATCCTCCCCCTTCGTCTCTGCGGCTTCCTTGTCGCAGGTCTTCTTGCCGTCCCGGCTTTTGCGGACGCGCCGTCCTCCATCGAGGAACGCCTGCGCCGCTTGGAAGAGGAGGTGTCGGCACTTCGGGCTCAAAACGAGCAGCTCAAAGCAGCCGCACGCACGGAGTCGTCCGCAATCCCGGCGACCGCGAAACCCGGTGCGACCGCCGTTTCCATCAAGCCCGCGGGAAAAGTGCGCAGCGTCACACTCGGCGGTTTCATCCAGACGCACGCCGAATTCCTCGACAAGGGCGACAGCCGGTTCACCACCGCCAATGATCGTCTGTACGTCCGCCGCGCGCGACTGGTGTTCGCCGGACGCTTTCAGTCCGATTTCGATTTCAAAGTGGATGCCGAGCTCGCCGGTTCCCTCGGGGACACGAGCGGATACCGCGCGCAAATGGCCGATGGCTACATCACCTGGACGCGTCATTCCGCGGCCAATGTCCGCATCGGGCAGTTCAAGACACCTTACGGTTACGAACAACTCTCCAACGATCTCACGCTCGCGATCATCGAGCGCTCGCTGGCCAATGATCGGCTCACGCTCAACCGCCAGGTCGGTGCGCAGGTCGCCGGCGAGTTCTTCGGCAAACGCCTCTCGTACGCCACCGGCCTTTTCAACGGCACCGGCGTCAATTCCAACATCAACGACAACGACTCGTTTCTCTGGGCCGGCCGCGTATCCGGAATTCCGCTACAGACCGAGATCGACGGAACCGCGTTGCGCTGGTCCGTCGGCGCCAGCGCATTTGCCTCGAAGGATGCGCGCGTCTCCCTCGAAGACTGCGGTTTTTCCGCCAACACCTTTTCCGGACAACGCGAGGGTTTCGGCATCGATACGCAGGTGCGATTTGGTGCGTTTGAATTCTGGACCGAGTACCTGCGCACACAGTTCAAACCCACCAGCGATCTCCCGTCCGATTCGTTTTCGGCCGACGGCTGGCACGCGCAAGCCGCGTACACATTCGTGCCCGACTACTGGCAGGGAGCGCTTCGTTTTGAGTCGTTCGATCCCAACACGAGCATCCAGGGCAACTCGACCGACACGTGGATCCTCGGGCTCAACTATTTCTTCGGCGGCGACAGCGTGAAGCTCATGATGGACTACTTCCTTTTCAACGCCGCCTCGGAGCCCGATCAGCGGCAAAAGGTGCTCATCCGGCTCCAGACCGTTTTTTGAAAAACACGCAGCGCTCGCGCTAATAGCGCGCGCTCACACTTGATCCGCATCCTTCTGATGCCTGAGCAAACGCGCGTCGGCGATAAACGGCCCAAACGGAAGCACCGAAGCGATCACGAGCAACGCCACGAGTTTCAGTTTCCAGCCGTACTCGATCGCCGCCTGCACGACCGCGAGCAGATAGGCGATGAAGAGCACGCCATGCGCCATGCCGACGACGCTCACCGCGCCGGGCGCGCCCGCGAAATATTTCAACGGCATCGCGATCCCGAGAAGTAGAATGAATGAAACGCCTTCGAGGAATCCGATGACACGCAGGCGTCCGAGCGCCGATTGATACCATTTGACCATCGCGCCAGCCAACGCCGCCAGCACCGCGTTTCAAGCCTCGTTACGCGTCCCGTCCGATCACGGCCGCACGAGTCGTCGATTCCGCGAAATCCACGCTCAGTTTTCCCGTGCTCAAAATCTTCGCGCGCAAACCGCCGCGTCCGCGCAATGCCGCCTCCGCTCCGGGCCCCAAAGCGGCATCCATCCAATAACACGGTTTACACTCGCCCATGCCGCGAAAACGAATGCCTTGCAGCTCAAACTCGCCTTCGTACCACGCAGTCAGATCGACGCCGCGCACAATCACGTTGCGACGCACCACCGAAGGATCCCTTCCGCTCAGCCCGAGTGTCCGGCAGACATCGTCAAAAACCTCGGCCGAGAAAAACGTGATCTGCCCTTTGTAGTCTTCCTTGTAGTCAAAGAAACGATCGCCGGCGATTCCCCTCCCCGCCACGCAAGTGACTTCATCGCGCGACTCCGTCAGCCACGTGCCAGCCTCGCCACCGTGATGACCGAAAAAATTATGTCCGGCCGACACATAGAGGTGCTCGATGCGCACGAAACTCATGCCTGCGAATCTGCGCGCACCCGCTTCCCCGCGCCACTGCGAAATCGCCGCGACGCGTGAATCCGCGTCATCGTTCGCCCTCAAACGAATCATGCACGACCGCTCGTATTGCGGTTGAGAATCTCCGGTCGCTCCGGCTGCTTTCTTCGTCGCACTCTTCACCATGAAACACTTGGGCCGGCTCTTCCTTTCGCTCGCGCTTATCGCCACGCTCACCGCGAGCGCGCACGCGGCCAAGCTCAACGTTTTCGCAGCCGCCAGTTTGTCCGATGCACTGCGGGAAATCCGCGACACCTACGAAAAAACCAGCGGCGACAACGTCCGTTTCAACTTCGCCGCTTCCAGTTTGCTCGCGCGGCAGATCAAAGAAGGCGCACCCGCTGATGTGTTTTTCTCCGCAGACGAACTGAAAATGGACGATCTCGCGCGTGCCGGACTCATCGCTGACAACACGCGCCGATCCTTCCTCGGCAACGCGCTCGTCATCGTCGTGCAGCGCGAAAATGGCGCCGCGATTTCTTCGCCCTCCGACCTCACCTCGCCCGCCATCCGGCGCATTGCCCTCGCCGAGCCGAACACCGTGCCCGCCGGCATTTATGCGTCCACCTACCTCGAACGGCTCGGTCTGCTGAAAAGCATGCGCGCGAAAATCATCCCCACTGAAAATGTCCGCGCTTGTCTGGCAGCGGTCGAAGCCGGCAATGCCGACGCGGGATTTGTGTACAAGACCGACGCACTCATCTCGAAGAAAGTGAAGATCGCGTACGAAGTCCCACCCGACGACGGTCCCGAAATCACTTATCCGCTCGCCGTTTTAAAAGACACGCGACACCCCGAGGCCGCACGGCGCTTCGCCGCCTATCTCACCTCACACGAAGCGCGCGTCGTCTTCGAAAAATACGGTTTCAAGACGGCGCCGTGATGCCCGCGCCGATACGCTCCCGGCACAACACGCTGCTCGGAAACAACCCCGACGACCTCGTGCGCAGCCACTGACTTCGGCGCTTCAATTTCTCCGCATTTCCGTTCTGCATTCTCTTCATGTCCCCCGAAGTCTGGCAAATCACGTGGTTCACCGTCGCCGTCGCGGCGGGGAGCACGGTGCTGATTCTGCCCGGAGGACTCGCCCTGGCGTGGCTGCTCGCGCGTCGCGAGTGGCCCGGGAAATCGATCGTGGAAACGCTCGTTGCGCTGCCCTTGGTCATCCCGCCGGTGGCGACAGGATTGTTGCTGTTAAAACTCTTCGGTCGCCGTGGACCGCTCGGCGAGTTCTTGGAAAACACGCTCGGCTGGCAGGTCGTCTTCAACTGGCGGGGCGTCGTGCTCGCGACGGCGATCATGTCCTTCCCGCTGCTCGTGCGCACCGCGCGCGTCGCGTTCGAAAGCGTGAATCCACGTTTTGAATACGTCGCCCGCACACTCGGCGGAGGTCCGTGGCGCGTGTTTGCGACGATCACCTTGCCGCTCGCGTTTCGCGGCATCGTCGCTGGCATCGCGCTCGCCTTTGCCCGCGCGCTCGGCGAATTCGGCGCCACGATCATGGTCGCCGGCTACATCCCGGGCGAAACCGCCACGCTCTCGCTCTCGATCTATCATCTCGTGCAGCTCGGACGCGACACCGAGGCCTTCGCGTTGCTGGCGGTTTCGTTGGGCATCGCGTTCGCAGCCGTGTGGCTGGGCGAACGTTTTCTTCGAAAGAACGTCCGCGCATGAAACTCACGTTGCACGCCCTGCAGTTGCCGCTCGCGCACTACACGCTGGAGATCGACGCCGCCCTTTCCGCACGCGTCACGGCCATCTTCGGTCCGTCGGGTTCAGGCAAAACCTCGCTCATCGAACTCATCGCCGGACTGCGCCGGCCGCGTCGCGGAAAAATCGTCTTCGACGACGAAACGCTCGTCGATGCCGACGCTCGCGTTTTCATACCCCCACAACGTCGCGCCATCGGTTACGTGCCGCAAGACGGTGCACTTTTTCCCCACCTCTCCGTGCGGCGAAATCTGCTCTATGGTTTCCAACCGGGTCAGCCGCGCCCGGCTGGACTGAGCTTGGAACACGTCGCCGAGGTTCTGGAAATTTCTCCTTTGCTCGCGCGCGAGATCGAGACGCTTTCCGGCGGCGAAAAACAACGCGTCGCGCTCGGCCGCGCCCTGCTCGCCGCCCCGCGACTGCTCTTGCTCGACGAACCGCTCGCGAGTCTCGATGCCGCACTCAAGGAGCGGCTGCTGCCGTATCTGCTGCGCGTGCGCGACGAGTTCGCGATCCCGATGATCTACGTCACTCATTCGCCCGACGAAATCGTTTCGCTCTGCGACGACGTGTTGATCGTCCGCAGTGGTCGGATCGAAAAACGAGGAGCGCCGGCCGATCTCTTCGAGATCAGCGAGACACCGCGCTTCCAACTCCGCGCCCCGCTGTAGGAGCGGCTTTACTTCGTCGTCGCCGCGAGCTTGCCGCCATTCTTCGCCACCCACGCTTCGTAGTTTTTGCGCGGCATGAAACGCAGCGATGCGGAGTTGATGCAGTAGCGAAGCCGTGTCGGGCGCGGGCCGTCGTTAAAAACGTGGCCGAGGTGCGCGCCGTCCACCGTGCAATGCACTTCGTCGCGGATCATGCCGTGGCTGGTGTCGCGCTGCACGCCGACGAAGGCCGGCTCGATCGGCTTGGTGAAACTCGGCCATCCCGTGCCGCTGTCGAATTTATCCCGGCTGTCGAAGAGCGGCGTCTCGCTGCACGCGGAAAAATACACGCCGTCCTCATGATGATCCCAGTACGCGTTGCGGAAAGGCGGCTCGGTGCCCTGCTTGCGCGTCACGTGGAATTGCGCCGGCGTGAGTCGGGCGCGCCATTCGTCGTCGGACATGCGCACCTGCGCCTTGCTCATGTCGATCACGACTTGCGACGGCAAACCGCACGCGGACATCGATCCATCGACTGCACATTCGGCCGCTTCCGAGGAGGGTTTGGTTTTCTCGTTTTTCATCTGGGCAAACGTATACGGTAAAACCCAGAAGCACGCCAATACCGCCCACAGGATCGTCGAAGCTTTTTTCATGATCCCAGACACTAGCCACGCGAAGGAATTATTCCAGCTCTTGCCAATTACGAACTCCCGCTAAAATAGCCGGCTCTTTTCCCAACAACATATCACCATGTCCAATACCACTCCGCAAAAGTTCGAGTTTCAGGCCGAGATCAAGCAACTGCTCGATATCGTCATTCACTCCCTCTACACGGAGAAAGAAATCTTCGTGCGTGAGCTCGTTTCGAACGCCTCCGACGCGCTGGAAAAACTCCGTCACGTCCAGCTCACCGAGAAGGAGATTTTCGACGACAAGCTGGAGCTCGAGATCAACCTGACGACCGACGATAAAGCGAAGACGCTCACGATCCAGGACTTCGGCATCGGCATGACGCGCGCCGAACTCATCGAGAATCTCGGCACGATCGCGCACTCCGGTTCGAAGGCCTTCCTCAAGGCGCTCAGCGAATCCGGCCAGAAAAACGCCAACCTCATCGGCCAGTTCGGTGTCGGTTTCTACTCGGCCTTCATGGTCGCGAATTCGGTGAAAGTTTATTCGCGTTCCTGGCGCACCGACGAACCCGGGCATGTCTGGTCGAGCGATGGCACCGGCAGCTACGAGGTCGAACCTTCCGAGGGCGAACGCCGCGGCACCAAGATCGTCATCCAGCTGAAGGACGATTGCTCGGAGTTCAGCCAGGAATGGAAGATCAAGGAGATCCTCGAACGCTACAGCGCTTTCGTGTCGTTCCCGATCAATCTCAACGGCAAACGCATCAACACCGTCCAGGCGCTGTGGCTGCGCTCGAAAAACGAAATCAAGGACGAGGAATACACCGAGTTCTACAAGTTCCAGGCTCACGCGCACGACGAACCGCGACTGCGTTTGCACTTCAGCGCCGATGCGCCGCTGCAGATCAACGCGCTCGTTTTCGTCCCCAAAGAAAACACCGAAAAACTCGGCTTCGCCCGTCTCGAGCCGAGCGTCTCGCTCTACTGCCGCAAGGTCCTCATCGATGCCAAGCCGAAGGACCTGCTGCCCGAATGGCTGCGTTTCCTCAAGGGCGTCGTCGATAGCGAAGACCTTCCGCTCAACATCTCGCGCGAGACCATGCAGGACCGCGCGTTGATCGAGAAGCTCAACAAGGTCATCACAAAACGCTTCATCAAATTCCTCGAAGACGAAGCGAAAAACCGGCCCGACGCCTACAACGAGTTCTACACGGAGTTCGGCATTTTCCTCAAAGAAGGCGCCGCGCTCGATTACACGCACAAAGACTCGCTCACGAAGCTCCTGCGCTTCGAATCTTCGCTCACCGACGCAGGCAAAACCACGTCGCTCGCCGACTATGTCTCGCGCATGCAGAGCGAGCAGAAGGAAATTTATTACCTCCTCGGCGCCAATCGCGCCGCCATCGAAAACGGCCCGTATCTCGAAGGCTTCAAGGCCCGCAATCTCGAGGTGCTCTTCTGCTACGAACCCGTGGACGAATACGTGATGAACAACGTCCGCGAGTTCGACGGCAAGAAGCTCATCGCCGCCGATCACGGCGACGTGAAACTCGCCGACATCCCGCAATCCGAAGGCGCACTCAGCGACTCCGAAATCAAGGATCTCACCGCGTGGCTCAAGGAGGCACTCGGCCCCCAAGTCGCCGAAATCAAGGCGAGCGACCGGCTGGTCAACTCGCCGGTCCTCGCGACCAACGCCGACAAATTCATGTCCGCTCAAATGCGCCGCATGATGAAGGCCATGAAAAAACCCGGCGACAACACGCCCGACGATCCCGTGAAGGTGAACTTCGAGATCAACCCGCGCCACGCCGTCATCAAGCGACTCGCACAAACGCGCTCCGCCGATGCCGACCGCGCCAAACTCGTCGCCGAGCAACTCCTCGACAACGCACTCATCGCCGCCGGACTCCTCGAAGATCCCAGCCGCATGGTCGCGCGCCTCAATAAATTGCTCGAAACCGTGTAAGCGATCCGACCGCGCGCGACGGCTTTCGCCGCGACCGGCTCCACTATTCCACTCAAAGGCGAAGCGCCCACGCTTCGCCTTTTTTTGCCGCCTTCACCGCCGCCCATCGCCGCAACCGAGCGCCTTCATCCTGCCCCCGCGCGGCAAAAAACCCGCTTCAGCCGCCGCGCACATCTCCTCGCACCGCCGGCCCAGTGTCACGTAATACGTGACACTTTTCCGACGACTGCCGCGCGGACTATTTCGCGAGCGATGCATCGAGAAATTTGCCAGGGAAATGGCCTCCGCTCAGCGTATCATCCGGCATGAATCAAGAACACGGCGCCCTCTCCCGACTCCTTCAGCACTGGCGCGTCCGCCGGCCCGATCCTTCGCCCGATTTCTCCGGCGAAGTGTGGTCGCGGATTCATCAATCGTCCCAATCGACACCCGCGCGCATTTTTCCGTTTTTCGCGAGTTTTCGCGCCGCGGTTTGCTGGGCCGTCGCCCTCGCCGCGTTCGGCGGCAGCGCCGCTGCCTATGCATATGATTCGCTCACTCGCGATGACCGCATGGCCGCCGCCCACGCGCGCACGCTCGATCCGTTCCAAATCGTCGCCGCGCCGCACACCGTGCATCGCCACCCGTGATGAAACGCGCTCTTCCGCTGCTCGTCGCTGTCCTCTTCGCAGGCGTCGCCGCTTTCGCCGTCACCCAATGGCTGAGCCGTAACCGTATCCCCGATGAGGATACATGGTTGAAACAGGAGTTCGCCCTCAACGACGCGCAGGTCGCCGCCATCCGAAAAATCCGCGCCGAATACGCGCCACAGTGTGCGCAGCATTGCGGCATGATCGCAGAAGCGCGCCAGCGCGTCGCCGCGGCCGAAAAATATGAAGGCTCCGGCAGCCCCGCGCACCGTCAGGCCCGCGAAGACTTCGATCGCGTGAGCCTCGAATGCGCCCAAGCCACGCGCGCCCACGTCGAAGCCATCGCGGCGCAGATGCCGCCCGAACAGGGACGCCGCTACCTGGAGATGGTCGGCCCCAAACTCACCACCGCCCAGCCTCCGCCTGCTCCGCCCCAATGACGGTCGCCACGCGCGTCGGGCCCGACACCGACGACATGATCGCTCTCCAACGCGGCGACGCCCAGGCGCTCGACCGCCTCATGCTGCGCTGGCAGGTGCCGCTGCGCGCGTTTCTCTACCGGCATACCCAAAACGAATTCGATGCGCTCGACCTCGCGCAGGAAACCTTCGTGCGCGTTTACCAACACCGCGCGCGCTTCCGTCCCGAGGCACGTTTTTCCACCTGGCTTTTTCAGATCGCACTCAACCTCGCCCGCGATCGCGCGCGCCGCCTCAGCCGCCGCGGCACGACTCCGCTCGAGGACGCTCCCGAGCCCGTCGATCACCGCGATTCCCCCGAGGCCGCCAGCGAACGCGACGAACGCACCGCCGCCGTGCGCACCGCCATCGCCGCTTTGCCCGAGGACATGCGCGCCGCGATCATCCTCTTCGAGTACGAGGAAAAATCGCACGCCGAGATCGCCGAAATCGTCGGTGCCACGCCCAAGGCCGTGGAAACGCGGCTGTACCGTGCACGCCAGTTGTTGAGAAAATCCCTCGGCCGCTGGCTGGCGCGCGATCAGTAACCGCTCGCGCCCTCCGGCGTTGAGCTGACCCGCGCGGAACTTAAGGCCGACTCAACGTCGGCTAATTCCCGCTTTCCCGGCGCGAATTTCTCGCGCTTGCCCCGCAAGTTTCTTCTATCGTGCCTCCATGCCTACGCCCTCGTTCGTCTATCAGGATCCGTTCCCGCTCGGTGCCGATGAAACCGAATACCGCCTCCTCTCCACGGAAGGCATCTCGACCGCGACCTTTGAAGGAAAAGATATCCTCAAAATCACGCCCGAAGCCCTGGCCTTTCTCGCGCAGCAGGCGATGCATGACTGCTCTTTTTACCTGCGCCCCAAACACCTCGCGCAGGTCGCCGCGATCCTCGACGACCCTGAAGCATCGGCCAACGACCGCTACGTCGCGCTCACGCTCCTGAAAAACGCCGAGGTCGCCGCAGGCGGTATTCTGCCTTTCTGTCAGGACACCGGCACCGCGTCCGTGCTCGGCAAAAAAGGCCAGCAGGTCTGGACCGGCGCCAACGACTCCGAGTGGATTTCCCGCGGCATCTACGAGACCTACACCAAGGAGAATCTCCGCTATTCGCAGAACGCGCCGCTCGACATGTGGCGCGAGGTCAACACCGGCACCAACCTCCCCGCGCAGATCGACCTCATGGCCGCGGAAGGCGCGAAATACGAATTCCTCTTCGTCGCCAAGGGCGGTGGCTCGGCCAACAAGATGTTTCTCTTCCAGGAAACCCGCGCGCTCCTCACGCCCGCCGGCTTGGAAAAATTCGTCGTCGATAAACTCGGCTATCTCGGCACCTCCGCGTGCCCGCCGTATCACCTCGCGCTCGTCATCGGCGGCACCAGCGCCGAGCAGTGCATGAAAACGTTGAAGCTCGCTTCGACCAAATACTACGACGCGCTCCCCACCACCGGCAACGAACACGGCCGAGCCTTCCGCGATCTCGAGTGGGAAAACAAGATCCTCGAAATCGCCCGCAAGACCGGCATCGGGGCGCAGTTCGGCGGAAAATATTTCGCACTCGATGTCCGCGTCATCCGCCTGCCCCGCCACGGCGCTTCGCTGCCCGTCGCCCTCGGCGTCTCCTGTTCGGCGGACCGCAACATCAAAGCCAAGATCACCAAAGACGGAATCTTCCTCGAAAAACTCGAAACCAATCCCGGCCGTTTCATCCCGGAAAATCTGCGCACGTTCAAAGACAACAATGTCGTCCGCATCGACCTAAACCAGCCGATGGACGCCATCCGCGCCGAGCTCAGCAAACACCCCGTCACCACCCGCGTGTTGCTCAACGGTCCGCTCGTCGTCGCGCGCGACATCGCCCACGCCAAGCTCAAGGAGCGCGTCGATGCCGGCCAGGGATTGCCCGACTATTTCAAGCAACATCCGGTCTATTACGCCGGTCCCGCCAAGACGCCCGCCGGCTACGCCAGCGGCAGCTTCGGGCCGACGACCGCGGGCCGCATGGACAGCTACGTCGATCTCTTCCAGTCGCTCGGCGGCTCGATGGTGATGCTCGCCAAGGGCAACCGCAGCGCCGCCGTTACCAACGCCTGCAAGAAACACGGCGGTTTTTACCTCGGCAGCATCGGCGGGCCGGCCGCGATTCTCGCCAAGGAAAACATCAAGAAAGTCGAACAGCTCGAATACCCCGAACTCGGCATGGAAGCCGTGTGGAAAATCGAGGTGGAGGACTTCCCCGCGTTCATCCTCGTGGACGACAAGGGCAACGATTTCTTCGTCAACGGCTGCGGAGCCTGCGCTCCGTCCGCCAACGGCAAAGCGTAACCAAAAACTGAATACAGACACGAGGCCGCCCTTTTGCCGGGGCGGCCTTTTTATTCCCCGAGAATCGTGACGATCAGGCTGCGGCTGTGGGACGCCCGACGATGCTCCCATAAAAATACGCCCTGCCATGTTCCGAGAAGAAGTTCTCCATCCTTGATTGGAATCGTCTCCGAGGTGCGCGTCAGTGCCATCTTGATGTGACTCGGCATATCGTCCGGCCCTTCGAGCGTGTGGTCGAAATGCGGATCGTTCTCCGGCACGAGCCGGTTCAACCAAGCCTCCAAATCCGCCCGCGCCGACGGATCGGCATTTTCCATGATAACCAGGCTGCAACTCGTGTGACGGCAAAACACCGTCGCCACACCGCGCTGGATGCCACTGCGGACAACTTCCCGCGCGAGCTGATCGGTGAACTCAATCATACCCTGTCGCCGGGTCTGTAAACGAATCTCAGCTTGATGAACCATGCGCCAAAAACTGCGCATCTCAGTCGCATCTAAGCGAGCCCTCAGCTGCCGAACCCTGTCACGCGGGCAAAAAAAATCGCCCGGCACGAGGCCGGGCGATAAACCATACGGAGCTAAGCTCTACGTACAGTTTTTGGCGGGAGGGATCTGGAGCATCCGCTATTCGTGCGCTGTTGCAAGCAATTATTACTGCCTATCTTGGCAATATTCATAATTTATTGATAAAACGAATTTTGCGGAATTTTTTTCTCAAAAAGCAGCTCGGTTTTTACAAAAAACCTGCCGGCAAACGAAACGTAGATGCCGCTTTTTTACATCATGCCCATCCCCTTACCGTTCCGGGAGTAAGCATAGCGCCTTTCCTCGCCGGGTTCGGGCAAATAATGCGCAGCGCAAATCGCCTGCCCAGCGGGTTGGCTCAGGCTTTTACGACCAATTGAGTCCGCTGGTCCCGGCAAAGGTAAGTGGTGGCGAAACGCTGCAAATCGGTCGCCGTCACCGCATCGATATAGGCGTCGTAATTTTGCCAGTCGTTAACCGGCTGGCCGTAAAGAGCGTTGAGGCCGGCTTGCATCGCGCGCGCCGCATTTGTCTGCAGTCCCATCTTGCGAGCGGCCTTCAGGCGGGTGCGGCAACGTTGCAATTCCTCAGTCTCGAGATCGCCCGCTTGCACGCGGGCGATCTCCGCATCGAGCTCCGCAAGCACGTCCTGGTACCGCTGCGGACTCGTTCCTGCATAAAAGAAAAACATACCGCTCTCGAGGCCGACCACGCGGCTCGAACGCACAAAATACGCCAGTCCTTTTTCCTCACGCACGCGTTCAAAGAGGCGGGACGACATGCCGCTGAAGAGCTCGTCGGCGACTTCGCTCACATAATAATCCGCCGTCTTCAGTCCGGGCCCTGGAAAGGCCTGATACACGACTGCCTGCTCGCGCGGCTGCGTTTGGAGAAAATCGCCAACTTCAGCAGGACGCTCGAAACGGACTCCGGGGGCGGCCAGCGCACCTTTCGGAACGCGCGCGAGCAGCGCCTTCAACTTCGGAACCAAGGTCCGCGGGTCGAAGTCCCCCGCGATCGCGAGCACTACATTGCGCGAGACGAAGTATTTCTTCCACAGCTTGGCGAGCTCGGCCGGAGTCAGCGCTTTCAAGCCGGCTTCTTCGCCCGTCGCATCGATCGACAAAGGATGGCGGCCAAAGAATTTCTTCCGGAGCAGCTTCCGGCCATACGTCACCACATCGTCCGCATCCTGACGCAACTCCGCGAGCTGCGCTTCACGTTCGATCTCGAAGGTCGTCTTCTTGAAGGCCGGCGCAAACAACGCCTCCTGCAACAGATCGAGCGCGCGGGGGAAATCAGTTGGCAGCACTTCCGCGGCGAGGCCGAAACTGTTGTTGCCCGAGAACGGATGAAACGCACCGCCGACCTCCTCGATCGTCTGCGCGACTTGGACAGCGCTGCGCTTGCGTGTGTCCTTGGTCAGCATCGTCGCCAGCAACGTCGTCGCGCCGCGGCGGTCAGCCGGTTCGTGCAACGCCCCTCCCTGGCAGAGCACGCGCAGGTGCAGATTCGGGAGATTCTTGTTCGGCTGCAAAAGCAGGCGCGTCCCATTCGGAAGGGCGATTTCCTCAAAATGAACCTCGCCACCGGCGCTGGCCGATGACACCGCGGAGGATTTCGCCGCCGAGACTGGGTTGAGCGACACACTCGTGAGTTTCGACGGCACGAGATAGGTTTTCATCACGCGCCGGAGTTCAGCCGCGGTGACCTTTTTCAGGCGTTCGAAATAGGCGTGAGCATAATCGAGATCGCCCACGACAACCTCCGCCGCCCCCAAACGCGCCGCCTGCCCACTCATGGTTTTGCGCGAATTGATTTCGCCCACCACGGCCTGCTGTTGGGCCTTGCGAATCTGCGCCGTCGTAAACCCTTTTTGCGCGCAGCGAGCCAGCACACGACCCACGGCACGCTCCGCCGTCTCGCGACGATCCGGTTCGCAGTGAAACGACACCGTAAACAAACCCACACTGCCGGGCGTCCAGCAGTGAGCGTCGATCGCGTGGACCAGACGCCCGCGTTCCCGGAGCTCCTGCCACAGCACCGAGCTGTCTCCCCCGCCAAGGATCGTCGCCAGCAAATCGAGCACGGGCGTATCCGGATGATCGATACCGGGTATCTGCCAGGCCATCGCGGCGCGGCTGATCTCCACCTCTTCGAAACGATGCAAGGCGCGCGAGGCCAATTGCGCCGTCTCGGCCGGGATCGTCACCGGCGCGAGTCGCTGGCGCGGCCCGCCGCCGAAATGTTTTTCCACGTCGCCCACCACCTTCGCGGGATCGACGGCGCCGACGATGACCACGACCAGATTGTTCGGCACGTAGCGGGCGCGATAGTACGCCATCAGGTCATCGCGGGTGATCGCCGAAAAGACATCCCGGTATCCGATGATCGGATACCGAAACGGGTGCTGGCGAAAAGCCGTGTCGAAAAGCGATTCCCACAGGCGTTGATCCGGTTCATCGCGCCCCATGTCGATCTCGCGCAGGATCACATCCTTTTCCTTGGCGACTTCCTCCGCGGGCAACGTCGAGTGCAGCACGGCATCGGCGAGCAAATCCACCGCCACACCCGCATGTTCGGCCGGCAGATCGATGTAATACACCGTGCGGTCGAAGGTCGTGTAGGCGTTGATATAACCTCCGTGCGCCTGGACCGTCTGCGAAATTTCCCGCCCCGCGCGACGTTCGGTGCCCTTAAAAAGCATGTGCTCCAGATAATGCGAGAGGCCGGCGCCGAGATAAGCATCCTCATGGATGCTGCCGGTTTTCACCCACACCTGCACCGACGCGACCGGCGCCGAGGTGTCGGGCTTGATGAGCACGGTGACCCCGTTGGGAAGGACCGTGCGATCGACGCGCTCTTTCCAAAACGGAGCAAGCAACTGGAATTGAGCGGCGGCGGGTGTGGCAGGCATGCGAGGAAATGGGAAACGAGCTGGCGGAGGACAAAGACCCGAGGTTCACCAGCGGCTGAATCCGCTGAACCGGGGAAAAAGCAGATGACGGCCGTATTCAGGCCGACTCAAACGAGGGCGTTGTCGCGCCGCTGAGCGCCGTCTTCTTTTTGGGCAAAAACGGTTTCACGAAGGCATCGTCGAACGTGTAGGTCGCGGCGAAATCCTCCCGCTTATCGTTTTCCGTTTTGCTGAAGACGCTGTGCTCGATGAGGTTAAATACCAACTCACCAAAATCCTCACAACGCTTGATCCCCCAGGAATTGAGCACCGTTTTGGTCATCGGACCGTACTGATCCACGGCGTACTGGCGAAGGCCTTCGAGGAGTTCGGGCCCGGTCACATGCCGGGAACGCTGGGTCTTCTGGGTGTCCTTTTTCCGGATCTCCTTCACGGTATGATCCAGCCCCTGCCGGATAAAGGTGTACGCGGCGCGGTCGTAGCGACCGTCTTCCTTGCATATCAACTCGACGACTTCGTTAAACTCCAAGTCCTGCATTTTTAGTGAGCGCCACTGTGTGACTCCACCTCGTGGAGGCAACTGCGCAAATGATCGGCCCGAGCGGTCGTCCGGCGGTTCGATGCCGGGCATTTTGCAACTCAGCATATTTACAGAATTGCATTTGGTGGGCATTAGCTTAACGAACCGCCATCCCATGATCGCTTCCACCCAGACGAACCACCCCTTGGCGTCCGTATCAGCCGCCAAGTCGCCAGCGTCTCTTGACCTGGCTTGCGCGCGGTTAAAAGCCGCCGGCCTTCGAATCACCCAGCCCCGCGTGGCGATTCTTGAAGCCCTCCTCAAGCGCACTGCTCCCGCCAGCATCGAACAGATTCACAACGACCTCGCCGACTCCGCCTGCGATCTCGTCACCGTTTATCGCTGTCTCGCGGCGTTCCAAGAAGTCGGCCTCGTCCGCCTCTGCTATTTCCACAACGGCACCAGCCTCTACCAGATCTCGCTCGATGGGGATAATGCGCCGTATCACATCGTCTCGAAAAACACAGACGAAGTGAGCGAGCTCGATCCCGAGAGCAGCTCCGAACTGCGCGCCGTCGTCCGCCGCATCGAAGACACACTCCGCGCCCGCGGCTACACCGACGTCTCCCATCTGGTGGAATTCTTCGCGCAAAAACCCGCCGCCCTCTCCCGCGACTCCGATCCGCTGGCCGCGGCTTCCCAGCGCTCGCAGGCGCCGGTGATCAGCGAATAATCGCGACCGCCTTCTCTGTTTCTAACGAACAACAAAAAACGCCGGGATAACCTCCCGGCGTTTTTTGTTTATGTTCCGGCTCCGATCAGCGGGCGGAACGATAATAACTGTTGGCGCGGTCCCAATCGACCACGTTCCAGAACGCACTCACATACTCCGCGCGACGGTTCTGGTATTTTAGATAATACGCGTGCTCCCACACATCGAGACCCACGATCGGAAACGCGCCATCCATCAGCGGTGAATCCTGATTGGCCGTGGACTCCACGGAAAGCTTCTCGCCGCGCAACACCAGCCAGGCCCACCCGCTGCCAAAACGCTTCGCCGCCGCGTCGGCAAACTGCGTCTTAAACGCCTCGAACGAGCCGAACTGTTTCTCGATCGCAGAGCCCAGCGCTCCCTTGGCCTCGCCGCCACCTTTGGGGCTCAGGATGGTCCAGAAAAACGTGTGGTTCGCATGACCGCCGACATTGTTACGAAGCGTCGTGCGAATTTCCTCCGGCGCACGATCAAGGCGCGCGAGCAGCTCCGGCACTTCCAGAGCGCGCAGATCGCTGCGACCTTCCAGCGCCTTGTTTGCCGCGGTGATGTACGCCTGATGATGCTTCGAATGGTGAATCTCCATCGTCTTTGCGTCGATGTGCGGCTCCAGCGCATCGAGCGCAAAGGTCAGCGGAGGGAGGACAAACGGTCCTTGTGTCAGGTTTTTGGATACAGCGCCCGCGCCTGCCTCGCCGCCGGAGGCCTGCGCCGCGACGCGTTGCGCACCGAACAATCCAAGCCCGAGCATCGCCGCTCCGGCTCCCAAGGTTTTCAGGGCATCACGACGCGAACAGGAGACCGGGAGTTTTTGGGTATGCATAGAAATCCTTCCGTAGCGCAAAATCCGCCGGCCGCAACCCACCGGTTCATTTCGCGGCCGCACGATAACGGTAACCCACGCCATGCACGGTCACGAGAACCGTCGGCGCACCGTCGCTCTCCACCTTTTTGCGCAATTGCGCCACATGCTGATCCAGCGTGCGCGTCGTGCCAAAATAACCGACGCCCCACACGGCGTTGAGCAGCGCGTCGCGTGAGAGCACCTCGTCGGGATGCGCGGCAAACACCTCCGCCAGTTTCAGCTCGCGCGCGGTTAACGACAATTCCGCACGTCCAGGAACCGTCGCGGTGAATTTGCGGCGGTCGATCTCCGCCGCCCCCAAATGAAACACCGGCGGAAGCTCTCCGGTCCCGGTCGCGCTTTTCTCGCCAGTCCGGGCGCGCCGCAAAAGCGCTTCCACCCTCGCGAGCAGCTCATGCACGCCAAAGGGCTTGGTCACGTAATCATCCGCACCGATTTTCAACCCCACCACCTTGTCGATCTGCTCGCCTTTGGCGGTCAGAAACAAAACTGGCACGGTCTCTCCTCGTGCTCGCAACTCCCGGCACACGTCGTAACCGCTCGCCTTGGGCATCATCACATCGAGGATGACGAGATTGTATTTGTCCTGTGAATACACCGCCAGCGCCTGGGCGCCATCGGCCGCGGCGGTCACTGCATAACCGTCGCTCTCCAGCGTGGCCATGAGGCCCAGACGGATGTTCGGGTCGTCTTCGGCGATCAGGATTTTCGCTTTCATGGCAACGTGAGCACAAACACCGCCCCGCCGCCGGGCCGGGCTTCGCAATGCAGATCCCCGCCCATGCCGCGCGCGAGCTGGCGCGCGATTCCCAAGCCGAGTCCCGTCCCGCTCTTCTCCGCTGTGAGCGTTTCGTCAACCCGGTGAAACTTCTCGAAAATACGTTTCCGTTCCGACGCCGGTACGCCCGGGCCCCGGTCGCCCACCCGCACCTCGACCCCGCCCTTTTCAACCGCCCGCGCAGTCACCTCGACTTCGCCACCGGTGGCCGCGTATTTGCAGGCGTTCTCGATCAGGTTGAGAAGAATCTGCTCCAGCGCATCGCGGTCGATGGCGACTTCCAGCGATCCTGCCGGCAGCACACGCGTGAGGTTCATCCCCGCGTCCGCCAGTCGCGGCATCTGCGCATCGAGCAAACGCCCGAGCTCCGCGCCCAGATCGCACTGCTCGCGCCGATACTTTTTCCGGCCTTGTTCCAGGCGCGAGAAATCGAGCGCGTTGTTCACCAACCGCGCCAATCGTTGCGTCTCGCGTCCGATGATGCGCAGATACTCCGCCTTCTTGGCCGCGTCCGCGACTCGTCCTTGTTCCAACAACTCCGCGTATAAGCGGATCGTGGTGAGCGGCGTTTTGAACTCATGGGACACGTTGGCCACAAACGATGTTTTTTGCGCCGCCTCCGCTTCACTGCGCCGCGCCTGCCAGAGCAGCAACGATCCACTCGTCACGATCGCGAGCACCAACGCCACCGCCAGCAATGCCCCGAGCCAGAAAAAGGAAATGGGAGAACTGGTCACTTCGCCGGCCTCGATGAAAGCGCGTACTTCCCAGCCGGGCAGCAAGTCCTGCGCGAGAGGAAGACGCGTCACCGCTGTATCCAAACTTTGGATCGGAACGACACCGCTCTGATGGATCGTGCGACCTTTCTCGTCGCGCAACACATACCCCTCGCCCACACCCGCTTCCTGAGGCAACGCACTGGCGAGACGCGACAGAAGCGCCGCCAGTTCCACTTCGACTCCGCGCACCCGCGCCGCGCCATCCGGCCATACCCAGCCCAGCAGATGCAAGCGTCCATCAACCGTCGCCGGCCACCAGCCCGAACGTGTCGGCGCCGCCGAGGAGCTCGCGCTCGGAACCGCATCAGCGTCCACGCTCAGCGACCGGGACGATGGCACAGCGCGTTCGCTCGCCGCCGCATAGAGTTTGTTCTGCGACAATACCTGCACCTCACGGCGTGCTCGCTGGACACTCGCGACATTGGATGACCGGCGCGCGAGCTCCGCATCGACATCCATCCGATCCAACGCGGGCTCCGGCTGACGCCATGGAGACTGGGTACGAAACAGCGTCGAAAAGCGGCGCACGAAACCGCGCTTTTCATCGTCGCTCCCATTCGCTTCCGGTCGCAGCAAACGCCCCGCGGAAGTCGCGACAAACGCGGTCCTCACCAGCGGATTTCCCCGTTCCCAAGCATCGAGAGCTTCAGCCAGGTGTTCCTCCGGAAACTCCGCGAGTGTATCCAATAATCCGCTACGCACGTCGCCGACCAGTAGTTCGACATTCTCCGCCACCAATGCCGCCCGCGCCTCGACTGCCGCGCGTCTGGCGGCCTCCGCGGATTCGGTCCTGACGAGCAATCGCGATTCTTCCCGCTGAAGGAACCACCAGGCGCCGATGCCCACGCCCGACGCAGCCATAAGCAGCAGCAGCCAGTAGGCGAAGATACGTCGGGTGGTGGTCACGGTTCGGTGGTGAGTAAGGCGATTCTCGTCAGTCTGCCGAGTCGCTTTTGCAGGCAGATTTCCCTCCATTACCCGCGCAAATCTCCACGCTCCCGATCCATGGATTCCCGGCCGATTGATCGTCGTAGAAAACCGCGTAGCACCCCGGTTCCAGCAGTGGCAGTTCAAGTTCATAACGCGCCGGAAACTCCTCCGATTTTCGCGTCAGTCTGGACGAGGCGCGGATCAATATCCGCGAGCTTTCTCGTTTCACCTGCCAGCGGCAGACATGCGGCGCGGAATGAATGACCGTCGGCTTGCGCGTGATCGCACGCAGTCCATGGACATCATACTCCACAGGGAGAATCCACGCGTCACCACGCTGGAAAGCAGGTCCGCTTTTCATTCCGCCAGTAGCCTGAATCGCCGCCCAATCCAGACTCCGGGCGGGAAACAGAGCTGCCGCATGGCTGACCGCCGGCGCAACCATCGCCAGCCCGATCAGCACTCCACGCGAAAACGCGATCGCATTCATGATGCCTCCTCTTTTCACCGCTGGTCAGCGGTTCGATGTCGATTGCTGGTTCGCGGTCTGAGCATTCAGCGCCCGGTAGGATTTTCTTCCTTCGTTGCCGAGCCCTTCGCGTTCGAGCCGGTCTGCCTCAGCTTCCTGTTTCGCGGCGATTTCCGACAACTGCCTGTTGCTGTACGTGGTCGCAACGCTCCGCATCTCGGCGGCGCGCGCACGGAGTTCGGACGCAGCGGCGGCGGGTTTGCGTTCATCCATCAACGCAATCGCGGCATCGCGACTCTCGGCGGCGCGATTGAGGGCGTAGTCGGCTTGCACACGTTGGTTCGCAGACTTCACCACAGCGGCGCGATCATCGGTGAAATAAACTTCGCCGCGGGTCTCGCGCGTCACCGTACGCGCACTCACCGCATCTTCAAAATTCACGCGCGCGGTGGCGAGCGGCAGACGGCTGTTTTTCCGCTGCGACGGCACTTCGACTTCGATCAGCGCGAATTTTTCCTGCCCACCGTAAACTTGATTCAACCGCACCTGCGCGCGGCGTCCCGTGAGTTCACCCTCGCGCCCGACAAAGCGCACCGGGCGCACGCCCTCGGCAAACTCAACATCCACGACGAGGCGGCGCGCGACGACGTTGAGCACATCGCCCAACTCCGCCGCGAAAATCCGCGGGAGCTCCTCGCTCGACTCCACGAAGTACGTGTTGCCATCGCTGCGTTGAGCGAGACGCGTCATGAGATCTTCGTTGTATCCCAGTCCGAGTCCGATGGTGGTCACGGAAATCCCCTCCTTCATCAACGCGCCGCCGAGATTGCCGAGATCGTCGGGTGAATTCGGACCGACGTTCGCCTGGCCGTCGGAAAGCAAAATCACGCGGTGGCTGAAGCGCACATCTGCGATCGCTTTTCGCACCTCGGACGCGCCTTGGGAAACACCGCCAAACAACGCCGTCATGCCCCGCGGGCGAATCGCACGAATCACATCCGCGATCTCCCGTCCATCGCCGACCAGCTGCGCCGGCACGAGTGTCTCCACGGAGCTGTCGTAAGCGACGATCGCGAGCCGATCGTCAGGCGCGAGACGGCTCAACATCTCGAGCGCCGCTTCGCGCGCTTTCACGATTTTATCTCCGTGCATCGAACTCGAGCGATCGATCACGAGGGCGATGTTCACCGGTGGCCGTTTGCCCGCGGCGGGCAGCCGTGCGCCTTCAAGCGCGACTTTCACGATCACGGTTTCCATCGAGTCCGCAGGCAGCACGGGACGATCGAACTCCAGTCGAACCTGGACCGGATCAGTCGGGGCTTTGGCAAAGATGGACGTCAACAAAACGGCGAAACCGAGCGCCATCGCGAGGCGGGAGAGATATTTTTTTGTGTTCATGGGAATGTCCGTCAGGGACGTCCCCATTTCACCCGAAATCCGCGTGCAAGTTGTCACGACGGCGTCAGCCAAATGTCAGGTAATTGTCATGCGTGCGCGCAGAACCGATCGCGTCGCCCGAGGTCATCAAGGGCGTGAAAAAACTGTTCCTGCTTTCGCCAGCAAAGGTCACCGGGCAGCGCGCGAGCTTGCTGCTCAATCCCGCGGCGCCTTTCCCGCTCGCACGGCAGTTTCATCACGCGGGCCTGCCGCTGGCCGATGTGTTCGCTTTCGCCAGCGGTCTGTATTTTCGCGGTAAGATCACCTACGCACGCCGCTTCGCCGCGGAGGACAACGAAACCGTCGTGCGCGTGATCACGCCTTCCGCTGGGTTGGTGGATCCAAACAGCAGGGTGACGCCCACCGAGCTGATCGCTTTTGGCGCGGTGGATATTCACGAGGACGATCCGCGTTATCACGAACCGCTCACGCGCGACGCGAAGATGCTCGTGAAACATCTCGCACCCGACGGGCGCGCCATCCTGCTCGGCAGCATCGCCACTGCGAAATATCGCGATGTGTTGCTCGCGACTTTTGGCGAGCGCCTTTGGTTTCCGGCGGACTTCGTCGGCCGCGGCGACATGAGTCGCGGAGCGCTGCTATTGCGCGCGGCGCAGGACGGACGGGAGCTGGATTATCAACGTGTGCTCGGCGCCACCACCCGCGGCAAACGCGCCCCGCGCATCGCCAGGTGACCCAGAGGAGTTTGTCATCCATTAGATGACAACTTTCTGGCGCGAGCTGGCCGGCGTTTAATGGAGAAGATCGAGGCACGCCCGAGTTCGACGATGAGCAGTTCCTTCTGCTGAAGCGCTTCGCCGAGTTCGCGACTCCACGCGCGCAGTTTCCGGCGGTCGCCCGTGGTGATCAGAATCTGGCGTGAGTCTTCTTCGATAAATGCGGCGCGTTCGCGGTCGTACCAGCCTCCGTCCGCGCTCAGGATCGTGAAGCCTTCGGGAAAATGGCGCGCCGTGATTTCGCGCACGCGCGTATCGTCGCGACGCAGAAAGCGTTTGCCGGCCGCAGGCGTATTTCGGGCGCCGAGAAGGAGTGAATAACACTTCATGCGGCGATGGACCGCCGTCAGGAGAAGGTGTTGCCGCCATTCACGGCGAGCGACTGACCGGTGACGAAACGCGACGCGTCGCTCGCGAAAAACGATACGGCATCGGCTATCTCGCCGGGCGTGCCGATGCGTTTCAGCGGAAGCTGCGCGGCGTATCCGTCGATAGAGGATTTAGGAATATCCGCGTGGCGCTCCACCGGTATCCATCCTGGGGATACGAGGTTCACGGTGATGTCCCACGGACCGAGCTCGGTCGCCCACGCGCGCGTGAGGCCGAGCATCGCGCCCTTCGCGGCCACGTAAGCGCTGAAATCGGCGTTACCGAGTTCGACCACTTCGCTGCCGATGTTGAGAATGCGGCCCCAGCGATTTTTCTTCATCTCTGGCACGAGCGCCTGCGCGAGGAGCAGCGGCGCTTTCACGAAGAAATCGAGCTGGTCCTGAAAGTCCTGCCATGTGTAAGCCTCGAGCGGCTTCATCGGTTGGGGGCCGGTGGCGTTGTTGACGAGTACCTCGATGGGACCGCCAAAATGTTGCCGCGCCGCCTCGAGCATCGTCGCGATTTGAGCCGCATCGCGGACATCGGCTTTCAGCGCGATGGCTTGACCGCCGGAGCGGGCGATCGTTGCGACGACGTCCTCCGCTTCGTGCGCGGAGCGGAAATAATTCACGACGACCCGATGACCTTCCGCGGCCAGTTTCTCAGCGATCGCGCGGCCAAGACCTTTGGAAGCGCCGGTGACGAGGACGATGCGGGAAGATTGCGGTGTAGTCATGTTGAGGAGCGGCGAAGTCCGCGGCTCAGTGCGCTTCCTTGGCGGCGATCGCCGTTTGATTGGTGATGCGATCGATCCAGGCGAGCACGAGGGCGGAGAACACAAACGTGATATGAATGATCACCTGCCAACGAAGCGTCTGTTCACTCATCCCATTAGCGTTGATGAAGGTTTTCAGGAGGTGGATCGACGAGATGCCTATGAGCGCCATCGCGAGTTTCACCTTGAGGATGCCGGCGTTGACGTGTGAAAGCCACTCGGGCTGGTCGGGATGGCCTTCGAGATTCAGACGGGAAACGAAGGTCTCGTAGCCGCCGACGATCACCATGATGAGCAAGTTCGCGATCATCACGACATCGATCAGGCCGAGAACCGTGAGCATCACGATCGTCTCGGTGTCCGGAGAGCTGGTCATCACCGACGCCGGCGCTGCGTGGCCGAGCAGCGCGAAACCGATGAGGTGCCACAGCTCGACACAGAAGCGGTAAACGTAGACCACTTGGGCGATGATGAGGCCGAAATAAAGCGGTGCCTGCAGCCAGCGGCTGAGGAAAATGAGGTTGGAGAGCGAGCGCTGCGATCTCGGAGCCGGCGATGGTACTTGCGTAAAGGCGCGGAGAAAAACGCGCCGGACGCACGGGCCGCAACTGCGTTTTGACGAGGAGGCATTCCAGTTTACGGCGCAGTTTCCAGTCGGCGAAATTTCGTCCGAGGTGGAACGCGCGGTCCCCGCGCGTTGTGCGACGTGGCAAAGATAGATACGCCTATCTCGGATGACGGTTGAAAAGCGCGCCGGGACGGCGCGCTCCACCTCACATCGTCGCGAGAATCTTGCGGAGCGTTTCGTCCACAGTCTTCGGGTTGGCTTTGCCCTTGGCGGCTTTCATGATCGGCCCCTTGAAGGCGTTGATTGCGCTGTCCTTGCCGGCCTTGAACTCTGCGAGTGCTTTCGCGTTGGCGGCGATCGAGTCGCGGCACCATTGCTCGAGTTCGTTGGTGTCGGTTGGCGCGGCCTTGAGGCCTTTGCGTTCGGCGATGGTTTCGGGCTGATCGCCGGTGGCGAACATCTCGACGAAAATCTCGCGCGCGGCAGCGGTGAGAACGGTGCCTGCGTCGATGAGTTTCACGAGCGCAGCGATGTGCGCCGGTTTCACTTTCGAATCGGCGAGGGTAATCTTCGCGGCGCCCAGTTCGCGGAGGAGATCATTCACGATCCAGTTGCCCGCGGCCTGGGCTTTGCCCGGACCGGCGAGCTTGGCGGCTTCTTCGAAATAGGCGCTGAGTTCGCGATCGGGAACGAGCACCGAGGTGATCGTGTACGGCACGCCGAGTTGTTCCTGGAAGCGACGCTGCTTGTCGAACGGGAGCTCGGGAATCTCGGCCTGGACGCGCGCCTTCCACTCGGCGTCGACTTTCACGGGCATCAGGTCGGGGTCGGGAAAATAGCGGTAGTCGTGCGCCATTTCCTTCGTGCGCAGCGATTGAGACGCGCCGGTCTGGCCGTCGTAGTCGCGCGTCTCTTGAATGATGGTACCGCCGCTTTCGAGGACGGCGATCTGGCGCTTGATCTCGTGCTCGATGCCGTCGCGAACGAAGGAAATGGAGTTAAGGTTTTTCAGCTCAACCTTCGTGCCGAGCTTCGTCTCGCCGATGGGACGGATGGAGATGTTGGCGTCGCAACGCATCTGCCCCTTTTCCATGTCGCAATCGGAAATGCCGCCGTAAACGAGCGTGTTGCGGAGCGACGTCAGGAACGCGTAGGCCTCGTCGGCCGAGCGTATCGCCGGTTCGGATACAAGCTCCATGAGCGGCGTGCCGGCGCGGTTGTAATCGACGAGGGAATCGACGGCGCCGTGGTTCAGTTTGCCGACGTCTTCCTCGAGGTGGATGCGGGTGAGCGGGATCTTTTTATGCTCGCCCATGATATTGCGCGACGGGCCGGGCAGCTCGATCTCGACGTGTCCGCCGACGCAGATCGGCTGGTCGTACTGCGTGATCTGATAGTTCTTCGGCGAGTCGGGATAGAAATAGTTTTTGCGGTCCCATTTGCAGACGGCGGGGATCTCGCAGCCGAGCATGAGGCCGGCTTTGATGATGCCATCGAGCGCGACCTTGTTGAGGACGGGCAGCACGCCGGGCAGCGCGAGGACGACGGGATCGGTCAGCGTGTTTTCGTCGTGCCCGTAACCGGCGGCGACGCGGGTGAACATCTTCGACCGGGTCTTGATCTGGACGTGAACTTCAAGACCGATGACGGCTTCGTATTTCATGGGCGGAATCGGATGACGGAAATTTGAACCACAGAGACACAGAGGGCACAGAGGCCGGAAATTAGTTGGAGAGGCGTTTGATGCCGTTTTTGAGAACGGAGACTTTGAAGTTGATGAGCAGGCCCACTTTCAGGCTGGTGAGCTTTAAGTAGGACAGCAGTTGTGCTTCGTGAATCGGAAGAAGTCCGTCGACGCATTTCAGTTCGATGATCACTTCACCGGCAACCAACAGATCGATCTTAAAGCCCTCTTCAAATTGGAGGGTTTTGTAGGTGATCGGAACTGGCTTCTGTCGTTCGACACTGAGACCACGCTGGATGAGTTCGTACGCGAGCACTGCCTCATAAACCGATTCCAAAAGCCCCGGCCCAAGTTGCCGGTGAACTTCTATCGCGGCTCCGATGATTACCTCTGTGATCTCTGTGCCTCCGTGGTTCAAATTTCTCAGAGCTGCGGATGGCGTTTGGCCCAGTCGTGGGCGCGGTCGTAGGTGTGGGCGATGCTCAGGAGTTCGGCTTCTTTGAAGGGCTGGCCGATGAGTTGCAGGCCGATGGGCAAACCGCTCTTCGAGAAACCACACGGAATGCTCAGGCCGGGGAGCCCGGCGAGGTTCACGCCAATCGTGTAGATATCGCTGAGGTACATCGCGAGCGGGTTGGATGCTTTTTCGCCTTTCTTGAAAGCGGGCGTCGGCGCAGTGGGCGTGAGGATCACATCCACTTCCTTGTACGCGTTCAGGAAATCCTGGCGGATGAGTGTGCGGACTTTTTGGGCGCGCAGATAATACGCGTCGTAGTACCCGGAGCTGAGCACGTAAGTGCCGAGGATGATGCGCCGTTTTACCTCGGGGCCAAAGCCTTCGGCGCGGGATTTGAAATAGAGTTCGGTGATGTCCTTCGCGTCTTTCGAGCGATGACCATAACGCACGCCGTCGTAGCGGCCGAGGTTCGAGGAACACTCGGCGGTCGCGATGATGTAGTAAACGCCGACGCCGTACTCCGTGTGAGGCAGCGAAACATTCCGGACTTCGCAGCCAAGCTTCTCGTAATAATAGATCGCCTTCTCCACGGCAGCGGCGACCTCGGGGTCGAGGCCTTCGCCAAAATATTCTTTGGGAATGCCGATTTTCCACGGGCCTTTGCGCTTGGAGAGTTCGGCGCGGTAGTCGGGGATTTCGGTTTTGAAGGAGGTCGAGTCGAGCGGGTCGTAACCGGCGATGGCGCCGAGCGTGATGGCGGCATCTTCCACGGTGCGCGTGAACGGACCGATCTGATCGAGCGACGACGCGAAGGCGATGAGACCGTAGCGCGACACCAAGCCGTAAGTGGGTTTGAGGCCGACGACATTACAGAGCGCGGCGGGCTGGCGAATGGAGCCGCCGGTGTCGGAGCCGAGCGTGGCGATGGCTTCACCAGCGGCGACGGCCGCAGCGCTGCCGCCCGAGCTGCCACCCGGAACGCGGTCGAGATCGTAGGGATTCGACGTCGTGTGAAACGCGGAGTTTTCCGTGGACGAGCCCATGGCGAACTCGTCGAGGTTGAGACGGCCCCAGCAGACGGCGCCGGCGTTTTTCAGTTTCTTCGTGACGGTGGCGTCGTAGGGCGAAACGAAATTGCCCAGCATCTTGGACGATGCGGTAAGTGGCTGACCTTCGACGGAGATGACGTCTTTGATGCCGATCGGAATGCCATCGAGCGGTCCCCTCGCCTGCCCCGCGGCGCGGCGTTCGTCGGAGGCGCGGGCTTGCGCGAGCGCGTCGGCTTCGTCGAACGAGTTGAAGGCTTTCACCTTCGGATCGACGGCCTGGGTGCGCGCGATGACCGCCTGCGTGAGCTCGACCGAGGAGATTTTTGTCTCCGCGAGCTGCGTGGAAAGTTGCGCGATGGATCGGTGGAAAAGTTCGGAGGACACGGAAAGTTTTACAGAAGGTAACGAAGAGGTTTACGGCTGATTGCTGCCGGGGAGATAGAGACGCGAGATTCCGGACTTGAGGACGGACTCGTTGAAATTGATCAGGAGGCCGATGGGAACGTTGAGCAATTTCATGTAGCTGAGAAGTTGGGCCTTGTGAATGGGGAGAACGCGTTCGACGGATTTGGCTTCAATGAGCAGGCAATCCTCAACGAGGACATCGAAGCGGAGTGGCTCTTCGAACGTCAGATCTTTGTACTGGATGCGGATGAGCTTCTGGTTGCAGGCCGAGATATTTCTTAGCGAGAGCTCGTGCATCAAACACCGTTCGTAAATCGATTCGATGAGTCCGGGTCCTTTGTCGCGATGAACCTCGATCGCGGCACCAATCACTTCGTGGCTGAGCCGATCGGCTTTCGCGAATAGAGGATGCATACCTGCGAGTCTTCGTTCCCTTCGTTATCTTCTGTGAAAAATCCGGCGTGTTATTCGACGACCTTGGGAACGACGACCATGTTGTTGCGCTGCGCGGGCGCGTTTTTGAGGGCGGCTTCGACGGGCAAGCCGCGTTGCGCAACATCGTCGGCCCAGACGTTGAAGATCGGGAAACCGTGCGCGGTGGGCTCGACGCCGGTGACATCGACTTTTTTTAACTGCTCGATGTGGCCGAGGACGTCGTTGAGCTGCGCGGCAAATTTCGTCTTTTCTTCGGGCGTAAGTGCGATGCGTGCGAGAGTCGCGATGTGGTCGATGTTGAGGTCGGAGGCGGCAGACATGTTTTTTTGAAGACTGACTTACAGAAGCCGGAGTTTGAACAGAAGAGAACGAAGGTAACGAAGGCTTATCAGTGGATCGGAATCTTTCAGCCAATACGGGCCTGTTTTAAAACTTGGGCGGCGCAGACTGTAGGCTCTTCGTTTCCTTTGTTACCTTTTGTAAGAATTATTTTCTGATCTGATAGGGAGTCGATTTCGCGAGCTCGTCCTGGATTTTGTTGAAGACGGTGTTCACTTCGTCGTCGGTGAGCGTGCGGTCGGTGGCGCGGAAGACGAAGGAGAACGCGAGGCTCTTCTTGCCTTCGGGCAGGCCCTTGCCGCGGTAAACGTCGAAGACGTTCACGCCTTCGAGCGCGAACGCATTGGCGACAGCAGCGCGGGCGATTTTTGCGAGCGTCTTCTGAACGTCGGCAGCGGGTAGCGTGTCGTCGACGACGAGCGCGAGGTCGCGCAGCGCGGCGGGGAAAAGGCTGAACGGTTGATAACGGCGGCGCGCGGAAACTGCGGTCAGTTTCTCGGGCAAAATCGCGAACTGGCCGGCGTACACTTTGCCTTCGACGCCCGCAGCTTTGACGGCGGCGAGATCGAGCAGGCCGAAGCGTGCGGTCCAGCCATATTGGATGTCGCCGGAGACAGCGGAATGACCGGCTTGCCAGCCGAAGGCATTGGCCTCGGTGACAGCAGCGACGGGCTGGCGGGCGAGTTCTATCCCGGCGGGCGCGGTGAGCGCAGCGGTGAGATTCTTCGCGGTGTAGAAATCAGCGGACTCGCGTTTGAGCCACGAACGTTCGCCGGAGTTTTCAGCGATCACGAAAGCGACGGCGACGCACTCGACGAGCTGGCCATTGCGTTCGAGAAACACGCGGCCGGTTTCGAAGAAGCGCGAGGCGGAAACGCCACGCGATTGATTGAGTTTCAGCGTGTCGAGCAGGCCGGTGATGAGCGTCGGGCGCAGGTGCGATTGGTCTTCGACGAACGGATTCGCGAGAGCGAGTTCGGCGAGCGCGGGCACGGTGGCAGCGACTTGGAGTTCGCGCGCGGAGCGAAGCGTGTAGTTGACGCACTCGTGGAAGCCTTGGCCGACGAGCGCGGCGGCGACTTGTCGGTTGAAGAGCACGACGGCGTCATCGTCGCCGACAAGGCCGGGAGCGAGGACGGTGGACGCGGGAATTTTTTCGGTGCCGTAAACACGCAAAACTTCTTCGACGAGGTCGATCGGGCGATCGAGGTCGTCGCGCCAGCTTGGGATCGAAACGGTCCAGGCGGGACCGCGGGATTCGGTGGGCTCTTCGCGGACGATGGTGAGCTCAAGCGCTTCGAGCGCGGCCTTCATGTCGGCTTCGGGAATGGTGAAACCGAGCTTCTCGTTGATGAAGCCGGGCGTGACGACGATCTCGCGCTGCCACGGAACATCGCTGCCGATTTTTTGCGCGGGGCCGGCGACTTTGCCGCCCGCGATTTCGAGGATGAGATCGATGGCGCGATGGCCGGCTTCTTCGAGCGAGTGCGGATCGACGCCGCGTTCGTAGCGGTACGAGGAATCGGACGAGAGCGTGAGCTTTTTCGAGGTCGCGCGGACGGACTGGCGTTTGAAATACGCGACTTCGAGGACGAGATCGGTGGTCGTGTCGTCCACGCCGGAATTTTCTCCGCCCATGATACCGGCGATGACGAGCGGCTTCGCAGCATCGGCGATGACGAGCATGCTGGAGGTCAGCGTGCGCTCCTTGCCATCGAGCGTGGTGAGTTTTTCGCCATCGGTGGCGAGACGAACGACGATCTCGGCGCCGGAGATTTTTTTGGCGTCGAAGGCGTGCGTGGGCTGGCCGTACTCGAGGAGAACGAAGTTGGAGATATCGACGACGTTGTTGATCGGGCGGAGGCCGACGGCGCGAAGTCGGTCCTGGAGCCACGCGGGGCTCGGGGCGATTTTCACGCCGGTGATCACGGTCGCGGTGTAGAGCGGGCACTCGGTGGCAGCGGTGACGCGGACCGATTTCAGCAAGTCGGCGCGAGCGGTCGTGGCGTGCGCGGGCTCGAACTTCACCTCGGGATAACGGAGTTCTTTTTTGAACCACGCGGAGAGTTCGCGCGCGATGCCTAGATGGCTCAGGCAGTCGGGGCGGTTGGGCGTGATCTCGATGTCTAAAACGGTGTCGCCGGGCGGGAGGACTTGGTTGATCGGCGTGCCGATCGCGGGACTGTCGGGAAGCAGGAGCAGACCCTGGGCGTCCTCAGCGATGGTGAGTTCTTTTGCGGAGCACATCATGCCCTGCGATTCCTGGCCGCGGATTTTCGAGAGTTTGATTTCGAAATTGCCGGGCATGATCGCGCCCGGGAGCGCGACGGGAACGCGGTGACCAGCGTCGCAGTTGGGCGCGCCGCAGACGATCGTGCGCGCGCCGCCGTGATCGGGGCCGACATCGACGGTGCAGACCGAGAGTTTGTCGGCGTTGGGGTGTTTGCCGCGCGTGAGGATTTCGCCGACGACGACGTTCTTGAGCGCGGGCGCGCCGGTGCGGATGACTTGCTCGACTTCAAAGCCGAGGAGCGTGATCGCGCGGCAAATCTCATCGGCACTGATGCCGGAGAGGTCGACGTAGGATTGGAGCCAGTTGAGGGAAATTTTCATGTGAATTGAACCACGGAGGCACAGAGGTCACAGAGTCCAAACCAGAAGGCCTTCACTCTGTGCCCTCGGTGTCTCTGCGGCTAAAAATTCAGGCAAATTGGCGGAGGAAACGCTGATCGTTTTGGTAGAAATAGCGGATGTCATCGATGCCGTAGAGGAGCATCGCGAGACGTTCGAGGCCCATGCCGAAGGCGTAGCCGCTCCAGACTTCGGGATCGTAGCCGACATCGGCGAACACAGTCGGATCGACCATGCCGCAGCCGCCAATCTCGATCCATTCCTTGTTCACCTTCGGGAGGTGTTTGGCGCTGAGATCGACTTCGAAACTCGGCTCGGTGTAACCGAAGTAGTGCGTGCGGAAACGGGTCTTGGTGTCTTTGCCCAGAAGCGAGGCGAAGATGTAATCGAGGAGCGCCTTCAGGTCGCGGACGGTGACGTTCTTGTCGACGTAGAGACACTCGAGTTGGTGGAAGTTGGCCGAGTGCGTGGCATCGGTCGTATCGCGACGATAAACGCGGCCGGGCGACACGATGCGGATGGGCGGCTGGCCCTTGAGCATGGTGCGGATCTGCACCGACGAGGTGTGCGTGCGGAGCAGATATTTTTCGTCGGGCGTTTTCTTCGAGACGTTTCCGAAGCGGGCGTTGGCCGGGAGATAAAACGTGTCCTGCGCGTCGCGGGCCGGGTGATCGGCGGGCGTGTTGAGCGCGTCGAAGCAGTAGTACTCGGTTTCGACCTCGGGGCCTTCGACGACGGAGAAACCGACCTTGCGGAGGATGCGGCACATCTCTTCGCGCACGAGCGTGAGTGGGTGATGCGTGCCGAGAGCGAAATCGGGCGACGGCAGCGAGGCGTCGACCGCGGGCCCGAGCTGCGCCTGAAGTTCGGCGGCTTCGATTTGGCGGAGCGCGGCGTCGAGGTGCGTCTGGAGCTGGGTCTTGGCCTCGTTGATGAGTTTGCCGAGAGCCGGCTTCTGCTCCTTCGGGACCGAGCCCATCTGTTTCATGAGGCCGGTGAGTTCGCCATTGGGGCCGACGAAGCGGGCCTTGGCGGCTTCGAACTCGGGGCGGGTTTTGACGGCTGGGAGCTCAGACTGGGCTTTGGCGAGAAGAGCAGAGAGTTGGTCTTGCATCGAAAGAGAGAGGAAGCGGCAGCGGGGGGCTCGGCGTCGAGCCGGGAAAATAAAAAAGGACGAACCTGGTCAGGCCCGTCCTCGGGAGAGAAACCGCACGACCGGCGAGGCGGTGCGGTTTTCTTGGGGCGAGCCCGCGAGGCTCGCGTTATTAAGAGTTAGGCCTGCTTCGCAGCGGCGGCCTTGGTCTTCAACGCGTCCTGGGCTTGTTTGACCAGGGCGTTAAAGGCGACCTCATCGCGGATCGCGAGATCGGAGAGGACCTTGCGGTCGAGACCGATGTTGGCGGCGGCGAGACCTTCGATGAAGCGGCTGTAGCTGATGCCGGCATTACGGCAGGCGGCGTTCAGACGGACGATCCAGAGAGAGCGGAAATCGCCCTTCTTCTTGCGGCGGGCAGCGTAGGCATATTGCCAGGCATGCTGGACGGCTTCTTTCGCGTAGCGGAAGAGCTTCGATTTATTACCGAAGTAGCCCTTGGCGTACTTCAGCACTTTTTTGCGGCGCTTGCGCGACGCGGGGGAGTTTGTGGCACGAGGCATGTTAGTTGGTGTATTTAAGGCCGCCGGGTCGTCTCGTTAGGATTCACCCGGCTGGCGGATTATGGTTTGCGCGTCGGATTTTAGAGGCCGAACGGCAGGGCGCGTTTCAAGGGCTTCGCATGGCCTTCGGCCACGAGCTTGTCGCGAGATGCACGGCGTTTGGACTTCGTGCTCTTCGCAGCCAGCAAGTGACGGAAGCCCGGGGTGCGACGCACCAGCTTGCCCGTGGCGGACAACTTGAAGCGCTTGGCAATGGACTTTTTGGTCTTCTGCATGTGAGGAGCGGGAGAAAACACCGGCCGCCCACGACCTTGGCAAGGGTAAAATTCCAGTGCGAGGCACCAAAATAGCACACACTGGGCCGGGGAGGAATTCCCAGCCCCCGTCTTGCGGAGGATGCGGCGGCAGGTAGCGTATTCATTAACCGAATACAAATCGACTCCACACAAACGCCCGCCGTGGAAATTTCCTCCGAAAAGGGTTTGACAACCCCCTCGGGAATCTGAGTTTTTCGCCCTCCATTTTTTGGCTTCCTAGCTCAATGGTAGAGCAGTTGACTCTTAATCAATTGGTTCGGGGT